>NZ_JACHOM010000001.1:647578-1708119 GCF_014199865.1 Xanthomonas sp. F14 | reverse complement strand
GGCGGCGGAATCCTGCGGTGTTGCCGTAGGCGCGCACCCGGGCGCGAGGTCTTGCCGATCGGTACTGCCTCGTCGCGGCCAGGTCCGCTCCTACGACGGCGGCGGAATCCTGCGGTGTTGCCGTAGGCGCGCACCCGGGCGCGAGGTCTTGCCGATCGGTACTGCCTCGTCGCGGCCAGGTCCGCTCCTACGACCGCGGCGGAATCCTGCGGTGTTGCCGTAGGAGCGCACCCGGGCGCGACATCTTGCCGATCGGTACCGCCTCATCGCGGCCAGGTCCGCTCCTACGACGGCGGCAGCCCGCCGCGATGATGACGCTTGCTCAGGCTTCGCCGAACAACTCCGCTTCCAGCGTCATCAACGGCGCTGCGCCGCTGCGGATGGTGGCGGCATGGGTCAGCGTGCGCGGCAACATGCGTGCGAAGTAGAAGCGGGCGGTTTCGCGCTTGGCGCGCTTGAACTCCTCGCTGTGCGCGGAAGCATCGGCAGCGGCCACGCTACGCGCCCACCAGTACGCCAGCACCACATAGCCGGAATAGAACAGGTAGTCGTAGCTGGCGGCACCGAGTTCGTCCGGGTTGCGGGCGGCGCGATCGAGCACGTCGCGGGTCAGCATCGCCCACTCGCTGCACTTGTCGCGCAGCGGCTTGATGAACTCGGCCAGCGCGGCATTGCTTTCCTGCGCATTGGCGAAGGTTTCCACATCGGCCAGGAACAGCTTGAGTCCCGCCGCCTGGCTGGCAGCGGTCTTGCGGCCGATCAGGTCCAGCGCCTGGATGCCGGTGGTGCCTTCGTAGATGGTGGTGATGCGCGCGTCGCGGGCCAGCTGCTCCATGCCGTATTCGCGGATATAGCCGTGGCCGCCGAAGCACTGCAGCGCGTGGTAGGTGTTCTCGATCGACCACTCGGTCTGGCAGGCCTTGGAGATCGGGGTGAGGAAGCTCACCAGGGTCTCGGCGTCGGCGCGTTCCTGCTCGGTGGTGCCGCGGTGGGCCACATCGACCAGGCTGGCCGCGTGCAGCGCCAGCAGGCGGCTGCCTTCGGTCAGCGACTTGATGGTCAGCAGCATGCGGCGCACGTCCGGGTGCACGATGATCGGGTCGGCCGGCTTGTCGGGGAATTTGGCACCGCTGAGCGCGCGCGACTGCAGGCGCTCGCGGGTGTAGCGCAGCGCGTTCTGATACGCACGCTCGGACAGGCCGATGCCCTGCAGACCCACACTCAGGCGCGCGGTATTCATCATCGTAAACATGGCCTGCAGGCCCTTATGCGGCTGGCCGACCAGATAGCCTTGCGCGCCTTCGAAGTTCATCACGCAGGTCACCGAGCCCTTGATGCCCATCTTGTGCTCGATCGAGCCGCAGTGCAGCGCATTACGTTCGCCCACGTTGCCGTCGCGGTCCACCTTGAACTTGGGGGTGACGAACAGCGAGATGCCCTTGGCGCCGGCCGGTGCGTCCGGCAACTTGGCCAGCACCAGATGCACGATGTTGTCGGTGAGGTCGTGCTCGCCGGCGGTGATGAAGATCTTGGTGCCGGTGATGGCATAGCTGCCGTCGGCGTTGGGCTCGGCGCGGGTCTTGAGCAGGCCCAGGTCGGTGCCGCAATGCGGCTCGGTCAGGCACATGGTGCCGGTCCAGCGGCCGTCGATCAGTGGCTTGAGGAAGACATCCTGCTGCCAGGTTTCGCCGTGCTGGCGCAGCGCTTCCATCGCGCCGTGCGACAGCAGCGGGAAGTTGCCCCAGGCCAGGTTGGCGGCGTTGATCATTTCGCTCAACGGTACGCCCAGCGTGTGCGGCATGCCCTGGCCACCGAACTGCGTCTCGGCGGTGAGCCCGTTCCAGCCGCCTTCCACGAACTGGTCGTAGGCCGCACGGAAGCCGGGCGGGGTGGTCACCGCGTGGGTGCTCTTGTCGAAGGCACAGCCGATTTCGTCGCCGATGCTGTTGAGCGGCGCCAGCACCTGCGCGGTGAAGCGGCCGGCTTCCTCGAGCACGGCGTCGATGATGTCGGTGCTGGCGTCGGAATAGCCGAGCCGGGCGAACAGGGCCTGCGCGCCGAGCACGTCGTGCAGGGCGAAGCGGAAATCGGTCAGCGGGGCGGTGTAGCTGCTCATGCGGAATCCTTCAAACGAGTGCGGGAAGGCGTGCGCGTCAGCGCAGCACGCCGTTGAGGCCGGGGGCCGGGCTGAGCGTGTTACGTGATTCGACGCTGAAATCGCGCTGCTTCTTATCCTGCGGCGTCGCCCACACCGTGCCCTTGAGCGAGTAAGGCAGCGAGCGGCCGCCGGCGAGCACATCGGCCACAGTGAGACGGCCCAGCGAGGTCGGCTGCACGCTGACGGTCACCACGTCGGCGGTTTCCGGGCCGATCGAGATGCCGACGCTCTGGTCGAGCTTGCCGGCCAACTGATCGCCGGCGGAAATCTCCAGCGCCACGCGCTCGAACTGCATCGGGATGCTGCTGTAGTTCTGCAGCCGCAGATCGACCGACCAGGAACCATCGGCACGCACGGTCAATTGCTGGATGCTGGCGGCCGGCTCGGACACGCGGCGGACCGCACCGCCGCAGGCGCTCAGCAGCAGGCCGCAGGCCAGCGACACGATCAGGAGACGGTAGGCACGACGCATGTACTGAGGTCCTTGGCGGGTGTAAGGCGGCGCCAAGAATACTACGCAGTACGGACGCTGCCTTGCTGCCTTGCGGCGTGTCCGTGCGCAGGCGTTGCGGCACACGACGCAGCACGGCCTGCGTTCAGGCTGCTGGCGTCAACGCAAGGGCGCAGCCACGATCAGCGGCGACAGGTCATAGCCCATCTGCGTGGCCTGACGCTTGAGTTGCTCGAGCTGCGCGCGCGGCATCTGTGGCGAGCGCGACAGGATCCACAGGTATTTGCGATCCGGCTCGCCGACTACCGCCCATTGGTAGTCCGGGTCGAGCGCGATCACCCAATAGTCGGCCCACACCAGCGGCAACCAGCTCAGCCACTCCGGCGCAAAGCGCACCTGCAGCTGCCCGGGCCGGCCCTCGACCGGCCGTGCCACTCCCTCGGCCTGGGTCAGCTCGCCATCGGCGCTGCGGCAGCCGTTGCGCACGCCGATCAAGCCATCGTCGCGCAAGGTGTAGCTGGCGGTGATGTCGCTGCGGCACTTCTTCTGGAACGACACCGGAAGATGCGCGATCTCGTGCCACTGCCCGGCGTAGCGGGAGATGTCCAGTTGCGGCACTGCGCGTACCGGCTGTTGGGCCGCGGCCATCAACGGCAGCAGCAAGGCGAACGACAACAGCAGGCAGGGCAGGCGCATGACACTCTCCTCGGGATCTGCGCAGGCTAGGCCATGCCGCCTTCCGCGCGGTGTGAACCGATGCAGGAAAGCGCGGTCGCCGCGCCGGCCCGCAACAAAGTTCATCGCAACGCTTGCTCAAACTGCGCCTGCTCGCTATGATGCGCGTCCTCGCAACGCAGGCAGCATGTTGCGATAGTGGCCGAGTAGCTCAGTTGGTAGAGCAGGGGATTGAAAATCCCCGTGTCGGCGGTTCGATTCCGTCCTCGGCCACCATTTCCACGCCTTCGTTCGCAAGGCGTCCCGGCAATCGCCGGATGTGCAAACTCTCTTCCTTGTTTTGTCGATGCCACGTTGCGGCGATTGCTGCGGATGGACTTGTTGCGTTTGCCGGCAGACCTGGCGCCTGCGGCGGCGGTTTTCCACGTGGTCTTCAACTGCGCGTGGCGATACTTCCGGGCATGACGCACAGAACACTTCGACGCACGTTGATTCACGGCTACTGCGGTGAGTTCCGCGTGGAAACGATGGAAAGTCAGGCACCTGGACAGACCCAGTGGTCGTCGACGGCGTTTGTGTATCACCGCGACCATCCTTCGCCGATCGCCACGATCGAAGGCGCAGGGCAGGGCGAATACCGCGGCGATGCGCGCGAGCAGGCACTGCGCGTGGGTTCCTGTCTTGCCGAGTTTCTGGACCCGAAGGAATACCGGCTCTGACGACTTGGCGCCCGCTCTACGGCGCCAGGCTCGCCGATGCGCATGAGCGGGCGCCAGAAGCGCAAGGCCGATCCGTGCAGGCCGATCGCGCTGTCTGCCGATACGTCTGCACCCGAGTCACGCGGCAGGGACACCTAACCCGCTGCGGGCTACCAGTTGTCCATGTTGCGCCGGTAGACGAACAGGCGCGGCGCCTTGGCCACCTGCGCTGCGGCCTGGCGTTCGCCGGCGACCAACGAAAACCCGATGTCCGCCAGCATGCGCGAGAGCGCGTTGGCGTTGCCGCGGCCCGGATCGCTGATGACGATCTCGCACGAAGGCCTGGCCAGCGCGGGAATGAGGCTGGCCAACATGGTGGCGTGGCGGGTTTCATACAGCACGTCGCTGGCGATGATCATGTCGAACTGGCCCATGTTCAGCGCGCCGGCATCCCAGTCGAGCCGGCGATACGGCACCGAGTCCAGGGAGTTGAGTGCGGCGTTGTACGCCAGGAACACCTCTGCCAGCGGGTGATGATCGCTGGCGACCACGTCGGCGCCGCGCCGGCGCAACACCAGGCTGGCCAGCCCCAGGCCGCAGCCGAGTTCGAGAATGCGCCGGCCTTCGATCGGGCGCGTGGCCATTGCTTCGGCCAATAGCTGGCCGGCAGGCCAGACCTGCCCGAACAGGCTCCACTGCGCCGAGGAGATGCCGGCATCGGCCGCACTCTCGTCCGGATCGGCGTATTGCTGTTTGTCGGCAAGTGCGCGGATGACGTAGGTCAGTTGCCCGAAGGTCAACTCGTGAATCTGGGTCTGGTAGCCCGGCATGGTGGCATCGCATGATTGCCAGAGCCTGCGCTGGCTGGAAAGACGCGCGCAACGGCGCCAGAACGGCCGAATGAAGCGCAAGAGCTGCTTGCTGCCTGTGCATGCTACGGCAAAACGACCGATGCACCTGCCTGCCAGTGCCGGTCCACCGTGCCTGCATTAGCCTGCTTTCAGCAAGCGACGGCGCGGGCAATGGCGCACAGCGGCGCGCTTGCAAGCAAGCCGGTGCCTGCGGCTATGGTCGCCGCATTCCACGGGCAAGGTGCGGCGATGAAGAACTGGATATTCCTGGCAATCGCGATCTGCGCAGAAGTCACCGCCACGGCGGCGCTCAAATCGAGCGAAGGCTTCACGCGCATGTGGCCATCGCTGCTCACCGTGCTGGGCTACGGCATTTCGTTCTATTTCCTGGCGCTGACGCTGCGCGTGATCCCGGTCGGCATCGCCTACGCCATGTGGTCGGGCGCGGGCATCGTGTTGATTTCGCTGGTGGCCTGGGCCGTGCACGGACAACGGCTGGATGCGCCGGCGCTGCTGGGCATGGGCCTGATCGTGGCCGGTGCGGTGGTCATCAACGTGTTTTCCAAGGTGGCGCCGCATTAGCGCGTGCTGCCTGCCGCACGCCGGGTTGCATCGGCGAGCGCGGCCGTACGGGAAAGGCTCATGGATGTGAGGAATCAACTCACCGGCCCCAACTAGACTATCGCCACGGGAATGGCCCCGCGGAGAACATGCACTTGAACGATCCTGGTAACGGAGAGCTGCGGGCGCCTCATATCAGCGAATCTCGCAGCCTGCCTGTGGAGAAGCATCGCTCGGATATCTTTTTTGCCGCGGTGGAAACCACGCGCATGCCGATGACGGTCACCGACCCGCACCTGCCCGACAATCCGATCGTGTTCGCCAACCGGGCGTTCCTGGAAATGACCGGGTATTCGTCCGAGGAGATCATCGGCAACAACTGCCGTTTCCTGCAGGGCCCGGAAACCGATCCGGCCAGCGTGCAGGACGTGCGCGAGTCCATCGAGCAACGCCGCGAATTCGCCACCGAGGTGCTGAATTATCGCAAGGATGGCTCCTCGTTCTGGAACGCGCTGTTCGTCTCGCCGGTGTTCGACGAGCAAGGCAACCTGGTCTACTTCTTCGGTTCGCAGCTGGACGTGAGTCGTCGTCGCGATGCCGAGGACGCCTTGCGCCAGGCGCAGAAGATGGAAGCGCTGGGGCAGTTGACCGGCGGCATCGCGCACGATTTCAACAATCTGCTGCAGGTGATGTCCGGGCATCTGGAAGTGATCCAGATGATGGTCTCCGGCGATGCCGCCAGGAATGCCGAACGCATCGCCTTCAGCGCCGAACATGCCGCAACCGCCGCGGCCAAGGCGGCCACCCTGACCCAGCAATTGCTGGCGTTTTCGCGCAAGCAGAAATTGCGGGGGCGGGTAGTCAATCTCAATGGCCTGGTGTCGGGCATGAACAACATGGCCGAGCGCACGCTGGGGGGCGGCATCAGCCTGCGGCAGTCGCTGGAAGAGGGGCTGTGGAACTGCCAGATCGACACCACCCAGGCCGAAGTGGCGCTGTTGAACGTGCTGATCAATGCGCGCGATGCGATGGCGCAGTCCGAGCGCAAGGAAGTGACCGTGCAGACCCAGAACGTGGAAATCACCAGCCACGATCTGGCCATGCACCACCAGTTGGCGCCGGGTCGTTATGTGAGCATTGCCGTCAGCGACACGGGCTTGGGCATGCCGCCGGAGGTGGCCAGCCGCGTCATGGAGCCGTTCTTTACCACCAAGGACGAGGGGCAGGGCACAGGCCTGGGTCTGTCGATGGTGTACGGCTTCGTCAAGCAGTCCGGCGGCACCGTGCGCATCTACAGCGAAGTGGGCGAAGGCACCACGGTGCGGTTGTATTTCCCCGCATCTAACGAATTCGAGAACGACCTGCAGGCCGTCAAGAGCCGTGCCATCGACAAGGGCGGCAGCGAAACCATCCTGGTGGTGGAAGACAAGCAGGACGTGGCGGTGGTGGCCAGGATGTTCCTGGAAAACGCCGGTTACCGCATTCTCTCTGCAGCCAGCGGGCGCGAGGCGATCGAGTTACTCGAGCAGCATGCGGAAGTGGATGCGCTATTCACCGATCTGATCATGCCCGGCGGCATGAATGGCGTGGTGCTGGCCCGCGAGGCGCGGCGCATGCTGCCCAGGATCAAGGTCCTGCTGACCACCGGTTATGCCGATGCCAGCATCCAGCGCACCGACGTGGGCGGCGCGGAGTTCGACGTGGTCAACAAACCGTATACGCAGAAGGAGCTGCTCAAGCGGATCCGCATGCTGCTGGACGGGCCGACCGGCGTCGGTTGAGGCGCACGCATCCGGGCGGTGCAATGCCCGGATGTCGCCTGCAGATGGTCGCTGCGATCGTGTAGCGGCTGCTGCGCTGCAGGTCTATCCTGCGCTGCGCTCTTTTTGTCCTGTCTAAAGCCGCGGCCAGCAGTGCCCGGCCCGAAGGAAGTGTTGCGCAGGATCTGGAGGGCATGCGTGATGCATGCCGATCCCGGTTACCGGCCGCGCCCGCCCGGCAGTGAGCGCAGTGGTCTGTTGGCCGCGCTGAATCCCGACGTGCTTATTCTTCGCTCATCGGCGCGACATAGCCATCCGGCTTGTCGGCATTGCGTTCGAACAGGAACTTCTGCAACTCGGCTTCGAGAAACGCGCGGTGCTTGGGGTCGCGTGGCGACAACCGGTTTTCGTTGATCAGCATGGTCTGATGCGCCAGCCAGGCCTGCCATGCGCTCTTGCCGATCTGCGCGAACACGCGCTGGCCGAGCTCGCCGGGATACGGCACAAAATCCAGGCCTTCGGTGTCGCATTGCTGGTACTGGCAGAACACGGTGCGGGACATGCGGATTCCTTTGAGTGCGCGCCTAGAGGGCGTCGAGCAGTTTGCGGATCGGCGCCGGCAAGCCCAGCGATGCGAGATCGGCGCGGGCGACCCAGCGCAGGTCGTCATTGTCGCGTACCGCCGGGCGCAGTGCGACCTTGCCGAGGCGCAACGGCTGCAGATGCAGGCGGTAGTGACTGAAGGTGTGCACGATCAGCGGCAGTTCGTCGGCGCGGTCGTAGTTGCCATCGATGTGTTTGTCGAACCATGTGCGCATGCCACTGTCGGTCTCGGCCTGCGGCAGCGTCCACAGCGAGGCCCAGATGCCGGTCGGTGGGCGGCGCTGCAGCAGGATCTGTCTGTCAGCATTTTCCAGCAGCAAGGCGGTGGCTTCGCGCTCGGGCAACGCCTTGCCGGGCTTGGGCGTGGGCAGTGCGTCCACCAGGCCATCGCGGCGCGCCACGCAATCGTCCTGCAGCGGGCACAGCACGCAGGCCGGTTTGGCGCGTGTGCATAGCGTGGCGCCGAAATCCATCTGCGCCTGGGTGTAGTCGGCCAGGCGGCCGGCCGGCACCTGCGCCACATGCGTCGTCGCCAGTTGCCATAACTGCTTTTCGATCGCCGGCAGGCCGGGGTAGCCAGCAATGCCGTGGAAGCGCGTCAGCACGCGTTTGACGTTGCCGTCCATGATCGCGAAGCGGTCGTTCCAGGCCTGGCTGAGGATCGCGCCGGCGGTGCTGCGGCCGATGCCGGGCAGCGCCAGCAAGGCATCGACATCGCGTGGCAGCTCGCCATCGTGCAGGGCGACGCATTGCCGGGCTGCGGCATGCAGGTTGCGTGCGCGTGCGTAGTAGCCCAACCCGGCCCAGTGCGCCATCACGGTGTCGTTGTCGGCTGCGGCCAGGTCGGCCAGGGTCGGAAAGCGGGCGACGAACTTGTGGAAATACGGAATGACCACCGCAACCTGGGTCTGCTGCAGCATGATTTCCGACAACCACACCCGGTAAGGCGCGCGCGGATGTTGCCAGGGCAGGTCGTGGCGGCCGTGGCCGTCGAACCAGTGCAGCAGGCGGTCGACAAAGGCGTCAGTGGTGGCAGTGGCGTGATCGGCTGGCATGAGGTCTGCTGGCGAAGGGGGCGATGACGTCGGGCGGATGACGCCCGGCTGTGCGCGTATGGCGGTAGGCCGATCAGTGCAGCGGAAACGCAAGTCCAACCCGGCATTGGTCGCAGAAGAAGCCTTCATCGCCAGGCCAGTGCGGTGCGGCCGGTGCATGGTAATGGACCAGCTCCGCGTTGCGCCGCGCCTGCTTGCGCAACGCCGCCGGCAATGGCTGGGCGAACTCCAGCACACGCTTGGCGCGCGACCAGTCGCCGGACACTCCCCGTAGCGTGCAGCCTGCCTGCAGCGCCTGCGCGCACAGCGCTTGCAGATGCGGGCAGGCCTCTGCCACTCAGCTGCCCAGTGCTTCCGGCAGCAGGGCGTCGACGAAGGCGACCGGGTCGAACACGCGCAGGTCTTCCGGGCGTTCGCCGATGCCGGCGAAGCGGATTGGGATATTGAACTCGCGCGCCAGTGCGAACACCACGCCGCCCTTGGCGGTGCCATCGAGCTTGGTGACGACCAGGCCGGTGACGCCGACCGCGGCATGGAACTGGCGCAGCTGCGAGATGGCGTTCTGGCCGGTGGTGCCGTCGATGACCATCAGCACCTCGTGCGGTGCGGCGGCATCGATCTTGCCGAGCACGCGGCGGATCTTGCCCAGTTCGTTCATCAGCCCGGTCTGGGTGTGCAGGCGGCCGGCGGTGTCGGCGATCAACACCTCGGTGCCACGCGCCTTGGCGGCCTGCAGCGCGTCGAACGCCACCGAGGCGGCGTCGGCATTCTGCCCCTGCGCGATCACGGCCACGCCGTTGCGATCGCCCCAGGCCTGCAGCTGCGCCACCGCCGCGGCGCGGAAGGTGTCGCCGGCGGCCAGCATCAGGCTGTTGCCGTCGTCCTTGAAGCGCTTGGCCAGCTTGCCGATGGTGGTGGTCTTGCCGACGCCGTTGACGCCGACGGTGAGCACCACGAAGGGCTTGGCCGAGCGGTCGATGACCAGCGGTTTGGAAACCGGCTGCAGCAGCGCGATCAGATCGGCGCGCAAGGCCTTGAACATCGCCTGCGCATCGGCGAACTCGCGCGACTTCATGCGCTTGCGCAGCCCTTCGACCAGGGTGGTGGTCGCGCCGATGCCGACGTCGGCGGTGATCAGCGCGGTTTCGATCTCGTCGAGCAGGTCGTCGTCGAGCTTGGGGTTGCGCGAGAACAGACCGCCGAAGCTGCGCGCGAAGCTGCTGTTGCGCAGGCGGTCGCGCCAGCCAGGCTTGCCGGCCGGGGCGGCAGGTAGCGCATCGCGCTGGCCGACGATGCTGTCGTTGTCAGAACTGGCCGGCACTGGGGCGCTGATCACGGCCGGGGCGACGACGCTGGGCGCGGCGGCAGGCAACGGGGCGACGGCCGGTGTCACTGCGGGCGCAGCTGTTGCGGCGGCAGGTGTCACGACAGCGGGTGTCACGACAGTAGGCGTGGCAGCAGGTGTTGCAGTCGACGGTACGACTGCGGGCGCGGCGCCTTGCGCAGGCGTCGGTGCCGGCGTGCCTGCCGGCTGCGCGGGTGCGCTGTGCGGCGGCACGACCACCGGTGGCGGCACCACTACCGTGGGTGCGTGCGGCGCGGCAGACGGAAGCGGATCGGGCAGCGCCTGCAGGGCCGCAGGTGCCGGCGTGGCCGGCGGCGTGGGTGCATTGGGGACTGCAGCAATGCTCTGCGCCTGGCCAGTGCGCGCGGCGATGTCCTGGGCAAGCTGGTCGGCCGGTGACGCGGCCGGCGGCGTTATGGCTGGCGTCGGCGTTACCGCATCGCTGCGTGCCGGTGCAGCAGGCGCGGGCGACGCTGGTGTGGCCGATGTGCCGGGTTCGGCAGTCGGCATTGCCTCGACCGGCGATGCCGGGGTGGCGGCAGACGGCGCGGTGGGGAATGCGGCTGCCAGTTCTTCCAGGCTATAGCGCGAGGTACGCGCGCTGTCGGGCGTGGTTGGCTTGTTACGGCGGAAAAAGCTGGCCATTGGCAACGCGGTAGGGGAAACCAGAAAGTCTACCATCCGGGCCCGGGGCCGCCTTGACGCGACCTTCAGCGCGGCCCTGCCTGTGCCACCTCCTGCGCGTCGCGACAGCGGTGCAACGACCTGCGCAAACTACATCGCCGCAGTATCGCCAATGCTGCCGAATTCGGCATTTGTGCCAGCGGTGTGTCAGCGTGTGTTTGCGCGCCTACAACTGCCCCTTGAGCGCACGGTAATCGCGCGGGGTCATGCCGACGGTTGCCTTGAACTGACGCGCGAATGCGCTCTGGTCGGCAAAGCCGCAGCGTTGCCCGATGCTGGCGATGCTGTCGTCGCCGTACAGCAACCGCATCGCCGATTCGATCCGCAGCTTGGTCAGCAGTTGCTGCGGGGTCACCTGGAACACGCGGCGGAAGTGCCGTTCCAGCTGCGCCACCGACAGGCCGGCCAGGTCGGCCAGGCTCTGCACCCGCAGGTTGTCGCCGAAGTTGGCCTGCATGTGATCCATCACCTGGCTCAGGCGCTCGTACGCCGAGTGCCGGCTGTCGGGCTGGCCCAGATCGCGCGAAATGCCGACCACGCCAATCACTTCATTGGCCTCGCACAGCGGGCGCTTGAAGGTCAGGCACCAGCCGGGCAGGCGGTTGGGATACAGATGCACCTCCAGCTGGTTGTCGATGAGCTCGCCACACAGCACGCGGCGGTCCTGCATCATGTAGCTGCCGCCCAGCGGCAGCGGGAACACTTCCAGTGGCGAGCGGCCGATGATTTCGCTGCGCAATTTACGTCCGAGCCGGCGCACCAGCGTCAGGTTGCAATGGGTGTAGCGGCCCTCGCTGTCCTTGATGAAGAACACCACGTCCGGCAGCGCATCGAACAGCGTCTGCATTTCCAGCGCGGGAAGGTTGAGGTCCATCGGCGTCATGGTGGCGGTCACGATTGACGGCTGCACGAAAGGCGCAGCCCTGTATTGATCCTAGCGCAAACGCGGGGCTGTGAACCGGGTTGTCGATTGTGCGGATTTCCGCATTTGCAACTCGCATTGGACGCTAGTCGTCCGCCAGCCGGCAGTGGGAGCATGAGCCATGCACACCATCGACGTCATCGACTCCCATACGGCCGGCGAACCTACCCGCGTGGTCCTCTCCGGCTTCCCCGATCTGGGCGATGGCGATCTGGCGCAATGCCGCGAGCGGTTTGGCCGCGATTTCGACCAGTGGCGCAGCGCGATCGCCTGCGAACCGCGCGGCTCGGACACCATGGTCGGCGCCTTGCTGCTGCCGGCCCGCGACCCCAGCGCCTGCACCGGGGTGATCTTCTTCAACAACGTGGGCTACCTGGGCATGTGCGGGCACGGCACCATCGGCGTGGTGCGCACGCTGGCCGAGCTGGGGCGCATCGCACCGGGCCAGCACCGCATCGAGACGCCGGTCGGCACGGTCGGCGTGGAACTGGCCGAAGACGGCACGGTGTCGGTCGACAATGTCGACAGCTATCGCGTCGCGACCGAGGTGGACGTGGACGTGCCCGGTTACGGGCCGGTGCGTGGCGATGTGGCCTGGGGCGGCAACTGGTTCTTCATCACCGGGCAGGCGCCGTGTGCGCTGGACCTGGCGCATCAGCGCGAGCTGACCGCCTATACCGAAGCGATCCGGCTGGCGCTGGAAGCGGCCGGCATCACCGGCGAGGCCGGTGGCGAGATCGACCATATCGAAATCAACGGCAGCGCACCGGACGGCAGTGGCGTGGCGCGCAACTTCGTGCTGTGCCCGGGGCTGGCCTACGACCGTTCGCCGTGCGGCACCGGCACCAGCGCCAAGCTGGCCTGCCTGGCCGCCGACGGCAAGCTGGCCGAAGGCGAGCGCTGGGTACAGCAGGGCATTCTGGGCAGCGCCTTCGAAGGGAGCTATCGCCTGAGCGGGCGCGGCATTGCGCCACGCATCAGCGGGCACGCCTACATCACCGCGCGCGCGCAGCTGCTGATCGACCCGGCCGACCCGTTCGCCTGGGGCATCGTGGCCTGATGGACGACGTGCGGCCCGCATCGGAGGGAGTTGGCAGCGCGCCGGCCGCCGATGCGGCGCCGTCGGCAGCGTCCACGCGACGCAGCTACGACCTGATCGTGGTGGGCGCGGGCATCGTCGGCGCGGCCTGCGCCGAGGCGGCCGCGTGCGAAGGGCTGCGCGTGGCGATCGTCGAGCCGGGGCCGATCGGCGGCGGTTCCACCGCGGCGGCGATGGGGCACCTGGTGGCGATGGACGACGACCCGGCCGAGCTGGCGTTGTCGGCGTATTCGCTGCGGCTGTGGGAGCGCTTCGCACAACTGAGCGAGGCCGAATTCAGCCGCTGCGGCACGCTGTGGGTGGCCCGTGATGCGCGCGAACTGGCGGCGGTGCCGGCCAAGATCGCGCGGCTGGCGGCGGCCGGCCTGCATGCCGACGCCATCGATGCCAGCCAGTTGTATGCACTGGAGCCGCAACTGGTGGCGGGCCTGGCCGGCGGCATGCTGGTGCCGGGTGAGGCCGTGGTGTATCCGCCGCGGGTGGCGCGGCATCTGGTGAGCCTGGCCTGCAAGGCGGGCGCGCAGCTGTTTGCCGGCCGCAAGGTGGAGCAGTTGCAGGCGCATGGGGTGCGTCTGGACGATGGCCAGCTGTTGGCCGGCCCGGTGCTGGTGGCCAGCGGGGTGGCCTTGCCGCAGTTGTTGCCTGAGCTGGCGCTACGCCCGCGCAAGGGCCATCTGGTCATCACCGACCGCCATCCTGGTTTGATCCGGCATCAGCTACTGGAACTGGGCTATGCCGATTCGGCGCATGGCGCCGACGCCACCAGCGTGGCCTTCAATGTGCAGCCGCGGCCGACCGGGCAGATCCTGATCGGCTCCTCGCGCCAGTTCGGCGAGCACGACCGCGCGCTGTCGCTGCCGGTGTTGCAGCAGATGCTGCAGCGCGCATTCGCCTATCTGCCGGTGCTGCGCGAGTTGCAGGCGATCCGGGTGTGGACCGGGCTGCGCCCGGCCACGCCGGACGGGCGCCCGTATCTCGGGGTGGTGCCCGGCCGGCGCGATGTGTGGGTGGCCGCCGGTCACGAGGGGCTGGGCGTCACCACGGCGCTGGGGAGCGCCCGGGTGATCGTGGACAGCCTGCTCGGGCGCACCCCGGCCATCGACCCCAGCCCATACGCTCCGGCGCGCGCCGTGCATGGTGCAGCCGCATGAGCGCGACGGTGCGCCTGCACGTGGATGCGCAAGCGGTCGAGGTGCCGGCCGGCGCCAGCGTGGCCGCTGCGGTGGCGCAGGCGACGCTGCAGTTCCGGCAGTCGTGCAGCGGCCAGCCGCGCGCGCCGTTGTGCGGCATGGGCGTGTGTTTCGAATGCCGGGTGCGCATCGATGGCGTCGGCCAGCAACGCGCCTGCCTGGTGGATGCGCGCGACGGCATGCAGGTACGCACCGATGGCTGAGCGCGTGCAGCATTTCGATGTGCTGGTGATCGGCGCCGGCCCGGCCGGCCTGGCGGCAGCGCAGGCAGCGGCCAGTCATGGCGTGCGGGTGGGCGTGGTCGACCTGCAGCCGCGTGCCGGCGGGCAGGTGTGGCGCAACGATGTGCGGCACGGCGCGCCGGCCGATGCGCGCGCGCTGTTGCGACAGGTGCAGGGCGCGGCGTCGATCACGCTGCTGACGCAAACGCAGATCCTGCTGGCGCAGCCGGGCTGGCTGCTGGCCGATGGCCCGCACGGTTCCCTGCAACTGCATTACGCCGCCCTGGTGCTGGCCACCGGCGCGCGCGAATTGCTGCTGCCGTTTCCGGGCTGGACCTTGCCCGGCGTCACCGGCGCCGGCGCGGCGCAGGCGCTGGCCAAACAGGGCTGGCCGCTGGCCGGCAAGCGTGTGGTGGTCGCCGGCAGCGGCCCGCTGCTGCTGGCCAGTGCGGCGACCTTGCAACGGCATGGCGCGCAGGTGCTTGGCATCCACGAACAGACCTCTGCAGCTGCGTTGCGGCAGTTCGCATTGCAGCTGTGGCGTTGGCCGGGCAAGGCGGCGCAGGCGGTGGCGCTGCGTCTGCAATTGCGCGCGGTGGCGTATCGCGCCGGAAGCTTTGTCGTTGCCGCACACGGCGACACGCAACTGCGCGAAATCGAGATCGAAGGGCCCACCGGTCGCACCCGTGTTGCCTGCGACCAGTTGGCGGTTGGCTATGGCCTGGTGCCGAACACCGAGCTCGCACAGCTGCTCGGTTGCCGGCTGGACGCGTACGGCGCGCATCAACAGCTGCATGTGGACGCACTGCTGCGCACCAGCGTGCGGCAGGTCTTTGCTGCGGGCGAGGCCTGCGGCATCGGCGGGCGCGACTGCGCGCTGATCGAAGGCGCGATGGCCGGGCATATGGCTGCCGACGCGCCGGACGCGGCGCTGCGCCTGCAGCCGCGGCGGCGTGCCGCGCGTGCGTTCGCCGGGGTGCTGCAACAGCAGTTCGCGCTTGATCCACGCATCCGCGCGCTGGCGCAGCCCGACACGCTGGTGTGCCGCTGCGAAGACGTGCCGCTGGGCGCGCTGGACAACTTCAACGATGCACGCGATGCCAAGCTCGCTTCGCGCTGCGGCATGGGCGCCTGCCAGGGCCGCATCTGCGGCACCGCGCTCGCCGAACTGGGGCGTTGCCCGCCCGCGCTTTCCACCGACGCCGGCCGCCGGCCGCCGTTGTTCCCGGTCCGCCTCGCGGCGCTGGCCGACCCGTTCACTTCCGACTCGCAAGGGAATCATCCATGAGTATTGCTGCGTTCTGGCACGGCGTGCTGCCGGCCATCACCACCCCGTTCACCGCCTCCGGCGAGATCGATCACGACTTCCTCGCCAAGCACGCCAATCAACTGGTGGATGCCGGCTGCACCGCGATCGTGCCGCTGGGCTCGCTGGGCGAAGCGGCCACCTTGAGCGTGGACGACAAGATCGCCGTGCTCAAGACGCTGGTCGGCGCATTGAACGGCCGCGTGCCGGTGGTGCCGGGCATCGCCAGCCTGGCGACCGGTGAGGCGGTGGCGCTGGCCAAGGCGGCCAAGGACCTCGGTTGCGGCGGGCTGATGGTGTTGCCGCCCTACGTCTACTCCACCGACTGGCGCGAGATGGGCGCGCATGTGCGTGCGGTGATCGCCGCCACCGACCTGCCGGTGATCCTGTACAACAACCCGGTGGCCTACAAGACCGATTTCGGCCCCGCGCAGATCGCCGAGCTGGCCGCCGAATTCCCCAACCTGCAGGCAGTGAAGGAGTCCTCGGGCGACGTGCGCCGCTTCGCCGCGCTGCAGGAGCTGCTGGGCGATCGTCTGGCGCTGCTGGTGGGCATGGACGATGCCATCGTCGAAGGCCTGAGCATGGGCGCCAAGGGCTGGATCGCCGGCCTGGTCAACGCCTACCCGAAGGAATCGGTGCGCCTGTTCGAACTCGCGCGCGACGGTGGATACCCTGCGGCCAAGGAACTCTACGACTGGTTCCTGCCGCTGCTGCGCCTGGATACCGTGCCCAAGTTCGTGCAGTTGATCAAACTGGTGCAGGAAAAGGTCGGCCTGGGCAGCGAGCGCGTACGCGCGCCGCGCCTGGTGGTCGACGGTGCCGAGCGCGAGGCCGCGCTCAAGGTCATCGACCACGCCATCGCCACTGCGCCCACACTGTCCTGACGATGAGCTCGCGCTGCACGCCACCGGATGAGCGCCGCGCACGGATGCACGCGCGGACGCGGTGGCCGGCGTAGCGCGAGGTGGGTCGATGAGGATGTCGCATCAGCGCGGCATCCTCGTCGTTTTTTGGTCGGCCGCTGCCGCACAGTGCGCAGGGTCTGTCCTCATGCAACCGAAGGTGCCGCAATGAACGAGACGCTCCAATCCCCTCCCGCACAGCAGGCCGAGGTATTGCTGGCCGGCCGGTGGCAACCCAGCCGCGCGGCGAGCGCCAGCTTCCGTGCCGCCGACCCAAGCACGGGCGAGGCGATCGGGCCGCAGTTTCCGGTCAGCGGTGCGGAGGATGTCGAAACCGCGGTTGCGGCAGCGCAAGCGGTTGCAGCGGAACTTGCAGCGGCACCGGTCGAACGGATCGCCGCATTCCTGGACGCCTACGCCGACGCGCTGGATGCCGATGCCGACACCCTGGTGACGCTTGCCCACGCAGAGACCGCATTGCCGGCACCCACACGCTTGCGCGGCAACGAGCTGCCGCGCACCAGCGGGCAGTTGCGTCAGGCCGCCCAGGCGGTGCGCAGCTATAGCTGGACCCAACCCATCATCGATACCGCTGCCGATCTGCGTTCGCATCTGGCGCCACTCGGCAAGCCGGTGGTGGTGTTTGGCCCGAACAATTTCCCGTTCGCCTTCAATGCGATTGCCGGCAGCGATTTCGCCTCGGCCATTGCCGCGCGCAACCCGGTGATCGCCAAGGCGCATCCGCTGCATCCGGCCACCAGCCAGCGCATGGCGCAGCTTGCGCACACAGCCTTGCTTGCGGCGAGCCTGCCGGCTGCGGCGGTGCAGTTGCTGTATCACTTCGACAACGCCACCGGCCTGCGGCTGGCCGGCGATGCGCGGCTGGGGGCGATCGGCTTCACCGGCAGCCGTGCGGGCGGGCTGGCGCTGAAGGCCGCAGCCGATGCGGCCGGCGTGCCGTTCTATGCCGAGCTGTCCAGCGTCAACCCGGTGTTCCTGCTGCCGGGCGCACTGGCCGAACGCGGCGCCGCGCTGGCGCAGGAATTCTTCTCCTCGTGCACGCTGGGCAGCGGCCAGTTCTGCACCAATCCCGGGGTGGTGGTGGTGCCGCAGGGCGAGGCCGGCGATGCATTCGTGGCCGCGACCACGGCTCACTTCGAAGCCGCCATGCCGATGGTGCTGTTTTCCAGCACAGGCGTGGAAGGCGTGCAACACGGTGTGGCAGCGCTGCGCGCTGCCGGCGCCGCGCTGCTTGCCGGCGGGCATACCGGCGAAGACGGCTATCGCCATGCGCCGACCTTGTTGAGCGTGGATGGGCAGGCGTTCCTCACCAGCCCGCATGCGTTGCAGACCGAGGCCTTCGGCCCGGTGAGCCTGCTGGTGCGTGCACGCGACGTGGCGCAGATGACGCAAATCGCCGCTGCATTCGAAGGCAACCTCACCGGCACCTTGTACCGCGCAACCGATGGCAGCGACGATGCGGCCTGGCAGGCCATCGCCCCGGTGCTGCGGGCGCGGGTGGGGCGGTTGATCAACAGCAAGATGCCGACCGGCGTGGCGGTGAGCGCGGCGCAGAACCATGGCGGGCCGTTTCCCAGCACCGGGCACCCGGGCTTCACCGCGGTGGGCATGCCCGGTTCGATCCGCCGCTTCGCCGCCCTGCACAGCTACGACGCGGTGCCGGACGCCCTGCTGCCGGCCGACTTGCGCCAGCGCAATCCGGGTGGCGTGGCGCGCCTGGTCGATGGGCAATGGAGCACCGCCGACCTCGGAGCCGGCGCATGAGCAGCCAGATCGGCGGGCTGTCGCTGGAACAGGCGCGCGCGCAATTGACGCCGTGGACGCAGCGCGCCGCGCCGATCGCCACGCAGGAATACGCACAGCGCATCGAACGCGCACGCCGCCTGATGCGCGCGCACGGCGTGGATGCGCTGTTGATCGGCGCCGGCACGTCGCTGCGTTATTTCACCGGCGTGCCCTGGGGCGCGAGCGAGCGCCTGGTCGCGCTGCTGCTCACGCTGGACGGCGACCCGGTGCTGATCTGCCCCGCCTTCGAAGAAGGCTCGCTGGATGCGGTGCTGAAGATCGCGGTCGCCAAACATCTGTGGGAAGAACACGAGGACCCGTACGCACTGGTGGTGCAGGTGATGGACGACCGCCACGCGCATGCACTGGCGCTGGATCCGGGCATCGCCTTTGCCGTGCACACCGGCCTGCGCGCGCACCTGGGCACGGCGATCCGCGATGCCGCGGCCATCATCGACGGCTGCCGCATGTGCAAGTCGCCGGCCGAACTGGCGCTGATGCAGCAGGCCTGCGACATGACCTTGCTGGTGCAGCGGCTGGCCGCCGGCATCGCGCAGGAGGGCATCGGCACCGACCAGCTGGTGCGCTTCATCGACGAGGCGCATCGCGCGCTGGGTGCGGACAACGGCTCGACCTTCTGCATCGTGCAGTTCGGCCATGCCACCGCATTCCCGCACGGCATTCCCGGCGTGCAGCACCTGCGCGCAGGCGAGCTGGTGCTGATCGACACCGGCTGCACCGTGCAGGGCTACCACTCCGATATCACCCGCACCTGGATCTACGGCGCGCCCGACGACGCGCAACGGCGTATCTGGGATCTGGAACAGGCGGCGCAGGCAGCGGCGTTTGCGGCGATCCGCCCCGGGCTCGCCTGCGAAGCGGTGGACCAGGCCGCGCGCAGCGTGCTGGAGGCGGCAGGGCTGGGGCCGGACTACCGCTTGCCGGGATTGCCGCACCGCACCGGCCATGGCTGCGGCCTGGCGATCCACGAAGCGCCGTATCTGGTGCGCGGCAATGCGCAGCCGCTGCAGCCGGGCATGTGCGCCAGCAACGAGCCGATGATCGTGGTGCCCGGTGCGTTCGGGGTGCGCCTGGAAGACCACTTTTACGTCACCGATACCGA
This sequence comes from Xanthomonas sp. F14, assembly GCF_014199865.1. NCBI lineage: Bacteria > Pseudomonadati > Pseudomonadota > Gammaproteobacteria > Lysobacterales > Lysobacteraceae > Xanthomonas > Xanthomonas sp. F14. Next base: position 1,688,706 of record NZ_JACHOM010000001.1, on the reverse strand, counting down.
CGCGCAGTGGTTTACGCCGCCGTCGCCGGCGATCGACCAACCGTTCGCATGAGCCGTTACAGGCTCACGCACGCGTAGGAGCGCGCCCGGGCGCGACGGGCAGTCCCGTTAAAGCCGTCGCGCTCAGGCGCGCTCCTACAGCCGCCATTGCATCTTGGAGTAACTGCATGAACCACCTGCGTCCCGTCGCCATCGGCCTGCTGGCCGCCGCCTTGTTCACAGCCTGCAAGCCGGCGCCGCCGGCAGCGGAAACGGCGGCTGCAGCCACCGCTGCGCCAACCGGCGAGCAAGCCGCCAAGGCCTTCGATGCGCTGCTGGACAAGCAATGGCAGTACCAGTTGCAGCACAACCCGGAGTTCGCCAGCATCATCGGCGACAAGCGGTACAACGATCGTTGGAGCGACTATTCGCTTCAGGCCGTGCAGGCCGAGCGCACGGCCACCGCCGAGCTGCTCACGCAATTCGAAGCGATCGACAGCAAGACGCTGGACGAGCAGCGCCAGCTCAGCCTGCAGATGATGCTCGGCCAGTTGCGCGACAAGCTGGAAGGCATCGACCTGAAAACCTATGCGATGCCGCTGGAGCCGATCGGCGGCATCCAGCTGGGGCTGGCCGGTTACGGCGATGCGTTTCCGTTCGAGAACGCCAAGGATTATCAGGATTACATCAAGCGCCTGCAGACGATTCCGACGGTGATCGACCAGGTGATCGCGGTGTCGCGGCAGGGCGCCAAGGAGGGGCTGGTGCAGCCGCGTTATCTGCTGGAGCGCCTGCCCGAGCAGATCGACAAGATCGCCGCGCTGACCGGCGAGCAGAGCCCGTTCGCCTCGCCGCTGAAAAAACTCGACGCCGCGGTGCCGTCCGAGCAGCGCGCTGCGCTGCGCACGCAGTTGCTTGCGGCGATCGAGCAGCAGGTGCGCCCGGCCTACACCAAGCTGGCCGCGTTCGTGCGCGACGAGTACGCCGCGCAAGGGCGTGCGCAGGAAGGGGTATGGTCGCTGCCCGATGGCGAACGCCGCTATCGCTACGCCATCCATACCCAGACCACCACCGACATGGCGCCGGAGGAGATCCATCAGATCGGCCTGAAGGAAGTGGCGCGCATCGAAGGCGAGATGACGGTGATCGCCAAGGCGCAGGGCTTTGCCGACCTGGCCAGCTTCCGCAAGGCGGTGGACACCGACAAGCGCCACTTCGCCAGCTCCGGCGAGCAGATCCTGCAGCAGTACCGCGATTACATCGCCGCGATGGAACCCGAGTTGCCCAAGCTGTTCGGTCACCTGCCGAAAACGCCGCTGGAAGTGCAGGCGATGCCCGCATTCCGACGCAGCGCGCCCGGCGCCGAGTACTGGCAGAGCAATCCGGAAGGCACCAAGCCGGCCATCGTCAAGGTCAACACCAGCGACTTCGCCAGCCGCACGCTGGTCAATATCGAAACCACCGCCTATCACGAGGGCGTGCCGGGCCATCACCTGCAGATCTCGCTTGCGCAGACGTTGCCATTGCCGCCGTTCCGCCAGCAGGCCGGCTACAACGCCTATATCGAAGGCTGGGCGCTGTACGCCGAGCGCCTGGGCAAGGAGATCGGTTTCTTCAAGGACCCGTACAACGACTACGGCCGGCTGTCCGGCGAGCTGTTGCGCGCCAATCGCCTGGTGCTCGACACCGGCGTGCATTACAAGCGCTGGAACCGCCAGCAGATGGTGGATTTCTTCCACGCGCATCCGTCCGATGACGAGCCCAGCATCCAGTCCGAAACCGATCGCTACATCGTCTGGCCGGGCCAGGCCTTGGGCTACAAGTTGGGGCAGCTGCAGATTCTTGCGCTGCGTGCGGAGGCGGAAAAAGAGCTCGGCGATCGCTTCGATGTGCGCGCCTTCCACGATGCGGTGCTCGGCGGCGGCGCAATGCCGCTGGCGATGCTGCAGCAGCGCGTGCGCCAGTGGATTGCACAGGCCAAGGCGGCGCCGGAGGCACGCGGATGAAGACCAGCAGTGTCTGGCGCGCGAGCGCATTGAGCGTGCTGATTGTTGCCAGCCTGGGCGGCACGGTGTCGCAAGCACAGGCCGCAGCACCTGCACCCGCAGCAAGCACGCAAGACAGTGCGGCGGAACGCTTCAAGGCGCTGTACACGCGCGAATGGCGCTGGCGGCAGGCGCAGCTGTCTGGCGCGGTGGATGAAGACAACCAGGCCACGCAGGACAGGCAGTCCGACCATCTGCCCAAGGTCGATGTGGCCACGCAAAACCTGCGCACCGCGTACTGGCAACAGACGTTGAAGGAGCTGGATGCGATTCCGGCAGCGCAGTTGCCGGCCGAAGATCAGGTGAGCTACCAGGTGTACCGGCAGCAGCTGCTGGTGCTGCTGGATCAGCAGCATTTTCGCGCCTGGGAAATGCCGTTCAACAGCGACTCGGCGTTCTGGAGCGACCTGGGCTTCAGTGCCGAAGCCAAGCTGCGCACGCGCGAGGACTACCAGCGCTATCTGAAGATGCTGGCCGATATCCCGCGCTATTTCGCCGAGCACACCGACAATATGCGTGCGGGCCTGGCGCGCGGTTTCAGCCAGCCCCGGGTGACCCTGACCGGGCGCGACCAGTCCATCGCCGACGTGGTGCAGGCCAAGGGCGAGGCCAATCCGTTCTACGCACCGTTCAAGCAGATGCCGGCCACGCTGCCTGCCGATGTGCAGGCGCAATTGCGCCAGCAGGCAGTGCAGACCATCGATACGCAGGTGCTGCCGGCCTACGCGAAGCTGCTGGGCTTCATCCGCAACGAGTACCAACCGCGCGCGCGCACCACGCTGGCCGGCGAAGCCTTGCCGGACGGGCAGGCGTATTACCGCGCGCAGATCCGCGAATTCACCACGCTGGAGTTGAGCCCGGAGCAGATCCACCAGATCGGTCTGCAGGAAGTGGCCAAGCTGCGCACGCAGATGGATCAGACCATCGCCGCCAGCGGCTTCAAGGCACCGGCCGGGCAGGCAGTGTTTCCGGCCTTCCTGCAGTTCCTGCGCAGCGACCCGCAGTTCTATGCCAAGACGCCGGAACAGTTGCTCAAGCAGGCCGCCTGGATCGCCAAGCGCGTGGACGCCAAGGTGGGCGATTACATCGGCCGGCTGCCGCGCCGACGCTTCGCGATCGAGCCGGTACCGCCGGAGCTGGCGCCGTTCTACACCGGCGGGCGCGGTGGGCCCGGCATCTATCTGGTCAACACCTACAACCTGCCGTCGCGGCCGCTGTACAACCTGACCGCACTGACGCTGCACGAGTCCTCGCCCGGCCACGCGCTGCAGATGCCGCTGGCGGCAGAGGCACAGGGGCTGCCGGAGTTTCGCCGCTACGCCTACATCTCTGCCTATGGCGAAGGCTGGGCCCTGTATTCGGAGTACCTGGGCCAGGAAATGGGCATGTACGACACGCCCTATGACCGCTTCGGCTATCTCACCTACCAGATGTGGCGCGCCTGCCGCCTGGTGATCGATACCGGCATCCACCACAAGGGCTGGACGCGCGCGCAGGCGCAGGCCTACCTGCGCGACAACACCGCCTTGAGCGAGCACGAAGTCACCACCGAGGTGGACCGCTACATCGCCTGGCCGGGGCAGGCGTTGTCGTATTACCTGGGCGAGCTGAAGATCCTGGAGCTGCGGCGCAAGACCGAAGCCGCCCTGGGCGAAAAATTCGACCTGCGCCATTTCCACGATGCGGTGCTGCAGACCGGCTCGGTGCCATTGCCGGTGCTGGAGGCGCGCATCGACCGCTTCATCGCCGACGGTGGTGTCTCGCCGTATGCCGCCGAAGATGCTGCCGGGCCGGCGGCAGCAGCGGCCAAGGCCTCTGCCAGCGACTGATCCGGGACATCACCAGCCGACGTTCTTCGCTACACCAACCGCGTATCCACGCTTCGGGGCGACCAATGACCACACACGGTGCGACCACGCAGGGCAAGTTCCACAAGCGACTCAGCCTGACCGACCTGACCTTTATCGGGCTGGGTTCGATCTTCGGCTCGGGCTGGTTGTTCTCGGCCAGCCATGTCTCTTCCATTGCCGGGCCGGCCGGCATCCTGTCGTGGATCCTTGGCGGCATCGCGGTGTTGCTGCTCGGCCTGGTGTATTGCGAACTCGGTGCCGCGCTGCCGCGCGCCGGTGGCGTGGTGCGCTACCCGGAGTATTCGCATGGCGCCTTGCTCGGCTCGTTGACCGGCTTCATCACCCTGATCGCGTTTTCCAGCCTGATCGCGATCGAGGTGGAAGCGGCGCGCCAGTACGCGGCGGCGTGGTTTCCGCTGCTCAACCAACCCGGCGGCAGCCATCCCAGCGTGTGGGGCTGGCTGGTGCAACTGGCCTTGCTGGTGCTGTTCTTCCTGCTCAACTATTTCAGCGTCAAGACCTTTGCGTTGGCCAACAACATCGTCAGCATTTTCAAGTTCCTGGTGCCGATCCTGGTGATCGTGCTGCTGATGAAGCACTTCAACCCGGGCAACCTGAGCGTGCACGGGTTTGCGCCCTCGGGCATGGCCGGGGTGGAAGCGGCGATCTCTGCCGGCGGCATCATCTTTGCCTACCTGGGCCTGACCCCGATCGTGTCGGTGGCCAGCGAGGTGCGCGACCCGCAGCGCAATATCCCGATCGCCCTGATCCTGTCGGTGGCCTTGTCCACGGTGATCTACGTGCTGCTGCAGCTGGCATTCCTTGGCAGCATTCCCGCCGCGCAACTGGCACCAGGCTGGAGCGGTATCGACAAGGTGTTTGCGCTGCCGTATCACGACATCGCGCTGGCGTTGGGGATGGCGTGGCTGGCTGCGCTGGTGATCTGCGATGCAATGGTCTCGCCCAGCGGTACCGGCAACATCTACATGAATGCCACCCCGCGCGTGGTGTACGGCTGGGCGCGTAGCGGCGGGTTCTTGCCGGTGCTGACGCGGGTGGATCCGCAATCGGGCATCCCGCGTCCGGCATTGTGGTTGAGCCTGGGCTTGTCGATCTTCTGGACGCTGCCGTTCCCCTCGTGGGAGACCCTGATCGGCGTGGTGTCGGCCGCCTTGGTGCTGAGCTACGCGGTGGCGCCGGTGACGGTGGCGGCGTTGCGCCGCAGTGCGCCGGACTTGCCGCGGCCGTTCCGCGTCCGTGGCCTTGCCGTGCTGGGGCCGCTGTCGTTCATCGTTGCCGCCTTGATCGTCTACTGGTCGACCTGGCCCACCTTGTCGTGGTTGCTTGGCCTGCAGGTGGTCGCGTTCGTGCTGTATGTGCTGTATCGCCTGCCATCGCGCCAGGGCAGGGCACGCCTGCTGCGCCAGGTGCGCGCATCGCTGTGGTTGATCGTGTTCTTCGTGCTGGTGATGGCGGTGTCCTGGGCCGGGACGTTCGGCGGTCACGGCTGGATCGCGCATCCGTTCGACACCTTGAGCGTGGCGGTGATTGCATTCTTCATCTATCACTGGGGCGCGCGCAGCGGCTTGCGCGGCGATGAGCTGGCACTGGAGGAGGACGATGGCGAGTGAGCTGCGCCACGGCGCGGGTGCCTCGCGCTGGTTGCGTGGCTGCTTGAACGGGGTGGCTGCGTGCATCGTGTTCCTATCGACGGCGGCACAGGCCGCGCCCAGCGTGGCCGACTACCAACGCGCGCTGGGCTTGCGCGCGCACTGGAGCACGCTGACCGAGAACGTGGCCTGGCCGGCGCAATGGCAGGACAACGGCACGTTCTATTACCGCAAGACGGTGCCGGGCGGATTCGCCTTCGTCCGTATGGATGTCGCCACGCTGCAGAAAACGCCGGCGTTCGACCAGCTGCGCGTGGCGCAGGCATTGAGTGCAGCGACCGGCACACCCTACACCGCGTTGCAGTTGCCGTTCGAGCGCTTTGCCTATGCGCCGGACGGCGAGCGCAGCGACGGGGCGATTCGCTTCGCGCTTGGCGAAGCGCCCTGGCGTTGCAGCCTGACGGACGACCGCTGCGCCCGCGATGACGCCGCCACGCAGCAGCGTCCACGCGGCTTCGGTGTGGTGCGCGACCCTGCGGTGCCAGCCGACACCACGCCGCGCCGTTCGCCCGATGGCCGTTGGGAAGCGCTCGCCGATGGCTGGAACCTGCTGCTGCGTCGTGTTGCCGATGGCCAGCTGACCCGGCTCAGCGACGATGGCCGCGCAGACGATTATTTCGACCCGGAAAGCATCGCCTGGTCGCCGGACTCGCAGAGGCTGGCGGTGTATCGCGTGCGTCCCGGGTTGGCCCGCCGCGTCACCCGCGTGGAAGCGGCGCCTGCAGGCGGCGGCCAGCCGCGCGTGCGCACCCAGCTATATCCCAAGCCTGGCGATGCGGTGGATGTGGAGCGGCCGGTGCTGTTTGCCGTGGACGGCACACGCCGCGAGGTGGACACCGCCTTGTTCGCCAATCCGTATGCGCTGTCGCCGCTGCAGTGGCGCAGCGATGGCCGCAGCGTGAGCTTCGACTACGTGCAGCGCGGCTTTCAGCGCATGCGGGTGATCGCGGTGGATGCGCAGAGCGGTCGCGCGCACGTGGCGGTCGGCGAAGATGCGCGCACCTTCGTCTACGCCGACCGCAGTTTCCGCCATGACGTGGATGGGCGCGGCGATGATTTGCTGTGGATCTCCGAACGCGACGGCTGGCGGCACCTGTACCTGGTCGATGGCCGCAGCGGCAGGTTCAAGCGGCAGCTCACGCGCGGGCCGTGGATCGTGCGCGATGTGCTGCGCGTGGACGACGCGCAGCGGCGCATCTGGTTCACCGCCAGCGGCATGGATGCGGGCAAGGACCCGTACTACCGGCAGCTGTACAGCGTGGATTTCGACGGCCGCCGGTTGACCCGGCTGACCCACAGCGATGCCGATCATGACGTGGCGATCGCAGACGACGGCCGGCATTACGTCGATGTCTACTCGCGCCCGGATCTGCCGCCGGTGATGGAGCTGCACGCAATCGATGGCCGGCTGCTGCAGCAGGTGGAGCAGGGCAAGATCGACAGGTTGCTGGCCGCCGGCTGGCGCGCGCCGGAGACCTTTGTGGCCAAGGGCCGCGATGGCCGCACCGACATCTGGGGCATGGTGGTGCGCCCACGCGATTACGACCCGCACAAGAAGTATCCGGTGATCGAGAACATCTACGCCGGCCCGCACGACTCCTTCGTGCCGAAGACGTTCTGGCCGTTTGGCTATCACTCCGGTGGCGACAAGCAGATCGGCATGCAGGCGCAGGCGGATCTGGGCTTTATCGTGGTGATGATCGACGGCATGGGCACCGCCAACCGCTCCAAGGCCTTTCATGATGTGGCGTGGAAGAACCTGGGCGATTCCGGCTTTGCCGATCGCATTGCCTGGCACCGTGCGTTGGCGGCCAGGGACCCTTCCTACGACATCGGCCGGGTCGGCATCTATGGCGCCTCGGCCGGTGGGCAGAGCACGCTGGGCGCGCTCGAACGCCATCCGGACTTCTACAAGGTGGGCGTGGCGTTCGCCGGGTGCTACGACAACCGCATGGACAAGATCAGCTGGAACGAGCAGTGGATGGGCTGGCCGGTGGATGCCGGTTATGCGCAGGCCTCGGGCGTGGTCAATGCGGCCAAGTTGCAGGGCGACCTGCTGCTGATCGTCGGCGAGCAGGACAGCAATGTGGACCCGGCCTCCACCGCGCAGGTGGTCGATGCGCTGATCAAGGCCGGCAAGGACTTCGAGCTGCTCAACGTGCCTGGTGGCGAGCATTCGGTAGGCCGTTCCAGTGGGCCGATCGATTATGTGCAGCGTCGCCAGTACGACTTCTTCGTACGCCATCTGCGCGACGAACCCACGCCGCATTGGAATTCACTACCGTCGGAGGCGCGATGATGCGTTTGCTTGCCCTGAAGATGCCGCGGCCGCGCGGTCGCATCGCAGTCCTGCTGTGGTCGCTGGCGATGTTGGCCGGTTGCGTGCCATCGCTGGCCAGCGCGGAAGAACTGCCGCGCTTCATTACCCAGAACGGCCGCCATGCGCTGTTCGTCGATGGCGCGCCATACACCGTGCTGGCCGCGCAGTTGCACAATTCCAGCGCCTGGCCGGCGGTGCTGCCCAAGGCGCTGGACGAGGTGGTCGCGCTGCACGCCAACACGGTGGAAGCGCCGGTGTACTGGGAGCAGTTCGAGCCGGCGCCCGGGCGCTTCGATACCACCAACGTGGATGCCTTGATTGCCGGCGCGCGCAAGCGCGGCCTGCGCGTGGCCCTGCTGTGGTTCGGCAGCTGGAAGAACGGCCAGATGCATTACGTGCCGGAGTGGATCAAGCGCGACGACGCCACTTACCCACGCATGCGTGATGCCAATGGCGAACCGGTGGATGTGCTGTCGCCGCATGTGGCCACCAACGTGCAGGCCGATGTGCGTGCGTTCACCGCATTGATGCAGCACCTGCGCAAGGTCGATGGCGACCGCCACACGGTGATCCTGGTACAGGTGGAAAACGAGCCCGGCGCGATCGGCACGGTGCGCGACCATGGCCCGGCCGGCGAGGCGGCGTTCGCGCAACCGGTGCCCGCTGCGATCGCGCAAAAACTGGGCAAGCCGCAAGGCAGCTGGCAGCAGCTATTCGGTGCCGAAGCCGCCGAAGCCTTCAATGCGCATGCGACGGCGGCGTATATCGAACAGGTGGCCGCAGCCGGCAAGCACGCTTATCCGCTGCCGCTCTACGTCAACACCTGGCTGCGCTACAAGGGCAAGCGTTACCCGGGCATGGATTATCCGTCCGGCGGTGCGACGGTGAATGTGTTCGCGCTGTGGCGCGCGGCCACGCCGTCGGTCGACTTCATCGGCACCGATATCTACACCAGCGACTACAACGAGTACACCAAGGTCATCGGCCAGTACGCGCGGCCGGACAACCCGGCCTGGGTCTCGGAGACCGGCTTCGAGGCGGCCACCGCGCCGTATCTGTTCCATGTGCTGGGGCAGGGCGGGATCGGCTTTTCGGTGTTCGGCATGGATGGCAACCAGGACAGCCAGGCCAACCGTGACGCGATCGCTGCACACGCCGCCAACTTCAAGCTGCTGGCCCCGCTGCAGCGCGTGATCGCCCAGGCCGCCTTCGACGGCCGGCTGCAGGCGGTGGCCGAACAGCCCGGCGCGCCGCAACGCACGCTGCGCTTCGGCGACTGGCAGGCCAAGGTGTCGTTCGGTGCGCCGATGTGGGGCGATGCGCCGGCAATCCTGCCCGGCAACGACGACCACGCCGGCCGGCTGCTGGTGGCGCAGCTGGGGCCGGAGGAGTTCCTGGTCACCGGCATGGCCGCGCGGATTGAATTTTTCCGCGAGGCGGCCGATACCCGTCATGGACAACTGTTGCGGGTGGAGCAGGGGCGGTACGTGGACGGGCGCTGGCAGGTCGAAAGACAGCTCAACGGCGACCAGACCGACTACGGGCTCAACGTCGGTCGTGTGGATGCGGCGGGAGAGGTGCCTGTGGTGTTGCGTGTGCGGGTAGGCACCTATTGAGCCTGCGTGAGGCGGCTGGGCAGCCGTGAGGTGGGCGTGATCGGAATTGATGGGTGGGACACGTCATTGCGGCTTCTGTCAGCTGATTCCACCTCGTGAGACACGCTCGCCACGCGCCTCGGTGGGCGTAAGAAGGACAGCAGCGCGGCGCGACTGCCGGCAACGATTGTGTTGATTGGTTGGTAAACAAACGTCATTGATTATTTCTCAGTTTCTGCACCGGAGCCATCATGAGCATCAGCAGTATCGCCAGTTCCGGAATGCAGGTCGCCGCACTGCGCCAGCAGGTGGCCGCCAGCAATGTGGCGCGTCAGCCGGTGGACGGCAGTCCACGTCAGGCCGTTGCAGCCAGCACGCAGCTCAATGGTGGAGTGGCAGCCAGCGTGGTCGACGCCAACGCCGATCCATCGGCACCGGCCACCGATCTGGTCGAAGGCCTCTCGGCACGCAACGACTTCCAGGCCAACGCCACTGCGCTGCGGCGCTCCGACGAAATGCTGGGTAGCTTGCTGGATGTGCTGACCTGAGAGCCTGGATTGGACGGAGGCCGGTTGTCGATCTGGTGCTTGGGGTACATGGCCGGCGCGCTAGTCCCACCTGGTGACACGACGGGCAGGTGCACGTTCTGCGTGTCTGAGTCGGGGATTGATGGCTGCTGCTTATGTTGGTATCGATAACTATGGTTGTCTTTTCTGCGGGTGCGGGCAGCCCGCAGCGTAGAGCGGCTGATCTGTTACCTGGCTGCCGGGTCCTTGCCCGCCCACCGTCGCGGGACACGCCGCAAGTACGTCCGTGTAGGCTCTTACGCGGCATCCATGCCGCGTAAGGTCCCGCGACGGTAGGCGGGCAAGGACCAGTCGAGATGGTCGGTTTGCAAGGTCGCGAGCAAACCATGACGTGTGTTGCTTGGATAGCGTCGCCTCCGATCAGCCTTCCAATGCAGCCCGAGCAACAAGCAGATTTTTTGCCGAATCACCGACTAACTCTCTGATGCGGTGTTCTCGCCGATTGCGGGACCGTGCGGCGGCATCAATGCCGCCACCGAGCCCCCACGGGCGGGTTCACGGGCGTGTCCGGCGAGCGGCGAGGGCACCGCGCCTTCGACTGACTCGCGTTTGGCCTGGAGCGTCATGCTGACGGCGTTGTACTCACGGCCCGTCACTGCCCAGCACCTGCGCCGCATCCACGATATCCACGCCCTGCAGCTGTCCCAACCAGTTGTCGAACCAGGGCTTGTGCATGGCACCGACCACTGCCAGAACCTTCGCACCGGGTTGGTCGGCAAAGCTGGCGCGTACATTGGACACCATGCGCAGGTTGCGGATCTCCCAGCCGGATACATAGCGATAGCCGTAGCGCTGCGGCGAGCCCTCGCTCAGTGCGGCGCGAAAATCCACCGCGATGGCCAGCTGCTGGCTGGCCGGCAGGTTGATCGCGCGATAGAGCTCCAGCAACTTGCCTTGACTTGCCAGCTGGTCCTCGCGCTCACGCATGGCGCGCGCCCGCGGCGCGGCCTTGTCCCAGGCGGCCTGGATCGCCTTGCCGTACGCCGCCGGGTCGGCCACGTCCACGTTGTCGCCGGTGTGATCGTCGGCCGGATGGACGCGCTGCAGGCCAAGGCGTGCCGCCAACCGTGCGGCGATCTGGTAACTCTCGTTGGGGCGCTGTTCCATGCTGCGCAGTCGCGCCACCAGCGCCGCATCCAAGCCATCGCCGCTGCGCTGTTCGGCTGGCGCAAGCTGCAGCCATTGCACCAGCGCAGATGGTGGCTCGCCCGAGGCCAGAAACAGCGCAGCCAGGTGCCGACGCTGTGCCGGTGTGGGCGCACTGGGCAAGCTGCGGAGCGCTGCACGGACCTGGCCGAGAGCGGTGGGAACGTCCAGCCCGGTGGCACGCGCCGCCTCGCTGGTGTCGGGGCAATAGGTCGTGGTGTCCTCGGGCAGATAGACGGCAGGATGGCGCCGCATCAGGTCGCAGGTTTCGCCCGACAGGTCCTCTGTGGTGATGATGGTCGGCGCGTACGCGGCCAGCCGGTCCATCAACGGTTGCAGCTGTGCTGCACCGATATCGCTGCCCTTGGGCAACTGCGACAGATGCACGCTGCCGAGCACCAGCACCTGGGTGCGTGGCGCGGCCATCTCGGCATCCAGCTGCGACAGGTCCACCTGCGCCTGCGCGATGCAGGGCGCGATCAAGGCCAGCCACAGCCAGCAATGCGCCGGACGTTGCAACCGCCTGGCAGACGCGCTGCCGGCATCGAAAAACCGCGCTGCGGCGCGGGCACTGTGCGCGATGCGCGGTAGGGATGGCTGCATGGCGGTCCTTGTGGGTGGGCTTGGGTTGCGTGGCGCTCTGGCGACGATGTCGCCTGCGTCTGTGCAGCCAGTGTGGCTGCCACCGCAGGTACCGGCGTGGCCAGAAAGTCACGTGGCTAAATGGCAGGGGGCGGCAACTGGGCGCTGCGCCGTTGCTGCGATGGCAGCGCAGCAACAGCTGCTTGTGTGCGGATTTCCGCATACGTGCCAGACAGCTGCCACAAGACGCAAGCCGCGCTGTCGCGCAGGATGTGGATGAGATCAACTGAGGGCGCGACGATGGACCGCAGAAGCTTTTTGCGTCAGGGCATGGCGGCAACCGCGGCGGTGGGCGCGGGTGCCGCGCTCGCGCTGCCGGGCACGTCGCACACCCCGGCGACGTTGCCGCCACCGGCGCTGCCGCGTCTTGAGGCGCTGCCATCGGCCGCGCATGTGGGCAGCAAGCTGTGCAGTTTTGAACACCTGCAGCAGCAGTGGACCGTCTACGAACATCTCGACAACCCGCAGGGCCAGCTGACGCTGTGGACCGACAGCGGCATGCTGCGCCTGGACAAACGCACCGAGCCGGCCTACCCGGCCGAGGGCAAGCCGTACTTCGGGATGTCGCTGGCCGAGGTGGCGATGGCCGAGGCGGATATGCTCGCCGACCGCCTGCTGCGCGATGGCGACCCGGACGAGGCGCAGGTGCGCGATGTCGCGCCGCCGCCGGCCTCGCTGCTCGACCCCAAGGACAATGGCGGGCGCTGGCCGTGGACCACCTTCGTCGGCACGCGCGAAGGCCTGGACACCATGCCGATCCTGCCCAACGGCCGCAGCCGCACCTCGCGGCCGGAACACGCCTTCGCCGAGCTGGGCGAAGAGGCGTTGATCAAACGGCGCGAGGAAGGCCTGCTGGGTGGCTGGATGCCGGCGGTGCGCAAGGTGATGCGGCGCGAAGGCGAGGTCGATAGTTGGTACGACGTGCTGGTGTTCGCCGATGTGCGTGCCAGCGATCGCTTCGTGGTGCAGACCTGGCATCGCACGATGCAGGTGCGCGGCGGCGAGATCGTCGGCGTGCATTACACCCACAGCTATCCCGCGTTTGCACCGTCGCGCAAGCCGGCCACGGCTGAGCAGTTCTACGCGGCGTTGATCGACTTCGCCGCGTATTGGCAGCAGGCCCTGGACGGCACGGTGCAGGCGCAGCTGCCCGATGCCAGCTGGAACGACATGGCGCAGTTCGCGTTCGCGCGCGAGCTGGTGGTGCGGCCCGGTGGCGATTATCCGAAGTACGGTGCGGTGGAGCGCGACTACTACGGCAACGAGTACGACGGCTTCCAGGACACTTTCACCAGCTCGTTCTACGCCAACCTGGAATGGGGCCGCTTCGCGCAGGCCGCTGCGGTACTGGACAACTACTTCGACGACTTCGTGCAGGACGATGGCCTGCCGAACATGCGCGGGCCGGAAGTCGCGCAGTTCGGGCTGACCCTGTCGCTGCTGGCGCGCTATCTGCGCTACACCGGCGATGCGGCCCGGCTGCGCCGCCTGCTGCCCAAGATCGCCGCCACCGCGCAGCTGCTGTGCGAGCTGCACGACCAGGCGCTGGCATTACCGCGCAACGCGCATGGCCATGGCCTGCTGCACGGCTGGAACGAATCCGATGCCTGCCTGTTCCCCGACCCGTCGCTGTGGTGGAAACCGTATTACGCCAACAGCGCGCTGACGATACGCGGCTGGGAAGACATCGCCCAGGTCTGGAGCACGCTCGGTGGCGATGCCGGTCTGGCCACGCAATGGCAGCGTCGCGCCAGGCAGTTGCGCACACGGCTGGAAGCCAGTCTGCGTGCCAACGTGCGCCGCGAGCTGTCGCCGCCGTATATCGGCCCGTTGCCGGGCACCAAACTCACGTTTCGCCAATCGCTGCTGCAGGAAAAGCCCAGCGAGCAGCAATGGCCGCACCGCGCGTATGCGGAATTGCTGCAGGCCGATGTGCTGCCCGACGACCTGGCCAACCTGGTGATCGATTGCCTGCGCGGCCATGGCGGCACCAGCATCGGCGTGGTGGCCAACATCGCGCCGCCGGAGCCGGGCAGCCGCGATCTGCTCGGCTTCATTTCCTACGGCTATGCGCAACAGCTGCTGCGGCTGGACCGCATCGAAGAGTATCTGTTGTTCGTCTATGCGCACCGCTACCAGGTGCATACCCGCGGCAGCTGGACCGCCGGCGAGGTCAGCGGCATCACCGGTGGCATGCCGCTGTTCTGCATCCCCGCGCAGATGACCATCCCGTTGCTGCTGCGCTGGATGCTGGTCAGCGACGACAGCGCAGGCGAGCAGTTGTTCCTTGCGCGTGCGCTGCCGCGCGCATGGCTGGGCAGTGGCGCCGCGATCGGCATCACCGCAGCGCCCACACGCTGGGGCAAGCTCACGCTGACCTTGCGCGCCGACGTGGCGGCACGCCGCATCGATGCCGAGGTGCAACTGCCGGAACGGTCACCCAGGCACACCTGGCTGAGCTTGCGGGTGCCCAAGGGCACAACGCTCATCCGCGTGCTCGTCGACGGCAAACCGGCACGTGCGCAGGGCCCGCATGCCGATCGTGTGGCATTGCCCGGCAGCACAGCGGCGGTGAAGGTGCAGGCCTGGTACGGGTGATGGCCCATTGGCGCGATGACCGTGCCAGCCATGACCACACCATCTCCGCGGATAAACGCATGAAGCCACTGCTGCATCACACCCAGACCTCCAGGCAGCGTAGCGTCGCAGCATGCTGCCTGAGCATCGCACTCTGGACGCTCTCGGCAAGCGCAGCGGCTGCATCAGCTGCATCTGTGGCAACCACGCCCCTGCCCACGCCCACACCTGCGCAGTATGCGCAGGCGATTGATCTGGCCGATCACTATGCGTCGCTGGTCGACAGGCAACCGACGGCGCCGGTATGGATCGATGCAGGGCATTTCCTGTATCGGCGTGGCGTGGCACGTGCCGATCAGGCGCCGGCCATCGAGTACCGCCTGGTGGATGCGGACAGCGGCCGCAACACGCTGGCCTTCGATCATGCGCGGCTGGCGGCGGCCCTGACCCAGGCCGGTGCGCAAGCCATCGACGCCACGCAACTGCAGCTGGAGGAACTCACCCTGGACCGGCAGCGCCTGGGCTTCCAGCTGGCGAAGCTGGGCTGGCAGTGCGATCTGGCCCGCTATCGCTGCGCGCATGTGCCCGAACGCGACGTGCAGGCCGAGTCGATGGACATGCGCCTGCCGCTCAAGCAGGGCGAGCGGCAGGCCAAGCTATCGCCGGATGGCCGCTGGCGCGCCTGGGTGGAGCAGGCCAATCTGGTGATCGCGCCGGTCGATGGTGGCGAGCGCAGCGTGCTCAGCCGCGATGGCAGTGCCGACGATTACTACGCACTCGACAGCGTGGTGTGGTCGCCGGACTCGCAGCATCTGGCTGCGTATCGGGTCAAGGCACCGCCGCCACGCATGGTCTATTACATCGAATCGGCGCCGGCCGATCAGCTGCAGCCGAAGTTGCACCAGCAGGTCTATCCCAAGCCCGGCGATGCCTTGCCGGTGATGCAGCCGGTATTGTTCGACATCGCCACGCGCGCCGCGCATCCGGTGGCGATGACGCTGCTGCCCAATGCCTTCAGCTTGAGCGAGATGGTCTGGTGGAAGGACAGCCGCGGGCTCACCTTCGAATACAACGCGCGCGGGCACCAGCTGTATCGGGTCATCGAAGTGGACGCACGCACGGCTGACGCGCGCACCCTGATCGAAGAGACCTCGCCCACCTTCATCGAATACTCCGAACTCAGCGGAACGCACGAGGACGGCGGCAAGCATGCGCGGCGTGATCTGGCCGACGGCGCGCAGATCCTGTGGGCCTCCGAGCGCGATGGCTGGGAGCACGTCTATCTGTACGACGGCCACAGCGGTGCGGTGATCCGCCAGGTCACGCAGGGCGACTGGGTGGTGCGCAAGCTCGACTACCTCGACGAGGCCGCAGGCCAGCTGTATTTCACCGCCTCCGGCATGCAGCCCGGCGAGGACCCGTATTACCGCCATGCCTATCGCATCGGTCTGGACGGCACCGGGCTCACTGCATTGACGCCGGCAGCCGCCGATCACCAGGTGAGTTATTCGCCGGACGGCAAATGGTATCTGGACCTGTACTCGCGCGTGGACCTGGGCCCGGTGCTGGAGCTGCGGCGCAGTGCCGACGGCAGCCTGGCACGCACGGTGGAGCGCACCGACCTGAGCCGTCTGCAGGCTGCCGGCTGGCAGCCACCGTTGCCGTTCCACACCACCGGCCGCGACGGCAAGACCGAGATCTGGGGCGTGATCCAGCGCCCCACGCAAATGCGGCCACAGCAGCGTTACCGCGTGATCGAATACATCTACGCCGGGCCGCAAGGGTCCTTCGTGCCCAAGACGTTCACCACCCGCACATCAGCGCTGACTGCGCTGGGATTTGCGGTCGCGCAGATCGACGGCATGGGCACCAACAATCGCTCGCGCGCCTTCCACGATGTGGCCTGGCGCAACCTCAAGGATGCGGGCCTGCCGGATCGCATCGCCTGGCACAAGGCCGCTGCCGCACAGTACCCGTGGTACGCCATCGACGGCGGCGTCGGTGTATACGGCACCTCGGCCGGTGGCCAGAACGCCTTGGGTGCGCTGCTGTTCCATCCGGAATTCTATGTGGCAGGCGTGGCCAATTCCGGTTGCCACGACAACCGCATGGACAAGATCTGGTGGAACGAGCAATGGATGGGCTGGCCGGTCGGGCCGTGGTATGCCGAATCGTCGAACGTGGAAAACGCCGCGCGCCTGCAAGGGCATCTGCTGCTGGTCACTGGCGACATGGACATGAATGTCGATCCGGCCAGCACCTTGCAGGTGGCCGATCGGCTGATCAAGGCGGGCAAGGATTTCGACCTGCTGGTGGTGCCCGGCGGCGATCACGGCGCCGGTGGCGACTACGGCAAGCGCCGCCTGCTGGATTTCTTCCTGCGCTGGATGCAGCAAGCGCCAACGCCGGACTGGAACCACGACCAGGCTGCGACGACGCAGGCGCCGTGATCCGTGAGGCCGGTCTGCCGGCCGACCGTTCGACTGCAGTGCCTAGACCACGGTCGCTGAAACAGGGCGGGCAGGGCAGTGCATGCTGATTGCCGTCGCCGCGCTGCTGCATGCATGCGCAGTGCTCGATTTCTAGATCGACTGTCATCGCACATGGTTGCAGGCGATACATCGCCTCGGATGTCCCGTCCATCGCCTTAGGCGTGGTGTCCAGCTGCAGACGTTGCTGCAGAGTGCAACGTCAAGGCAGGCTGGTTCATTTGCGAACCATGCAGTTTTCCGCATGCGCTGTCGTCAAATGCGACAAGACGTGGCGCGTGCGCACAGGCACATTGTGACCAGCTGATGAAACTGGAGCGCATGGGCGGCTCCGGTGCGGAACCGACACCCTTTTTGACAACACGCGCTGCTGCGTGACCCTGTGTGGTCGTGCGCGTCGCAGGTTGTCTGCATGTCTGCAGCACAGCGCTGGCGAGAAGTTTCGCTGCGTGCGCGTCTGCCATCCATCTTGCCCTGCGCTGGCGTCTGCCGGCACGGGTGTGTGTTGCCCATCGTTTGTCTGCCATACGAATCAGGAGCCTTGCATGCCGATGCCGCTGTTGCCTTTCTCCCGGACCTCCGGCACGTCCACGCGCCCGGCGCCGAGCATGCTCAGCGCCGCATTGCTGCTGGCGCTGTCTGCAGGCGTCAGCGCACCGGTGTCTGCGCAGCAGGCCGGCGGCAGTAGTGATGCGCCGCAAACGCTGGACAGCGTGGTCGTCACCGGCTCGCGTCTGCGCCGCGTGGATACCGAAACCGCCAACCCGGTGGTCACGGTCAGCCAGGAACAGATCGCCGCGACCGGCAAGGCCACGGTGGGCGATCTGCTGCAGGAGCTGCCGTCGATCGCCGGCAACGCCACCAATCCGTATACCAACAACGGCGGCGGCACCGGCGCGTCGGCCATTTCGCTGCGTGGTCTGGGCGACAAGCGCACCTTGGTGCTGGTCAACGGTATTCGTCTGGCCTACAACGACGTCAACGCCATTCCGTCCAGCATGATCGAGCGCATCGAAGTGCTCAGCGACGGCGCCTCTGCGGTGTATGGCTCCGACGCCATCGGCGGCGTGGTCAATTTCATCCTGCGCAGCCAGTTCGACGGTGTGCAGTTCAGCAGCGACTTCGGCACCAGTAGCGAAGGCGACGGCAACCGGCGCAACTTCACCCTGACCACCGGCAAGACCTGGGAGCGTGGCAGCCTGATCGGCGGCCTGTCGTACCATAACATCGATCCGGTCTCGGCAGCGGCGCGCGACTATTCCAAGGACGCGCTTGCGTTGACCAACGGGCAACCGGTGAAGCAGGGTTCGTCCGCAACGCCCACCGGCACCGTGAATTTCAACGATGGCTCGGATCAGTCCACGCAGCTTGCGCAGGCCAACGGCTGCGGGCGTGTCACCCTCAATAGCGGCGTGAGCGGTCGCGCCGGCGCGGGCGATTTCCACTGTTACAACGCCAGCGCCGACTCCTACAACTACCAGCCGTTCAACCTGTTGCAGACCCCGCAGAAGCGCACCAATGCGTTTTTGCTGGGCACCTATCGCTTCACCGACAACGTCGAGGGCTACGTCAATACCTGGTTCAGTAAAACTGAATCCGCCTCGATCATTGCGCCGATTCCGATCTTCGCCAACGGCGACAACATCCTGGTGTCGTCGCAGAGCTACTACAACCCGTTCGGGGTGAACTTCGGCACCGATCGCAGCACCGGCACCTCGTACAACGACCTCAATACGCGCGCCACCGTGCTGGGCAATCGCAGCTATCAATACAACACCTACAACTTCCAGATCAGCCCCGGCTTGCGCGGCCGCTTCGGCGACAGTTCCTGGCAGTGGGATGCCACCTTCAACTACGGCAAGGTCAAACAGAAGTCGATCAACAACGGCTTTCTGGACTATGCCGCGTTCAATCAGGCCATCGGCCCCTCGTTCCTGGACAGCGATGGCGTGGTCAAGTGCGGCAGCGCGGGCGCGGCGATCGCCGGCTGCACACCGCTGAACTTCTTCAACCTCAACGACAGCGCCAACCTGTCCGCGCTGCAGGGCATGGTGGTCAACCCCATCGTGACCAGCGTCTATACGGTCAAGCAATTCGAGGCCAATGCCAATGGCTCGCTGTTCGAACTGCCGGCCGGCACGGTCAGCCTGGCGACCGGCGTCTCCTATCGCAAGGAGCGTTCGACCACTGCCTCCGACCCGCTATGGACCGGCGATGAAGACGGCCTGTGCGGAGTGATCGAATTCTGTTCGTCCACGTTGGCCGGCAGTTTCGACGTCAAGGAGGCCTATGCCGAAGCGCTGTTTCCGCTGCTGAAGGACCTGCCCGGCATCAACGCCTTGAACATCACGCTGGGCACGCGCTTTTCCGACTTCAGCTCGGTCGGCAGCAAGACCAACAGCAAGATCTCGCTGGAATATCGCCCGATCGAGAACCTGCTGATCCGCGGCACGGTGTCGGAGGTGTTCCGCGCGCCCAACATCAACGAGCTGTACGCCGGCGTGGCCGGCGATGCGGCCACCGTCAACGACCCATGCAATGGCTACACCGGTGGCAATGGCGTGGCCTGCGCCAATGTGCCCACCGATGGCAGCTACCAGCAATCCGATGGCCAGGTGTCGGGCAAGGTGTCCGGCGCAGCAGTGGCCGGGTACCAGCTCAAGCCGGAAACCGGCAAGTCCTACGACGTGGGACTAGTGTACGACCCGCAGTGGATCGATGGGCTGTCGCTGAGCGCGGACTGGTGGCGCATCGATCTGGAAGACACCATCACCACGGTGTCGGCGCAGACCGTGCTCAATCAATGCTTCGCCAACCCGGCCAGCTCCTTCTGCGCGTTGATCCATCGCAACGGCAACGGCACCATCAATTACATCGCCGAACCCACCGTCAACCTGGGCAAGCTGTGGGCCAAGGGCATGGACTTCAACCTGACCTACCGCGCGCCGCCCACCGCATGGGGCAATCTCAGCGCCGGGCTCAACGGCACCTATCTCACCCGTTACGACGTGCTGCCCGATACCACCGACCCCAGCTCGGTCACCATCCACAACGTCGGCCGCTACACCCAGGCCTACGGCAATTTCCCGCGCTGGCGTGCGCTGGGCACGGTGAACTGGGCATTGGACGACTGGAGCGCCACCTGGCGCATCCGTTATGTGGGGCACACCGCCATCGGCAATTCGGATCCGGACCAGAGCCTGTCCGCCGATTCCAGCGAGCCGATGGTGGTGCGCAAGATCGGCGCCTACGTCTACAACAACCTGCAGCTGGGCTACAACGTCGAACCGTGGCACACGCGCTTCGAAGTGGGCGTGGACAATATCGCCAACAAACAGCCGCCGTTGTATTACTCCAACAACGTCGGTAACGCCAATACCGATGTGGCCACCTACGATCTGCTGGGTCGGTTCTACTGGGCGCGTGCCACGGTGAAGTTCTGATCGGGCCGCTGTATCGCGCTGGCGTGCGGCCAGATGCCATCGGTCGCGGGCGTCATGCGTATGCACGCGCGTGTTGGTGCGACTGCGCAGGCGGTTGTTGCAATGGCGCGCGCGGTCTGTGCGCGCCGACAGGAGCTAAGCTGAGCCCATGACCGAGACGTATTCGAGCGAGTTGCCCAACGACCAGGCGCCGAGCCTGTCGCGGCGGCGCTTTCTGGCCTGGAGCAGCCTGGCGGTTGCGGCGGGTTTGCTGCGCTTTCCGGCCCAGGCCAGTGCCGCACGACCCGGCAGCGTGCGCGCCGTGCCGCTGGCGCAGGTGCGGCTCACGCCGTCGTTGTTCCTGGACGCGCTGCACACCAACCGTCGTTACCTGATGCGGCTGGAGCCGGACCGGCTGTTGCACAACTTCGTACTGTACGCCGGCCTCGATCCCAAGGCGCCTGCATACGGCGGCTGGGAGGCGGACACCATCGCCGGGCATACGCTCGGTCACTATCTCAGCGCATTGGCACTGATGCATGCGCAGACCGGCGATGCGCAATGCCGCACGCGCGCCGGGTACCTGGTCGCAGCGCTGGCACGCTGCCAGGCGCATGCAGGCGATGGCTACGTCGCCGGATTCACCCGCAAGAACGCCGTAGGGAAGATCGAAAGCGGGCGCGTGGTGTTCGATGAACTCAGGCGCGGCAAGATCGACCCGGCGCCGTTCTACCTCAACGGCAGCTGGGCACCGCTCTACACCTGGCACAAGTTGTTTGCCGGCCTGCTCGACGTGCATGCGCATTGCGACAACGCGCAGGCGCTGCAGGTGGCGGTAAGCCTGGCCGGCTATCTGCAAGGCATCTTCGCCGCACTCGACGACGCGCAGCTGCAGAAGGTGCTGTCGTGCGAATTCGGTGGCCTCAACGAATCCTTCGTCGAGCTGCATGTGCGGACCGGCGATGCGCAATGGCTGGCACTGGCGCAGCGCCTGCACCATCACGCCGTGCTGGATCCGCTTATCGCCCAACGCGACGAGCTGGTGCACCAGCATTCCAATACCAACATCCCCAAGCTGATCGGCCTGGCACGCGAGTACGAAGTCACTGGCGATGCCGCGTCGGGCGCGGCCGCGCGCTTCTTCTGGCACACCGTCACCGACCACCACACCTACGTGATCGGCGGCAACGGTGACCGCGAGTATTTCCAGCAGCCGGACAGCATCTCGAAGTTTGTCACCGAGCAGACCTGCGAGCACTGCGCCAGCTACAACATGCTCAAGCTCACCCGGCACCTGTACCAATGGGGCCCGCAGGCCGAGTTCTTCGATTACTACGAGCGCACGCTGCTCAACCACGTGTTGGCGCAGCAGCATCCGCGCACCGGCATGTTCACCTACATGACACCGATGCTGGCCGGCGAAGCGCGCGCCTGGTCGTCGCCGTTCGACGATTTCTGGTGCTGCGTCGGCAGCGGCATGGAGGCACATGCCCAGTTCGGCGATTCCATCTACTGGCACGACGGGCAGGGCGTTTACGTCAATCTGTATGTGCCCTCCAGCGTGCGCGATGCTGCCGGGCTGGACATGACCCTGCACAGCACGATGCCGGAGCAGGGCAGCGCCTCGCTACGCATCGACGCCGCGCCGGCCGAGCAACGCACGCTCGCACTGCGCGTGCCTGGTTGGGCGCAGTCGCCGAGGCTGCAGCTTAACGGCCAGCCGGTCGATGCCACAGTCAACGAGGGCTACCTGCGCATCGCCCGCGTCTGGCGCGCCGGCGACACGCTCACGCTGTCGTTCGAGATGCCGCTGCGCCTGGAAGCCACGCCGGACGACCCGGCCTGGGTCTCGGTGCTGCGCGGGCCGCTGGTGCTGGCGGCCGACCTGGGTGCTGCGGCAAAACCCTGGTCGGGCAAGACCCCGGCGTTGATCGGCGGCGATGAGGTCTTGCAGCGCCTGCAGCCGGTGGTGGGCCAGACCGCGTTCGACTACAGCGACGGCAGCCAGCACTGGCGCTTCTCGCCGTTCTACGCGCAGTTCGATCGCCGCAGCGCGCCCTACCTGGAGCATCGCGACGCCGCTGCATGGCAGCAGCATCAAGCCGAGCAGGCCGCAGCAGACGCGAAACAACAGGCATTGGACACGCGCGCACTGGACCGCATTGCCCTGGGCGATGAAGCCTCTGAAAAAGCCCACGGCCTGCACAGCGAAAGCTCCTACGCACTGAGCTACCGCCGCCGTGCCGGCCGCGACGCCCGCACCGGCGGCTTCATCGCCTTCACCCTGCGCAACACCACCCAGGCCAGGATCCTGCGCCTGCGCTACTGGGGCGACGAAACCCGCCGCCGCTTCCGCATCCTCGCCGACGGCGAGCTCATCGCCAACGAACGCCTGGACGGCAACCGCGGCCTGAACTTCGTCGATGTGGATTACGCCTTGCCTGCAGCAGTGGCAGGCCGCGCCACCTTGCAAATCCGCATCGAGCCGGAGACCGGCTATTCGGCAGGGCCAGCGTTCGGGTGCTGGGTGCTGGAGTCGGCGTGAGTGCTGTAGCGAGGGTGTCTCGAAGGAATGACACGCCCTCGCGCGACCTCTGGAGAGCGCATGGCACCACAGAGCGAAGAAACCGCGCCCGCAGCTATACGTAATAACTCAGACATGCAACATCAAGCCCCTCTTCCCACGGGAGAGCAACTGTCTTGATCAACTGGCGGCGGTAGCAGCCAGTTGATCTCGCATCTTGGCGTTGAGGATGACCAGCAACTTGCGCATGGCCGCCACCAGAGCCACCTTGGGGGGCCTTGCCCTTGTGACGCAGCCGTTGATAAAAATCGCGCAGCGGCGGATTGAAGCACACTGCCACTAGGGTGGCCATGTACAGCACCTGGCGGATGCCGGCCCGCCCGCCCCAGATGCGCCGCACCCCGCGCATCGCGCCGCTGTCGCGCGCCAGTGGTGCCACTCCGACCAGCTTGGCGATGGCCTCGACGCTCAGTCGGCCCAGTTCCGGCAGCACCGCCGCCATGTGCGCCAACGCACGCTGGGAATCCGCTGGCTGTGTGACCGGCCCGGCTCTGCATTGTAGAACGCATAGCCCACCGTGCAGCTTGTCGGCGTGCGTGCCTTGCGGGGCAGACGCGGTGACAGATCGTCTAAGGGGTGCCTGGGGCGACGGTCGAAATCCGGGTTGTCCACATCTAACGTGGGCGAGGGCACCAGCCGCATGGGCTGCGGGTCTTTCACCGGCAAGACTGTTTGCTTGGCGGCAGCTGCGCTGCTTGGAATTCGATTTGGGCCGCTTGGCGGTTAGAGACTGCGCCCGGCACATGGCCTCACCTCTGCAAGCACCATGGAGCGACGACGCCCACCAATCTGCACTATCGATACATCTGCCATGACAACGCCTCCTCCGAAGAACAGGCATCGCCGCCCGATGGCGACGAGATGTCGGGAGGTTAGAAATCGCTCATAGCCGGCGGGCGTATTTCTCCCTAGGGAGTGTTGTTTTATCCGCCTCCCGACGCAGGCATCGCATAGGTTTGCGCCTGCGAACAGGCACAAAAACCTACCGGTTTGATGGAGGTGGGTACCGCTACTAGGGACGGTCTGAACAACTAACCAGCATCTTGTAGATTCAATGAGCACCGCCGAGGCGGCGTGCACTGTTGGCGTCTGCGTTGTAATCCATGCGCCTTTTGCTGGCTTATCCTGCCGCAGGGCGGCATTACCCTGGCCGGCAGTAGCTGCCGGCGCACCATCCACAGATTTGAGAGCGCAAACAACGTCAGCACTTGCGCGGCTTTTTTTTGGCCAAGTCGCGATAGCGGACCTTGGTGTAGCCAAACTGGCGCTTGATCACGCCGAACGAATGCCGCACCTTCGCGCGCAAACCGAAGTTGAAGTGTTCCCAACGTTCTTCCCGGGCACGCCCGCGTTTGTTGCTGACGGCCTGAAGTCGCGCGGGCTTGGCGGCAATGAAAAATGCTGCCTCGCAGGTCCGCAGTTCTTCGCGTTTGTCTGTTCCGGTGTAGCCGCTGTCGCCGAACACGCTGTCTTCGTTACTGTGCAACAGCTTGTGCGTCACCGTGACATGGGCAGCATTGGCGTCCGTGCAATGGACGTGGTGCACCAACCCTGAAAACTCATCCACGCCGATGTGCGCCTTCATCCCGAAATACCATTGGTTTCCTTTCTTGGGCTGATGCATCTCAGGGGCGCGCGCATGGTCGGCGTTCCTGGTCGAACTGGTTGCAGTGATCAGCGTCGCATCGACAATCGTACCGGACCGCAGGCTCTGACCCTTGCGCGCCAAATGCGCTTTGACCGCTTCCGGCATCTGCGCAGCAAGGCCATGGGTTTCCAATAGGCGGCGAAAGTTGAGAATCGTTGTATCGGCAGGAACGTTGTCCAAACCACCGAGCTGGGCAAAACGCAGCTAGGTCGGGATTTCATGCAACTCTTCTTACGTTGCCGGATCGCTCAACGCGTAGCCACTGCTGCAGCAAGTGAATCCGCAACATTGTCGCCAGTGCGTACGGCTGCCGACCTGGCCGCCCTGACACCGGATAGTGCGGTTCGACCAGTTCAAGCAATTGCTGCCACGGAACGACTTGATCGATCTCGGCCAGGAATTCTCCTGGCGGGTCTGCTTGCGCTTGCCCAGGCAATCAGCGTCACGGAAACGTCAGTTGCATAGATCACTTCTCAACATGGGGGGCGCTTATCTACGGTGCGTTGTTCAGAGGTTCCTTAGGTGCTCTTAGTCCAGCGCCATGCCGCTGGCAGGCCGCGCCATCCTCGCGCTAGCCGGCAGATGAGTTTGGCGTTAGAACCGTCAACTGTTTGAGTTCGTGTGCTCACATCATCGACTTCACCGGCGCAAAACAGTCGCGCGGCTCATCAATCGAGATGTCACGACTCAACAGATCAGAGCCTTGACTTATTGCCGCATTGCAGCTCTACTGCAGGGGAGGTAGGGCTTGGCGGAGTCAGTTGTCAAGCACATAATCAGCCGCTGCTTCAACGGCTCTTAGCTGAAGCCAAGATGGCAAATCGCTACTAAAGGAATAAGTAGAGATGATGGATTACGCTTCGTTTTCCGTATGCGAGCGCATCGGTGTTCGACATCCTCGACCCGCTAACACGCTACCGCTCATTTTTCAGAGACTAGGCCCTACGCTTTTGGTCGGAGCTGGCCGTACTCACATGCGCCGCGTTAGTCGCGCGTTGAGAGTTGGATTTTCCTGCAAGGGATCATTCGCACATACCGATATCTCCGGGCTTTTTGGCAAGTCAAGTTTTGGCAAGCCATGCTCCGGGGCTGGGCCACCCGCGCGCCAAACGGCTCGGGCCATGCGAAGACGTCCCTAAGCTGCTTCAAAACCTTTCCGTCCCCAAATCAGTTGAGGGCGTCATGTCAGATGACTGGAATGTGCTCGAGAGTAGGCTGCATGTGCCTTATCTCCTAATCCCCAACGTATTTTTGCCCTACGAACTCGTTGAGCTCAATCAACTATTCAATGATTTCGAAATGGTGCCTGGACAAACGTTGGAGCGAGAAGGTTTCTTGGTAGTCGCTGAGCGACGCAAAGTGCTTACGGCCTTTTGGCCCCGTAGTGACTCAAGTCAGTGGATCTACGACAGGATCGACAAGGTCTTCTTTGCGGCAGCCAAACACTGGGGGCTGGACGTCCGCGAGACGACCGAAGAGTTGAAGCTTTGCGAGTATAGGGCTGGTGATCATTTTCAGCAGTGGCACGCGGACTCTGGGCCGGGCTATGCATCGCGCCGGAAGATCAGCATCTCGATCGAACTGTCGGACCCCAATGATTACACCGGTGGGGAGTTCGAGATGTTCCCTGGCATATCGGTTTCGTCCTCCAATGGAAGGCTGGCCGGATCTGCCGTCGTATTTCCTTCGCACCGACACCATCGCGCAAACCCTGTTCAATCGGGTGTGCGACGAGTCCTTATCAACTGGATTAGCGGACCGCCTCTTAGGTAAACGCCATGGAAGAAAATGCTCTGTCTTTCGATATCGTCCTTAAGATCACTGAACGGTGCAATTTAGCGTGTCCTTACTGTTATTACTTCAATCATGAGTACGATGCTACAAAGCGTCCCCCAACCATACGAAACGAGGTCGTAGCCGCACTTCCCGGGTTTCTTCGACGTTCTTACGACGCCTTGAATCTATCTAGGATTAACGTCGTATTTCACGGAGGCGAGCCGCTACTCCTCAAGAAAAAGCGGTTTGTTGAGATATGCGAAACGTTACGGATCGTTGAAGCTGAAAAGAGGTCGATAACGTTTGCGGTTCAGACCAATGGGACGCTGATCGACGAGGAGTGGATTGATATCTTCGAGCGATTTGATGTAAAGGCCGGCATCAGCATCGACGGCGAACGAGAAGCTCACGATCGTAATCGTCCTGATCACCAAGGTCGAGGGAGTTACGACAAAGCGCTAGCGGGGTTGCGTCTGGTGGAGAGCGCACGGAAGGCGGGCCGAGTTTCTCGTTCCGGCATCCTTGCCGTTGTCGATGCGAATGAAGATCTGAGCCGTCTCTTGGATTTTCTAATCGGTGAAATTGGGGCTACTAGCCCAAGTCTTAATTATCCACGAGGGGGGTATGACGAGCCCAGCGCGGTGTCGTGGGGCAAGTCAGTAGAGCGCATTCGGCCTTTGGTGGCTACCTGGCTCGACAAGTATGTGTTTCCAACCCCGTATTTCATTCGCGGGCTGACCGATGTCATCCTTGCCATGTATTCGGATGCTGGTATTGAACGCAACTCAAAGCGTCATGCTACCCAGCATTTCATCGCCACAGTCGCTAGTGATGGGAGTCTCCTCGTAGACGACAATATAATTGCACTTGATAGTGAGTTTGCCGAAACGCACCTCAACATCTTTGATCATAATCTCAGGGACTTGGTCACTAGTGAATTATTCGGGCGGTTGACGAGAGCAATTGATCATGTTCCTGCGAAATGCAGCACGTGTGCTTGGTTCAAATCATGCAGATCGGGCGCCCTCTACAACAGATATTCCAAGGCCGCGCCGTTCGAAAACGAATCGGTTCTATGTGATGTGTTGCAGATGATTCATGAAGAAACGGCCCGGTTTCTTGTTCAGAAGTCCATTGTTTCTCTCGATAAACTGGCTAATCGTCTCGAGTCAGTCCCCCTAACCAGCGCCGAATTTATGGTTAATGTCCTCAAGCAACGCAAGGAAGCACTTCCATGCTGAAGGAGCTATCAAACCCCATGGTCGGTGATTACATGTCGCTCTACGGCTACGTGGCCGACAAATTGTTCTATGCCTTGCTGGATAAGCTCGAAGAGGAAGGGGGCGCGAGAATATCCAAGGGTATAGATCGCCGTCCATTAATGGGTAAGGGGTGGTTGCCGCCGGTTGGCTTCGTCCGACTCTCGTGGCAGGCTGAGCCGATATGGGCGGACATTCAGATGGCCATAATTTCTCACGCCGCCGGACTCATTTCCGAGTTCGATGCGGAACTCCCAAGCGGGAACCAGCCCTTAATGCTCGGTGGGAGGGCGCTGCCGCCTTGTCGTTACAGGATCAAAGCAAGCCCGGACAGTGTGATTGTTAGGTCGAAGGAAAGCGGCGATTTCGTTTTTAGGCGAACTGACCATGGCCATTATCTAATGTCGTCAGGCGATATGGTGGAGTTGCTTGGGTCCTATGCGCTGGTGCACTCGCAAGGAGAGTGGCTCCAATACAAGGAGCCTCTTGAGACAATGTGGCCCCTCACAGAGGACCGCGCCGGCAGCATTGAAGCCGTAGACGGCGTGTTGACGACCCTAAGGGACTCGGTTCCGGAGTACCTCCTGTGGGTCTTACTGCCCATCAAGGAGATAACGCTCCTCCACCCTACCGATCCGCGAAAAACACAGAGCCGTTCATCATCAATTTTTCCGGGAAACATCCAGATTACGGCTCCGAGCACGCTGCCTCGGCTACTAGCGCAACTCGTGCACGAGTGCTCTCACCAGTATTTCCACCTAGGTCAGTGGGTGGGGCCTGTCACCGTCGCCAATGCGCCAACTGCCTATTCGATCCTGAAGAACACGCACCGCCCGCTCGACCGAGTTCTATTAGGCTATCATGCGTTCGCCAATATCTACGCGGCGCTTATGCTCCTTCGAACGCGCACCGGTGACATGCACGGCAGCGTGCTTGATCAGGAGATTGAGCACGCCAAAACCAGTGCGCATCAGCTTGGGTCAGAGCTCGATTCAAGGCTGGAATATCTGACGGAGATTGGCCAGGACCTGTATTTGCCTCTGCGCACGACGGTCTTTGAACTCGAATCAGCGTGAGAACCATGCATCGGCTCCCTGTTCTATATCAAAGCGAAACTGCAGAGTGCGGTCTCGTTTGCCTGGCCATGATCGCGCGCTTCTTTGGAATGCCGATCGATGTCTTTCAGCTCCGTGAGAAGTATCGTGTGTCATTGAAAGGGCTCACACTACGCAGTCTTTTGCAGGTTGCGAAATCAATTGGCATGAATGGCAGGGCGTATCGGTGTTCGGCTGCTCAGTTGAAAGACCTGCGCTTGCCAGTGATGCTGCACTGGGACATGGAACATCTGGTCGTTCTTAAGGCCGTTCGAGGAAAGGTTTTTCGTATCCACGATCCTGCAATTGGCGCTTTATCCCTATCTCTTGAAGAACTAACCGAGAGCTACTCTGGCGTCGCTGTAGAGTTCGATTTGGACCAGACATTCTCTAGTGGGCAGGGGCGTTATACGCCTTTTAGCGTCGTTCGGCACTTGGCCGCTAGCGTCAGATCAGAACTCTTTCGTCTGGTCGCGGTGGGATTGGCGCTAGGCCTAGTTGCCGAATCGCTCGCGCTTGGCATCCCATTCTTGCTGCACAAGACAGTTCTGGATTGGCTGGAGGTCACTTCTGTGAGAGTGCCGGTGGCCATTATCCTGTTGGCGATCTTTGCGTCATTACTAACATTTATGCGCGACCAAGCCGTCCGACGCATGGGTATCGCACTGGGCGCAGGCCTCGCCGATGACATCGTCACCAAGCATCTTGCACTGCCGGTCAACTTCTTTGAAGTACGACAACATGGGCATCTTGTTGAGCGTTATCGCGCGGTTGAGGATCTCGATCAGTTGCTTTGCGGGTCGTTTCCTCTCGCAATCGTGGACGGCGTGCTTGCCACCTTGGCACTCAGCCTACTCGCTGTGGCCTCACCAGCCTGCTGCATCCTCGTTGCCAGCGCTGTAGTGATATATGCAATACTTAGGTTTGGCCTATCTAGTCGCTCACGCACTCTTGAAGCTAGACTCAGCAAGGCGAGAGCTGATGAAAGTGGGCTCATGGTTGAGACTTTGGCGACCGTTCTCTCAACGAAGGCCCACGGACTTGAACAGAAACGACTCGCGGACTGGAGAAAAGCAAGCTCGCGCGTGCGCACCGCCCAGGAGCCGATCGCGACTCAGGACAGTATCTTGAAGGGCGTGCGAATCTTATTGGCCGTTGCAATCGTTCCCATTGCAGCGCTTCAACTAGCTGGTGGGCAGTTTAATCTCATTCTCATCCTTCTTGTAGGAACACTCGGACTTAGCAGAGCCCTTTATACGGTAGATCGTCTGGCAGACGTTGAGCGCGTGACCCAGCGGCTACGAAAATTAGAGGATGTTCTTCGAACAAAGCCGGAAGCGGATCACTTTAGCGCGGATATTGCAGCCCCTACAGGCACGATTACTTGCACAGACCTGAGATTCTCCTATTCAATCCACGATGAGCCCGTACTGAAGTCGGTAACACTCGATATCGCTAGCGGCGACTTCGTAGTAATAACTGGTCAGAACGGAGCGGGGAAGTCAACCTTGGCCAAGTGTCTCAGTGGGTTCTATCAGGCGACAGGTGGGCAGCTGTGGCTAGCTGGGCACCCAGTGAATTCCACGACTCTGCAAGCGCTAAAGCGATACGTTGATCTTGTCATGCAGGATGACAAGCTATTCCTTGGCACAATTATCGAAAACATACTGGGCGCGGAGAGCCTTGACCAAGAACGGCTTGATGCTAGTATTGAAGCTGTTGATCTAAAGCTCGTTCTGAGCGAACTGCCGATGGGACTCAACACCAAGGTGGGCGCTTCCATCTGTCCACTTTCGGTGGGTCAGAGGCAGCGAATCACACTAGCGCGCGCGATCTATCGTAGGCCGTATATTCTCTTTTTGGATGAGGCCACCTGCTTCCTTGATGAAAGCAGCGAGAAACTGGTGCTTTCAAATATCGCGAAGTTGGGCTGCACAACTATTTTAATTACTCACCGACCACACCTCGCCCTAGGTTTTGCCACGCAGCACCTGATTGTAGGCGAAGATGGGGTCAGGTCGGTCCGCGTGCAACTTGCAGAGACGCTTGGTACGCAAAAAAATCTGGACAGTCTTGCGGTGGCAGAACTGGGGCATCAAATCACATGACGTCAAACATATTTAGCCTGCGAGGCGTCAAAAAGGTCTACCAAACCGAGTCGGTGCTCACGTGGGCGCTGCAGCCCGTCGACTTAGATATCGCCGAAGGTGAGTTTGTGGCGATAATGGGGCCATCAGGATCTGGCAAGACGACGCTCCTGAGCATCCTCGGCCTACTTGAGCCGCCAACATCTGGCCGATTCAAGATCTTGGGCCAGGACATAGCCAAATGTTCCGATAGGGTGCTGAGCCAAATCCGCAGTGAGAGCATTGGATTCGTGTTTCAAAGCTTCAACCTGATTCCCACACTTAGCATAATCGAAAACGTTGAGTTGCCGATGCTCTATCGCCGACTCGAGCATAGTCGCGAGCGCGCCGAGGTCGCCTTGGCTAGGTTTGGCTTACAGGGCAGGTTGATGCATATGCCAAGTCAGCTATCCGGTGGACAGCAGCAGCGAGCCGCTATTGCGCGTGCCATTGCCGGCGAACCCGAGTTAATTCTCTTAGACGAGCTTACTGGAAACCTGGACACGGAGTCCGCCAAAACTGTGATGGAGATAGTGAAACAAATAAATGCCGACGGCACCGCCATAGTCATGGTAACTCATGACCGCGACTGCGCACGTTATGCGCGCCGCACTCTACATATTGTCGATGGCGTAGTGCATGAAGTCCCTGCGACGAAACTATTTAGCGAAGACGAAGCAGGAGCGGGCTTGTGTACAGACACTTTCTGACTTCTGGGCTGAAGCAGATTCTACGGAGCCCTGGCTTGGCGTTGCTTGTGGTGAGTATCGTGGGGCTCGGGATCGGGTTGGCAATGGCAGCTTGGACATCGGTATACATTCTCGCTAAAGATCCGATCCCGGAGAAAAGTGACAGACTTTTTCGTATCCATTTAGATCCACGCCGCGTAATAGGTGAGGAGGTCTCCTCTTATCTAACTCGCTTGGATGCTGAAACCTTACTTCGCGACGGACATGGTGCTCGCCAGACAATGGTGGCTGCTGGCCCATCCATGCTTCGAATTCCGAATAAGGAAGGGGCCGCATCGCATGCAATCTCGAGATATACAACAACTGACTTCTTCTCGATGTTTCTTGTTCCGATCGTACGCGGTCGCGTTTGGACAAGGCAAGAAGAATCGTCCCAAGCGCAGGTTGCATTGATCGACAAGGGCTTGAGCGAGAAGCTCTTTGGCACGCCAGATAGCGTTGGTCGAGACCTTGTAATCGATGGCTTTGTGTTCCGGATTATCGGCATTACCGACTCTTGGCGGCCAATCCCACGATTCTATGATTTATCCGGAGACCACTTCCGCAACCAGGACCAGTTGTTCATTCCATTCACCACTGCGCTGGGCAACCGCCTTAATTTTTCCGGCGAGCTCAGCTGCTGGGCCGATGTTCCGTCATTAGAGGGGGGGGGCGATCCGCGCAGGGCCACAGGAGCACCTTGCAGCTGGGTCGGGTACTGGGTGGAGCTGACATCCCCCAGCGATAGAAATTCGTATCGTGCTTATCTTGACAACTACGCGCGACATCAAAATGCAATTGGTCGATTCTTGGAGCCAGAAAATGTGCGTATGCAGAACGTTCGCGAATGGCTACGTTCACAAAAGATCGTACCGCGCGACGTTTGGATCCAGTCATGGGTCGCGACCGGCCTATTGATTCTAGCCATCGTGAACGCGTCTGGCCTGATCCTTACCATTTTCATGCGCAGACGTCATGAGATTGCGATACGCCGGGCAATAGGTGCCTCGCGTGCCAGCATTTTTGCGCAGTTCATGATCGAGGCGGGTCTGCTCGGCTCCTTAGGCGCTGGCCTAAGCATAATGATTTCGATCTTGGCCCTTTGGATTCTCCGGCAACAGCCATACGCGTATGCAGGGCTAGCGCGGATGAACCTCACGATGTTTGGGACGACGCTGTTAGCAGCGCTCACATCAATGCTTCTTGCCGGCGCGTTTCCAAGTTGGCGCGCGATGCGTGTGCCCCCGGCGACTAGCCTGAAACAAGGTGCGTAAGAACGCCATATGATGGACCAAGTTTTGAAGCCACTGCTGCGCAATCGCGTGATGACCTTCCTGGTTGTACTACAGGGTGCAATAGCATGCGCTATTGTCTGCAATTTATTCTTTCTTGCGGGTCTTCGTTTTGACCGCATTCTCCGTACTAGTGGCGCAATCGAAAACGAGATCGTGTACATACAAGTGCAACGTGCGTCGTCGCAACATCGTACCGTTGACTACCTGGAAAATGAACTTGGCGCACTGCGTCAGCTTCCCGGAGTTAAAGCGGTCTCGTCCGTGAATCAAGTGCTTTATGGAGGTTCCTCCTGGAGCACTTCAATCAATCTGGCGCCACAGCAAGAAGCTGCCAATTTGACGGCGAGTGTCTATACAGGCGACCGCGATTTTATCGAGACTCTGGGATTACGCCTGACACGTGGACGGGCCTTCACTACGGAGGAATATCAGGATTGGGATGACTATGAGGCGAGCGAGAGTTATGCGCCCGCGATAATTGTGTCGTCAGCTGTTGGTGAGAAGCTCTTCGGCGATTCGAATCCAATTGGTCGATCTATATATAGCTGGGGTAATAAGCCATCGCAGATTGTCGGCGTGGTTGACAAGCTCGCGCAACCGAACGATAACGCAGGTAACTCCGACGGTTACGATTACTCCATCATCGTTCCTGTGCGTGTCGATCGAGGCAACTATCTCCTTCGTACCGATTCGTCCAATCGCGGTGAGGTGATGCGCCAAGCTCAAGAGCGCTTGTCGACCCTTGATGGTAGAGGGTCAGCTTTGGGGGCAGCGACGCTGGAGGAACTTCGCCGCTCCTACTATGGCGGCGAGAGAGCGGCGATGTATCTCCTATTGATAGTTCTTATCACGCTTATCTATATCTCGGTTGGTGGGCTTGCAGGACTCCTTGGCCATTGGATTGCCCAACGCGATTCAAGCACTGGTATCCGGCGCGCCTTGGGAGCCACCCGCAAGGACATTGCACGTCATTACCTGTGCGAGACGGCTTTTCTTTCGCTTGTTGGCGCATTGTTCGGAGTTCTTCTCGCGTATGCCTTCAACGCATTGTTGATGACGGCGTATGAACTACCTCGTATGCCGCTGGCCTACGGCGCTATCGGCATGGTTGCACTTATCGTGCTCGCTCAGTTCGCGGCAATTGGTGCCGTGCGACGAGCATGCCAAATTGACCCTGCGTTGTTGGCAAGGTCATTGTAGCGGTACCCTGAAAACCAACTGCCGAAGGAGGCGAACATGAATAAGCTCATTGAAGAGCTTGCTAGGAAGCTCAATCTTGACAATGGATCGGTCGATGCCGGCAAGGCCGCGCAGATCGATAGTCGAATGAACGAAGTGCTGGATCATCATCTCGAACAAATCGCTGCGGCCCACGGCAGCACACACATCGATCATCACTCAAGTTTGATCATCTAGCTAAATGCAATCGGTGATCTCTACATTTCCCGCGTAGAGATCACCACCCCATTGAAAATTGATTCTTCACCCGGGTCCGGGGAAAACGGCGCGGATCTTCAGAAAGAAGTAGGCGTCATCGGGGGAACCATATTTTTTCGACTCCCCGCGGTTCAATACTAGGCTAAATTAGAGGTTTCCGGTTCGTGGTACTGGAGGAACTCGGCGGGCGTCAGCCCGCCAAGGCTGTCGTGAGGTATCTTGGTATGGTAGTCAGCCAACCACTGCTCTGCCTGTTTGCACACTTCTCCCAGATTGTGGAAGACGCGCATATTCAACACGCCGCGTCGGAAGCTGCCATTGAAGCGTTCGATGAAGCCGTTTTGCATCGGCCGTCCTGGCGCGATGAAGTCCAAACGCAATGTTCTTGCGTTCTGCCCATTCCGCTAACGCCAACGTGATGAACTCCGGGCCATTGTCCAGGCGAAGCTTCCCGGATAGCCGCGCCACGCCGCAATTCGTTCCAAGGTGCGGATAACGAGTGTCGCAGGAAAGTTCAGATCAATCTCGATGGCCAATGCCGCACGACTGAAATCGTCGCTCACATTGAATTTACGGAATAGCCGCCCGTCCCAAAGCGCGTCTGACATGAAGTCGATTGACCAGCTGCTATTGATCTGCTCGCAGCCACCAACGGCATCGGGTGTCGGTTTGGTAGACGCTTCTTCCTTCGTCGACGCTGATTGAGCTTCATCAGGCAATATACACGCCAGATACGCTTGTGATTCCAGATCAAACCTCGGCGGCGAATCAGTTGAAATAGCTTGCCGAAGCCGCGTTCGGGAAAACGCTCAGCGAGCTCAACCAACAATGCGATCACTTCCTATCCCGATCTGGTCGACGGCGGTAGCGTGCCGTTGACCGTGAGATCTCAACCACCACACAGGCCCGGCGTTCGCTCCAGCCGCGGCAATCCGGCAACCAGGCTAGAAGCGGGCACTTGTACGCCAAGTCTACAGCATTTTTTTGCGATCAGATCCTTCAACGCATGGTTCTCCATTGCCAGCTCGGCGTACATCCGCTTGAGCTTAGCGTGCTCGGCTTCAACGTCACGGAAATACTGCGAGTCCGACGCTTCCATGCCGCCGTACTTGGACTTCCAGACGTAGTACGTCGCATCGGAACTGCCCAGCTCACTGCAGACTTCCTAGACCTGTCTTCCGGCCTCAAACTGCTTCAGCGCCGTGACGATCTGGTTCTCGGTGAATTTGCTCTTGCGCATCAGTTGTCTCCTTGAGGCTAGTTTGCCCGGAGACCTCTAACAATATCTGGATCAAGCTTACGGACAGGGGACAGGGGTTGAGCCCATTTTTTTCACTAGCCCATAACGCAAAGACCGGCGATTAAGCCGGTCTTTGAAGTAAGAAAATTTGATCAGGCTTACGCCGACAACTCCAACAGCAACTTGTTCAACCGTCGCACATACCCGGCCGGGTCCTTGAGGCTGTCGCCCGCCGCCAGCGCCGCCTGGTCGAACAGCACCCGGCTTAGATCGCCGAAGCGGTCCATGTCGGCTTCCGCATCCAACTTTTCGATCAGCGGGTGGGCCGGGTTGAATTCGAATACCGGCTTGGACTCCGGCACGGCCTGGCCGCTGGCTTCCAGCAGTTGACGCATCTGCAGGCCCAAGTCGCCCTGGCCGATGGCCAGGATTGCCGGGGAATCGGTCAGGCGGTGCGAGACGCGCACTTCGGCCACGTCGTCGCCCAGGGCGGCCTTGATGCGCGAGGCCAGGCCTTCCTTGGATTTGGCGACTTCTTCCTGCGCCTTCTTGTCTTCTTCCGAATCCAGCTTGCCCAGGTCCAGGTCGCCGCGTGCCACATCCACGAACGACTTGCCGTCGAACTCGGTGAGATAGCTCATCAGCCACTCGTCGATGCGGTCGGTGAGCAGCAGCACTTCGATGCCCTTCTTGCGGAAGACTTCCAGGTGCGGGCTGTCCTTGATCTGCGCGTAGCTCTCGCCGGTGAGGTAGTACAGCTTGTCCTGGCCCTCGGCCAGACGACCCACGTAATCGGCCAGGCCCACGCTCTGCGTGCCGGTGGTGTCATGCGTGGAGGAGAAGCGCAGCAGGCCGGCGATCTTCTCGCGGTTGGCGTAATCCTCGGCCGGGCCTTCCTTCAGCGCCTGGCCGAAGTTGCGCCAGAACGTTGCATAGTCGTCCGGCTTGTCCTTGGCCAGCTTCTCCAGCATGTCCAGCGAGCGCTTGGTCAGCGCCGACTTCATCGAGTCGACCACCGGGCCGGACTGCAGGATCTCGCGCGAGACATTGAGCGACAGGTCGGACGAATCCACCACGCCCTTGATGAAACGCAGGTACAGCGGCAGGAACTGCTCGGCCTGGTCCATGATGAAAACGCGCTGCACGTACAGCTTCAGGCCCTTGGCCGAATCGCGGTGATACAGGTCGAACGGGGCGCGGCCGGGCACGAACAGCAGCGAGGTGTACTCCAGCTTGCCTTCGACCTTGTTGTGGCTCCACGCCAGCGGGTTGCCGGCATCATGCGCGACGTGCTTGTAGAACTCCTGATATTCCTCGTCCTTGATCTCGGACTTGGGCCGCGTCCACAGCGCGCTGGCGCGGTTGACCGCTTCCCACTCCGGCTCGGCGGGCGCGTCGGCCTGTTCGCCGTGGTGCTCCTTGCGCATCTCGATCGGCAGGCCGATATGGTCGGAGTATTTCTTGAGGATGCCGCGCAGCGTCCAGCCGTCGGCAAAGCTGTCTTCGCCGTCCTTCAGGTGCAGCACGATGCGGGTGCCGCGCTCGGGCTTGTCGACGCTGGCGACTTCAAACTCGCCTTCGCCACGCGAGGACCAGTGCACGCCCTCGTTGGCGGGCAGGCCGGCGCGACGCGAGTACACGTCGACCTGGTCGGCGACAATGAAGGCACTATAGAAGCCCACGCCGAACTGGCCGATCAGGTTGGCGTCCTTCTTCTGGTCGCCGCTGAGGTGCTTGAGGAAGTCGGCGGTGCCGGACTTGGCGATGGTGCCCAGATGCGAGACCGCATCCTCGCGGCTCATGCCGATGCCGTTGTCGTCGATGGTGACGGTGCGCGCGTCCTTGTCGTAGTCCACGCGGATGCGCAGCTCGCCGCCGCCTTCCAGCAGCTCCGGCTTCACCAGTGCCTCGAAACGCAGCTTGTCGGCGGCGTCGGCGGCATTGGAGACCAGCTCGCGCAGGAAGATTTCCTTGTTTGAGTACAACGAGTGGATCATCAGCTGCAGCAGCTGCTTGACCTCGGTCTGGAAGCCAAGCGTCTGCTTGTCGGTATCAACGGTCATTGGGGTCGTGCTCCATGGTGGCCCAGGCCGCAACGCGGCCGATGGCCTGGGGGATGAGGCCGTGTGGGGATTTTTCAAGGCGGGCGTGCGCCAGATCGCCTGCGTCCATAGCGATCGAGGAGGGCGGTTGCGGCGATCGCGGCGGTATCATGGCCGGCCAACCGTCCTGCCTTGAGCCATGTCGCCATTTGCGCTGCCGTCGTCCTGCACCCGTTCGCCCGCACCCGGCGCGTGGCGATGAGCCGCCCCGCACGGCCGGCGCCACGCGGCGCGGAAGGGCAGGTGCGCATCGTCGGCGGGCGCTGGCGCAACACCAAGCTGGCGGTGCCGGACCTGCCCGGCCTGCGCCCGAGCAGCGACCGCGTCCGCGAGACGGTATTCAACTGGCTGATGCCGCGCCTGCCCGGCGCGCGTGTGCTGGACCTGTTTGCCGGGTCGGGTGCGCTGGGCCTGGAGGCGGTGTCGCGCGGCGCCGCGCACGCGACCCTGATCGAGCGCGACCCTGGCCTGGTGCAGCGCTTGCGCCAGCACGTGACCAGGCTGGATGCGGCCGATCAGGTGCAGGTGCTGCAGGAGGATGCGCTGCGCTGGCTGGAACGTGCGCCGGTGGCGCAGGCCAGCATCGCGTTCGTCGACCCGCCGTTTGCCGCCGGGCTGTGGCCCAGCGTGCTGGAACGCCTGCCCGCGCACCTGAGCGCCGACGCCTGGCTATACCTGGAAGGCCCGGCCGAGGTCCCGCCGCAGGTGCCGGCCGGCTGGCATCTGCACCGTGAAGGCGCCACCCAGCAGGTGCGCTATGCGCTGTACCGCCGGGCCGCTGCTACACTGAACGGCGATCCGACCCCGGTAGTTTCCGTATGAGCGTGGCCAATAGCCGCACCGCCGTCTATCCCGGTACCTTCGACCCGATCACCAACGGGCATATCGATCTGGTGAACCGCGCCGCGCCGTTGTTCGAGCGCGTGGTGGTCGGCGTGGCCTACAGCCCCTCCAAGGGCCCGGCCCTGCCGCTGGAGCGCCGCGTGGAGCTGGCCCAGGAAGCACTGGCCGCGCACGCCAATGTGGAAGTGCGCGGCTTCGACACGCTGCTGGCCCACTTCGTGCGCGACATGGGCGCCGGCGTGCTGTTGCGCGGCCTGCGCGCGGTGTCCGACTTCGAATACGAGTTCCAGATGGCCAGCATGAACCGCCATCTGATCCCGGAGGTGGAGACGCTGTTCCTCACCCCGGCCGAGCAGTACAGCTTCATCTCGTCCTCGCTGGTGCGCGAAATCGCGCGGCTGGGCGGGGACGTGTCCGGTTTCGTTCCGGCTTCGGTCGTCGAAGCCTTACGGCAGGTGCGCGAGTCCCGCGCGCAGGCCTGATTCTCTAGCAGTCACATCACCACATGCTTTTCAAAGGGAGGAGTTTCATGAAACACACAATGCGCGCGCTGGTGCTCGCTTCGGTCGCCGCTCTGGCCGTCACCGCCTGCAAGAAGGAAGAGCCGGCACCGACCGCCGCCGCCGCTCCGGCTGCGCTGACCGCGCCGGCCAAGGATGACAACGCCGGCTGGAAGAAGTACCTGCAGGAAGTGGTCGGCCAGAACCTGGGCACCACCACCAACAGCCCGTTCCTGTATTACTTGCCGCCGGAGTCCGATGCCGAGTTCGCCGGCAGCTACGAGCGTCAGCTGGAAAGCGTCAAGACCGCACTCGCGCGTGGCGTGCAGCCGGGCAACATGCTGGCCTTCGGTTCGTCCGCCTCGACCAAGATCGCCGACCTGATCGACGCCGCGTTCAAGGACGTGCCGGCCGATTCGATGAAGGGCGTGCGCGTGCTGTTCATCGGCAATGCGGCCGAGAATGCGCGGGTGCAAGGCATCGTCCAGCCCAAGGGCGTGGAATACACCTTCGTTGAAGCCAAGTAATGCCGTACCAGGCCGGAGGCGCGGGAGGGCGCGTCCGGCCGCTGTGCGGGATCGCAGCATGCTGCTGATCCCGCACGCCGTCGGCGCCGGTCCGCTCGGACCGGTTACCGGCCACATGCATGGCGTTGTCTGTGCATCGCGCTACGCCCCGTGCGTCCGCTTCCAGCAGTACGTTGCGTTCCAGCGCCTGGCGTTGCATCGCGCCGCGCCACATCGCATGGTGGTGCCGATATGTCGCTGAAAATCAACGAGCTCTGCGTCAACTGCGATGTCTGCGAGCCGGCGTGCCCGAACCAGGCCATCTCGATGGGCGAAACCATCTACGTGATCGACCCCGCACGTTGCACCGAGTGCGTGGGCCATTTCGACGAAGCGCAATGCGTGGTGGTGTGCCCGGTCGAATGCATCGACCCGGATCCGGCGATACCGGAAACCCACGATCAACTGCTCGCCAAGCTCATGCAGCTGCAGCGCGACCACCCCGAACTGTACGAACAGGAGCCTCCCGCCCCGTGAGCATCTTTTCCCGACGTTTCTCTTCGCGCGGCCTGTTGCTGCTGGCCCTGGTGCTGGCACCGCCGGCCTGGGCTGCTGATGGCGCCAAGCCTGCAGCAGCCACGACCTCCCCGGTGGCGGGGCACCCGCCCGGTGCGGCGATTGCCAGCGGTCATGCACTGGCCACCGACGCCGGCCTGCAGATCCTGCGCGAGGGCGGCAATGCGTTCGATGCGGCGATCGCGGTGTCGTCCACGCTGGCGGTGGTCGAGCCGATCAGCTCGGGGCTGGGTGGCGGCGGCTTCTTCCTGCTGCACGATGCCAAGACCGGCAAGGACGTGATGCTGGACGCGCGCGAGACCGCGCCCGAGTCGGCCAGCGAGGCGCAGTTCCTCGACAAGCAGGGCGCGCTGGACCGCGACCGCTCGGTCAACGGTCCCTGGTCGGCCGGTATTCCCGGGCTGCCGGCAGCGCTGGTGGAACTGGCCACCAAGCACGGCCGGCTGCCGCTGAAGCAGTCGCTGGCGCCGTCGATCCGCATCGCCAGCGAAGGCTTCCCGGTGTATGCGCGCATGGCCAAGGGCTATGCCTCGCGGCGCGAGGTGATGGAGCGTTATCCCGGCACGCGTGAGGTATATCTGCGCGGCGGCAAGCCGATTGCCGAAGGCGACATCTTCAAGCAGCCCGAGCTGGCGCATACCCTGCAGCTGCTCGGTGAGAAGGGCTTCGATGGTTTCTACAAGGGCGAAACCGCCAAGAAACTGCTGGCTGGCGTCAAGCAGGCCGGCGGGCAATGGAAGGCCGCCGAGCTGTCCGGGTACCGGGTCAAGCAGCGTACGCCGATCCAGTTCGATTACCGCGGCTGGAAGATCACCACCGCGCCGCCGCCGTCCTCCGGCGGGATCGCACTTGCCGCCATGCTGCAGATCCTGGAAGGCTGGGAGCTGGACACGCTCGACGATGCGCACCGTA
Organism: Xanthomonas sp. F14; assembly: GCF_014199865.1. Taxonomy (NCBI): domain Bacteria; kingdom Pseudomonadati; phylum Pseudomonadota; class Gammaproteobacteria; order Lysobacterales; family Lysobacteraceae; genus Xanthomonas; species Xanthomonas sp. F14. The sequence continues at coordinate 1,647,758 of NZ_JACHOM010000001.1, read as the reverse complement.
CCCATCTGGTGGTGGAAGCGATGCGCCGCGCCTACCGCGACCGCACCTTCTTCCTGGGCGACCCGGACTTTGTCGCCGTGCCGCAGCGCGTGCTGACCAGCAAGGATTACGCACAAGGCCTGCGCGCCACGATCAACCCGGACAAGGCCACCCCCAGCGACCTGCTGTCGGGCAACCCGACCCCGCTGGAAGACGACGAGACCACGCACTTTTCCATCATCGACGGCGAAGGCAACCGCGTCGGCGCCACCCAGACCGTCAACCTGCTGTACGGCTCGGGCCTGATCCCCAAGGGCACCGGCGTGCTGCTCAACGACGAGATGGACGACTTCGCGCTCAAGCCGGGCACGCCCAATGCCTTCGGCGTGATGGGCTACGCGGCCAACGCCCCCAAGCCGGGCAAGCGCATGCTCAGCTCGATGACGCCGACCTTCATGGAATCGGCCGACAAAGTCGCGGTGATCGGCACGCCGGGTGGCAGCCGCATCATCACCATGGTGCTGCTCGGTATTCTGGGCTACGACGCCGGCCTGGACGCGCAGCAGGTCAGCGCCTTGCCGCGCTATCACCACCAGTGGCTGCCAGACGTGATCGAGGCCGAGAGCAACGCGTTCTCGCCACAGACCGCCAAGGCGCTGCAGGCGATGGGTCACGCGCTCAAGCTGCCGGGCGATACCGCCGAGGGCGGCCGCGGTTCCAGCCACGTCTGGGGCAACCTGCAGACGGTGGAATGGGATAAGCGCAGCAACGTGCTCACCGGCGGGAGCGACCCGCGCAACCCGGTGGGCAAGGCGCAGGTGCAGCTGGAGGCTGCGGCGCGCTGATCGCTGAGTGATCGAGATATGCCTGTCCTCGTCGGCGAGGGCAGGCATGGTCGGAAGGCAGCGGGTGTTGTCCCATTGCATGTTCCGCGCCGTGCCATGGCATGGCCTGCGCGATGCTGCGGTTGGCCGCAGGTGCTCGCCTCCATCGATGCAGGCACGCGACCGCAGCGATGCATTTCCACGCGGTTGCCTATGCCAGGATTGGACTTGTCGCCCTGCGCCAATGCAGCGACCATCGCGGCATGAACATTTTCCAGACTCTGCTCACCGGCATGGTGATTGCATCGCCCATCGCCGCTTGCGCGGCCGACACCACCGGCGACCAGACCGCCGCGGCAACCGGCGCTGCCATCCACGTCAATCAGCTCGGCTATCTGCCGGGTTCGGCCAAGCTTGCGGTGCTCGGATTGCCGCAAGGCGCGGCGCCCACCGCGGACCGTTTCACGGTCGAGGATGCGCAGGGCCGCCAGGTGCTGGAGGGCAGGCTGCAGGCCGCCGCGCTGTGGACGCCGGCCGGCCAGCAGGCGCGGGTGGCGGATTTCTCCAGCCTGCACGCGCCGGGCACCTACCGGTTGAAGATCGACGGGCAGCCGGCATCCGATCCGTTCCCGATCGCGGCCAGCGCGTATCGGCCCGTGCTCGACGCATCGCTGAAGGCGTTCTATTTCAATCGCGCCAGCACCGCGCTGCCGGCGCAGTTCACCGGGCCGTATGCGCGCGCGGCCGGGCATCCGGATACGCAGGTGCGCATCCATCCTTCGGCGGCATCGGCCACGCGCCCGGCCGACAGCGTGATCAGTGCGCCCAACGGCTGGTACGACGCCGGCGACTACAACAAGTACATCGTCAATTCCGGCATCAGCACCTACACCTTGCTGGCCGCCTATGAGCAGTACCCGGCACTGTTCAAGGCGCAGGCCCTGACCATCCCCGACGATGCGCCCGGCGTGCCCGGCATCCTGCAGGAGACCTGGTGGAATCTGGAATGGATGCTGGCCATGCAGGACCCGGCCGACGGTGGCGTGTACCACAAGCTCACCGACAAGCAGTTCGACGGACTGGTGATGCCCGCGCAGGCTACGCAACAACGCTATGTGGTGATGAAGGCCACCGCCGCCACGCTGGATTTCGCCGCAGTGATGGCGGCAGCCAGCCGCGTCTATGCGCCGTTCGACAAGCAGTATCCGGGCGCGTCGGCGCGCATGTTGAACGCCGCGCGCAGTGCCTGGGCGTGGGCGCAGCAACACCCGGATGTGATCTATCGCCAGCCCGACGACGTGCGCACCGGCGGCTACGACGATGCGCAGGTGGACGACGAATTTGCCTGGGCTGCGGCCGAGCTGTACGTGAGCACGCGCGAGGACGGCTTCTACGACGCAATGATTGCGCGCAACGTACCGGCGAGCGTGCCGGGCTGGAGCAACGTCGGCGGCCTGGCCTGGATGTCGCTGGTCGAACATCGCGACCGGCTCACCCCGCATGCCGATCGCGCACGCATCACCCGTGAGATCACTGGCCTGGCGCAGCGTCTTGCCGATGAGTGGCAGGCCTCGCCCTGGCGTCTGGCGATGACCGACACCGACTTCGTGTGGGGCAGCAATGCGGTGGTGCTCAACCGCGCGATGATGTTGATGCAGGGCTATCGGCTGACCCGGCAGCGGCCGTATCTGGATGCCGCGCAGTCGCAGCTGGATTACATCCTGGGGCGCAATCCGTTGGGCCTGTCGTTCGTCACGGGTGTGGGGCTGCGCAGCCCGATGCATATCCACCACCGCCCCTCCGAGGCCGACGGCATCGACGCACCGGTCCCCGGCTGGCTGGCCGGTGGTCCGCAACCGGGCCAGCAGGACGCCAAGGACTGCAAGGTGGCGTATCCCTCCAGGCTGCCGGCGCTGTCGTATCTGGACAATACCTGCAGCTATGCCAGCAACGAGGTGGCGATCAACTGGAATGCGCCGCTGGTGTATGTGAGTGCGGCGATCCAGGCATCGACGCAGTAGGGCGGGCGTTTTTCAACGCGATGCCCGATGCCGCCGCCGTTCCTTCTCCCATCGGGAGAAGGTGGCGCGTAGCGCCGGATGAGGGTGCGCCTCAGGGGAGCTACCAATGCCGGCAATGACAAACGTGTCGCCACGCGCCGTCAGAAGTGACTCCCCGACTGCTTCGCTCGACGGACCTTCACCCCAACCCCACTGCGCACCCCGGCCCGCGCTTGCTGCGCGGGCGCTTCAAGGCAAGCGCGCCAATGGCGCGCAAGCGGTGTCTTCTCACCCCGCAGGCAGAGGGGCTTCAAGCCACCGCAGCTCATTCCACCCGCGTTCCGAAGATGCGGTCGCCTGCATCACCCAGGCCGGGCAGGATGTAGCCCTTGTCGTTGAGGTGGTCGTCGATCGCGGCGGTGTAGACCTCCACGTCCGGATGCACGGCTTCCAGTGCCTTGAGGCCTTCCGGTGCGGCGACCAGGAAGATGCCCTTGATCCGCCGCGCGCCGGCGCGCTTGAGCATGTCGATGGTGGCGATCAGCGTGCCGCCGGTGGCCAGCATCGGGTCCAGGATGAGTGCATCGCGCTCTTCCAGGCGGCCGGTGAGGCGTTCGAAGTAGGGCACCGGCTGCAGGGTTTCTTCGTCGCGCTGCAGGCCGACCACGCTCACGCGCGCGGCCGGGATCAGCGCCAGCACGCCGGGCAGCATGCCCAACCCTGCGCGCAGGATCGGTACCAGGGTGATTTTTGCGCCGGCAATCCGCTGCACGGTCACCGGGCCGGCCCAGCCGGGTTGCACGTGCGATTCGGTGTCCAGATTGGCGGTGGCCTCGTAGGCCAGCAGGGTGCCCAGCTCGGTGACCAGTTCGCGGAAGCCCTTGGTGCTCAAGGCGGCATCGCGCAGCAGACCGATCTTGTGCTGGACGAGGGGGTGACGCACTTCGACGATTTTCATGGGCAGCGACAGGCGGGAGAGACCCACAGTGTGCCGCAGCCGGCGGCAGCGTCGCCACACATTGCGCGTGATCGCGCTTGCATATGTCATGTCAGTGAAACGTCGTAGACATAGTGTGCCCACCCATTCTTAACCGATTGGGGAAGCACCCGTGTTGAACAAGACTCCGCTGTGCCTGGCGATCACGCTGACGTTGGCGGCGGCCGCGTGGAGCCCGCTTGCGCAGGCGGCCGAGGGTGCGGCAGCTGTCACCGGTGCATCCGGCGCGGCGGCCATCGATCTGGAGCGCCTGGAAGTGCGCCCGCAGGTGGAATCGCAGGTGCGCGCAGTCGATCTCAAGCGTGGCTCCGATGCGATCCAGGATGCGGTGGCCTCCGATGCGATGGGCCGTTACCCCGACAAGAATGTTGCAGAATCCTTGCAGCGCCTGCCCGGCGTCAGCGTCACCCGCGATCAGGGCGAAGGCCGCTTCGTGGTGATCCGCGGCCTGGATTCGGCGCTCAACAGCGTCACCATCGACGGCATGACCATGGGCACGCCGGAAGACGGCACGCGCTCGGCACCGCTGGACGTGATTCCGTCCGACTCCACCGAACGGCTGAAGGTGGTCAAGTCGCCGACCCCGGACATGCCGGGCGATTCCATCGGCGGTGCGATCCAGGTCGAGTCCACTTCCGCGTTCGATCGCGATGGCCGCACGCTGCGCGGCTCGATCGAAGGCAGCCACCAGTCGCTGTCGGGCAAGACCAGCCCGAAGGGCGCGTTCAACTACAGCGATATCTTCGACGGCACCTTCGGCGTCGCAGTGGGCGTGAACTACCAGGACCGCGAATTCGAATCCGACAATACCGAGGTGGCCTACGACAGCTTCGACGGCGGTGCGGCCGACGATCTGTTCGCCGGCGAGGTGCAGCGTCGCAAGTACTTCATCGAGCGCACCCGCATGGGCGCCAACCTCAATCTGGACTGGCGCCCGGATGCGGACAACCGCTATTACCTGCGCACGCTGTACAGCCGCTTCGACGATGCCGAAACGCGCCAGCGCACCATCTTCGGCCTGGCCGATGGGCAGGTCAGCGCCAATGGCGATGGCACCTACGAGGTGGCCGACCTGCCGGCCGATGCCATCTCCAAGCGCGTGCGCTATCGCACCAAGAAGGAGGACACCATGGCCTTGAGCGTGGGCGGTGAAAACCGTCTGAGCGCGGCCACGGTGGATTACAAGCTGGGCTACACCAAGACCACCGAGCGCGTGAACGACGAGATGGAAGCGCGCTTCAACTATGACGGCGACGATCTGTCGGCCACGGTCGACCAGAACAGCGGCATTCCGCGCCTTGGCTTTTCCGATAACGGCTGGCAGAGCAACGACGATTTCGTGTTCGACCGCTTCGTGCTTGCGCCCAAGCGGGTGGACGACAGCGAGCGCAGCGCGCAGATCAATGTACGCTTCGACGGCGAGCATTCCAGCCTGAAGATGGGTGTACTCGGCCGCTGGCGCGAGCGCGATGTCAATGTGGACGAAAGCGAGCTGCGTCGCGGGCCGGCGATCGATCTGAGCGACTGGACCACCGCCGCGCCGGAACACCGTGGCGGCACGCTGGGCGAAAGCATCGGCTCGGACGGCATGCGCCGTTACTGGAACACCTCCGGCAATCTGTACAGCGCACGCCCGCAGGATGTCGGCGGCAATCTGCAGACCTCGCTGCAGGACGACTACAAGGCCACCGAAGACGTGTTCGCCACCTATGTGATGGGCACCTGGGACATCGGTGCGCTGCGCGCGATTGCCGGTGTGCGCGTGGAAAACACCCAGTTCGACGCCACCGGCAATCAGGTCGACGTGGCCGAGAACGGCCGCACCGCCACGGTGACGCCGCGCGAAGCCTCCAGCAGCTACACCAATGTGCTGCCTGGCCTGCATCTGCGCTACGACACCGGCAACGACTGGGTACTGCGGTTTGCCGCCAACAAGACCTTGTCGCGGCCTGCGTTCGGTGATGTCTCCCCGCGCGTGAGCATCAATCGCGGCGACAACGAGGTGAACGTCGGCAACCCCGATCTCGATCCGTATCGCTCCACCAACCTGGACCTCTCGTTCGAAAAGTACATCGGCAGCACCGGTCTGATCTCGCTCGGCGTGTTCAACAAGTCGATCGACGACTACATCGTGCAGACCATCAGCACCAACGATGCCGAGTTCCCCGACCTGCAGGTCACGCGCTCGATCAACGGCGACACCGCCAAGGTGCGCGGCGCCGAATTCAACTGGCAGCAGGCGCTGGACTTCCTGCCCGAAGGCTGGAACGGCCTGCTGGTCGGCGCCAGCGCCACCGTGCTGGACAGCGACTTCGATCCCGGCCTGAGCGATCGCGCCGGCGAGGACTTCACCTTGCCGCGCTCGTCCAAGCGCATCTACAGCGGCCACCTGGGCTACGAAAAATACGGCTTCAGTGCGCGGGTTGCGGCGGTGTACCGCAGCGAGTACCTGGACACCATCGGCGAAAGCCGCGCGTACGATATCTATGTCGCCCCGCATATCCAGCTGGATTTCAGCATGAACTACCAATTCAACAGCCACGTCAGCCTGTATCTGGAAGCGCAGAACCTGCTGGACGAACCGCTGGAGCTGTACCAGGGCGTGCCCTCGCGCACGCTGCAGAACGAAGAATACGGCCGCACCTATGCGCTCGGCCTGAAGGTGGCACTGTGATCGCAACGCGCACGCGGCTCCACACAACGTTACTCCACACCACGCTGCTCGCCGGTGCGCTGGCGCTGACCGCCTGCGCCAGCGCACCGGCCGACCGCGAAGCCGACGAGGCATTGCTGAAAGACCCCTTGCTCAGCGAGGCCAAGGTGGCACATGAAGTAGTGCCGGAAGCCTTCATCACCGCGCTGACCCCGGCCGACAATCTGGATTCGCCGGCCAGCTGGAGTGCGCCCGATGGCCGCCGCTGGTTGATCGCCACCGCCAAGGCCACGCATGCGCTGGTGGTGTTCGATGGCGATAGCGGCAAGCGCCTGCGCGTGGTCGGCGGCAAGGGCAAGGCGCTGGGCAAGCTGGATCGCCCGAACGGGATTTCGGTGGTCGACGATCTGGTGTTCGTGGTCGAGCGCGACAACCGCCGCGTGCAGGTGTTCTCGCTGCCCGACTTCAAGCCGCTGACGAGCTTCGGCCAGGACGAATTGCGCGAACCCTACGGCCTGTGGGTGCGCAAGCACGACGGCGGCTACGAGGTGGTGGTCAGCGACAACTACATGTCGCCGGCCAACAAGGATGTGCCGCCGCCGCTGGCCGAACTCGGTCAGCGTTTCCGTCGCTATCAGTTGAACAACGCAGGGCAGGGCTGGCAGGCGCGGCTGACGCAGAGCTTCGGCGATACCAGCGACGCGGGCGCAGTGCGCATTGCCGAGTCGGTGTTCGGCGATGAAGCGCATGCGCGCCTGATGATTGCCGAAGAAGACGTCGCCGTGGGCACGCAGTTGCGCGAATACGGCATGGACGGACGCTATCGCGGCCGCAATGTCGGCAGTGGCCTGTTCAAGGCGCAGGCCGAAGGCATGACGCTGTTTGCGTGCAAGGACGGTAGCGGCTACTGGATCGCCACCGATCAGTTCAAGGACCGCAGTGTGTTCCAGGTATTCGATCGCCAGAGCCTGGCGCATGTCGGTGCCTTCGCTGGCCGGGTGACTGCCAATACCGACGGCGTGTGGCTGGATCAACGCGGCGATACGCGCTTTCCGGGCGGGGTGTTCTACGCACTGCATGACGACCAGGCGGTGGCGGCATTCGACTGGCGCGATATCGCACGCACGCTGCGCCTGAAAGAGTGCGCGCCATGAGCGCTGCACGTGCGGCGCTGTCTGCAGCGCTGTTGCTGGTGGCGATGGCAGGCACGCGGGCGTTTGCCGCCGAGCGCGCCGCCGAACCGAATACCCAGGTGCCGGCGGGTTCTACCCACTATGTTGCCGATGGCTTCCCGGACCGCATCGTCGCCACGCCCGCGCAGGCGGCGGCGACCGGTTTCGCAGTGGCCTGGCGTACCGATGCCAGCGTCGACCAGCCGTGGCTGGAACTGGTGGTTGCCGGCGACTCGCCCGACGTGGGTACGCCGCGGCGCATCCGTGCCAGCACCGCCACGCTGGCCAGCGAAAACGGCAGCTCGCACCACCACCGCGCCGACATCGACGGGCTGAAGCCGGACACGCTGTACGCCTACCGCGTGCAGGGCAACCGCACCTGGGGCGCGTGGAATCATTTCCGCACCGCCGCCAGCGCCGACACACCGCTGACGCTGCTGTACTTCGGCGACACCCAGAACAAGAACCTCAGCCTGGTCTCGCGGGTGATCCGCCAAGCCTGGCGCTCGGCACCGGACGCGCGGCTGGCCCTGTTTGCCGGCGACCTGGTCAGCGGCAAGGACGGCCAGGACGACAACGAGTGGGCCGAGTGGTTCGAAGCCGGGCGCTGGTTGCTGGAAGGCACCGCAGTGGCACCGGCGCCGGGCAATCACGAATATCACGAAGAGGGCGAGGACACCCCGCAGGCCACGCGCACGCTCGGCAACCACTGGCCGGTGACCTTCGCCCTGCCGCGCAACGGGCCGTCGGCCACGGCGCGCACCAGCTACTGGTTCGACTATCAGGGCGTGCGCATCGCCGTGCTGGACGGCACCTCGGTGCTGGATCTGGGCACCGGCCCGGCACAGGCGCAGTGGCTGGACACGGTACTGGCCGACAACCCGCATCCGTGGTCGATCGTGTTGATCCACCAGCCGTTCTTTTCCCCGCGCGCCGATCGCGAGAACCAGAAGCTGGTCGAGCAGGTGCTGCCGGTGATCCGCCGCCACAAGGTCGATCTGGTGCTGCAGGGCCACGACCACACCTACGGCCGGCGCGGCGATGACGCAGGGCAGGCGACGCCGGTGTTCGTGGTCTCGGTGGCCGGGCCCAAGCAGTACCGGCTCTCGGACATGGCGCGCAAGACCATGCGTCCGGTCGGCGAAGACACCCAGCTCTATCAGGTGCTTCGCATCGACAACCAGAAGTTGCGTTACGAGTCGCGCACCGCCACCGGACGTCTCTACGATGCGTTCGAGCTGGAGCGCGGCAGCGATGGCGGCAAGCGGCTGGTGGAGCAGGAAGCCGGGCGCATCGCACCGCGCGATTGCCCGCGCAGCGCAACCCTGAAGGGACGCGCAGACCGTTGCTGGGAGTGAGGCACAGGACAGCAGCGTTGCGAGACCCGCCGTACCGGATGACGAGGCTGTGAGCGAACTTCGGTTCTGGATTGATGACGCGAATCGGCGGCAGGCATAACCATTTAAAATTGTGAATTACGTCACACTAATAATGGGATTACTGTTGCGGCTAACCGGAGCTCCATCCGGGTAGCCGGCTTCGGTGCGGTGCTTCGATGGAGGTCTGGTTCCCCCAGCCCCGAGAAGCCCCCATGATCCCCCACGTGTTCCATCTCACTGCGCCGACCAAGCACTTGCTTTGGGAAGAGCGCAAGATCCAGGCCCGCCTGCAGCGGCTGTTGCCGGGCTGGACCTGCCATGTCTGGGACGACGCCGACAACTCCGCACTGATGCGGCGCGCGTTCCCGGAATTCGCCGACCGCTACGAGGCGATACGCTTCGGCGTGATGAAGGCCGACATCGCGCGCTGCGCCTATATGCACAGCTACGGTGGCTTCTATTTCGACACCGACTACAAGCTGCTGCGCACGCTTGGCGCGGACGTACTGGCACAGCAATGCGTGCTGCCGATCGAAGAGGGCGCGCCCGGCAACGAGCAGTTCAAGATCGGCAACGCCGTGTTCGGCTCGGAGGCAGGGCATCCGTTCTGGCGCGCCTTCATCGAGCACATCTTCACCACGCATGCGCCCGAGATGCTGGAAGACCACCGGCAGATTCCGATGATCTCCGGCCCGCGCGGCTTGACGCGTTTCTACAACGCGCACGCCGGCGAGTTTGCCGGCATCGTGTTCCCGGCGCGCGATGCGTTCCATCCGGATCGCACCTGGTTCGGGCTCGGTCACCGTGGCGGCACCGTCGCGGTGGGCTCGCACCTGTGCTGGGCGTCCTGGCGCGGCAAGTCACCACGCCGGGCCGTGACCAATTACCTGCGCCGCAAGCTGAGCGCCGTGCCGATCTGACCGGCCGGGCAGCATATCGCCGCGACAGCAAGGGCGCGCGGTGAGCTCGGGTGCGGCGCGCGCCTGTCCGGCGCGCAAGGACTGCCTGCGTCGCCTGGCGTTCAAGCGACTCACAGCACCACGGCGCCCACCAAGCGGTGGGCGCGGACGGTGCTGGGATTCGGCGGGTACCGCTCGGATACCGAAGCTTCTGCGCGCCGTCCGCTCACACTTGAGGACGGCTCGCCAAGTCCTGCAGGGGGGGCTCTCAGGCCGCCTCGGCCTGGGCCTGGCGCGGACCTTCCTTCAGCGCACGCGCGATCAACCCGACCAGCAGATCGAGTTCGTCTTCGCCCATCGCAAAGTGCGGGGTGAAGCGCAGCGAATTCTCACCGCCGTGGATGACGTTGACGCCGTGATGGCGCAACCACTCTTCGGTGGAACCGGCGCCATAGCACTTGAATTGCGGCGCCAGCTCGCAGGAGAACAGCAAGCCGGTGCCCTGCACCTTGGTGATCAAACCGCCCAGCTCGGACTGCAGTGCTTCCAGCTTGGCGATCGCCTGCGCGCCGCGGGTGCGGATGTTCTCGCGCACCTGCGGGGTGAACAACGCCAGCGTGGCGCAGGCGACATCGAGCGCACGCGGATTGGTAGTCATGGTGTTGCCGTAGGTGCCCTTGCGGTACACCTGCGCGGCGTGTTCGGTCACTGCCAGTACCGACAGCGGGTACTGCGCGGCGTTGAGCGCCTTGGAATAGGTCTCCAGATCCGGCGGGTCGAGCTGCTCGAAGCCGGGGTAATCCACCACCGACAGCACGCCGTGCGCGCGCAGACCGGCCTGGATCGAATCCACCAGCAGCAGGCTGCCATGCAGGCGGGTCAGTTCGCGCGCCGCGGCATAGAACGCGGCCGGCAATGCGCGGCCCGGGTCGCCTTCGCCCATCACCGGCTCCAGGAACACCGCCTCGATAAACCAGTGATTGCGCGCGGCCTCGTCGAAGGCGCGCTGCAGCGCCGCCACGTCGTACGGCGCGATCGCGATCACCGAGTCTTCGTCGCGGTAGCTGGCCAGGTACTTGGTGTAGGTCTTGCGGCTGGAATCGGAATACAGGCCGGGGCGGTCGGTACGGCCATGGAAGCTGCCCTTGACCACCACGCGCTTGATGCTGGCACCGGCGTGGCGCGCGCCCGGGTCGGTGTGCAGCTTGGCGTTGGTATCGACGATGCGCGCGGCCAGACCGACCGCTTCGGAGCCGGAGTTGAGACACATGAAGCGTGCGAACGGACAGCCGCCACGGGTATGGCCGATCTCGGCGCGCAGGGCGCGGTCGAGCCGGCGCTGCGCCAGGCTGGGGGTCATCACGTTGGCCATCACCTGCGGACGCGCCATCGCCTCGAGCACCGGCGCGGGGGTGTGGCCGAAGCCGAGCATGCCGTAGCCGCCGGCGTCGTACAGCACCGCGCCCTTCAGCGTGATCACCCAGGGACCGCGCGCGGCCAGCGCCACGTACGGGGTCACCGCATCGTCGGCATAGAAATTGATGAAGCCGTCCTGCACCGCACCGATCTGGGCGTCTTCGTCCAGGTCCAGCAGGTCGGCGGCCTCCGCGCGCACCTGCGCGTACTCGGCGGCCGCGGCGTCGATGGCGCGTGCAAGATCCGGGTGGTTGGCGGCCAGACGCGCGATGCTGGCATCGTTCAGGCCATCGGTCAGGCGGCGGCCGGCGTGGGCACGCAGCGGGGCGAGCGGGGCGAGGACGGACATGGCGCATCTCCTGCAAGGTGGCGTTCCCTTCCTATTATCGGCAGAAGATCGGCGTTTGGCAGCGTGAATCCGGGCAGGAAGTCGGGTATTTTCGTCGAATCGACGAACCAATTAGGCAAAAGTGAAAATCACTCCCTCCGACGAACGCCTGCTGTCGCTGCTGCGCGAGGACGCGCGTGCCTCCACCGCGCAGATTGCGCGCCGGCTCGGGCTGTCGCGCACCACCGTGCAGAGCCGGATCGAAAAACTCGAACGCGACGGCGTGATCAGCGGCTACACCGTGCGCACCCACGACGCCTACGAACAGGGCCGCATCCGCGCGCATATCCTGATCACCGTGCTGCCCAAGAAGATGCCGGCCGTGGTCAAGGCGCTGCGCGACATCCCGCAGGTACGCCTGCTGCACTCGGTCAGCGGCGCCTACGACCTGATCGCCCTGGGCGTGGTCGGCGGCGTCAACGAGATGGACGTGCTCACCGACGCCATCGGCGCGATCGACGGCGTGGAGCGCACGACGACGTCGATCATTTTGTCAACGAAGTTTGAGCGGTGAGGGGCGGGGATTGGGAATTCGGGATTGGGGATTCGTAAAAGCGGGCTGGCTGGTGTCGGACGCGTTCCGGTCCGCGGATCCTGCTCTTGCGAATCCCCAATCCCGAATCCCCAATCCCCGCCTCACTGCGAATCCCCAATCCCGAATCCCCAATCCCCGCCGCAGTTACAATATCCGGCTCCTCAGCCAACACATCCTGCGGCCTTGAAGAAGTCCGATTTCAACTATTCGCTGCCCGACGAGCTGATTGCCCAGGCGCCGTTGGCCGAGCGGGCGGCCAGCCGCTTGCTGGTGGTGCCGCCGTCGCCGCAGGCGCTGGTCGACCGGCAGGTGCGGGATCTGCCCGAGCTGCTGCAGCCGGGCGATCTGCTGATCTTCAACGATACCCGGGTGATCCCGGCGCGGCTGTTCGGGCAAAAGGCCAGCGGCGGGCGGGTGGAAATCCTGATCGAGCGCCTGCTCGGCGAGCGCGAGGCGCGGGTGCAGATCGGCGCCAGCAAGTCGCCCAAGGCCGGCAGCCTGATCGCGCTGGATGCCGGCGGCCAGGCCGAGGTGCTGGGCCGCGACGGCGAGTTCTATCTGCTGCGCTTCGACATTCCCTCCCCGCTGGAGCACTGGCTGCTGGAAGCCGGGCGCCTGCCGCTGCCGCCGTACATCCGCCGCGAGCCGGGAGTGGAAGACCGCGAGCGCTACCAGACCGTGTTCGCGCGCGAGGTCGGTGCGGTCGCCGCGCCCACCGCCGGGCTGCATTTCGACGAGGCATTGCTGGCACGCCTGCGCGAGCGCGGGGTGGAGTTCGGCCATGTCACCTTGCATGTGGGCGCCGGCACCTTCCAGCCGGTACGCGTGGATGCGCTCGACCAGCACGTGATGCACACCGAATGGCTCAATGTCGGTGCCGCGCTGGTCGAGCAGGTGCGCCGCACCCGGGCCCGCGGCGGCCGCGTCATCGCGGTGGGAACCACGGTGGTGCGCTCGCTGGAAAGTGCCTGGCGCACCAGCGATGCCGCGCCCGAGGGCGAACTGCTGCCATTTGCCGGCGAAACCCAGATCTTCATCCTGCCCGGCTACCGCATCCGCAGCGTCGATGCGATGGTCACCAACTTCCATCTGCCCGAAAGCACGCTGCTGATGATGGTCTCGGCCTTCGCCGGCCGCGAGCGCATCTTCGCCGCCTATCAACACGCCATCGAACAGCGCTATCGCTTCTTTTCCTACGGCGATGCGATGTTGCTGTGGAGCAGGGATTGGGGAGTCGGGAGTGGGGATTCGTAACAGCACTCCGCTCGCCGCCTTCTCGCTTTTGCCAATCCCGAATCCCCAATTTCCAATCCCGGCCTTTCAATGTCCCGACTCCAGTTCCAGCTCCAAGCCACCGACGGCCATGCCCGGCGTGGGCGTCTGACCTTTCCGCGTGGCACCGTCGAGACGCCGGCGTTCATGCCGGTGGGCACCTATGGCTCGGTCAAGGGCATCCTGCCCGAGCAGATCCGCGCGCTGGGTGCGGAGATCATCCTGGGCAATACCTTCCACCTGTATCTGCGCCCGGGCCTGGATGTGATCGGCGATCACGGCGGCTTGCACGGGTTTGCGCGCTGGGACGGGCCGATCCTCACCGATTCGGGCGGGTTCCAGGTGTTTTCGCTGGCGCATCGCCGCAAGATCACCGAGCAGGGCGTGACCTTCGCCTCGCCCACCGATGGCGCGCGGGTGTTCCTGGGCCCGGAAGAGAGCATGCAGATCCAGAAGGTGCTCGATTCGGACATCGTGATGATCTTCGACGAATGCACGCCGTACCCGGCCACCGAAGAGGTGGCGCGGCGCTCGATGGAGCTGAGCCTGCGCTGGGCGCAGCGCTCGCGGCAGGCGCATGACGGGCTGGGCAACGACGCGGCGCTGTTCGGCATCGTGCAGGGTGGGGTGCATCCGGACCTGCGCAGCCGCTCGCTGGACGGGCTGCAGGGCATCGGGTTCGACGGCTACGCCATCGGCGGGCTGGCGGTGGGCGAGCCGGAGCACGAGCGCAACGCGATGCTGGAACACCTGCATCCGCGCCTGCCGGCCGACCGCCCGCGTTACCTGATGGGGGTGGGCCGGCCGGAGGACCTGGTCGAAGGCGTGGCACGGGGCGTGGACATGTTCGACTGCGTGATGCCCACCCGCAATGCGCGCAACGGGCATTACTTCACCTCCTTCGGCACCGTGCGCATCCGCAACGCCAAGTACGAGCGCGACCTGGACACCATCGAGCCGGGCTGCGGCTGCCATGCCTGCAGCAGCGGCTACACGCGCTCCTACCTGCGCCATCTGGACCGCTGCAACGAGATGCTGGCGCCGATGCTGGGCACCCTGCACAACCTCTGGTACTACGAGAAGTTGATGGCCGACCTGCGTGCGGCGATCGCCTCGGGAACCTTTGCCGAGTTCCGGCGGTCCTTCTATGCGGCACGCGGCGCCATCACGCCGCCGTTGCCGGGGGAAACCAGCTGAGACCGGCCGTCCGCGCCCTTGCGCGGACGGTTTGGAACCTGCATGGCATAATTCCCGGCTGTTCCGCTCCGGCGGTACCTGAATAGCGAGCGGCCGGTTGGCGCGCTGGCACCCAAACTAGGATGCACTGAATGAATCTGCTCGATTTCCTGATCCCCGTCGCCCAGGCGCAGGCCACTGGCGGCGCGCCGGCGCCCGGCCCGATGGGCGGCCTGTCCACCTTCGCGCTGCCGATCATCCTGATCGCGGTCATGTACTTCCTGATGATCCGCCCGCAGATGAAGCGCCAGAAGGAGCACAAGTCGCTGCTGGACAAGCTGGCGCGCGGCGACGAGGTCATCACCTCCGGCGGCGTGGCGGGCGTGATCACCGATATCGGCGACAACTTCATCACCGTGGAAGTGGCCGACAACGTGCGCATCCGCGTACAGAAGAGTGCCGTGGGCCACGTGCTGCCCAAGGGCACGCTGAAGTCTGCCAACTAAGCGGCAACCAACCCGCTGCGCCCACTGTCAGGTGGGCGCAGTCGGTGCCGCGAACCGGCGTTCTCCGCCGCATCCACCTGACGACCGCTGGCGACGTTGTGTTGGCCGCTGGAAGTCGTTCTCACTGCTAGGCGCGTCGCCGGGATGGTGTCGCGCGGGACTGTCGCAATGCTCGAATTTCCTCGCTGGAAGTATTTCCTGATCCTGCTGGTGCTAGCGGTCAGCGCGTTGTACGCGTTGCCCAACATCTACCAGAAGGACCCGTCCGTGCAGATCACCGCCAGCCGCGGCGCCCAGCTCGACGATGCCTTGCGCAGCCGCATCGACGCCGACCTCAAGGCCGCCGGCATCACGCCGAAGGCCGTCACCCGGGAAGGCGACAGCCTGATGGTGCGCCTGCCCAACCTGCAGGCACAGACCCGTGCCAACGACGTGCTGCGCCAGCAACTGGGCGAAAACTACACGGTGGCGCTGAATCTGGCCTCGACCGTGCCGGACTGGCTGGCCAAGCTGGGCGGCCGGCCGATGGTGCTGGGCCTGGACCTGGTCGGCGGCGTGCACTTCGCCATGCAGGTGGACCAGAAGGCCGCGCTGGAAAAGCGCCTGGACGGCTTTGCCGAAGACATCCGCACCACGCTGCGTGACGGCCGTATCGCCTACCGCTCGGTCGAGCGCCGCGGCGACAACAGCATCCAGGTCAGCCTGAGCGAAGGCGCCAGCGTCGACGCAGCGCGTACCGCGCTGGCCAAGTCGCAGCCGACCCTGACCTACGACGTCAGCGGCCAGAACATCTCGGTCAAGGTGCCGGAGGCCGAACTCAAGCAGATCGCCAGCGGCGCGATCGAGCAGAACCTCACCACCTTGCGTAACCGCGTCAACGCGCTGGGCGTGTCCGAACCGACCATCCAGCGCCAGGGCGAGGACCGCATCGTGGTCGAACTGCCCGGCCTGCAGGACACCGCCGAGGCCAAGCGCCTGATCGGCGCCACCGCCTCGCTGGAATTCCGTGCGGTGGTCGAAGGCAATGCCGAAGACGCCGTGCGCAGCGGCAGCATCCCGCCCGAAGCCAAGGTCTACCGCGTACGCGATACCGGTGCGCCGGTGCTGCTCAACAAGCGCGCGCTGGTGACCGGTGACCAGATGGTCAGCGCCAGCGTCAGCACCGACCAGAACGGCATGCCGGCGGTGGCGGTGACGCTCAACAACGTCGCCGGCCAGCGCATGCTGGACTACACCAGCGCCAACGTCGGCAAGCTGATGTCGGTGGTCTACATCGAGCGCATTCCCACCGTCAGCATGGTCGACGGCAAGGAAGTGCGCAGCGTGCGGGTCAAGGAAGAGGCGCTGTCGCCGACCCGCATCGCCGGCGTGTTCGGCAAGAACTTCCAGACCACCGGCCTGGAGAAGGTGGAGGCCGAGAACCTGGCCAAGCTGCTGAAATCCGGTTCGCTGGCCGCACCGATGGATTTTGTCGAGGAATACGTGATCGGCCCGAGTCTGGGCGCGGAGAACGTGGAGCGCGGCGTCACTGCGGTGATCTACTCGTTCCTGTTCACGCTGGTGTTCTTCACCGTCTACTACCGCGTGTTCGGCGCGATCACCTCGGTGGCGCTGTTGTTCAACCTGCTGATCGTGGTGGCGGTGATGTCGCTGTTCGGCGCGACCATGACGCTGCCCGGGTTTGCCGGCCTGGCCTTGTCGGTGGGCCTGTCGGTGGACGCCAATGTGCTGATCAACGAGCGTATCCGCGAGGAGCTGCGACTGGGCGTGCCGGCCAAATCGGCGATTGCCGCCGGTTATGAAAAGGCCGGCGGCACCATCCTGGACGCCAACCTCACCGGTTTGATCGTGGCGGTGGCCTTGTACGCGTTCGGCACCGGCCCGCTGAAGGGCTTCGCGCTGACCATGATGATCGGTATCTTCGCCTCGATGTTCACCGCGATCACCGTGTCGCGTGCGCTGGCGGTGCTGATCTACGGCCGCCGCAAGAAGCTGAAGACCGTCGCCATCTGAGATGCGAGTCCGGCCTTGTCCCTGCAGCGCGCTGCAAGGGGCGGGGGATGAATCCCTTCGCAAGCGCTGCGCATCCTGACGGTGTGCAACGTCTAAACGGAAGATCTTTTCCATGAAATTGTTCCCGCTCCATCTCATTCCCAACGACACCAAGATCGACTTCATGCGCCTGCGCAAGCCGGTGCTGATCCTGATGCTGGTGATCGCGGTGGCCTCGGTCGGCGTCATCGTCGGCAAGGGCTTCAACTACGCATTGGAATTCACCGGCGGCACGCTGGTGCAGACCTCGTTCCAGAAGACCGTGGACGTGGATCAGGTGCGCGAGCAACTGGCCAAGGCCGGCTTCGAGAACGCCCAGGTGCAGAACGCGCGCGGCGGCAACGAAGTGATGATCCGCCTGCAGGCGCGCGAGCAGCACAACAACCGCGACGATGCCGCAACCACCGTCGCCGAAGAAGTGCGCAAGGCGGTCAGCACCGCGCAGAATCCCGCCACCGTGCAGCCGGGCGAGTTCGTCGGCCCGCAGGTCGGCAAGGACCTGGCCTTGAACGGCGTGTACGCTACCGTGTTCATGCTGGTGGGCTTTCTGATCTATATCGCCTTCCGCTTCGAGTGGAAGTTCGCGGTGGTCGCCAGCCTGACCGCTCTGTTCGACCTGCTGGTCACCGTGGCCTTCGTGTCGCTGACCGGCCGCGAGTTCGACCTGACCGTGCTGGCCGGCCTGTTGTCGGTGATGGGCTTTGCGATCAACGACATCATCGTGGTGTTCGACCGCGTGCGCGAAAACTTCCGCGCGTTGCGGGTGGAGCCGCTGGAGGTGCTGAACCGCTCGATCAACCAGACGCTGTCGCGCACGGTGATCACCGCGGTGATGTTCTTCCTGTCGGCGCTGGCCCTGTACATCTACGGCGGCGAGTCGATGGAGGGCCTGGCCGAGACGCACATGATCGGCGCGGTGATCGTGGTGATCTCCTCGGTGATCGTGGCAGTGCCGATGCTGAGCATCGGGCCGTTTGCCGTCACCAAGCAGGATCTGCTGCCCAAGGCCAAGGACGTGGAGGCGCTGGCGCGTCGTCCCTGATTGGTCATCGATCTTCGATCACGAAAAAACCGCGCGCTGCGCGGTTTTTTCGTTTTGGCGCATCAAGCAGGTCAGCGCAGCGCGTCGTAGGAGCGCGCCTGAGCGCGACCGGGCTTTATCGGTAACGCCTCATCGCGCCCAGGTGCGCTCCTACGAAGCAAGGCGAAGTGCGCTGGCTAAACCCGCCGAAACCAGGTCAGCCATGCAGTGCAATGCGTCGTAGGAGCGCGCCAGAGCGCGACCGGGCTTTATCGGGAATGCCTCATCGCGCTCAGGCGCGCTCCTACCGAGCTAGGTGAGTGTGCTGCAACGTCCTGCAACGCACGCACCGATCCTCGCGGACTTACAGATTCCAGTCGATCCGCATGCCTGCAATCAGCGCGTTCTTCAGATCGTTGGTACGGGTCGGTTCGTTGAACTGGTCGGGGTTGATCACGTAATGCAGGTTCGGCGCGATGCGCAGGCGCTTGGTGACCTGGATGCCGTAGCTCAGCTCCATCATGATCTGGTTGTCGGCCGGGGTGCCGGTGCCGCCGGCCGAGGCGCGCGCCAGGCGCAGGTTTTCGATCGCCTCGTCGCTGTACTTCTGCTGGGTGATCACAAACGCAATGTTGTCCTGCGGGCGGCTGGCGAAGGTGCCTTTCTGCACCAGGCCCAGTTGCACGAAGTGGTCCTCGATCGCCTGGCCGCCGGTGCTCTTGAGGATGGCGCCGAACACGGTCAGGCCACGGGCGCCGGACGGATCCGGGTTGGTGACCTGTTGTTCGAAGCGGGCGAACATGCCCGAGCGGCCCTGCTTGTTCTCGTAGCCCAGGCCGCTGAGCACGGCCGGGTTGCCGTTGCGGTCGCGCAGCGGGTCGGTGTAGTCGGAGTTGTCCTGCCAGCCGCCCAGTTCGTACATCGCGGCCATGCTGCCGTCGCCGCCCTTGTTCTTGTAGCCGACCGCGTAAGGCACCACCACGCCGGTGGTGTCGTCGGTGCTCCACTTCAGGCCGTGCTGGCCGTCCTGCGCCTGCACCGGGTTCACCTCGTAGGCGCCCACGTGCACATAGACCTTGGGCGTGACCCAGGCGGTGGCATGCGCGGCCCAGCTGGACACCGGCCAGTAGGTGAAGTTGCTGGTGCGGAACACGAAGGTGGGGTTGCCGCAGGCCGAGTTGCCCTGGAAGTACTGGCACAGGTCCGAGCCGAGGAAGTGGATGTTGGCCACGCTGCGGCCGGCCTCCAGTTCCAGGCGGTCGTCGAACAGTTTCTGCAGCAGGGTGAAGTTGGCCAGCCGCGTGCCCTGGCCACCGTAGATCTCCTGCACCGAGGTGCTGTTGCCGATGCTGCTGTTGGCCAGGTTGGTGCCGTGGCGGTTGGTGACGTACAGCTTGACGGTGGCGCCGCCCCAGCCGAACAGGCGGTCCATGTCGACGTCGGTACCGACCATCAGCTGGCCGGCATAGGCGTCGCCGTTCTTGCGGCCGCCATCGATCATCGAGGCGGCTTCGCCGGTGTAACCCAGCTTGAGCTTGAAGGCATCGGCGGCATCCTGCGCGTGGGCGAGCGGGGTCAGCGCCAGTGCCAGCGACAGGCACAGCAGGCGGGGACGGGCATGGCGGGGGGCGAGGACGGTCATGGCAGGACTCCGAACGAAGGAAGGCGTGGCCGGGTGGCGAACGCGACAGCTAGGGGATGGGCAAGCCGCTGGCCGCGCACGAGGGTGCGCAGCGCAGCGGTGAAACCAGTCAGGGGTGGGGCGGGGCGGCGATCAGGCGTGGCGCATGCGCGGGCGGCAAGCGCCAGTGGCGGGGTGGCCGAAGGTCAGGCGACCACGTCGGCCACCGGCTTCTTGAGCAGGCGCAGTGCCACCGCGGTGACCACCACGCCGACCACCAGGGCCAGCACGTAATTGAGCAGGTGGGTCACCGCGTTGGGGATCAGCAGCACGAAGATGCCGCCGTGCGGTGCCTTCAACTCGGCGCCGGCGGTCATCGAGATCGCGCCGGCCACGGCCGAGCCGATCACCAGCGCCGGAATGGTGCGCAGCGGGTCGCGCGCGGCATACGGGATGGCGCCTTCGGTGACGAAGGCCAGCCCGAGCACGCCGGCGGCCGTGGCCGAGCCGCGCTCTTCCACGGTGAAGCGGTTGCGGAACACCCAGGTGGCCAGCGCGATGCCCAGCGGCGGGGTCATGCCGGCGACCATGGCGGCGGCCATCGGGGTGTAGACCTGGCTGGCGATCAGGCCGGTGGAGAACGCATAGGCGGCCTTGTTGACCGGCCCGCCCATGTCGAAGGCCATCATGCCGCCGAGCAACAGGCCCAGCAGCAACGCGCTGCTGCCCTGCATGCCGCGCAGCCAGGCGGTGAGCCAGGCCAGCAGGTCGGCCACCGGCTGGCCGAACACGTACATCATCGCCAGGCCGACCAGCAGCGTGCCCAGCACTGGCAGGATCAGCACCGGCTTGAGTCCTTCCAGGTTGCGCGGCAGGCGGATGTAGCGGTTGAGCGCGGCCACGCCGTAGCCGGCGATGAAGCCGGCGATGATGCCGCCGAGGAAGCCGGCATTGAGGTTGGCTGCAACCAGGCCGCCGATCATGCCGGGCGCGATGCCGGGGCGGTCGGCGATGGAGTAGGCGATATAACCGGCCAGCGCGGGCACCATCAGGGTAAAGCCGGCCTTGGCGCCGATCTGGAACAGCGACCAGGCCAGCGTGCCCTGGTGGGCATCGTCGCCGGCATAGATGCCGCCGAGTGCAAATGCCAGCGCGATCAACAGGCCGCCAGCGGTGACGAAGGGCAGCATGAACGACACGCCGGTCATCAGGTGCTTGTAGGCGCCGGTGCGGCCGTTGCCGGTGTTTTCGGCCTTGGCGGCGCCCGCGACCGGCGCTGCGCCGCCGTGCACGCCGGCTTCGGCCAGCGCTTTCTGGATCAAGGCAGGGCCATCGTTGATCGCCGGCTTGGTGCCACTCTTGAACAGGCGCTTGCCGCCGAAGCGGGCCAGGTCGACCTCGCGATCGGCGGCGATCAGCACCAGGTCGGCATCGCGGATTTCTGCGTCGGTCAGGGCGTCTTGCGCGCCGACCGAGCCCTGGGTTTCCACGCGGATCTGGTAGCCGAGTTTCTTGGCGGCCTGCTGCAGGCCTTCGGCGGCCATGAAGGTGTGCGCGATGCCGGTGGGGCAGGAGGTGATCGCAACGATGCGCTTGCTGCCCGCGCTGCCTGCGGCAGCCGATGCATTGGCGGCAGCCGGTGCGGCGAGCTGGTTCACTGCGGCGGCCGGGTCGTCCAGTACCGCGCCCAGGCTCAGGCGCAGCAGTTGCGCGTCGCCGAAGCGGGCGGTGTTGGCATCGGCGTCGCCGATCACCAGCACCTGGCTGGCGGCGCTGGCCAGTTCGCCCGGCAATGCGCCGAGCACGCCCTGGTCGCTGCGGATTTCGATCGTCACGCTGCGCCCGGCGGCGGTGGCCGCGCGGCGCAGCGCTTCGGCCGCCAGGACGGCTTCGGTGCTGCGGTCGCCAGCGGCGATGACCACGATGGAAGAGGACATGCAAATCTCCTGCGTTGTTCGGTCGCCGGCAAGCGCCGGCGGGATACGTGGTGTCTTGCGCATAACGCCGGCGCGCTGCGTTGGCGCGGCCAGCGTTCGCGCCGGCGGTGGTGCTACGAGAGCGGGTCGATGACGATCTCGCCGGCGAGCTTGCGCACCTGCTGCGGGTTCAGCCGGCGCGCATCGCCGCTTTCCAGCCGGCTGAGCGAGAACGCGGTCGCCAGCCGTGCGCAACTTTCCAGATCGGTGGACTCGCCGAGCAGCGCGGCGGCCAGGCCGGCCACCATCGCGTCACCGGCGCCCACGCTGCTGCCCTGCGCCAGGCGCGGCGGACGCGCGATCAGGCGCTGGTCGCGCTGCACGAACAGCGCGCCTTCGGTCCCCATCGAAATGACCACCAGCTGGATGCCGCGCGCGATCAGTTCGTGCGCGGCGGCGCTGAGGGCGGCACGGTCGCTCAGCGGGCGGCCGGTCCAGGCTTCCAGTTCGTGCCGGTTCGGCTTGACCGCGTACGGCAGCGCCTGGCGTTCGGCACCAAGTGCGGCCACCAGCGGCGCGCCACTGGTGTCCAGCAGCACGCGCGCACCGGCAGCGCTGGCCTGGGCCTGCAGCTGCGCCCAGCTGTCGTCCGGCAGGCCGGCCGGCAGGCTGCCCGACAGCACCACCGGCAGGCCGGGGCGCAGCAGCGGGGCGAGGTGATCGGCCACGCCCTGCAGGTGCGGCTGGCCCAGGCGCAGGCCGGGCAGGTTGATGTCGGTGGTGTCGTTGCTGCGCGCTTCGACCAGCTTGAGATTGGTACGGGTCTCGCCGGCCACGCGCTGGCAGTGATCGGCAATGCCGCGCTCGCGGAACAGCGCCTCGAACACGCCGGCATTGCCGACCCCGAGCACACCGAGCGCGGCGACCGGGCTGCCCCAGTCGGCCAGACAGGCGGCCACGTTGATGCCCTTGCCGCCGGCATCGTTGCGCACGCTGCTGGCGCGATGCACCGCACCCGGCTGCAGGCTGTCGAGCTGGATGGTCTGGTCGATCGCCGGGTTCAGCGTCACCGTGATGGCGTGCAGGTTCATGCCTGGCCCTCGCGCTGCGCTTCCAGGGCGCGCACCTGCTCTGCGGTTTCGCAGTTCAGCGCCTGCTCGGCGAGCTGTTGCAGCGTGCTCAGCGCGGTGCCGCGCAGGCGTGCCTTGACCGCCGGGATGTCGTTGGGCGTCATCGACAGTTCCTGCACGCCCAGTCCGGCCAGCAGGCTGGCGCCGAACGGATCGCCGGCCAGGCCGCCGCACACGCCGACCCAGCGGTCGTGTTTGCGCGCACCTTCGATCGTGCTGCGGATCATGCGCAGCACCGCCGGGTGCAGGCTGTCGGCTTCGGCGGCCAGCTCCGGGTTCTGGCGGTCGATCGCCAGCACGTACTGGGTCAGGTCGTTGGTGCCGATCGAGAAGAAGTCCGCATGGCGCGCCAGCACGTCGGCCTGCGCGGCGGCGGCGGGCACCTCGATCATGATGCCGATCGGCACCTCGGGCGCGTCGAGTTCGGCGCGGATGCGCGCGCAGATGGTGCGCAGGGTGATCAGCTCCGGCACCGAGGTGATCATCGGGAACATGATCGACAGCCGCGCCCCGTCCTTGGCGGCGCGGTACAGCGCACGCAGCTGCGGTTCGAGCAGGTCCGGGCGACGCAGCAGCAGGCGCGCGCCGCGGACGCCCAGGAACGGGTTTTCCTCGTGCGGCAGCTCCAGATGCGCCACCTGCTTGTCGCCGCCGATGTCCAGCGCGCGCACGATCAGCGGGCGGCCATCCAGCGCCTGCGCCATCGCCAGGTAGGTTGCGTGCTGCTCGTCCTCGCTGGGCGTACTGCCGCTTTCCAGGAACAGGAATTCGGTCCGCATCAGGCCGACGCCGTCGGCGCCCTGGGTCAGCGCCATCGCAACCTGGTCGGGCAGGTTGACGTTGGCGCCGATGTCGATGTGGTGGCCGTCGCTGGTTTCGGCTGGCAAGGCGCGCTGCGCGGCTTCGCGCTCGCGGATCGCCTGCTGCTCGGCGATATGCGTGCGCGCCGCATCCAGGTCCAGCTCGGACGGGTTGATGTACAGCCGCCCACTGCTGCCGTCGATGATGGCGGTGACGCCGTCTTCGATATCCATGAGTTGGCCGCCGGCCGCGACCAGCGCCGGCAGTCCGAGCGTGCGCGACAGGATCGCGGTATGCGAGGTCGGCCCGCCTTGCGCGGTGGCCAGACCGAGCACGCGTGCGGTGTCCAGGTTGGCGGTGTCCGACGGCGACAGATCGCCGGCCAGCAGGATGCAGGGCTGCTCGGGCAGGTCGGTCAGGCCGGCGCCGGCGGCAGCCGGGTCGAGCTGGCCCAGCACGCGGCGGCCGACGTCGCGCAGGTCGGCCGCGCGGCCGGCCAGCACCGGGTTGCCGAGTGCGGCCAGGCCCGAGGCGATCTGTTCCACCGCCTGGTGCCAGGACCACGCCACGCCGTGGCCTTCGACCATCAGCTGGCAGGTGCGGGTGATCAGGTCGGTGTCGTTGAGCAGCTCGGCCTGGGCCTTGAAGATCGCCGCGTCCGAGGCGCCGAGCCGGCGCTGGGTGTCGTCCTGGATCGCCGCCAGCTGCTGGCGGGTGCGGGTCAGCGCGTCGTGCAGCAGCGCGCCGCCATCGCCCAGGCCGACCGGTTGATCGGCCACCTCGGTCTGCGCCGCGCGCAGCCGGTGCACGATGCCGATCGCCACGCCCGGGCTGGCGCCGATGCCGACGATGGCCGGCTGCGCCTGCGGCGGCGTCCAGCCGGCCACCGGGGCGGCGCGGCGTTGCGCGGCACGCTCGGCATCGGCCTTTTCCTGCGCGGTCAGGCTGTCCATCACTGCGCGCAGGCGCTTGAGCAGCGCACCCGCATCAGTGCCTTCGGCCGAAACGGTGATGCTGTCGCCGGCACGCAGGCCCAGCTGCAGCAGGCCGACCAGGCTCTTGGCATCGGCGGCCTGGTCGCCGGCGCGCACCTGGGCGCGCGCCGAGAAACCGCGCGCGGTCTCGGCCCAGCGCGTGGCCGGGCGGGCGTGCAGGCCGCTGGGGTAGGCGATGGTCCATTCGAAGGATTCGGCCAGATCGGTGGCCGGCGCGGCGCTGCTGTCGGGTGCGCGGTCGCCGGTCAAGGCCGCCACGATCACGCCGGGGTCATCGGTGGTGAACAGCGCTTCCAGCTGGGCCGGGTCCTGGATCAGGCGGGTCAGCCGGCGCAGCAGGGTGATGTGGGTGTCGGACTGGGCGGCGATGCCGACCACCAGCCGGGTGGTCTGGCCCGGGTTCCACTCCACGCCCTCGGGCAACTGCAGCACGGCGATGCCATCGCGGCGCACCAGGTGGCGGTCTTCGCCGACGCCGTGCGGGATCGCCAAGCCGTGGCCGAGGAAGGTGTTCGCCAGGCCTTCGCGGCGCCGCATGCTGGCGTCGTAGCCCGGCGCCACGCAGCCGGCGGCGACCAGCAACTGGGCGGCCTGCGCGATGGCATCGTCCTTGTCGCGGGCATGCGCACGCAGGCGCACGAGTTCGGGGGTGACGGGGGCGGCTGGCGACGGAGAGGACAAGACGGACTCCGGGGGTGGGGACGGGCTGGGCAGTATAGTGGGAACGTTCCCATGTTCCAGGTCAATGTGCGCTGCACAAAAACGTTGTAGTGCTTTCGGGTTAGCATCGAATCAGAGACGGCGCCTGGCCCCAGGTGCGCAAATGGAGCGGGAACGGTCCCAGTGAGTATCAGCATCAATGACGTGGCCCGGGTGGCCGGGGTTTCCAAATCGACGGTCTCGCGCGCGCTGGGCACCGGCCCGGTCAGCGAGGAAGTACGGGCCAAGGTCGAGGCGGCGGTGCGCCAGACCGGCTACCGGCCCAACTTGATGGCGCGGCGCCTGCGATCCCAGCAGTCCGGCATCCTCGGGGTGATCGTCGCCGACATCCGCAACCCCTACTTCACCGCGCTGATCCGCGCGGTGGAGGAGGTGGCCTACCGCGCCGGCATGCGCGTGACCCTGTGCAATACCGACGAAGATCCCGAGCGCGAGGCGCTGTACCTGCAGTTGATGCAGGAAGAACGCATTACCGGGCTGATCTTTGCGCCGACCCGCAGCACGGTCGGGCGCATGCACGAGCTGGTGCTGGATTATCCGACCGTGCTGGTGGACCGCGCCGGCCCCGGCAGCCGCTACGACAGCGTGGTGCTGGATAACGCTGCGGCCATGGACGAGCTGGTCGCGCACCTGCAGGCGCAGGGCTATCGGCGAATCGGTGGGCTGTTCGGCACCAGTACCACCGCGACCGAGCGCCGCAACGGCTATCTGGCCGCGATGGCGGTGCCGGGGCTGACGCCGGCTTACCGCGAAGTGGCGCCCACCGCCGAAGCGGCGATCGCCGAAGTCGGCCAGTGGCTGGCCGGCGCTGACCGCCCCGACGCCATCGTGACCAGTAACAGCCTGTTGTTGATGGGCGCGCTCAAGGCCGCCCGCACCGCCGGTCTGCGCATCCCCGACGACCTGGCGCTGGCCGGCTTCGACAACGAGCGCTGGACCGACCTGGTCGAGCCGGGCATCACCGTGGTCGAGCAACCGGTCGAGGACATGGGCCGCGCGGCGATGTCGCTGCTGCTCGAGCGTTTGAGCAATCCGCAGCTACCGATCCGCCGCATGGTGATGACCGGCCGCTGCATGGTCCGCGGCTCTACCGGCGCACGCCCGCGCACCTAGCCGCCGGCATCGTAGGCGCGCACCCGGGCGCGACGGGCGTTACCGGTGAGGCCTATCGCGCCCAGGTGCGCTCCTACGACGGCATGGCGGTTGTCGCGGGTCGCGCTGTGCGGGTCCTGTCGAAGCACGCCATGTCACCAATCCCCGCCACTCCGTAGGAGCGCACCCGGGCGCGACGGGCGTTACCGGTGAGCCCTATCGCGCCCAGGTGCGCTCCTACGACGGCATGGCGGTTGTCGCGGATCGCGCTGCGCGGGTCCTGTCGAAGCACGCCATGTCACCAATTCCCGCCACTTCGTAGGAGCGCACCCGAGCGCGACGGGCGTTACCGGTGAGGCCTATCGCGCCCAGGTGCGCTCCTACGACGGCGTGGCGTTCGTTGCGGATCGCGCTGTGCGGGTCCTGCCCAGGCACGCCATGTCACCAATCCCCGCCACTCCGTAGGAGCGCACCCGGGCGCGACGGGCGTTACCGGTGAGGCCCATCGCGCCCGGGTGCGCTCCTACGAGACATGACTGCAGCGCAGCCAAAAAAAAGCCCCGGCACTGCCGGGGCTTTTCGTTCTGCGCCATGTCCGGGATCAGCGATCCGGACGATGCGGGCCCGAGTCGTTCTGCGCGAGCAGGTATTCCTTGGACTGTTCGTCCAGCTTGTCGCCCAGCATGCGGCGCACCACCACGAAGAACAGCGGAATGAAGATCACGCCGAGCACGGTGGCGAACACCATGCCGCCGATCACGCCGGTACCGATGGAGTGACGCGAGTTGGCGCCGGCACCGGTGGAGATGGCCAGCGGCAGCACACCTAGGATGAAGGCGAACGAAGTCATCAGGATCGGGCGGAAGCGCAGATGCGCCGCTTCCAGCGTCGCCTCGCGCAGCGTCTTGCCTGCCGCACGCTGCTCCACCGCGAACTCCACGATCAGGATCGCATTCTTCGCCGCCAGGCCGATCACGGTGATCATGCCGATCTTGAAGTACAGATCGTTCGGCAGACCGCGCAGCATCGAGAAGGTGATCGCACCCAGCACGCCGATCGGCACCACCATCAGCACCGCCACCGGAATCGACCAGCTCTCGTAGAGCGCGGCCAGGCACAGGAACACCACCACCACCGACAACGCCAGCAACAGCGTGGCCGCATTACCGGCAATGATTTCCTGGTACGACATGCCGCTCCAGTCGAAACCGAAGCCCGGCGGCAGGTCGTTGTTGACGATCTCCTCCATCGCGGTCATCGCCTGGCCGGAGCTGCCGCCCGGCGCCGGGTTGCCGACGATATTCACCGCCGAATAGCCGTTGTAGCGGTTCAGTGCCGGCGAGGCGTAGGTCCAGTCGGCCTTGACCACATTGCTCAGCGGAATCATTCCCGGCTGACCATCGGCACCGGTGGCCGTGGCGCTGGGGCTGAAGAAGCTGCGCAGCGACTCCGGGCCGGTACGGAACTGGTCGTCGGCACGGATGTTGACGCGCTTGATGCGGCCTTCGGAAAAGTAGTCGTTGATGTAGACAGGCGCCAGCATCAGCTGGATCGAGCTGTAGACGTCGCTGACGTCCAGGCCCATCGACTGCGCCTGCACACGGTCCACGTGCAACTGCAGCTGCGGCGCGTCTTCCAGGCCATTCGGGCGCACGCCCACCATGGTGTCCTGCTTTTCCGCCGCCTTGCCCAGCACGATGTTGCGCGCCTGGGTCAAAGCTTGCTGGCCTGCGCCGGAGCGGTCCTGCAGCCACATGTCGAAGCCGCCGAACTGGCCCAGGCCCTGCACGGTGGGCAGGTTGACCACGAAGATCTGCGCGCCCTTGATGCCGTAGAAGGCACCGTTGAGCTGCTGGATCAACTGCTCGGCAGTGACGTCACGCTCTTCCCACGGCTTGAGCCGGATGAAGCCCATGCCGACGTTTTCGCCCGAACCCAGGAAGCTGAAGCCGGCGATCTGCAGCATGCCTTCCACGGCCGGCTGCTTCTCCAGCACCGCACGCATCTGCGCGAAGGCCTCGTTGGTGCGGATCTTGGTCGCGCCCGGCGGCAGCTGCACGATGGCCACCGCAAAGCCCTGATCCTCTTCCGGCAGGAAGCTGCCCGGCATGCGGGTGAACAGGAAGCCGCACAGCACCACCAGCACCACGAACACGATCATCCACGGCGGCGAGCGCTTGAGGGTGTGGCCGACCACGCCGACATAGCGATGCGCCAGCTTGTCGTAGTACTTGTCGAAGGTGCGGTAGATCCAGTTCTTCTTGGTCGAATGGGTCGACTTGAGGAACGCGCCGCACAGCGCCGGGGTGAAGCTCAACGCCAGGAACGCGGAGAACCCCATCGACATGGCGATGGTCAGTGCGAACTGCTTGTAGATCGCGCCCGAAGCGCCCGGTTGCAGCGAGGAGGGGATGAACACCGCTGCCAGCACCACGGTGATGGCCACCACCGCGCCGGTGATCTGGGTCATCGCCTTCTGGGTGGCCGCCTTCGGCTCCAGGTGTTCCTCGCTCATGATGCGTTCGACGTTCTCGATCACCACGATCGCGTCGTCGACCACGATGCCGATCGCCAGCACCATCGCAAACAGCGTCAGCTGGTTGATGGTGAAGCCGATCATGTACATGCCGAAGAACGTGCCCAGCAGCGCGACCGGAATCACCAGCGTGGGGATGACGGTGGCGCGGAAGTTCTGCAGGAACAGCAGCATCACCAGGAACACCAGCACGATGGCTTCCACCAGCGTGTGGATCACTTCCTCGATGGAGATGCGCACGAAGGTGGTCGATTCGTACGGCGCAAACCAGGTCACGCCCTGCGGGAAGGTCGGCTGCAGTTCGTCGAGCTTGGCACCGACCGCCTCGGAGACGTTCAGGGCGTTGGCACCCGGCAACAGCTGGATACCGAAGGCGCCGGTGGGCTTGCCGTTGTACTGGGTGTCGAAGCCGTAGTTGCTAGGCCCCACGGTGACCCGTGCGACGTCCTTCAACCGCACCGTGGCGCCGTTGTTGTCGGTGCGCAGGATGATGTTCTCGAACTGGTCCGGCGAGCTGAAGCGGCCCTCGGCCGAGACCGTGGCGGTGAAGCTGATGCCTTCCGGGGTCGGGTCGGCGCCCACCGAACCGGCCGCGAACTGCACGTTCTGGTTGCGCACCGCGGTCAGCACCTGGGTGGCCGACAGGTTGTAGCCCTGCAGCTTCTCCGGGTTCAACCAGATGTTCATCGCGTACTCGGCGCCGAACTGGTTGGTGCTGCCCACGCCGGGCACGCGCGAGATCTGCTCGAGCACGCGCGAGCCGACGATGTCGTTGAGCGCGTCGCGGTTGATCGACGGGTTGTCCGAGCGCAACGCGGCCACCATCAGGAAGCCGGCGTTGGCCTTGGCCACCACCACACCCTGCTGGGTGACTTCCGAGGGCAGGCGAGGCGTGGCCAGCGACACCTTGTTCTGCACCTGCACCTGCGCGATATCCGCGTCGGTGCCGGTTTCGAAGGTCAGCGTGATGGTCACGCGGCCGTTGGCGGCCGAGGACGAGTTGAAGTACAGCAGGTGGTCGATACCGGTGAGCTGCTGCTCGATGACCTGGGTCACCGCTTTTTCGGCGGTATCGGCGCTGGCGCCGGGAAAGTTGGCGGTAACGGTGACCTGCGGCGGGGCGATCGTGGGGTACGACTCGATACCCAGATTCAGGATCGAGATCACGCCCGCAAGCGAGATCAGGATCGCCACCACCCAGGCAAAGACAGGGTGTTCGATGAAAAACTTAGGCATGTCCGGGTTCCGTTACTGCTGCTTGGACTGGGAGTCGGCCGGCTGCGCCGCAGCGTCCGGCTTGGACTGTTCCTGCGCGGCCGGTGCCGCTGCATCGGCCTTGTCGGCCGCCGGTGCGGCCTGCGCGCCGCCGCCCTGGGCAGCGGCGGGAGCCGCGCCCGGTGCGCCGGGCTGGCCGCCCTGCGCCGGCTTGTTCGGATCCCACGGCACGCCCTTGGCCGGCTGGCCTTCCTTCGCCTTCTGCACGCCGTCGACGATCACCTGGTCGCCCGGGGTCACGCCCGCGGTGACGATCCACTGGCCCTTCTGCTGGCCATCGACGGTGAGATTCTTGCGCACCACCTTGCCGTCCTTGCCCAGCACCAGCGCGTAGGCGCCGGTGGCATCGCGCTGCACGGCCTGCTGCGGCACCAGGTAGGCGTTGTTGCGCTGGCCAAGGCTGGCCTTGAAGGTCACGAACGCGCCCGGCAGCAGCGCCTGCTCCGGATTGGGCAGGGTCGCGCGCAGCGACACCGCACCGGTGCTCGGGTCCACCGTCACCGCCGACACATCCAGCGTACCCGGGTGCGGGTACTGCGTGCCGTTGCCCAGTTCCACGTTGATGGTGGACTTGCCATCGCCGCTGAGCTGCACGTTGCCGCTGCTCTGGGCCTGGCGCAGGGCGGCCAGTTCTTCGCTGCTCATCGCAAAGTTCACGTACAGCGGGTCGATCTGGTCGACCGTGGTCAGCAGGGTCGCCTCACCGGCGCCCACCAGCGCACCTTCGGTCACGCGCTGGATGCCGGCGCGGCCGGTGATCGGCGAGGTGACGCTGGCAAAGCCGAGCTGGATGCGGGCGGACTCGACCTGGCCGCGTGCCTGCTGCACGTTGGCGCCGGAGGAGCGCTCGGTGGCTTCGGCATTGTCGATGTCGGCACGCGACACATATTGCTGCGGAGCCAGGCTGCGCGCGCGCTTGGCGGCGACCTGGGCATTAGCATAGGTCGCCTGGGCGGCGGCCAGCTGCCCTTGCGCCTGCAGCAGCGTGGCCTTCAGCGGCGCCGGGTCGATCTCGAACAGCGGCTGGCCTTCCTTGACGTCGGTACCTTCGGTGTACAGGCGCTTGAGCAGCACGCCGTCCACACGCGCGCGCACGTCGGCCGAGCGGAATGCCGACAGCCGGCCGACCAGGTCGCGTTCCAGCGGCAGGGTCTGCGGCTTCATTTCCAGCACCGACACTTCCGGCGGCGGCGGCGCCTGCTGTTGTTCGGGCTTGCTGCAGGCAGCCAGCGCCAGGGTGATGGCACAGGCCAGGCCGAATGTGCGGAGCGGGGCGATCATCAGGAGGAACTCCGTTAGGGTCTTGAAGTGAGAAAGGAAAGCGGGGACAGCGAAGGCGTGGCAGCGACCGCGGCAAA
This sequence comes from Xanthomonas sp. F14, assembly GCF_014199865.1. NCBI lineage: Bacteria > Pseudomonadati > Pseudomonadota > Gammaproteobacteria > Lysobacterales > Lysobacteraceae > Xanthomonas > Xanthomonas sp. F14. Next base: position 1,616,045 of record NZ_JACHOM010000001.1, on the reverse strand, counting down.
TGCGCGCAGGAAGGTGTCGACAGCGAATTGCGCCCACTGCTGCCTGGCGGGAAGGCCGGCGCGGTGGGGAACCTGAAAGCGTTGCCGGTCGAAATCCAGACCGACGATCATGCTCAACAGCAGTTCGGCCATACAGTGCGGATCGTCATGGCGCAGCTGGCCGGCCTGCATCGCCTGCTCGAAGCGCTGCGCCAGGCGCTGCTGCATGCCGACGACCCCGTCCTGGAAGATCTGCTGCGACTGATCGGGGAACCGGTGCGATTCGGCTTCCACCAACCGGCAGGTCTGTAACACATCCGGGCGGTTCAGGCGGTCAAGGTGGGCCAGCGCGAAGGCCAGCAGATCCTCGCGCAACTCGCCCGAGGCGGTGCCCAGCGGCACCGTGGCCAGGTGCACATGGTCCTGGAGCACATCGCGCAGCAGGTTTTCTTTACAACCGTAATAACTATAGAGAGTCTGCTTGGAGCAGCCGGCGCGCTCGGCCACCGCGTCCATGCTCAGCCGCATGCCGCGCTCGGCAAGCAGCGTATGCACAGCCGCATGGATGCGGCGATCGCAGTCCGAGCGCCGGGCAGCACGGTGGGAACGGGGGGTCATGGCGGTAGACTATACCGTCCAGTTTAGTTTTTAAACAGGCTTGACGGTCGCAGTTCTGTCTGCGCAACGCCTTGTGGCCCAAGCGCCCGGCCGGACTTTGCCGGTTGTGGCGGTCTGGCGGGTGGCCATGCAGGCGCCAATCCGGCGCCGCTGCAGGAATTACAGTCGGGTAGCGCTTTTGCGCCGCGCCGGGGGCGGGCGTCCGACCAGGATTTTGCGCTATGCAGCAAGGCGTCTTCATCCGGCGCCGGTACAATTCAGGTTTTCCACCGAGCATCCCAGCGCTCTCATGACAGCCAAGAAAGCTGCTTCGAAATCGTCCACGACGTCGGTCAAACCGGTCGCCGACCATGCCGTCCCCGTGCTTGCCACCGCGCCGCAGGCGGTCACCCTGGAGCCGGTGTTTGCCGCGTTGCGCAAGCGCTACCCGGCCGCCCGCCAGTCCGAGGTGCAGTTGTTCGCCGCCGACTTCTACCGGCGCATGGAAGAGGACGAGTTCCCCAACCACCCGGCCGAACAGTGGGCGGCCCTGGCGGCGGACATGCTGGAATTTGCGCGCACGCGCAAGGCCGGTACGGTCAACGTGCGGGTGTTCAACCCGACCCTGAAGAGCCACGGTTACGAATCGCCGCACACGCTGCTGCAGATCGTCAACGACGACATGCCGTTCCTGGTGGACTCGGTGAGCATGACGCTGTCGGACCTGGGCATCGGCGTGCACGTGCTCGGCCACCCGGTGCTGCGCATTGCGCGCGACAAGGCCGGCAAGCTGACCGCGGTGGGCGAGGGCAAGAGCGAGTCGCTGATGGTGCTGGAGATCGACCGCCAGCCCGCCGAGGACATGCCCAAGGTGGAGGCGGCGGTGCGCAAGGTGCTGGGCGAGGTGCGCGCGATCGTGCACGACTGGGCGTCGATGCGCGAAAAGATGGTGATGCTGGCCGACGACCTGGCCACCCGCCGCCTGCCGATGGACGACATCAGCCGCCACGAGGCGCAGGAATTCCTGCGCTGGGCGGCGGCCGATCACTTCACCTTCTTCGGCTATCGCGAGTACCGCGTGGAGAAGCAGGACGGCCAGGACGTGCTGGCGCCGGTGGAAGAAACCGGCCTGGGCCTGATGCGCGGGCGCGACACCTCACCGGCGCGCCCGGTGACCACGCTGGCGGCGCACGGCCTGAACACCTCGGCCAAGCTCAAGGATGCGCTGATCCTGACCAAGACCAATGCGCGCTCGCGCGTGCATCGGGTCGGCTACATGGATTACATCGGCATCCTGGAATTCGATGCCAAGGGCCGCATCGTCGGCGAGCAGCGCTTCCTGGGCCTGTTCACCTCCAGCGCCTACAACCGCCGCCCGTGGGAAATCCCGCTGGTGCGCCAGCGCCACGAATACGTGATGAGCAAGTCCGGGCTGACCCCGAGCAGCCACAGCGGCAAGGCGTTGCGGCACATCCTCGAGACGCTGCCGCGCGAGGAGCTGTTCCAGTCCAACGAGGAAGAGCTGTATCGCACCGCGATCGGCATCCTCGGCCTGCAGGAGCGCGTGCGCAGCCGCATGTTCCTGCGCCGCGACAAGTACAGCCGCTTCATCTCCGCGCTGGTGTACATCCCGCGCGAACGCTTCAACACCGATGTGCGGCTGCGCATCGAGGCCTTGCTCAAGGACGCGCTGCACGGCGAATACATCGATTCCAGCGTGGTGCTGGGCGAGTCGCCGCTGGCGCAGCTGCACCTGATCGTGCGGCCCAAGAGTGGCGAGGCGCTGGAATTCAACACCACCGAACTCGAGTCGCGGCTGGCGCATCTGCTGCGCAACTGGCGCGATGCCCTGCGCGAGGCGCTGGTGGCGCGGCATGGCGAGGTCAATGGCCTGCGCATGGCCGCCAACTTCGGGCGTGCGCTGCCGGCCGGCTATATCGAGGACTCGTCGATCGAATCGGCGGTGTCCGACGTCGAGCATCTGGCCGCACTGGACGGCCCGGACGATCTGCACCTGAGCCTGCAGGAGATCCGTCGTGACGACGGCGTGCGGCTGGACGCCGGCGAGGGCCTGCGCCTGAAGCTGTATCGCCAGCTCGACGACATCCCGTTGTCCGACGCGATGCCGATGATGGAGAACATGGGCCTGCGGGTGATCTCCGAGCGGCCGTACCGGCTGCAGGTCGGCGAGACGCCGGTCTACATCCAGGATTTCGAGGTCGAATCGACCTCCGGCAAGATCAACGCAGCCAATGCCGACGCCGGTTTCGGCGAAGCCTTCGAGCGGATCTGGAGCGGCGATGCCGAAAACGACGGCTTCAACCGCCTGATTCTGGCCGCCGGCCTGCACTGGCGCCAGGTCGCGCTGCTGCGCGGCTACTGCAAGTATCTGCTGCAGACCGCTGTGCCGTTCTCGCAGGCCTATGTCGAGGCGACGTTTACCCGTTACCCGCTGCTGGCGCGCCTGCTGGTGGAACTGTTCGAAGCGCGCTTCGATCCGGCCACCGGCAGCGAGACCAAGGCGCAGATCTTCGCCGGGCAGGAACGCCTGCGCGAGGAACTGTCGGTGCTGGCAGGTGACGACGAGGCCACGCTCAAGGCCCTGGAGCCGGTGTTGCAGGCGCGCGGAAGCGACCGCGATGCGCAGCAGGAAGCCACCCGCGCGACGCTGCTGAAGCTGATGGACCGCGTCTCCAGCCTGGACGAGGACCGCATCCTGCGCAGCTTTATCGGTGTGATCGATGCGACGCTGCGCACCAACTATTACCAGACCGACAAGAGCGGCAAGCACGGCCACTGCATCAGCTTCAAGCTGGATTCTTCGATCGTGCCGGACCTGCCCAAGCCGCGCCCATACCGCGAGATCTTCGTCTACAGCCCGCGGGTGGAGGGCGTGCACCTGCGCTTCGGCGCGGTGGCGCGTGGCGGCCTGCGCTGGTCGGACCGGCGCGAGGATTTCCGCACCGAGGTGCTGGGCCTGGTCAAGGCGCAGATGGTCAAGAACACCGTCATCGTGCCGGTCGGGGCCAAGGGCGGTTTCTACGTCAAGCGCTCGCCGGTCGGCGGCGACCGCGATGCGATCCAGGCCGAAGGCATCGCCTGCTACAAGCTGTTCATCCAGAGCCTGCTCGACATCACCGACAACATCGTCGGCGGCAAGATCGTGCCGCCGCCGCAGGTGGTGCGTCACGACCAGGATGATCCGTACCTGGTGGTCGCGGCCGACAAGGGCACCGCCACGTTCTCCGACATCGCCAACGGGTTGGCGCTGGACCACGGCTTCTGGCTGGGCGATGCGTTCGCTTCCGGCGGTTCGGTCGGTTACGACCACAAGGGCATGGGCATCACCGCGCGCGGTGCGTGGGAGTCGGTCAAGCGCCACTTCCGTGCGATGGGGCGCGATTGCCAGAGCCAGGACTTCAGCGTGGTCGGCATCGGCGACATGTCCGGCGACGTGTTCGGCAACGGCATGCTGTTGTCACGGCATATCCGCCTGCTGGCCGCGTTCGATCACCGGCATATCTTCCTGGATCCCAATCCGGATGCAGCTGCCTCGTTCGCCGAGCGCGAGCGCCTGTTCAAGCTGCCGCGTTCCAGCTGGGCCGACTACGAGGCAAAGCTGATCAGCGCCGGTGGCGGCATCTATCCGCGCACGCTCAAATCCATCGACATCAGCGCGCCGGTGCGCGAGGTCCTGGGCCTGGAATCCAACGTCAAGCAGCTCTCGCCCAACGAGCTGATGAACGCCATCCTCAAGGCGCCGGTGGACCTGTTCTGGAATGGCGGCATCGGCACCTACGTCAAGGCGTCCAGCGAGTCGCACGCCGATGTGGGCGACCGCGCCAACAACGGCCTGCGCGTCAATGGCGGCGAGCTGCGCTGCAAGGTAGTAGGCGAGGGTGGCAACCTGGGCTTGACCCAGCTCGGCCGCATCGAGGCCGCGCAGGCCGGGGTGCTGCTCAACACCGACTTCATCGACAACTCGGCCGGCGTGGACACCTCCGATCACGAGGTGAACATCAAGATCCTGCTCAACGACATGGTGCAGGCCAAGAAGCTCACCTACGACGCGCGCAACACATTGCTCGCGTCGATGACCGACGAAGTGGCCGACCTGGTGTTGTGGGACAACTACCGCCAGAACCAGGCGATCAGCCTGATGGAGCGGATGAGCGTCAAACGTCTCGGCTCCAAGCAGCACTTCATCCGCACATTGGAATTGCAGGGCCTGCTCGATCGCCAGATCGAGTTCCTGCCCTCCGATGCCGAACTGTCCGCACGCAAGGCGCGCGGGCAGGGCTTGTCGCGCCCGGAGCTGTCGGTGCTGTTGTCGTACTCCAAGCTGGTGGCGTTCCAGCAGCTGCTGGAATCGGATATTCCGGAAGACCCGTATCTGTCCAAGGAATTGCAGCGCTACTTCCCGCAGCCGCTGCAGAAAAAGTACGCCGATGCGATGGAGCGTCACCGCCTCAAGCGCGAGATCATCGCCACCGCGGTGACCAACACCACCATCAACCGCATGGGCGCCACCTTCCTGATGCGCATGCAGGAAGACACCGGCCGCAGCATCGCCGAGGTCGCCAAGGCCTACACCATCAGCCGCGAGACGCTGGATGCACGCGCGCTGTGGACGCAGATCGACGCATTGGACGGCAAGGTACCCGAGTCGGTGCAGATCGATGCGCTGGAAGTGATCTGGCGCCTGCAGCGCTCGTTCGTGCGTTGGCTGCTGTTGCGTCCGGGCCAGATGCCGGGCATCACCGCGGCGGTGGAGCGTTACCACGGCCCGTTCAACGACATCCGTGTCGCCTCCGGTGTGCTCTCCGATACGCAGCGCCCGCAGTACGAAGCCAACGTGCAGGAATGGCAGGACAAGGGCCTACCGCCGGAGCTGGCGCAGCAGTTGTCCGAGCTACGCTATCTGGAACCGGCCTTCGACATCATCGAAACCGCACGCACCCGCAAGCTCAAGCCGGTGGACGTGTCCAAGGTGCATTTCCGCCTGGGCGAAGCGCTGCGTTTGCCGTGGTTGTTCGAGCAGATCGACGCGCTGGAGGTCAACGGCCGCTGGCACGCGGTGGCACGCGGCGTGCTGCGCGACGAGCTGGCCGCCCATCAACGCGCACTGGTGGCGCAGGTGCTGACCCTGCCCGGCAGCAGCGCCGAGGACAAGGTGGCCAATTGGCTGGCACGCGACGATTCCAGCCTGCGCTTCACCCTGGCCATGCTCGCCGATGTGGCCGAGCAGAAGACCCTGGACTACCCGACCGTGTCGGTCGCAGTGCAGCGTCTCGGGCAGCTGGCGGCGCACGGGATGTAAGCGTGTGCAGCGAGGTGATGGCGGAGCGAGTGCTTCGTCATCATCCTCGTTGTAGTGAGTGGGCAACGTCGTTGTCTTGCATCAAAGAGCCGCCTTTGGGCTTGATGCTGTTCACTTCAAACGACGCTTGCTGGTGAGTCGAGCGTGCGGTGCCCTCACCGCACGTGGGACACGCCGTGAATTCGTCCGTGCAGGGCCCTTGGCGGCAACAATGCCGCCAGGGCCCTGCAGACAAGCCGCAGATTGGGTGCCCTGTATCCTGCTTCTTACTTGATCTTGACGACCACCTTGCCCTTGGCGCGGCCTTGCGCCAGATACTCCAGCGCCTGCTTTGCCTGGTCGAACGCAAACACCTTGTCGATGACCGGGCGGAGGCGTTCGGCTTCGAGCAGTTCGCCGATTTTGGCCAGCTGCGTGCCATTGGGGCGTACGAACAGGAACGAATAGGCGACGTTGTGCTTGTTCGCCAGACGGATGATCTTGCGGCTCATCATGGCGAAGACGAATTGCAGCACGACATTCAACCGGCGTGCGCGGGCAAAGGCTGCATCCAGCGGCCCGACCAGCGACACGATCCTGCCGCCGCGCTTGAGGATGGTGAGCGATTTTTTGATCGTATCGCCCCGCATCGTGCCAAGCGCGATGTCGTAGCCGCGCAGCACGGTCTCGAAGTCCTGTTGCCTGTAGTCGACTACCTCGTCTGCGCCAAGGCTGTCCACCAGCGCGACATTGCCGGTACTGGTGGTGGTGCCGACGGTGGCGCCGAGGTGTTTTGCCAGCTGGATCGCGATGGTGCCGATACCGCCGGAACCGGCAGGAATGAACACTTTCTGGCCGGGCTGCAGGTCGGCACGTTCCTTCAGGGCCTGCCAGGACGTGAGCGCGACCATTGGCAGCGATGCCGCCTGCACAAAATCCAGATTGGCCGGCTTCAGCGCTGCGGCGCTTTCCGGTACCGCGACATACTCGGCGATGATGCCGCGGCCAAGATCGAACACGCTGGCAAAAATCGCATCGCCCCGCTTGAAGCGGGTGACGCGGCTGCCGACGTCAATGACGATTCCGGCCACGTCGCTGCCCAGCGTGGCGGGCAATTCGAACTTCACCACGGGTTTGAAGATGCCGGTGGGAATCATGTTGTCGATCGGGTTCACGCCTGCCGCGTGCACCTCGACCAGCAGTTCGTCGGGCTGCAGCGTCGGGCGGGCGCGCTCGCTGAAGCCGATGTCGGGAGATTTGCCATAGCGTTTGAAGGTGAGTGCTTTCATCTGGTTCGGGTCCACTGCTGTCGTTGTCTGGATGCGTGGCCAGGCGCGATGTGGGCCCCGGCCGCCTTCACCTGTGCGCTGGCAACTGCGTGCCTGCCGCCTGATCGCCATGTGGGCGGTTTGCATCGACGCATCCATGCAGCAGGGCGAATGCGCGACACATCAGCGCAGGCCCGCAGCGCTCACCGTGGCAAGCGCTGCGGGCGGGCGCGCCGCCGGGCCGGTCAGGCCGCCGGCTGATAGCGCTCGGCGGCGGTGGCCTGGCGGATGTCAGACAGCAGTCCCTGGCGCGCGCCATCCAGTGCGTCCCAACGTTCGGCCACGTGCAGCGGCGGGATGGTGACCAGTTCGCGGCGATCGAAACCAACCAGTGCCGCATCGACCAGTTCGCCCACGTCCATCAGATCGCTGAGCGTGTTGACGTCGATACCGGCACGCCCCCAGATCTCGGTGCGCGTACCGGCCGGCAACACGGCCTGCACATACACGCCCTTAGCTCCTAGCTCCAGGTGCAGCCCCTGCGACAGGAACAGCACGAAGGCCTTGGTGGCGCCGTAGACGCTCATGCCGAATTCGGGAGCGAAGCCCACCACCGAGCCGAGGTTGACGATCGCGCCGCTGCCGGACTGCGCAAAGCGCGGCGCAACCGCGGCAGATAGGCGCGTCAACGCGGTGACATTGAGCGCGAGCAGGCGGTCGATCGCCTCGGCGTTCTGCTGCAGGATGCCGCCGGACTGCGCCATGCCGGCGTTGTTGATCAGGATGCCGATCTGCGCGTCATCGCGCAGGCGGGCTTCCACTGCGGTCAGGTCGGCGGGCTGGGTCAGGTCGGCCTGCAGCACGTCGACGCTGACGCCATGCGCAGCGTGCAGACGCGCCGCCAGCGCATCCAGGCGGGCCTTGTCGCGTGCGACCAGCACCAGGTTGTGGCCGCGTTGCGCAAAGCGCTCGGCGTAGACGGCGCCGATACCGGTGGAGGCGCCAGTGATGAGGACAGCGGGAAGTGTGGACATGCAGGGTTCCTTGATGACAGTGGATGAAAGACGCCAGGCGAGACAGCCTCAGCCGGCGAGGGACGGGTAGTCGATATAACCTTCGGCACCACCGCCGTAGAGCGTGGCCGGGTTCAACGGCGCCAGCGCTGCGCCGGTGTGCAGACGTTCGACAAGATCGGGGTTGCTGATGAACGGGCGGCCGAAGGCCACCAGGTCGACGTTGCCTGCGCGCAACTGGGCGTTGGCCAGTTCCAGGTCGTAGCCGTTGTTGGCCAGATAGGTACGGGTGAACTTGCTGCGCAGCGCGGCATAGTCGAACGGGGCCGCGTCGCGCGGGCCGCCGGTCGCACCTTCGACCACGTGCAGGTAGACGATGCCCAGCGCATCGAGCTGCTCGGCGATGTAGTCGTAGTGCGGCTGCGGATCGCTGCCGGAAATGCCGCTTGCCGGCGACACCGGCGAGATGCGCACGCCGGTGCGATCGGCGCCGATCTGCTTGCTCACTGCAGCGACCACCTCCAGCAACAGGCGCGCGCGGTTTTCGATCGAGCCGCCGTAGGCATCGGTGCGCTGGTTGGCACCGTCCTTGATGAACTGCTCCAGCAGGTAGCCGTTGGCGCCGTGGATTTCGACGCCATCGAAGCCGGCGGCAATCGCATTGGCCGCTGCCTGGCGGAAGTCGTCGACGATGCCCGGCAGTTCGTGCAGCGCAAGCGCGCGTGGTTCGGAGACATCGGCAAAGCCGTTGTTGACGAACACCTTGGTCGCCGCGCGGATCGCCGACGGCGCAACCGGTGCAGCGCCGCCCGGCTGCAGGTCGACATGCGACACCCGGCCCACATGCCACAGCTGCACGAAAATGCGCCCGCCCTTGGCATGCACGGCGTCGGTGACCGCACGCCAGCCGGCGATCTGCTCGGGCGTGTACAGGCCGGGGGTGTCCTGATAGCCCTGGGCCTGCGGCGAGATCTGGGTGGCCTCGGTGATCAGCAGGCCGGCCGAGGCGCGTTGGGCGTAGTAGGTGGCCGCCAGTGCGCTCGGCACCAGGCCGGCGCCCGCACGGTTGCGGGTCAGCGGGGCCATCACGATGCGGTTGGCCAGGGTCAGCGCGCCCAGTGCATAGGGTTCGAACAGCGAAGGGTGGGTCATTGGGGGAGCTCGGAATCAGAGGTTGACAAAGATTACGATCAAAATCTAAAGTGTCAACACTTTGATGACGAACGACATCAAAGTAAGCTGTCGCTCTACCCAGTCCCGCACCAGCACGGAGTGTCCCAACGATGAAAGTGACCAAGGCACAGGCGCAGGCAAACCGGGCGCACGTCGTCGAGACGGCCTCGGTGCTGTTTCGCGAGCGCGGTTACGAAGGGATCGGCATCGCCGATCTGATGGCCGCTGCAGGGTTCACCCACGGCGGCTTCTACAAGCAGTTCCGCTCCAAGGCGGATCTGATGGCCGAATCGGCGGCCTGCGGGCTGGCCAACATCGCCGCGCAGACCGAGCACGTGGACAAGGCGGATTTCGTGAACTTCTATCTGTCGCGCGGACATCGCGACAGCCTTGCCACCGGCTGCACGATGGCGGCGCTGGGCGCCGATGCCGCGCGCCAGCCGGAGGAAGTGCGCGAGGCGTTCGCCGCCGGGGTCGAAAACCTGTTGGCCTCGCTCGACCGCAGCGGCGCTGCGCCCGGCACCGCCGAGGCAGCAGCGGAGCGCGCCAGCAACCTGGACATGATGGCGCACGCCATCGGCGCCATCGTGCTGTCGCGGTCGTGCCCGAACGATTCGCCACTGGCCGACGAAATCATCGCGGTGTGTCGCGACCAGATCCTGTCGTCGTTGCAGGCATCCAACTAACCGACAGGCGTGCATCCGCCACACACGTGGTCGAGCTTTCACCGGTAGGACTGCGTTTTTAGCCAAGCCATCGCTTCCCAGTCGCGGCGTGATCGTCAATCGACTGCCGCCCTGTCACTCACTGCACTCAAGGAATTCCAATGACAAGCAAACCCCCTGTTGCGCTGGTGACCGGCGCCTCCTCCGGCATCGGCGAAGCAACTGCCAACGCGCTGGCTGCCGCCGGCTATACGGTGTACGGCACCAGCCGTCGCGGCGCGCAGTCCGGGCAGCGCGCCTTCACGCTGCTGGCGCTGGATGTGACCAGCGACGAATCGGTCGACGCCGCGATCCAGGAGCTGCTGCGACGGGAAGGGCGCATCGACCTGCTGGTCAATAACGCCGGTTTCGGTGTGTCTCCCGCCGCTGCGGAGGAAAGCTCGATCGAGCAGGCCAAGGCCATCCTCGACACCAACTTCCTCGGTGTCGTGCGCATGACGCGCGCAGTGGTGCCGCACATGCGCCGCCAGGGCAGTGGCCGCATCATCAACATCGGCTCGATCATCGGGCTGGTGCCCACGCCGTATGCGGCGCTGTACGCGGCCAGCAAGCACGCGGTGGAGGGCTACTCCGAAGCGGTGGACCACGAGCTGCGCAGCTACGGAATCCGGGTCACGGTAATCGAGCCGGCCTACACCAAAACCCAGTTCGAGGCGAACACTCTCGCCCCGGATGCGCCACTGGAAAACTACCGTCAGGTCCGTACCCAGGTCGGCCAGGTGGTGGCGCAGGCAATGGCAAGCGCGGACGAGCCCTCCGTCGTCGCCGACGTGGTGGTGAAGGCGGCGCGCGCGCAGCAGCCCAATGTGCGCTACACCGCGGGCAAGATCGCCGGACAGCTGCAGTTCCTGCGGCGGTTTGCGCCGGCGGGTGTGTTCCAGGCGTTGATTCGTAAGAACCTGCAGCTCGATGCGAAGACGCCACCCGAGACCACGACGCCATCCCACGCCGGATAAGCCCGGCCGACAAACCACTGCAAATGCCGGCCCTGGCGATGAGCGCAACAGGTTTCAGCTGCGCCACGCCGGGTTGCACTGCTGCACAAACGAGCCGCAGCGACTGCAGTGTGCATGCCGTTACCAATGCGTCGGTGGTGACGCGGTCGCGCGCGGTCTTGACCCCAACAGGAGAAGGCAATGACCTTCAATGCAGTGCTCAGCGTTCAGACCAGCGAGCCGGTGGTTACCAGGCTGGTCCGGTTCAACGAAGACGCGTTTATGCCGGGCGAGGTGAGGGTTGCTGTCGAGTATTCGACCGGCAACTGCCACCACGCGATGGCGGTGGCGGTGAGCAGAGGTGGCCCGATCACTTGCCATCTTCCGCTGATTCCTGGCGTCGATCTTGCCGGTGTAGTCCAGGCATCCCGCGATGCCGGCATTGCGGTTGCAGACCGGGTGCTGACCAGCGGCCGCGGATTGCATCAGCCCCACTCTGGCGGCGACGCGCGGAAGGTGCAGGGGCGCACGGTCGTGGAGGTGAACGCATGAGCGCGCCGATCGCATCGCGCGCATTTCGCTACCTGGCCACGCTGTCCGCGTTGTCGTTCTTCGCGTTGGGCGCTGCCTGGCTGCTGGCGCCTGCGGCCATGCTGGCCAATTGGGGCGTGGCCTTCGACAGCGACGCGCTGGGCGTGCTCGGCCGACGCGCCGCACCGCTGTATGCGGCCATCGGCGTCATGCTGCTGCTGGTGCGAACGGCGCCACCGTCGCCAGGGCGCCGTGCCGTGGTTGCGGGCTTCGTCACCGCGTGCCTGTTGTTGGCAGTGCTGGGCGTGGCGGAGTGGGTGGCCGGGCATGTCAACGCCGGCATCTTCGCGGCAGTTGCGATCGAGATCGGCTTTCCGCTGGCGTTCCTGCTGGTGACGCGTGCCGGGGCCGCGTCGCGGCAAAACGACAAGGCGCGGTGATGGCAGGCATGACGGCGCCTGTGGGGTGCTGTCATGCGAGTTGGCGGACATGACACGCTGCAAGACTGGTCAACCAAGCAGTGCGAGCAGTTGGCAACTGGATGAGGATGTCGCATGGAAACCGCAGTTGCCGGGGCAGTGCACGCCGATTCCAGTCACGGCTATGTAGCTGCGCCGGCTACGCAGCCTCGCGGTCAGCCGCTCGAAGCCCGGTGCCCGCTCATTTCCTGCCCGGCATCCTTGTCGAAACGTACATGCCACCAGGTGGCGCTGAGCGAAATCAGGCTGACCACGCAGAACGCCAGCGAAAAATCGCGTTGCGCAGGCTGGGTGTGATCGCCGGCCAGCATCGCCAGCTTGAGGATCATTGCGCCGGCGCATACGCCGACCGAGAGCATCAGTTGCTGCAAGGTGGTGTACAGGCTGCTGGCGCGGCTCATGCGCGATGCGGGCACGTTTTCGTAGGCGATGGTGTTGTAGGCGGCGAACTGGAACGACATGAAGGCGCCGCAGCACAGCAGCAGGCCGAACATCAGCGCCGGCGGCCAGTCGGGCCGGAACAACGCACAGACCATGTAGCCCAGGCTGGCGAGCACACCGTTGCCGATCAGGCTGTTGCGATAGCCGAAGCGGCGCAGCAACTGCGGGGTGATGCTGCGCATCAGCAGTGCGCCGAGCGCGGTGGCCAGGATCAGGCGCCCGCTGTGCGCGGCACTCATGCCGAAGCCGATCTGGAACAGCAGCGGCAGCAGGAATGAATGCGCGCCCTGGGTGATGCGCATCAGCGCACCGCCGATCACCGACAAGCGGAACGAATCGATCCGCAGCAGGCTCAGGTCCAGCAGCGGAGCGGGGTGGTGGCGTGCATGCCCCAGATACCCCAGCGCAGCGCTGCCGCCGATGGCCAGCAGCCAGCTCGCGGTACCGATGCCGTCCTGCTGGCTGACCATTTCCAGGCCGAACAACAGGCAGCCCAACGCGGTGCCGCACAGCACAAAACCGCGCAGGTCGAAACGTGCGGGTGTGGTGTCGGTGGGAATTTCCGGGATGAAACGGCGTACCAGCAAAAAGCCGGCAATGCCGATCGGCACGTTGATGTAGAAGATCCAGCGCCAGTCCAGATACGAGACGAAAAAGCCGCCCAGCGGCGGGCCCAGCATCGGGCCGATGAAGGCCGGCACCAGCGTCCAGGCCATGGCCGACACCAGGTGACGGCGCTCCACCGTGCGCAGCAGGATCAGCCGGCCGAGCGGGGCCATCATCGCGCCGCCGGCGCCTTGCAGTACGCGCGCGGCGACCATGGTGGGCAGGCTGTCGGCCAGCGAACACAGGATCGAGCCGCCGACGAACACCCAGATCGATGCGCCGAACACGCGGCGCAGGCCGAAGCGGTCGGCGATCGCGCCGCTGGCCGGGATCAGCACCGCCAGCGCCAGCAGGTAGCTGGTCATGGCGATGCTCATCGCCGGCGCGGCAACGCCGAAATCGCGCGCCAGGGTCGGCAGCGCGGTCGCCAGCACGGTGGCGTCCATCTGCTCCATGAAGATGGCGCAGGCCAGGATCAGCGAGATGATGCGGTAATCGGGATAACGCGGCGGCGTGACGCCGGCCTCGGACACGCTGGAGGACATCGGACTCTCGGTTGCGGGGCCGCATCGGTGGCGCGCAGATGGCGATCGGACCGGCCCGCGTCGCACGGTGTTGTGCGGCGCAACATGGCTATTGTCCGCCCGTGCGAAGCGGTGTTCAAGCACGCGCCAGGCAACACTGCGTACGCATCACAGGGCCGATAACACCACCAGCCCACCTGAGAGAGCCGTACGCCCCGAAAGACGGGCGCGAATGCCTTGTGCCAACTCACCCGATCGGCCCAGAAACTGATCAGCCCGTCCCGCGCTCCCCGCTCTTCGATTCCCGATTCCCCAATCCCCAATCCCAATCCCCAATCCCGATTCCCGATTCCCGGCTCTTCAGGTCCCCGGCGCCGCGCTATCCCAGGCATCCATGATCTGCAGGACCTGCGGCAACGCCTCGCGAAATTGCTGCACCAGGCGCGGTTCCAGTTGCTTGCCTGCCATGCTGTCGAGCTTGCGCATCGCATCGTCCACCGTCCACGGCGCCTTGTAGGCGCGCCGCCCGCACAGCGCGTCGAACACGTCGGCCACCGCCACGATGCGCGCCGATTCGGGAATGGCCTCGCCGGCCAGGCCGTTGGGATAGCCGCTGCCGTCCCAGCATTCGTGGTGATGCAGCGCGATTTCCGCAGCCAGCTGAAACACCGGCCCGCGCCCGTGCCGCAGCAGGTCGTGGCCGACCTGCGGGTGCTGGCGCACCACGGTGCGTTCGTGTTCGTCCAATGCACCGGGCTTGTGCAGGATGTTGCCGGGCACCGCGATCTTGCCGGCGTCGTGCAGGGGCGCGGCATCCTGCAGCAGCTGCGCCCGTTGCGCAGGCCAGCCGACCTGCTCGGCCAGCACCTGCGCATAGGCGGCCATGCGCCAGATATGCGCGCCGGTGTCGGCATCCTGACCTTGCCCGGCGGTACCGAGCAGATGGATCGCATCGCGATAGTGCTGCGCCAGGCGCGCGCTTTCGGCCAGCTTCAACTGGGTGGCGATGCGCGCCTTGAGCAGGGCGGGCGAGTAGGGCTTGCTGACGTAATCGGCCGCGCCCGCTTCCAGTCCGGTACGTTCGTCGTGCTCGCTGCTGCGCGAGGTCACGAACAGGATCGGGATGGCCGTGCTGGCGGGCTGCTGCTTGAGCGTGCGCGCCACCGCATAGCCGTCCATGTCGGGCAGCTCGACATCCAGCAGGATCAACGCCGGCGTGTGGCGGAGCACCGCCTCCAGCGCTTCGCCGCCGGACTTGGCGAACACCAGCGGAAAATCGTCGCGCAGCAGCTGGCGCAGGGTGGCCAGGTTGCTGGATTCATCGTCGACACACAGCAGGGGACGATGCGGCATGGAGGCTCCTTGCCACCGGCGTGGTGAGCGGTCAGCGCAGGTGAGTGGCTTGCCAGTCGCGCAAGGTGGCCTCGGCGCGACGGAAGTCGAAATCTTCCACCGCACGCTGCAGTGCTTCCTGCAGGTTGCGCGGCAGATGCGGCGCGCAGATCAGCAGCGCGTGGTCGATCCTGTCGGCATCGTCGCTGCCCAGGGCCGCTTCCAGGATCTGCACGCTGTCCGCGTCCAGCGCGGCATCGTCATCGCCTGCTTCCGCGTCGCTGTCGCCGTGTTGCAGGAAGGCATGGATCGCCGCGGCGGTACGCTGCATGGTGTCCTTGAGTGCGAGCAGTGCCGAGGTGATGTCGTGTCCCTGCTCGATGCGGGTTTCCAGGTCGCTGGCGGCACCGGCCAGGGCTGGCAATGCCAGCGACCCGGCCGCGCCGCGCAGCTTGTGCGCCAGCGCACCGATCGCCGGCAGCTCGTTGCGGCGCAGATGTTCGGCTGCGGCCTCGGCCGGCTCGGGGTTGTCGCGCAGCAGTTTGAGCAGATAGCGCTCGTACGGTTCGCGCTCGCGCCACAGGCTGCGTGCACGCGCCGCATCCAGCACCTCCGGGTCGGCGTGTTCCCACTCGGGGCCGCCCTGCACAGCGGCCTCGTGCGGCAGCGACGGGATGCGCCGTACACCCGGCTGCAGGAAGTGGCGGATGGCGGTGACCAGTTCCTCCACATTGAACGGCTTGGCGATGAAACCGTTCATGCCCGCTTCCAGCGCTTTCTCCTGTTGCGGGCGAAAGGCGCCGGCAGTCAGCGCGATCACCGGCAGGCTGGCCAGCGCGGGGATCTGCCGCAGCCGCCGCGTGGCTTCATAGCCATCGACCACCGGCATCTGCACGTCCATCAACACCAGCTGGAACAGCTCCGGCGCACGCCGCAGCGTGTTGATGGCCTGTTCGCCGTCGTGGGCGACCGTGACCATGGCGCCTTCGCCTTCAAGAATGCGCTGCGCCACTTCGCAGTTGATTTCGCTGTCGTCCACCAGCAGCAGATGCGCGCCTTCCAGCCGACGCGCCACGAAGGTGGGCGCCACCGGCCGCGCGCCGGGGCGTTCGTGGACCAGTTGCTCCACCAGCCGGTGCAGCGCCGCGCTGGTCACCGGCTTGGTCATCACCGCATCCAGGTCCTGTTGCTCGGGATGCTGCTCCAGCAGCCGGCGCTCGTAGGCGGTGACCATGACGATCACCGGATGCGGGCCGGGCACGGCGCGTGCGCGGATCTGCCGCGCGATCGCCACGCCGTCGATATCGGGCATGCGCCAGTCGAGCAGGAAGATGTCGTAGGGCTCGCTGGCCTGCTCGATCGCCTGCAGGGCGGCCTGGCCGCTGGCGACCGCATCCACGCGCCAGCCGAGTTCGCTGGCGATGCGCACCAGGTTGTTGAGCGCCGCATCGTGGTCGTCGGCGATCAACACCCGTGGCATCGCTTCCGGCGGCAGCGCCGGCAGGTCGCGCTGCGCCAGCGGCGGGGCGGATTTTTCCAGCGTCACCACGAAGTAGAACTCGCTGCCGCGGCCGGGCACGCTTTCCACTTCCAGCTCGCCGCCCATCAATTCGATCAGGCGCCGGCTGATGGTCAGGCCCAGGCCGCTGCCGCCGTAGCGCCGGCTGGTGGAGGTGTCGGCCTGCAGGAACGGCGAGAAGATCAGGCTCTGCTTTTCCTTGGAAATGCCGATGCCGGTGTCGCGCACCGAGAACAGCAGCTTGAGCTTGTTCGGATCGCCGCTGGGAAAGCGCCGTACCGACAGCACCACTTCGCCCTGCTCGGTGAACTTGATCGCGTTGCCGACCAGGTTGACCAGCACCTGGTTGATGCGCAGCGCATCGCCGAGCAACCAGCGGCAGTCGCGCGGCAGCGGTTCGACGATCATTTCCACCGGTTTGGTGCTGAGCGAGGAACGCATCAGGTCGGCGATGTTGTCGAACAGTTGATTGAGGTCGAACGGTGCGCGTTCCAGATCGATGCGCCCGGCCTCGATCTTGGAGAAGTCCAGGATGTCGTTGATGATCTCCAGCAGCGAGCGCGCGGAGCGGTCGATCTTGGTCACCATGTCCTGCGCGGCACCGGGCAGTTCGCTGCGCTGGAGCAGGTACAGCATGCCCAGGATCGCGTTCATCGGGGTGCGGATCTCGTGGCTCATGTTGGCCAGGAAATCGGACTTGGACTGGTTGGCGCTCTTGGCCGCATCCATCGCCAGGCGCAGTTGTTTCTCGTGCAGTTTCTGCTCGGTCAGGTCCACCGCCATGCCCAGGTAACCGATCACCTGGTCGTTATCGTCGCGCAGGGTGCTCAGGGTCAGCAGCACCGGCAGGCGGCGGCCTTCGTGGCTGACGTAGGTCCATTCGCTGGTGTCGCTGCGGCCCAGGCTGGTCAGCGCGGCGATTGCCTCCAGCGTATGCGCCACCGGGGCGCCGGTCTGCTCGGACAGCAGGTGCGCGCGCTCCTGCAGTTCCTCCTGCTCGATGAACTGGCCGGCCTTGCGGCGGCCGATCACCTCGTCGGCGTTGTAGCCCAGCAGTTTTTCCGCGGCGCGATTGAACAGCGTGACAAAGCCGCCGGAGTCGGTGGCGATGATGGCAAAGCCGGCGTGTGCCAGGATCGCCCGGTGCAGCGCGGAGAACTTCATCAATTCGCTGGTGCGTTCGGCGACCTGGTGTTCGAGCGATGCATTCAGGTCGACGATGCGCTGATGCGAACGCACCCGCTCGGAGATGTCGCGGAAGAAATGCGAGTGCCCGCTCAGGGTGGCATCGCGTTCGATGATCGGGGCCTTGCTGGCCAGCACATGGACCAGATGCCCATCGCGATGGCGCATGCTCAGCGCCGCCGAGGTATCGACCGAATGGTGCTCGTCGGCGTGCTCGATGTCGGGGATCGCATATGGCTGCGGCGACAGCAGCATCGTCAGGTTCTGGCCGATCGCCTCGTCCGCGCTGTAGCCGAACATCGCTTCGGCAGCGGGATTCCAGTGGGTGATGTGTCCGTCCGGGGTTTCGGCAACGATGGCCTCGCTGGAGTGGCTGACCAGTGCCGCCAGCTCCATCTGTTTGCGCAGCACTTCCTCGCGCCGCAGGCCGTTGCTGAAATACAGCACCAGCAATGCCGCCAGCAGCACCGACACGCCCAGCACCAGACCGCCGGTCAGCCATGGCGAGGTCTGGTTGAGCGAGGCCAGGAAGCTGGCGGTGGGGTGGGCGGTGATGATCCAGGTGCGGCCGTAGATCTGCAGCTGCTGGATCACCGGCGGGCGACGCGCGCTGTCGCTGGACGGCGTGCCGCTGCGAAAGAAGTTGTGAGTGGGCTCGTTGCGGTCTGACAGATCCAGCGCCACGTCGTCACGCTCGCCCAGGGTGCTTTCCACCATCTGTTCGACGCTGAAGGGCGCGTAGACCCAGCCGCTGGTCGCGGCCATGCGCTGTTGCGGCGTCTGCAGCGGCATGCCCTCGCGATAGACCGCCAGCAGCACCAAGAATCCGCTCTCGCTGGGAATGCGATAACCGGACAGCGAGATCGGCGAGGTCATGATCGGCACGCCGCTGCGTGCGGCCTGCAGTGCCGCCGCGCGTCGACGCGGATCGGAGGCGATGTCCAGACCGATCGGACGGTTGCCCGAGGACTCCGGTTCGAAATACAGCACGATGTAACGCTCGCCGTCCCAGGGCGCCAGCGGCCGGCGCTTGATGTCCGGTGCACCGTCCGCGCGTGCGGCCTGCAGGAAGGCCTCTTCGTCGGCGGGCGCGACGCGATGGATGTAGCCGTAACCCAGTACGCCGGGGAACTCGCGCGTGTAATCGCGCGAGCGGCTGTACAAGGTGAAGCGGTCGCGACTGATGACATCCTTGCCGGCGCCGATCAAGGCACCGCGTGCGCCGCGCAACCCGTGTTCGAAGGTATACATGCGCTCGCTGATGTTGCGTGTCAGCGTGCGCACGACATAGTTGAAACGCTGCTCGCGCTCGAGCTCGTTATGTCGCTGTAGCGACAGGCCGGCGAGAATGGCGGCAATCAGACCTGTGGCGAGAATCAGCAGGGCACCGATCGATGCGCGGCGCCCGTATTTTCTGCGCAGATCCCAGCGGCCATTCGGCATTTCTGTTCCTTTGCCTTGCCTGTTGCGTGCCCGGTGTGCTGGCCGACGGCGAGGTCGGTCTCGTGGTGGCGCCTGACGATCATCAGAACCCGTGCAAACTCCCCGGCGTCCGCACGTGCTTCCGGTGGGCGATCAACGTCATTGCCAATGCATCAGAACGCCAGCCAGATCGATAATGCGTGAAGGGCAAGCCCGATCAGTCCGCCCACCAACGTTCCATTGAACCGAATGTATTGCAGATCGCGTCCGACACCCAATTCCAATTGTTCGACGAGGTGACGTTCGTCCCAACTTTTCATCGTCGACGCGATATGGTCGGTCACCGATGCGCGCAGACGCGTGGTGAGTTTGTCGGCGGCCTGCAACATGTGCTGGTTGAGGGCTTCGCGCAGCGAGGGATCCTGCGACAAGGCCTGGCCGAGCGATTGCATGGAGCGCTCCATGTGCGCGGCCATCGACGATTCTTCACGCGCCAGGTCGTTGCGCAGTGCATCGCGGATCTCGCCCCACAGGCCTTGCACGTAGTCCTGCAAGGCCGGATGTTCGATCACGCGTTGCTTGAGCTCCTCCACGCGCTCGGCCATTGCCGGCTCGTCGCGCAGGCGCGCGATGTAGCGTTGCAGCCACGCTTCGTAGTCGAGCCTGATCGGGTGCTCGGGGGTCTTCAGGATGTCCTGCAACTCCTCGATCGCCGCCCGCGCCATGCGGTCGGCCAGGCTGTCGCCGATCTCCTCGATCGGCTTGACCCAGTTCACCGTGCCGACCAGCTTGGGCCACTCGCGCCGCGCGTAGCGCACGATCAAGGCCGAGGCGCGCGTCTTGACCTGCTCCTGATCCAGCCACTCGCCCAGGCGCAGCAGCACCTCGTCCAGCAATTTCTGATGCCGGCCATCGGTGGTGAGCAGTGCCATCACATCGCCGACGGTGGCGGCGGCATTCCATTTGCGCAGACGGTCGACCACGAAGCGCTGGATCGCGCGGCGCACCGCGGCCTCGTCCAGCAGTTCCAGCGCCTGCAGCATCCAGCTGCGCGCCATCTGCGCGAGCATGCGCGCCTGTTCGGGTTTGGCCAGCCATTCGCCGAGGCGGCTCGCCGGGTCGAACACGCGCAGTTTGTCCATCAACGCCTCGGGGGCGAGGAACTGGTCGCGCACGAATACCGCCAGGCCGTCGGCCAGACGGTCCTTGCCGCGCGGCAGGATGGCGGTGTGCGGAATCGGCAGGCCCATCGGCCGCCGGAACAAGGCCACTACCGCGAACCAGTCGGCCAGTGCGCCGACCGTGGCCGCTTCGCAGAAGGCCGAGACCCAGGCCCAGACGCCTTGTTCGCCCATCAGGTGGCTGACGACGAAGCCGGCGAACATGGCCAGCAGCAGGGCCACCGCCAACAGCTTCATGCGCTGCAGCTGGGCACGACGGGGATCGACGGGGCGGGGAGTGCTAACGCTTGGTTCCATCTGCGCAGTGTACCCAGTCGCCGGAGCACGGCATGTCCACAGCCGGGCGTGACGGCGCGGTAGGAGCGCGCCTGAGCGCGACGGCGTTACCGGGAACGCCATGTCGCGCCCGGGTGCGCTCCTACGGGTGTTTGCGGCGATCGCGGTAGCAGCTGACCGGTTCTGTAGGAGCGCGCCTGAGCGCGATGGGGTTACCGGGAAGGCCATGTCGCGCCCGGGTGCGCTCCTACGGGTGGTTGTAGCGATCGCGGTAGTAGCCGATCGGTCCTGTAGGAGCGCGCCTGAGCGCGATGGGGTTCCCGGGAAAGCCGCGTCGCGCCCGGGTGCGCTCCTACGAGTGGTTGCAGCGATCGCGGTAGTAGCCGATCGGTCCTGTAGGAGCGCGCCTGAGCGCGACAGCGTTACCGGGAAAGCCGCGTCGCACCCGGGTGCGCTCCTACGGTGATGCACCGTCCGGCACTTAGCCGCGCAGGCGCTCCAGCTGCGATTGCAGCGCGGTCACCTTGGCCTGCAGCGCGGCGTTTTCGTTTTCCAGTTCGCTGACGCGGCGTTGCAGGGCTTTCATGTCGCGGCGTTCGGCTTCGCCGCCTTCGGCCTCGTCGGGCTTGGGTTTGCGCTTGGCGTCGCGTACGCGCTTGGCAGCCTGTTTGAGCTCGGCCTTGCCGGCCTGCGCGGCGGCGCGTTGCTCGTCCTCGGACAAGGTGGCCACGGCAGCGGCGGCGCTGATCGAAATCTCGCCGGCCTTGACCGCCTGCACCACTTCCGGGGCGGCCTGCTTGTGGATGCGTTCGATCATCACCACCTGGTTGTTGCTCAGGCGGGCCTCGCGCGCCAGTTCGGCGCGGCTGACCGGGGTGGAGGTCTCTTCCCACGGCGGGCTGTCGTTGTCCGTGGCCGCCGGCATGGCGTCGTGGTCGACGCCGGTGGCCGGCTGCTCAACGTCGGCCACCGCCGGCGCTTCGGCAGCGGCGTCGGCGTCGCGCTGGCTGCGCTGGCGCGCGGCCAGGATCTCGCGCTTGCGCAGCGCCAGCACGCCGCGCTGGAAGTCCGATACGCTGCGCCGGCCCAGGTGCTGCTCGATCATCCACAGCTGCACGTCCTGCATCGACTGGAAGCGCGGGTTCTGTACGGTCTGGAACGGCAGGTCGTGCTTCTGGCAGATGCCGTAGCGGTTGTGGCCATCCACCAGCACATCGCCCCACAGCACCAGCGCATCGCGGCAGCCTTCGGCCAGCAGGCTGCGCTCCAGCGCCTCGTGCTCGTCGGGCGTCAGCGGGTCGATGTAGGCCTTGAGTTCTTCTTTGACAACGATGTTCATGCGGCAACTGCGGGGGAAGTGCGGGCCCGGCATTGTAGTGAGCCTGCCCCGGCTTTGCGCGCTTGACCGCGCCGCGTGCCGGCGTTACACGCGGGCGCCTGTGCCTTGGTCGTCAGGCAGTGCTGAGCAGGATATTCCCCAGCGTTTCGATCATCTGCCCGATCTGCTCGGGGGTGACGATCAGTGGTGGTGACAGCGCGATGACATCGCCGGTGACGCGCACCAGCAGGCCGCCGTCGTGGAAGCAACGCTCGAACACCTCGTAGCCGCGTGCGCCCGGCGCGCCGTCACGTGGCGCCAACTCGATCGCGCCGATCAGGCCGATGTTGCGGATGTCGATGACGTGCGGCAGCCCGCGCAGGCTGTGCAGTGCGTCTTCCCATTGCGGGCCCAGCGTGATCGCGCGGTCGAACAGGTGTTCTTCGGCGTAAGTGTCCAGCGCGGCGATGGCCGCGGCGCAGGCCAGCGGATGGCCGGAATAGGTGTAGCCGTGGAAGAGCTCGATCGCGTTCTGCGGCCCCTGCATGAAGGCCGCGTGGATCGCATCGGCCACCAGGACCGCGCCCATCGGCACGCTACCGCTGGTCAGCCCCTTGGCGGCGGTGATCAGGTCCGGCGTGACGCCGAAGCGTTGCGCCGCGAACGCCTCGCCGACCCGTCCGAAGCCGGTGATGACCTCGTCGAACACCAGCACGATGCCGTGGCGGTCGCAGATGGCGCGCAGCCGCTGCAGATAGCCTTCCGGCGGCAGGATCACCCCGGCCGAGCCGGATACCGGCTCGACGAAGACCGCCGCAATGGTGGAGGCATCGTGCAGGGTGATCAGGCGTTCCAGATCGTCGGCCAGTTCGGCGCCGTGCGCCGGCAGCCCGCGCGCGTAGGCATTGCGTTGCAGATCCAGCGTATGCCGCAGATGGTCGGTGCCGGCCAGCAGGGGGCCGAACCATTTGCGGTTGTTGGGTAGCCCGCCGATCGACATGCCGCCGAAGCCGACCCCGTGATAGGCCTTCTCGCGCCCGATGAAGCGGGTGCGCTGGCCCTCGCCGCGCAGGCGGTGGTAGGCCAGCACGATCTTCATCGCACTATCGACCGCCTCCGAGCCCGAGTTGGTGAAGAACACATGGCCCAGGCCGGGCGGTGCGATCGCGGCCAGCCGCTGTGCCAGCACGAACGGCAGCGGTGAACCCATCTGGAAGGTCGGGGCGAAATCCAGCGTGCCGGCCTGCTCACGGATCGCCGCCACGATGCGCTCGCGGGCGTGGCCGGCATTGCAGCACCACAGCCCGGCGGTGCCGTCCAGGATCTGGCGGCCGTCGACATCGCGGTAGTACATGCCGGCAGCGGAGGCCAGCAGGCGCGGGCGCGCCTTGAACTGGCGGTTGGCGGTGAACGGCATCCAGAACGCGTCCAGGTGCGCCGGTGCCGGCAGCGCGTGCGCGCCATCGCGCAGAGGGTGGTCGTGCATGGCGGACTCCGTCGCTGGAAAGCGTCCGACTGTACGGCCACCGCGCCTCGGCCGTCACCCCGGCCGAGCGCGACGGCGAGCACGATTTGCGGACCCGCATGCGCCGATCCGCATGGACTAGTCAATTAGTCGCAACGTCGGCCGCTATGCTTTGGGAACGCCTTGTGGCGCAGGGCATGACGGGTTTTTGACTGGCTGCGGGGCGTGCCGGAGCATTGCAAAGATTCAACGATCGCCGATGATGCGCCAGACGAGTGCCAGTTGGGCCTGGTAGTCGCCGCTGCCCTTATCGCAACACGTCAATCGATCGCAGCCATCAATCGTTTTCGGAACCACTGACACCGCCTGCATGCAGCCATCCTGTCGGGCGCTCCGGACACACTTCATCGCACTTTTTTAGGGGAACGGGAATGACACAAGGGTCCACCGTGGCGAGCGCCAACGGCGCAGACGCCGGCCTGCTGTCCAAGGAGCGCATCGTTGCGCGTCCGGGCTTCAATCGTTGGTTGGTACCGCCGGCGGCATTGGCGATCCACCTGTGTATCGGCATGGCCTATGGCTTCAGCGTGTTCTGGTTGCCGCTGTCCAAGGCGCTGGGCATCACCGAGGCGATCGCGTGCCCGGCCGACATGGGCCTGTTCGCGCGCATGGTCGCCACCACCTGCGACTGGAAGATCAGCGAGCTGCAGTGGATGTACACGCTGTTCTTCGTGCTGCTGGGCTGCTCGGCGGCGATCTGGGGCGGCTGGCTGGAACGTGCCGGCCCGCGCAAGGCCGGTGTGGTCTCGGCGCTGTGCTGGTGCGGTGGCCTGGTGATTTCGGCAGCCGGCATCCACTTCCATCAGATCTGGATGCTGTGGCTGGGCTCGGGCGTGATCGGCGGCATTGGTCTGGGCCTGGGCTACATCTCGCCGGTGTCGACGCTGATCAAGTGGTTCCCGGACCGCCGCGGCATGGCGACCGGCATGGCGATCATGGGCTTCGGTGGCGGCGCGATGATCGGCAGCCCGCTGGCCGATGCGCTGATGCGTCACTTCGCCACGCCGACCTCGGTGGGCGTACTGGAAACCTTCCTGGTGATGGCGGCGCTGTACTTCGTCTTCATGATGGCCGGCGCGTTCGGCTACCGCGTGCCGCCGAGCGGCTGGACCCCCGCCGGCTGGACCGCGCCGGTGGCCAGCAACAACGCCATGATCACTGCCAACCACGTGCACGTGAGCAAGGTCTGGGGCATCCCGCAGTTCTGGCTGCTGTGGGGCGTGCTGTGCCTGAACGTGTCAGCCGGCATCGGCGTGATCGGCATGTCCTCGCCGATGCTGCAGGAAGTGTTCGGCGGCCGGTTGATCGGGGTGGACGTCGGCTTCGGCAGCCTGGACACGGCGCAGCTGGCCAGCATCGCGGCCATCGCGGCCGGCTTCACCGGCCTGCTCAGCCTGTTCAACATCGGCGGGCGCTTCTTCTGGGCCAGCATGTCCGACAAGCTCGGCCGCAAGAACACCTACACGCTGTTCTTCGTGCTGGGCATCTGCCTGTACGCGGCTGCGCCGTCGGCCGGCGGTGTGGGCGGCATCGCGCTGTTTGCGGGCATCTTCTGCATCATCCTGTCGATGTACGGCGGCGGCTTCGCCACCATCCCGGCATATCTGGCCGACCTGTTCGGCACCCAGATGGTCGGTGCCATCCACGGCCGCCTGCTGACCGCCTGGGCCACCGCCGGCATCCTCGGTCCGGTGGTGGTCGGCTACATGCGCGAGTACCAGCTGGCCCACGGCAGCCCGCCGTCACAGGTCTACAACACCACCATGTACATCCTCGCCGGCATGTTGGTGCTCGGTCTGATCTGCAACCTGTTGGTGCGCCCGGTGGCCGCGCGTCATTTCATGACGCCGGAAGAACTGGCGCGCGAGAAGCAGCTGGCGCACGAGAAGGTGGACCGCAGCGGCAAGGCGGTGCTGCCGCCGGAGCAGATGGCGCGCATCGGGCATGGCGGCAACCCCGCCCTGGTCGCGCTGGCCTGGCTGGCGGTGGGCGTGCCGATGTCTTGGGGCATCTGGGTCACGCTGCAGAAAGCCTTCGTGCTGTTTCATTGAGATGAGATGACACTTCCGTCTTCCCGTTCCGTGCGCGCCGGCAGTGTGGTGCGCACGGTTGTCCGCCACCGCGGCGGCCGTAACGCCACGGTGCAGGACATGGTGGCGGCCGAAATGCCGGTCGCCTTCCACTACAACGGCGTGCCGTTCGCGGTGATGATGGCCACGCCGGAAGACCTGGAAGATTTTGCATTCGGGTTCTCGCTGAGCGAAGGCATCGTCGACCAGCCGCAGGATCTGCGGGTGGTGGCGGTGGAGACGTTTCTGGAAGGCGCCTCGCTGCAGATCGAGATCCCGCCCGAACGTGCCGCTGCGCTGGACCGGCGACGGCGCAATCTGGATGGCCGCAGCGGTTGCGGGGTGTGCGGCAACGAATCGATCGAGGCGGTGCTGCGTGTGCCGCCGCTGCTGCAATCGGCGTTGCAGATCGATGCGCAGGCCTTGGCGCGTGCGCTGGAAGCGCTGCACGTGCAGCAGCCGATCGCCGCACAGACCGGCGCGGTGCATGCCGCCGGTTGGGCCGATGTGCACGGTGTGGTGCGCTACGTGCGCGAAGACGTCGGCCGGCATAACGCGCTCGACAAGTTGATCGGTGCGCTGGCGCGGGAGCGCGTCGATGCATCGCAAGGGTTTGCGGTGGTCACCAGCCGCGCCAGTTACGAAATGGCCATGAAAGCCGCGCAGGCCCGGATCCCGCTGCTGGCAGCGATTTCGGCACCGACCGCGCTGGCGATCAGCCTGGCCGACAGTGCGGGACTGACCCTGATCGGGTTTGCCCGCGATCACGATTGTGTCGTTTACAGCCATCCGCAGCGCCTGAATCTGGGCGTTGGCGTGGGAGAGCCCGCATGAGCAAGAAGACCATCCAGCAATACGACAATCCCGCCGGCGGCTGGGGCGCATTGCGCTCGGTTGCCAAGCACCTGATGGAACAGGACATCGCGGTGCAGGGCGCCAAGACGCTGCTGCACGCCAACCAGCCGGACGGTTTCGACTGCCCCGGCTGCGCCTGGCCCGACCGCGATCACACCTCCACCTTCGAGTTCTGCGAGAACGGCGCCAAGGCCGTTGCGGCCGAGTCCACGGCGCGCCGCGCCGGGCCGGAGCTGTTCGCCTCGCACAGCGTCAGCCTGCTGTCGCAGTACAGCGACTACTGGCTGGAAGGGCAGGGCCGGCTGACCCAGCCGATGCGTTACGACGCGGCCACCGACCACTACGTGCCGGTGAGCTGGGACGAGGCCTTCGCGCAGATCGCCGGGCACCTCAACGGACTGGCATCGCCGGACGAGGCGATCTTCTACACCTCCGGGCGCACCAGCAACGAAGCGGCCTTCCTGTATCAGTTGTTCGTGCGCGAGTTCGGCACCAACAATTTCCCCGACTGCTCCAACATGTGCCACGAGCCCTCCGGCACCGCGCTGCGTTCGCAGATCGGCGTGGGCAAGGGCACGGTGTCGCTGCATGATTTCGAACTGGCCGATGCGATCTTCATCTTCGGGCAGAATCCGGGCACCAATCACCCGCGCATGCTCGGCGAGTTGCGTCAGGCCTCCAAGCGCGGCGCGGCGATTGCGGCATTCAATCCGCTGCGCGAGCGCGGGCTGGAGAAGTTCGCCGACCCGCAGGACAAGCTGGAGATGCTGCACAACGGCTCCACCCGCATCGCCTCGGATTATTTCCAGCTCAAGATCGGCGGCGATCTGGCCGCGGTCAAGGGCATCATCAAGCATGTGCTGGAGCGCGACGCACAGGCCCAGCGCGACGGCACGCCACGCCTGCTGGATCTGGAATTCATCGAGGCCCACACCGCAAACTTCGACGCCTTCGCTGCCGAGGTGCATGGCGAATCCTGGGACACCATTGTCGAAGAGTCCGGGCTGGACGAAGCGGCGCTGCGCAAGGCCGGCGAACTCTATCTCAATGCCGAGCGCGTGATCGCCTGCTGGGGCATGGGCATCACCCAGCACAAGCATTCGGTGGCCACCATCCACATGATCACCAACCTGCTGTTGCTGCGCGGCCATCTGGGCCGGCCGGGCGCGGGCGTGTGCCCGGTGCGCGGACACAGCAACGTGCAGGGCGACCGCACGATGATGATCTACGAAAAACCGCCGGCCGCGTTTCTGGACAAGTTGCAAACGCTGTTCGGGTTCGCGCCGCCGCGAGAAGACGGTTTCGACACTGTCGGTGCGATCGAGGCGATGCTGGACGGGCGCGGCAAGGTGTTCTTCGCGATGGGCGGCAATTTTGCCGCCGCCACGCCGGATACCGACGCCACGCATCGTGCGCTGCGCAATTGCGAATTGACCGTGCATGTCACCACCAAGCTCAATCGCAGCCACCTGGTGCACGGGCGCGATGCGCTGATCCTGCCATGCCTGGGCCGTACCGAAATCGACATCCAGGACGCTGGCTCGCAAGGCGTGACGGTGGAAGATTCGATGAGCATGGTGCACCTGTCGGCCGGCATCAATCCGCCGGCCTCGTCGGAGCTGTTGTCCGAGCCGGCGATCGTGGCGCGGCTGGCCGAGGCGACGCTGGGTACGCGCAGCGCGATCCGCTGGCGTTGGCTGGTGGGCGACTACGACCGCATTCGCGACCTGATTGCCCAGGTGTTCCCCGATTTTGCCGACTTCAACCAGCGCGTGCGGGTGCCGGGCGGCTTCCGCCTGTCCAACACCGCGCGCGATCGCCAGTGGGTGACGCCCGAGAAGCGCGCGGTGTTCAAACCGCACGCGGTGCCGACCGACAACCCGATCCATCGCGCACGCCGCAGCCACACCGAGCAGATGGTGTTTACGCTGGCCACCACGCGCTCGCACGATCAATACAACACCACCATCTACGGGCTGGATGATCGCTACCGTGGCGTGTTCGGCGAGCGCCGCGTGCTCTTCATCAATGGCGCGGATATCGCGGCGTTGAACATGAAGGCCGGCGACTGGGTGGACCTGGAGAGCCTGTGCGAGGACGGTGTGCACCGCGAGGCGCGTCGCTTCCTGCTGGTGGACTACAACATTCCGCGCGGCTGCCTGGCGGCGTACTACCCGGAAACCAACGCGCTGGTGCCGCTGTCCAGCTTCGCCGACGAAGCGCGCACGCCCACCTCCAAGTCGATTCCGGTGATCGTGCTGCCGCACCGCGCCGAAACCGCCGATGCGGCGCCACGCGACATCGGAGCGGTGCTTGTCCGCTGATCCGCAGCTCACCGCGCTGCTGCTTGCCGCGTTGGCCGACACGCCCGAGGGCGTGTCGCTGGCGCGCCTGTGCAAGCAACTGGGCGTGCGCATGAGCGTGCTGCTGCGCACCCTGGCGTGGCTGGGCAGTGCCAGCCTGGATGGTCAACCCGGTCCAGGCTGGATCCAGCTGGAAGACCGCGGCGAGCGCCAATTTGCAGTGCTGACGGATCTCGGGCTGGCAGCGCATGCGCAACGTGCAATGACGCAAACGCAGCCGTGCGACTGAGTAACTTGCTGGTTCTTCCCGGCTGAGGAGAGCAGGAGACTGAAGCCTCTTCACTTGTACGGGAAGCTCGATCAGACGCAACCTGATCCGAACAACGCAGGCTACGCTTTGCTTGCAACCAAACACACCGACCATCTTGACTGGTCCTTGTCCGCTCACCGTCGCGGGACCTTACGCGGCATGGATGCCGCGTAAGAGCCTACATGGACGTACTTGCGGCGTGTCCTGCGATGGTGGGCGGGCAAGGGCCCCGCAGCAAAGTCGCAGACCCGACGCTCTGCAAGCGATCTATCAGCACTATCCGACCACTCCAAGACCCACCGAGCTCTTCAATCGTGGCGCCGTTATGGATGCAGTCTAAGACTTGGGTCAAAAGCCTGGTTGATCGAGCGCGCGGTGCCCTCACCGCTTGCGGGACACGCCGTGAATCCATCCGTGGAGGCTCCTCGGCGGCATCCATGCCGCCGAGGGTCCCACAACCGGCAAGGACACCGCACCAGAGAGTTGGTCGGCTGCTTTCCTCAAAGCTTATTTCTCGGCTTGCGGTGGGAAGATGAGACGTTTGTAAGTCGCGTGTTGAAAGCCTGCCGGTTGCTCGGCCTGCGTCGGGAGCTGATCGGGCGCAAGGTGATACGAACAACGCGCATCACGCACTGCTCTTAACTGCGCACACCGACCATCTTGACTGGTCCTTGTCCGCTCACCGTCGCGGGCTCTTACGCGGCATGGATGCCGCGTAAGAGCCTACAAGGATGTACTTGCGGCGTGTCCTGCGATGGTGGGCGGGCAAGGGCCCTGCAACAAGGCCACAGAGCAGTCGCTCTAACAAGCATCTATCAACACTGCCCGGCGACTCCAACGCAACCGAGATTCCGAAAGACATCAGGCTGCCACTGCCCGAAAGGCAGGCAGTCACGGCTGTAACCTTTCGTGAGCAGGTTGGTCTGCGCAAACCGTTGCTGCAATCTGCCAGAATCGGCTGACTTGTCTTGTCTGGATGCCGATCAACGATGACTGCTGCTGCGCCGCTTGCTGCTCCCATCAATTCGCCCGCGCGCGTGCTGTTCGCCAGTCTGATCGGCACCACCATCGAGTTCTTCGATTTCTATATCTACGCCACCGCTGCGGTGCTGGTGTTCCCGACGCTGTTTTTTCCGGCGGGCGATGGCAGTGCGGCGATGCTGCAGTCGCTGGCGACGTTTGCGGTGGCCTTTATCGCGCGGCCGGTGGGCTCTGCAGTGTTCGGCCATTTCGGCGACCGGATCGGGCGCAAGGCCACGTTGGTGGCGGCGCTGCTGACGATGGGCCTGTCCACCGTGGCGATCGGCTTGCTGCCCAGTTACGCGCAGATCGGCGTGTTCGCACCTGCGTTGCTGGCGCTGTGCCGCTTTGGCCAGGGTCTGGGCCTGGGGGGCGAGTGGGGCGGGGCCGTGCTGCTTGCCACCGAAAATGCACCGCCCGGCAAGCGCGTGTGGTACGGCATGTTTCCGCAGCTGGGTGCGCCGCTGGGCTTTCTGCTGTCCACTGGCACCTTTCTCGGCATGGGCGCGGTGCTCGACGATGCGCAGTTCATGCAATGGGGCTGGCGGGTGCCGTTTCTGGCCAGCGCATTGCTGGTGCTGACCGGCCTGTGGGTGCGCCTGAGCATCACCGAGACGCCGGACTTCCAGAAGGCCCTGGACCGCAAGACGCGCGTGCGCCTGCCGCTGGGGACGGTGATCTCGCAGCACTGGCCGGCGCTGATCATCGGCACGCTGGGCGCATTCGCCACCTTCGTGCTGTTCTATCTGATGACCGTGTTCGCGCTGGGCTACGGGACCAAGACCCTGGGCTACGACAAGGAGCAATTCCTGCTGTTGCAGATGGCCGGGATCGTGTTTTTCGCGATCGGCATCCCGCTGTCGGCCAGGTTCGGCGACCGGCATGGCGCGCCGCTGGCGATGATGCTGGCCAGTGTGGCGATCATCGCGTTCGGGTTGGCGTTCGCGCCGCTGTTCCAGGCCAATCACCCGTTGCAGGTGCTCGCGTTCCTTGCACTGGGGTTCTTCTTCATGGGCCTGACCTACGGCCCCTGCGGCACGCTGCTGGCCGAGCTGTATCCCACCGAGGTGCGCTACACCGGAGCCTCGCTGTCGTTCAACCTGGCCAGCATCCTGGGGGCGGCACCGGCGCCGTACGTGGCCACGCAACTGGCCGCACGCTATGGCGTGCAGGCGGTCGGGCAGTATCTGGGCGCCGCGGCGGTGTTGAGCCTGCTGGCGTTGATCGTGGCCCGCAGATCGCGTCGCCCGGTTGGCGTTTGAAGGCGTACGCGAGTCGGCGTCATCGTTGAGGTGGATTGCGCCCAGGTGCAGAGTGGTCGCTAGCGGAACAGCCGCTTGAGTGTGCGTCCCAGCCAGTTGCCGTGCTGGTGGCTGCGCGCGAACTGGTCCAGATGTGCGATCACCTGCGGCGCATAGGCCTGGTCGTCGCCGCGGATATGGTTGAACAACCAGCGCGAGAGCATGCTGCGGAGTTCGTCGCAGACGTCTTCGCCGGCCTGGAACCGCAGCCGGTACTCGCCGACACGTTTGCCGAAGACCTCGTGCACGCGCTTGTGCGCCAGGCTGAAGGGGTAGCCGGCTTCCTCCATCAGTTCTTCCTCGAAGGCAAAATGCGACAGCGTGTAGTCGATCAATTCGTCGATCACCTCGGCCACTGCCAGGCGTTGCAGGCTGGTTTGCGCGGCATGCAACTGATTGATCATTTCCACGATGCGCCGGTGTTGGTGATCGATGACCTCGATCCCGGTGTTGAGGTCGTCCTGCCAGACCAGCAAAGCCATCGTTCGCCCTTGTTCCATACGATGAGGGCACGATAGGCGCGCGTGATCGCCAACGCGTTGATCTGGATCAAATCCGGCTACGGCGCGCGGGCGGCGTGCGTGCTGCGGGACGATTCTATGTTGCCGGCGATACCGCCGGATCGGGCGCGCCGCCGGCCGTGCGGCGCACGAACCTGCGCCGCTCAGCTTGCCAGACGCACCTGGTTGCGGCCGCCGGCCTTGGCCAGGTACAGGTACTTGTCCGCCTCGCCCAGCAGATGGTGCAGCGACTGGCCGTCTTCGGTGGCGATGCACACTCCGATGCTCACCGTCATGCTGAGGGTCTCGTCGCCGATCCGCACGCGCAGCGCGCTGATGCGTTCACGCAGGGTTTCGAAGTAGCTGGTGGCGTTGGCGGCATCCAGCCCCGGGACCAGCAGGCAGAATTCTTCGCCGCCAAAACGCGCCACCAGATCCTGCGGCCGCGCATGACTGGAGACCGATGCGGCCACCGCGCGTAGCGCCTGGTCGCCGGCTTCGTGGCCCCAGGTGTCGTTGATGTGCTTGAAGTGGTCGATGTCCAGCATCGCCGCAGTGACCGTCTGCTCCTGCGACAGCAGGGTGGGGATCACTCGCTGGCTTTGTTCCAGGAAATAGCGCCGGTTGGGCAGGCCGGTGAGGAAGTCGCGGGTGGCCAGGTCCTGCAGCGTGCCGATCAATTCCAGCTGGTCCACGTTCTGCGACACACGGCAGAAGAACTCTTCGCGCGAGAACGGCTTGCGCAGGAAATCGTTGGCGCCGTTCTTCAGGAAACGCGGGATCAGCGATGAGTCGCTGTTGCCGGAGATGCCGATCACCGCGACCTTGTCGCGCGAACGGATCGCGCGCAGCCTGCGGGTGAATTCCACCCCTTCCATGCCGGGCATTTCCTGGTCGACGATGGTCAGGCGGATGCCGGGGTCGCGCTCGATCGCCTGCAGGCCAGCCGCACCGTCGGCCGCCAGCACCACGCGGTAGCCGTACATCGACAGCAACGCGGCCGCATAGGTCCGTGCGGACAGGGAATCGTCC
The DNA here is from genome assembly GCF_014199865.1 of Xanthomonas sp. F14. Lineage (NCBI taxonomy): Bacteria > Pseudomonadati > Pseudomonadota > Gammaproteobacteria > Lysobacterales > Lysobacteraceae > Xanthomonas > Xanthomonas sp. F14. The sequence continues at coordinate 1,583,327 of NZ_JACHOM010000001.1, read as the reverse complement.
ACCACCAGCGCGGCGATGCGGCGATTGCGTTCCAGGCGTTGCACCAGCCAGGCCAGATATTCGATGCTGCCGGGCGCGTTCTTGAGCACGTAATCGATGATCTGCTGCTGCAGCACACGCTGGCGCAGATCCTCGTCATAGACGCCGCTGACCACCACCGTGGGCAGCTTGCGCGAGAGGAAGAATTCCACGACCTTGTCGCGGTCGCCGTCCACCAATACCAGGCCGGTCAGGACCAGAAACCAGCCGTCTTCTTCGTCCAGTACACGGGCGGCTTCCGCCAGCGTCGACACGACCGTGACCGGCAGCTCCACGCGTTGCTCGATGGCCTCGCGCAGCATGCTGGTGAAAGTGCGCGAGTTCTCCACCAGCAACACGCGTTGCGGCAGGACTGCGCTTTCACTATTGCGATGTAGGGTACCTGGGGACATCGGCTGGCCGTGCGGATCGAACCGTCATACCAGCTAACGGCCCTGCTCGCCAAAACTTGAGCGCCGCGTCTCAAAGCGCCCAAGACGGCGCCCTATATCACCACAACGCATCGCGCAGCCGGTACCAACTCATCGCTGCCACCAGCAGCGGCGTGCGCAGCAGGCGCCCCCCGGGGAAGGGCCGATGCGGAATGCGTGCGAACACGTCCAGCCGTCGGCTCTGGCCGGCGATGGCCTCGGCGATGACCTGGCCGGCCAGGCCGGTGGCGGCGACGCCATGCCCGGAGAATCCCTGGGCGAAATACACGTTGGGCCCCAGCCGGCCCCAGTGCGGGGCGCGGTTGCGCGAGATGTCCACGTAGCCGCCCCACAGCGTTTGCAGCGGCACGTCGCGCAGTTGCGGGAAGACCGTGTGCATGCGCCGTGTCATCAACCGATCCAGGCCGTGCGGCGGGCGCGAGGAGTAGCTGGCGCGTCCGCCGAACAGCAGCCGGTGGTCGGCGCTGAGCCGGTAGTAGTCCAGCGCCCAGTTGGTGTCGGCGACCGCCATGTCGTTGGCGATCAGCGCGCGTGCACGGGCCTGGCCCAGCGGCGGCGTCGCACCGACATAGGTGCCGACCGGCATGATGCGGCGCTCCAGCGCCGTGGAAATGCCCTGCAGCAGGGCATTGCCGGCGATCACGCCGAACTCGGCGCTGACGCTGCCCTGGTCGGTCTGCATGGTCACGCGCGTGCCGTGCTCTAGCCGCGAGACGGGCGAGGCCTCGTGGATGCGCACGCCGGCCGCCAGCGCTGCGCGCGCCAGGCCCAGCGCATAGGCCAGCGGATGCAGATGGCCGCTGGCCGGATCGAACATCGCGCCCAGGTAGAGCGGGCTGTCCAGCACCTGCCGCGTACGCGCGCGGTCCCACCATTCCAGCGGGTAGTCGTAGCGCTCGGCCATGCGCACGATGCCGTGCTGCAAGGCCTGCACCTGGCGCGGCTTCAGCGGCACATGAGCGTGGCCGTCGCGCCAGTCGCAGGCGATGGCGTGGCGGTCGATGCGCGCGCGCAGCAGGTGCATGCCGTCGCGCGAGAAGTCGAACAGCAGCCGCGCGTCGGCATCGCCGACCAGCGCTTCCAGGGTTTCCTGCTCGCAGCCGTAGCCGACGATGGCCTGGCCGCCGTTGCGCCCGGAGGCGCCCCAGCCGATGCGCCTGGCTTCCAGCACGATGACCTTGTAGCCGGCCTCGGCCAGGGCGAGCGCGGCGGCGAGGCCGGTGTAGCCGGCGCCGAGGATGCAGACATCGGCACGTTGCACGCCCTGCAGGCATGGTTGCTGGGGCAAGGCCGGCGTGCTGCGGGCGTACCAGCTGTCGGGATAGCCGTTACCCGACGGATCGGCAGGCGGCAGCGATGTGGCCGGGCCGTCCATCAGACGATCCGCAGGTACCGGGCGTAATCCAGATCCGGCACCTGCGCCTGGTAGTCGAGCAGCTCGCGCTGTTTCTGCTGGCCGAATACGTGCTGGAACTGGCTGCCGAACTGCGCGCCGACAAAGTCGCTGGCGCCGAATGCATCCACCGCGGCTTGCCAGGTGCGCGGCCGAAAGACCGCTTGCGCATAGGCATTGCCGGTGACTGCCGCGCTGGGCTCGCCGGGATGTTGCAGGCCGTCCAGCATGGCGGCCAGCACGGCGGCGGCAGCCAGGTACGGGTTGGCATCGGCGCCGGCGATGCGATGCTCGATACGGGTGTTGCGTGCATCGCTATGCGGGATGCGCAGCGCCACGGTGCGGTTGTTGAAGCCCCAGCTCGCATCCAGCGGCACGAAGGCATTGCTGACGAACCTGCGGTAACTGTTGGCGTGCGGCGCGAACATCAGCAGCGAGGCATCGGCGTGCCGCTGCAGGCCGGCGATGGCATGGCGCAGGCGGTCGGCGGGTACATCGACGCTGCCGGCAAACACGTTGTGCCCGTCGGCATCGAGCAGGCTCACATGCAGGTGCAGGCCGCTGCCGGCCTGGCCGGGAAACGGCTTGGCCATGAAGCTGGCGAGCTTGCCCTGCTGTTGCGAAATCGCCTTGATGGTGCGCTTGAGCAGGATCGCCTCGTCGCAGGCGGCTACCGCATCGGCGCGATGCTGCAGGTTGATTTCGAACTGGCCGGGTGCGTACTCGGCCACGGCGGTGTCGGCCGGGATGCCTTGCTGGCGACAGGCGTCAGTCACCGCGTCGGTGAAGCTGCGCTGGTCGTCCAGGTCCTGCAAGGAATACACCTGGGTGCTGTCGCTGCGCACACCGGTCTGCGGATCGCGCGGCGTCTGCGGGCGTCCTTGCGCATCGGGCACCGCATCGAACAGGTAGAACTCCAGTTCCACCGCAATGACCGGGGTCAGGCCGAGCGCAGCAAAACCGTGCAGCACGCGCTGCAAGACCGCGCGCGGCGCGACCTCGAACACGCTGCCGTCCGGCTGATGCATTGCCAGCAGCAGCTGCGCCATCGGCCGCGGTGCCCACGGCACCGGACGCAGCGAGCCGGCGATCGGCCGGCAGATGCGATCGGCATCGCCGATGGCGTAGCCCAGCCCGGTTTCCTCGACGGTATTGCCGGTGATGTCGGTGGCGATCAGCGACATCGGCAGGCACACGCCATCGCGATAGACCTTGGCCAGGACCTCGGCTGTCACACGCTTGCCACGCAGCACGCCATTGGTGTCGGGCAACAGCAGATCGACCGCTTCGCAGCCATCGATCCGCGCCAGCGTGGCGGCATCGGCGGCGGGCAAGCACGCGACGGAGTTCTCGGAAACCATGGGCACCACCTGCAAGGTCGCCGCTCAGACTAGCAAAGCACATGTGATCTTTCGCAACAGTGCGCGCGTGGACCCTGGCAATGCAGGTGGCCGCACGGTAAGTTCGCAGGCATCCGCTGCGACTCCCATCAACCCGTGGCGACCACGCGCTGACAAGTTGTCGCGGTCGGAGGGATGCAGGTGATGCGCAAGCCGCCAGCTGCGCGCCACCTGTGCCCTGTACAGTGCCAGCGCCTGCGCGATGGCAAGCGCACGCGTGATGCAGCCGCGTTCAACCGGGAGATCCGCATGGCTGTCGTTCCACTGGTCGGGTTGCCGACCGATCGCATCCAGCAAGGGCCGCATCCGTTTCTGGCCACCGGCGAAAAGTACATCCGCGCGGTGGTGGACGCAGCCGGAGCCATGCCGGTGCTGTTGCCGAGCCTGCAGCCCACGCTGGATGCGCGCGCGTGGCTGAATCGTCTGGATGGCCTGTTGCTGACCGGTGCGGTCAGCAATGTCGAGCCGCATCACTACAGCGACGAGCCAAGCTGGGAGGGCAATCCGCACGACCCGGCGCGCGATGCCACCAGCCTGGGACTGATCCCGCAGGCACTGGCGCGCGGCCTGCCGGTGCTGGCGATCTGCCGCGGGCTGCAGGAGGTCAATGTGGCGCTGGGCGGGCGCCTGCACCAACGCGTGCATGACGTGCCCGGCCTGCTTGATCACCGCGAAGACCGTGCCATGCCGCTGGACACGCAGTACGGCCCGGCGCATCCGGTGCAGCTGCATCCTGGCGGCCTGCTGGCCGGCATGAGCGACAGCGCGCAGGTCGCGGTGAACTCGCTGCACGGGCAGGGCATTGCGCGCCTGGCCGACGGCCTGCTGATCGAGGCAACCGCGCCGGATGGCCTGATCGAAGCCTTTCGCGGCCCCGGGCCGGGCTTTCTGCTCGCGGTGCAGTGGCATCCGGAGTGGCGTGTCACACAGCATCCGTTCTACCGTGCCATCTTCCAGGCCTTCGGCGAGGCCTGTCGCCAATACGCCGCTCGACGCGGTCAGTGAGGTTGCATGTCGATCCGCACCCGTTCGCGCACATCCACGCCCAAGCAGCCCGAGAGCGCGCTGCGCCGCTGGCTCAAGGACCGCCACATCACCGAGGTCGAGTGCTTGGTGCCGGACATCACCGGCAACGCACGCGGCAAGATCATTCCGGCGGACAAGTTTTCGCACGACTACGGCACCCGGCTGCCGGAAGGCATCTTCGCCACCACCGTCACCGGCGATTTCCCTGACGATTACTACGAGCTGACCTCGCCATCGGATTCGGACATGCATCTGCGCCCGGATGCATCCACCGTGCGCATGGTGCCGTGGGCGGCCGATCCCACTGCGCAGGTCATCCACGATTGCTACACCAAGGACGGCCAGCCGCATGAGCTTGCCCCGCGCAATGTGCTGCGGCGCGTGCTGGACGCCTTTGCCGAAGCCAAGCTGCAACCGGTGGTGGCGCCGGAGCTGGAATTCTTCCTGGTGCAGAAGAACACCGACCCGGACTTTCCGTTGTTGCCGCCGGCCGGGCGCTCGGGTCGGCCGGAGACTGCGCGGCAGTCGTATTCGATCGATGCGGTCAACGAGTTCGACCCCATCCTGGACCTGATGTACGACTACTGCGATGCGATGGAACTGGACGTGGATACGCTGATCCACGAATCCGGCGCCGCGCAGCTGGAGGTCAACTTCACCCACGCCGATGCGCTCTCGCGCGCCGATCAGGTGTTCCTGTTCAAGCGCACCATGCGCGAGGCCGCGCTGCGGCATGGCGTGTATGCGACGTTTCTGGCCAAGCCGATGGAGACCGAGCCGGGCAGTGCGATGCATATCCATCAGAGCCTGCTGCATGCCGGCACCGGCAAGAACGTGTTCAGCGGCAAACGCGAAGGCGGCTTCAGCGACACCTTTGCGCACTATCTTGGTGGCCTGCAGAAATACATTCCGATGGCGATGGGGCTGCTGGCGCCCAACGTCAATTCCTACCGGCGGCTGATGTTCGGCGAGGTGTCGCCGAGCAATGTGCTGTGGGGTTTCGACAATCGCACCTGCGGGCTGCGGGTGCCGATCGATGTGCCGCAGAACATGCGGGTGGAAAGCCGCTTTGCCGGCTCCGACGCCAATCCGTACCTGGCGATGGCGGCGACCCTGGCCTGCGGGTTGCTCGGCATCCGCGAGAAGCTCGAACCGACCGCGCCGATCAGCAGCAACGGCAAGCAGCAGGGCTACGATCTGCCGCGCTCGCTGGGCGAGGCGCTGGACGGACTGGAGGGCTGCGAGGCCTTGCAGGAGATGCTGGGGCGGCGCTTCGTGCGCGCCTACATCTCGGTCAAGCGCAAAGAGTACGAGACGTTCTTCCGCGTGATCAGTTCGTGGGAGCGGGAGTTCCTGTTGTTGAATGTGTGAAGCGTCTGCGCTCGGCGCAGCGTGCCGCGCCGCTCCCGTCTCCCCTCGGGAGAAGGTGCCCGAAGGGCGGATGAGGGCAGGTCGTCTGGCCATGGTCCAGGCCCACGTGCACTGCAGGCGTCCGATGCGTTTTGCGCCAGCTGCCTTTCGTAACGCCACTGCATTCGCGCCACTGGCGTGAGCCACTTCCGGAGCAAGCCGTGCACCCTACTGTGTTGGAAACCTTGCAGCAGCTCGATGCCGCCCATCACCTGCATCCGTTCAACGACAACGCGGCACTGGCCGAAAAGGGTACGCGCATCCTGACCCGCGGCGAGGGCGTGTATGTCTGGGACGCGCAGGGCAACAAGTTGCTGGATGCGTTCGGCGGCTTGTGGTGCGTGAATGTCGGCTACGGGCGCAAGGAGCTGGCACAGGCGGCGGCGCGGCAGATGGAACAGCTGGCGTACTACAACAGCTTTTTCCAGTGCACCACCGAGCCCACCATCCATCTGGCCGCCAAGCTGGCGGAGCTGACGCCGGGCGATCTGAACCATGCGTTCTTCGCCAATTCCGGGTCGGAGGCCAACGACACCATCCTGCGGCTGGTGCGGCATTTCTGGGCGGTGCAGGGGCAGCCGGAAAAACGCATCTTCATCGGCCGTCATGACGGCTATCACGGCACCACCATGGCCGGCGCCAGCCTGGGCGGCATGCGCGGCATGCACAGGCAGGGTGGCCTGCCGATTCCGGATATCCACCACATCGCGCCGCCGTATCACTTCGGCGATGGCGGGGAGATGGACCCGGACGAGTACGGGCTGCTGGCGGCGCGTCGGCTGGAAGACCGGATCCTGCAACTCGGGCCGCAACACGTGGCGGCCTTCATCGGTGAACCGATCATGGGTGCGATCGGGGTGTACATCCCGCCGCGCAGCTACTGGCCGGAAATCGAGCGCATCTGCAAGCGCTACGACGTGCTGCTGGTGGCCGACGAGGTGATCTGCGGGTTCGGGCGTACCGGTGCCTGGTTCGGTGCGGATTATTTCGGCTTCCAGCCCGACGTGATGACGCTGGCCAAGGGCATCACCTCCGGCTATATCCCGTTGGCGGCGGCGATGTTCAACGATCGCGTGGCCGGCGTGCTCAAGGCGCAGGGCGGCGAGCTCGCGCACGGCGGCACCTATGCGGGGCATCCGGTCTGCGCGGCGGTGGCGCTGGAGAACCTGCGCCTGCTGCAGGACGAAGGCATCGTGGACACTGCGCGTACCCGGATCGCGCCGTATCTGGCACAACGCTGGGCCGAGCTGGGCGAGCACCGGCTGGTCGGCGAGGCGCGTATCGCCGGCCTGGTCGGGGCTCTGGAACTGGTGCCGGACAAGCGCCGGCGCGGGGTCTATTTCCCCGAACGCGGTCGGGTCGGTGCGCTGTGCCGCGATTTCGCGCTGCGGCGCGGGCTGATCCTGCGTGCCACCTACGATGCGATGCTGCTGTCGCCGCCGTTGATCATCACCTGCGAACAGGTCGATGAGCTGTTCGACAAGGCCTGGGCGGCGCTGGACGATACTGCGCAGGCGCTAGGCATCGTTGCCGCCTAAGCCGGCCGGCGCACGTCAAGCTTTGCCGGTCGCGCACACCCGCCAGGGCGGCCGGCAGAGGCGCTTGCGGCACCGGCCGCGCCGGCCAGCGGGTGCGCACGGTTGGTTTCCGCCACGCCGCGCTGTGCAAACACAACCACCATGGGTAGGCTGGCCCTTCGACCGGCCGCATCCCGGCCCGCCCTGATCGCGCTGCCCTGGAGACCCGCATGACGCTGCGACTGCTCGCCCTGACGCTGTCCACCACCTTGCTGGCCGCCTGCGGTGGCAGCAATGCACCCGGCGGTGCCGAGGCGCGGGCCAAGGTGCTCAACGTCTACAACTACTCGGACTACATCGCCGAAGACACCATTCCCGCGTTCGAGAAGAGCACCGGCATCAAGGTCACCTACGACGTGTTCGACAGCGACGAGATGGTGGAAACCAAGCTGCTCGCCGGTGGCAGCGATTACGACGTGGTGGTGCCCACGCTGAACTTCTTCGGCCGGCAGATCCAGGCCGGCGTGTTCCTGCCGCTGGACAAGGCCAAGATCCCCAATCTGGCCAATCTGGACCCGGACATCATGCGGCGCATTGCCGCGCAGGACCCGGGCAACGCCTATGGCGTGCCGTACATGATCGGCACCACCGGCATCGGCTACAACGTGGACAAGCTCAAGGCGATCTTCGGCAACACCGAGGTCGCCAACAGCTGGGACCTGGTGTTCAAGCCGGAAAACCTGTCCAGGTTGAAGGACTGTGGCGTGACCCTGCTGGACACGCCCTCGGACCTGATTCCGATCGCGCTCAATTATCTGGGCCTGGATCCGCACAGCAGCGTGCCGGCCGAGATCGAGCAGGCTGCCGCGCTGATCAAGACGATCCGCCCGTACGTGCAGAACTTTCATTCCAGCCAGTACGTGAGCTCGCTGGCCAACGGCAACACCTGCCTGGCGGTGGGCTGGTCGGGCGACATCATCCAGGCGCGCGACCGCGCGGTGGAAGCCGGCAACGGCATCAAGGTGGCCTATGCGATCCCCAAGGAAGGCGCGCCGCAGTGGTTCGACATGCTGGCCATTCCCAAGGACGCCAAGCACCCCGACAACGCCTACGCCTTCATCAATTATCTGTTGAAGCCGGACGTGGCCGCGGCCAACAGCAACTTCATCCACTACGCCAACCCGGTACGCACCGCCACGCCGCTGGTGGACGCGGCGATCCGCAACGACCCCACCATCTACCCGCCGCCGGAGGTGACCGCCAAGATGTTCACCTATGCGATCAATCCGCCGGAGGTGGACCGGCTGTATACGCGGCTGTGGACCGAGATCAAGACCGGTCGCTGACCGTCGCAGTCGCTCTTCCAGTTTTGTAAGAGCGCTTGCCAGGCGTGCGCCTGCAAGTCCGAGCGCGCGCTGACTGCGGTCGTCACGCAATCTGTACCGGGCGGTTCAAATAATTGTATGGTTGCGCCGCCTTCGCCGGACCGCTGATGCGGTACGTCGTCGCGCGCGCCTCGCCCACGACACAGGACGCCTCACCTTGAGCAACCACGACCAGCAGTCCAACGACGGCCAGCCTTCGGGCACGGATGCGCAAGGCACCGGCGCGCACAACGAGCAGGAGCCGCCCAAGCCCTCGCCGTTGAAGAACCCAAAGGTCAAATGGACGCTGATCGTGGTCGGGGTGCTGGTGGTGGTGCTGCTGGTGATCTGGCTGGCCTATTACCTGGTCAAGGGCCGCTACATGCAGGACACCAACAATGCCTACCTGCAGGCCGACTCGGTGGCCGTGGCGCCGCGGGTCAGCGGCTACGTGACCAAGGTGATGGTGGGCGACAACCAGATCGTGGAAGCCGGCCAGCCGCTGCTGCAGATCGACGACCGCACCTACCAGGCGAACCTGCAGCAGGCCGAAGCCGCGATCGCCGCGCGCCAGGCCGATATCGCCGCGGCCACGGCCAACGTGTCCGGGCAGGAGTCAGCGCTGGTGCAGGCGCGTAGCCAGGTCACCTCGGCAGCGGCAAGTCTGACCTTCGCCCAAGCCGAAGTGAAGCGCTTCGCCCCGTTGGCCGCCTCCGGCGCCGACACCCACGAGCACCAGGAAAGCCTGCAGCACGAGCTGCAACGTGCACGCGCCCAGTACCAGGCCGCGCAGGCGCAGGCCAAGGGCGCGCAGAGCCAGATCCTGGCCAGCAACGCGCAGCTGGAGCAGGCCCAGGCCGGCCTCAAGCAGGCCAGCGCCGATGCCGACCAGGCCCGCGTGGCGGTGGAAGACACCTTGCTGACCAGCCGCATCCACGGCCGTGTCGGCGACAAGACCGTGCAGGTCGGCCAGTTCCTCGGGGCCGGCACCCGCACCATGACCATCGTGCCGCAGGAATCGCTGTACCTGATCGCCAATTTCAAGGAAACCCAGGTCGGCCTGATGCGTCCCGGCCAGCCGGCCGAGATCGAGGTCGATGCCTTGTCGGGCGTCAAGCTGCACGGCAAGGTCGAGAGCCTGTCGCCGGGCACCGGCTCGCAGTTCGCATTGCTGCCGCCGGAAAATGCCACCGGCAACTTCACCAAGGTGGTGCAGCGCGTGCCGGTGCGCATCCGCGTGCTGGCCGGCGACGAGGCGCGCAAGGTGCTGGTGCCGGGCATGTCGGTCGAGGTCACCGTGGACACGCGCTCGGCCAAGGACGCCAAGCAACGGGCCGAGGAGGAATCCGATCGCGTGCAGGCGCAGGAGCGCGCGCGATGAATGCAACGGCAGCCACCGGCCCGCGTGCCGGCGGCAGCGCGCAACGCGAGAAGGCCGAGCCGGGCGCCTGGCTGGCGGTGCTGGCCGGCACCATCGGCTCGTTCATGGCGACGCTGGACATCTCCATCGTCAACGCGGCGCTGCCCACCATCCAGGGCGAGGTCGGCGCCAGCGGCACCGAAGGCACCTGGATCTCCACCGCGTACCTGGTTGCCGAGATCATCATGATCCCGCTGACCGGCTGGTTCGTGCGCACGCTGGGCCTGCGCAACTTCCTGCTGATCTGCGCGCTGATGTTCACCGCGTTTTCGGTGGTGTGCGGGCTGTCGACCTCGTTGACGATGATGATCATCGGCCGTGTGGGGCAGGGCCTGGCCGGCGGTGCGCTGATTCCGACCGCGCTGACCATCGTTGCGACCCGGCTGCCGCCGAGCCAACAAACGATGGGCACCGCGCTGTTCGGCATGACCGTGATCATGGGCCCGGTGATCGGCCCGCTGCTCGGCGGCTGGCTCACCGAGAACGTCAGCTGGCACTACGCCTTCTTCATCAACGTGCCGATCTGCGTCGGCCTGGTGGCCTTGCTGCTGCTTGGCCTCAAGCATGAAAAAGGCGACTGGGCCGGCCTGCTCAATGCCGACTGGCTGGGCATCTACGGCCTGACCGCCGGCCTGGGCGGGCTCACCGTGGTGCTGGAAGAGGGCCAGCGCGAGCGCTGGTTCGAATCCAGCGAGATCAACGCGCTGAGCGTGATCGCGCTCAGCGGATTCGCTGCACTGGTCGTGGGCCAGTTCCGCAAGCGGCCGCCGGTGATCCACCTGTCGCTGCTGCTGCATCGCAGTTTCGGCGCGGTGTTCGTCATGATCATGGCGGTGGGCATGATCCTGTTCGGCGTCATGTACATGATTCCTCAGTTCCTGGCGGTGATCTCCGGCTACAACACCGAGCAGGCCGGCTACGTGCTGCTGCTGTCAGGCCTGCCGACCGTGCTGTTGATGCCGATGATGCCCAAGCTGCTGGAGGTGGTGGACGTGCGCATCCTGGTGATCGCCGGGCTGATCTGCTTTGCCGCGGCCTGCTTCGCCAATCTGTCGCTGACCGCCGACACCGTGGGCATGCATTTTGTCGCCGGCCAGTTGTTGCAGGGCTGCGGCCTGGCGCTGGCGATGATGTCGTTGAACCAGGCGGCCATTTCATCTGTGCCGCCCGAACTGGCCGGCGATGCGTCGGGCCTGTTCAACGCCGGCCGCAACCTGGGCGGCTCGGTGGGGCTTGCGCTGATCTCCACCTTCCAGGAGCGCCGCATGACCTTCCATACCGAAACCATCGGCAGCGCAATCACCGCCAATTCCTCGCGCGCGCAGGACTTTCTTTCCGGGCTGACTGCGCAGATGCAGGGCAGTGCCGGCGGCGAGGCGGCCATTCGCTCGGTCGCGCAGCTGGCGCGCCTGGTGCAGCAGCAGGCCCTGGTGATGACCTATAGCGATCTGTTCTGGATCTTCGGCGTGATCGTGGTCTGCACGATTCCGCTGGCCTTTTTGCTCAAGCCGTTACCCAAGGGGGCGCACCTTGCAATGCACTGATTCCATGCGCCTGATCCGCATGCCCCTGGCTGCGGCGTTGAGCGTGGTTTTGCTCGGCGGCTGCATGCTCGGCCCCAACTACACCAAGCCCCCGGCAGTGGCCGACACGGCGGTGCAGGCGCCGGCCCTGCATCGCGCTGCTGGCGCCGACGTGGTCGCTGCCGCGCCATTGAATCATTGGTGGGAGCAACTGCAGGACCCGACCCTCACCCAGCTGGTCACCCAGGCCCTGGCCGACAGTCCCAACCTGCGTGCGGCGCAGGCGCGGCTGCGTGCCAACCGTGCACTGGCCAGCCAGCGCCGTGCCGAACGTCTGCCCAAGCTCAACGCCAGCGCGGTGTATGCGTATGCCGAGCCGCCGCAGACCATCGTCGATACGCTGGGCGGCTTGCAGAACGGCCAGAACGGCCAGCCACCGGCACAGGGTAGCGAGGCGCTGGATCTGGAAAAGACCCAGATCTACAGCGCCGGTTTCGACGCCAGCTGGGAACTGGATTTCTTCGGCCGCCGCCGTCGCGCCGCCGAAGGCGCGCTGGCACAGGCGCAGGCCTCGGAGGCCGAGCTGGCCGATGCGCAGGTGCAGCTGGCAGCCGAAGTGGGGCAGGTGTACCTCAACTACCGCGGCTTGCAGGCGCGGCTGGCGATCGCCGATGCGAACCTGGACAAGATCGGGCAGACCCTGCGCCTGACCCAGCAGCGCCGCGAGCGCGGCGCGGCCTCGGACCTGCAGGTCGAACAGATCGCCACGCAAGTGCAGCAGCAACAGGCGCAGCGCCTGCCGCTGGAAATGCAGTCGCAGGAAGCGCTGGATCAACTGGCGCTGATGGTGGGGCGCGAGCCCGGCGCGCTGGACGCGCAGTTGAGCGCGCCGCAGCCATTGCCGATGCTGCCCACCCAGGTGCGCGTGGACGATGCCGGCGCCCTGATCCGTCGCCGCCCCGATGTGCGCAAGGCCGAGCGCGAACTGGCTGCCTCCAGCGCGCAGATCGGCGAGGCGTTGAACGGGTATTTTCCGCAGGTGAGCCTGCTGGGCGGCCTGAGCTGGGTCGCCGGCTCGCCCAGCGATTTCAATTCCGATGCCTTGACCACGCTGGCGGTGCCGATGCTGCGCTGGTCGATCTTCGACTTCGGCCGCACCAAGGCACAGGTGGAGCAGGCGCGTGCCGGCAACGCCGGGCGCGAGGCGGCGTACGAGGGCGCGGTGCTGGCTGCGTTGCAGGATGCCAATTCGGCATTGGCGCGCTTCGGCTCGGCGCGCAAGCAGCTGGTGGTGGCGCGGCAGGCCGAAGCCTCGGCCACGCGTTCGGCCGGCTTGATGCAGCAACGGCGCGATGCCGGTGCCACCTCGTCGATCGATCTGCTCGACGTGCAGCGCCAGCAGCTGTCCGCGCAGGACGCCGCCGCACAGGCACAGGTACAGTTGCTGGTGAACTACGTCGCGCTGCAGAAGAGCCTGGGTCTGGGCTGGAGCGCGCCGGTGCCGGAGCCACGCTGATCGATAGCCGTCGCGGCGGGCGTCGGCGCTCCGGTCGCGCTAGGGTGTCGCTCTGCCGTTGCAGACACCGTGTTGCTGCAGCGCCCGCGCCGGCAGGCGGTCACCAGATGTAGCAGTTCGTCGTCGGCTCGCTGCAGGCGAGACGCCTGGACGCAAATGGACGAGCGCTGATGTCGCACCAAGCACTGGCGGCGCCGGCGTCCTGAGGTGCACAGTCGGTGCCGGGCCACGCTTCGCAATCGAGAGGATCCATGGCAGTTACCGAGGCCGCAGTGGCGCCGCTTTCCCCTGGCGACAACGCCTATCTGAGCATCAACGAGGTCCGCAAGGAATTCGATGGCGTCGTCGCGGTCGATGATGTCAGCCTGCAGATCCGCAAGGGCGAGATCTTCGCGCTGCTGGGCGGCTCGGGCAGCGGCAAGTCCACCCTGCTGCGCTGCCTGGCCGGCTTCGAGCGGCCGACCAAAGGCCGCATCGTGCTCGATGGCCAGCCGATCGACGGTTTGCCGCCGTACGAGCGCCCGATCAACATGATGTTCCAGTCGTATGCGCTGTTTCCGCACATGAGCGTGGAACAGAACATCGCCTTTGGGCTGAAGCAGGAGGCGCTTTCCAAGCCGGCGATCGCGGCGCGCGTGGGCGAAATGCTGGAGCTTGTGCAGCTTGGCAACCTGGCCAGGCGCAAGCCGCATCAATTGTCCGGCGGGCAGCAGCAACGTGTGGCGTTGGCGCGCTCGCTGGCCAAGCGGCCCAAGCTGCTGCTGCTGGACGAACCGATGGGCGCGCTGGACAAGAAGCTGCGCGCGCAGATGCAGCTGGAACTGGTCAACATCATCGAGACCTCCGGCGTCACCTGCGTCATGGTCACTCATGATCAGGAGGAGGCCATGAGCATGGCCACCCGCATCGCGTTGATGGACCAGGGCTGGATCCAGCAGGTCGGCACCCCGGACGAAATCTACGAACAACCGGCCAACCGGTTCGCTGCCGACTTCATCGGCTCGGTCAATCTGATCGACGCGGTGATCGTCGAGGACAAACCCGACTACGTCGGCCTGAAGGCGCCGGCCTTCGACGCCAATATCCGGATCGGCCACGGCATCACCGGTTTCGAAGGGCAGGCAGTGGCGTTCGCGCTGCGCCCGGAAAAACTCCTCATCGGCAAGGACGAACCGGCCCAGGCCTGCAACAAGGCGCAGGGCGTGATCGAGGACATCGCCTATTTCGGTAGCCATTCGGTCTATCACGTGCGCCTGCCCGGCGGTTTCACGCTGATGGCCAACTTCGCCAACCGTCAGCGTTGGGCCAGCGAAGCGCTGACCTGGGGCGACACCGTCTGGCTGAACTGGGGCGAGGACGACGGCGTGGTACTCACCGCATGAGTCGCCTGATCCGCGCATTGCCGGGCGCGCGCTGGGGTGTGATCGCCGCACCGTATCTGTGGCTGCTGGTGTTCTTTGCGATCCCGTTCCTGATCGTGCTGAAGATCTCCTTCGCCGAGCGCGCCACCGCGATGCCGCCGTACACGCCGCTGTTCGCCGTTGCGGCCGATGGGGCGGTGAGCGTCAAGCTGCATCTGGGCAATTATCTGGTCATGCTGCGCGACAGCCAGTACCTGGCGGCGTATGCGAGTTCGATCAGGATCGCCGCGCTGTCGACCGTGTTTGCGCTGTTGATCGGCTACCCGATGGCCTATGTCATTGCGCGTCTGCCGCTGGCCACGCGCAATGTGGCGATGATGCTGGTGGTGCTGCCGTCATGGACCTCGTTCCTGATCCGCGTCTACGCCTGGATCGGCATCCTCGACGGCAACGGCCTGCTCAATCAGGCGCTGCTGGCGCTGGGAGTGATCCGCCAGCCCTTGCAGTTGCTGTACACGCCGCTGGCCGCCTACATCGGCATCGTTTACTGCTATCTGCCGTTCATGGTGTTGCCGTTGTACGCCAATCTGGTCAAGCACGACCAGCGATTGCTCGAAGCCGCCTACGATCTGGGCGCGCGGCCGTGGCAGGCCTTCGTGCGCATCACCTTGCCGCTGTCGCGCAACGGCATCGTTGCCGGCTGCATGCTGGTGATGATCCCGGCGGTGGGCGAATTCGTGATTCCGGAAATGCTGGGCGGGCCGGACACCTTGATGATCGGCCGCGTGCTGTGGGGCGAGTTCTTCAATAATCGCGACTGGCCGGTGGCCGCGGCGGTGGCTACGGTGATGTTGCTGCTGTTGCTGGTGCCGATCGTGCTGTTCCACCGTTATCAGCAGCGCGAGCTGGAAGGGCGGCTGACATGATGCGCGCCTCTCCCGGCACGCGCCTGCTGGGCGCTGGCGTGCTCGCGCTGGGCTTCGGCTTTCTGTATCTGCCGATCCTGTTGCTGATGGTCTACTCGTTCAACGCCTCGCGCCTGGCGATGGTGTGGGGCGGCTTTTCCACGCGTTGGTACGGCGAATTGCTGCGCGATCGCCAGTTGCTGGAGGCGGCCTGGGTCAGCCTGCAAGTCGCGTTCTGGACCGCCTGTGCATCGACGGTGCTGGGGACGATGGCGGCGCTGGCGATGGTGCGCATGCGGCGTTTTCCCGGCAAGACCCTGTTCGGTGCATTGATCACCGCACCGCTGGTGATGCCGGAAGTGATCATCGGCCTGTCGATCCTGTTGTTGCTGGTTTCGATGGGCGGTGTCCTCGGGATCGCACCGCGTGGCGCGGTGGCAATCTGGGCGGCGCATGTCACCTTCACCGTCTCGTTCGTCACGGTGGTGATTTCCTCGCGCCTGCAGGAACTGGATCGCTCGCTGGAAGAGGCGGCGATGGATCTGGGCGCGACACCGCTGAAGGTGTTCTTCCTGATCACCTTGCCGATCATCGCTCCGGCATTGGTATCGGGCTGGCTGCTCGCATTCTCGCTGTCGCTGGACGACGTGGTGATCGCCAGCTTTCTGGCCGGGCCCAGTTCGACCACCTTGCCGATCAAGGTGTTTGCGTCGGTGCGGCTGGGCATCAGCCCCAAGATCAACGCACTTGCCACGCTGATGGTGCTGGCGGTGTCGATCGCCGCAGTGATCGGCTGGTGGCTGCTGGCGCGTGGCGAAAGACGCCGCCAGCGCGATGCGCAACTGGCGCTGCAAGCTGCTTCCTGAGCAGGCACCAACATGGGGGGGGCGAATGCATCGCCACCAGCGGCGGCCAGACGGCTGCGAACGCCGACGCCACAGACATCCACGATGGCTGCACGCCGATTGCGGACGCCTGATTCGGCCACCGGACGCCGGGCACGGCAGTTGGTTGGGCCGCTGTTACCTGGCCGGAGGCGTGTACCCGCTGTCCCAGGGCTGCGGCTTGGTCAGGTAGCACTGATACTCGGCGCTGATGTCGTAGCCCTGTTGCTCGACCTTGGGTTGTTCGTCGGCGCGATCCTTGTCCCTGTTCTTGCCGTTCTTGTCGCCGTCGTCCTTGGATTTCTGCTTGCTCGGATAGATCGTGACCATGTTCGGCGACGAGTGCGCGGTAACGAATTGGCGGATGGCAGTCTCCGAGCAGGCCCGCAGTGCCTGTTCCTCGCAGGGTTGGCTGGGATTGGGCAGCGTGTTGGTGCAGCTCACGGTGACAAATCCGTTCGGGCCGGGACGCGGGCCGTGCAGCATGTCCTGCAGGACGGCGCATCCCGGCAGGCAGGCGCCGATGCCAAGTACAACTAGAACAATGAGATCCCGGCGCATCGTGGTGGTCTTCCGTGAATGGATGAAGCTGCCAAGTGCCGAATGCTAGAGCATTTTTGTGCGGTGGGACGGTCGGGACAGGGCAGGGACGCTTTCGTTCGCGTGGCTGGGAGCGTTGTTCCGGTTGCCAGTGATCCGCGAGCGGTGCGATCGAGGTGCGGCATTGCGTCGCGGCGTGGGTAAACACAGCGTTGCAGCGATTTGCTGCAGTTGTGACGCGGCTGCAACTTGCCGGCGACTAGCATGGCGGGCCTGTAACAGGAGACCGTCATGTCCTACGACACCGTCAACCCGGCCACTGGCCAAGTCGAACATACCCAGCACACCCTGGACGCCGCCGCCATCGAGACGCGTCTGGCTGCTTCCGCCAAGGCGTTTCCGCAGTGGGCGGCGCTGCCGCTGGCCGAGCGCGGCGCACTGCTGCGCCGGGTCGGCGAAGAGCTGACCCGGCGGCGCGACGACCTGCAGCGCATCATGACCGCCGAGATGGGCAAGCTGCGCCACGAGGCGCTGGCCGAGGTGGACAAGTGCGCGCAGGGCTGCGCCTATTACGCCGAACATGCAGCCGACTACCTGGCACCGCGCGATATCCCGACCGAGGCGCAGTCCAGCTATGTGCGCTACGAGCCACTGGGCTGCGTGTTTGCGGTGATGCCATGGAATTTTCCGCTGTGGCAGGCGTTCCGTTTCCTCGCCCCGGGTCTGATGGCCGGCAATGTGGCGCTGCTCAAGCACGCCAGCAATGTGCCGCGCTGCGCCGATGCGATGAAGGAGGTGCTGGATGCCGCCGGTATTCCGCCCGGCGTGTTCGATGTGCTGCATATCGACAATGACCAGGCTGCAGACGTGTTGCGTGACGATCGCATTGCCGCAGTGACGCTGACCGGCAGCGAGCGCGCCGGACGTTCGCTGGCTGCAAATGCGGGCGATCAGTTGAAGAAGTGCGTGATGGAACTCGGCGGCAGCGATGCGTTCGTGGTGCTGGAAGACGCCGACCTAGAGCACACCGTCGCCTCCGCCGTGCAGTCGCGGTTCGACAACAGCGGGCAGACCTGCATCGCCGCCAAGCGCTTCATCGTGGTGGACGCCATCGCCGATCGCTTCATCGAACGCTTCGTTGCCGCTGCCTCCCAGCGCGTGCTCGGCGACCCGCAACAGGAGGGCACCACGCTGGCGCCGATGGCCCGCGCGGATCTGCGCGACGAGCTGCACAAGCAGGTGCAACACAGTGTGGAAAAGGGTGCCAAGGTGCTGCTGGGCGGCGAACCGGTACCCGGTTCGCATGCAGGCTATCCGGCCACCATCCTCGATCATGTCGCCCCGGGCATGCCGGCCTACGAGGAGGAGTTTTTCGGCCCGGTCGCGTCGGTCATTCGCGTGCGGGATGAAGCAGAAGCAGTACGCGTGGCCAACGACACCAGCTTTGGCCTGGGCGGCAGCGTGTGGACCTCCGATGCCAAGCGCGGCGAGCGCGTCGCGCAGCAATTGCAGTGCGGCGCGGCGTTCGTCAATTCGGTGGTCAAGAGTGACGTGCGGCTACCGTTCGGTGGCATCAAGCGCTCGGGCTTCGGCCGCGAGCTGGCCGAGCACGGCATCCACGAGTTCATGAACATCAAGACGATCTATGTGGCTTGAGTGCGGGGATTGGGGATTCGGGATTGGGGATTCATAAAATCAGGCAGCCTTCCTTCTCCCCCTCGGGAGAAGGTACCCGAAGAGCGGATGAGGGTAAGTGCAGCAAGCGAGCAGAAGTCACTCGTCCTGCTCCAACCAATCCCCAATCCCCACTCCCAAATCCCAGCCGCAAAGCGGCCTAAAGCCACCGCGCTCGCTTGAACAGGCGATACAGCACCAGGCACGAGGCGACCACGCCGGCTACCAGCAGTGGGTAGGCGTAAGGTTTGTCCAGTTCGGGCATGTGGGTGAAGTTCATGCCGTACCAGCTGGTGATCAGGGTGGGCGCGGCCAGCAGGGCGGCCCAGGCGCCCAGGCGTTTGACGGTTTCGCCCTGGGCCAGGGTCACCATCGACAGGTTGACGCTCAGCGCGGTACCCAGCATTTCGCGCAAGGTGTCGATGGCGTCGTTGATGCGCACGGCATGGTCGAGCACGTCGCGCAGGTAGATGCCGACCTCGTCGTGGATCAGCGAGCCGGGGTTGCGCTTGAGGTGCGAGAGCACGTCCTGCAATGGCGCCACGACCAACCGCATCTTGTTGAGTTCGCGCTTGAGCTCGTACAGGCGCACCACGGTTTCGCGCTTGTAGTTGTCGGCGAAGATGTCCTTTTCCAGGCCTTCCAGCGTGTCGCGGAACTCGTCCATGATCGGCAGGTAGTTGTCGACCACGAAGTCGAGCACGCCATACAGGCAGAACGAGGCGCCCATGCGCAGCATCGCCGGTTCGCGTTCGACCCGGTGCCGCACCGGCGTGTACGACAGCGATGCGCCATGGCGCACCGTCAACAGAAAGCGCGCGCCCAGAAACGCGTGCGTCTCGCCGTAGCGGATGCGCTCGTTGACCAGTTGTGCGGTGTTGACCACCACGAACAAGGAATTGCCGTAGCTCTCGGCCTTGGGACGTTGGTGCGCCTTGAGCGCATCCTCGATGGCCAGATCGTGCAGGCCGAACTCATCCTGCAGTTTGTGCAGCACCGACTCCTGCGGCTCGTACAGGCCGACCCAGACAAAGCCATCCGGGCGCTGCAGCACGTCGCTGATCTGCTCCAGGCTGATGTCGTGGCGCTGGCCCTGGCCGTCGTAATAGGCGCAGGTGATGACGCAGGAGGGGTTGTCCGGATGGCGGCCGTGGTGGTTCATGGGCGCATCCTGGATCAGCGCGTGCGGACGGACAAGTCACGCCGCCGCAACGCGATGGCGAGCGCGGCATGGATCGGCAACAGCAGCAGCACCCACTGCAGGTTGTCCTGCGCCTGGAACGACAGCCAGTGGATCAGCAGTGCCAGCAGTGCCGCGGCGGCCACCACCCAGCGCAGCACATCGAACCAGCGCCCGGGCCGGCGCCCGCGCAGCACGGCGATGCCGCCGATCAACAGCAGCACGCACAGCGGGTTGACCAGCAACAGGTTGCGATTGGCCCAGGCCGACTGATGCGCGGTGAAGCCCCACAGATACACCAGCAAGCCGCCGCCGATCGCGCACAGCAGCCAGTACGGCAGGGCCAGGGCGGCCAGCACGCGTTGCCGGCGACCGAGTGCCAGCACGCCGGCAGCGACGATCAGCCCGGTCAGCAGCCATGGCCACCAGTGGCGCTGCTGTTCCGCCGGCTCCGGTGCGATGCGATGCGGCAGCAAGACCTGGGTGGACTGCACCAACGGGCGGCCGGCGCTGTTGTGCACCTGGGTCAGGCTGTCGGCCAGGCGCATCGGCACGAAGGCTTCTTCCCAGCGCGACAGCGGGCGGTCCGCATACGGCCCCAGGCCCAGGTCGAAGCCCAGCCACATCCACGGGGCAGGGGAGGCCAGGCGCACCGCTTCGCTGCGGAAGGTATTGCCGCGCGAGCGCCCGGCCAGTTGCGATTTCAACGCGCCACCCATGGCGCGGTCCAGCGTGTCGCGGACCATGGTGGCGCAGTTGGCCACGAAGTAATCGTAGTGGTAGCGCGCGTTCTCGGGCTGGCTGCGGATGGCCAGCCCGTCAGCCAGCGCGCGCGCCTGGTCCGGTGGCAGGTCCAGCCACTGGATGCTGACGCCGCGGCCGACCGCACGGTACTGCTGCAGGTCTTCTTCCAGCGGCAACGCGACCAGGTAATACATCATCTCGCCGCGCGCAAAGCGGGGGACGAAATCCGGCTCGCCGGGGTCGAAGAAGCCAAAGTTGTACGAGGTGGCCTGCCCGGTGACGGGATCGACCACCACGATGGCATCGTGGCCGAAGCGCTCGAAGAACACCTCGCCCGGCTGCATGGTGACCACGCCGACCCGCGGTGCCGGCACATTGGGCTGGGCTGGCGCCTGCCCGGTGGCCTGGGCCATGGCGGCAGGTGCCACCAACCACGCCAGCAACAGCAGCAGACACGCTGCCGCCCAGCGCCGGATGCTGCCGCGGCTTGGCGCTGCAGCACTCACGCGGTACCAACGGTTCAAGCGTCGTCCTGCGGGTCTGGCGGCAGAATGGTCACGTGGAAGGCGTGCACGCGTCGCGCATCGGCCTTGGCCACACGGAAGGCAAAGCGCCCCAGCGTCAGCTCTTCGCCGGTTTCCGGCAGGTGGCCGATCGCATCGGTGACCAGGCCGCCGACGGTGTCGTACTCGTCATCGGGGAAGTCGGCACCAAAGCGCTCGTTGAAGTCTTCGATCGGCGTCAGCGCATCGACCACATAGCGGCCGTCGGCCTGGATCGCGATCAGCGAATTCTCGTCTTCGGCATCGTCGTGCTCATCGTCAATCTGGCCGACGATCTGCTCCAGCACGTCTTCGATGGTGACCAGCCCGGCGACGCCGCCGTACTCGTCCACCACGATCGCCATGTGGTTGCGCGACAGCCGGAATTCCTTGAGCAGCACGTTGAGCTTCTTGGACTCGGGGATCAGCACCGCCGGGCGCAGCAGTTCGCGCACGTTGCCGGGGCCGTTGTCGGCGACCACGCCGCGCAACAAGTCCTTGGCCAGCAGGATGCCGAGCACTTCGTCCTTGTTCTCGCCGTGCACCGGGAAGCGCGAATGGCCGGATTCCACCACCTGCTTCATCAGGTCGATAAAGCGCGCCTCCACCGGCAGCGAGACCATCTGCGAGCGCGAGATCATCACATCGCCCACGGTGAGCTCGGACACGGAGATTGCGCCTTCCATCATGCGCAAGGTGTCTGCAGCGATGAGACCATCCTGTTCGGCGGTCCGCAGCAGCGCGACCAGTTCGTCGCGGGTATGGGGTTCGCCAGAGAAGGCAGCGCTCAGGCGCTCGAGCCAGCTACGGCGTTTTTCGGGTGTTTCTTGGGATTGGCTACTGTCGTCTTCGGACATCGTGACGTGGGACGGCACCCGGCAAACCAGGCGATAGCCGTCAGTCTAACAGGAAGCCGCTAAGGCGCTGTGGACGGGGCCCGGGTGGGCGCTGCGCGTCAGGGCAGGTCCAGGCTGTAGCCGCAGCCGACTACGGTCTTGCCCGGATGCGACTTCACGTTGGAGACGCTGAGCACGATCGATTCGATCATCGCCTCGCCGGTCTTGGGGTTGGTGGTGTCTTCGCTGACCAGCTCGCGGCCGTACATGACCTTGTCGGCGTTATCCACGCCCAGTTCCAGGTTCAGCTGTCTGGCCAGCGGGCGGGGGTCGGGCAGGTCCAGCAGCGCCATGACGCTGGCGCCGGAGAACGCGATGTGGGTGGTGCTGTGGCCGAACACGCTGATCGGCGTGTTGAGCGTGTACTCGGTCATGAACAGGTTGGCCTGGTCCAGCGGCGTCCAGCCCAGCGCCACCGCCTTGAGCGGGTCGGCCAGCACCGGTGCCAGCGCGTTGAAGTCGCCAATGCGCTGGCGGCATTCGATCAGGGCCGGCAGGTCGGGGCGTGCCGGCGCGGCCTGCGCCCAGGCGCTGGAGCAGGCCAGCAACAGCGACGCGGCGGCGAGGCAGGCCCGCATCAGCTTTCTCCCGCGTACGGGTCGTCGATGCCGAGATCTGCCAGGATCTCGCGTTCGAGTTGCTCCATCGCATCGGCTTCCTTGTCGTCTTCGTGGTCCCAGCCGAGCAGATGCAGCGTGCCGTGCACGGTCAGATGGGCGTAATGCGCGGCCAGCGACTTGCCTTGTTCGGCCGCCTCGCGCGCCACCACCGGCGCGCAGATCACCAGATCGCCGAGCAGCGGCATCTTGACACCCTTGGGCAGGCCTTCGGGTAAATCGGCCGGGAAGCTCAGCACATTGGTGGCGTAATCCTTGCCCCGGTAATGATGGTTGAGCGAGCAGCCTTCCTTCTCGTCGACAATCCGCACCGCCAGGTCGGCCTCGCGGATGCGTCCCTTCAGCGCAGCGGCCACCCACTTGCGAAAACTCACCGCCGACGGCAGACCGGCGCGCGGCAGCGCATAACTGACAGCGACGTCGAGGCGGACAGGTCCACGGGTCATGGCGAGAGTTTCCTGGGCAGAGGGTCAGCGCGTGCAGGTGATCAGCAGTAGCAACGCAGGCCCGTGGGCCACGCGGTAGCTCGAACTGCCGATCGGGCCCCGCCCGCAGCCGCGATTGTAATCCCGCACCCGCAAGCTTGAAACGAATCCTGGCTGGTCATGCAGCCAGACCGCACGCGATCGGGATGCCCGGCGACGGCGACGACTGCGTCTGTCAGCACCAGGCTGACAGGGCGCGAACTCACTCAGGCTGTTGCTTGGCGGCAGCGTCCTGCTGATCGCGCTTTTCATAGGCCGTGACGATGCGCTGCACCAGCGGGTGGCGCACCACGTCGCGCGCTTCGAAGAAGGTGAAGCTGGCGCCGTCCACCTCGCGCAGCACTTCGATTGCGTCGCGCAGGCCGGACTTGACGTGTTTGGGCAGGTCGATCTGGGTCAGGTCGCCGGTGACCACCGCGGTGGAGCCGAAGCCCAGCCGGGTCAGGAACATCTTCATCTGCTCGATGGTGGTGTTCTGTGCCTCGTCCAGGATCACGTAGGCATCGTTGAGCGTGCGGCCGCGCATATAGGCCAGCGGCGCGATCTCGATGACGTTCTTTTCCAGCAGCTTGACCACTTTTTCCACGCCCAGCATTTCGTAGAGCGCGTCGTAGAGCGGGCGCAGGTACGGATCCACCTTCTGGCTGAGATCGCCGGGCAGGAAGCCCAGCTTCTCGCCGGCTTCCACCGCCGGGCGCACCAGGATCAGGCGCTGTACGCGCGACTCGTTCAAGGCTTCCACTGCGCTGGCCACCGCCAGGAAGGTCTTGCCGGTACCGGCCGGGCCAATACCGAAATTGATGTCGTGCGTGGCGATCGCGTGCAGGTACTTGGCCTGGTTGGCGCCGCGGCCACGCACGGTGCCGCGTTTGACCTTGATCGCCACGTCCTGGGCCACGTAGGAACGATCGACCACCTGCTCGACGTTGGCATCGTTCAGGCGCAGGTGGATGGCGTGGTTGTCGAAGGTGGTGGAGGTGGCTTCCTCGTACAAGGCGGTTAGCAGCGTCTGTGCGGCGGTGATCGCCGGCTCCGGGCCGGTGACACGGAAGATGTTGCCGCGGTTGGCGATCTCCACGCCGAGCTTGAGTTCGATCTGGCGCAGGTGCGCGTCGAACGGGCCGGCCAGGTTGGCCAGGCGCTCGGTGTCGTCGGGTTCCAGGGTGAAGTCGCGATGTGCAGGTGAGTTCATGGTCGGATCGGACCGCGCACGCATGCGCTGGTCGGTTGGGCGGCAGACGAGGGTAGCGCGCAGCGTGTGATCCCACCAACACGCAAGGCCACTGCAAGCGCACGGTCTGGCCGATCCCCGGCGGTGCGCGCGGGTTTTCCACAATCGCTGTGGAGTCACGTATCACTAACCTGTGGATAAAAATCGTGGCGCCTACTCGCACAAGGTGCGGCAGGGGCATGGTGAAAAAATCACCACTGCGATGGCGGTTGTCCACAAGCGGTGTGGATCGAATTCGGCAAAGCCTGTGGGTAAGTGCTCGCACGCCTTATGCCGCAAGGCGTTGCAGACAAGTGGTGAATTTTTGATCACTTACCTTGCGTGCCGTGTGACCAGGGACGTCGGTGTTGTTGTTGTGCGCGATCACGACCATGCCTGGCGTATGCGAGCAGTGCGCGCCGTTGTTGACCTAGACCGACCACGGCTTAGTAGCGCGCAGATGCTGGAGCGCCGATCGGCGAATGCAGTGCGGCAAGCAACCAGCTGCGTGCTTGCCGACGATCGAGGTGCGAGGCACGACGCGCGTGACCTCAACGCAATTGCCAGCGTGTTACACGCACGCAGCTACGCAAAGCAACGCAACAACGATGGCAGGCAGACGCAGCATCGCGTAGCCGGTCGCAGCACTACGAAAGTAGTGACCAACCAACGCGCACCTTCCAGTCAGCAAGACGCGATGCATGCCGTGGCGCCACGCGCCCCGGCACCTATTCGGTATCAGCTTTCGCTGTCGTCCACCTGGATAAGACCGCGCAGCGAATTGCTCATCGCCTCGGTGATCAGGACATCGACGAACTGCCCGATCAGGCGCGGATTGCCGGGGAAATTCACCGGACGCATGTTCTCGCTCTTGCCGGTCAATTCATTCGGATCGCGCCGCGACGGGCCTTCCACTAGCACCCGTTGCACGCTGCCGACCATGGACTGCGAAATGCGTGTGGCATGCGCGTTGATCTGCGCCTGCAAACGCGCAAGCCGCGCCTGCTTGACGGCTTCCGGGGTGTCGTCCTGCAGGTCCGAGGCCGGCGTGCCGGGACGCCGCGAATAGACGAACGAGAAACTCTGGTCGAAGCCCACGTCCTCGATCAGCTTCATGGTCTTTTCGAAATCCGCTTCGGTCTCGCCGGGGAAACCGACGATGAAGTCCGAGCTGATCGAGATATCCGGACGCACCGCGCGCAGCTTGCGGATCTTGGACTTGAATTCCAGCGCGGTGTAGCCACGCTTCATCGCCGACAGGATGCGGTCGCTGCCGGCCTGCACCGGCAGATGCAGATAATTGGCCAGCTGCGGCACATCGCGGTACGCATCCACCAGCGAGTCGGAAAATTCCAGCGGGTGCGAAGTGGTGAAACGGATGCGGCCGATGCCCTCGATCTGCGCGATGGTGCGGATCAACAGGCCCAGATCGGCGTATTGCGCCGCGTCGCCGGCATCGGCGCCGTACGCACCGCGATACGCGTTGACGTTCTGGCCGAGCAGGTTGATCTCACGCACGCCTTGCGCCGCCAGCTGCGCCACCTCCACCAGCACGTCCTCGAACGGCCGGCTGACTTCTTCGCCACGGGTGTAGGGCACCACGCAGAACGAGCAGTACTTGGAGCAGCCTTCCATGATCGACACGAACGCCGACGGACCCTCGGCGCGCGGCTCGGGCAGGCGATCGAACTTCTCGATTTCCGGAAAGCTGATGTCCACCTGCGACTTGCCCGACTCGCGCCGCGCGCGGATCAGCTCCGGCAGGCGATGCAGGGTCTGCGGGCCGAACACCAGATCCACATAGGGCGCGCGCTTGACGATGGCCTCGCCTTCCTGCGAGGCCACGCAGCCGCCCACGCCGATGATCACCGGCTTGCCGCCGGCCTTCAGCGCCTTCCAGCGGCCCAGCTGGCTGAACACCTTTTCCTGCGCCTTCTCGCGGATGGAGCAGGTGTTGACCAGCACCACGTCGGCGTCTTCGGGGTTGTCGGTCAGTTCCAGGCCTTCGGAGGCGGCGAGCACGTCGGCCATCTTGGCCGAGTCGTACTCGTTCATCTGGCACCCGTGGGTCTTGATGTAGAGTTTGCCGCGCACCACGGCAGGCGCCGACGGGCGGGCCACCGGCAGCGGCAACAGGGCGGGTGCGTCCACGGCGGTGGCCGCGGACAGGTCGGAAACGGATGTCCCGGGCATGGCGCTTATTCCAGGCGGGTAGAAGATAGCCGCACAGTTTACCCGCTTGCGCCGGGCCCGTCCGCTTGGTCAGGCCTTGGCGTTGGTGGCCTCGGCGCGTGCGAACGCCGGCCTGTCGGCCATGCGGGCGATGTAGGCGCGGGTGCTGGCAGGTGGGTCGATCAGGCCGAAATCGACCATCCAGCCCAGCGCGCCGCCCCACAGCACATCGGCCGCGCTGCAGCGCTGGCCCAGGAGATAGTCGCCCTTGGCCAGCTGCGTATCGATCACCTGCAGCACCGTGGCGCAGTCGGCGTAGGGCGAGATCGAGCGCGGCGGCGCATCGCGCTTCATCGCGCGGTCGATGATCGCCGGCTCGAACGCCGAGCCGTAGAAGGCCAGCCAGCGCAGGTAGGCGCCGCGGTCGGCATCGCCCGGCGCCGGCGACAGCCCGGCTTCCGGATACAGCTCGGCCAGATACTGGTAGATCGCGCCCTGTTCGGTGACCACGCTGTCGCCATGCCGGATCGCCGGAATCTTGCCCATGGGGTTGATCGCCAGGTACGCGGGCGCGAGTTGCTCGCCTTTTTCCAGGTTGACGATCTGCAGGTCGTAGCTGGCGCCGAGCTCTTCCAGCAGCACCAGCACGCCGCGCGAACGCGAACGGGGATTGTGGAACAGGGTGATGTGGCGCTGGTCGGACATTGCGGTTTCCTTGGTGGATGCGGAAGGCATAAAGAACGAGGTGCCAGGCAATCCTACGCAGCTATTGCGGACAGTTTCCGTCCGCAATACGGTAATGCGATGGCCTCGACCGCTGCCCGCTTGTTGCGTCTGCTTGCGCTGCTGCAGGGCGGCCGCAGCTGGTCCGGCGTGGCGCTGGCCGAGCGGCTGGAACTGCATCCGCGCAGCGTGCGGCGCGCGATCGAGCGCCTGCGCGAGTTGGGTTACCCGGTGCATGCCGTACCCGGCGCCGGTGGCGGCTACCGGCTGGGGCAGGGTGCGGCCGCCCTGCCGCTGTTGTTCGAAGAAGACGAGGCGTTGACGGTGGCGATCGCGCTGCGCGCAGCGGCCCCGGCGATACGCGGCATGGATGCCGCAGCGGCGCGGGTGCTGCGCAAGCTCGATCCGCTGTTGCCGCGGCGCAGCGGCCAGCGTGCCAGTGCCGCGCACGCGGCCACCGCCAGTTTGCCGGTCACCGGGGAGACGGGTGCCCTGGTGGATGCGGCGCTGCTGGCGCAACTGGCCAGCGCCTGCCGCGACCGGGTCACGCTGCGGCTGGACTATCGCCGCCACTCCGGTGCCCCGATTACGCGTTGCGTTGAGCCGGCCCTGCTGGTGAATTACGGGCGGCGCTGGTATCTGCTGGCCTGGGATTGCGAGCGCCAGGACTGGCGCACCTTGCGCGCCGACCGTATCGACCGGGTCGAGACGACTGGCGCGCAATTCGCCGCTCGCGCACTGCCGGAGGAGCCACTGCAACTCCTGCGCAAGGCGATCGGCGAGTCGCCGTTCCCGTGCCGGGCCCGGGTACGCCTGCACGGCGCGCTGGAGGCACTCGCCGCGCGCATCCCGCCCTGGCTGGGCGCGCTGGAAGCCGACGGGCCGGCGCATTGCTGGCTGGGCCTGGGCGCGCCGAGCATGTCGGCGCTGGCGGCCAATCTGCTGCTGCTCGATCTGCCGTTCGATGCGATCTGCCCGGATGCCGTGCGCGTGCCGCTGGCCGAGGCGCTGAACGCGTTGCGGGCGCGGCTGGAGCCGCTGCCCGGATAACCGCAGCGGCCACTTGGCAAGCCCGGGCCAAGCTGGGACACTCCGCCGCATGAAGGGGATGTCAAGATTGCTGGGGCTGTTACTCGTCACGTTGCCGGCAGCGCCGGTCTGCGCGGGCACCTTGTACAAGTGTGTCAGCGGCGACGGAATCACCAGCTACCTGAGCAAGCGCCAGAGCGGGGCGACCTGCAGCGTCATCAGCAGCTACACCCCGGAGCGATCCGCGCGCCGCGCGCCGCCGTCCATGGCTCGCCCGGCGCAGGGTTTGGTCGCTGGCCCTGCGCGCGCCAGTACCTCGATCGACAGCGGCGCGCCGGCCACCATCATCAGCCAGCCGGTTGGCCAGGCGCCACGCCGCGCTGCCGAGGTCGCCTCGGCGGTGATGCCGCGCGCGCTGCCGGTGGCGGAGACCTCGGTCGTGCAGGCACCCGCCGCCGCGGTCAATCCGCGCCGGGTGGTCAGCGGGCAGGTCTATTCGTATATGAAGGACGGCGTGCGTCACTACACCAGTGCGCGCCCGCGTCAGGTCGCCAGCATCGAAGGTCTGCGCACCATCCATTACAGCTTCATCGAAACCTGTTACGCCTGCGCGGCCAAGCCCGGCGTCAATTTCGGTGCGATCCGGCTCAACACCAATGCCTATCAGCAGGAAATCACCGCAGCCGCGCGCGAGTTCGGGGTCGAGGAAGCGATCGTGCGCGCGATCATCCATGCAGAGTCGGCCTACAACCCGCTGGCACTGAGCCGGGCCGGCGCGCAGGGGCTGATGCAGTTGATGCCCGGCACCGCGCGCCGCTTCGGCGTCAGCGATGCCTATGATGCAACGCAAAATATTCGCGGTGGCGTGCAATATCTTTCGTGGTTGCTGAAGCGCTTCAATGGCGATCTCACGCTCGCCGCTGCCGGCTACAACGCCGGCGAGGGCGCGGTGGATCGCTATGGCGGCGTGCCGCCTTACAGCGAGACCCAGCGCTACGTCCAACGCGTCGGCGTGCTGGCCGGACGCTATCGTGGGCAGACCACGGCGGCCAACTGAGCCGTGTGCTTTGCACGCAGCGCCCGCTGCGGCCTGCTTTGACAGTCGCGCGCCGAAACGGACGTCATGCGGCCACCAGGCCGCGCAGGCCGCCGTTGCACCGACGCGATAGTGCAGCCAACGCGCAGCATGTCTGCAACTGGCGCGGTCTTTTTTGTCAGCACTGGGTCACAGCTGTACTCCTTGTGCAGGCCTGGCGCGTGACGTGATCGAAGCGTGCCTGCATCCAGTGTTTGCACTGCGCCGGTTCGACTGCGTACATTGCGTTGTCTGTGCATTAAGCGTTCCGCTACACTGCGGTCGATTCATCGCGGCTGGACCCCCCGCCAGCCGTTGGCAGCCTCACGCTACCTAATCAAGATCGGAGAGCCGGATGGCCAACGATGGGGTTAACGCACCTGCTGATATCGGGCGTCGTCGGTTCTTGACCGCGACAACGGCCGTGGTCGGTGCGGTCGGAGCAGGATTTGTCGCAGTTCCGTTCGTGAAGTCGTGGAATCCCAGCGCACGCGCCAAGTTGGCCGGTGCCCCGGTGACCGCCGACATCAGCGCCTTGCAGGAAGGGCAACGGCTGGTTCTGGAATGGCGCGGTCAGCCCATCTGGATCGTCAAGCGCTCCAAGGCGATGCTCGACGCACTGCCATCGCTGGATGACCGGCTCAAGGATCCCAAGTCGGAGAACAAGGACCAGCAGCCGGACTATGTGCTGAAGAACCCCGAGTACCGCTCGATCAAGTCCGACATCTCGGTGCTGGTCGGGCTGTGCACGCATCTGGGCTGCTCGCCGGAAATGGTCGCCGAGATCCGCCCCGAGCCCTACGACCCGCAGTGGAAGGGCGGCTACTTCTGCCCCTGCCACAAGTCGCGCTTCGACATGTCCGGCCGCGTCTTCGACGGCGTGCCGGCACCGATCAATCTGCTGGTGCCCCCACACCACTATGTGGACGACAACACCCTGGTGATCGGCGTCGATCCCGACGGTGCCGGTACGTCGGCCAACAGCACGGGGGCTGCCTGATGAGCAATATCCTGGTCCGTACCGCCAACGGTGTGTTCGATTGGGTCAACGAACGCGCGCCCGGGCTGATGCCCATGTACCGCAAGCACGTCAGCGAGTACTACGCGCCGAAGAACTTCAACCTCTGGTACTACTTCGGCTCGCTGGCCATCGTGGTACTGGTCAACCAGATCGTCACCGGCATCTTCCTGACGATGCACTACAAGACCAGCGCGGCCGATGCGTTCGCCTCGATCGAATACATCATGCGCGACGTGGAGTGGGGCTGGCTGATCCGCTACATGCACAGCACCGGCGCCTCGCTGTTCTTCATCGTGGTGTATCTGCACATGTTCCGCGGGCTGATGTACGGCAGCTACCAGAAGCCGCGCGAGCTGGTGTGGATTCTCGGCATGCTGATCTACCTGGTGCTGATGGCCGAAGCCTTTATGGGCTACGTGCTGCCGTGGGGGCAGATGTCGTTCTGGGGCGCGAAGGTGATCATCTCGCTGTTCGGCGCCATCCCGGTAATCGGCAACGGGCTGACCGAATGGATCATGGGCGATTATCTGCCTGGCGATGCCACGCTCAACCGCTTCTTCGCGCTGCACGTGATCGCACTGCCACTGGTGCTGTTGCTGCTGATCGTGCTGCACATCGGCGCGCTGCACGAGGTGGGCTCCAACAATCCCGATGGCGTGGAGATCAAGAAGGGGCCCAAGGGCAACCGCTGGGACGCGCACAAGCCGGCCGACGGCATCCCGTTCCATCCGTACTACACGGTCAAGGATCTGGTCGGGGTCGGCTTCTTGCTGCTGATTGCGGCCTTCATCATCTTCTTCGCGCCGGCGTTCGGCGGTTTGTTCCTGGAGCACGACAACTTCACCGAGGCCAATCGCCTGGTGACCCCGGAGCACATCAAGCCGGTCTGGTACTACACGCCGTACTACGCGATGTTGCGCGTGGTCCCCAACAAGCTCGGCGGCGTGCTGGTGATGTTCTCGGCGATCGCGATCCTGTTCCTGGTGCCATGGCTGGATCGGGCCAAGGTGCGCTCGATCCGCTACCGCGGCTGGATCTCCAAGGTCGCGCTCGGCGTGCTGGTGGTGTGCTTCGTGTGGCTGGGCGTGATCGGGTCCGGTCCTGGCACCGACGCACACGAAACCTATGTCGGGCGCGTGCTGACCTTCCTGTACTTCGCCTTCTTCATCACCATGCCGGTGTGGACGCGGCTGGACAAGACCAAGCCGGTGCCGGAGCGGGTGACCACCCATGACTAATTCCAACATGAGGTCATGGACGTCGCGCGTGGTCGCCCTGCTGTGCGGGCTGACCCTGGCCGCAGGGGCGCTGGCAGCCGAAGGCGGAAAGGTGCAGCAGGCTGGCAACGACCTGAGCGACCGTGCCTCGCTGCAGCGTGGCGCGCAGTTGTTCATGAACTACTGCTCCGGCTGCCACTCGCTGAAGTACCTGCGCTATTCGCGCATGGCCAGCGATCTGGGACTGAGCGAAGAAGAGGTCATGACCAACCTCAACTTCACCGGCGCCAAGATCGGCGAACACATCGAAGGCACCATGCCGCACGATGCGGCCACCAAGTGGTTCGGCAAGGCGCCGCCGGATCTGACCTTGATCGCCCGCGTGCGTGGCACCGACTGGGTCTATACCTATCTCAAGTCGTTCTACCTGGATCAGACCCGCCCCCTGGGCTGGAACAATCAGCTGTTTCCGAATGCCTCCATGCCCAACCCGCTGTGGGAGCTGCAGGGCCTGCAGCAGGCGCAGTTCGGCCCGCCCGACAAGGCGACCGGCGACAAGCCGGTGCAGGCGCTCAAACTCGGTCAGCCAGGGCGACAAACGCCGGTCGAGTTTGATCAGACCGTGCGCGATATCGCCAACTTCCTCGAATACGCCGGCGAACCGGCGGCCTTGAAGCGGCAGAGCATGGGCGTGTGGGTGATCCTGTTCCTGGCCTTGCTCACCTTCATGGCCTACCTGCTGAAGAAGGAATACTGGAAGGACGTGCACTGACCGGTCTGCAGGCCGGTCATCGGCTACAGAGCGCATCGGCCATGCATGCGCAAGTCATGCAACGGCTGCAGCAAACCGACCGCTGAGCCCCTCTCCCCGCGGGAGAGGGGGGCGGTGAGGGTCGGCAAGCAATCACTGCTTCGGTTGACGACAAATCGCCTCTGCCGCTTCCGATGTCGTGCACTAGCTGCCGCGCCGTCACCGCACGCGCACGTGACCGGAAGCTGCATCTCGGCGCAACAAGCGGCCTGTCCGGGCATTAATCGGCCCTATCACTCTTGGCTTTTGCGTGACGTGATTGCACACTCGAAGGACCGTGGTGACGGTCGGCGTTGGGCCGGCCGCGCCGATGCGGCCGGCGGATTCCGGTCGTCGGAGAGCCTTGAATGGCGACGAGTGTGCGTATGCGGAATACCTTGACTTTGTTTTCGTCCAACGACGACGTGTTGTGCCACCGGGTCCGTCTGGTCCTGGCGGCGAAAGGGGTGACCTACGACCTGGTGCCGGTCGACCCGCAAAATCCCCCGGAAGATCTGATCGATCTCAATCCCTACCATTCGGTCCCGACCCTGGTCGAACGCGACCTGGTGCTGTACGCGGCATCGGTGGTCAGCGAATACCTGGACGAGCGCTACCCGCATCCGCCGTTGATGCCGGTCGATCCGCTCTCGCGCGCACGTCTGCGTCTGGCGATGCTGCGGATCGAGCACGACTGGGTGCCGCAGGTGCAGGCCATCCAGCTCGGCAACAAGACCCAGGCCGAGGCCGGCCGCAAGCGCCTGAAGGAACTGCTCACCGCGTCGGTGCCGCTGTTCAAGGCCAGCAAGTTCTTCCTCAATCCGGAAATGAGTCTGGCCGATTGCGCGATGGCGCCGATCATCTGGCGACTGGACGCGTTGGAGATCGGTCTGCCCAAGGACGGCAAGGCGATCGAAGACTACGGCAACCGGATCTTCCGCAATCCCGGCTTCATCCGCAGCCTGACCGATCAGGAAAAGAAACTGCGCGACCTGCCGGGCTGATGCGACGGCTGTATGCCAACAGACCGACGCCCCATCGTGCAGCCGCCGCTGCGGGCCGTGTGCGGGTAAAATGACGTCATGAGCGAAGATTTCCCCCGCATGACCAGCCATCGCCCGTACCTGCTGCGGGCCTTGGTCGAATGGATCAACGACAATGGCATGACCCCGCACGTCCTGGTGGACGCCGGGCTGCCCGGCGTGCAGGTGCCTGCCAGTGCCGTCAAGGACGGCCGTGTGGTGCTGAACATCGCCGAGCGCGCCGTGGTCGGGCTGCAGGTCGACAACGAAAGCGTGCAGTTCACCGCGCGCTTTGGCGGCGTCAGTTACCCGGTGATGGTGCCGATGGCCGCGGTCCTTGCGGTGTATGCACGCGAGACCGGGCAGGGCATGGCCTTGCCGGACGATATTCCCGGCACCAGTACCGAGCCGCCGGATCCGGGTGCACCGCCGCCAAGCGCGCCCACGCCGGACGAGCCGCCGAGCGCGGGCAAGCGTCCGCATCTGCGCGTGGTCAAGTAAGCACACGCACGGACGCGCATCGCGCGTCCGTGCGTTGTTGCGCCATGTACGCGTGTGGTTTGCATCGCACGCGCATCTTTCAACCAGAAGACGCCGTTGCATGTGTGCATCGGCGTTGCGGATCGGCGGCAGCGACGCTGATCTTCGGTCGTACGGCGCTGCATGCAGGCAAGCTGCCTGCAGACGCACACATCGATCCAATCGCGGTCAATTCAGGCGCTGATGGTCCGGGCTCAACGGCGTCACCGTAGCCACCTGCGGTCCGGTGAAGGCGATCAATTGGTCGCCGCGCAGCACCAGGCGACCGCTATGACGGTCGATGCCGTCGTAGGAATACTCGAACCGGAACGTCCGCTCGAAGCCCAGCCAGCCATTGGGCTTGCGGCAGATGCGGATATTGGTGGAATGCACGCTCTGATCCAGCCATTGCACATCGGCGGCGCGGCAGGCATTGCGGCCGAGGATATCGGCACGTTCGGCCGCTGCGCGCGAGGAGTTCCAGAACGCGTACAGCGCGGCGCCGGCAATCATGAAGAGGATAAGGCTGGGCATGGCGTCAATGTGCCATGGCCTGCGCCCGATCGACAATCGTCGCGCCGGGCCGCAGCGTTGCGTTGATGGCTGGTGGCTGGCGACCCGATGCGCCGGCCGGCATCCGCCACTCGTCCAGGCAGCCCTTCGCTTTACCAGCAACGGCTGTCGTCACGTCGCGCGAGTGCTCGGCATTGCGCCCGTTCGAACTGGAGTTGACGGCAAGGTTGCAGCAGGTCGAAGCGGTGCAGCGGACGCACCGGGCTTGGCCGCTGCGCGGTCAGGCCGACAGCCGCTTTAACCATTCACCGCCATTCCCGCGCTCGGCTTGTGTCGGGCGCAGCGCAACCCCATTCATTGGGCTTCGCCCCGTTGAATCCACACGCCGCTTCTGGCCTGGCATCGCGGCCTGCGGCATCGCCTATGCATCCTGTCCTGCAGCAGTTCCATCCTGTCGTGGCTGCGTGGTTTGCGCAGACCTTCGCTGCGCCCACGCCGGCGCAGATTGCCGCGTGGCCGGCGATCCAGGCCGGACGCCACACGCTGGTGGCCGCGCCGACCGGCTCGGGCAAGACGCTGACCGCGTTCTTCGCGGCCATCGACGCGTTGATCCGCGATGGCCTGGCCAATGGCGGCGCGCTGCCGGACGAAACCCGGGTGGTCTACGTCTCGCCGCTGAAGGCGTTGTCCAACGACATCCACCTCAATCTGGATGCGCCGTTACAAGGCATCCGCACGGCGCTGGTCGCGAGCGGTCTGCCGGATGTGGCGGTGCGCACGGCGGTGCGTACCGGCGACACCCCGCAACGCGAGCGCGCACAGGCGCGCCGCACGCCGCCGCATATCCTGGTGACCACGCCGGAGTCGCTGTATGTGCTGTTGGGCTCGGCCTCCGGGCGCACTGCGTTGCGGCATGTGCGCACCGTCATCGTCGATGAGATCCATGCGGTGGCGGCGGACAAGCGCGGCAGTCATCTGGCGCTGACCCTGGAGCGATTGCAGCGGCTGGCCGAGCGCCCGATCACCCGCGTCGGGCTGTCGGCCACGCAGAAGCCGATCGAGACCGTGGCGCAGTTCCTGGTCGGGGCGGGCGATGCCGGCCGGCCGCCGCAGTGCGAGATCGTCGATATCGGCTACACCCGCAGGCGCGATCTGGCCCTGGCCTTGCCGCCGACGCCGTTGAGCGTGGTGATGTCCAACGATCAGTGGCTGCAGGTGTATGCCGATGTCGCCACGCTCGCGCAGCAGCATCGCACCACGCTGGTGTTCGTCAACACGCGGCGCATGGCCGAGCGCGCTGCGCGCCATCTTGGCGATCTGCTCGGCAAGCAGCGCGTCGCCGCGCACCACGGCAGCCTGTCGCGCGAAACGCGTCTGCTGGCGGAGCAGCGACTCAAGGCCGGCGACCTTACCGTGCTGGTGGCCACTGCATCGCTGGAACTCGGCCTGGATATCGGCGATGTGGACCTGGTCTGCCAGCTCGGTTCGCCGCGCTCGATCGCCACCTTCCTGCAGCGTGCCGGACGCTCCGGGCATGCGGTTGGCGGCACGCCGAAGGCGCGCCTGTTTCCGCAGACCCGCGACGAACTGGTCGAATGTGCTGCATTGCTGGACAGCGTGCGCCGCGGTGAGCTGGACGCCTTGCGCATTCCGCTGGCGCCGATCGATGTGCTTGCACAACAGATCGTGGCCGAGGCCGCGTGCGAGGACTGGGACGAAGATGCGCTGTTCGCCTTGGTGCGCCGCGCCTGGCCGTTCGCGCAGTTGAGCCGCGCGCGCTTCGATGACGTGGTGCGCATGCTGTGCGACGGCTTCAGCACACGGCTCGGGCCGCGTGCAGGCTACCTGCATCGCGATGCGGTGCATCGACGCCTGCATGCGCGCCGCGGCGCACGCATGACTGCGCTGACCTCCGGCGGCACCATCCCAGAAACCGGCGACTACAGCGTGGTGCTGGAACCGCAGGCCGAAAAGATCGGCACGGTGAACGAGGATTTTGCGGTCGAAAGTCTTACCGGCGACGTGTTCCAGCTCGGCAATGCCAGCTACCGCATCCTACGCGTGGATGCCGGGCGCGTCCGGGTGGAGGACGCCAAGGGCGCGCCACCGAACATCCCGTTCTGGCTGGGCGAGGCGCCCGGCCGCAGCGACGAATTGTCGGCGGCGGTGTCGCGTCTGCGTCGCGAGATTGCGCTGCGGCTGGATAGCCCGCCACATCAGGCGGCCTGCGATTGGCTGCACAACGTGCTGGATCTCTCGGTGGAAGCGGCACGCCAGCTGGTCGACTATCTCGCCCATGCCTGCACCGCGCTGGGCGCGATGCCCACCCAGCAGTGCCTGGTGATGGAGCGCTTCTTCGATGCCAGCGGCGGCACCCAGCTGGTGATCCACTCGCCGTACGGCAGCCGCATCAATCGTGCCTGGGGGCTGGCGTTGCGCAAGCGCTTCTGCCGCACCTTCAACTTCGAACTGCAGGCCGCCGCGACCGAGGATGCGATCGTGTTGTCGCTGTCCACCAGTCATAGTTTTGCCCTGGAGGAGGTGGCGCGCTACCTGCATTCGTCATCGGCAGAGCATGTGTTGATCCAGGCCTTGCTGGATGCGCCGCTGTTCGGCGTGCGCTGGCGCTGGAATGCGACCAATGCGATGGCGCTGCCGCGCTTTGCCGGTGGCAACAAGGTCGCGCCGCAACTGCAACGGATGAAGTCGGAAGATCTGCTGGCGACCGTGTTCCCCGATCAGGTCGCCTGCGCGGAGAATCTGGTCGGCGAGCGCGAGGTGCCGGATCATCCGTTGGTGGCGCAGACACTGGAAGACTGCCTGCATCAGTCCATGGACAGCGAGGGCTGGTTGCAGGTGCTGCGCGGGCTGGAGTCGGGCGCGATCACGCTGGTCGCGCGCGATCTGGCGGCACCGTCGCCGCTGGCGGCTGAAGCCTTGAATGCGCGGCCGTACGCATTCCTGGACGATGCACCGCTGGAAGAACGCCGCACCCAGGCCGTGCAAAGCCGTCGCTACACCCCGCAGAGCAGCGACGACCTGGGGCAGCTCAATCCCGAGGCGATCGCCTCGGTGCGCGAACAGGCTTGGCCGCAGCCGCGCGATGGCGAAGAAATGCACGAAGCGTTGGTTGGGCTTGGCGTGCTTCCGGTCGATGAAGCGGGCGATGCGCACTGGCAGGGCTGGCTGGCTGCACTCGCAGGCGATGGGCGTGCCAGCTGTCTTGCGTTCGATGGCGTGCCTGCGCTGTGGATCAGTGCCGAGCGCATCGACTGGTTTGCGCCACTGTATGCGCATGCCGTTGCGCTACCGCCGCTACAGGCGCCGGCAGATTGCCGCGTTGCCGACTGGCAGCGCGACTGGGCCGTGCGCGAGCTGCTGCGCGGCCGCCTGTCTGCGGTCGGCCCGGCGCAGGTGCCGGCCTTGGCCGGCGCCTTGCGTTTGCCCGAGTCCGAGATCGTGCTTGCCCTGGCCGCCCTGCAGCGCGAGGGCTATGTCATGGCCGGCCATTTCAACGCGCAGGCACAGGCGGAAGAATGGTGCGAACGTCATCTGCTGGCGCGCATCCATCGCTATACCCTGGGACGCTTGCGTCGCGAGATCGAGCCGGTGGCGCAACGCGATTACGCGCGGTTCCTGTTCGAGTGGCAGCACCTCGACAGTGCCAGCCGGGTGGCGGGGCCGGACGCATTGGCTGGCGTGGTCGGGCAGCTGGAAGGTTTTGAGGCGCCTGCGGTGCTGTGGGAGAGCGAGCTGCTGCCGGCACGCGTGCGCGACTATCAACCGGCCTGGCTGGACGAGCTGTGCACCGCCGGGCGCACCGTGTGGGCGCGGCTGCGGCCCGGTGGTGGCCGCAGCGGTGCCGCGTTGCGCAGCACGCCGATCGTGTTGCTGCCGCGTCGCGAGGCGCAACGTTGGAGCGGCCTGGCACGCGATGCCGACGACGCGCCGCTGGGCTCGCGCGCGCAACGGGTGGCGGGGGTGTTGCAGCAGCAGGGCGCCTTGTTCTTCGACGAGATTGCCGATGCGGCCCGCCTGATGAGCACCGAGCTGGAAGATGCCCTGAGCGAACTGGTGATGCGTGGGCGTGCGCATTGCGACAGCTACGCCGGGCTGCGCGCGCTGCTGGTGCCGGCCTCCAAGCGTCCCTCGGCGCTGTCGCGCCACCGGCGCCGCGCCAGCGCGCTGGGCATCCGCGATGCCGGACGCTGGGCGCCGGTGCGCGCGCTGCCGGAGCTGCCGCTGGCCGAAGCCGGCGAGCGCCACCAGGACATGCTCGAACATGTGGCGCATACCTTGTTGCGGCGCTACGGCGTGGTCTGCTGGCGGCTGCTGGAGCGCGAGGCGGCGTGGTTGCCGCCGTGGCGCGAGTTGCTGCGCATGTATCAGCGGCTGGAAGCGCGTGGCGAAATCCGTGGCGGGCGTTTCATCGCCGGGCTGTCCGGCGAGCAGTTCGCGTTGCCGGATGCGATCGCGGCGCTGCGCCGCGTGCGTGCGCAAGCCTTGCCGCAGCAATGGGTGTGCGTCAGTGCGAGCGACCCGAGCAATCTGTTGGGCAGCCTCCTGCCGGGCGAGCGTGTGGCGCGCGTGCCGGGCAACCGTGTGGCGTATCTCGATGGCCTGCCGATGGCGGTGTGGGCGGCAGATCGCTTCCAGCCGCTGCAGGACTTGAGCGACGAACAGGCCGAGCAGGCCTTGCGACTGCTGCAGCGTGGGCCGGGCGCCGCCGAGCAGACGCCGATGGAGCAATGGCTGGCTCAGTCGCCCGGCAGCACCGCGCGTGCGCCGGTCGCACGCGGCAGCGGACGCGACAGATAGGGATTGTTTGGGACCACCCAGCGCCACGGCGCATCCACCGCCTTGCGGATGCCGATGCGCGGTGTCGCCAGCGCTGCGGAGGGCGGCGGCAGGCCATCGTCCTCGATCCACAGGCGTGCGGCTGCGTCGGTCAGATCCAGCCCGTTGTCCGTCGCGCTCACCGCGAATGCCTGGGCCAGGCGACCGGGACCGGTGGTCAAGGTCTTGAGCGGGGCGGCGTTGCGCGCGGCCTGCATGGTGGCGATCCCGGCCAGCGGTTCGAGCGCGCGGATCAGCACCGCATGCCCGGGCGCGCCACCGCACACCGCGTTGATCGCCCAGTGCATGCCGTAGATGAAATACACATACAGATGCCCCGGTGCGCCGAACATCACCTGCGTGCGCGGGGTCATGCCGCGAAACGAATGTGCGGCCGGATCTTCGCTGCCGCAATACGCCTCGACCTCGGTGATGCGGCCGCGGCGTCCTTCCGCGCTGACCAATACCTTGTTGAGCAAGCGCGGCGCGACCTGGCGGGCATCGTGCGCATAGAAGCTGCGTGGAAGTGCTTGTAATGACATGCGCCAAGCCTAACCGCGCAGTCGTGATGTCCCAGCGGACTGTTCCGGACACGGCAGAAATCAGGGGTAGGAATTTTCCGAACGCGGACCGTACGAGCGCGTGACCGGTCACAAAAGCGCATATCCGATGGTGTGAATACGCGGTTAAGTGCCGTTTGCATCTCAAGCGCGTTTTGCCGTCGCCGATAGCCATTAGCGATTGGTTAGACAAGCCGCACACAGTGAGCGGCACCCGCACCAGGCCATCGGGCGACCCTGCGACGCAGGTCGCGCATGCACTACCTTCAAGAGAACTCCCCAATGTTAGGCAACTTCAGAATCGGAACCAGGCTGATCGTGGCGTTCCTGATCGTCTCGGCGATCGGCGCATGCATCGGGTGGGTGGGTTATTCCAACTCCGGTCGGATCAGCGACCTGTCGACCTCGCTTTACGAGCGCGAGCTGCTCGGCTTGTCGAACGTCAAGGAGGCCAATATCAATCTGATCTACGCCGGCCGCGCACGCGCCAACCTGTTGCTGGCCAGCAGCGCCGAAGAGCGCCAGTCGCATGTGCAGAACATCGACAAGTACACCGCCAAGGTGGTCGATTACATGACGCGCGCGCGTTCCAGCTTCCAGACCGAGGAAGGCAGGAACAAGCTGGCGCAGTTCGACCGCGCCTGGCAGAAATACCTGGAAGAGCGCGGCCGCTTCATCGACGCCGCCAACCGCGAAGCCTTGCGCGACGCCAATCCGGAACTGGCCGAACTCTCGCGTGCGGTGCGTGCCAGCTCGGATGAAGTCGATACCTTGATGACCGATCTGAGCGGCCTGCGCGAGCGCAGCGCTGCCTCGGCCAATGCCGAGGCCGGCAGCATCCACGCGCGCAGCTCCAAGCTGCTGATGGCCATCATCTGCGGCGGTGTGCTGCTCGGCGCGGTTCTCGGCGTGGTGATCAGCCGCAGCGTCACCGGCCCGATCCGCCGCGCGGTAACGGTGGCCAACGGGCTGTCCGAAGGCGATCTGACCATGCGCATCGACGTGCATGGCCGCGACGAAACCGCGCAGCTGCTCGAAGCGATGCGCACGATGGTGCAGAAGCTGTCGCAGGTGGTCGGCGAGGTCAACACCAGTGCCGAAACCCTGGCCAGCGCGTCGGAGGAAGTCAGCGCCACCGCGCAGTCGTTGTCGCAGGCCGCCAGCGAACAGGCCGCCGGTGTGGAGGAAACCAGCGCCTCGCTGGAGCAGATGACCGCATCGATCAGCCAGAACACCGAAAACGCCCGCATCACCGATGGCATGGCCACGCAGGCCGCGAAGGAGACCATCGAAGGCGGCGAAGCGGTGGTCGCCACCACCCAGGCGATGAAGCAGATCGCGCAGAAGATCGGCATCATCGACGACATCGCATATCAGACCAATCTGCTCGCGCTCAATGCAGCGATTGAAGCGGCGCGCGCCGGCGAACACGGCAAGGGCTTTGCCGTGGTGGCCGCCGAGGTGCGCAAGCTGGCCGAACGCAGCCAGGTGGCCGCGCAGGAGATCGGCGAGGTGGCCAGTTCCAGCGTCGAACTGGCCGATCGCGCCGGCCGTCTGCTCGACACCATCGTGCCCAGCATCAAGCGCACCTCGGACCTGGTGCAGGAGATTTCCGCGGCTTCCGAAGAACAATCCTCCGGTGTCAGCCAGATCAATTCGGCGGTGGTGCAGCTGAGCCAGACCACCCAGCAGAACGCCAGCGCATCCGAAGAACTGGCCGCCACTGCCGAGGAAATGAGCGCGCAGGCCGAGCAGTTGCAGCAGAGCATGGCGTTCTTCCGCCTGGGCGGGCAGGGGCCGGCGAGCACGCCGCCCAAGCGCGGCAAGGTGGCCGCCGCACGCCCGGCACGTGCGCCCGGTGCGCGCGGCTGGCGCAGTGCCGCAGCACCGGCCTATGCGATGTCCGAGGGCCCGGACGAAGGCCAGTTCGCCCGCTTCTGAGAGACCGATCGATGACTGCACAGACCCCCGATGTGATGCTTGGCGACGCCGATGCGGCGGCCCAGTACCTGACCTTCCAGCTGGATGGCGAAACCTTCGCCATCAGCATTCTTGGCATTCGCGAAATCATCCAGTACCGCGCACCCACGCCGGTGCCGTCGATGCCGGCCTGCGTGCGCGGGGTGATCAACCTGCGCGGTGCGGTGGTGCCGGTGGTGGATCTGCAGTCACGGCTGGGGCGCGCCGACAGCGCGATCGGCAAGCGCAGCTGCATCGTGATCCTGGCCACCGAGCAGGCGCAGGGAACGCAGGTGATCGGGGTGCTGGTCGATGCGGTCAACGCGGTGATCGAACTGGCCGATCAGGACATCGAAGCGGCGCCATCGTTCGGCACGCATATCCGCCGCGACCTGCTGCGCGGCATGGGCAAGGTGGGCGAGCGCTTCGTGGTGCTGCTGGAGATGGAGCAGGTGCTGCAGGTGGACGAAATCGCCGGCAACGCCGATGCGCTGGCAGCCTGAGCCTGGCCAAGCGCAGCTGGCGATACGGCTGCCGCCTGGCAGCTGATCGCTACACGCGTTAGCCACGCAAGACAGGCGCGCTGGCGGGTGTGTGTGCACTGCGGTCGTAAGTGGAGAGCCTGCAGCCGTACACAGGCATCGATCTAGCGATTCAAGGTTGCGCAGTCGTGTCGATCAGCGCCCTGCTGGCCTACCTCGCCGAGCCCACGCGCGGTCTGCCGCTCAGGCCTGCAGATGCCAGCCATTGAAGCGCTGCACGCGGTTGCGTCCATTGCCGATCGCGCCCTGCAGGGCGTGCCGCGCGCGCGCCAGCAAGGCATTGCTGTCGAGCGAGGCACCGGCTGCCACCTCGACCAGCCCTGCGCTGATCGTCAGTGCGCCGGCTGGCCAGCTTGCCGTGTCGATCGCCTTGCGCACAGCCTCGATCAGCTCCATTGCCTTGGTTGCCGCTGTTTCCGGCAAGGCAATACAGAGTTGATCCCGGCTCAATCGTGCCACCGTGGCGGCATCCGGCAACTGCGCTTCGATCACCCTGGCAGCCTGGATCAGCGTTGCATCCGCCGCCGCGGCGCCCGCCTGCAATCTCAGCCGTTTGAAGCCATCCAGCTCGATCAGCGCCAGGGCGAGCGATGGCGTGGCGGCAGTGGGCGAGCTCTGTGCGTGTGTCTGCAGCGCATGTTCCAGACCGGCGCGGTTCCACATGCCGGTGAGTTCGTCGCGCAGCGCGTCCAGCTCGACCAGCTTGGCCGCACGGCGCAGCTCGATGGTGTCGACGACCTGCCGTGCCAGCGCCTGCAGTGCGTCGCGCTCGGCTGCCGACAGGCGCCGGGGTGTGCGATCCAGCACGCATAGCGTGCCCAGCGCGATCCCATCGGAGGTCAGCAGCGGGGCGCCGGCATAGAAGCGGATCTGCGGCTCGCCGGTGACCAGCGCATTGCCCACGAAGCGCGCATCCTGGTGGGTGTCGCCAACCTCCATCACCTGATCGGGCTCGAGGATCGCGTGCGCACAGAACGACAGTTCGCGCGGGGTTTCGCGTGGCGCCATGCCCAGTTTCGATTTGAACCACTGGCGCTGCGTGTCGATCAGCGAAATCAGGGCCATCGGCGTCCCGCAGACCTCGGCCGCGCTCGAGGCGAAGGCGTCGTAGACCGGCTCCGGTGCAGTGTCCAGCAGCTGGTAGTCCTGCAATGCGGCCAGACGTTCGTCTTCGTTCGCCGGCAGTCGCGCCGCAACGGCGGCGTTGCGCGGCAGCAGCGTCGCGTGAAAGAGGTGCAACGCGGACGCGTCAGGAATCTGCATGGATAGACCACCGGAACAAGGCGCCGTCAGGCGATGGATGTGCGCATGGCGATACCGTGTCTTGGACCGTCGCACGCGTTGGTTGGCGCAGACCTCATCCGCCCCAGCGGATGACGCCCGTCACCGATCTTGCCACATCGGGCAGGGCGGGGCAGCGACGTTACGCTGGCGCGCTGCAGGGCCGCCTTGCCGGGCGCCTCATTCGCCCTGGCCGTCGTTGCCCTTGGGGCGGCGGGTTTGTTCGTCATGGATCTGCATGTCCTTCTGCCCGGGGCGCTGCTTGGCGGCCTCATCCTGTTTGCGATCCTGCTGGCTCTCCGAAACACCGTGCTGATTGTCGGCGGCCTTGTCGGGCTGGCTCTGCTTGTTGCTCATGGCTTGCGTCCGGGATGGTGATGAAACGGACGTTAGCGCGCGCGATGTGATCCTGGCGACATGGCCGTACCGGGGCCTGGCATGCACCAGGCCGACGCGCTGCCGGTGCAGGGGCCCAGAACGGAAAAGCCCCGGGAACATGACGTTTCCGAGGCCTTTACGATTGAAGCAATGGTGGAGCGGAAGGGGATCGAACCCTCGACCTTCGCGATGCGAACGCGACGCTCTCCCAGCTGAGCTACCGCCCCACGTGCCTGGATTCTAACCACATGTCGCGCGATTCGCCAAGCAGTCTGGCGGCCTGGATCGCCGCCCGGGGGGCGCGATCCTGCGGCAATCACTCGCGAACCAGCGGGAACTTGAGGTCCGGGTTCTTGGCCTTCCATTCCTTGTACGACACCGAGCCTTCCCAGGCGGCAAAGGCCTTGGGCGTGCGGCCGCGGCCGGACCAGGTCTCGCCGGTGTGCGGCAGTTCGTACTTCGGCTTGACTTCGCTGCGGCCGCTCTTGACCACTTCCTTGCGTGCAGCGGTGGTGCCCAGGTAAGCGGCAATATCGTTGCGCTGCTTGGTATTGAAGTGGCCGG
Source organism: Xanthomonas sp. F14 (assembly GCF_014199865.1). Taxonomy (NCBI): domain Bacteria; kingdom Pseudomonadati; phylum Pseudomonadota; class Gammaproteobacteria; order Lysobacterales; family Lysobacteraceae; genus Xanthomonas; species Xanthomonas sp. F14. Next base: position 1,539,049 of record NZ_JACHOM010000001.1, on the reverse strand, counting down.
CAAACTGCTCAAGCAGCGAGACGATGGTGGCATGCGCAGAGGATGCCTCGCTCGCGCGCTCGGTCTTTTCCTGTTCTTCCAGCTTCTGCAGCTCGTCCAGCAGCTTGGCTTTGGCTTGTGCAATGGAATCCAGTTTGGAGGTGGTATTGCTCACAGAGGTATGGCCTCGGAATAAGGGGGTGGAGACGTTGCCCAATGGGCGCGCGTCATTATGGCATGTGGCCCGGGGGCGGCCGTTGCGTGTGCCTGCACCTGCACATGACGCGAGCAGGCTATTCACAGGGTCTGGTCGCGGGTTCGCAGTATCCTGGCGAGGTCGCCGAGCGTGCTTGCGCAGGCGGCGACCCCGGCCGTAACGATACAGCAGCAGGCCAGGCGGGATGACATCTCCGTGCAGCGCCGGCCAGAGATTGACTGCATGATGGCCAACCATGTCCGATGGACTGCGCGAGCTTCGATGGCGCGCTGTGCAAGGGCAGATGCGGCGATCGACGGGGATGCTGCTCGAATGGCTGGTCCGATCCATGGCCGGGCGATGTGCAGGCGCAGCTGGCGAACGTCAGCCTGCGCCTTGCCTGCATCGCCACGACCGCGTGGATGTCTGGCCTGGCGACCACTACATCACCTCACTGCGCTGCAGCGTCTTCCAGCAACGGCGTCAGCTGCGCTTCCAGCGCTTCGCGGCGCCATTGCCCCAGCGGTGCGGGCCAGCTGCGCTGTTCGATCAGGGTTTCCAGATGCCGGCGCGAGGCCAGGATGCCGTCGGGCAATCCCAGCTCGCGGCTGCGCTGGGCCACCGCGTCCTGCAGGCGCTTGAGCACGGCCTTGTTGCCGTCGGTGGCGGCCTGCGCCAGCGGTGCATGGTCCTCGTCGGGCAACGGCGTGTTGAGCGCTTCCCATACTGCGGCGGCGAGCTTGCGCGGCGCCTTGGGAAACTTGTCGAACTGGCGCAGCAAGGCGTCCAAATCGGCGGGCGGAAACCGCGCCAGCTGGCTGGCCAGTTCGTTGTCCAAAATCCAGCTGCGCGGGCGATCGCTCTGGCGCGCCTGCAGGTCGCGCCAGCGCAACAGGCGCAACAGGCGGCGCTGCGCTGCAGGCTCAAGAAACTGCGCGGTGCGCAGGCTCACATGCGGCCAGCGCTCGCCATCGTCATGCTCCACCGTGGCGAGCAGGCGCTCGGCGTCCTCGGCCAGCCAGCCCAGGCGATTCTGCTCGGTCAGGCGGCGGGTGAGTTCGTCGTGGATGGCGAACAGATAACGCACATCGTCGGCGGCGTACTCCAGCTGCGCAGGCGACAGCGGGCGACGCATCCAGTCCGAGCGGGTCTCGCCCTTGGTCAGCAAGGTGCCGGTCACTTCCTGCACCAGTTTCTGGTAGCCCATGCCACCCCCCACACCTACCAGCGCGGCGGCGATCTGGGTATCGAACAATGGCCGCGGCAATACCCCGCACGCACATTTGAAGGTGACCAGATCCTCGCTGGCGCTATGCATTACCTTGACGATGTCGGTGGCGGTCAACCATTCCCTGAGCGCCTCGTTCATGCCCGGGATCAGCGGGTCGATCAGCAGGATCTCCTCGCCGATGGCCATCTGCACCAGCGCCAGTTGCGGCCAGTAGGTGCGTTCGCGAATGAATTCGGTATCCAGGCCAATGCGGGACGGACGCGATGCCTGCAGGCGTTCGCTCAGCTCGGAGGGGTGGGTGATCCAATGGGGCACGTGATTTCCGTCGACAGCAAGGGTTTGCGCAGAACGCGCAGAATAGCCTAACGTCGCGATCGCCTGTCGTGCGGCAGAGCACTGGAAGGAGCAGGTGGTGGGTGAGTGCGGTAACCGGATCGCAGCGTGGGCATTGGTTGCGCTAAGCGTGTGCGCCTGTTCGCGGACACCGACGCCAGCGCCTGCCGCTGCGCCGCAACCTGCCGCCGTCGCCGCGGTGCCGAGCAAGCCGAATGTGTCCATCGGTGGCGAAGAATCCGCCGAAACCGTGACGCAATGGCAGCCGCCGCCAGTGGACCTGGGCGATGAGCCGCTGGCGCAGGTGCGCAAGCGCGCCGACCAGGCATTGAAGGACGATCGGCTCTATCGCGACGCCGACGATGCGATTCCGCTGTATCTGGCAATCCAGCAACGCGCCGACGGCAAGGACGCGGCCAGCCGGCGCGGGCTGGAGCAGGCGCGGCGCCGGTTGATCGAGCGCGGCCAGGCGCTGATCGCGCAGACCGACCGTCAGGACAGCGCGCTGGAACAGGCGCGTGAGCTGGCCATCGTGGCGCTGGCGCTCGCTCCGCAGGACCCGAAGGTGCGCGCACTGCAGCGCGCAGTGGAAACTGCGCAGCGGGTGCTGAGCTTCAACCGTGCCGGCGAGGAGGATCTGCGTGGCGGCCGCCTGGGCGAAGACGGCAACGGGGCGCTGGTGAACTTTCGCGATGCGGCGCAGCTGGATCCGGACAACCCGCGCACGCGCCAGGGGCTGGCTGCAGTGGAAAGCGGCCTGCTGGCACGCGCCGAGCAGGCGGCCGAGGCGAGCGACTTCATCGGCGCACGCTACTGGTTGCAGATGGCCGGGCAGGTGCGTGAGCGCGCACCGACCATTGCCGATGCACGTGCGCGCATCGAGCGCATGCGTCGTGCCCAGATCGCCGCCCTGCACGACGCCGGCCTGCACGATCTCACCTCGCCCCGCGGCCTCAAGGCGGCTGGCGAAACACTGGCCGAGGTGCTGCGCATCGCCGACCCGGGCGATGCGGTGGCTGGCGATCTGCGCCGGCGGCTGGAACTGGCCACCCATTACGGCAGCTTCCGCCCCGGGCAGGTGTTCACCGACGGGCTCAAGGTCGGCGGGCGCGGTCCGCAGATGATCGTGGTGCCGCATGGCGCGTTCCAGATGGGCGCCGGCGATGCCGAGCCCGGCGCCTCCGACAACGAGCGCCCGGCGCATTACGTGCGTTTCGCGCGCGGCTTTGCGTTGTCGATCACCGAAGTGACGGTTGCCGAGTTCCGCCAGTTCGTCGAGGCGACCGGCGCGCGCCCGCGTGCCACCCGGCGCGGGCACTCGGTGGTGTACGACGAGCGCAGCGGCAACTTCATCCGCCGCAGCGGGGTGGATTGGCAGTCCGACTACAACGGCGCGCAGGCCGCGCCCAACAGCCCGGTGATGCACGTCAGCATCCGCGACGCCGAAGCCTATGCGAGCTGGCTGTCGGAACAGACCGGCCGCCACTACCACGTGCCCAGCGAGGCCGAGTTCGAATACGCGGTGCGCGCCGGCACCAGCGGGCGCTATCCCTGGGGCAATGCCGGCTCGCCGCCGCTGGATGCGGGCAACTTTACCGGCGGCAACGATGTCTCGCGCAGCGGCCGGCACTGGAACAACGGCTTTGTCGGCTACGGCGACGGCTTCTGGGGCCCGGCGCCGGTCGGCAGCTTTCGCGCCAATGCCTGGGGGCTGCACGACATGGGCGGCAACCTGAGCGAATGGGTGGCCGACTGCTGGCATGCCAGCTACCGACGCGCGCCGGCCGACGGTGCCGCCTGGTTCAATCCCGGCTGCCGGCAGCGCATGATCCGCGGCGGCAGCTGGGCCAACTCGCCGCAGCAGACGCGTGCGGCCTGGCGGCAGTCGCAGGACTCGGACAGCACCAGCGCACGGATCGGCTTCCGGGTGGCGCGCGGGATCTAGCAGGTGTAGTCAGTAATTAAGTGCGCATGCGCGTTTTGCGCCGGCACGCAGATCGATCGCCGTGCCGTCCGGGTGTGGCTTGCGCCCCCCGCAGTGCCCGTCGGCCGCAACGCACTAGGCAGGGCCTAGCCTTTACCGCCGCAGGACCAGGACGCGCAGGCTTAACCGCAGCGAACGCTGCCCGCAATCGCCATGGAACCGGCCGCCTCGGCCGCGGTCCAAGCGCCAGCGCTTGCGAGGATTGCGGTGATGGACTGGGGAATCAAGGTGTTTCGTTGGGTCATCGCGGCACTGCTGATCGGCGGCAGTGGCTACGCCGTAGCGCGTCATCTGCAGGACGGAAATACTGCCGGGCATTACCGCTCGGTGGAGGTGCTACGTCCGGAAGGCACGCCGAAGGCCATGGTGGTGCTGTTGCCCGATAGCGGCCATGCGCAGGACGGCCAGCGGCTTGCCGAGATGCTGAGCAACGACGGCGCGCTGGTCGCGGTGGTCGATACCGCCAGCTATCGCGAACGGGTGCGCGCGCATCACGCAGCCTGCAGCTCCCTGGCCGACGATGCCGAGCGATTGGGCAAGAAGTTGCTGCGCGCCGAGCATGTCGACGCGTTCCTGCCGCCGGTGCTGGTGGGGCAGGGCGATGGCGCGGTGCTGGCGCGGCAGGCGCTGGCCTCGGCCGCGCCCGACGTGCTGGGTGGCGCGGTTGTCGCCGATGGCGACGCCAGCGATGGTGGCCTGGCCTGCTCGCGCGACGTGCCCGATGCCAATCAAGGCTTCCTCGACGACCTGGTCGACGCTGCCAGCCCCATGCAGATCGCTGCGGCCACCCGGGGCCATTTCCTGACGGCCCAGGCGCAGGGCGTGGGCGATCTGCCGCTGGTCGAACTGCATGCGCCCGGCAGCGACCGCATGGTGGTCATGCTGTCCGGCGACGGCGGCTGGCGCGAACTCGATAAGGGCATTGCCGCGCAATTGCAGCAGCAGGGCGTGTCGGTGGTGGGCTGGAACAGCCTGCGCTACTTCTGGGCCAGCCGCACGCCGCAGCAGGTCGGGGCGGACCTGGATCGGGTGATTGCGACCTATCAACAGCGTTGGCATATCCACCATGTCGCGCTGGTGGGCTACTCGTTCGGCGCCGATGTGCTGCCGTTTGCCTATCCCGAGCTGTCGCCGCAGCAGCGCGCATCGGTGCAGTTTGTCAGCCTGCTCGGCCTTGCCCATCAAGCCGATTTCAAGGTGCGTGTCGGTGGCTGGCTGGGCTGGCATAACGATGCCGAGCGCGATGTGGAGCCGGCGATCCAGTCGCTGGACGCGCATCGCCTGCAATGCATCTATGGCGATCAGGAAAAGGACACGCTGTGCCCGGAGTTGCGTGCGCGTGGCGTGCAGGTGGTGGCGCGTCCGGGCGGGCATCACTTCGACCACGATCCGGTGGTGCTGGCCGGGCTGCTGCTGCAGGGCTGGCAGCAGGCCGCGCAGACGCCCAGTCATGGTTAGAGAGCCGGTGATGCCCTCTGATCTGCACGCGGAGCGGTCAGCGGCGCGTTGAAGGGTTGATCCAGGCTTGGCCCGCCTGGGCGAATTGGATAGCGCCACCCAGGCGCGCCCTCTGTGCCAATCCACGGCGCTGCTCGGGCGACCGCCCTTCAGCTCATCGTTATCGCGACAAAGCGATGCGTGCGCGCTTGCTGGTCGCCCACGGCAACCAGGCAAGCGTGGTTACCGCCGTCAGTCGTCGTTGCCTGGTTCGACCCGCACCTGGATGCTGCCATCGGCCAGCTGCGCACGCAGGCGCTCGCCGGCGCTGACCTCGGCGGCGCTGCGCACCACGCTGCCATCGGCGGGGCGGGTCACGATGGCATAGCCACGCGCGACGGTGGCGAGCGGGCTGACCGCTTCCAGCGAGCGTGCCAGGCTGCGCAGCCGCAGTTGGTCATGCTGCAGGCGCCGCTGCATCGCTGCCTGCGGATGCAGTGCGCGCAGTCGTTGCTGCAGCCTGGCCAGATCACGTTGCGGGTTGTGCGCGTGCAGGCGCGCCTGCGTCCGTTGCAGGCGTGCCTGCAGACGCTCCAGCACCTGGGTCATGCGCGCGCGCAGCTGGCGGCCGGCGTCCTGCTGCCGGCGTTGCAGCAATTGCAGCCGCGCCTGCGGGCTGTGCGCACGCAGGCGCAGGGCGAGCCGGTCGGCGCGCTGCATTGCATTGCCCAGCGCGTGCTGCTGCAGCTGGGCCATGCGGGCATGCGCACGCCGCACGCGCGCGACCAGCTCGCGCTGATCGGGCACCAGTAGTTCTGCCGCCACCGAGGGCGTGGGCGCGCGCACATCGGCCACGAAATCGCTGAGGCTGAAGTCGGTCTCGTGCCCGACCGCCGACACCACCGGCGTGTGCGCGGCGGCAATCGCGCGGGCCAGGCGTTCGTCGTTGAAGGCCCACAGGTCTTCCAGCGAGCCGCCGCCGCGGGTGATCAGAATGACGTCGTAGCGCCCGGAGGCATCGGCGCGCTGCAGCAGCGAGGTGATCTGCGCCGCGGCGCTGTCGCCCTGCACCAGCGAGGGCAGCAGGTCCACTTCCAGCAATGGAAAGCGGCGCGCCAGGACGCTGAGCACGTCGCGCACCGCCGCACCGCTGGGCGAGGTGATCACTGCCAGCCGCCGCACATGCGCCGGCAACGGCTGCTTGCGCTCGGCGTCGAACAGACCCTCGGCGGCCAGGCGTGCACGCAGTTCGTCGAAGGCCCGGCGCAGGGCGCCTTCGCCGGCCTCTTCCATGTGGTCGAGTACCAGCTGGTAGTCGCCGCGCGCTTCATACAGCGTGAGACGTCCGCGCGCGAGCACGCGCAGCCCTTCGCGCGGCTGGAACTTCAGCCAGGTGCTCTTGGGCTTGAACATCGCGCAACGGATCTGCGCGCGCGCGTCCTTGAGCGTGAAGTACAGATGGCCCGAGGAGGGGCGCGTGACGCTGCTCAGCTCTGCCTCCACCCAGACCAGCGGAAAGCTGCCTTCCAGCAGGTCGCGTGCCAGCGTATTGAGCTGGCTGGGGGTGAGGATCTGTTCGTTGCGGTCGGCCATCGCCGCATTATCCCGCAGCGGCGATGCGCATGCGTGAGCGCATCGGGCGGGACCTCACAAGCCGTGTTGCGCCAGCGCCCAACCCACGTGTTCGCGCACCAGCTCCGAGGCGTCGTGGCGGCGCGCTTCCAGCGCCGCCAACACCTCCGGCGTACCGGGCGCATTGCCCAGGCCGACCGCGATGTTGCGCAGCCAGCGTTGATGGCCGCTGCGACGGATCGGGCTGCCTTCGGTGCGGCGCAGGAACTCGTCTTCGTCCCAGGCGAACAGCTGCGGCAGCGTCGCCACATCCAGCTCGTTGCGGGCGCGGAAATCGGCTTCGTCGGTGCGCTGGGCGAACTTGTTCCAGGGGCAGACCAGCTGGCAGTCGTCGCAACCGAAGATGCGGTTGCCGATCGGCTTGCGCATCTGCTCGGGAATCGCGCCGTCGTGTTCGATGGTGAGATAGGCGATGCAGCGGCGCGCATCCAGCCGGTACGGGGCGATGATGGCCTGGGTCGGGCAGACGTCGATGCAGCGCGTGCAGGTGCCGCAATGCGCAGTGGCCGGGGTGTCGATGGGCAAGGGCAGATCGAGGTAGATCTCGCCCAGGAAGAACCATGAGCCGCCATTGCGATCGATCAGGCAGGTGTGTTTGCCGATCCAGCCCAGCCCGGCATTTCGCGCCAGTGCGCGCTCCAGCACCGGTGCCGAATCCACGAAGACCCGATAGCCGAACGCGCCGACTTCGCCCTGGATACGCTCGGCCAGTTTCTGCAGCCGGTTGCGCATCAGCTTGTGGTAATCGCGCCCCAGTGCGTAGCGCGCCACGTAGGCGCGGCGGCCGTCGTGCAAGGTGTTCCAGGCCTCAGTGTCGTCCTTGCGGCCGTAGTCCATGCCGACCGACAGCACGCGCAAGGTGCCCGGCACCAGCTCCTGCGGGCGCGAACGCTTGTCGCCGTGCTGGGCCATCCAGTGCATGGTCCCGTACAGGCCTTCTTCCAGCCAGCTGCGCAGATGCGCCTCGTCTTCGCCGAGCTCGATGCCGGTGATGCCGCAGCGTTGGAAGCCGGCCTCGCGCGCGAGCGCGCGGATGCGCGCGGCAGCGTCGGTGGGGTCGGGGCGGGCAAGGACGGCAGACATGGCGACAAGTATAGAATTCCCGGCATGTACGCACCGCTCGATCTTTACGACACCGCCGCCGCGCGAAGGCTGGACACGCAGGCCACCACGCTGCTCGGCGGCGACGGTTACATCTTGATGCAGCGCGCCGGGCAGGCCGCCTGGCAGCATCTGCTGGAGCGCTGGCCGCGGGCGCGCCGCATCGTGGTGGTCTGCGGCACCGGCAACAATGGTGGCGATGGCTATGTGCTGGCACGCCTGGCGCAGCGGGCCGGGCGCCAGGTGCAGGTGGTGCATCTCCCCGAGCACGGCCCGGCATCGCCGCTGGCGCAACGCGCCTGTACCGACTATCTGGGCGTGGGCGGCGCGATCGAGCTGTTTCCCTCGTCGCTGGCGCAGGCCGATGTGATCGTCGATGCGCTGTTCGGCATCGGCCTCAACCGCGCGCCCGACGCCGAGACCACCGCCTTGATCGACGCCATCAACGCCGCCGGTGTGCCGGTGCTCGCACTGGATGTGCCCAGCGGCATCGATGCCGATCATGGCGTGGCCTTCGGTGCCGCGGTGCGCGCGCAGGCCACCTTGCAGTTCATCGTGCCGCACCTGGGGCTCTATACCGGCGATGCGCTGGAGCATGCCGGCACGCGCGCAACCGCGTCGCTGGACGTGCCGGATGCCGCGTTCGACGGCCTGGCGCCGGCCGCGCACAGCTGGAACATCGACGCCCTGGCCGCGCAGTTGCGCCCGCGGCGACGCAATACGCACAAGGGCGAGTCCGGTCGCGTGCTGTGCGTCGGCGGCAACCTCGGCAGCGGCGGCGCGATCATGCTCACCGCCGAAGCGGCCCTGCGCAGCGGGGCAGGGCTGGTGCAGGTCGCCACCCGCGCCGAGCACGTCGCACCGCTGCTGGCGCGCTGCCCGGAAGCGATGGTGCGTGCGGTGCAGGCCGACGACGACATCGCCGCGTTGGCTGACGCCGCCGACGTGGTCGCGCTGGGTCCGGGCCTGGGGCAGGACGCCTGGGCGCAGCAGTTGTGGCGCGCGGTGCTGGCCTCGGACAGCGCCGTGGTCATCGATGCCGATGGCCTGAATCTGCTGGCTGCCAACCCGGTTCCGGCGCGCGGCCCGCGCGTGTTGACCCCGCATCCCGGCGAGGCTGGACGTCTGCTGGGGATGTCGACCAGGCAGGTTCAGCAGGATCGACTGGCTGCCGCAGACGCATTGGCCAAACGTTTCGATGCAGTGGTGGTGCTCAAGGGCGCCGGCAGCGTGATCGCCGCGCCGCACGCAGTGCCGCGCATCATCGATGCCGGCAATCCGGGCATGGCGGTCGGCGGCATGGGCGACCTGCTGACTGGCGTGATCGCGGCCTTGCTGGCCCAGGGCTGGTCGCCCTTCGATGCCGCCAGCTTGGGCGCCTTGTTGCATGCCTGTGCCGGCGATGCAGCTGCGCGCGCGGGCGAGCGCGGCCTGCTGCCGACCGATCTGCTGCCCGAACTGCGCCGCCTCGCCAATGCCGGAGCCATTGCATGAGCCAACTCAGCGCACACCTGGTCGATGCGCAGGCCACCGAAACCCTGGGGCAGGCCCTGGCCGCGGTGCGGCCCACCCGCGCGATGGTGCAACTGCACGGCGATCTCGGCGCCGGCAAGTCCACGCTGGCGCGCGCCCTGCTGCGCGCACTAGGCGTCACCGGGCCGATTCGCAGCCCCACCTACACGCTGGTCGAGCGCTATCCGCTCGGCACTGGCGACGAGGCCTGGCATCTGGATCTGTACCGCATCGGGCAGGCCGGGGAACTGGATTTTCTCGGGCTCGACGAGGGCAGCGCCAGCCTGTGGCTGGTCGAATGGCCGGAACGCGGCGCTGGTGCATTGCCGCCGGTGGATCTGGACGTGGAACTGGCAGTCGACGGCGAGGGGCGCAGCGTGACGTTGCTGGGCCGCAGCGAAACCGGCCGCGACTGGCTGAGGCGGCTGTCGGACTTGCCTCAGTTGCAGTCCCTTTGTGCCAGCTCACAGGAAGAATGAACGCCAGGTTGTGGATTATTAAGGGAAATCACCTTGCAATTCCCACGTTTGGGTGATTGAATCCAGCGCCATGACACCGGGGTTCCGCCAGTTCTGTGTTTCCACCGTGACCGCCAGCCTCAGCCTGGCGGTTTTTGCTGCGTGGGCCGGCGAAATCAAGGGCGTGGGCGTCAGCACCGGTGCCACCGGCACGCGTGCGGAGATCCAGCTCGCCGGTAGCGGCGGATTCAAGACGCTGTCGCTGGCCAACCCCAATCGGCTGGTGGTGGACTTTCCCGATTCCTCGGGTGTGCGCGGCCTCAAGCTGCCGCCGGCTGCCGGCCTGGTGACGTCGGTGCGTACCGGTCAACCGGTACCGGGCACCTTCCGGGTGGTATTCGAGCTGGCAACGCCGGTGACCCCGTTGAAGCCGCAGATGCAGACACTGGGTAGTGCATCCACCCTGGTGATCGAGTGGCCGGGCGATCCGCCGGCTGCCGGCACGGTGGCCACCACCGCCGCGCCTGCCGCGCCGCTGCCGCGCCCGGCCAATGCACAATCGGAAGCCGCCCGCGCAACCGCTGCGTTGGCGGCGTCTGCGCAGCGTGCGTCGGTGGTGCCGCCTGCTCCGGCGCCCGCGCCGTATGTGCCTGCGTCGGCCATGCCCAGCGTGACTCCGGCACCGGTACCGACCACGGTCGCCACCGGCGTGCCGACACCGCGTCCAGGCACCGCCACGACCGCGGTGACGACCAGCACGGCCACGCCAGCAAGCACCGCCGGCACCCCGAACCGCGTCACCGTCTCCACCGCCGGTGCCGCGCCCGGCTCGGCGCTGCCAGGCAACGCCGCATCGCCAGCTGCGATCTTGAATGGCGGCAACGCGCCGCTGGGTGCTGCATCCGCCAATGCCATGGCTGCCATGCCGAATGCGGCTGCCGGCAGTATGGCCTCGGCGGACAGCGATGACCTGCCGCCGCGTCCGGTGCTGCCCAGCGAGGCCTCGCGGATCAAGATGGCACCGGGCATGCGGCCGCTGATCGTCGCCATCGATCCGGGACACGGCGGCCAGGATCCTGGCGCCATGGGTCCCACTGGCAAGCGCGAAAAAGACGTCACCCTGGCAGTCGGCCGCGAACTGGCGCGCCAGATCAATGCCACGCCCGGCATGAAGGCCTACCTGACGCGCGATACCGACGTGTTCATTCCGCTGCCGATGCGCGCGCAGAAGGCACGCGCCGCCAAGGCCGACATCTTCATCTCCATCCACGCCGACGCTGCCGAAAACCGCAGTGCGACTGGCTCGTCGGTCTATGTACTGTCGACCAAGGGCGCCTCCTCGCAGCGCGCGCGCTGGCTGGCCGACAAGGAAAATGCCGCCGACCTGGTCGGCGGGGTGCGTCTGCAGCAGACCGAAAGCACGCTGGCCAACGTGTTGCTGGACCTGGCGCAGAGTGGCCACATGAAGGCCTCCGAAGATGCGGCAGGGCACGTGCTCGGCGGCCTCAAGCGGATCGGCAACAATCACAAGCCGCAGCTGGAGCGCGCCAACTTTGCGGTGCTGCGCACCTCCGACATGCCGGCGATGCTGGTGGAAACCGCCTTCATTTCCAATCCGGACGAAGAGCGCCGGCTGATCGACCCGGCCTACCAGCGCAAGATCGCCTCGGCCGTGCTGGATGGCATCGATACCTTCTTCACCCGCCAGCCGCCGCCGGGCACCCTGTTTGCCGCGCGCGCGCAGGCCGAAGCCGATGCCAGCGCTGGCACCGTGGCCGGCGGCAGCCGCTGAGCCGCTCGGCTATCATTCCGCACTGATTCCTTGATGACGGCGCCTGCGCGCCGCCGGATTGCCGTGCCGACCTCTGTCTTGCCTGTGACACCCCCGATGCGCTCTGCAGTCTGCGTCCAGTGCGAGCGCCTGTGCTGATGGCGATCCGTCAGCTCCCCGAGATCCTGATCAACCAGATTGCTGCCGGCGAAGTCGTCGAGCGGCCTGCGTCGGTGGTCAAGGAACTGGTCGAAAACGCACTCGATGCCGGCGCCACCCGCGTGGATATCGAGCTGGAAGAGGGCGGCGTGCGGCTGATCCGTATCCGCGACAACGGTGGCGGCATCGCCCCCGACGAACTGCCGCTGGCGGTGTCGCGGCATGCCACCAGCAAGATCGCATCGCTGGACGATCTGGAGACCGTGGCCACGCTCGGATTCCGCGGCGAAGCCCTGCCGTCGATCGCCTCGGTCAGCCGTTTCACGCTGATCTCGCGGCGCCACGATGCCGAACATGGCTCCGCATTGGAGATCGATGGCGGGCGCCTGAGCGAGGTGATGCCACGCGCGCATGCGCCCGGCACCACGGTCGAAGTGCGCGAGCTGTTCTTCAACGTGCCGGCGCGGCGCAAGTTCCTGCGTGCCGAGCGCACCGAGCTTGGGCATATCGAAGAATGGCTGCGCTCGTTGGCGTTGGCGCGCCCGGATGTGGAATTGCGGGTCTCGCACAACGGCAAACCGTCGCGTCGCTACAAGCCGGGCGATCTGTATTCGGATGCGCGGCTGGGCGAAACGCTGGGCGAGGATTTCGCACGGCAGGCCTTGCGCGTCGATCACAGTGGCGCCGGCCTGCGGCTGCATGGCTGGGTCGCGCAGCCGCATTACTCGCGCGCCAGTACCGACCAGCAGTATCTCTACGTCAATGGCCGCTCGGTGCGCGATCGCAGCGTCGCGCACGCGGTCAAGATGGCCTATGGCGATGTGCTGTTCCATGGGCGCCAGCCGGCCTACGTGCTGTTCCTGGAACTGGATCCGGCGCGTGTGGACGTCAACGTGCATCCGGCCAAGCACGAGGTGCGTTTCCGTGAGGCGCGGCTGATCCACGACTTCGTCTACCGCACCTTGCAGGACGCGCTGGCGCATACGCGTGCCGGTGCGATGCCCAACAGCCTTGGCGCCGAGGGCGCCAGCGACGCGGTTGCGGCGCCGGGCGGCATGCTCGACCGACCAAACTACGGAGGCGGAGGCGGAGGCGGTGGCGGCGGTGCCGGCTATGGTCAGTGGACGCCATCGCAGACTCCACTGGGCCTGCGCGTGGACGAGGCGCGTGCGGCCTATAGCGCGCTGTATGCGCCGCCGTCCAGTGGCACGCAGCAGTCTGCCGCCTTGCCGGAGGGCGCCGGGATGGGCCTGCCGGCGACTGCCGCAGACAGTGGCGTGCCGCCGCTGGGGTATGCCGTCGCGCAGTTGCACGGCATCTACATCCTGGCCGAGAACGCCGAAGGCCTGATCGTGGTGGACATGCATGCCGCGCACGAACGCATCGGCTACGAGCGGCTGAAGAACGCGCACGACAGCATCGGCCTGCACGCACAACCGCTGCTGGTGCCGATGACGCTGGCGGTGGGCGAGCGCGAGGCCGACACCGCCGAGCGCGAAGCCGACACGCTGGCCAGCCTGGGCTTCGAGATCACCCGCGCCGGCCCGCAGTCGCTGCATGTGCGCAGCATTCCCGCGCTGCTTGCCAATGCCGACCCGGAGGCGTTGTTGCGCGATGTGCTCGGCGATCTGCGCGAGCATGGCCAGAGCCGGCGCATTGCCAGTGCGCGCGACGAACTGCTCTCCACGATGGCGTGCCACGGCGCGGTGCGCGCGAACCGGCGCCTGACCGTGCCGGAAATGAATGCACTGCTGCGCGATATGGAAGTCACCGAGCGCTCGGGCCAATGCAACCATGGCCGACCGACCTGGGCACGGTTTACGCTGGGCGAAATCGATCGCTGGTTCCTGAGGGGGCGCTGATGGCTGTATTGCACAAGGGGAACCGCTGGCTGCTCGGCATGCTGGTGTGTGCGGCGCTGGCCGGCTGCGGCAAGGATGCATCGCCACCGGCAGCGCCGGCCGCACTCGACAAGGCCTTCCTGGCCGACAACGCGGCCTGGCGCGAAGCGCGCCTGACCGAGTTGCGCGCGCCCGATGGCTGGACCAGCCTGGTCGGCCTGCACTGGCTGTCGCTGAAGGCGCATTACATCGGCAGCAGTGCCGACAGCGGCATCAGGCTGGCGGTCGGGCCACCCAAGATGGGCATGGTCGCGACCGAGGCCGATACGGTCTGGTTCGTGCCCGAGCGCGGCGCAGCATTGACCGTCGACGGCAAGCCGCTGACCGGCAGGATCCGCTTCCAGTCCGATCGCGACCCGCAGCCGACCTTCATCCATTTCGATGACGGCAAGGGCGTGTTGAGCCTGATCCATCGCGGCGACCGCAACGCGCTGCGGGTCAAGCATGCCGACGCGCCATCGCGCAGCCACTTCGCCGGGCTGGACTACTGGCCGGTCGATCCGTCCTGGCGCATCAGTGCGCGCTATGTGCCCAATGATGTCGGCAAGACCATTCCGATCGTGGACATCGTCGGCATCAGCAGCGAACAACCCAACGCCGGGGCAATCACCTTCGAGCGCGATGGCAAGGCGTATCGGCTGGAGACCATTGGCGAACCCGGGCGGCCGATGTTCGTGGTGTTCGCCGACCGCACCAGTGGGCACGGCAGCTATCCGGCCGGGCGCTTTCTCGACCTGGACGTGCCCGACGCCTCCGGGCATGTGGTCGTCGATTTCAACCGTGCCTACAACCCGCCGTGCGCGTTCACCCCCTTTGCGACCTGTCCGCTGCCGCCACCGGAAAACCGCATCGACCTGGCGGTGTCGGCCGGCGAGAAGACCTACAAGGTGCCGCACTGACGTGGAGACCAACGTGGTGAAGGCAAGCATGCGCGCCCGGTTGATAGCCTGGTCCAACAGTGCGGTCATCGCTCTGGCGTTATGGAGCGGAGCGGTCGCGCCGACCTGGGCGCGCGCCGGCAGCGATGCGCCGGTGCCGCTGTTGTGGAAGGTGGATGGCAAGGGCGGCACGCTGTATCTGCTGGGTTCGTTCCATGTGCTCAAGCCCAGCGATTACCCGTTGTCGCCGGATGTGATGCAGGCCTTCGCCAAGGCCGACCGGCTGGTGTTCGAACTGCCGCCCTCCGATGCGCAATCGCCCGAGCTGGCCGGCCGCATGCTGCAGGCGGCGCAGCGCAGCGACGGGCGTCGCCTGCAGGACGTACTGGATCCGAAGACCTGGCAGGCGCTGACCACCTATGCCCGCAAACACGGGATGCCGGTGGACAGCTTGCAGACCCTGGAACCCTGGTTCGTGGCGCTGACGATCAGCCTGGCGGAGATGAGCCGGCAAGGCATGGACCCGAACGCCGGTCTGGACCATTACCTGATGGCGCAGGCACAGGCCGGTGGCAAACCGGCCGATGGGCTGGAGCGTGCCGAAGAGCAGATTGCCTTGCTCGATGGCATGTCGCCCACCGAACAGCATCAGCTGCTGGAGGAATCGCTGGACGATGCCGGCGCCAACGATCAGCTACGTGAGCTGCACGCGGCCTGGCGCAGTGGCGATGTGCGTACCCTGTCCATGCAGATGGCCGAAGAAATGCGGCAGCACTACCCGGCGCTGTACCAGGACATCAATGTCGAGCGCAATGCGCGCTGGGTGCCGCGGCTGGAGCAGCGGCTGGGCAAGGGCAGCGGGACCACGCTGGTGGTGGTCGGTGCGCTGCACCTGCTGGGAAGCGATGGCGTGGTGGAGCGTCTGCGCGCACGGGGCTATCACGTGGAGCGGATCTGCTCGGCCTGCGCGGGGCAGGCAAGCCGCTGATCGGTGGCGCCGCGGAGCGTGTCACGGCTCCCGGCGCCGCGCGTGGGTTACCCGCGGTTGCGGGCCTTGCCGGCGCTGCCGGCAGTGCCGTGCGTGCCGGTGCCCATCGGGCCGCTGCCCATGCCGCTGGCACCCGGCGGGGTCGGCGGCGTGCCGGGGCCGCCCGGACGGCCGAAGCCGGCGCCAAAGTTGCGCTGGAACTCCTGCCACAACTCCAGGTTGCGCTCGGTCAGCTGGTTCATCATCGCCCACGGGGTCTGCCCGAGCAGGTTGCCCATCTGTTGGCGGAACTGCTGCTGCTGATCCAGGAACACCTGCATGCTGCGCTCCAGGTAGTTGCCCATGAAGCCCTGCAGCGAGTCGCCGTAGAAACGGATGATCTGACTCAGCAACTGGGTCGACAGCATCGGCTCGCCGTCCTGCTCGCGGTCGGCAATGATCTGCAGCAAGACTGCGCGGCTGAGGTCTTCGCCGCTCTTGGCGTCGCGTACCTCGAATTCTTCGCCGTCGATGATGAGCTGACGCACATCCTCGATGGTGATGTAGCTGGAAATTTCCGTGTCGTAGAGACGGCGATTGGGATACTTCTTGATGATGCGAAGTCCGGCCATGGAACGTTCACTCACAACGATAGTGCGCGCAGGATGGCGCACCGCAGCAGCCCTTGCAACCGCCACAAGGCCTTATTTTCTTAAGTAGACACATAAAAAATGTTGCGCAGCATGATTTTCAAGGCTTTTTTATGCTGCATCGCAAAGTTGCAGCAAAGCTCACCAGCCCATGTGGTGGCCGCCGTTGATATCCAGGTTGGAGCCGGTAATCCAGGCGGCCTCTTCCGCAACCAGGAATGCCACCGCATAGGCGATTTCTTCCGGCCGGCCCAGGCGGCCGGTGGGGATGTCGGCAACGATCTTGGCGCGCACCTCTTCCGGGACCGCCATCACCATGTCGGTGGCCACATACCCCGGCGACACGGTATTGACGGTCACTCCGAACGCGGCATTTTCGCGTGCCAGCGAAATGGTGAAGCCATGCATGCCAGCCTTGGCGGCCGCGTAATTGGCCTGCCCGTACTGGCCCTTCAGGCCATTGATCGAACTGATCTGGATCACCCGTCCCCAGCCGCGCTGGCGCATGCCTTCGATCACCGGGCGGGTGACGTTGAACACCGAGTTGAGATTGGTGTTGATGACGTCATGCCATTGCTCGGCAGTCATGCGATGGAAGGTGGTGTCGCGGGTGATGCCGGCGTTGTTGACCAGTATTTCGATCGGCCCCAGCGCTGCCTGGACGTCTTCGACCAGGCTGCGCGCATGTTCGGAGGACGCCACATCGCCGTGGAACAGGGCGATGTCGTAGCCCTGGGTCTGCATGCGCTGCTGCCACGCCTGGGCCTTTTCGGCGTTGCGGAAGTTGCTGGCCACCCGGTGGCCCTGGTCGGCCAGGCGCTTGCAGATGGCGGTGCCGATACCGCCGGTGCCGCCGGTGACCAATACGACGCGAGATGTCATGACGACTCCAATGGACAGGTAAGACTGGGGGCGGGCGGGGCACAGGCGCGCTGCCTGGCCCGACGCCGGTGCCGGGGCGCAATTCTAGTCACGCCGGGGCTGCGATGCGCGTCCGTTCGCGTCCAGATGCAGGTGCCGGGGCAAGCGCTGTGGCGAAAAATGCTGCACCGCATGCTGCAGCAAGGTGTCCAGCGCCGCCCGGCGCGGCAAGGCTGCCGGCTGCTGTCCCAGCACGGCCCAGGCGGCGCGCAGGGTCGGTTGCGGATCGGCATCGTCCAGCGCAGGCGCAGCGTGCGACTTGGACAGCTTGCGGCCGGTGTGATCCAGGATCAGCGGCAGGTGCAGGTAGCGCGGTTGCGGCAGGCCCAGTGCGCGCTGCAGCAACAACTGGCGCGGGGTGGAGTCGAGCAGGTCGGCGCCGCGCACGACATCGGTGATGGCCTGCGCGGCATCGTCGACCACCACCGCCAGCTGGTACGCCCAGTAGCCATCGGCGCGGCGCAGCACCACGTCGCCGACCTCGGCATGCACGTCCTGCACCACGTGGCCCTGCAGCGCGTCGTCGAAGCTGACCGGCGGCTGTGGCGGCACCCGCAGGCGCACCGCACGGCGAGCGCCCAGCGGCGCCACGCAGGCGTGGTGGATGCCGCCCATGCCGGCAAGGTCGGCCCGGCTGCAGCTGCATTCGAACGCCAGTCCCGCCTCCAGCAAGGTGGTGACGGCGGCGTCGTACTGTGCGTGGCGCTCGGATTGATACAGCACCGGCAAGTCCGAGTGCAGGCCGAAGGCGGCCAGCGTGCGCAGTTGGCGTGCGGAGGCGCCGGGTTCGGCACGTGGCGGATCGATGTCTTCGATGCGCACACACCACTGACCGCCGGCATGCCGCGCCAGCAGCCAGCTGCCGAATGCCGCTAGCAGGGAGCCGAAGTGCAGCGGGCCGGTCGGGGAGGGTGCGAAGCGGCCGCGGTAGGGGAGAGCTGGCATGATCGGCTGAATCGTCGGTCAGGTGATCGCTTGATTTCAAGCGCTGACGACCGCAGATCCGCTGCAGTCCATCCTGCTCGCGTGGAGTCGTCGCACCATGTTCAACCGCATTTTCCTGTTCCTGCTGACTAATTTTGCGGTGCTGATGCTGGCCGGCATCGTGATGTCCGTGCTGGGCGTCAATCCCGCGCAGATGAGCGGCCTGCTGGTGATGGCGGCCGTGTTCGGGTTCGGCGGCTCGTTCATCTCGTTGCTGCTGTCCAAGTTCATGGCCAAGCGCAGCACCGGCGCGCAGGTGATCAGCGAGCCGCGCACGCCAACCGAGCGCTGGCTGCTGGCGACGGTGCGGCGCCAGGCCGAGGCGGCCGGCATCGGCATGCCGGAAGTGGCGGTCTACGACGGCCCGGAGATCAATGCCTTCGCCACCGGCGCCAACCGCAACAACGCGCTGGTGGCGGTGTCCACCGGGCTGCTGCAGAACATGAGCCAGGACGAGGCCGAGGCGGTGCTGGGCCATGAAATCGCGCATGTCGCCAATGGCGACATGGTCACCATGGCCTTGCTGCAGGGCGTGCTCAATACCTTCGTGATCGTGCTGGCGCGCGTGGTCGGCGGCGTCATCGACAGCGCCATGTCGGGCAACCGCGACGGTGGCCGCGGCTTTGCCTACTACATCATCGTGTTCGTGCTGGAGATGGTGTTCGGCCTGTTCGCGACGATGATCGCGATGTGGTTCTCGCGGCGCCGCGAATTCCGCGCCGATGCCGGTGGCGCGCAACTGGCGGGCCGCGGCAAGATGATCGCCGCATTGGAGCGCCTGTCGCTCAACCATGGCCAGAATAGCCTGCCTTCGCAGGTGCAGGCGTTCGGCATTTCCGGCGGTGGTGGCGATGGGTTGCGCCGGCTGTTCCTGAGCCACCCGCCGCTGTCCGAGCGTATCGCCGCGCTGCGCGCCGCCAACGGTGCGGCGATGTAAGACGGTAGCGCCAACCGATGCGTGCCGCCCAACAAAAAACCCGCGTCCTGCGGGTTTTTTGTTGGCTGGAGCGCGGCGGCAGTGATGCGCTACGGCTGCAGGTCTCAGCCGAACTCGTAGTTCATCAACGGCCCGGTCGGGGCGACGAAATCGCCTTGCACATAGTCCACCCCGGCGCTGAAGAAGGTGCTCATCGACTGCGCATCGGCCACGAACTCGGCCACGGTGAGGATGCCGGCCGGCTGCGCGCGCGAGGTGATCTCGCGGATCTTCTCCTGGCTTTCGCGCGCCGAGGCCACCTCGCCGGTGATGCCGCGATCGAGCTTGAGGAAGGCCGGCTGGAAATGCGCCAGCAGCTGGAACGAGTCCAGGCCCGAGCCGAACTGTTCCAACCCGACCTTGCAGCCCATCGCCGACACCGCCGCCAGGAACTGCTGGGCATTGCGCAGATGGGTGAACACCTTCGATTCCGGCGTCTGCAGCCACAGCCGTTCGCCCGGCACGCCGTACACGGCCAGCTGCTCGCGGATGATGTCGATCATCTGCGGATCGGAGAACGAGTTGGGCCCGATGCGTACCAGCAGGTGCGTCCTGTGTCCCGCACGTTGCCGCTCGCCGAGCTGGCGGATCGCGCGTGCCACCACCCAGCGGTCGATCTCGGTGATCAGATCGTGTTCTTCGGCGATCGCCATGAAGGCGTTCGGCGACATCATCTCGCCGTTGCGCTCCAGCCGCAGGAAGGCCTGGTACAGCTCCAGCGGCTCGCCCTGCAGGTTGAGCACCGGCTGGTAATGCAGCAGGAAGCCGTCGCCGACCAGCGCCTCGCGCAGTTGCTGCACCCAGCGCTCGATGCGTTCCTCTTCAGCCCGGTCGGCTGCTGCCGGGTCGTAGATGCTGACCGCATTGCCGCCGAGCTCGGCGGTGGTGCGCACTGCCTCGGTGCCGCGGTTGAGCACCTGGCCGATGCTGGCGATCTTCTCGCCGATCTGCACGCCGCCGATGCTCACCGTCACCGTGGCCGAACGCGCGCCGATGCTGAAGACGTGCTGCGCAAAGGCGTCGCGTACCAGCTCCGCCAGTGCATGCGTGCGCGCGTAATTGCCGTCCATCAACAACGCAAAGCTGTGCTCGCCGAAACGTGCGGCGACCACGCTGTCATCGCTCACGCTGGCCACGTGCGCGGCCAGTGCGGCGATCAGCGCATCGGCCGAATCCAGGCCGATCTCGGGCAGCAGGCGCGCATAGTGGTCGGGCTCGATCAACAGGAAGCCGGACTGGCCTTCGCTGCGGCCGGCGCGCGCCACCGCCTGTTCCAGCGCCACCATGAAGGTGGGGCGGTTGAGCAGGCCGGTGACCTGGTCGCGCTGGCGCAGGTCCTCGACCTCGCGCGCCAGCTCCGGGTCGAATTCCTCGCGACGGCGGAACACCACCTGGATGCACGGCTCGCCTTCGTAGGTCGCGGTGGCGAACTCCATCGTCGCCGGGAAGGTGTCGCCTTCGAGCCGGCGCGCGTCGACCTTGTACTGCGCCGGCGGCGGCTCACCCTTGGACATGGCCTTGAGCAGCTGCTTGAAATCGTCGACGTACTGGGCGGCAATCATGTCCAGCAGCGACACACCTTCGACATCGTCGAACGACTCGAAGCCGAACATGTCCAGATACGCCTCGTTGGCGCGGATGTGCATGCCTTCGTGCACGTAGGCGATCGGGTCGCGCGAGGAGGCGATCAGGGCGTCGCAGCGCCGCTCGGTCTCGCGCATCTGTGCCTCGATGCGGCGCAGGCCACGGCGTGCCTGCAGGTCAGCCCATTCCGAGCGCACCAGCGACAGCAGGTGTTCGGGGCGATGACGCAGCGCGATGGCGCGAATGCCATGCGCTGCGGCCTCGACCAGCGCGTTTTCCTCGATCCGCTCGGCCAGCAGGATGATCGGAATATCCTTGCCGCTGCCGGCGATCTGCTGCCGCAACGCGCTCATCGGGATCTGCAGCGCCTGCCCGTGCAGGGCCAGGTCGATCTGTCCCGACAGCATGCTGGCGAGCTCTTCCGGTGTCTGCGGCCGCGACGGACGCACTGCGATGCCGCCGTTGCGCAGCGCGGTCACGATCGCCTCCGCGCTTTCGACACTGTCGTCGACGATCATCAGGCGGAGGGTGAGATCTTTGCCTTTTTGCATGCGCGTTTCCCTAGCGACGGGCTTTAATACACGAAGGAACTCGGCTGCGTCCATGTCTGTGGACACGGCCGCATCCGGGGTGAGACTCAGGCCACGTTTCCATGTGTCGAAGCCGACCTCAGGCGACGCTTCCGGCGGCATGGCCGGATGCCCATGCCCACTGAAAGTTGTAGCCGCCCAACCAGCCGGTCACATCAAGCACCTCGCCGACGAAGTACAGGCCGGCCACCAGGCGCGACTCCATGCTCGCACTGGAGACCTGGTTGGTATCGACACCTCCCAGCGTTACTTCAGCGGTGCGATAGCCCTCGGTTCCACTGGCGATCAGCGGGAAGCCGGCCAGCAGGTCGGCTGCGGCCTGCAACTGCGGTGGGTCGAGCTGGCGGACCGGCTTGTCCGGCAACCACACTTCGCACAGGCGCTGGGCGAACCGCCGCGGCAGCACGTCGGCCAGCACGTTGCGCAGTTCGGTGGCGCCGCGCTGATTTTTCTGGTCGCGCAGCCAGGCCGCGGCATCCTGGCCGGGCAGCAGGTCCAGGCGCAGGTCGTCGCCGGGCTGCCAGTACGAGGAGATCTGCAGGATGGCCGGGCCGCTGACGCCGCGGTGGGTGACCAGCATGAAGTTGCGGAAGCTGACCCCGTTGCACTGCGCCTGGACCGGTAGCGCCAGCCCGGACAGGTCCTGCAGCCGTTCCTGGTGCTTGCCGCTCAGGGTCAGCGGCACCAGCCCGGCACGCGTCGGCAACAGGGTGTGGCCGAACTGCTGGGCCAGCGTGTAGCCGAAGCCGCTGGCGCCCATGCTCGGAATCGACAGCCCGCCGGTTGCCACGATCAGCGACTGCGCCTGCACGCGTCCCTGGCTGGTCTCCACGCTGAAGCCGTCGCTGCCGCGCTGCACCGATTGCACCTTGCAGTCGGTACGCACCTGCACGCCCGCCGCCTCGCACTCGTCCAGCAGCATGCGCACGATCTGCTTGGACGAGATGTCGCAGAACAGCTGGCCCAGCTCTTTCTCGTGATAGGCAATGCCGTGGCGCTCGACCATCTCCACGAAATCCAGCGGGCTGTAGCGGGCGAGGGCGGACTTGCAGAAGTGGCGGTTGGCCGAGAGGAAGTTGCCCGGCGTGGTGCCGGTATTGGTGAAGTTGCAGCGGCCGCCACCGGACATCAGGATCTTCTTGCCGACCTTGTTGGCATGGTCGATCACCAGCACCTGGCGGCCGCGCCGGCCCGCGGTGAAGGCGCTCATCAGTCCGGCCGCGCCGGCACCGATGACCAGCACATCGCAACGCGTGCTCATTCGGTGGGGGCTTGCCGCACCATCGGGGTCAGGGTGACGCTGCCGTGGTCGGCCAGCATCTGCACCTCGCCGTCCTGGATGATCACGTCGAAGCGCATACCGCGCTGGATCAGCGCGCCCAGCGCCTCGGTGGCCTGCGAGTCCAGCTCGATCACGCGCAGGTTGCGCTGGCGGCTAAGCGCGTTGGCCTGCTTCTTCCACCAGGTTTCGGTGGCCTGGCCGCCATAGCCGATCACCACCGCCTCGCGCGACCGATTGCAGGCCTTGCGCACCCGGCTTTCGTCCGGCTGGCCAAGGTCGATCCACAGGTCCGGGTCGCCGGTGTAGTCGCGCCGCCACAGGTCGGGTTCGTCCTCGTTGCTGAGGCCGCGACCGAATTCCAGACGGTCGTCGGCAAACAGCGCGAACGCCAGCAGCCGCACCATCAGGCGCTCGTCGGTTTCGGAGGGGTGCTGGGCCAGGGTCAACGCATGGTTGGCGTAGTAGCCACGGTCCATGTCGCTGATCTGGAGTTCCGCCCTGCGGACGGTGGCGGTAAGGGCCATCAGGATGCCGGTTGCAAAGGGCACTTATGATACGCCCCCGTTGCAATGCCGGCGTGTTGCGGTCAGCGCCGCGCCATCTCGGCCAGCCAACGGTCCAGCTGGGCGGCAAATGCCTGGCGGTCGCGCGGGTGCAGGGCCGCCGGTCCACCGGTGACCACGCCGGCACCGCGCAGTTGCTCCAGAAAGCCGCGGACCGACAGGCGCTCGTTGATGCTGTCGCGGGTAAACGGTTCGCCACGCGGGCTGACGGCGGCCGCTCCCGCCTCCAGTACCCGAGCGGCCAGCGGAATGTCCTGGGTGACGACCAGGTCGCCTGCGGCCACCCGTGCGGCAATGGCATCGTCGGCCGCGTCCGCGCCTCCAGGCACCTGCAGCGCTCGCACGTGGGCCAGGCGAGGGGTGGGCAGGAAATGATTGGCGACCAGCGTCACCGCCGTGCCGGTACGTGCGGCGGCGCGGAAAAGGATGTCGCGGATGACTGCGGGGCAGGCATCGGCATCGACCCAGATATGCGGGCGGGACGGCAAGGGAGGCGTATTCATGTGCTGAAATCGAGAGGGAAGGGGCCTGACAGGTGGTCGGATTCGGCCTGACAGTAAAAAATTTGACGCAAGGTGTCGCTTTTTGCTGGGAACGCGAGTACTGTGCACGCACTGTGTTTGCAAGGGTCACCGTGAATCGTGGCCTGATGCAGCCGGATCGTTACAGATCTCGCTTCATCGTTCCGCTTTACCAACGCCTGCAACTCAGTCTCAGCTCCGGCTTTTCGGACGCTGCGATTTATCCATCTATAGTTCAGGAGTTTGTAAATGTCAGATCGTCAGAGCGGTACCGTGAAGTGGTTCAACGATGCCAAGGGCTTCGGCTTCATCACCCCGGAAAGCGGCCCGGACCTGTTCGTGCACTTCCGTGCCATCCAGGGCACCGGCTTCAAGTCGCTGCAGGAAGGCCAGAAGGTGACCTTCGTCGCCGTGCAGGGCCAGAAGGGCATGCAGGCTGACCAGGTGCAGGCGGTCTAATCCGTCTGCAACCGTAAGGTTGCCAAAAACGCCGGTTGCGCAAGCGACCGGCGTTTTTTATTGGGCGCGGTTTGATCAGTGCAATAGAGAGTGCGGGCGATTCGACCCGCCCAGGTGAGCGCAGCGACGACACGCCAATCGGTAGCATGTGCGTTTTCCGCGTGCAGCCTCTTCCATGATCACTGTCCACCATCTCAATAATTCCCGTTCCCAGCGCGTGCTGTGGCTGCTGGAGGAACTGGCGCTGCCGTACCAGATCGTGCGGCATGAGCGCGACCCCAAGACCATGCTGGCGCCGGCGGCATTGCGTGCCATCCACCCGCTCGGCAAGTCGCCGGTGGTTGTCGACGGCGAGCTGACCGTGGCCGAGTCCGGCGCGATCCTGGAGTTCCTGACCGAACGCTACGACACCGAATGCGCGCTGTCGCCACCACCGCGTCCGCTGGAGTCGCCGGAGCGCCTGAAGTTCCGTTACTGGATGCATTACGCCGAAGGCTCGGCAATGCCGCCGTTGCTGATGACACTGATCTTCGGGCGGATTCGCAGTGCGCCGATGCCGTTCTTCGCCAAGCCGATCGCACGTGCCATCGTGGACAAGGCGATGTCCGGCTTTGTCGGTCCGCAGCTCAAGCTGCATCTGGACTGGATGGAGCAGTCGCTACAGGCAAGCGAATGGTTTGCCGGTGAGCGCTTCACCGCAGCCGACATCCAGATGAGCTTCCCGGTACAGGCCGCCGCTGCACGTGGCGGCGGGCTGGAGAGCTATCCGCGCCTGCGCGCGTTTCTCGCGCGCATCGAAGCGCGTCCGGCGTACCAGGCCGCGCTGAAGAAGGGCGGCCCGTTCGAGCTGATGGGGCGCAAGCCCGCCGAGTGACGTTGCGGTATGCGCCCAGGGAAGCTACAGGTCACCGTGCCTTGACGGTGTCCTGCCAGGGTTTGGCGAATCCCCAATCCCGACTCCCCAATCCCGTTTCGCCCAATCAAGGCGCCCGACATTGCCGCAGGAACTGCAGCGTGTCGCGCAGCACGGGCGAGCGCTCGGGCGGTTTGCGCAGCGCCAGCACGATGCCGAGATGGCCCATGCCCGGGTAGACCTTCAACTCGGCCGTGCCGCCCTTGCGTTGCAGGGCGTGCTGCAACGAGGTGCTGTTCTGCAGCTCGACCACGCGATCGGCATCGCCGTGCAGCAGCAGCATTGGCGGTTCGTCGCCGCCGACGTAGTGCACCGGCTGCGATTGTTGCTGTGCGGCCGGTGCCTTGCCGAAGATCTCGATCAGCTCCGGATCGGTCAGCGGCAGGAAGTCGTAGGGCCCGGCCAGACCCACCACCCCGCACAGTTGCCGGGGTTGCAGGCCTTGCACCTGCAGCCAGCGTGCGTCGGTACCCAGCAGCGCGGCCATATGCGCGCCTGCAGAGTGGCCCATCACCGCCAGGCGCGTCGGGTCGCCACCGTAGTCGTGCGCATGCCGATAGCTCCAGGCGGTGGCGCCGGCAGCGTCGGACATGAAGCCCTGCAGGCCGACCTGCGGATACTTGCGGTAGTCGGCCACCATTGCCACCACGCCCTGGCGCGCGAGCGCGCGTCCGACCCAGCGATAGTTGGCGCGCGTTCCGTGCTTCCAGGTGCCGCCATAGAAGAACACCACCACCGGTGCATCCACCGCGCCGCGCGGCTGGTAGACGTCCAGGGCCAGACCATGCGCCGGATCGAACACCTGGTCGCGGTGCTCGACAATGCCGTCTCGGCTGGAGGCGGCGTTGATGCCGCCAAAGAACACGCTGCTGCAGGCGGTCAGTGTCAGCGAGCCGAGCAGCAGCAGGGCGGGGCGAAACCAGCGGAAAGTGCGCGAGGGCATGGGCGATGTCATGTGAGGGGCGGGGAGGAATAACGCTAAGGCTGTCGCCAACGTGTGCAGGACGAGCCCGTTTGCCGACGGCCAGCTGCTCGAAGATACGGTACGTGCGCAACGCCGGATGCGTGGTTGCCCATGCGAAGTTCACTGTCGTTGGCCTACGCTGGCACGCATGACGACTCTGCAGTTTGACAACCGCCTGCGCCAGCAGCTGCCCGGTGATTCCGAACAAGGTCCACGCCGCCGCGAGGTACGCGCCGCATGGTCGACGGTGATGCCGACGCCGGTGGCCGCGCCGCGCCTGCTGGCGTATTCGGCCGATGTCGCCCAACGGCTGGGGCTGTATGAGGCCGAGATCGGCAGCGCGCACTTTGCCGAGGTATTCGCCGGCAATGCGCTGTACCCGGGCATGCAGCCGTGGGCGGTCAATTATGGCGGGCACCAGTTCGGACATTGGGCCGGCCAGTTGGGCGATGGCCGGGCGATCTCGCTGGGCGAGGCAATCGGGGTCGATGGCGGTCGCTACGAGTTGCAGCTCAAGGGTGCCGGCCCGACACCTTATTCGCGCGGTGCCGATGGCCGGGCAGTACTGCGCTCGTCGATCCGCGAATTCCTGTGCAGCGAAGCGATGCATCACCTGGGCGTGCCGACCACGCGCGCGCTGAGCCTGGTCACCACCGGCGATGCGGTGGTGCGCGACATGTTCTACGACGGCCGGCCGCAGCGCGAGCCGGGCGCGATCGTGTGCCGGGTGGCGCCCTCGTTCATCCGCTTCGGCAACTTCGAGCTGCCCGGTGCGCGCGGCGATCTGGCGCTGCTGCGGCAATGGGTGGACTTCACCATCGCGCGCGACTTCCCGCAGCTGGAAGATGCTGGCGAGGCGCTGTACGCAGCCTGGTTCGCGCAGGTCTGCGAGCGCACCGCGGTGATGGTGGCGCACTGGATGCGGGTGGGCTTCGTGCATGGGGTGATGAACACCGACAACATGTCGATCCTGGGGCTGACCATCGATTACGGCCCCTACGGATGGGTCGACGACTACGACCCGGACTGGACGCCGAACACCACCGATGCGCAGGGCCGTCGCTACCGCTTTGGCACCCAGCCCCAGGTCGCGTATTGGAACCTGGGGCGCCTGGCACAGGCGCTGGCGCCGCTGTTCGCCGACCAGCCGCAGTTGCAGCTGGGGCTGGACCGCTTCCGCGATACCTACCTGGCCTGCGACCGCCGCGACACTGCCGCCAAGTTGGGTCTGGCCGACTGCCGCGACGAGGATCTACAGCTGATCGATGCGCTGCGCGCGCTGATGCACAACGCGGAAATGGACATGACGCTGACCTTCCGTGGCCTGATCGCATTTGCGCCGGAGCATCCCGATCCTGAGCTGTTGCGTGAGGCGTTCTATGACCAGGACAAGCGGCTCGCGCATGCCGCGCAGCTGCAGGAATGGCTGCAGCGCTACGCTGAGCGGCTGCAGCAGGACACGCTGTCGCCGGAGGCGCGGCGCGAACGCATGCGTCTGGCCAACCCGCGTTACGTGCTGCGCAATTATCTGGCGCAGCAGGCGATCGACCTGGCCGAGCAGGGCGATCCATCCGGCGTGCAGGAGTTGCTGGAGGTCATGCGTCACCCATACGACGAGCAGCCGGGCCGCGAGGCGTTTGCCGCACGGCGGCCGGACTGGGCGCGCGACCGCGCCGGCTGCTCGATGCTGTCCTGCAGTTCCTGACGCGCTCAGATGCAGGTATGTCGTAAACGCGGCGTCCTGAGCGCGCGCAGCCTAGAATAGGGTGGTCCCCACCGGCCTAGACGCCACCACCACCATGACTGACTGCACCCGCTGCGCCGGCACCAATTCTTCCGGACCCAATCAATGGTCCGAACGGATCCGCGACATCGCCGATTTTCCCAAGCCGGGCATCGTCTTCAAGGACATTACGCCGCTGCTGTCGGATGGCCCGGACTTTGCCTCGGCGCTGGATGAAATGGCGCAGCCCTGGCGCACCACGCCGCTGGATGCGGTGCTGGGCATTGAGGCGCGCGGTTTCATCCTGGGCTCGGCGCTGGCGCGCGAACTGCGCACCGGCTTTGTGCCGGTGCGCAAGCCCGGCAAACTGCCTGGGCGTACGCTGGTCCAGGAATATGCGCTGGAATACGGTACCGACCGCATCGAAATGCACGAAGACGCGTTGCCACGCGGCGCGCGCGTGTTGATCGTCGACGATGTGCTTGCCACCGGCGGTACGCTGCGCGCGGCCCTGAGTCTGGCTGCACAGCTGGAACTGGAAGTGGTCGGCGCGGCGGTGCTGGTCGAGTTGCTGGCGCTGCAGGGCCGCGAGAAGTGGGCCAATGACGTGCCGTTGCTGGCTACCTTGAGCTACTGACCCAGGCGTCTTGCCGATCGAGCAGCTCGCCGATCGGGCTTTCTGAAAACGGGAATGCGCAAGCGTGCGCATCCCTGTGGAGCATGCGGCAGGCGCTATCGCCGCCGCCCGATCGGTTGGTCGGCAGGCTCGCTGCCGCGCGTTGATTACAGCTTGCTGACCCGGAACCGGCGTCCCTTGATCTTGCCCGCATGCAGATGCGCCAGCGCCTTGGCGACCTGCGCACGGGCGATGGCGACATAGGAGCGGGTGGGGTAGATCGCGATCTTGCCGATCGCCGCGCCCGACAGTCCCGCTTCGCCGGTCAGTGCGCCGAGGATGTCGCCGGCACGCAGCTTGTCGGTCTTGCCGCCGTCGATGCGTAGCGTGGTCATGGCCGCCTGCGGCAGCTGCGCCGGGCGGGCGGTGGCCAGGGGCGCGCGCGACCACTTCAGTGGCTGGCCCTGTTCGGCTTCCAGCGCCTGCGCGCGGCCGGTCTCGCGCGAGGCCACCAGGCTGAGCGCCAATCCACGCTTGCCGGCGCGCGCGGTGCGGCCGATGCGGTGGCGGTAGGTTTCGGTATCGGTGGGCAGCTCGTAATTGACCACTGCCGACAGGTCTTCCACGTCGAGCCCGCGTGCAGCTACATCGCTGGCCACCAGCACGTTGCAGCTGCGGTTGACGAAGCGCACCAGTACTTCGTCGCGGTCGCGCTGCTCCATGTCGCCGTGCAGGGCGAGCGCGGAAAAGCCGAACTCCTGCAGCGAGACGGCCACCTCGTCCACTTCCTTGCGGGTATTGCAGAACACCACGCTGGATTCGGGATTGAAGCGCAGCAGCAGGCCGGCGACGGCCTTCTGCCGGTAGGTCGGGTCGACCTCGAAGAACTGCTGGTCGATTTCCGGCGCGTTGTCGGCGCCTTCGACGGTGATTTCGACCGGGTCCTTGAGGATCTCGCGCGCCAGTGTGCGGATGATGTCCGGGAAGGTGGCCGAGAACAGCAGGCTCTGGCGGTGCTTGTCACAGCGGCTGGCGATCTCGCGGATGGGTTCTTCAAAGCCCATGTCGAGCATGCGGTCGGCCTCGTCCAGCACCAGCGTGCGCACGCCGCCCAGATGCAGGGCGCGCTTGCGGGCCAGTTCCTGGATGCGGCCGGGCGTGCCGACCACCACTTGCGGGTCATGCGCTTCCAGCGAGGCCAGCTGCGGGCCGAGCGGCATGCCGCCGGTGAGCACCACCAGCTTCATGTTGGGGATGCCGGTGGCCAGCTTGCGCAACTGCTTGCCGACCTGATCGGCCAGTTCGCGGGTGGGGCACAGCACCAGCGCCTGCGCGCGGGTCAGCGCCGGGTCGAGCTTCTGCAGCAGGCCCAGCCCGAAGGCGGCGGTCTTGCCGCTGCCGGTCGGCGCCTGGGCGATGACGTCCAGCCCTTGCAGGATCGGCGGCAGGCTCTGCGCCTGGATGGGAGTGAGGACGGTGTAGCCAAGGGCGTCGATGCCGGGGGCCAGGGCCGGCGACAGCGGCAGCGCGGAGAATTCGTTCATGGCGCATTTTAGCCGGGATTGGGGAGTAGGGATTCGGGATTCGTCACCGCGGCAGCGTGCGCTTGTGCCAATCCCGAATCCCCAATCACCAATCCCGTACAATTACGCCATGCCTTTAATCACTCTGCAAAGCGTCGACTACAGCGTCGGCGGCCCCTTGTTGCTGGAAAAAACCGACCTCACGATCGAGCCGGGCGAGCGTATCGCCCTGATCGGCCGCAACGGCGCCGGCAAATCGACCTTGATGAAACTGATTGCCGGCGAGCTCAAGCCCGACGACGGCGAAGTGCGCGTGCAACAGGGCGTGCGCATCGCGCGGCTGGAGCAGGAAGTGCCGCAGGGTACCGGCGGCAGCGTGTTCGATGTGGTGGCCGACGGCCTGGGCGAGCTGGGTCATTGGCTGGCCGAGTTCCATCAACTCAGCCATGCCGAGGTGTTCGATGCCGACGCGTTCGGCAAGGTGCAGGCCAAGATCGACGCGGCCGACGGCTGGGCGCTGGATCAGCGCGTCAGCGAGACGCTGACCAAGCTGGAACTGGACGGCGATGCGGAGTTTGCGCGGTTGTCCGGCGGCATGAAGCGGCGCGTGCTGCTGGCGCGCTCGCTGGTGTCCTCGCCGGATGTGCTGCTGCTGGACGAGCCAACCAACCACCTTGACATCGAAGCCATCGACTGGCTGGAGTCGTTCCTGAAGAACTGGAACGGCAGCGTGTTGTTCGTCACCCATGACCGGCGCTTCCTGCGTGCGTTGGCCACTCGCATCGTCGAGATCGATCGTGGTCAGGTCACCAGCTGGCCGGGCGACTGGGCCAATTACGAGCGTCGCCGCGAAGAGCGGCTCAATGCGCAGGCGCAGGAAAACGCGCGCTTCGACAAGATGCTGGCGCAGGAAGAAATCTGGATCCGTCAGGGCATCAAGGCGCGGCGTACCCGCGACGAAGGCCGCGTACGGCGTCTGGAATCGATGCGCAACGAGCGCGTGCAGCGCCGCGACCTGACCGGCAACGTGCGCATGGAAGTCTCGCAGGGCGAGTCCTCCGGCAAGAAGGTGATCGAGGCCAAGGAAGTCGGTTTCGCATTCGGCGCGCGCACGATGGTCAAGGATTTTTCGACCATCATCCAGCGCGGCGACCGCATCGGGCTGATCGGCCCCAACGGCAGCGGCAAGACCACCTTGCTGAAGTTGCTGCTGGGCGATCTGCAGGCGCAGCAGGGCGAGATCCGCATCGGCACCAATCTGCAGATCGCCTACTTCGATCAGTACCGTTCCACGCTGCGCGAGGACTGGAGCGCGATCGAGAACGTGGCCGAAGGCCGTGACTTCATCGAGATCAACGGCAAGCGCAAGCATGTGCATGCGTATCTGCAGGACTTTTTGTTCACCCCCGAGCGCGCACGTGCGCCGATCACCCGGCTGTCCGGCGGCGAGCGCAATCGGCTGCTGCTGGCCCGCCTGTTCGCGCAGCCGTCCAACCTGCTGGTGATGGACGAACCGACCAACGATCTGGACGTGGAAACGCTGGAGCTGCTGGAAGAGCTGCTGGGCGAGTACACCGGCACCTTGTTGCTGGTCAGCCATGACCGCGACTTCCTCGACAACGTGGTGACCTCCACCCTGGTGATGGAGGGCGAGGGCCTGATCGGCGATTACGTCGGCGGGTACAGCGATTCGCTGCGTCAGCGTCGCACCCCGGCGCCCAATGCGATGGCGGTTGCCAAGGCATCGGCGACGGCGGCGGCAACCACGCCGGTGGCGGCTGCGCTGCCGGCCGATGCCGCGCCCAGGCGCAAGCTCAGCTACAAGGACGCGCGTGAGCTGGAGCAATTGCCGGCCTTGATCGAAACCCTGGAGCAACAGGTCGCGGCATTGACCGAGGCGATGAACGACCCGGCCTTCTACCAGCGCGACAGTGCGGCGATGACCGCGCATACGGCCGCATTGGGCGATGCGCAGGCTCGGCTGGATGCGGCGTTCGCGCGCTGGAGCGAACTGGATAGTTGATGGTCGGGCCGGTGCCCGACTGCGTGCCGGCCTTGTGGATGTGTGGAGCGATAACTGGCACCACGCCTCCCACTACAGGGGTGGCAGCCGTGGGGCAGCGCGTTGCGTGAAACACGCGCTGGACACGCACCGGTGATCACCGACCACCACCACGCCGTGTTGATCGTGCTGTGTCCGGCGAGTGCGGGATGCGTCTTGCAGGCAGCGCCTAGTCGCAGGCGCTCGCAGGCGCCACGAATGCCGCAAACGTGAGCCCGCGCGCGGCCCAGGCGGTAGCCGCTTCGTCGAGGATGTCCAGCAAGGTGTCGCGGTCGTTCGGCGCAGTGCGGGCCAGCGCATCGGCGCCGTCGATCAGCAGCGCATAGCCATGCGACGCCGGCAGCCATGCCAGATCGCGCAAGGCATCGGAGAGCGCGTCCCAGTTGCGGCCGAAGCCGGCAGGGAAGTCCAGTTGGGTGGCCAGACGCATCAGCAGCCTGTGCTTGTCGCTGCAGCTGGC
Organism: Xanthomonas sp. F14; assembly: GCF_014199865.1. Taxonomy (NCBI): domain Bacteria; kingdom Pseudomonadati; phylum Pseudomonadota; class Gammaproteobacteria; order Lysobacterales; family Lysobacteraceae; genus Xanthomonas; species Xanthomonas sp. F14. Next base: position 1,506,719 of record NZ_JACHOM010000001.1, on the reverse strand, counting down.
CAGGTCCACGCGCAGGATGTGCAGGCCGGCATCGCGGGCAAGCGCGGCCATGGTGTCCAGATCGTCGGTCTCGGCTTGGTAGACGCCCGATTGCTGCGGGTCGGACAGGTCCAGTGCGAAGTCGCCTGCGCTCATGGCGCCTGCTCCGGAGCCGGGCCCTGGAACGATCTGAAACTCTGGTAATGATCGTCGCTGTAATACCACGCCTGCGGTGGCGTACCGCCGGTGACGATGCGGCGCGCACCGCGATCGGGACTGCCTGGGGTTTCCACGGTGTATTCGTGGTAGTAGCCGCGCGGACGCTCGGGCAGGCGCTGCTCACGATTGCCGAACACGCTGCCGTCCTGCGGATGCGGGAATGGCCCGCCGCGCTGGATCAGCACGATCGTGGCCATGGCCTCGGTCGGCAGAAATCCCGGCAACGCTTGCTGCTGCGGTGAGCGTTCGACCGGTGCTGCGGCGGCGATCGGCGCGCTGAGTTGCGGCGCGAAGTGCGGCTTGGGTGTCTGCATCGCGCGCATGCCCCATAACCCGGCGACGAGCAGCACGATGGCGACGATCAGCAAAGCGGGCTTGCGCATGACGGTTCCGGAAACAGGGTGTTGGGACGGCAGGGCAAGTATGCCGCTGCGCGACTGTGTCGACTTTGAACGCGCCGGGCGGCGGGACGGTTCACGCCCGAGTAACCGGGGCATGGTGCAAGGTATGCAGCGAACACGACGCGGCATGCGATGGGATGAAGTTTCCCTGCCAATACCCTTGGTAAGCGCCGCCGCCGTCCTTACCATCTACCCCGCAACGCCCGGTCTTCGCCGGGCGGCAAGTCCAGGAGACACGCATGGCTTACACCCTCCCGCAGTTGCCCTACGCCTACGACGCGCTGGAACCCAACATCGATGCGCAGACGATGGAAATCCATCACACCAAGCATCACCAGACCTATATCAACAACGTCAACGCGGCGCTGGAAGGGACCGAGTACGCCGACCTGCCGGTGGAAGAGCTGGTGTCCAAGCTGAAGAGCCTGCCGGAAAACCTGCAGGGCCCGGTGCGCAACAACGGTGGTGGCCACGCCAACCATTCGCTGTTCTGGACCGTGCTGTCGCCCAATGGCGGCGGTGAGCCCAAGGGCGAGGTCGCCAAGGCGATCGACAAGGACATCGGTGGTTTCGAGAAGTTCAAGGAAGCCTTCACCAAGGCCGCCGTCAGCCGTTTCGGCTCGGGCTGGGCCTGGTTGAGCGTGACCCCGGACAAGAAGCTGGTGGTGGAAAGCACCGCCAACCAGGACAGCCCGCTGTTCGAAGGCAACACCCCGATCCTGGGTCTGGACGTGTGGGAACACGCGTACTACCTGAAGTACCAGAACCGTCGTCCGGAATACATCGGCGCGTTCTACAACGCGGTGAACTGGGAAGAAGTCGAGCGCCGCTACCACGCTGCGATCGCCTGAAGTCGTGCATCAGCGCTAGGTTCCAAGTAGCGCTGCGACAGCGGCACCCAACACACAGGGCCGGGAGCGATCCCGGCCTTGTGCGTTTTGTTGCGCGCTGTTGTAGGAGCGACCCTGGTCGCGAGGGGCTTTGGTGGGAAAGCCCCGTCGCGCTCTGGCGCGCTCCTACGGTGTGCGGCGCCTATGGGCTTGGCGTCGAGCTGAAACGCACAAGGCCGGGAGCGATCCCGGCCTTGTGCGTTTTACTGCGCGCTGTCGTAGGAGCGACCCTGGTCGCGAGGGGCTTTGCTGGGAAAGCCCCGTCGCGCTCGGGCGCGCTCCTACGTTGTGCGGGGCTGATGGGCTTTGCATCGCGCTGGAACACACAAGGCCGGGAGCGATCCCGGCCTTGTGCGTTTTGTTGCGCGCTGTCGTAGGAGCGACCCTGGTCGCGAGGGCTTTGCCGGGAAAGCCCCGTCGCGCTCTGGCGCGCTCCTACGATGTGTGGCGCCGAATGGCTTGGCGTCGCGCTGAAACGCACAAGGCCGGGAGCGATCCCGGCCTTGTGTGTTTTGCTGAGCGCTGTTGTAGGAGCGACCCTGGTCGCGAGGGCTTTGCTGGGAAAGCCCCGTCGCGCTCGGGCGCGCTCCTACGGTGTGCGGGCGTCGGTCAGAACTTGCGCTCGGGCAGCGATCAGAACTTGGCGTCGAACTCGCGGGCGTAGCCGGTGTTGACGATGACCTTCTGCAGCGCGTCGCTGATCTTGATGTTGCCGGCCACGATTTGCTGCGTTTCCGGTCCCATGTTGTCCATGCGCGGCGGGGTGGCACCCTTGTAGTCGCAGACGCGACCACCGGCTTCGCGCACCAGCAGCACGCCGGCCGCGATGTCCCACGCTTTGACGCCGGCCTCGAAATACGCATCGGCGCGGCCGCAGGCCACGTAGGCCAGGTCCAGCGCGGCAGAACCGGTACGACGCACATCCTCTGCCTGCACCAGCAACGCATCGACGCACTTCAGCTGCGCACTGGTGCGTGCGCGCTCGCGCGGCGGGAAGCCGGTGTGGACCATCGCGCCTTCCAGGTCCTTGCGTTCGGCGATGCGGATGCGGCGGTCGTTGAGCACCGCGCCGGCGCCGCGGCTGGCGGTGAACAGCTCGTTGCGCAGCGGGTCGAAGATCACCGCGTCGGTGGGCTCGCCGTTTTCCACCAGCGCGATCGACACGCAGTAATGCGGGAAGCCGCGCAGATAGTTGCTGGTGCCGTCCAGCGGGTCGATGACCCAGGTGTAGCGGCCACTCTTGCCACCTTGCACGCCGCCTTCTTCGCCGAACACGGCGTACTCGGGGTAGCCGCGCTTGAGTTCCTTGATGATGACCTTCTCGGCATCGGCATCGACTTCGCTGGCGTAGTCCATGCGGCCTTTCTGCACCACGTTGAGCGCATCGAGCTTGTTGATACCGCGCAACAGCACATTGCCGGCGAGGCGGGCGGCTTTGACCATGACGGTGACGGCGGGTTTCTGCATGGTTAAAGCTCCCGTGAAGGCAGAATCGAAAATGGCGAAGGTAAAAGAGCGGTCCGGCACCAAAGCCGGCCGCGCAGTTTACCATCTACGACCGAATCGCTCCCCAATCTCCGTTCATGTCCGTCAGCCAGCGCATCCGTTTCGTTCTTGTCGGCACCCAGCATCCAGGCAACATCGGCGCCGCCGCGCGCGCGATGAAGACGATGGGCGTGTCGCGCCTGGTGCTGGTGGCGCCGGAGCGTGCGCTCGACGAAGACGCCTATCGGCGTTCGGCCGGTGCCGAGGACGTGCTCGGCGAGGCGCCGATCTTCGCCACCCTGGCCGAGGCGGTGGCCGATTGCACCCTGGTGATCGGCTGCACCGCGCGTGCGCGCCGGGTCGCGCTGGAAGAGCTGCCGCCGGACGAGGGCGCGCGCCGTGCCTGGGCCAAGGCTGGCGAACCGGCCGAGGTGGCGATCGTGTTCGGTCGCGAGCGCACCGGCCTGACCAACGACGAACTGCAGCTCTGCCATGCGGCGCTGCATATCCCCTCCGATCCGGCGTTCAGCTCGCTCAACCTGGCGGCGGCGGTACAGGTCGTGGCGTACGAGGTGCGGCTGGCGCAGCTGGCGGCTGGCGAAGCGGAGGTTGCGCCCGCCGCGGCGGCCGGCGCGCTGCGCGAGGGCCCGGCCAGCCATGCCCAGCTGGAAGGCATGTTCGGCCAGTTGGGCCAGACCCTGGACGAGATCGACTTCCACAAGGGGCGGGCGCCGGAGTCGGCGATGCGCAAGCTGCGGCGGCTGCTGTTGCGCGCGGACATGAGCGAGCAGGAAGTGCGTCTGCTGCGCGGCATTCTGTCCGATGCGCAGCGCATGGCCATGCTGGCAAAGCGCAACGGAAGCTGACGTCTGTCACATCTGGAAAGATTCGGCTAGGCTGTCGGCGGCTCTAGGGGAGTGTCCGTTTTGCGCGGTCTACGATGGTGTCTGATTGCCTGCGGGCTGTTGGCCGGGGCAGGCTTGGCCGCGACGGCGACAGCGGCGCCTTCCCCGGTATTGGTGCTTGGACGGATCAGCGACGATCCCGCCACCCATTACGCGCAACTCAAGCCCCTGCTGGATTACGTGGTGCCGCGCATGCGCGAGGTCGGGATCCGCCGTGGCGAAATCCTGATGGCGCCGGATGCGCGGCAGATGTCCAGTTACCTGCGGCGTGGCCGCGTCGACTGGGTCAGCGAAACCACCGGTGCGGCAATGCTGCTGGAACAGCGCGGCAGTGCGCACCCGCTGGTGATGACCGAGCGCGGCGGCCTGCGCGAGTTCCACACGGTGTTCTTCGTCCGCCGCGACAGCCCGATCCAGTCGCTCAAGCAGTTGCGCGGGCACACCCTGGCGTTGCAGAACGCCTCCTCCACCAGCGGCTACCTGCTGCCGATGCTGGAGCTGGTGCGCAACGGCATCGCCTGCGATGTGCTGCTGTCGCCGGACGACAGCCAGGTACCGGGCTCGGTGGGTTACCTGATGGTCGGGTCGAAACTGAATATCTCCGCCTTCGTGCATCAGCACCTGATCGATGCGGGCGCCTTCAGCAACGCCGACTGGGATGACGAACGCCACCTGCCGCAGGTGTTCAAGCGTGATTTCCGTATCGTCCATCGCAGTGCGCCGGTGCCGCGCGCGGTGGAGATGGTGCGCACCGGCATGGATCCGGCGGTGGAACGGCGGCTGCGCGTGGTGCTGCTGCAGGCGGCCTCCGACCCCAAGGCCGGGCCGGCCCTGAAACGCTTCTTCGGCACCACCGCCTTCCACCCGCTGGATGCTGCCAGCCGCCGGCGCCTGGATACGCTGAGCGCCGGCTTGCACCGTGTCAGGGACCAAGTGGAATGACTCAGGTGCGCTTCGGGTTGCAGGCACGCTTCCTATTGGTGATGGCGCTGACGCTGCTGCTGGTCGGTGCGATCCTGGCGTCGCTGCTGCAGCGCCAGAGCGCGATGCAACGCGAGGTGCGCGGGCTCAGCGCGCAGATCCTGCACGAGCTGTTCGATCGCAGCCTGCGCACGCGTGGCGAGACCCTGGCCACCGAACTGGCGAACGGCCTGGCCAATCCGCTGTACTACTCCGACCTAGGCACAGTGGGTGCGCTGGTGCGCAACGCCTCGCGGCAGCAGGTGGTGAGCTACGTGCTGGTGTTCGATCGACGCGGCCGGCTGGTGCACGATGGCTCGCCCGATCTGCAGCATTACGGCCAGCCCATGACCGACCCGCTCGCGGCCAGGGCGGTGACCGCGCGCGCCATGCTGTCGCAGTCCTCGCCGGAAGTGCTGGACGTGACGATGCCGATCAAGATCGGCGACCAGCGCATCGGCGGGGTGCGGGTGGGCATGTCGCGCGAGCGGGTGCGCAGGGTCGAATCCGGCGCCAACCTGACCCTGGTGCAGAACCTCAACGCGATCGGCAAACGCGATCTGGGCTGGCTGCTGGTGCTGCTGGCCGCGCTGGTGGCGCTGGGGGTGCTGTTGGCCATCTACGTGCAGCGCACCCTGGTGGCACCGGTGCGGCTGCTGGCGGCGGCCGCGCGCCAGATCGAGCGTGGCGACTATGCGGTGCAGCTGCCGCCGCATCCGCGCAACGACGAGATCGGCGAGTTGATTTCCGCCTTCGGCCGCATGAGCGAGAGCATCGCCCGGCACGATCGCGAGGTGCGCCACATGGCCTACACCGACGCGCTGACCGGGCTGACCAACCGGCTGGGGTTCCGCGAGGGCCTGGACCATCTGCTCAACACCGCCCGCAGCACCGACAGCAAGCTGGCGCTGCTGTTCGCCGATATCGACGACTTCAAGCGCGTCAACGACACGCTGGGCCACGAAGCCGGCGACGAAGCGCTGCTGCAGTTCGCCAGCCGCATCAGCCGCGCGGTCGGTGCGTTGGGCGGCGACGACGCGATCCTGGCGCGCTTTGGCGGCGACGAGTTCGTGATCCTGCTGCAGAACGGCGATGTCAGCCTGCTTGCCGCCCAGCTGGCGGACCGGCTGGTGCACGAATTGAGCCGCCCCTTGAACGTGCAGGGCCGGGAGGTGTTCCTGGGCACCTCGATCGGCATCACGCTGTTCCCGGACGATGCCAGCAATGCCACCGCGTTGCTGAAGAACGGCGACATCGCGATGTACCAGGCCAAGGTCGCCGGCAAGAACTGCCATCGCTTCTACAGCCGTGCCGCCGATCATGCGGTGGAGCGGCGCGTGCACATGGAGCACGAGCTGCGCGGGGCCTGGGAGCGCGACGAGCTGCGGCTGGTCTATCAGCCGATCTACCGCACCAGCGACCGGGTGTTGGTGGGGGTGGAAGTGCTGTTGCGCTGGCAGCACCCGGCGCTGGGCACGATTGCGCCGTCCACCTTTATCGACATCGCCGAGCAGAGCGGCCTGATCGAGGTGATCGGCCCCAAGGTGCTGCGCGCGGCCTGCCTGGAAGCGGCGCAATGGCCGGTGGTGGGCGAGGGCTTGTTCATCTCGGTCAACGTCTCGCCGCGTCAACTGCGCAGTGGCGACCTGATCGACACCGTGGCCGAGTGCCTGGCCGAGTCCGGCCTGCCGGCCGCGCGCTTGCACCTGGAGCTGACCGAAACGGCGGTGATCGGCGACGAAATGATGGCCGCCAGCCTGCTCGATCAATTGCACCGTACCGGCGTGAAGGTGTGGCTGGACGACTTCGGCACCGGTTTCTCCGGCTTGAGCCATCTGCGCCAGGTGCCGGTGGACGGGGTCAAGATCGACAAGAGTTTCATCGCCGACCTGCAGCGCGACCCGGACGATCTGGCGCTGACCACAGCCATCATCGGCATGGCACATTCGCTGGGCATCACGGTGGTGGCCGAGGGGATCGAGCAGGAAGCGCAGTTCAACCTGCTGCGCGAGCGTGGCTGCGACCTGGGCCAGGGCTACTGGTTCAGCCGCCCGCTGAGCCCGGCCGACATGGTCAAGCTGATCGCCGCGGGCTGATCAGCGTAGGAGCGCACCCGGGCGCGACGGGCGTTACCGGTCGTGCTTCGTCGCGCCCGGGTGCGCTCCTACGATCCGGTGTGTTCGAGCTGGTGGTTACAGCGGCCGTTTGCCGGTGTCGCCGGGAATTTCGCGCACCAGGCGCGGCACCAGGTAGCCGGACAGGCGCGCGGCCAGCTCGGTGTGCAGGGCGCGCGCGCGCGCATCGTCCACTTCGAAATGCGCCACGCCGGCCACCCGGTCGAGCTGATGCAGGTAATACGGCAGCACGCCGGCGGCGAAGCTGCGTTCGCTCAGGGCCGCCAGCGCGTCCACGCTGTCGTTGACGCCGCGCAGCAGCACGGCCTGGTTGAGCAACTGCGCGCCGGCCTCGCGCAGGGCGCGCATGGCATCGTCCACGGCGGTATCGAATTCGTTGGCATGGTTGGCATGCACCACGAAGGCCACCGGCCACGGCAGGCTGCGCAGCCAGGCCAGCAGCGGCGCGTCGACACGCTCGGGCAGCACGATCGGCAGCCGGCTGTGGATGCGCAGGCGCTTGATGTGGCCGATGGCAGCCAGCGCATCGGTGAGTTCGGCCAGCTTGCCGGTGGCCAGCGACAGTGGGTCGCCGCCGGACAGCAGCACTTCGTCGATGCCGGGGTCGGCCGCGATCGTGGCGACCGCGTCGCGCCATCCGTCGCGCGCGGCGGTTTCCTCGGCATACGGGAAGTGGCGGCGGAAGCAGTAGCGGCAGTGCACCGCGCAGCTGCCGGTGGCGATCAGCAGCGCGCGGCCGCGGTATTTCTGGATCACCCCTTCGGCGGTCTTGGCGGCGCCATCGCCGACCGCATCCAGGCCGAAGCCGGGCACCGGCCGCATTTCATCGTCCAGCGGCAGCACCTGGCGCAGCAGCGGGTCGTGCAGGTCGCCACGGCGCATGCGCGCCACGAATGCCTGCGGCACCCGCAGCGGGAACTGCGCGGCGGCCGCGTCGCTGATCCCGGCCGCCTGCGCCTCCAGGCCCAGCAGCGCCAGCAGCGCGCGCGGGTCGCGCACGGCGTCGCGCCACTGCTGCTGCCAGCGCGGCGGTTGCAGGGTGGGCGGCGGAGATGGCTGCAAGGCGAGGGGGGCTGCGGGTATCATGTGCGGTCACAAAACCAATGCCCGCCGGTTGCGGCGGGCGCCCCATTCTAATCCGACCTGCCACGGCCTGTGGCAGGTCGTGGTCTTATCGAGGAGCTGCACCATGGCCACTGTTGGCATGAACGACGTCAAGAACGGCATGAAGATCCTGGTCAACAACGAGCCGGCGGTCATCACCGAGACCGAATACGTCAAGCCGGGCAAGGGCCAGGCCTTCACCCGCATGAAGTACCGCTTCATCAAGTCCGGCCGCGTGGTCGAAATGACCATGAAGGCGACCGACGACGTGGAAGTGGCCGACGTGGTCGATACCGACATGCGCTACCTGTACAGCGACGGCGAGTACTGGCACTTCATGGACCCGGAAACCTTCGAGCAGGTGCAGACCGACAAGGCCGGCATGGGTGGCGCCGACAAGTGGCTCAAGGGCGAGGAAGACTGCATCGTGACGCTGTGGAACGGCACGCCGATCTGGGTGCAGCCGCCGAACTTCGTCGAGCTGAAGATCACCGAGACCGATCCGGGCGTGCGCGGCGATACCTCCGGCGGCGGCGGCAAGCCGGCGACTCTGGAAACCGGCGCGGTGGTGCGCGTGCCGCTGTTCGTCAACCAGGACGAAATCATCAAGGTCGACACCCGCTCTGGCGAATACTCGGCGCGCGTCAAGTAAGACGATGCGTCTGGGACACTGGCCTGATCGAGCGGGACGCGGTGCCAGTGTCGTGTTGGGGCTGTGGGGTGCGCTGCTCGCGTGCCCGGCGTTTGCGCAATCGGCTGCCGCAACCTGCGATGCCGATGACGTGGCCGCCGTTGCGGCCATTGCAACCTCCGGCGTCGTGGGCGGCGCTGCTGCCACGGTGCCGGCCGACCGTCTGGTGGCCCAGAGCTGCAAGCCGTGGCCGAACGATGCGGCGATCCGGCTGGCGGCAATCGCATTTGCCGGCGATGCGGAAACCGTGCCTGGCGAGCGCGACCTCGAGTTGCGCGTGGCCATGCTCGATGCCGCCAGCGGCAAGGTGCTGGCGTTCTACGCGCAGGCAATGGGCGAGGACGCCGCCTTCGAACTGGCTGCCGACAGCCTGCGCCTGGACACCGCGCGCTACGACCTGGCCAAGGGCGTGCGTGCGATCGGCGTGGTGGTGCGCAGTGCCGCGCGCGGGCCCAGCTGCCCGGATTTTTACAGCAATCAGGCATTGACACTGCTGGTGCGCGAGGGGCGCAGCCTGCGCCCGGTGCTGCAACGCGATCTCTATGCGTGGCAACGTGTGAAAGGCGAGCCGTGCAGTTTCGGCAAGGGCGATGTGATCACCGAAGTGGCCAATCTGAGCGTGAGCATGGCGCCGCAGGTACACGCTGGCTATGCGGACATCGTGCTGACAGCCAACGTGGCTACCGTGGAGAGCGCCGCTGGCAGCGACACCGATACCGAACACACCCGTCGCGCGCGCCAGGTGCTGCGCTACGACGGCCAGCGCTATGTGCCTGTGGCCGGTGGCGATCCCAGCTGGCCGTTCGACAATTAACCTTTTATGGATCCGCTCATGACCAATGCCCCTCCCGAAGTCTGCGACCTGTTGATCGAAGCCGGCTACGTCGTGCCGATCGAGCCGCATGCGGTGGTGCTCGACGATCACGCGGTGGCGGTGCACAACGGCGTCATCGTGGCCATCCTGCCGACCGCCGAGGCGCGCCTGCGGTTTGCGCCGACGCAGACCGTCTCGCGCCCGGAGGCGGCCTTGATCCCGGGCCTGGTCAATGCGCATACGCACAACCCGATGACGCTGCTGCGTGGCGTTGCCGACGATCTGCCGCTGATGGTGTGGCTGCAGCAGCACATCTGGCCGGTGGAGGCGGCGGTGATCGGGCCGGAATTCGTCGCCGACGGCACCACGCTGGCGATCGCCGAAATGCTGCGTGGCGGCACCACCTGCGTCAACGAGAACTACTTCTTCGCCGATGTGCAGGCGGCCGTGTACAAGCAGCACGGGTTCCGTGCGCTGGTCGGCGCGGTGATCATCGATTTCCCCACCGCCTGGGCATCGTCGGACGACGAATACTTCGCACGGGCCGGCGAACTGCACGACCAGTGGCGCGACGATCCGCTGATCAGCACCGCCTTCGCGCCGCATGCGCCGTACACGGTCAACGACGCCAACTTCGAACGCGTGCGCATGCTGGCCGACCAGCTGGATCTGCCGGTGCATCTGCACACGCACGAAACCGCGCAGGAAGTGGCCGATTCGGTTGCCCAGTACGGGCAGCGCCCGCTGGCGCGGCTGGACCGCCTGGGGCTGGTCAACGACCGCCTGATCGCCGTGCACATGACCCAGCTCACCGAGGCGGAAATCCACCTGTGCGCCGAGCGCGGCGTCAGCGTGGTGCATTGCCCGGAGTCCAACCTCAAGCTCGCTTCGGGCTTTTGCCCGGCCTGCGCGCTGCAACGTGCCGGCGTCAACTTGGCGATCGGCACCGACGGCTGCGCCAGCAACAACGACCTGGACATGTTCAGCGAGAACCGCACGGCGGCGATCCTGGCCAAGGCAGTGGCCAACGATGCCACCGCACTGGACGCGGCCACCACGCTGCGTGCGGCCACACTGGGCGGCGCGCGCGCGTTGGGCTTCGGCGACAGGATCGGCTCGATCGAAATCGGCAAGCAGGCCGATCTGGTCTGCGTGGATCTGTCCGCACTGGAGACCCAGCCGCTGCATCATGTGCTGTCGCAACTGATCTACGCTGCCGGCCGTCATCAGGTCACCGATGTGTGGATCGCCGGCAAGCCCAAACTGGTGCAGCGTGAGCTCATCGACATGGACACCGCTGCCCTGGTCGCCAATGCGCGGCAGTGGCGCGAGCGCATCCGCACCGTCCGCGCCTGAGCGCGCGTCACCCCATCACGGAGCTCCGCATGAATCCGAATCCCCAATCCAATTCCAGCAACTTCCATCAGAGCGAGCTGGACAAGTTCGCGGCGCTGGCCAACCGCTGGTGGGATGCCGACGGCCCGCAGAAGCCGCTGCATGCGCTCAATCCGGTGCGTCTGGACTATGTCTCCGCGCGGCTGGGCCTGGCCGGCGCGCGCGTGCTCGATGTCGGCTGCGGCGGCGGTCTGCTCAGCGAGTCGATGGCGCGCCTGGGCGCCCAGGTCACGGCGATCGACCTGGCGCCGGAGCTGGTCAAGGTGGCGCGCCTGCACAGCCTGGAATCGGGCGTCCAGGTGGATTACCGCGTGCAGTCGGTGGAAGACCTGGCCGCCGAACAGCCGGGCAGTTTCGATGCGGTGACCTGCATGGAAATGCTCGAACACGTGCCGGACCCGACCGCGATCATCCGCGCCTGCGCCAGCCTGCTCAAGCCGGGCGGCAAGCTGTTTTTGTCCACGCTCAACCGCACCCCGGCCGCGTTCGCACTGGCGGTGGTCGGCGCTGAGTACATCGCGCGGCTGCTGCCCAGGGGCACGCATCACTACAAGGATTTCATCAAGCCGGCAGAGCTTGCGGCGTGGTTGCGCAGTGCCGAACTGCAGCTGGAAGATGTCAGCGGCATGGTGTACGAGCCGTGGCGCAATCGTGCGCGCCTGTCGTCGCGGACCGAGGTCAATTACCTGGCTTATGCGGTGAAGCCGTGACGGGCGGGGATTGGGCAGTGGAGATTCGGGATTCGCAACGGCACGTGCGTGTTTGATGTCGGCCGAATCGCAATTTACCGATGACCGCGGGCCAGCGCAGAGTAGCGGGGCGGCGATGAAATTTCCGCGTGCGGTGTTGTTCGATCTGGATGGCACCTTGCTCGATAGCGCGCCGGACATGCTGGCGACCGTCAACGCGATGCTGGATGCGCGTGGGCGTGCGCCAATCGCCTTGGCGCAGTTGCGTCCGGTGGTGTCCAAGGGCGCACGCGCGATGCTGGCGGTGGCGTTTGCCGAACTCGATGCGGCCGAGCGCGATGCCTTGGTGCCGGAATTCCTGCGTCGTTACGAGGCCTTAATCGGTACGCAGTCGCAGCTGTTCGATGGTGTCGAAGAACTGCTGCTGCGGCTGGAGCGCGCCGGTTGCATCTGGGGCGTGGTCACCAACAAGCCCGAATATCTGGCCCGGCTGATCCTGCCGCAACTGGGGTGGGAGCAACGCTGCGCGGTGCTGATCGGCGGCGATACGCTGGCCGAGCGCAAGCCGCATCCGTTGCCCTTGCTGACCGCGGCCGAGCGCATCGGCGTTGCGCCGGCGCAGTGCGTCTACGTCGGCGACGACGAGCGCGACATCCTGGCCGCGCGCGCGGCGGCGATGCCCTCGGTGGCGGTGTTGTGGGGCTATCGCCTGCACGACGACGAGCCGTCGCGCTGGCAGGCCGACGTCCTCGTCGCGCAGCCGCAGACACTGTGGGATGCCGTGGCGTGGCCGCAGACCTGATCTTCTTTCGTTTTCTTCTGGACCCGCCATGAGCCAATCCAGCGCTCTCGACAGTTTTCTCGACAAGTGGCGCACGCGCTGGCCGGAATGGTCGGTTGCCGAGCCCTTCATTCCCGAGCCGCAGCGACGCCTCACGGCGGCCTGGTTTGCGCTGCTGCAGGAATGGGAAGACATCATGAACATCGCCGGCGACCCGTTGCCGGCCGACGCCAAGCTGGCATGGTGGCAGCAGGAGCTGCGCGACTGGTCGCAGCAGCGTTCGCGCCATCCGCTGGGGCGCGTGCTGGAGCCGGTGCCTGCGCCATGGGCGCAGTTGGCCGATACCTTGCCGGCCATGCAGGACGCCCGTGCGCAGCCGCAAGTGTTGCAGCAGGCGTTGGCGAGATTGCGTGCCTTCGCCGAGGCCGTGGTCGGCGTGGAAGCCACGCTGTTTGCGCGCACCCAGCCTGGCGATGCCACCGCGGTGGCGCTGCAATGGCTGGATGCACGCCAGCGTGTGGCCGGCGACAGCGCCGCACCTGGCGACATGACGCTGGCCGCATGGCGCACGCAATTGCTGCGCGCTTGGCCGCGCAAACCGGCGTTGGCGCGCCCGCACCGGGTATGGTCGCGGCTGGCACGCCTGCGCCTGCAGCGCGAGCTTGCCGGCAAGGCAGCCTATCCACCGCCCGTGCAGCAGTTGTGGCATAGCTGGCGTGCTGCCAGCGGCGCGGACTGAGCGCGCGGATCTGGTTCCGTCAGTGCACGACCAACGACGTGGCGAAGGTGCCGCAATCGCAGGAAACGACAACGCCTGTCGGCGTAACGCATCACACGGCTTGCCGACAGGCGAGGGTGGCAACGTCAACGCGTTGCGACGTGGTGCTTCAGGGCGACCTGGCGTGGCGAGCCATCAGTCCGCGCTGCCGGCACCGCTATTGCCGTATTCGTAGAACCGGTTGGCCGAATTGGCGCAGTTGCTGCTGCAGTACGGGCGGCTGACGGTGGAGGCATTCCATGGTGCGGTCTTGCGGATGTGGCTGCCCAGGCTGGAATTGCGCACCGTGACCTGACCATTGGGTGAGGTGCCGTTGACGTAGGCGGACAGGCTGCTGATGCCTTCGTCCCAGGCGCGCCCCAGGTAGGTCTGGTTGTCGGGTGATCCGGAGCCGGCGACGAAGCGGCTATTGATCGCCAGGAACCCATAGGCACTGCCCGGACGTGTGCTTGGCGCAAAGATGTAGCCGCCGCGGCTGCTGCCCAGGCGCGCACCGGCCGAGCGGATGGTGGCGTTGTCGAACACGCCCACACCCGAGCCGAAGATGAAGTCGACATCGCCTTCGATCGTGCTGTTCTTGAAATAGGCGCGGATCACATTGGCGGCATTGGTCGCACTGATCAGCAAGGTGTCCTGATTGCCGGTCACCAGTACGTCTTCGAAGCTGGCCTGGTCGCCACGCACCGCCAGCGCGACTGCCGACTGGTTGTTGTCCTGGTAAGTGCCTTCGACATAGTTGTTGTCCACGCGCAGGTGACGCGCCTGGAAGCCGGCGGCGCGCACGGTCAGTGTCGCGCTGTTGGAGGTGCCCACCGTGGTTGCCGCTGCATTGCTGGCACAGGGGTGACTTGCGGTGCCGGCCGGCTTGGGCGTCGGGTTGGCGTTGTTGAAGCGGATGACGGTGTCGGCGGTGTTGGTGCCCAGGCCGAACACGGTCAGCGGTGGCGCGTTGGTCGGCACGCAGACCAGTTCGGTGTAAGTGCCGGCCTTGATGCTGATGTAGCGACGGGTGCTGCCGCCGGCAGCGACAGCGGCATCGATTGCCGACTGCACGGTGCGATAGCGCGTGGAGCCATCGGCGGCCACGGCGAAGTCTGCACTGAGCAGCGCGACCCCCGCAGTGGGATTCCAGTTGTCGGTGACCAGGGCGGTGATCGGGCCGGCCTTGGCCAGGGCCTTGGAGATGGTGTACGTGCTCGCCTCGCTACTGGTGAGTTGTGGGCGGCTGGCCGTGCCGGTCAAGGCGGTGGCATCGGCGCTGACAAGGCTCAGCAGGACGGCGGCGATACAGGTCGTGCGCAAGGGCGATGCAGACATGAGTGGCGCTCTCTCGGAAGGGACGCAGGCGATTGATGGATACGCTTCAGCCGCCGCACGTCGCGTGCATGTGCCGCAACCATGGCGCAGCACGCGATCGGCGGATGCCGGTCACCGCGTCCGGGTGTTCCTGGATGGCGGAGCAATCGGCGGGGCGATCTTACTGACGTGGTCGCTATAGCGGTCTGGCGTTCAGATGCAATGTTCAAGAGCTTTAGTGGCATCACGCTCTGCAACGTGACTGCGTCGCAAACAGGTGCCATTGGCTTGCGTGATTTATGCAGGTGCACCATTTCACCGGAGGCGATCGCGTTGCCGCCATGTGCAGGCAGGAGTGCACATCGTCACATGCCGTGGGCGGGGAGACTTCCAGACTGAGTCACCCGCGTAGACACGCGCATGTGAGACATCGAGATGGCAGACCCCAAAGAGCTGCAGGAAAAATTCTGGAAAGCCCTGAAATCCGATCGCACCGTGATGCTTGGCCTGGATGGCGTGGAAGACGGGCATGCCCGCCCGATGACCGCACAGATCGAAGGCGATAGCGGTGGTCCGATCTGGTTCTTCACCTCCAAGGACAACGCGCTGATTGCCATGCTGGGGCAGGGCCGCCGCGTCATCGGCGCCTTCAGCAGCAAGGGGCATGACCTGTTCGCCAGCATCAGCGGCTCGTTGCGCGAAGACACCGATCCGGCCGTGGTCGAGCGCCTGTGGAACCCGCATGTGGCTGCCTGGTACGAAGGCGGCAAGGACGATCCCAAGCTGGCGCTGCTGCGTCTGGACACCGATCACGCGCAGATCTGGCTCAACGGTTCCAGTCTGCTGGCCGGTATCAAGGTGTTGTTCGGTGTCGATCCGAAAAAGGATTACCAGGACAAGGTGGCGGACGTTCCGCTGCGCTGAGGCCTGCTGCACGCCTGCACGATCGTCGCGATGGTGCACGGTCCTAAATTCAGTCCTGTCGCTTGCGCAAGCGCCGATCCAGTCGTAAGGCTGGATCGGCGTTGTCAGCCTGGATTGCACACAAGAACGTTCATGGCACTGCGCGTTCACGCGCTGCCTGCCAAAGGAGAAACAAGATGCAACAGATCGAAATCGGCCAGATGGTATTTCTGCGCGATGGCGAAGTCGGCGTCGGTGCCGTCCGCGAGGTGCGGAAGGATGGCGCCGAGCTGGTCATCAATATCGAAAACGGGGGCGACTTCGTGCTGCCTGCGTCGGTGGTGCGTGATGTGCATTCCGGCAAGGTGATGCTGGATGTCGAGCAACTGCCGGAAGATGTACGCAATGCCCTGCGCCATCCACACGACAACGAGTTGCCGACCAGCACCTATGCGGCCAGCGATCCGCACGATGGCGCGCTTACCTAATTAGGTCGGCTAGCCGCACCCAGCTTCAGGGTCTGATGGCGCGCCATCAGGAAGCAGAAACGTCCGCGGCGCGGCGTCGGACGCGCCCAACGACGGCAGCGCCGGTTGCTCGGCTTCGTCCTTGAGTTGCACGCCGGACAGTTTGCGCCGGAACGATTCGCGCAGCAGGTACGCAAGCTTGTGCGTAGCTTCGGCGTAACTTAGTCCTTCGGCGCGGATATTGGAAATGCAATTGCGCGCGGCGTCGGTCAGGCCAACACGTGGGGTATAGGTCAGATACAGGCCCAGGCTGTCGGGCGAGCTCAGCCCTGGTCGCTCGCCGATCAACACGATCACCAGACGCGCCTTGAGCAGTTCGCCCACTTCGTCGCCGATGGCGACGCGGCCTTGCGCGATCAACGCTACCGGCGCCAACGACCAGCCTTCGTGTGCGGCCAGCGCGTCGATATGCTCCAGCATCTGCGCTGCGTGTCGATGCACCGCCAATGCAGAGAGTCCGTCGGCGACCACCACCGCGATATCGCGCCCGCCGCCGTGGACCGCGGTCAGGCCACGCAGATGCGCGGCCGCATCCTCGTCCAGGCGCCGGCCCAGATCCGGACGTTGCAGATAGGTGTGCCGGTCCACCGCCGCGCTGTGCAGCAGAATGCTGTCCCGCCCGCGCTGTTGCAGCGCTGCCTGCAGCGGCTGTGGGTCGAATGCCAGATGCACTGCATCGCGCGCCTGCGCATGCGCAAGCTGGAAATCCAGGTGCGCCGCGGTGGGCAGGCTGGTGCCGACGCGCCCCAGCGCAATGCGCGCCGGTGTGAGCTGACGCAGCTGCGCCCAGGCATCGCGCGGAGGAGTGGTGGGGCTGCTCATTGCACGCTGCCGGCGTTCAATTGCTCCAGCGCACGCCGGAACGGTGCGGGAAGCTCGCTACCGAGTTCGAAGCGGCCATCGCGCAGGCGCAGGATGCCTTGCTGTTCCAGCCAGTGTTCGAACTCGGGCGCAGCGCGCAGCCCGAGTGCCTGGCGCGCATACAGCGCATCGTGGAACGAGGTGGTCTGGTAGTTGAGCATCACATCGTCGGAGCCGGGAATGCCCATGATGAAGTTGATGCCGGCGGTGCCGAGCAGGGTTAGCAGCACGTCCATGTCGTCCTGGTCGGCTTCGGCATGATTGGTGTAGCAGATGTCGCAGCCCATCGGCACGCCCAGCAGCTTGCCGCAGAAGTGATCCTCCAGCCCGGCACGGATGATCTGCTTGCCGTCGTAGAGATATTCCGGGCCGATGAAGCCCACCACGGTGTTGACCAGCAGCGGCTTGAACTGCCGCGCCACGGCATAGGCACGTACCTCGCAGGTCTGCTGATCGACGCCATGATGCGCATTGGCCGACAACGCGCTGCCCTGGCCGGTCTCGAAATACATCACGTTGTCGCCGACGCTGCCGCGCCGCAGCGACACCCCGGCGTCATGGCCTTCCTGCAGCAGCGCCAGATTGATGCCGAAGCTGGCATTGGCCGCTTCGGTGCCGGCGATCGACTGGAACACCAGGTCCGCCGGCACACCGCGGTTGATCGCGTCGATGGTGGTGGTGATGTGCGCCAGCACGCAGGACTGCGTGGGGATCTGGTAGCCGGTGATCACCGCATCGAGCATGCGCAGCAACGCGGTGGTGGCGGCCAGGCTGTCGCTGGCAGGATTGATGCCGATCACCGCATCGCCATTGCCGTATAGCAGGCCATCGAGCACGCTGGCGGCGATGCCGGTGGCATCGTCGGTAGGGTGGTTGGGCTGCAGGCGCGTGGACAGGCGGCCACGCAAGCCCAGCGTATTGCGAAAGCGCGTGACCACGCGCGTCTTCTGCGCGACCAGGATCAGGTCCTGCACGCGCATCAACTTCGAGACTGCCGCCACCATCTCCGGTGTCAGTCCGGGCGCCAGTGCGGCCAGTGCCGCTTCGTCGGCCTGCGCACTCAACAGCCAATCACGAAAGCCGCCGACGGTAAGATGCGCCACCGCGGCAAATGCGGCCGCATCGTGCTGGTCGACGATCAGGCGGGTGACCTCGTCCGATTCGTACGGCACCACCGCTTCATCGAGGAAGTGACGCAGCGGCAGGTCCGCCAGCGCCATCTGCGCGGCCACCCGCTGCAGCCCGGAGTCGGCGGCGAGCCCGGCCAGTTGGTCGCCCGAGCGCGGCGGCGTGGCCTTGGCCAGCAAGGTCTTGAGATCGGCAAACTGGAAGCGCTCGCCGCCAGCGGTAAACGCGAACCCGCTCATCTGGCACTGGCCGCAGGCGTGGCCTGGCTGCGCAAGCTCAGCACGCAACACAGCGCACCGAACAGCAGCAGGCCCACGAAGATCAGCGCCACGATCGGGTTGAACCAGACCATCGCCACCAGACACACCAGCGCCAGCAGCAGCGCGATTGCCGGTACCACCGGATAGCCCGGCGCGCGAAAGCTGCGCTCCAGCCCGGGTTCGGCGCGGCGCAGCTTGAACAGGCTGAGCATGCTCATCACATACATCACGATCGCGCCGAACACCGACATGGTGATCATCGCCGCGGTCAGCGACATGCCCTGGATCTTGACCACGCTGTCGCTGCAGATCGCTGCGATGCCGATCGCGCCGCCGGCAAGAATCGCGCGATGCGGCGTGCGAAAGCGCGACAGCCTGGCCAGCCCGTGCGGCAGGAACCCGGCACGCGCCAACGCGAAGAACTGCCGCGAATAGCCCAGGATGATGCCGTGGAAGCTGGCCACCAGGCCGAACAGGCCGATCCACACCAGCATATGCAGCCAGGTCGAGCTGTTGCCGACCACGGCCTTCATTGCCTGCGGCAACGGGTCGTTGATGTTGGAGAGCTGACGCCAGTCGCCGACCCCGCCCGCAAACACCATCACGCCCAGCGCCAGCACCACCAGGGTGAGGATGCCGGCGATGTAGGCGCGCGGAATCGTGCGCTTGGGATCCTTGGCCTCTTCGGCCGCCATCGCCGCGCCCTCGATCGCCAGAAAGAACCAGATCGCAAACGGAATCGCGGCAAAGATGCCGGAAATGGCGGCCGGGCCGAACACATCGTTACCGGCCCAGCCATTGGCGGCAAAGCGCGCAACGCTGAAGCCCGGCGCCACCACGCCCATGAACACCAGCAGCTCGATCACCGCCAGCAAGGTCACGATCAGCTCGAAGGTGGCGGCGATCGCCACGCCGACGATGTTCAAGCCCATGAAGATCGCATACGCGCCGATCGCGGCGATGCGCGGGTCCAGGGTCGGGAACTGCACGTTGAGATAGGCGCCGATCGCCATCGCGATGGCCGGCGGCGCGAACACGAATTCGATCAGCGTGGCCAGGCCCGCCAGCATGCCGCCGTAGGTCCCGAATGCGCGCAGGCTGTAGGCGAACGGCCCGCCCGCATTGGGGATGGCGGTGGTCAGCTCGGTAAAGCTGAAGATGAAGCAGGTGTACATCACCGCGACCAGCAGCGTGGTCACCAGAAAACCCAGCGTGCCGGCGGTGCCCCAGCCGTAGCTCCAGCCGAAATACTCGCCGGAAATCACCAGACCCACGGCGATCCCCCACAGTTGCCAGGTGCCCAGGGTGGGTTTGAGTTGCTCGTTGCGCATGTCGCACATCTCCTGCGGTCGGGGGAGGGGAGATGGCGCAGGTCCGGCGGCTAGGCACCGGACCGACGGCCAGTGACCGATCGTCCACCGATGCCCGGTGACGATCGACGGTCGTCCCGGTTATACCCCAAAGCCCTGCGGCGAACACAAGCGCAACGGGTGGGTCGCAGACACCATGCCGCCGCGCGCCGGCCCTGCCGGCACACCGCGCGCGCTAGCTATTTGCTGCGCTCAAGCACCAGCAGCGGATCGATGCGTACATCGAACCAGTTCATCCCCCAATGCAGATGCGGCCCGGTCGCGCGCCCGGTGGCACCGACTGCGGCAATCACCTGACCTTGCTCCACCCGGTCGCCCACCTTTACGTCGATGCGCGACAGGTGCAGAAAATTCGAACTCACCCCGAAGCCATGGTCCAACAGCACGGTGCCGCCGGTCAGATACAGGTCCGGCGCGGCAAAGGTCACCACGCCGGCAGCCGGTGCCTTGACCGGCGTGCCGGTGGGCGCGGCGATGTCCATGCCCGAGTGGCCGGCACCGGGCTGGCCGTTGTAGACCCGCGCATTGCCGAAGCGCCCGCTGATGCGGCCCTGCACCGGCCAGATGAAGGCCTGGGCAAAATCGGTGCGGGCATCGTCGCGGTCGCGCGCGGCGGTGACCTGCGCCTGCTCGCGCTTGATCCGCTCGGCGATCGCCGCAGGCGGATTGACCGTCTTGGGCGGCACGCCGTTGACGCGCTCCACCGGCCAGTCGCGCGGCGTCACCGCAATGCTGGCGGTCTGTTTGCTGCCATCGGGCCGGGTGATCTGCACCTGCAACGGTCCGCTGGCGTCGCGGCCGATGCCGAACACCACGCTGCCATAGCCGCTGACCCGCAAGCTGCGGCCGGCGTACTGCACCTGGCTGCCCGCCGGCACCTTGCCGATCACCAGCGCGCCCTGCGAAGCGCTTTGCGGAAATACCACCTCCATGGCGTCGGCGGACTGCGCAGCGACGCTGCCGGCAGCGAGCGAGAGCGGCGCCAGCGCAAGCCAGGCGCCAATCAGGGCTGCGCGCATCAGCGGTCGAAGGTCAGGCGCTGACCGGCGGCAGTGCCGACCAATTGTTCGCCATCCCACACCTGCTGGCCGTTGACCCAGGTCGCGGCGATGCGCGAGCGGAACGTGGTGCCCTCGAACGGCGACCAGCCGCACTTGGACAGCACCTGCTCGCGCTTCACGGTGAACGGAGTGTTGTCGATCATCACCAGGTCGGCGAAATAGCCTTCGCGCAGGAAGCCGCGTTCTTCCACATCGAACAACTGTGCCGGCGCATGCGCGAACTTCTGCACGATACGGGTGATCGGCAGCTTGCCCTCGTGCACCAGCTCCAGCGCGGCGACCAGCGCGTACTGCACCAGCGGCAGGCCGGAGGGCGCCTGTGCGTAGGGCTTCTGCTTTTCTTCCCAGGTATGCGGCGCGTGGTCGGTGGCGAGCACGTCGATGACGTCCTCGGCCAGCGCCTGGATCAGTGCCAGGCGGTCGTCGGCGTCCTTGATCGCGGGGTTGCACTTGATCAGGTTGCCCAGCCGCGCGTAGTCGCTGCGGTCGAAGCGCAGGAAGTGGATGCAGGTCTCGGCGGTGATGCGCTTGCGCAGCTTGCCCTCGGCATCGACCAGCGGGCCGGCTTCGAACAGCGCCAGCTCGTCGGCGGTGGAGATATGCAGCACGTGCAGGCGGGTGTTGTGCTTGCGCGCCAGCGACACCGCCAGCAGCGAGGATTTCAGGCAAGCCTCGCGCGAGCGGATGTCCGGATGCATCTCCGGGGTCAACGCGTCGCCGTACTTCTCTTTGTACTGCGCCAGCGTCGCATCGATGGTGGGGGTGTCTTCGCAGTGGGTGATGATCGGCGTCGGCGCGTCGCGGAAGATCGCGTCCAGCGTCTCGGGGTTGTCGACCAGCATGTTGCCGGTGGAGGCGCCCATGAACACCTTGATGCCCGGGGCGGTCTTCGGGTCCAGCGTCTGGATCGCGGCCAGATTGTCGTTGCTGGCACCCATGTAGAAGCCGTAGTTGGCCCAGGCGCGCCCGGCTGCCGCGTCGTACTTGGCCTGCAGTGCGGCCGCGTCCAGGGTCGGCGGGTTGGTGTTGGGCATGTCCATGAAGCTGGTCAGGCCACCGGCCACCGCGGCGCCGGATTCGGTCGCGATATCGCCCTTGTGGGTCAGGCCCGGCTCGCGGAAGTGCACCTGGTCGTCGATCATGCCCGGCAACACCCAGCGTCCGGCCGCGTCCACCACGGTGTCGCCTGCGGCTGGGGCGATCTTGCTGGCGATCTTGGCGATGCGGCCGGCTTCGATCAGCAGATCGGCGTCGAATTCCTT
Source organism: Xanthomonas sp. F14 (assembly GCF_014199865.1). Classification (NCBI taxonomy): domain Bacteria; kingdom Pseudomonadati; phylum Pseudomonadota; class Gammaproteobacteria; order Lysobacterales; family Lysobacteraceae; genus Xanthomonas; species Xanthomonas sp. F14. The sequence continues at coordinate 1,484,825 of NZ_JACHOM010000001.1, read as the reverse complement.
GCCTTCATTGACCAGGCGGGCGTTGACGATGAGGGTTCGGCTCATGGATGAGGTCCTTTGCAACTACAGGAAGGGGAAGCGGGCGAGGACGCGGGCGCGTCGGGGACGGGATCGAACCCGCCCGGATGAAAGGGATGGCAGCGGCCGAGCCGGCGCATTGCCAGCCAACAACCGCGCAGCGGGCCGAAGCGGCCGATCGCGGTCATCGCGTATTCCGAGCAACTGGGCGCGAAACGGCAGCGCGGCCCCAGCAGGGGGCTGATGAACCGCTTGTAGAAGCGCAGCAGCGCGATGAGCAGGCGTGAGATCACTTGCCAATGATATGCCACTTGGATTAATACGTGGTTGCCGGGGGTCCGTGGGGTAAGCTATAAAGGCCCGCTTTCCCGGGCCCCGGGGGAACCAAGGATGAGCGTTTCGTGGCTGCTAAAAAACCTGCAAAAAAGGCCGTAGAGGCCGCCAAGAAGTCCGCCAAACCCGTTGCGAAGAAGGCAGCGGCGCCTGCCGCTGCAAAACCGGCCGCCAAGCAGGTCAAGCCGGCTGCCAAGCAAGCGGTTGCCAAGAAGGCAGCTGCGAGCAAGACCGCGGCCAAGCCGGCGCCGGTCGCCAAGACCGCAGCGTCCAAACCCGCGGCCGCCAAACCTGTAAAATCTCCTGTCGCCAAGCGTGCTGCCAAGCCGGCGGCGAACAAGGCAGCTCCGGCTGCCGCCAAACCGGCCGCCAAGCCGGTGGCGCCCAAGTCCGTACCGAAGCCGGCTACCAAGTCGACTCCGGCCAAGTCAGTCCCGGTCAAGGCTGAAAAGCCCGCGCCCGCACCGGCCTCCAAGGCCGTCCCTGCGAAGCCGGCAAAGCCTGCGACCCCGCCACTTAAGAATCCCGTGCCCGTTTCGAAATCTTCAGCAAAAACGCCAACCAAAACCGAAGCCCCCGCCAAGCCCGCCGCGACCCGTCCGGTCGGCAAGGTGGCCGTGGCCGTGACCTCCAAGCCGGCCAGCCCGACCCCCAAGACCAAGTACAAGGTGGTCGAGTACAAGACCGATGAAGCCACCGGTCGTCCGATCCTGCCGCAGGGCTACAAGCCTGCAGCCGATGAGGAGTACATGAGCAAGCTGCAGCAGGAGTACTTCCGTCAGCGTCTGCAGAGCTGGCGCAACGACCTGATCGAAGAGTCCAAGCAGACCATCGAAAACCTGCGCGAAGAAGTGCGCGACATCGGCGACGAAGCCGAGCGTGCAACGCGCGAGACCGAGAACTCGCTGGAGCTGCGCACCCGCGACCGTCATCGCAAGCTGATCGGCAAGATCGACAGCACGCTCAAGCGTCTGGAAGACGGCGACTACGGTTACTGCGTGGACACCGGCGAAGAGATCGGCCTGGACCGGCTGGAAGCGCGCCTGACCGCCGAGCGCACCATCGACGCCCAGGAGCGTTGGGAGCACCTGCAGAAGCAGCAGGGCGACTGATCGTTCGACAAGGTCCAGGCCTTGTCCGTCGACTGAAAGACCCCGCCATGCGCGGGGTTTTTTATGCGCATCGTGCAAGCGCAACGGACGTTGCAGTGGTCGACACGCCTGGCGCGTGTCATGCGGCCAGGCAGGCATCGATCAGGTGATATCGATCAGACCTGCGGGCACCGTCGCAGACTTCACTGCCTCAGACCTCACTGCAGGTCGCGCAGATCCAGCTTGCGCAGCTTGGGCGCCTTCCACGCGGTGGTGGCGACCACGCCCAGGGTCACGCAGCCGCCGATCACCACCGCCGGCACCAGGCCGACCAGGCGCGCCATCACGCCGTCGTAGAACGCACCCAGCTCGTTGGACGAGCCGATGAAGATGCCGTTGATCGACGACACCCTGCCACGCATCGCATCGGGCGTGGCCAGCTGCAGGATGGTCTGGCGCACCACCACCGACACCCCGTCGCACATGCCGTAGACCAGCAGGATCGCTGCCGACAGCCAGAAATGCCGCGACAGGCCGAACGCGATGGTGCACAGACCGAAGCCGGCCACCGACAGCATCAGGATGCGCCCGGCATTGCGCTGCAGCGGGTGCCGCGCCAGCCACACGCCGACCACGATCGAGCCCAGTGCCGGGGCGCCGCGCAGGATGCCCAGCCCTTCCGGGCCGTAATGCAGGATGTCGTGGATGAAGGCCGGCAGCATCGACACTGCGCCGCCCAGCAACACCGAGAACATGTCCAGCGCCATCGCGCCCAGCATGATCTGGTTGGACAGCACGAACTGCGCACCTTCGGCGATGCTGCGGAAGATCGGCGCACGCGGGCCTGCGTTGACCGGCTCGCTGACACGCAGCAGCGCCAGCGCCAGGATCGCCACCAGCGCCACGCCGGCGGCCACGCCATAGGCCAGGCCCTTGCCGCCCCAGCCGACCAGCACGCCGCCCAGCGCCGGGCCGATCACCATGCCGGCCTGGAAGGTGACGCTGCCGATGCTGGCGCCGCGCGCGAACGCCTCGCGCGGCAGCGCACGTGCGAACAGCGCGTTGTAGACCGGCGACAGGAACGAGCGCGCCGCACCGGTCAGCGCGATGGCCGCGTAGATCGGCCACACGCCCTGCACCGGCAGCCAGCCATGGGTGATGGCCAACAGCAGCAACGCAGTGGCGACCAGGCCCAGCACCGCGACCATGCCGAGGCGTCGGCGCGGCAGATGATCGACCAGATAGCCGGCAAACGGCGCGATGCAGAAGAACGGCAGGATCTCCGCCAGGCCGATCAGCCCGAGCGAGAGCGGATTGCGGGTGATCTCGTAGATATGCCAGCCGACCGTGACCGCGACGATCTGGTACGACAGCATCGCCGCCACGCGATACAGCAGCACCAGGCCGAAGCCGGGGTGGGCCAGCAGCGTACGCAGCGAGGCAGCGGGCGAGGGCGTCGGTGTGCTCACTGCTGGGCGCGGGCGGTGTCGCGGATGAAGGCCAGCATTGCCGCCACGCCATTGCTGCGGGTCGGCGACAGATGCTTGGCCAGCCCGATGCCGGCGATATAGTCCGGCTCGGTGGCCAGGATCTCCTGTGCGCTACGCCCGGAGTACACGCGCAAGGCCAGATAGATCAGCCCGGAGACGATCGCCGAGTCGCTGACGGCGTGGAAGTCCAGCCGCTCGGCATTGCCCTCCGGCACGATCCACACCATCGACTGGCAGCCATGCAGGCGGTGTTCTTCGGTCTTCCACTGTTCGGGGAAGCTGGGCAGCTTGCGGCCCAGGTCGATCAGGTACTGGTAGCGCTCGGACCAGTCGCCGAAGAAGGAGAACTCCTCGGCAATGGCGGCCTGTGCGTCGACGGCGGTGGGTTCAAGCGGGAAGGGGGTGGTGGTCATCAAAAAATCCAGATTCGGTCGGTGGTAGCGCTGCCCGGCGACACCGCAATGGCGCCCCTCACCCGCCGGGGCGAGAAGGCGCGGTTTGCGCGCCATGGGCGCGCGTGCCTTGGAGCGCCCGCGCCGCCAGCGCGGGCCGGGGCGCGGAGCGGGGAGGGTAAGGGCGAAGCCTCGCTGGAATTCGATGCGGGTGGCTTCGCCCTTACCGCAAGGAAGGTGCATGTGGCTGCGCTCGCACCCTGATCCGCCCCTGCGGGGCACCTTCCCCCGACGGGAGAAGGGCGGAGGGTCATGCGCGCTTCCAGCGCACGCCTTGCGGAGTGTCTTCCAGCACGATGCCTTCGTCGGCCAGCTGCGTGCGGATGGCGTCGGCGCGGGCGAAGTCCCTCGCTTTCTTGGCGGCATTGCGTTCTTCGACCAGCGCCGTGATGCGCGCATCGTCGCCGGCGTCGGTGCCGCGCGAGAACCAGGCGGCCGGATCCTGCTGCAGCAATCCCAGCGCCAGGCCTGCGCCGAGCAGCCGCGACTTCAGGCCGGACAGCGCGGCAACACCTGCAGATGCGTCGCTGCCCTGTGCGAGTTGGGTGCGCAGCGCGCGGGCCTCGGAGGCAATGCTGGCGATGACCGACAGCGCAAGCGGGGTGTTGAGGTCGTCGTCGAGCGCGGCTTCCACCTCGTCGGGAATCGTGGCCGGCTGCGCGGGGGCGATCCCGGCAGCGTGTTCGGCCGCGGCCAGGTCGCGCAAGGTGCCGTACAGCCGGTCCAGCGTGTTCTTGGCCTGGTCGATCAGGCCATCGGACCAGTCCAGCGGCTGCCGGTAATGCGCGCTCAGCAGCGCGTAGCGCAACGCCTCGGGCGGGTGGCGGGCGATCAGGTCGTGCACGGTCTCGATGTTGCCCAGCGACTTGCTCATCTTGGCGCCGCTGAAATTGAGCATGCCGTTGTGCAGCCAGAACCGCGCAAAGGTCGCCCCGCCATGCGCGCATTCGCTCTGCGCGATCTCGTTCTCGTGATGCGGGAACTGCAGGTCCACGCCGCCGGCATGGATGTCGATGGTCGGGCCCAGGTGCGCGGCAGCCATCGCCGAGCATTCGATATGCCAACCCGGGCGGCCGCGGCCCCAGGGCGAGTCCCAGCCGGGCAGCTCGTCGCTGGAGGGCTTCCACAGCACGAAGTCGCCGGGGTCGCGCTTGTACGGCGCCACGTCCACGCGCGCGCCGGCCAGCATCTCGTCCGGGTCGCGGCGCGAGAGCTTGCCGTAGTGCGCAAAGCTGGCCACCGCGAACAGCACATGGCCTTCGGCGGCATAGGCATGTCCGTTGGCAATCAGCTGCTCGATCATCGCCACGATCTGCGGGATATGCGCGGTCGCTTCCGGTTCGATGTCCGGCGGCTGCACGCCGAGCGCGGCCATGTCCTGGCGGTAGATCGCGGCGAAGCGGTCGGTGATGGTCGAGATCGGCACGCCCTGCGCCTGCGCGGCGGCGTTGATCTTGTCGTCCACGTCGGTGATGTTGCGCGCGTAGCGCAGCGCGCCATAGCGCCGGCGCAGCAGGGCGGCCAGCACATCGAACACGACCGGGCCGCGGGCGTTGCCGATATGCGCGTAGTTGTAGACGGTGGGGCCGCACACATACAGGGTGGGGCTGGACGGATCGAGCGGTGCGAACGGCTCGACCCGCCGCGTCAGGTTGTTGTGCAGGCGCAGGCTCATCGGCATCTGAAAAAGGATAACCGGGCGATTCTAGCCGGTCGCGGCGATGTGGCGAACCAACCGCACGCGCGCAGCAGCGCCGGTGACCGGATGGGCTGCGTTCAGCCCAAGGGATCGCAAGCTCCATACACTTACGTATTGCCTGGCTGCGCCCTCCTGGTACTGATGCGACCTTCCCCGTTCTTCCTGCTGCTCTGTGTGTTCGCCTGGCAGGCATCGTCAGCGCACGCGGCGGAAACCGATCCCAAGAACCGGGTGGTGGTGATCGAGAACGTGAAGCTGGATTACGCGCAGGTGCTCAATGTCGAGCCGGTCTATCAGACCCTGCGTGCCACCCGCATGGAGGAACAGTGCGAGGCCGAGCAGGTCGCGCCGGTGGCAGCGGCACCGGTCGAGGACGAAGGCCGTATCAACCGGATGGTGGATTCGGTCAAGGAGATGTTCTCCCGTCGCCCCGAGCCGGCGTCCGTGCCGATGGCGGTGCCGCCGACCAGCACACGGCGCAACTGCCGGGTGGTGGAAGTGCCGCGCGAGTTCCGGCGGCCGATCGCCTTCGATGTGGATTACGTCTACAAGGGCACCAAGTACCGTTCGCGGCTGCCGGAAGACCCGGGCAACCGGCTGCGCGTCCGCGTGTCGGTCACCCCCTACATCCCCGACGCCATCGTCGCGCCGCCGCGCTGAGCCGCGCGGCGGTTGCGCCGTGCCCGCATGCATGCGAGGATTCGCGCCCTATGTACGCAAACGCCTTTCAGCACGACACCAGCGCCGCCCGGATGGCCTCCGGCATGACCTCGCGTGCCCGCCGACCGGAATCCCACATTTTCGCTGGGTAACCGGAGCGTTTTGCTGTTCCGCCGTTGAAAACCCAGCCCGCAGGCTGGGTTTTTTCGTTTTGACGTCACAAAAGTTTCAACCGCAAGAAACGCGCATGTCGCGCACCCCGCCACTCCTGGCGGACCACGCAGCAGAAGCACGCAGCACAAGGATCGATCGATGTCACTGAAGCACTTCTTGAACACCCAGGACTGGAGCCGCGCCGAACTGGACGCGCTGTTGACCCAGGCCGCGTTGTTCAAACGCAACAAGCTGGGAAGCGAGCTGAAGGGCAAGTCGATCGCGCTGGTGTTCTTCAACCCGTCCATGCGCACCCGCACCAGCTTCGAGCTGGGCGCGTTCCAGCTGGGCGGGCATGCGGTGGTGCTGCAGCCGGGCAAGGACGCCTGGCCGATCGAGTTCAATCTGGGCACGGTGATGGATGGCGACACCGAGGAGCACATTGCCGAAGTGGCGCGGGTGCTGGGCCGTTATGTCGACCTGATCGGCGTGCGCGCGTTCCCGAAGTTCGTCGACTGGTCCAAGGACCGCGAGGACCAGGTGCTCAGGAGCTTTGCCAAGTATTCGCCGGTGCCGGTGATCAACATGGAGACCATCACCCACCCGTGCCAGGAGCTGGCGCACGCGATGGCGTTGCAGGAACACTTCGGCACCCAGGATCTGCGCGGCAAGAAGTACGTGCTGACCTGGACCTATCACCCCAAGCCGTTGAACACCGCGGTGGCCAATTCCGCGCTGACGATCGCCACCCGCATGGGCATGGACGTGACCCTGCTGTGCCCGACGCCGGACTACATCCTGGACCCGCGCTACATGGACTGGGCAGCCCAGAACGTGGCCGAAAGCGGCGGCTCGCTGCAGGTCAGCCACGACATCGACAGTGCCTACGCCGGTGCCGACGTGGTGTATGCCAAGAGCTGGGGCGCGTTGCCGTTCTTCGGCAATTGGGAGCCGGAAAAGCCGATCCGCGACCAGTACCAGCACTTCATCGTCGACGAACGCAAGATGGCGCTGACCAACAACGGCGTGTTCTCGCACTGCCTGCCGCTGCGTCGCAACGTCAAGGCCACCGACGCGGTGATGGATTCGCCCAACTGCATTGCCATCGATGAAGCCGAGAATCGCCTGCATGTGCAGAAGGCGATCATGGCGGCCCTGGCGGGCCAGGGCCGCCGGGATTCGTGATTGGGGATGTGGGATTCGCAACGGCGAACCCGGCTCCCGACCCAACCTAGTCAACTTCTAAAGAGACCCCCATGTCGCAGCAGACCGCTTCCACCAATCCCGAATCCCCACTCTCCAATCCCGGCACAAAGAAGGACATCGTCCTGGCGTTCTCCGGTGGCCTGGATACCAGCTTCTGCATTCCGTATCTGCAGGCGCAGGGCTATGCGGTGCACACCGTGTTTGCCGATACCGGCGGGGTGGATGCCGAGGAGCGTGATTTCATCGAAAAGCGCGCGGCCGAACTCGGTGCCGCCAGTCATGTCACCGTCGATGGCGGTCCTGCCATCTGGCAGGGCTTCGTCAAGCCGTTCGTGTGGGCGGGCGAGGGCTATCAGGGCCAGTACCCGTTGCTGGTGTCCGACCGTTACCTGATCGTCGATGCCGCGCTCAAGCGCGCCGAGGAACTGGGCACGCGCAGCATCGCGCACGGTTGCACCGGCATGGGCAACGACCAGGTGCGTTTCGACCTGGCAGTGAAGGCACTGGGCGATTACCAGATCGTGGCGCCGATCCGCGAGATCCAGAAAGAACACACCCAGACCCGCGCCTACGAGCAGAAGTACCTGGAAGAGCGCGGCTTCGGCGTGCGCGCCAAGCAGCAGGCCTACACCATCAACGAGAACCTGCTCGGGCTGACCATGTCCGGCGGCGAGATCGACCGTTGGGAAGCGCCGGGCGAAGGTGCGCGCGGCTGGTGCGCGCCGCGCAGCGAGTGGCCGGTCGAGCCGCTGACCGTCACCCTGAAGTTCGTCGAAGGCGAGGCCGTTGAACTCAATGGCAAGGCGCTGCCGGGCGAGCAGATCCTGGCCCAGCTCAACAAGCTGTTCGCGCCCTACGGCGTGGGCCGTGGCGTCTACACCGGCGACACCGTGATCGGGTTGAAGGGCCGCATCGTGTTCGAGGCGCCGGGCCTGATCTCGCTGCTGACCGCGCACCGCGCGCTGGAAGATGCGGTGCTGACCAAGCAGCAGAATCGCTTCAAGCCGGACGTGGCGCGCAAGTGGGTGGAGTTGGTGTACGAAGGCTTCTATCACGACCCGCTCAAGACCGACATCGAGGCGTTCCTGAAATCGTCGCAGGCCAAGGTCAATGGCGAGGTCACGCTGGAAACCCGCGGTGGCCGCGTCGATGCGGTGGCGGTGCGTTCGCCGCACCTGCTGAACACCAAGGGCGCGACCTATGCGCAGTCGGCCGACTGGGGCGTGGAAGAAGCGGAAGGCTTCATCAAGCTGTTCGGGATGAGCTCGACGCTGTATGCCCAGGTGAATCGCTGAGGATCTAAAGCCCCTCTCCCCGGGGCGAGAAGGCACGGCTGATGCGCCACTGGCGCGCGTGCCTTGGAGCGCCCGCGCCGCAAGCGCGGGCCGGGGCGCGGAGCGGGGGTGAGGTGAGGGTGCGAGCGAAGCTCCCGCAGGGTGCGGTGCACTCGGCTTCGCCCGTCCCCTCATCCGCCCCTTCGGGGCACCTTCTCCCGTTGGGAGAAGGGTGGCCTGGATGCGCTGTAGGTGTTGTTTGCGCAACCTCGCACCACGGTGCAGTTGTGACTTTTGTTAGCCGCCACTTCGGACCATTGATCAAACCGACATGACCGATCTACTTGCCTCCACCCTCGAACACCTGGAACAGCTGGTGTCCTTCGACACCCGCAATCCGCCGCGGGCGATCGCTGCCGAGGGCGGCATCTTCGATTATCTGCGCGCGCAGCTGCCCGGTTTCCAGGTCGAGGTGATCGACCACGGTGCCGGTGCGGTCAGCCTGTATGCGGTGCGCGGCACGCCCAGCTACCTGTTCAACGTGCATCTGGACACGGTGCCGGATTCGCCGCACTGGAGCGCCGATCCGCACGTGATGCGGCGTACCGACGATCGCGTGATCGGCCTGGGCGTCTGCGACATCAAGGGTGCGGCAGCGGCGCTGGTGGCGGCGGCCAATGCCGGGCAGGGCGATGCGGCCTTCCTGTTTTCCTCCGACGAGGAAGCCAACGACCCGCGCTGCATCGCCGCGTTCCTGGCGCGCGGTGTGCCGTATGAGGCGGTGCTGGTTGCCGAGCCGACCATGAGCGAGGCGGTGCTGGCGCATCGCGGCATCAGCTCGGTGCTGATGCGGTTTGCTGGGCGTGCCGGGCATGCCTCGGGCAAGCAGGATCCTTCCGCAAGTGCATTGCATCAGGCGATGCGTTGGGGCGGCAGGGCGCTGGACCATGTCGAGTCGCTGGCGCATGCGCGTTTCGGCGGCCTGACCGGCCTGCGCTTCAACATCGGTCGGGTCGAGGGCGGCATCAAGGCCAACATGATCGCGCCGGCGGCCGAGCTGCGTTTCGGCTTTCGTCCGCTGCCGTCGATGGACGTGGACGGTTTGCTGGCGACGTTTGCCGGATTTGCCGATCCACACGCGGCGCATTTCGAAGAAACCTTCCGCGGCCCCAGCCTGCCGTCCGGCGATATCGCGCGGGCTGAAGAACGCCGCCTGGCCGCACGCGATGTGGCCGATGCGCTGGACCTGCCGATCGGCAATGCAGTGGATTTCTGGACCGAGGCCTCGCTGTTTTCGGCCGGCGGTTACACCGCCCTGGTCTATGGCCCCGGCGATATCGCCCAGGCGCACACCGCCGACGAGTTCGTGACGCTTGCGCAGCTGCAGCGTTACGCCGAGTCGGTACATCGCATCATCAACGGCTCAAACTGAAGCCGCGTTCCGCGCCCAGGCGCGGCCATTCCTCTCTTCGATCACGGCAATGTCCCTCTCCGCACAGCCCCACAAACAGACCCGCCAGACCATCGTGCGCCTGCTTTCGAGCATGGCCAGCGCCAAGGAAATCAGCCAGTACCTCAAGCGTTTCTCGCAGCTGGATGCCAAACGCTTTGCGGTGGTCAAGGTGGGCGGCGCGGTGCTGCGCGACGACCTGGACGCGCTGACCTCGTCGCTGTCGTTCCTGCAGGAAGTGGGGCTGACCCCGATCGTGCTGCATGGCGCCGGCCCGCAGCTGGATGCCGAACTGTCGGCGGCCGGTATCGAGAAGCGCACCGTCAACGGCTTGCGGGTGACCTCGCCGGAAGCGCTGGCGATCGTGCGCAAGGTGTTCCAGGCCTCCAACCTCAAGCTGGTCGAGGCGCTGCAGCAGAACGGCGCGCGTGCGACCTCGATCACCGGCGGCGTATTCGAAGCGCAGTATCTGGACCGCGACACCTACGGCCTGGTCGGTGAGGTCAAGGCGGTCAACCTGGCGCCGATCGAAGCCAGCCTGCAGGCCGGCTCGATTCCGGTGATCACCAGCCTAGGCGAGACGCCGAGCGGGCAGATCCTCAACGTCAACGCGGATTTTGCCGCCAACGAACTGGTGCAAGAGCTGCAGCCGTACAAGATCATCTTCCTCACCGGCACCGGCGGTCTGCTGGATGCCGATGGCAAGGTGATCGACTCGATCAACCTGTCCACCGAGTTCGACCATCTGATGCAGCAGCCGTGGATCAACGGTGGCATGCGGGTCAAGATCGAACAGATCAAGGATCTGCTCGATCGCCTGCCGCTGGAGTCGTCGGTGTCGATCACCCGGCCGGCCGATCTGGCCAAGGAACTGTTCACCCACAAGGGCTCGGGCACGCTGGTGCGGCGCGGCGAGCGCGTGCTGCGCGCGACCTCCTGGGACGAACTGGACCTGCCGCGGCTCAGGACGCTGATCGAATCCAGTTTCGGCCGTACGCTGGTGCCCGATTACTTCAGCAACACCAGGTTGCTGCGCGCCTATGTCAGCGAGAACTACCGCGCCGCGGTGATCCTTACCGACGAAGGCATGCTGGGTGCAAGCGCGCTGATCTACCTGGACAAGTTCGCCGTGCTCGACGACGCCCAGGGCGAAGGCCTGGGCCGTGCGGTGTGGAACGTGATGCGCGAGGAAACCCCGCAACTGTTCTGGCGCTCGCGTCACAACAACCAGGTCAACATTTTCTACTACGCCGAGTCCGACGGCTGCATCAAGCAGGAGAAGTGGAAGGTGTTCTGGTACGGGCTGGAGAACTTCGAGCAGATCCAGCACTGCGTGGCGCATTGCGCGACGCGTCAGCCGACGCTGCTGGGCTGAGTATGATGGCGCCCGTCGCATTGCCAGCGCTTTGGCGCGAGCTGCCCACGCTACGCGGGCAACACGCAACACTGGAACCATTACGGACTGCGCATGCCGATGGTCTGCGCGCTGCGCTGGGCGATGGGGCCTTGTCGCGGCTGTGGTACACCGGCGTGCCGGCACCGGCGCAGGTGGACGACTACGTGGGCGCGGCCTTGGATGCGCAAGCCGACGGGCGGGTGCTGCCTTACGTGGTATGCGATGCGGCCGGCGAGGTCGTCGGCTGCACACGCTATTACGGGCTGGATGCGACAGTGCCCAAGCTGTCGATCGGCTACACCTGGTACGCGCCGCGCGTGCAGCGCAGCGGCGTCAATACCGACACCAAGCGGATGCTGCTGCAGCACGCCTTCGAAACGCTGGGCTGCCTGAGCGTGGTGTTCGAGACCAGTTGGTTCAATCACACCTCGCGCGCGGCGATTGCGCGGCTCGGTGCAAAGCAGGACGGCGTGCTGCGCAATTACACCCGTCACCCTGACGGCACGCCGCGCGACACCGTGGTGTTCTCCATCATCGATACGGAATGGGCCGGGGTCAAACGCCACCTGCAGTTCCGCCTGGAAGCAAACGCATGACTGTTCAAACAACGACCATCGGCATCGTCGGGGCCCGCGGGCATACCGGATCGGAATTGATCAAGCTGGTGGTGGCACACCCGCATCTGCAGCTGCTGTTCGTGTCCTCGCGCGAGCTGGCCGGGCAACCGGTGGCCGAGCACAACGCGGCGTATCGCGGCGAGCTGCGCTACGAGAGCCTGGATGCCGATGCGGTGGCCGCCAAGGCCGCCGACGTGGTGATCCTGGCATTGCCCAACGGCAAGGCCGAGCCCTTCGTCGCGGCGATCGATTCGGCCAGGCCGCAGACGCTGCTGATCGATCTGTCGGCCGATTACCGCTTCGATCCGGCCTGGTATTACGGGTTGCCCGAGCTGACGCGCGGCAGCTACGCCGGGCAGAAGCGCATCAGCAATCCGGGCTGCTATGCCACCGCGATGCAGCTGACGATCGCGCCCTTGCTCGACCAACTGGCCGGCCCGCCGCAGTGTTTCGGCGTGTCCGGGTATTCCGGCGCGGGCACCACGCCGTCGGACAAGAACAACCCCGAGTTGCTGGCCGATAACCTGATGCCGTATGCGCTGACCAATCACATGCACGAGCGCGAAGTCTCTGCGCAGCTCGGTGTGCCGGTGGAGTTCATGCCGCATGTGGCACCGCACTTCCGTGGTATCACCATGACCGTCAACCTGTGGCTGCAGCAAGCGCTGACGCGCGAGCAGGTCCAGGCGCGCTACACGCAGCGTTACGCCGACGAGCCGTTGATCGAGATCGTCGATGAAGCGCCGTGGGTCAGCCGCATCGCCGGCAGGCATGGCGTGCAGATCGGTGGCGTGACGCTGGCGCCGGGCAACAAGCGGGTGGTGGTGGTGGCAACGCTGGACAACCTGCTCAAGGGCGCGGCGACGCAGGCGATGCAGAATCTCAACCTGGCATTGGGCTGGGACGAATTGACTGCGATTGGCTGATGATGCGAGTCCCTCGCAAGAGCCCGCACAGCCCTGTGCGGTGATTCAAAGGTGCGAGTCCCTCGCAGGAGCCCGCACAGCCCTGTGCGGTGATTCAAAGGTGCGAGTCCCTCGCAGGAGCCCGCACATCCTTGTGCGGGGATTCAAAGGTGCGAGTCCCTCGCGACAGCCCGCACCTCCGTGTGCGGGGATTTAAGCTGACAATTTATTTCGAGACGCTTTCCGATGACCAATCTGTTGTGGCAAAAACCCGGCGTGGCGGTGGACGCCAAGATCCAGAGCTTCCTGGCCGGCGACGACGTCATCCTGGACCGCGAGTTCTTCCTGTACGACATCGCTGCCAGCAAGGCGCATGCGCAGGGACTGCAGCACATCGGCATCCTGTCGCTGCAGGAGCTGGGCGGACTGAGCGAACAGCTGGACCTGCTGGCGGCCGATTTCCGCAGTGGCACGTTCGTGCTGGACGAGCGCTACGAGGATTGCCACTCGGCGATCGAGGCGCGCCTGACCGAACGGCTGGGCGATGCCGGCCGCAAGATCCACACCGGGCGCAGCCGTAACGACCAGATCCTGGTCGCCACGCGCCTGTGGTTGAAGGACAAGCTGCAACGCGTGGCCGAGCTTGGCGCGGAGATCGCCAAGGTGGCGCTGGACCGCGCGCAGGCAGAAGCTGCGCTGCCGGTGCCGGGCTATACGCATATCCAGCGTGCGGTGGTGTCCTCGGCCGGCATGTGGTGGGCGGGCTGGGCCGAGGCCTTTATCGACAACGCGGTGCGTGCGGCCGATACCTTGCGCCTGGTGGACAGCAATCCGCTCGGTACTGCGGCCGGCTACGGCGTCAACCTGCCGCTGGACCGTGCACACACCACTGCCGAGCTGGGCTTTGCACGGCTGCAGGTGTCGCCGATCTATGCGCAGCTCTCGCGTGGCAAGTACGAACTGGCCGCGCTCGAGGCGCTTGGCAGCGCAACGCTGGACCTGCGCCGGATCGCCTGGGATCTGTCGTTGTTCACCAGCGGCGAGTTCGCCTTCGTCGCGTTGCCGGCGCAATACACCACCGGCAGCTCGATCATGCCGAACAAGCGTAACCCCGACGTGATCGAACTGATGCGTGCCACCCACGCCAGCGTGGCCGCCGCGCGGACCGAGATCGAACAGCTGCTGTCGCTGCCATCGGGCTATCACCGCGACCTGCAGAGCAGCAAGGGCGCCATCGTGCACGGCTTCGGGCGCGGCCTGGCGGCGCTGGAACTGCTGCCGGCCCTGCTGGCCAATCTGGAATGGCGCCCGGACAAGCTGCGTGCGGCGATCGATTCGGGCATGTACGCCACCGACGTGGCGGTGGAAGCGGCGGTTGCCGGCGTGCCGTTCCGCGAGGCCTACAAGGCGGCCGCGGAATCGGCCGACACCGCAGGGCAGGGGCGCACGCCGGAAGGCAGCCTGGCCGCCCGCGTCTCGCCAGGCGCCGCCGCAGATCTGCAGCTGGACGTCCTGCGTGCCCGCTGGCAGGCGCTGGTCTGATGGCCGCGATCAGCACCGACACCGCCGAGCATTACCCCTGGGGCGAAGCCAGCGACGGCTGGCACCTGTTGCGCGACCCCAACCTGAGCGTGCTCGAAGAGCACATGCCGCCCGGCGCGGCCGAGCTGCGTCACCGGCACAGCCGCGCGCGGCATTTTTTCTATGTGCTGGCCGGCGAGGTGATGCTGCAGCTGGATGGCGAGCAGCATGTGCTCGGGGTCGGGCAGGGCCTGCATGTGCCGCCCGGTTCCACCCATCAGATGCACAACCTGTCCGAGATGGAAGCGCGCTTTCTGGTGATTTCCGCGCCGTTCGGCCGTAGCGAGGCAACACCCGACAAGGAGGCAGGCTGATGGCGACACGCTATCTGGTGCTGGCGATGCGCAAGCCGGATTTTCCGGCCGATGTGGTGCAGCCGCACCGTGCATTTCTCGACACGCTGCGGGCGGCCGGGCAGCTGGAACTGACCGGCGGCTTCAGCGATGGCAGCGGTGGCGCATACGTATTGATCAACGTCCCCAGTCTGGAAGACGCACAGCAGATCGTCGCGCGCGACCCATTGGCGCTGCGCGATGCCTCCACGCTGACCGTCCATGAGTGGAACACGCACTGAGCAGGTTGTCGCCATGAGCACGCCCATCGCCACTGCTGCGTCATTTACCGAGCAGGCGCTGCCGCCATGGCGACGCGCGGTGCTCAAGGTCGGCAGCAGCCTGCTCGCCGCCGATGGCGGTGGCCTGTCGCCGCGTTTTGCGCTGGGGCTGGCGCAGTTCGTCTCGGCCAACCTGATGGCCGGGCGCGAGCTGGTGATCGTGTCGTCGGGTGCGGTGGCGGCCGGCCGCGCGATCCTGCCGAAGGCTGCCGAGGCCGGTGCGCCGATCGCCGCGCGCCAGGCGCTGGCTGCGCTGGGGCAGGCACAGTTGATCGCGCTCTGGCAGCGCTTTTTCGAGCGCCCGGTGGCGCAGGTGTTGCTCACCCACGACGACCTGCGTAATCGCCGCCGCTATCTCAACGCACGCGCCACCCTGGGCGAGTTGTTGCGGCTGGGCGCGTTGCCGGTGATCAACGAAAACGACACCGTGTCGGTGGACGAGCTCAAGCTGGGCGACAACGACAACCTGGCCGCGATCGTCGCCGCCCTGGTTGATGCCGATGCCTTGTTCATCGCCACCGATATCGACGGGTTGTACAGCGCCGACCCGCGCAGCAATCCGCTGGCGAGGCCGCTCGACGAGGTGGCCGAACTCACCGCCGAGGTGCTGGCGATGGCCGGCGGCAGCGGCAGCAGCGTGGGCACCGGCGGCATGCGCACCAAGCTGGAAGCCGCCGCAAAGGCCGGCGCGGCCGGCATCGAAACCTATCTGTTCAACGGCCGCAATGGCGATGTGGTGCGTGCCCTGGCGCAGGATCGCCTGCACGGCACGCGTATCCACGCCGCACGCACGCGCATTGCCGCCCGCAAGTACTGGCTGCGGCATGCGCCGGTGGAAGCGGGCGCGATCCTGATCGATGCCGGTGCCGCCGTTGCACTGACCGACAAGGGCGCCTCGCTGCTGCCGGGCGGCGTGGCCGGTGCGCAGGGCGACTTCCGGCGTGGCGACATGGTGGAGATCCACCTGCGTGACGACGCCGGCGAGCGCTGCCTGGCACGCGGCGTCAGCCAGTATTCGGCGGTGGATATCCGCCGCATCGCCCGCCGCCACTCGCGCGAGATCGAGCCCGTGCTCGGTTACAGCTACGGCGAGAATGTGGTGCATCGCGATGATTTGGTGCTTTTGTAGCGGGGATTGGGGAGTCGGGATTGGGGATTTGCAAACGCGTATGCACCGCGTTTCCCTAACGTTGCCTCCGTGTCCCGACGACTGATTCCCTGTGGTGATAAAACGGTATTGCCGCTTTTGCCAATCCCCAATCCCGACTCCCCAATCCCGGCCCTCCAATGACCATCAAAACCCTAGCCCTGCAATGCCGTGATGCCGCGCAAGTGCTGTCGCAACTGTCCGCGTCTGCCAAGCAGGCCTTGCTGGAGGCGATGGCGGCCGCGCTGGAACAGGATGCGGCGGTGATCCTGGCGGCCAATGCGCGCGATCTGGAGGCGGCGCGTGAGAAGGGGGTTGGTGCTGCGATGCTGGATCGTCTGGCGCTGGACACAAAGCGCCTGGACGGCATCGCAGCCGCGCTGCGCGAGGTGGCGCAACTGCCCGATCCGGTCGGCCAGGTCACGCGCGAGGATGTTCGCCCCAATGGCATCGTCGTGCAGAAGGTGCGGGTGCCGCTGGGGGTGATCGCGATGATCTACGAAGCGCGCCCGAATGTGACCGCCGATGCGGCAGCACTGTGCATCAAGGCCGGCAATGGCGTGATCCTGCGTGGCGGCTCGGAAGCGATCCACTCCAATACTGCGATTGCGCGCGCCCTGCAGCGCGCCCTGCGCGAGGCTGACGTGCCGGAAGCGGCGCTGACCCTGGTCGAGGATCTGCGCCGCGAGACCATGCTGGAGCTGCTGCAACTCAGCGACATCGTCGATCTGGCGATTCCGCGTGGCGGCGAAGGGCTGATCCGCTTCGTGGCCGAGCATGCGCGCGTGCCGGTGATCAAGCATTACAAGGGCGTGTGCCATCTGTTCGTGGATGCGTCGGCGGACGTGAATCTGGCCGTGCGTCTATTGGTCGATGGCAAGGCCAGCCGGCCCTCGGCCTGCAATGCGCTGGAGACCTTGCTGGTGCATGCCGACATCGCGGCGCGCTTTCTGCCGCTGGCCGCGCAGGCCCTGCGCGAGCGCAAGGTGGAGCTGCATGGCGATGCGGCCACGCGCGCACTGTTGCCCGACGTCGCAGCTGCCAGCGACGACGACTACGCCGCCGAAT
The DNA here is from genome assembly GCF_014199865.1 of Xanthomonas sp. F14. Taxonomy (NCBI): domain Bacteria; kingdom Pseudomonadati; phylum Pseudomonadota; class Gammaproteobacteria; order Lysobacterales; family Lysobacteraceae; genus Xanthomonas; species Xanthomonas sp. F14. The sequence goes on along the minus strand of NZ_JACHOM010000001.1, from coordinate 1,467,672 downwards.
TCCTCGACCTGATCCTGGCCATCCGGGTGGTGCCGGATCTGGACACCGCGCTGGCGCATATCCGCCAGTACGGCTCGGACCACACCGAGGTGATCGCCACGCAGGATGCCGCCAATGCCGAGCGGTTCGTGCAATCGCTGCGCTCGGCGGTGGTGATGGTCAACGCCTCCTCGCGTTTCTCCGATGGCGGTGAGCTTGGCTTGGGCGCGGAGATCGGCATCTCCACCACGCGCCTGCATTCCTACGGCCCGATGGGCCTGGAGGCGCTGACGGTGGAGCGCTTCGTGGTGCGGGGCCAGGGCCAGGTACGGCACTGATCGGCGATACGCAGGCCAGCCACCCGGCCACCACTACCTACCCGGCAACCACGACCTTTGACACTCCCCCGGCAGGCCGCGCTCTGCCTACAGTCGACGACTGCCCCTGCACGTTCCGGAGTCGTCGATGCGCCGTTTTGCCGCCTGCCTGCTCGCCACCGCCATTGCCGCCGCCACCGGCAGCGCGCTGGCGCAAACTTCGCCGATGACGCCGGACATCACCGGCAAGCCGTTCGTGGCAGGTGATGCCGCCAACGACTACATCAAGCGCGAGGTGATGATTCCGATGCGCGACGGGGTCAAGCTGCATACGGTGATCGTGCTGCCCAAGGGCGCGCGCAATGCGCCGATGGTGCTGACGCGCACGCCGTACAACGCCAGCGGCCGCACCGAGCGCATGGCCTCGCCGCATATGAAGGACCTGCTCGCACAGGGCGACGACGTGTTCGTCGAAGGCGGCTATATCCGCGTGCTCCAGGACGTGCGCGGCAAGTACGGCTCCGAAGGCGATTACGTGATGACCCGGCCGCTGCGTGGTGCGCTCAATCCCAGCGAGGTCGACCATGCCACCGATGCCTGGGACACCATCGACTGGCTGGTGAAAAACGTCAAGGAATCCAACGGCAAGGTCGGCATGATCGGCTCGTCCTACGAAGGCTTCACCGTGGTGATGGCGTTGACCAACCCGCATCCGGCGCTCAAGGTCGCGGTGCCGGAAAGCCCGATGATCGACGGCTGGATGGGCGACGACTGGTTCAACTACGGCGCGTTCCGCCAGGTCAACTTCGACTATTTCACCGGCCAGCTCACCCAGCGCGGCAAGGGCAGCGGCATCGCGCGCCAGGGCCATGACGACTACAGCAACCTGCTGCGCGCCGGATCGGCCGGCGATTTCGCCAGGGCCGCCGGCCTGGAACAGCTGCCGTGGTGGCACAAGCTCACCGAACACGCCGCCTACGATACGTTCTGGCAGGAGCAGGCGCTGGACAAGGTGATGGCGCGCACCCCGCTCAAGGTGCCGACCATGTGGTTGCAGGGGCTGTGGGACCAGGAGGACATGTGGGGTGCCATCCATAGCTACGCGGCGATGGAGCCGCGCGACCGCAGCAATACGCTCAACTACCTGGTGATGGGGCCGTGGCGGCATAGCCAGGTCAACTACGACGGCAGCGCGCTGGGCGCATTGAATTTCGACGGCGATACCGCGCGCCAGTTCCGCCACGACGTACTGCGCCCGTTCTTCGATCAATACCTGGTCGATGGCGCACCCAAGGCGAGCACGCCGCCGGTGTTCATCTACAACACCGGAGAGAATCATTGGGACCGTCTGCAGGCTTGGCCGCGCAGCTGCGCCAAGGGCTGTGCGTCGAGCAGCAAACCGCTGTACCTGCAGGCCGGCGGCAAGCTGTCGTTCCAGCAGCCGGCGGCGGGGCAGCCCGGTTTCGAGGAGTACGTGGCCGACCCGGCCAAGCCGGTGCCGTTCGTGCCGCGGCCGGTGGACTTCGGCGATCGCAGCATGTGGACCACCTGGCTGGTGCAGGACCAGCGCTTCGTCGACGGCCGCCCGGACGTATTGACCTTCGTCACCGAGCCGCTGACCGAACCCCTGCAGATCGCCGGTGCACCGGAAGTGCATCTGCAGGCCTCCACCAGCGGCAGCGACAGCGACTGGGTGGTGAAACTGATCGACGTGTATCCGGACGAGATGGCGTCCAGTCCCAAGATGGGTGGCTACGAGCTGCCGGTGTCGCTGGCGATCTTCCGCGGCCGCTATCGCGAGAGTTTCAGCACGCCCAAGCCGCTGGCATCCAATCAGCCGCTGGCGTTCCAGTTCGGCCTGCCGACCGCCAACCACACCTTCCAGCCGGGCCACCGGGTGATGGTGCAGGTGCAGTCCAGCCTGTTTCCGCTGTACGACCGCAATCCGCAGACCTACGTGGACAACATCTTCTTCGCCAAGCCCGGCGATTATCGAAAGGCCACCCAGCGCGTCTATGTGAGCCCCGAGCAGCCCAGCTACATCAGTCTGCCGGTACGTTGACCGCGCGGGCGCCGCGTGGCGGCGGCGCCCAGACGTCTTCCAACAACTGCGGACGGCAGGCCACCCAGGCGGCCGCCAGCTGCACCAGGATGCAGATCACCAGGAAGACGAACGGCGAGGTCCAGCCGCCGTGGTGCGCATGCAGCCAGCCGAACAGGAATGGCCCGAGGCAGCTCACCGCATAGCCCATGCCCTGCGAGAACCCGGACAGGGCCGCCGAGCCGGCCGCAGTGCGGCTGCGTTGATTGACCAGCACCAAGGCCAGCGGGAACGTGCTCGGCCCCAGGCCGAGCAGGGTCACCCACAGGATCGGCGCGGCCAGCGGCGCCCACCACAGCCCGGCAAACGCGACCAGGTGGCAGGCCGCGCACAGCAGCACGATCGGAAACGGGTTGCGCATGCGCACCGCCAGCGCCGGCATGGTCAAGGCGCCGACCATGCCCAGTGCCGCGAACAGCGCCACCATGGTGCCGCCGAACGCGGGCGAGGCGCCGGCTTCGCGCAGCAGCGTCGGCAACCAGGTGAACATCGAATAGGTGACCAGCGAGGTCATGCCGAAGGTCACCGCCATGCTCCAGCCCAGGGCGGTGCGTGCCACGCGGCCCTCGGCCTCGGACGTGGGCGTGACCGGTGCCGGCCCGGTCGCGCGGATGCGGCGGTGGCTGGTGTGCACCATGGCCCAGGCCGCCAATGCCAGCAGTGCCGGCAACACCCACACCACCATCGAGCTGCGCCAGCCCAGCGCATCGGCCACCGGTACCGCCAGCAGTGCCGGCAGCAGGGTGCCGACCTGCAATACGGTGATGTAGAGCGTGCTGACGCCGCCGACGCGATCGCCGAAATAGCGCTTCACCAGCGGCGGCAACACCACGTTGCCCATGCCCATGCCGGCCAGTGCCACCAACGAACCGATCAGCAGTCCGGCAGTGCCCGGCAGCAGCGGGCGCAACACCAGGCCGACAGTGGCCAATGCCATCGACAGCAGCGCGGTGCGCAGCAGGCCGAAGCGGCGCAGCAAGGCCGGCGTGGCCACACCGGTCAGTGCGAATGCAGCCGTCGGCAACATGCCGAGCGCACCCATGGTGGGCGCGCCGAATGCGTACTCGTCGGCAATGCGTTCCAGCAGCGGCGTCAACGACGTCACCGCGGTACGCAAGTTGAAGGCGGACAACAAAATGGCAGCCAGCACCAAGCCGCGACCACGCAACCGGGCGGACGGGGAGGCAGCGGCAATGACAACAGACATGACAGACCATCCGCACTGCGCGCATGCATGCGCCAGCGCCTGAAAACACAAAACCGGCACAAGGCCGGTTTTGTGTTTTGAAACTGGTCGGGGAGACAGGATTCGAACCTGCGACCTCTACGTCCCGAACGTAGCGCTCTACCAGACTGAGCTACACCCCGAAGGAGCCGCGTATGTTACATAGGGAATGCGGAATCGGCAAGCATCTAGCGAAAATAATTTTACTGATGCGGTTGGCCACGCTCCGGCTCGCGTGCTTCAAACCACATGCCGTTGAGCACGGCCGCCAGTGCGGCCAGACCGGTGCCGAGGATCCAGGCGAAGTACCACATTGTCGTTCTCCTTGAGTCGTTGAAGCAGGTGTGAGGTTGAGGCCTGCTGCGAGCGCGAGGCAGCTGTGCATCGCAACGCGCAGCGGGCATGCTCAGTAGGCGTTTGGATTGGCCGAGAGTTCGTCGGCGGTGACCTTGCCCTTGAGTACGCGATAGACCCAGCTTGTGTAGGCCAGCACGATCGGCATGAACAGCGTGGTCGCCAGCAGCATGATCCACAGCGTCAGGCGGCTGCTGGAGGCATCCCACAGCGTCAGGCTTGCGCTCGGTGCGGTGGACGAGGGCAACAGGAACGGGAACAACGCAAAGCCGACGGTAAAGACGATGCCGACGATGGCGCAACCCGAGGCGATGAACGCCAGGCCGCCGCGACGCACACGCAATAGCAGCGCATTCATGGCCAGCCCGACCAGGCCGATCAGCGGTGCCATCAATGTGGCCGGCATGCTGCTGTAGTTGTGCAGCCAGCCGCCGGCTGCGGTGAGTGCGGCGGTCTTGCCGAGCGGATTGGTCGGCGCATCGGTGGCCAGGAGCGAAGTCACTGCATAGCCCGGCAGACCCAGCGCCACCCATGCACCGGCGGCGGCAAACAGCGCCACCGCGCAGAGCGCGGCGATGCTGCCGAAACGCGCCGCACGCTCGGCCACCGGTCCGTCGGTCTTGAGTACCAGCATCGCCGCGCCGTGCGCCATCAACATCGCCACGCTGAGCAGGCCGGCGAGCAGCGCGAACGGCGTCAGCAGCCCGAACAGATTGCCGGTGTAGAAAATGCGCATGCTGTCGTCGAAGTGGAACGGCACGCCGAGCAGCACATTGCCGACCGCCACGCCCATGATCAGCGCCGGAATGCAGCCGCCGACGAACAACGCCCAGTCCCAGTTGCTGCGCCAGCGCTGGTCGGCCAGCTTGCCGCGGAACTTGAACCCGACCGGGCGCAGGATCAGTGCGAACAGGATCAGGAACATCGCCAGATAGAACCCGGAAAAACTCACCGCATACAACGGCGGGAATGCGGCGAAGATCGCGCCGCCGCCCAGGATCAGCCAGACCTGGCTGCCTTCCCAGACCGGGCCGATGGTGTTGATCACCAGCCGGCGTTCGGCATCGTTGCGGGCCACCAGCGGCAGCAGGGTGCTGACGCCCAGATCGAAGCCGCCCATCACCGCGTAGCCGGACAGCAATACGCCGAGCAACAGCCACCAGATCACGCGCAATGTGGTGTAGTCGAGCAAGATGAAATCCATGGTTGTCTCTCCTGGCTTACGGTGCGCCGCCGGCCAGCGCGCCGGTGCTCAATGGGGCGTCGGGTGAGGACGCGTGGGGCGAGCTGCCGTGCGGCGACGGGGTGCGTTGGCTCGGTGGAAATAGCGCATCCGGGCCCTTGCGGATGGTCTTCAGCGACAGCTTGATCGCGATCACCAACAGCGTGGTGTACAGCGCGGTGAAGCCGACCAGGGTCAACACGATTTCATACAGATCCAGTCCCGAGGCGGCATAGAAGGTCGGCAGCACGCCTTCCACCGCCCACGGCTGGCGGCCGTACTCGGCCACGAACCAGCCGCACTCGATCGCGATCCACGGCAGCGGCAGGCTCCACAGCGCCAGGGTCAGGAACCAGCGTTTTTCCTGGAAGTTGTGCTTGCAGGCGAACCAGAACGCGATGGCGAAGAAGGCGATCAGGTAGATGCCGATGGCGGCCATGATGCGGAAGGTCCAGAACAGCGGCAGCACCCGCGGCACGGTGTCCATCGCCGCCTGGGCGATCTGCTGCGGCGTGGCATTGCCGATATCGTCGCGATAGCGCTTGAGCAGCAGGCCGTGGCCCAGATCCTGCCAATGTGCCTCGAAGACCTTGCGCGCTTCGGCATCGTCCTTGTTGGCGCGGATGCGTTGCAGCGCGCCGTAGGCGATCTGGCCGCCGCGGATGCGATGCTCGGCACGGCCGACCAGTTCCAGGATGCCGGGGATCGGCTGGTCCAGCGAACGTGTGGCGATCAGACCCATCAGGTACGGGATCTTGACCGCGTAGTCGTTGCGATGGGTCTGCTGGTTGGGAATGCCGAATGCGGTGAAGTCGGCCGGGGCGGCTTCGGTTTCCCACATCGCCTCGATCGCCGCCAGCTTCATCTTCTGGTGTTCGTTGGCGGCGTAGCCGCTCTCGTCGCCGAGCACCACCACCGACAGCGAGGACAACAGGCCGAACGCGGCAGCCACTGCGAACGAACGCCGCGCCATCTCCACATGGGTGCCGCGCAGCAGATAGAACGCGCTGATCGCCATCACGAACACCGCGCCGAGCACGTAGCCGGCGCTGACGGTGTGCACGAACTTGGCCTGTGCCACCGGGTTGAACAGCACCGCCATGAAATCGACCACTTCCATGCGCATGGTGTCCGGGTTGAACACCGCGCCGGTCGGGTTCTGCATCCAGCCGTTGGCGATCAGGATCCACAGTGCCGAGAAGTTGCTGCCCAGCGCCACCAGCCAGGTGGTGGCCAGGTGCTGCACCTTGCTCAGCCGGTTCCAGCCGAGAAAGAACAGGCCCAGGAAGGTCGCTTCCAGAAAGAACGCCATCAGGCCTTCGATCGCCAGCGGCGCACCGAAGATGTCGCCGACGTAATGGCTGTAGTAAGACCAGTTCATGCCGAACTCGAATTCCATCACGATGCCGGTGCCCACGCCCATGGCAAAGTTGATGCCGAACAGCACGCCCCAGAACATGGTCATGCGCCGCCAGATGTCCTTGCCGGTCATCACATAGACGCTTTCCATGATGCCGAGCAGGAACGACAGGCCCATGGTCAGCGGCGGAAAGATGAAGTGGTACATCGCGGTGACTGCGAACTGCAGCCGCGACAGTTCAACAACTGTCGAGTCGATCATGGCGGGTGGGCCTGGTTGGGTGTCGATGAAGGAATGCAGCCGATCATCTGCGCTTGCCGCGACACGCGCGTTGATCCAGATCAATGCCGAGGCGGGCGGGTGCGGCACAATGCGCAGCCCGTAGCGGGAAGTGGCGACTTACAATCGCTTGCAACACGATGTCTTCCTTGAGAGCGATGTGAGCCAGCCCAGCGTGCGAGCCAGCGAAACGCCAGCCCAGCGCCGTCAACGCGGCCAATGGCTGGATGCACTGGCGGCCCCGGCCACGCGTGCGCGGCGCCTGGCCGGCGTGGCGGTGGCGGTGTCTGGGGTGCTGCTGCTGGCGCAGGCGGCGGCGATCGCGTGGTTGCTGCAGGCGGTGCTGGTGCAGCATCTGGCGCTGGCGCAATTGCGCGACGTGGGGGCGGGGCTGGTCTGTGCGCTGGTAGGGCGCGCGCTGCTCAATGCCTGGGCGCAGTCGCTGACCGGCGAGGTGGCCGATGTGGCCAGGCGCGAACTGCGTGCCCGCATCGCGCGCCGCCTGGTGCAGCATGGGCCGGTGTGGCTGCGCCGGCAGCGCAGCGGCGAACTGGGCGAATTGAGCCTGGCGCATACCGATGCGCTGGAGGGCTACTTCGTCGGCTACCAGCTCGCACGCACCGAGATGCTGCTGGTGCCGCCGCTGATCCTGGTCGCGGTGTTTTCGGTCGATTGGGTGGTGGGCCTGGTGCTGCTGCTGACCGCACCGCTGATTCCGTTCTTCATGATGCTGGTGGGCTGGGGCGCCGAAGCCGCCGGGCGCGACCAGCTGAGCGAACTGGCACGCATGGGCGGGCACTTTGCCGATCGCCTCAAGGGCCTGGGCCTGTTGCGCGTGTATGGCCGCGGCGAGGCCGAGTTGAGCGGCATTGCCGCGGCGGCCGAAGGCGTGCGCGAGCGTTCGCTCAAGGTGCTGCGCATCGCCTTCCTGTCGTCCACGGTGCTGGAATTCTTCGCCTCGGTGAGCGTGGCGATCGTGGCGCTGTACTTCGGCCTGACCTATCTGGGCATGCTCGATCTGCACGGCTTGCCGACGCTGGGCGCGGGCATGTTCTGCCTGCTGCTGGCGCCGGAATTCTTTGCGCCGTTGCGGCGGCTGGCGGCGCATTACCACGACCGTGCCAATGCGCTGGCGGCGGTGGCCGAAGCCGAGCGCCTGCTGGAAGGCTTCGCGCCGGCATCGGCAACGCCACCGGTGACGGTGCCGCCCTTGCGTGCACTGGAACCGGCCCAGGCACACGCCCCGCTCTTGCAGGCGCGCGATCTTGCGCTACGGCCGCCGGGCGCGCCGCACACGGTGGTCGCGCATTTTTCGCTGACCTTGCAGCCCGGGCAGCGCGTTGCCGTGATCGGTGCCAGTGGCAGCGGCAAGAGCACCTTGCTGGAGGGCCTGGCCGGCTGGCTGGCGCCGGAGGCCGGCAGCGTGGTGCTGCGGCCGGGGACCCGCATCGGCTATGCCACGCAGCGGCCGTATCTGTTTCACGGCAGCATCGCCGACAACCTGCGCCTGGCCGATCCGCAGGCCGGCGCTGCGCGCCTGCACGCGGTGGCCGACGCCGCGCAGGTGCTGCGCTTTGCCGCGCAGCTGCCTGCGGGCCTGGACACGCAGATCGGCGAGCGCGGCTTCGGGTTGTCCGGTGGAGAGGCACGGCGCGTGGCCCTGGCGCGGCTGTTGCTGCGCGAGCCGGACCTGTTGCTGCTGGACGAACCCACTGCCTTTCTCGATCCGGACACCGAAGCGGAGTTGCTGCGCACCCTGGGTGTGTTCGCACGCGGCCGCGCGGTGGTGCTGGCCACGCACAGCGCCGCGGTGATGCGCTGGGCCGACACTGTGATCGACCTGCGCGGCGCCACCGTCGCAGCGGAGCTGCCATGAACGGCACACAGCCCGACCGTCTGCGCGATGTGTTTCGCCGGCATGCTTGGCGCCTGCTGCTGTCGGCGCTGTTGGTCCTTGTCACCATGCTGGCCGGCGTGGGCTTGCTCGGCCTGTCCGGCAGTTTCCTGACCGCCGCTGCTTTGGCCGGTGTCGCCGGCATGGGCAGCGGCTTCAATTTCTTTTCGCCCTCGGCCGGCATTCGCGCGCTGACCTTTGCGCGCATCGTTTCGCGTTATGGCGAAAAATTGATCGGCCACGACGCCACGCTGCGCATCGCCCGCGACCTGCGCGTGTGGTTCTTCCGCCGCGCGTTGCCGCTGGCGCCGGGCCGCCTGTCGGCCACGCGCACCGGCGATCTGCTGGCGCGGCTGATGTCCGACATCGGCGAGGTCGATGGCGTGAGCGTGCGCGCGCTGGCGCCGTTGAGCGCATTGCTCGGCATCTGGGTGGCCGGCGTGGCGGCAGCGGCGCTGATCTATCCGCCGGCTGGCGTGTTGCTGGTGGTGCTGGGCGTGGTCATCGGCGGTGTGGTGCCGTGGCAGGTGGCGCGCGGCGGTGCGCAGCGCGAACAGCTGCGCGCCCGGCAACGCACCGCCTTGCGCACGCAGGCGTTCGAGGGCCTGGAAGGTGCGGCCGATCTCGCTGCGGTGGATGCGCAAGGTGCCTGGCTGCATCAGGTCGATGCAACGGCGGCGGCGGTGGTCGATGGCGATCGCCTGCAGCGCCGTCGCCTGATCGGCGGCAACCTGCTGCATGCGGTCTGCGGCGGTATCGGTCTGGCCGGCATGTTGTGGCTTGGGTTGAGCGCGGCAGAACGTGGATTGATTGCTGCGGAAATGGCGGCCGGGCTGGTGTTCCTGACCATGGCATTGCTGGAGGTCTGGGCCGGCGCCGGGCTCGCCTTGCAGGCGCTGCAGAGCGCGCGCGTTGCGGCCAGGCGCTTGCAGTCCATCGTCGATCAGGCGCCGTCGGTCGTCGATCCGTCGCAGCCAGTGGATGCGCCACGCAGCGGCACGCTGCGCCTGCAACAGGTCAGTTTTGCGTGGCCGGGCAGTGGACGCCCGCTGCTGCAGGCGCTCGATCTGAGCCTGGCGCCTGGCGAGCGCATCGCCATCAACGGTGACAGCGGCAGCGGCAAGAGCAGCTTGTCCGCAGTGCTGTTGCGGCTGTGGGACCCGCAGGCCGGGCAGGTGAGCTACGCCGATATCGACTTGCGCCATTTCGCGCAGGCGCAATGGCATCAACGCATCGCCTGGCTGCCGCAGAATGCCCCGGTGTTTGCCGGCACGGTGCGCGACAACCTGCGCATCGGCGATGCCGGCGCAGGCGATGCGGCCATGTGGAACGCGCTGGACCAGGTGCGCCTGCGCGCCTGGGCCACCGCGCAGAACGGTCTGGACACCTGGGTCGGCGAAAACGGCGCCACGCTCTCGGCCGGCCAGGCGCGCCGGCTGGCGCTGGCGCGCGCCTTGCTGCGCGAGGCGCCGATCCTGCTGCTGGACGAACCCACCGACGGCCTGGATGTGGATACCGCACACGCCTTGCTGCTGGATCTAGCTGCCGCGCTGGGCGAGCGCAGCCTTGTGATGATCACCCACGACAGCGTGCCCGATGGCGTGGTGCAGCGACGTTATCGCCTGCGGGCCGGTGCGCTGGAGCCGTTGGCCTGAGGATGCTGTTGCCGGTTCGCACTGACCGGTTGCGCGCATGTATCACGCATGCGCCGCTTACCCCAGCAATGCGTGGAGTGCTGCCAGCAGCGCAGGTTGGCGGCATGCCCAATACAAGGCGGCGACGTTCGCTACGACAGTGATCCAGAACCGCAGCTGGAAGGCCGCCTTGCTGGATTTATGCCGGAACAGCGCCTGCGCCAGCAACGCGCCCGGCCAGCCGCCGAGCAGTGCGATGAGGTGCAGGGTGGCTTCCGGTGTGCGTTGCCGGCCGCGTTGGGCTGCGCTCTTGTCGAGCCGGTAGACCAGCATCGCCAGCAAGCTTGCAGCCGCGTACCACAGCGCCAGCAGCGCCGGCAGGCGGCCTGCAACCACCATGGCAGTCATGCCGATCAGGAACAGCAGCGCCAGCGTCTTGCGCGGCAGGCTCTGCTGCCGTGACGGACCACGCCGCCGTTGCGCAGGTCTGGAAATCAGCAAGCGTCCAGGAAGTTGCGTACCGCCGGCCCGAAGCGTGCGAAATCGACCAGGAAGGCATCGTGGCCTTGTGGCGAATCCAGCCCGATGAAGTGTGCCTCGGCACCGCCGGCGCGCAGGCCTTCGGCGATCTGTTCCTGTTGCTGCACCGGGAACAGGATGTCGGTGTTGGCACCGATCGCCAGCGCACGCGCGATGCGGATCTGCGCCAGTCCGGCCAGCACCGTGGCGTCGGTCGAGATGCCTGTATCCGGCCTGGCGGCGACCGCAGCGTTGTCGGCTTGCGTGCCATCGACCCGCGCGTCGATGGACGGGCTGTTGTCGACATACTCGGCCAGATCGAACCAATCCATCGAGCGGCTCAGATACAGATAGCAGTTGGGATCGAAGAAGCGCACGAAGCGGCGCGCATGGCCTTCCAGATAACTTTCGACCTGGAATTCCAGGCCGAACGGATCGTCGGCGGCCTGTTCGGAATCCAGCCGCACGCGGCCGAAGCGGCCGTCCCATTCCAGTGCCGAGCGGTAGGTGATCACGCCGAGCTTGCGCGCCATGCGCATGCCCGACTCCGGGTAACACGTGTCGTCGTAATGGCCGCCGTTCCAGTGCGGATCCAGGCGGATGGCTTCGCGCTGCAGCGAGCGGATCGCGATCGAGAACGGCAGCGCCTGCGCACTGCCGGAGATATTGATATGGCTGCGCGCGATGCCGGGGTGGCGCAGCAACAACGCCAGTGCGGTCATGCCGCCCATCGAGTTGCCGATCAGGCAGGCCAGTTGTTCGATGCCCAACGCGCGCACCACGTCGGCTGCGGCATCGGCCACATCTTCGATCGACAGTTCCGGGAAACCCAGGCGATACCGCGTGCCGGTGGCAGGGTCGATCGACGCCGGGCCGGTCGAGCCCTTGCAGCTGCCCAACGAATTGACGCAGACCACGAACCAGCGTTCGGTATCGATCGGCTTGCCAGGCCCGAGCATTGCTTCCCACCAGCCCGGCTCGGGATTGGCCGGATTTGCCGCGGCATGCGCATTCGGCGACAGACCGGTGACGATCAACACCGCATTGCTGCGATCGGCTGCCAGCGTGCCCCAGGTTTCGTAGGCGACACGCGCCTGCAGCAGCACACCACCGCGCTTCATCGGAAACGGCGAGGGCAGCGCGTGGAACAGCGTGCCGGGGGGAATGAATTCGGTCATGCGGCAATTCTATCTGCCATGGCAGGTGCCGGGGGGCAGGATGGGAATGGGGATTCGGGAATTGGGAATCGGTTTGAGTCGTTGCTCTGTGTGATGCCACTCTGCAGAGCGGCGCATCTGCGGTTTGGTTGCAGGGCCCTTGCCCGCCCACCGTCGCAGGACACGCCGCAAGTACGTCCTTGTAGGCTCTTACGCGGCATCTATGCCGCGTAAGGTCCCGCGACGGTGGGCGGGCAAGGACCAGTGGAGATTGTCGGGGTGCATGGTTTCAACAACGCAACCGATTCACTCTCTGGCGCGGCGAGGGCATCGCGCGTTCGACCAACGCGGCTTGGATTATCCAGATGACGCTGACGGCAGCTGACAACGTGATGGCGTGCCTGCGTTTTCTGTTAACCGCTTTTGGTCCATTGGCCTCAAGCGTAGTCACCAAACGTGGCGGGCAATCAGCGGCCGATCACCAGCTCCACCGGCGCGGCAGTGGGCAGTCCCACCATCACCGGCACGCTTTCGACATCGTCGGCCTGGCGCATCGCGTTGCCGCTGCGCGATAGCCTGGCGAGCACCTGCACGGTGTCCAGCGACGACAGCGTGCGCGTCGGCATCGGGCTGTCGCCGTCGTCCAGGGTGATGGTCAACGGCAGCTCGCGCAGCGCGTGTTTTTCCACCGCCACCGGCATCGGCGTGTCGGCGGCGCGCGCAATCACGAAGACGCTGGTGTCGCCCGGCAACCCGGTGCGTTTGGCGAACTCGGCATCCAGCGTCACGCGTACCTGGATGCGTTTGCCGCTGGCTGCATCGGCGGCAGGCGCAGCCGGTGCCTGGATCGGCGCCAGCCTGGCTTCCTGGCGCGCGGCGTTGATCTGTTCCAGCAGGCCGGGTCGGGTAGAGGCATCCACCACGCGCAACAACGGCTCCCAGGTCTCGCTGGCCTTGGCCGGTTCACCGGCCTGGCGCTGCACCACGCCCAGGAACCAGCGTGCGCGTTGATGGTCCGGTTGCACCGCCAGCGCATGTTCCAGCAGGCGCATGGCCTGCGGATCAGGGTGCCCGCTGTCGTCGGCGAGCATGCGCGACTGCGCGGCAGCCACCAGCACATCCGGCTCGTCCGGGCGCAGCGCGGCCGCGCGCGCAAACGCATCGCGCGCTTCGGCGAATTTCTGTTGGCTGGACAGCGAGCGCCCCAGCAATACCCAGCCTTCGGCCTGATCGGGATTGCGCGCCAGTGCGGCGCGCAGTTGCACGATGGCCTCATCCAGCGAGCGTGGCGTGGCCGGCCGCTCGGCCGGCGCCTGAATCGCGCTCGGCGTGCCGACCAGCCAGTACAGTGCCGTGCTCGCCGCCAGCAGCAACACCGCGATGCTGGCGGTCAGCCCGCGCGCCTCGCGCCACAGCGGCCGCAGCGCCACGCCGAAGACAAGCAGGGTCAGCAGCACCACCGCACTGACGAAGCCGACCATCACCACTCCTGCTCATCGGCGGGCAGGGCGGGCGCAGCCACGCTGCGTCGGCGCACCAGCAACACAATGGCGCCAGCACCCAGCAGCAACACCAGCAGCGGGCCGAACCACAGCAGCCAGGTGCGCGATTCCACGCGCGGGCGGTACAGCACGAACTCGCCATAGCGCGCGACCAGGAACTGGCGGATCTGCGCATCGCTGCGGCCTTCATGCATCAGCGCCAGTACTTCGCGGCGCAGGTCCTGGGCGATCTGCGCATTGGAATCGGCCAGCGACTGGTTCTGACACTGCACGCAGCGCAACTCGGCGGTGAGCGCATGGAAGCGCGCCTCTTCTTCAACCGAGGCGTAGCGCAGCGGCGCCGGGTCGCCGACCGGCTGGGCCAGCGCCAGCCAGGGCAACAGCAGCAGCGTCAGCAGCCAGGCGCGCATCATTGCTTGGCGTGTAGGTCCGGAGCGGCACTGGGCGAGCGCTCGATCTTGCTCAGCACCGGAATCAGCTGCGTGTCGATGATGGATTGGGTGAGCATGCCGCTGTACTTCCAGCGCACGACGCCGCGCCCGTCGACCAGAAAGGTCTCCGGTGCCGCAGCGATGCCGAAGTCGATCGCGGTACGGCCATCCTTGTCGGCGACCACCAGCAGGTAGGGGTTGCCCAGCTGTTCGAGCCAGCGCAGCGCATCGTTGCGCTCGTCCTTCCAGTTGTAGCCGATCACGCGCACGCGCTTGGTCAGCGCAAAGCGGCTCAGCACCGGGTGCTCCTCGCGGCAGGCCGGGCACCAGCTGCCCCACACGTTGATGATGTACGGCGCGCCGCGCAGTTCGCGCGCATGCACCACGATGCTGGGGTCGTGCAGCAGCGGCAGCGCGAACTCCGGCGCCGGCTTGCCAATCAGCGCAGAGGGCAGGGCATCGCGATCGTCCTGACCGGAGCGCACCACCGCATAGACCAGCAGCGCTGCCAGCGCGAGCAGCAGCACGATGGCACCCACCAGAACCGCAGTAGGCAGGCGGGGTGAACGTGACTCAACCATCTTGGATCTCCGGAGAACGACGAAAACGCCGGTCGGCCGCGGTGACCAGGCCGCCAAGCGCCATCAGCAGCGCCCCCAGCCAGATCCAGCGGACGAACGGTTTGAGGTGGACGCGGACCGCCCAGGCCTGATTGCCCAGGGGTTCGCCAAGCGCGACATACAGGTCGCCGAATGGGCCGGGACGGATCGCCGCCTCGGTCAAGGTCTGCCCGCCGCTGGCGTAGCGGCGTTTTTCCGCATGCAGCAGGCCGACCGGCGCATCGTCCTTGAACACCTGCAGATTGGCACGGTCGGAGACGTAATTGGGCCCGCGCAGCTCTTCGACATTATCGAAGTGCAGCGCGTATCGGCCGATCTGCATCTGCTGCCCGGGCGCCAGTGCGACCTCGCGCTGCAGGCTCAGTGATTCCACCAGCAACGCACCGGCCAGGAACACCGCCACGCCCAGGTGCGCCAGCAGCATGCCCAGCATTTCGGCGGTGAGCTTCCGGCCCTTGGCTGCGCGCCGCGTCCACAGGAAGCGCAGCGTGCCCAGTAGCACCCAGGCCGCGCCGGCCACGCCGAGTGCCGCCTTCCACTCGCCCTGCGGCGCGGCGAACCAGGCCAGCACGCCTGCGGCAACCGCCAGGCCTGCCCATGGTGCGAGCATCGCCAGCGGACGCGAGGCCTGCTCGCGCTGCCAGCGGGTCAGCGGGCCGAACGGCAACAGCGCCACCAAGGGCGCCATCAGCACCAGGAACAAGGTGCCGAAGTAGGGCGGCCCCACCGACAGCTTGCCCAGGCCCAAGGCGTCGGCCAGCAGCGGATACAGCGTGCCCAACAACACCATTGCGCAGGCGCAGGCGAGCAGCAGGTTGTTCAACAGCAGCAAGGTTTCGCGCGAGCTGCCGGCGAACGCGCGGCGCGGGTCATCGACCAGCGACAGGCGCGGCGCACGCAACGCGTACAGCAACAGCGAACCACCGACCACCGCCAGCAGGAACACCAGGATGAACAGGCCGCGCGACGGGTCGGCCGCAAACGCATGCACGCTGGTCAGCACGCCCGAGCGCACCAGGAAGGTGCCCAGCAACGACAGCGAAAAGGCGGCGATCGCCAGCAGCAAGGTCCAGCTGGCGAAGCTGCCGCGCTTTTCGGTGACCGCCTGCGAATGCAGCAAGGCGGTGCCCACCAGCCACGGCATGAAACTGGCGTTTTCCACCGGGTCCCAGAACCACCAGCCGCCCCAGCCCAGCTCGTAATACGCCCACCAGCTGCCAAGCGCGATGCCGACGGTGAGCATGGCCCAGGCCACATTGGTCCATGGCCGCGTCCAGCGCAGCCAGCGCGCATCCATGCGGCCTTCCAGCAATGCGGCAATGGCGAAGGCGAACGGCACCGCAAAGCCGACATAGCCGCAATACAGCATCGGCGGATGGATGATCAGTCCCGGGTCCTGCAACAGTGGATTCAGGTCGGCGCCTTCCAGCGGCACCGGCAACAAGCGCGCGAACGGATTGGAGGTGAACAGCAGGAACGCCAGGAAGCCGATGCTGACCAGCGCCATCACCCCGAGCACGCGCGCCACCACCTGCGCGGGCAACTGCCGCGACCACAGCGCCACCGCCCCGGTCCACAGCGCCAGCACCAGCGTCCACAGCAGCAATGAGCCTTCGTGCGCACCCCACACCGCCGAGTAGCGATACATCACCGGCAGCAGGCTGTTGGAATTCTCGGCGACATAGCGCACCGAAAAATCCTGCACCAGGAAGGCATGCGTCAGCAGCGCGAAGGCCGCTGCGATCAGGCCCAGCTGCAGCAACGCGGCCGGCCGCGCGACCGCCATCCAGCTGCTGCGCCCACGCTGCGCACCGGCCAGCGGCAGCGCGGCCTGCACCAGGGCCACCAGCAAGGCCAGAATCAGCAGGAAGGTGCCGAGCTCAGGCAGCATCGGGTTGGCGCGTTGGCGGGCAGGCAGTGGTGCGACGCTTGCCGGCGCAATGCAGGGGCGGCATCCGGGCAGCGTCTGCATGCGCCTGCCCAGACATCGCGACATCGTCGGCCACGCAGGCAAGCTGCAAGCGACCACAGCGCAGCAAGGCGAACGTTTTGACCCCTGCCATCAACGCAGCGCTCCGGCCTGGTCTGCGGCCGCCGGCACATCGTGCTTGCGGTGCGCGCTGCCCATCTTGTCGGCGACTTCCTTCGGCATGTAGGTCTCGTCGTGCTTGGCCAGCACATCTTCGGCAACGAACACGCCGTTCTGCATGCGTCCGGTCGCCACCACCGCCTGTCCCTCGCGAAACAGGTCCGGCAGGATGCGGTCGTAGCGCACCGGCAACTGTGCATCGCCATCGGTGACGCGGAACTGCGCTTCCAGCGAACCGGACGCACGTTGGAACGAGCCTTTCTCCACCATGCCGCCGAGCCGGAAGCGCGCATGCTCGCCGGCGTCGCCGCGCAGCACTTCCGACGGTGTGTACAGATAAGCCACATTGCGCTGCAGTGCCATCGCCACCAGCGCGGTCGCCAGGCCACCGGCCAGCACCAGCGCGATCACCAGCCAGATCCGGCGGCGCCGTTGCGGGTTCACCGGATCAGCTCCGCATCGCTGGGCACCGCGCGCTTGCGCTCGCGCAAACGCCGCGCCTGCGCGACCTTCAACGCGCGGCGCAGCTGCCAGCGACCGGCAATCAGGTCCCACAGCAGCACCAGCACGAATACCGCGTAGGCGGCGATGACGTAGGGCAGGTAGCTCATGCCGCGCGCTCCGGCGCATCGCGCACGATCCAGGCCTTGCCGGCCTCGCGGCGCAGGTTGTCGGCGCGCGCACGCGTCAGCAGCGAACCGGCGAACCAGAACTTGGTGCCGATCACCATCAGCCACAGCGGCAGCAGCATGCTGGCATCGATGCTGGAGGGGCCGAGCAGACGGATGCTCTGGCCCTGATGCAGCGAGTTCCACCACACCACCGAATAGCGGATCACCGGCAGCAGCGCCACGCCGACGATCGCCAGCAAGGCGGCCGCGCGCGCGGCCTGACGGCGATCGTCGATGGCCTGGTACAGACCGATCACGCCCAGATACAGGAACAGCAGGATCAGCTCGGTGGTCAGGCGCGGGTCCCAATCCCACCAGGCGCCCCACATCGGCTTGCCCCAGATGCTGCCGGTCAGCAGGGTGATCACGGTGAACGCCGCGCCGATCGGCGCGCAGGCCATGGCCAGGATTTCGCAGATCTTGATGCGCCAGATCAGCGCGATCGCCGCGTACACCGCCATCAGCCCGAACACGAACAGGCTCATCCACGCGCTCGGCACATGGATATACAGAATGCGGAAGCTATCGCCCTGCTGGTAGTCGGCCGGGACCGCAAACAAGGCCTGCCAGATGCCCACGCCCAGCAACACCGCGGCCAGCGCGTAGCACCACGGCGCCCAGCGCGCAGTGAAACGGTCGAAGATCGGAGGCGAGGCGAGTTGGTGGAACCAGCGGGCGACGACGTTCATGCGATGGCAGCAGCCTTTGGAATGGCATTGGCTCTCGAAACAGCAACAACGCAATGAGTGGAGCGTCTTGTCGACAGCGCATCGACCGCAGGGCTCAACTCAAGGAAATCCGGATTGCGGCAGCCGCAGCCAGCGGTGCCAGCACCACGCCGATCACCAATCCGGCGCCCAGCAACAACAACGCACCCACCGCATCCTGCCCTTGTCCGCTGGCCGCGACACTGCCGGCACCGAACACCAGCACCGGCACGTACAACGGCAACGCCAGCAACGCCACGAGAATACCAGAGCGTTTCATCGTCACCGTCAGCGCCGCAACCACGGCACCAAGCAGGCTCAGAAGCGGTGTGCCCAGCGCCAACGATGCCAGCAGCACCGGTAGTTGGTCATGTGGCAGGTGCAGCAATTCGCCCAGCAGCGGCGTCACCGCGATCAACGGCAGCGCACTGGTCGCCCAGTGCAGCAGCACGCGCACCGCGATCAGCCACGCCAACGGCACCGGCGCCAGCAGCCATTGCTCCATCGAGCCGTCTTCCACGTCGCTGCGGAACAGCGCATCCAGCGACAGCAGGCCGGCCAGCAGCACCGACAGCCACAGCACCGCCGGTGCGGCCTGCGCCAGCAGGTCCGGGCGACCGCCCAGGCCCAGCGCGAACAACACCACGATCAGCAGCGCGAACAGCGCCGGCTGCAAGGCATCGCTGCGACGGCGCCACAGCAGCTGCAGGTCGCGGCTGAGCAGCGCGCGCGCGGCCTGCCACAGCGAGGGTTGTGGCGAATGCAGGCTCATGCCGCCGCCTCCAGCGTGAGCATGCGCGTGCGCACCGGCGGTGCCGCATAGGCGCCGTGGGTGGTGACCAGCGCCGCGCCACCGCCGCGCAGGTGCGCGGAGATCATCCGGTTGACCAGGGTGATGCCGTCCAGGTCCAGGTTGGCGTAGGGCTCGTCCAGCAGCCACAGCGGGGCCGGCGACAACCACAGCCGCGCCAGCGCCAGGCGCTTGCGCTGGCCGGCCGACAGCTGCCGCACCAACGCATCCTCGTAGCCGGCCAGGCCGACGATGGCCAGCGCACTGCCGGGCATCTGCTTGGCGCGGCGGCCATGCAGGCCGCACAGAAAGTGCAGGTTCTCCAGCGTGCTGAGGTCGGCCTTCAGCCCCGGCAAATGGCCCAGATAGGCCATGAAGCGGCTGCGGTCGCCGCGCCGCGCGGTCTTGCCGTCGATCTCGATCTGCCCGCGCTCCACATGCAGCAGCCCGGCCAGCACCCGCAGCAGCGTGGTCTTGCCGGCGCCGTTGTCGCCTTGCACCAGCAGCGCCTCGCCGGCATCGACATGGAAATCCAGCGGGCCGAACACCGGCTCCTCGTTGCGGCTGAAAGCCAGCGCGCGCGCCGCCAGCAGCGGTGGCGCAGTGTGCAGCGGTTCGATCATCGGCGCAGCGGGCTCCCGTCGCAGGACGGCATGGGGTGGGCGAGGCAGGGCGCGCATTGTAGCGACGATGGCGCGCTGCCGGGGGCGCGTTCGGCGGCGTGATGTGTCCGGGAACGCTGTTTTGCATCGCCTGGGCGCAACCGCCTGGCGGCTTTGCGTACACTCGCGGTCCCCCCGTTTGTTGCCCGGACAGGCCCGATGCCCCTCACGACCAAGCTGCCCAAGGTGGGCACCACCATCTTCACCGTCATGTCGCAGCTGGCGGCCGAACACGGCGCGGTGAATCTGGGCCAGGGTTTTCCCGATTTCGCGGTGCCGCAGCGGCTGGTCGATGAACTGGCCAAGGCCATGGCGGCCGGCCACAACCAGTACCCGCCGATGACCGGCGTTGCGGCCTTGCGCCAGGCCATCGCCGGCAAGGCGCAGCGCTGCTACGGCGCGCAGGTCGATGCCGACAGCGAGATCACCGTCACCAGCGGGGCCACCGAGGCGATCTTCAACGCCATCCACGCGGTGGTGCGTGCAGGCGAGGAGGTCATCGTGCTGGACCCGGCCTACGACTGCTACGAGCCGGCGATCGACCTGGCCGGCGCGCGCGCCGTGCACGTGGCGCTGGACCCGCAGACCTTCGCCATCGATTGGCCGGCGCTGCGCGCGGCGATCACGCCGAAGACGCGCCTGCTGATGATCAACTCGCCGCACAATCCGTCCGGCGCGATGCTGTCTGCCGATGACATGCAGCGCTTGACCGAGCTGTTGCGCGGCAGCGCCATCTTCCTGCTCTCGGACGAGGTGTACGAACACATCGTGTTCGACGGTCGCCGCCACGAATCGGTGTTGCGCTGGCCGGAACTGCGCGAGCGCGCGTTCGTGATTTCCAGCTTCGGCAAGACCTATCACTGCACCGGCTGGAAGATCGGCTACGCGATCGCGCCGCCGGCACTGAGCGCCGAGTTCCGCAAGGTGCACCAGTACAACACCTTCACCAGCTTCGGCCCGGCCCAGCACGCATTCGCCGCGATGATTCGCGACGAACCCGAACACGACGAACACCTCGGCGCGTTCTACCAGGCCAAGCGCGACCGTTTCCGCGAACAGTTGCTGACCACGCGCCTGAAGCCGTTACCGGTGCCCGGCGGCTACTTCCAACTGGTCGACTATTCGGCGATCAGCGACCTGCCCGACACCGAGTTCGTGAAGTGGCTGACGGTGGAAAAGGGCGTGGCCGCGATTCCGCTGTCGCCGTTCTACGAGACCGCGCCGCAAGGGCAACGACTGGCGCGGCTGTGCTTCGCCAAGAACGATGCGACCCTGGATGCGGCGATCGCGCGGTTGCAGCAGCTCTGAAGAGCTGGGAATCGGGAATCGGGATTCGGGAATCGTAACGGCGGTTGGTCGTTTGTTGACGAGTTCGCAGAAAGCCGATGACAGG
Organism: Xanthomonas sp. F14; assembly: GCF_014199865.1. NCBI lineage: Bacteria > Pseudomonadati > Pseudomonadota > Gammaproteobacteria > Lysobacterales > Lysobacteraceae > Xanthomonas > Xanthomonas sp. F14. The sequence continues at coordinate 1,446,766 of NZ_JACHOM010000001.1, read as the reverse complement.
AAGCCACCCGAAACCCGCCGTTCGAATCCCAAATCCCCACTTCCGAATCCCGAGCCTTTAATGAACGACCTGCGCATCTCCCTGATCCAAGGCGACACCCGCTGGCATGACCCGGCCGGCAATCGCGACTATTACGGTGCGTTGCTGGAGCCGTTGGCCGGGCAGACCGATCTGGTGATCCTGCCGGAGACCTTCACCAGCGGGTTCTCCAACGACGCCATCGACAAGGCCGAGGACATGGACGGGCCGACCGTGGCCTGGGTGCGTGCGCAGGCGGCGCGGCTGGATGCGGCCGTCACCGGTAGCGTGCAATTGCGCACGCCCGAAGGCGTGTTCAACCGGCTGCTGTGGGCCACGCCGGACGGGGCGCTGCAGTATTACGACAAGCGCCATCTGTTCCGCTTCGGCAACGAGCACCTGCGCTACGCGGCCGGGCGCGATCGCCTGACGGTGGAGTGGAAGGGCTGGCGGATCAATCCGCAGGTCTGCTACGACCTGCGCTTTCCGGTGTTCTGCCGCAATCGCTTCGATGTCGAGCGGCCGGGCCAGCTGGATTTCGATCTGCAACTGTTCGTCGCCAACTGGCCGTCCGCGCGCGCCTATGCCTGGAAGACGTTGCTGCGCGCACGCGCGATCGAGAACCTGTGCTTTGTGGCAGCGGTCAACCGCGTCGGCGTCGACGGCAATCAGCTGCACTACGCCGGCGACAGCGCCGTGATCGATTTCCTCGGCCAGCCGCAGGTGGAAATCCGCGAGCAGCCACAGGTGGTCACCACCACCCTCAGCGCTGCCGCCCTGGCCGAACACCGCGTACGCTTCCCGGCGATGCTGGATGCGGATGAATTTGTGATTAGGGATTAGGGATTAGGGATTGGTGCAAGCAGGCAAGGCACAGCTATCCGTTTGCCCGCTGTTGCGAATCCCCAATCCCCAATCCCCGCTACTCACCCAACTTGATCTCGTAGATCTTCGGCCACCGCTTGCCGGTGACGAACAGACGATCGTGCTCGGCGTCGTAGGCGATGCCGTTGAGTACATCGTTGCTTGGGTCGCTCAGGGTGTCGGCGTCCGGCACCAGCGCCTTCAAGTCGATCCAGGCGATGACCTTGCCGCTGGCCGGGTCGATGCGTGCGATGCGGGTGGTCAGCCAGACGTTCGCCAACAGCTCGCCGTTGACCCATTCCAGCTCGTTGAGATTGTCCAGCGCCCTGCCGCCGGCAGTGACCTTGATGCTGCCGACCTGCTGCAGCGTCTGCGGATCCAGCCGTCGAATGCGGGCAGTGCCATCGCTCATGTATAGGCTGCTGTCGTCGCGGGTCAGCGCCCAGCCCTCGCCGGAATAACTGAACTGCGTGCGCGGCGTCAGCGTGGCCAGGTCGTAGACAAACCCGCGCTGGTTGCGCCAGGTCAGCTGGATCAGGCGGTCGTGCCAGGCCACGATGCCTTCGCCGAAAAACGGCGCCGGTGTCGAGGCCTGCTGCAGGACGCGGCCGGTCTCCAGCTCGACCTTGCGCACGCTGGACTGGCCCAGTTCGCCGGTGCTCTCGTACAGGTAGCCGTCGAGATAGAACAGGCCTTCGGTAAAGGCGGCGGTGTCGTGCGGATAGGTGCGCACGACGGTATAGCCCTGGGTCGGGATGGTCTCGCCGCAGTGGGCGAGGGTGGGCAGCAGCAGGGCGGCGAAGAGCAGGCTGTAGACGGTGCGTGGCATGCCGCAATCATCCCATGCCGCCATCGCAGACTGTGGCGGCGCAGGCCGCCGGCCGGCGAAATAATGATTCGCTGAACGGTCGCATGCGCGGTGCCGGCATGTTGTCGCGGCTGCCACATCGGCGCTGATAGGCTCGGCGCCACGTTCACCAACCGGAATGCCCGCATGATCAAGTCCCTTTCCCTCTTCGCGCTGCTGGGCGCCGCAACGCTTGCACCGCAGGCGCAGGCCGCCGGTAACATCGACTGCCAGCTGTCGTTCAACCTGTCGGGCTGGTCGGTGTTCTACAAGACCGCCAGCGGCACCGGCACCATCAAGTGCGACAACGGCGCGGTGATCCCGGTCAAGATCTCCAGCAAGGGCGGCGGCCTGACCGTCGGCAAGTCCAAGATTGTCGGCGGCCGCGGCACCTTCTCAGGCGCCTACAGCCTCAATGATCTGTTCGGCACCTACGCGGCGGCCGAAGCGCATGCCGGCGTGGTCAAGTCCAGCACGGCACAGGTGGTCACCAAGGGCGACATTTCGCTGGCCCTGGCCGGCACGGGCGAGGGCGTCGATCTGGGCGTGGCGGTGGGCAACTTCGTCATCGAGCGTCGCAAGTAAGACGCTGTGCATGCAGCGCAAGCGTCGCCAATGGTCGACGCCTGCGTGAACGCGCAGCGCCCCCAAACAGTGGGCTCTGCGCTGTTGCTGTACGAACTCGGTGTCGCTGCTGTTTCCAGCAACTGCGATGCCGGGCGCGAACGGAAACACCAATAAAAAACGGCCCTTTGCAGGGCCGTTTTTTATTGCGCGTGCCGCAGCTTAGCGACCGCGATTACCACCGCCTGGCGGACGACGATTGCCGCCACCCGGCGGGCGACCACCCGGTCCACGCGGCGCGCCGCCCGGACCACCCGGACCGCGATTGCCGCCCGGACCACGGTTGCCACCGGGGCCACCCGCGCGTGCGCCGGTCGGGCGACCGGCCGCCGGACGTGCCGCGCCATACGGGCTGAAACCCGGGTTGGCGTGATCGGACGGAAAGCTCGGCGCATTGCCCGGATGACCGTACGGGTGCTTGCGCTGACCCTGGCCCTGCGACTGGCCCTGTCCGCCACCGGCGCCGCCACGTGCCGCGCCGCCCGCGCCAGGGCGTGCATTGCCCGCGCCGCCACCTGGGCGTGCACCGCCCGGACCCTTCTTCGCGTACGGGCGCGCCTGGCCGGTGCCAGGGCCACCGGGGCCGGCATTGCGGTGGCCGCTCGGGCCGGTGCTCACGCCATCGGGCACGTACCAGCTGCGGAACGCGGCCGGGTTGCCGTCCGGAAGGCCGCGGTCGCCCTTGGCGGGGGCGCGTTGCTTGAATGGGCGCTGCTGCGACTGCTTGGCCGCCGCTTCGCCGCTGACGGTGAGGCCACCGCGGAAACCGCCTGGCTTGCCACGGCCACGGCCGCCGCGATCTTCACGCAGGTTGTCGAAGCGACGCAGTTCGCGGCCTTCGTCGGCGCCGGAGGTCTGGCCATTGACGTAGGCATTGCTGCGGCCATCGCGCGAGACGTGCACGGTGGACTTGGCGGCGCGGCGCTGGCCGATCACCGGCTGCAGCGTCAGCGCCGACGGCGCGCCTTCTTCCAGCTTGAGTTCGGCGCGCAGGCTGTCGACCTTGTCCTGCGCCACTTCGATCGACTGCCCACGCAGCAGTTCGCGCGGCAGCGAGATCTTGCCGTAGCGGCTGCGCTTGAGGCGACTGACCTGGCAGCCCTGCGACTCCCACAGGCGACGCACTTCGCGGTTGCGGCCTTCCTTGACCACCACGCGGAACCAGTCGTGCGAATCGGTGCCGCCGATGCGTTCGATCTCGTCGAACTTGGCGCCGCCGTCTTCCAGCAGCACGCCGCGTGACAGGCGCTCGATGATGGCGTCGGAGACCTTGTCCTCGCCTTCCGGGGCGCGTACGCGCACCACGTATTCGCGCTCGACCTCGTAGGAGGGGTGCATCATCGCGTTGGCCAGCTCACCGTCGGTGGTCAGCAGCAGCAGGCCGGTGGTGTTGATGTCCAGGCGGCCGATGGCGATCCAGCGCGAGCCTTTCAATGCCGGCAGCGACTCGAACACGGTCGGGCGGCCTTCGGGGTCTTCGCGGGTGGTCACTTCGCCTTCGGGCTTGTTGTAGATCAGCACGCGCGAGGGCTCGGTCAGCGCGCTGGCCACGAAACTGCGGCCATCCAGCTCGATCTTGTCGCCGCTGCGCACCGACATGCCGGTCTGCGCGACGGCGCCATTGACCTTGATCAGGCCATCGGCAATGCGCTGTTCCAGCGCGCGGCGCGACCCCAGTCCGGCCTGGGCCAGCACCTTGTGCAGGCGCTCTTCCAGCTTGGGCGCTTCGGGCGCGCTGTCGCGCTTGAGGGAAAGCTTGTTCAACGACAGCTTGCGGGGGGTGTCACTCATGTGTCTGGCTCCGGCCGACGCGTTCTGGGTCGGCCTCTGGTTCGGAATCGGCTTCGTCAACAGCCACGGTCGTCGTCGCGACGGCGTTGTCTTCGTCTTCGTTCACTGCATCCGCGCGCGTTCCCGGCGCGGTGTCGGGGTCGCCCTCACGGGCGTCATCTGGGTCCAACGGGTTTGGGTCCTGCGCCGAGGCATGCTCGGGGTGTTGCGGTGTGTCGTCACTCGATTCATCGGCGCTGGCGTGGTCATCGACCGCGTCGGCGTGGTGTTCGATTTCATCGTCGACTGCAGTGCCTGGGCTGGCGGTCTGGTCGCTGTCGTCGGCATTAACAGCCATCTCGGCATCGGCGTGCGTTGCGTCGTCGCTGTCGCTGGTTGCATCGGTGGTGCTGTCCGATGCCGGCAACACATCCTCGGCATCGCGGTGTTCCGGCGCAACGTCGCCCGGGTCGGCATCCGCGTCAGCACCTGCATCCGCCGCCGCGTCAGTCCGGGCGGCAATCGCCGCATCGGCGCCGGCGCCGTCTGCATCCGCCATATCCGGGTCTGGATCCGTATCCGGACCCGCTTCAGCATGCTCCGCACCCATCGCCGCCGACGCCGGCACCGCGCCATCCAGTTGGCCGTCGCGGTCCAGCGGCAACTGCGGCTCCAGCTCGGCAATGTCCTTCAACTCAGACAATGGCGGCAGCTCGTCCAATCGCTTGAGCCCGAAGTAATCCAGAAAGCCCTTGGTGGTGCCGAACAGGGCCGGCTTGCCGGGCACGTCGCGGTGGCCGACCACGCGGATCCACTCGCGTTCTTCCAGCGCCTGGATGATGTTGCTGCTGACCGCCACGCCGCGCACCTGCTCGATCTCGCCGCGGGTGATCGGCTGCCGGTAGGCGATCAGCGCCAGGGTTTCCAGCGTGGCGCGGGTGTACTTGGTGCGGCGCTCGGTCCACAGCCGGGCGACCCAGCCATGCACGTCAGCCTTGACCTGGAAGCGGAAGCCCGAGGCCACCTCGACCAGCTCCACGCCGCGCTCGGCGCAGCCGTCGCGCAGCAGTTCCAGCGCGCGCTCGACACTGCCGGGCGGCGCCGGTTCTTCTTCCGGAAACACGCCCTGCAGCTGCGCCAGCGTCAGCGGCTGGCTGCTCGCCAGCAGGGCGGCTTCGATGATGCGGGTGATCAACGCTTGATCCATTCGGTGATCGGCTTCAGAGGGGTTCGTTGGCGGCATCGCTGTCGTCGAATTCGCTGGAGAATTGCAGCGGCGCATTGGTATTGCCCAAGGCCAGCGACTTCACGTAGATCGGCGCCAGCGGCGCCTCCTGCACGATGTCCAGCAACTGCTCCTTGGCCAGTTCGAGCAGCGCCAGGAAGGTGACCAGCACGCCGAGCTTGCCTTCTTCGGCAGTGAACAGCGATTCGAAACGGTAGAACCTGCCATCGTCCAGGCGGCTCAGCACATCGCCCATGCGCTGGCGCACGCTCAGCGCCTCGCGCTTGATCGCATGGCCGGTGAACAGTTCGGCGCGTTTGAGCACGTCGTACAGCGCCATCAGCATTTCTTTCAGTTCCACCGGCGGCGGCAGCTTGACCGCGGCGCGCTCGGGCAGATGCGCCTGCACCGGCGCGCTGTCGCGGCCCATGCGCGGCAGCGTGTCCAGATCCTCGGCAGCCTGCTTGAAGCGTTCGTATTCCTGCAGCCGGCGCACCAGCTCGGCGCGCGGATCGTTTTCTTCGCCTTCCTCGCTGGGCGGGCGCGGCAACAGCATGCGCGACTTGATCTCGGCCAGGATCGCGGCCATCACCAGATATTCCGCCGCCAGTTCGAAGCGCAGCTCCTGCATCACGTTGATGTAATCCACGTACTGCCGGGTGATCTCGGCGACGGGGATATCCAGGATGTCCAGATTCTGGCGACGAATCAGATACAGCAGCAGGTCCAGCGGACCTTCGAAGGCATCCAGGATGACTTCCAGCGCGTCCGGCGGAATATACAGATCCTGCGGGATCTGCAGCACCGCTTGCCCATGCACCACCGCCAGCCGCATTTCCTGCTGCTGTGGCGGCGCGCTCGTGGCTGGCGGATTCGCGTCGTGCGCGAGTTCGGAATTCATCAGGTCGACATCGGGTCTTACGGTCGCCGGCCACGGTCGGAGCCGCGCCTGCAGGGCTTTGCCTTGAGTTATTGCGATCAATGTCGTGCCCGTGCCGGCACGATCCTACAAATCCACATACAACGTGCGCCGCGTGGCATGCGGCGACGGAACAGCGAGGAGGTCGTCTACGCGGGTCGGCGGTGGGCAGCGAATCGGTCGTCGAGGAGGCGTGGGGCCTGGGCCGACGGGCCGCTGCGTCCGATTGCGTGTGCAGTGGTGGCAAGGGTAATGCGTGCGCGGGGGCGGTGTCCAGCGCCGAGGCGGCTAGAATCCCGGGGCTGTTCTTCACGTCTTGGGCGAGGTGGCCTATGTGGTACGTAATCGAGGGGTATGACCGGGCCGACGCACTGGCGGCCCGGCAGCAGGCGCGACCGGCGCATCTGGCCCGTTTGCAGGCGCTGGCGGCGGCAGGGCGCCTGCTGGTGGCCGGGCCATGCCCGGCGATCGATGCGGAGGATCCGGGCCCGGCCGGTTTCAGTGGCAGCGTGGTCATCGCCGAATTCGACGCGCTGAATGACGCCCGCGCCTGGGCCGATGCCGAACCGTATGTCGAGGCGGGTGTCTACGTGCGCACCGAGGTGCGTCCGTTCCGCCGGGTGCTGCCATGAGCCGGGTCGAGCGGATCCGCACCGCGCTGCAGGCGGCGCTGGCGCCGACCGAGCTGGAGGTGGTGGACGACAGCCATCGCCATGCCGGGCATGCCGGCGCGCGCGACGGCCGTGGGCATTTCAATGTGCGCGTGGTCAGCGCCGCCTTCGCCGGCAAGCCGCCGCTGGCGCGGCACCGCGCGGTCTATGCCGCGGTGGGCGAGATGATGCAGACCGATATCCACGCGCTGTCGATCGAGGCGATCGCGCCGGGCGAGGCGGGATAACCGGGCCAATCAAACCGCCGTCGTAGGAGCGCACCCGGGCGCGACTGCCTTATCCCATAGCCACCGTCGCGCCCGGGTGCGCTCCTACGCGGGGGACCGTTCCCTCCGGAGCGCCAAACCGCCCAACCGTGATCGCCGTCGACCTTCATCCGTGGACATATGGGCGATATTTGTTGCGTCGCAACACATCGCTTCACGTATTCATCACTTGCAGATGCTTGATCTGTAAGCGTTTTCACGGGCGTGAAGACAGGGGTTTACGCCTTCGTATGAAAACGCTTACAGTCCGCGCCAGTTTTGGGAACTCGGTCGCGGAGGGCGACACGAATGGCCAAGGGTGCGGTCACCATCAAAGATGTCGCCAGGGAAGCACAGGTCTCCGTTGCAACGGTGTCGCGTGCGCTCAATGGGCATGACAACGTCGCCGGGCCGGTGCGCCAGCTGGTGCAGGACGTGGCCGCGCGGCTGCGCTACAGCCCGCATGCGGCAGCCCGCAGCCTCAGCAGCCGACGCACCCAGACCCTGGGCGTGGTGCTGCCCGATCTGTATGGCGAATTCTTTTCCGAGCTGATCCGCGGTATCGATGGTGCGGCGCGTGCCGCCGGCCAGCATCTGCTGGTGTCCAGTTACCACGGCGACCCGGAAGCGCAGGGCAGGGCATTGCAGTCCATGCGCGGGCGCGTGGATGGTCTGCTGGTGCTGTCGCCGTATGCCGAGCAGCCCGGGTTCCTCACCGACAACCTGCCGCAGGCGCTGCCCACGGTATTGATCAACGCGCATCTCCCCGGCGACGCCTATCCGGTGCTGAGCATCGACGACCATGCCGGCGCGATGGCGATGACCGAACATCTGTTGTCGGCCGGACATCGGCGCATCGCCTTCATCGGCGGGCCAGCGCTGAATTTCGATGCGCGCGAACGCCTGCGTGGCTTCCGCGATGCGATCGCCGCCCACGGCGGTACCGCGCAGGGCATCGAATTCACCGGCGACTTCGACGAGGCCTCAGGCCACCGCGCCGGGCAGGCGATGCTGGCCGGCGGCACGCTGCCCGACGCGGTCTTCGCCGCCAACGACATGACCGCGCTGGGCTGCCTGTACGCGTTTGTCCAGGCCGATGTCTCGGTGCCCGGCGATGTGGCACTGGCCGGTTTCGACGATATTCCGCTGGCCCGTTTCGTCCATCCGGCGCTGACCACGATGCGGGTCAGCATCGCGCGCCTGGGCGAGCAGGCGATGTCCCGGCTGATGCGGCTGGTGGACCAGCCCGGCCGCGACGACGGCATCCGCCAATTGCTCACGCCCGAGCTGGTGATCCGCGCCTCCTGCGGCGCCGGCGAGCCCGGCCCCTGAGGTTTCCTGCCCGCTGACCCTTTTCGCGGACGTTCTGTCCGCTCCCGCTGCCCCCCGCAGCGGTCGTTCCTGCAACTCGCAACGCCACAACAACAATCTGTACCGATCCCTGGAGGGACCAATGCGCCACCACTACCCCCATTCCGCCAGTCCGGCGCGCAAGCTGCTCAGCTGCGCCCTGGCCAGTTGCCTGCTGCTTGGTGCCGCGCCGGCCTTTGCGCAGAGTGCTGCGGCGACCATCCGCGGCCAGGTCACCGTCGACTCGGCGCCTGCCAGCCAGGCCCAGGTCACCGCGACCAATCTCGCCACCGGCCTGACCCGCACCGTGCAGGTCAGCAACGGTGGCTACTCGCTCGGCGGCCTGCCGCCGGGTTCGTACCGCCTGGACGTCACCGCCAACGGCCAGACCACCTCGCAGAACGTCACCGTGCAGGTCGGCCAGACCGCGACCCTGAACCTGGGCGTCGGCGGCGAACCGGCCACGGCTGACGGTGGTAACGCCACCACGCTGGACGCGGTGCAGGTCAAGGCCCCGCCGGTACTGGTGGAAACCCGTACCTCCGAGAACGCCACCTATATCTCCAACGTGCAGATCCAGAACCTGCCGCGTGCCACGCGCAACTTCCTGGAACTGGCCGATACCGTGCCGAACGTGCAGTTCACCCGCGAGGCCAACGGCACCACCAAGGTGCGCTCGGGCGCTACCTCGGCCGAAGGCACCAACGTCTACATCGACGGCGTGAGCCAGAAGAACTACGTGCTGACCGGCGGCGTCAGCGGCCAGGATTCCAGCCGCGGCAACCCGTTCCCGCAGTCGGCGATCGGCGAATACAAGGTCATCACCTCCAACTACAAGGCCGAGTTCGACCAGGTCAGCGGCGCGGCCATCGTGGCCTCGTCCAAGTCCGGTACCAACGATTTCCACGGCAGCTTCTTCTGGGATACCAGCAACGACAGCTGGCGCGAAGAAAGCCCGCTGGAAAAGCGCGCCGGCGTGCGTGACGACTTCGAGGAAACCCAGTACGGCGCCACCTTCAGCGGCCCGATCCTCAAGGACAAGGCGCACTTCTTCGTCGCCTATGAAGCCAAGGAATACACCACCCCGAACGTGGTGATCCCCGGTTCGATCTATTCGGACCGCGTCGATCAGCTGCCCACGCAGTTGCAGCCGCTGGTCGCCACCTACAGCACGCCGTTCAAGGAAGACCTGTACTTCGCCAAGATCGACTGGACCATCGGCGACAACAGCCTGTTCGAGCTGAGCGGCAAGTACCGCAAGGAAGACGAGCTCAACGACGTCGGCGGCACCTCGACCCTCGAGCACGGCAGCATCAACGGCCAGGAAGAAAAGCGTGCCAACCTGCGCTGGCAGTACAGCGGCGCCAACTTCCTCAACGAAGCCAACCTCAGCTACGAGAGCGCGTTCTGGAACCAGGCGCCGATCAACAACGGCAACGGCTACATCCTCAGCTACACGCCCAACCGCGGTAACGAGACCGACGTGCTTGCCGCAGGCGCCGGCAGCAGCTTCCAGCGCAAGGGTCAGAAGGGCTGGACCTTCCAGGACGATTTGACCCTGAACAGCCTGGAATGGCACGGCGCGCACACCGTCAAGATGGGCGTGAAGTTCAAGAGCATCGATCTGGATTCCACCCAGTTCAATCCGGCCAACCCGCAGTACTACTACAACATCCTCAGCGATGTCGAAACGCCGTACCGGGTGCGCTTCGGTGCGCCGCTGGTCGAAGGTGGCGGTTCGGTGGTGTCCGAGAACAAGCAGTACGGCATCTATTTGCAGGACGACTGGGAGGTCAACGAGCACTGGACCCTGAACCTGGGCGTGCGCTACGACTACGAAGAAACCCCGGCGTTCCTGGACTTCGTGACCCCGTCCGACGTCGCCGGTGCGCTGCAGAACTGGACCAACCTGCGCAACGCCAACTACGACATCAACAACTTCATCAGCACCGGCAACAACCGCAAGGCGTTCAAGAACGCCTGGCAGCCCCGCCTGGGTGCCTCCTATGACCTGTTCGGCGATCAGGCGCATGTGATCTATGGCGGTGCCGGCCGTGCCTACGACCGCAACATCTTCGATTACCTGGCGCTCGAGCAGCTCAACAACTCGTTCAACTCCTACAGTTACTACTTCACCAGCGCCAATAACCCGGCCTGCCTGGGCGACCCGTGCACCGCATGGAATCCGGCCTACAACACCCAGGAAGGCCTGAACACGCTGACAGCCAGCAGCACCGGCGGCGGCGGTCGCGAGGTCTACCTGATCGACAACAACATCAAGACCCCGTACTCCGATCAATTCAGCATCGGCATGCGCAACATGGTGCCGCTGTGGGGCCAGGACTGGTTCACCGACGTGACCCTGAGCCGCATCGAAAGCCATGACGGTTTCGCGTTCGTGCGCGGCAACCGTCTGCCGGACGGGTCGTTCTTCCAGCCGGGCACCACGTCCGGCTCGCCGACCGACGGCCCGGATGGCTACAGCGCCATCGTGCTGGGGACCAACGGCGTGGAAACCCGCAACAACCAGCTCGCCCTGCAGGTCGAAAAGCCGTTCGACGAGGAGTCCGGCTGGGGCCTGACGGTGGCCTACACCTATTCCGATGCCAAGGAGAACCGCCAGTTTGGCGAGCATTACGCCCTGGATCGCGAACGCATCGAGGACTACGGCTGGCGCGAGGCCGGCGGCATTCCGAAGAATCGCCTGGTGGTCACCGGCATCTACGAGCTGCCGTACGAGATCAAGCTGTCCGGCAAGCTGTCGCTGGCCAGCCAGACCGCGCGTTATGGGCAGAACTGCCTGGCCGGCAACGACCAGTGCTACATCGTGCAGTTCAAGCCGGACGGCACGTTGGGCTACAAGGAGTTCAGCATCGCCGCCAATAAAGAGTGGGATACCGGCGCAGGTGTCAAATTCAACGTGCGTGCGGATATCCTCAACGTGTTCAATTGGGTGAACTACGCCAACTTTAACGGCGAGACCGGGACACTCGGAGACTTGAACACGGCTTACGGCACCCCGACCGGTGTGCTGGCGTCGCCGATGCGTACCTTCCGTCTGGCCTTCGGCCTGAACTGGTGAGGTACTCGACCGCCCCGGCAGTTGCCGGGGCGGTCGAACTCGGCGCTTGGATAGGGTAGGTTGGCGTGCGAGATGTAATCGATTACACAAGTGGGGGGCGGATGAACAGGGGCAGGACTTCGTATTGGTTGACGATTCCACTATTGCTGGGTGCGCTGGTGCTAGCGTCCTGCAAGCAGGCCGAGGAACCCAAAGTGGCCGAAAAGAAGGCGCCGGTGAAAGTCATCCTGGTGGAAGCGCAGCTGCCACCCAAGCCGGTCAAACCCGCGCTGCCGCCGCTGTTCTCGGACATCGAGCGCCGCACTTTCCAGTTTTTCTGGGACACCACCAACGAACTCAATGGGCTGTCGCCGGACCGGTTTCCGTCACGTCCGTTCGCCAGCATCGCCTCGGTGGGGTTCGCGCTGACCGCGTACCCGATCGGCATAGAGAACGGCTGGGTCAGTCGCAATCAGGCGATCGACCGCACCTTGACCACACTCAAATTCTTCCGCGATGCGCCAATGGGGCCGCAGCGGACCGGTAGGGCCGGGTACAAGGGCTTCTACTACCACTTTCTGGACATGCAGCAGGGCAACCGTTACGACAGCTGGGTCGAGCTGTCGAGCGTGGACACCGCGCTGCTGATGATGGGCGTGTTGTTCACCCAGTCGTATTACGACGGCGACGACCCGCGCGAAAAGGAGATCCGGCAGATCGCCGATGCGCTGTACAAGCGCGTGGACTGGCGCTGGCTGCAGCAGCGCGCACCGCTGATCTCGATGGGCTGGTTCCCCGAGAGCGGCTTCATCGACCACGACTGGATGGGCTACAACGAGGCGATGATGCTGTACATCCTCGCGCTCGGCTCGCCGACCCACGGCGTGGACGTGGATGCCTGGACCAGCTGGACCCGCACCTACAACAATGACTGGGGCGTCTACCAGGGCCAGGAATACCTGTCCTTCGGCCCGCTGTTCGGTCACCAGTACAGCCATGTCTGGATCGACTTCCGCGATATCCAGGACCAGTACATGCGCGAACGCGGCATCGACTATTTCCTCAACAGCCGCCGCGCCACCCTGGCCCAGCGCGACTATGCCATCGACAACCCGATGAAGTGGAAGGACTACGGCGAGAACGTCTGGGGCTTGACCGCCGGCGACGGCCCGCAGAACACCAGCCAGGAATACCGTGGCGAGCAGCGCCAGTTCCGCCACTATTCCTCGCGCGGCGCCGGCCTGCGCGAGAACTTCGACGACGGCACCATCGTGCCGTCGGCGGCGATTTCCTCGATCGTGTTCGCCCCGGAAGTGGTGATCCCGGCCACCGAGGAAATGCACAAGCGCTATGGCGACTTCCTGTATTCCAGCTACGGCTTTCTGGACTCGTTCAATCCCAGCTTCAACTACGACATCCCGCTCAAGACCGGGCGCATGGTGCCGGACCGTGGCTGGGTGGCCAGCGACTACATCGCCATCGACCAGGGCCCGATCCTGGCGATGATCGCCAACTACCAGAACGAATTCGTCTGGACCGTGATGAAGAAGAACCCCTACATCCGGGCCGGTCTGGAACGCGCCGGCTTCACCGGCGGCTGGCTCACTCCCGAAGGCGAGCCGCAGCCGGCACCGCAGAAGGACGAGCAAAAAGCCGCCGCCCGCGCGCTGGGCATGGCCGAGTCGCGTGCCGCCGCCGCCCAGGCCCAGCAAGACCCCTCGCAACGCCAAAAACCCGAGTAATCCGTGCGACTTTTGAAACTGTTGATGATCTCCGCCGCACTGTGTGTGGGTATGGCGGGATGCGAACGCTCCGACCCCGGCAAGACCACCGTGCGCTTCTGGGCCATGGGCAAGGAGGCCGAAGTGGTCGCCGAGCTGGTGACCGACTTCGAGAAGCAAAACCCCGACATCCACGTGGATGTGCAGAACATCCCGATGACGGCGGCGCACGAAAAACTGCTGACCGCCTTTGCCGCCGATGGCTTGCCGGACGTGTGCCAGCTCGGCAACACCTGGCTGCCGGAGTTCGCCCTGCTGGACACGCTGGAACCGATGCAGCCGTATGTGGCGCGTTCCAGGATCGTCGACCCGCAGGATTATTTCCCCGGCGTGTGGGACACCAATCTGGTCGACGGCACCCTGTATGGCGTGCCGTGGTATGTGGACACCCGGCTGCTTTTCTATCGCAAGGACCTGCTGCGCGAGGCCGGCTATAGCGAGATGCCCAAGACCTGGGCCGAGATGGAACAGGTGATGGCGGCGATCAAGCGCAAGGTCGGCCCGGACCGCTACGCCATCCTGATGCCGCTCAACGAGTTCGAGCAGCAGCTGTCGTTCGCGCTGCAGCAGGACGACCGCCTGCTGCGCGACCACGACAACTACGGCAACTTTCGCGGCGAGGGCTTCCGCAAGGCGCTGGGCTTCTACGACACCATGTATCAGAAAGGCTGGGCGCCGAAGGTCTCCGAGACCCAGGTCTCCAACGTCTGGTACGAGTTCTTCAACGGCTATTACGCGTTCTATCTGTCCGGCCCCTGGAACGTGCGCGAGTTCAAGCTGCGCCAGCCGCCGGGCATGGAAGGCAAGTGGGGCACTGCGCCGCTGCCGGGGCCCAACGGCCTGGGCGCGGGCATTGCCGGCGGTTCCAGCCTGGTGATCTTCAAGTCGTCGCAGCACAAGGACGCCAGCTGGAAGCTGATCGAATACCTGTCGCAGCCGCAGGTGCAGGCGCGCTTCCACGCCATCATCGGCGACCTGCCGCCGCGTCGCAGCACCTGGAAGTTGCCCTCGCTGGCCAACGACGAACTGGCGCATGCCTTCGGCGACCAGCTGGAGCGGGTCAAGGCCACGCCCAAGGTGCTGGAATGGGAGCGCATCGTGCAGGAAATGCGCCTGGTGACCGAGCGCGTGGTGCGTGGCGGCCAATCACATGAGGCCGCCGTGCAGGAACTGGATAAACGCGTGGACGAGATCCTGGCCAAGCGCCGCTGGATCTTCGAACAGGAGGGCGGGCATGTCGGTCCGGCCGGTGCACCGGCAACGCCTGCGGCGACACCTGCCGCAGCGCCTGCAGCGGGCGAGGGGGCGGCACGATGATGAAGCGTAATTCCGTCGCCGGCTGGGTGTTCGCCGCGCCGTCGATCCTGGTGCTGGGCATGTTCTTCGGCGTGCCGGTGTTCGCCGCGCTGGTGCTCAGCGTCACCGACTTCGATCTGTACGCACTGGCCGACAGCGGCCATCTGCGCTTCGTCGGCCTGGGCAACTACATCGACCTGCTGCAGACGCCGCTGTTCTGGAAGTCGTTGTGGAACACCACGTATTTCGTGCTGCTGGGCGTGCCGATGTCGATCGGCGTGTCGCTGGGCGCGGCATTGCTGCTCAATGCCAAGGCCTCGCGCTTCAAGGCGTTGTTCCGTACCGCCTTGTTCGCCCCGGTGGTGACCACGCTGGTGGCGGTGGCGGTGATCTGGCGCTATCTGTTCCACATCAAGTACGGCCTGGTGAACTTCGGTCTGAGCCATCTGGGCATCGCCCCGATCGACTGGCTGGGCGACCCGCGCTGGGCGATGCCGACCATCATGCTGTTCGCGGTGTGGAAGAACTTCGGCTACAACATGGTGATCTTCCTGGCCGGGCTGCAGGCAATCCCGCAGGACCTGTATGAGGCCGCGCGCATCGATGGCGCCTCGCGCTGGAAGCAGTTCCTGCATATCACCCTGCCGATGCTCGGCCCGGTGCTGATGGTGGTCGGGGTGATCACCATCTCCGGCTATTTCCAGCTGTTCGCCGAGCCCTACGTGATGACCCGCGGCGACCCACTGCAAAGCACCGTGAGCGTGCTGTATTTCATGTTCGAGGAAGGCTTCAAGTGGTGGAACCTCGGCCGCGCGTCGGCGGTGGCGTTCCTGCTGTTCCTGATCATCCTGGCGGTGACCACCGTAATGCTGCGCTTCGGCCGCAAGAGGGATTTGATATGAGTCGTGATGTCGGCCAATCGCGCTGGAATGGCGTGCTGATCAACGGTGGCCTGCTGCTGCTGGCGCTGGTCAGCCTGGCGCCGCTGTTGTGGATGCTGTCGGTGTCGTTCATGCCCACCGGCGAGGCCAGCCGCTTCCCGCCGCCGATGCTGCCCTCGGCGTTCACCACCGCCAACTACCACGAGCTGTTCGCGCGTACCGGCATGGCGCGCAACTTCGCCAACAGCCTGATGGTGTCCGGGCTGATCACGCTCGGCTCGCTGCTGATCAACACCATGGCCGGCTATGCGTTCGCCAAGCTGCAGTTCGTCGGCCGCGAGCGCATCTTCAAGATCCTGATGGCGGCGCTGGTGATCCCGGCGCAGGTGGCGATGCTGCCGCTGTTCCTGTTGATGAAGCAGCTGCATCTGGTCAACAACATCGGCGGGGTGGTGGTGCCGGCGCTGGCGACGGTGTTCGGCATCTTCCTGGTGCGCCAGTACGCGCGCAGCATTCCCGATGAACTGATCGAGGCCGCGCGCATCGACGGCGCCAGCGAAATGCGGATCTTCTTCCAGATCGTGCTGCCGATGCTCAAGCCGGTGCTGGTCACCCTGACCATCTTCACCTTCATGGGCTCGTGGAACGATTTCATGTGGCCGCTGATCGTGCTGACCGACCAGGAGCAGTACACCTTGCCGGTGGCGCTGGCCGCACTGTCGCGCGAGCACATCATGGACGTGGAGCTGATGATGGCCGGCGCAGTGGTGACGGTGATTCCGGTGCTGCTATTGTTCGTCGCGCTGCAGCGCTACTACATCCAAGGTCTTCTGCTGGGGAGTGTGAAGGGGTGAAGCCAATGTTCCTGCGATTGTTTGCCATGACCGCTGTTGCCACCTCTGCGGTCACGGCGCAGGCGCAGGAACGCGTGCTCGACGGCTTCAACGACATCGGCGCCTGGCGCCTGGTGGTGTCCAACCAGGTCAGCGGCTCGCTGCGGCCGGTCGCCACCAGCGCCGGCGGGCATGCGCTGTGCCTGGACTACAACTTCAACGGCGTGTCCGGCTATGTCGGCATCCGTCGCAACCTGCCGATCGACTATCCGGACAATTACCGCATCGGCTTTGCGCTGCGCGGCGACTCGCCGTCCAACGACCTGCAGGTCAAGCTGATCGATGCCAGCGGCGACAACGTGTGGTGGGTCAACCGGCCCGGCTTCAACTTCCCGAAGAACTGGACCACCGTCGGCTATCGCAAGCGCAACATCGAAAAGGCCTGGGGCCCGGGCCAGGACAAGCAGCTGCGCAGCAGCGCGGATGTGGAGTTCACCATCTACAACAAGGTCGGCGGCAAGGGCACGGTGTGCTTCGACCGTCTGACGCTCACGCCGCTGCCGCCGGAAGACACCTCGCCGTTGAAGGCCGAGGCCATCACCGACACCGCGCCCGCACTGGAACAACGCCTGGCCGACGGCAAGCCGGAGACCTTCTGGCTCAGCGGCGCGGTCAAGCAACAGACCGTCACGCTGGACCTGGGCAAGGTGCGCGAATTCGGCGGCGCGGTGGTGCAGTGGGTCCCCGGCCTGCAGGCCTCGCAATACGTGGTGCGCGCGTCCAGCGACGGGCGCGGCTGGCGCGACCTGCGCACCGTCACGGCCGGTGCCGGCGGCACCGATTGGCTAGCGCTGCCGGACACCGAGGCGCGATACCTGCGCTTCGATCTCAAGGACGGCCCCAACTGGCGCTATGGCATCAAGGAAGTTCAGCTGCAGCCGCTGGCGTTTGCGGCGACCCCGAACGACTTCATCAAGTCGCTGGCCGCGCAGATGCCGCGCGGCAGCTATCCGCGCGGTTTCTCCGGCGAGCAGCCGTACTGGACCATCCTGGGTCTGGACGGCGGCACCGAGCAGGGCCTGATCGGCGAGGACGGCGCGGTGGAAGTGGGCAAGGGCGGCTTCAGCATCGAGCCGTTCGTGGTCACCGGCGGCAAGCTGCTGCACTGGTCCGACGTCAGCAGCGAACAGAGCCTGCAGGACGATTACCTGCCGATTCCCAGCGTCGACTGGCACCACGACCTGATGAACCTGCGCGTGACCGCATTCGTGCAGGGCACCCCGGATCAGGCGCAACTGGTCGCACGCTATCAGCTGCACAACACCGGCAAGGAGGCGCGCGACTTCACCCTGGCGTTGGCGGTGCGGCCGTTCCAGGTCAACCCGCCGGCGCAGTTCCTCAACACCCTGGGCGGCGTCAGCCGGATCGAACAACTGGCGGTGGAGGGCGCGCAGGTCAGCGTCAACGGCAAGCCGCGGGTATTCGCCGCACAACGTCCGGATGCCGGCTTTGCCAGCGCCTTCGACAGCGGCATGGATGTCAGCCATCTCACCGCCGCCACGCCGCCGACGATCACCCAGGTCAAGGACGACACCGGCCTGGCTTCGGGCGTGCTGCTGTATCGCTGGAAGCTGGAGCCCGGCCAACAGCGCGAGGTGGCGCTGGTGATTCCGCAGACCGGCACCGCGCAACTGCCGGCCGGCTTCGATGCCGACAAGGCGCAGCAGCAGGTGGCCCAGCAGTGGCGCAGCAAGCTCGATCGCGTGCGCATCAGCGTGCCGGCCGAAGGCAAGCCGGTGGTCGACACCTTGCGCACCGCGTTGGCGCATATGTTGATCTCGCGCATCGGCCCGCGCCTGCAGCCGGGCACGCGCTCGTATTCGCGCAGCTGGATCCGCGACGGCGCGATGATTTCCGAAGGCCTGCTGCGGCTCGGCCGCGAAGACGTGGTGCGCGAGTACGTCGACTGGTTCGCCCCGTATCAGTTCGCCGACGGCATGGTGCCGTGCTGCGTGGACGACCGCGGCAGCGACCCGGTGCCCGAGAACGACAGCCATGGCGAGCTGATCTTCAACATCGCCGAGTACTACCGCTACACCGGCGACAAGGCGTTCCTGGAAAAGATGTGGCCGCACGTGACCGGCGCCTACGACTACATGGAAAAGCTGCGCGCCAGCGAGCGCACCGAAGACAACTTCATGCGCAATCCGGCCTTCTACGGAATGATGCCGGTGTCGATCAGCCACGAAGGCTATTCGGCCAAGCCGGTGCATTCGTACTGGGACAACTTCTGGGCGCTGCGCGGCTACAAGGATGCGGCGATGCTGGCCGGCGCGCTCGACAAGCCCGACGAGGTCGCCCGCTTCAGCGCCGCACGCGACGAATTCAGTGGCGACCTGGTCGCCTCGCTGGGCGCGGCGGTGCGCCAGCACAGTCTCGATTTCCTGCCTGGCTCGGCCGAGCTGGGCGACTTCGATGCGACCTCGACCACCATCGCGCTGGCCCCGGGCGGCGAGCAGCAACGCCTGCCGCAGGACCTGTTGACCAATACCTTCGAGCGCTACTGGAAGGAGTTTTCCGATCGCCGCGACGGCAAGCGCGCATGGAAGGACTACACGCCCTACGAATGGCGCAACGTGGCCGCGTTCGTGCGTCTGGGCTGGCGCGACCGCGCCTGGGACGCCACCGCGTTCTTCTTCAAGGACCGTGCGCCGCAACCCTGGAACCAATGGGCGGAAGTGGTCTCGCGCACGCCGCGCACGCCGTTCTTCGTCGGCGACCTGCCGCATGCCTGGGTCGCCTCGGATTTCGTGCGCTCGGTGCTGGACATGTTCGCCTACGGACGCGAATCCGACGCCAGTCTGGTCATCGCTGCCGGCACGCCGACGCGTTGGTTCGAGGGCAAGGGCATCGGCATTGCCGAGCTGCGCACACCGTACGGGCGCCTCAATTACACCTTGCAGCGCACCGACAAGCAGCTGGTGCTGCAACTGCAGCCCGGCCTGATCCTGCCGCCGGGCGGGGTGGTGCTGCCGTGGCCGTACCAGGGCACGCCGGGCAAGGCCAGCATCAACGGTGAATCTGCCGAATGGCAGAACGGCGAATTGCGGATTCAACAGCTGCCGGCCAACGTGCAGATCGATGTGCCCAGCGCGGTGCGGCGGGCCGAGCGCGCCTCGCAATGAACGACGCGGCTAGACCGACCCGGGCAGCGCCGGCGCGGCGCGGCGGCGGGTGGCCGGTCGTGTGGGTGGCGCTGCTACTGTGCTTTGTCGCTGTACACGCCACGCAGGCCGCGCAACCCGCACAACTCGAGCAGACCGATCAGGCAGCACGCGCATCCCCGGCAGTGCAGTCGCCGGGCGCGGCGCAGCGCGAGATGACCCTGGTCACGCTCAACCTGCATCACGACCGCGAAGACTGGCCGGCGCGTCGCGCCTATATCGCCAGAGAGCTCAAGAAACTGGCGCCGGACGTGATCGCGCTGCAGGAAGTGATCGAGCGCCGCGGCGGTGTGGAGAACCAGGCCGCCTGGTTGGCGCGCAAGCTGGATTACGACTACACCTTCGCCTCGGCAGATCCGGTCGGCGCGCCCAAGCGCTACGGCAACGCGTTGCTGAGCCGGCGCACGGTGCTGGCCCGGCATCAGCGCCTGCTGCAGCCGCTGGACGACTACCGCGTTGCCGCGCATCTGCAAGTCGATGTCGACGGCCAGCCGATCAATGTCTACGTCACCCACCTCAACGAACGTGCCGATGCGCGTGGCACCGCCACACGCACGCGTCAGGTCGCCGACCTGCTGGACTTCATTGCCTCCAACAGCGAGCAGGCACCGGTCGTGATCGCCGGCGATTTCAACACCGCCGCCGATGCCCTGGATCTGGAAGCGCTACGCAAGGGCTACGGCGACAGCTACGGCAGTGTGCATCGCAACAGCGATGCCACCGTCAGCACCTTGAACCTGCATGTGTTCGACACGCCGGCGCGGATCGACCACGTGTTCTTCCAGCAGAACCGCCTGCTGGCGCGCGAAGCGCGCATCCTGTTCGACACCCCGTATGCCGAAGGGCGCTGGGCCTCGGATCACTACGGCGTCTGGGTGCGCCTGCAGCTCGCGCCACAGGCGCAGTCCGCGCCGTAGCCGCGCGCAAGCGATCGAATGCCGTAGGAGCGCACCCGGGCGCGATGGGGCGTTACCGGTAACGCCCAATCGCGCCCGGGTGCGCTCCTACGAGCAACAGACTGTAGTGCCGCCACGCTCACCCATGCAGGCGATTGAAGATCTGCACACCGGCCAGCCACACGCCGGCCATGCTGCCGACGTTGGTCAGCAGGAAGGTCAGCACCACGCGCGAGACGCGATTGCGGTACCAGCCGCGCAAGGTCTGCGCATCGTCGCGCAGCGACAGGAAGTCGCCATAGGCCGGCTTGCGCATATGCACTTCGACCAGGGCGGCGAACGCACCGGTCGGCACGCTCAGGCGGAACGGCTTGAACGGCGCCACCACCGCCGCGGTGAGGATGCTCAACGGGTGGCTGCCCGCCAGCAGGCAGCCCAGCGCGGCCAGTCCTCCGGTATACATCGCCCACTGCAACAACAGGTCCGCGCCCATGCTCAGGCCGCCGCGCCAGAAGCCGATGCCGATGCCGGTGATGATGACCGCCAGGATGCCCAGCGTAATCCACGGAATGCGCTTGCGCTGCTGCACGTATTCCAGCGACTCGCGCAACGGGCCGGGTGCGGCGGTGTCCTGCTCCAGGTGGCGTGCAAGACCGGCCAGATGTCCTGCACCGACCACCGCCAGGATCTCGCGCTGATCGGTGGTGGCTTCCTCGCGCAGGCGCGTGGCCATGTACTGGTCGCGCTCGGCAATCACGGTCTCGTACAGCTCCGGGCTTTCGCTGGCAAAGTCGCCGAAGCTCGCCTCCAGCATGTCGCCCTGCTTGAGCTTTTCGATTTCCTCTTCGCCCACCTCGTCAGCCGCGAACAGACCGCCGAGCAGGCCGCCGGCCAGTTTCATCTTGCCGAAGAATCCCAGCCGCCCGGACGCGCGCTTGAAGGTCAGGCCGACCTCGCGATCGATCAGGTGCACCGGCAGGCCTTGCGCGCGCGCCAGATTCACCGCTTCCTTCAATTCCGCGCCCGGCTCGATACCGAGCTGCTTGGCCAGGCGGCGCTGGTAGGCGGCCAGGGCGAGGTTGGCCGCAAACAAGGCCACCCGGCCCTTGCGAATCACCTGCACCAGGTCCAGGCGGGCGAGGGCATCCGGGTCGCTGAGCGCCTGCAGGCGCTGCGCGTCCAGTTCCACCGCCACCGCATCGTAGCGGCCGCTGCCGATCGCCCGCTGCACCGCAGCCACGCTGGCCAGCGAGACATGCGCGGTGCCGAGCAGGGTATAGCGCACGCCATCGCGTTCGACAATGCGATGCGGCTGGCCGGACAGCGCATCGTCCAGAACGTGGGTGGTTTGCTCAGTCATGGGGTCATTCATCAGAAGGAGGGGCGGTGTCACCGGAGCCGAGCGCGCGTTGCATCTGCACGCCGTCCAGCCAGCGACCATGCTTGCGGCCGATACCGGTGAACACTCCGACCGTGCGAAAACCAAAACGTTCATGCAGCCGTCGCGATGCCAGGTTGTCGGCATCGCCGATCACCGCAATCATCTGTCGATAGCCGCGCTGTTGGCAGCGTGCGATCAGCTCGCCGAGCAAGGCCTTGCCGATGCCGTGGCCCTGCGCGGCGCTGGCGAGATAGATCGAATTCTCAACGGTCCAGCGGTAGCCGGCGCGTGCGCGATAGGCGCCGACGTAGGCATAGCCCACCACCACGCCATCGCGCTCGGCAACAAGATAGGGGTAGCCGGCATCCACGCTCGCGCGCACCCGTGCAGCCATCTCATCGCGCGATGGTGCGCTGTATTCGTAGCTGTTGACCCCGGCAATCTGCTCCGCATAGATCGCGGTGATGGCCGGGATGTCCGCGTCGCAGACTTCGCGCAACTCGACAGGCATGCGGTCAGTCGATGTAGCGCTTGAGCAGGTCGCCATACGCATCGATACGGCGATCGCGCAGGAACGGCCAGATGCGGCGCACGTGTTCGCTGCGCTGCAGGTCGACGTCGCAGACCAGCACGGTCGGGTCCTGTCCTGCTTCGGCGATGAACTCGCCCTGCGGCCCCAGCACATGGCTGTTGCCCCAGAACTGGATGCCCGACGCGCCCAACGGCGAGGGCTCATGGCCGACGCGGTTGCACGACAGCACCGGCACCCCGTTGGCGACCGCATGGCCGCGATGGCTGAGCACCCAGGCATCGCGTTGGCGCTCCTGCTCGGGTTGCTGGTCATCCGGATCCCAGCCGATCGCGGTGGGGTAGAGCAGCAGTTCCGCACCGGCCAGCGCCATCAGGCGCGCCGCTTCGGGGTACCACTGGTCCCAGCACACCAG
This sequence comes from Xanthomonas sp. F14, assembly GCF_014199865.1. NCBI lineage: Bacteria > Pseudomonadati > Pseudomonadota > Gammaproteobacteria > Lysobacterales > Lysobacteraceae > Xanthomonas > Xanthomonas sp. F14. The sequence goes on along the minus strand of NZ_JACHOM010000001.1, from coordinate 1,423,936 downwards.
CACACCGAGCCGGCCGACCGAGGTATCGATCGGCGCAAAGCCCAGATCGCCCGGCGTGAAATAGAACTTTTCATAGAAGCCCGGATCGTCCGGGATATGCATCTTGCGGTACTTGCCGAGCAGGCGGCCGTCCTTTTCGAACACGACCGCGGTGTTGTGATACAGCCCGGCCGCGCGGCGCTCGAACAACGAGGCCACCAGCACCACGCCGTGCTGCTTGGCCAGCGCGCCCAGCCGCTCGGTGCTGGGGCCGGGGATCGGCTCGGCCAGGTCAAATTCGTCCACCGACTCGTGCTGGCAGAAATACGCACCGTTGTGCAGTTCCTGCAGCAGCACCAGCTTGGCGCCCTGTGCGGCGGCTTCGGCCACGCGCGATTCGATGATGGCCAGATTGGCCGCGGCGTCGCCGTGGTTGCGCTCCTGGATCAGCGCGACGGGAAGGAGATGACGGGTCATGGCGATTCGTCCAGCGAAGTGGCGCACTAAGGTAGCGCGCGATGGTGTAACACCGGCCTGCCGGCCGGAACAGGAGTGACTCAGGCAGCCAGCAGACCGGCGGGCAGCTGCATGGTCAGACAATGCAGGCTGCCGTTCTGCCAGATCAATGGGCGGCACGGCACCGGCACGATGACGTGCTGCGGAAACGCCTCGGCCAGCACTGCCTGCGCGCGCGCATCGGCCTTGTCGCCGTAAGCCGGCATCAGCACCGCACCGTTGACGATCAGGAAGTTGGCGTACGAGGCGGCCAGACGCCGGCCCTGGTCCAGGATCGGCTCGGCCCACGGCAACACGAACAGCCGATACGGCTGCCCATCGGCCTTGCGCAACGCAGCCAGTTCGGCGCCCATCGCCTGCAGTTCGGTGTAATGCGAATCGCTGGCCACATCGCAGCCCTGGTAGACGATCGCATCCGGGCCGGCGAAGCGCGCCAGCGTATCGATATGCGCATCGGTGTCGTCGCCTTCCAGATAGCCGTGATCCAGCCACAGCACGCGGTCCTGCGCCAGCCACGCGGCAAGATCGGCACTCAGCGAATCGCGTGTGCGCTGCGGATGCCGCTCGTGCAGGCACTTCCAGGTGGTCAGCAAGGTGCCCGCACCATCGGTCTCGATCGCGCCGCCTTCCAGCGCAAAGTCCACCGTCTGCACCTGCGAGGGCACGAATACCTGCGCCGCATCCAGCGAGGTGACCAGCTGATCGTCCAGGCTGGCCTCGAACTTGCCGCCCCAGCCGGTGAAGCGGAAATCCATCAGGCGGAAACCGCCGTCCTGGCGCAGTGTGATCGGGCCCGAATCGCGCAGCCAGGTGTCGTTGTAGGCCGCAACCACGAAGCGCACCTGCGCCATGTCCACCCGTGCCGAGCGCAGCCGCGCTTCCGCGTAGATCTGCAGGTCGTCATCGGCCACGCACACGATCACCGGCTCGAAGCGGGAAATCGCCGTGACCAGCGCGATATAGGTCTCTTCCACCTCGGCAAGACGCTCGGCCCAATCGGTGCCCGCATGCGGCCACGCAATCAACACGGCGGACTGAGATTCCCACTCGGCAGGAAAGCGAACGCTATCGGTCATAACTTGCAACTACCTAATCAATGCCAGGCAACGCCGGGCCGTTAATTCAATCCCCGCACATGGATGTGCGGGCTCTTGCGAGGGACTCGCCTCAAGTCGGCTCTTGCGAGGGACTTGCCTTAAGTCGGCTCTTGCGAGGGACTCGCGTTGAATCGGCTCTTGCGAGGAATTCGCGTCGAACCGCCCCTTGCGAAGGACTCGCCTTACCGACTCGCAGTGATCGCTTCCCGCACACCATTGGATCAAACCACTGTTGCAGTCACCCTCCGATGGAACCCGAACAACCCGCGATCACTTGATCGGCGGTTTGGGCCCGATCTCGTTGGCATCGGCCTGGTTGGCTACCACGTCGATCACCCGGCTCTTTTCGAAGTACACGGTGAAGGCCGGATATACCCAGCGGTGGATGGTCGGCCACTGGCGCTTCTGGCCGCCGCGCGGCGCCAGCTTTTCCTGCGGCGCGCCATAACGGCCTTCGACCTGGCTCATGCTGTCGCCGCGCAAGGGCAGGGCAGCGGCAGGCTTTTGCTGTGCGCGGTCGATCAGCAGCGTATCGGCCGACGCAGCGGCACTGATCCCCATCAGCGCGATCAGCGGCAGGACAAACAAACGGTTGCGCATGTCATCTACTCCCCAGTGGACAAGATTCGGATGGTGATTACAGCAAAACCAGGGCCAGCGTGCTTGCAGATCGGTGGTACACAACGCCGCGGCGTATTGCCTGCCAGCGCACCCGTCACGCGGAGCCGGCCGGGCATCCGTGTAGTCCAGCCTGCATCAGGCAATCGTCGGCGTGAAGGATCGGCCAAGAAAAAGCCGCCCGGAGGCGGCTTTCTCGGGTCTTGCACGCGCGGCGAAAGCTTAGCGCTGACGCGCCTTGAAACGCGGGTTCGACTTGCAGATCACGAAGACCTTGCCGCGGCGGCGGACCACCTTGCAGTCGCGGTGACGGGTCTTCGCAGACTTCAGGGAGGACAGGACTTTCATGGCACACCTCGGCGTAAACGGTTGGATTCGATGGAAGAGTGCCCGCAATCGAGGGTGCACCCGGAATTAAGCCGGCAATTCTAACCGGCTTTTCGTCGTGCTTTCAAGTGGTTGCATCGCAATCCCCGCGAGCGGCGCTACACTACCGCCTGATGACCTTCCGGAAACCTGAATGACCGACCTTTCGCCCGTCCTTACCATCGATGGTCCCTCCGGCGCCGGCAAGGGCACCGTGAGCCGGATCGTGGCCGCCCGGCTGGGCTGGCATTACCTCGATTCGGGCGCACTGTATCGCGCGGTGGGCGTGGCAGCGAGCTGGGCCGATCTGGATGTCTCCGATCCGGCCGCGCTGGTGCGCTGCACCTTCGACACCAGGGTGGAGTTCGACGATGCCGGCGAGGCAGGGCTGCGGGTGCTGGTCAATGGCGTGGACGCCACCGGCGAACTGCGCCTGGAGACCACCGGCGCACTTGCCTCGGCGATTGCGGCCATTCCCGAGGTGCGCAGCGCGTTGAAGGAACGCCAACGCGCATTCAGGCAGGCCCCCGGCCTGGTCGCGGACGGGCGCGACATGGGCACGGTGATCTTCCCCGATGCCGCCTTCAAGGTGTTTCTGACCGCCAGTGCCGAAGAACGTGCGGGCCGTCGCCATAAACAGTTGATGGAAAAGGGTGTTTCGGTTATCTTTGACGACCTGCTGCGCGAGATCATGGCTCGAGATGCCCGTGATGCGCAGCGGGTGGTGGCGCCATTGCGGCCGGCCGAAGACGCCGTGCTGATCGATACCAGCGGAATGGGGATCGAGGATGTCGTCCAACGTGTGGTCGGGTTGTTGACCGTTCGCACGTCGTCGTAAGCGTTCCGCAAGCGGGCATGTCCCGCCGACCGTAAGGCGTTCCAAGGCTCCGTCGCACATCCCGTGTGGCGGTTCTACTACTACTTAACCGACTCGCTGTCCGGAGTCGACCAACAGGCTGGGCGCTTGGCATCTGTCGCATTCGACGATCAACGCCCGTGTGTTCAACTGAGTAAAATTCAAATGACAGAATCTTTTGCTGAACTGTTCGAAGCCAGTCAAGCCAATCTGGCGAAGCTGAAGCCGGGCTCCATTGTCACCGGTACCGTCGTGGAAGTGCGCGGCGACGTGGTGGTGATCAACGCTGGCCTGAAGTCCGAAGGCATCGTGCCGATCGAGCAGTTCCGTAATGACGCTGGCGAGATCGATGTCGGCGTAGGCGACCAGGTCAAGGTTGCCCTCGATTCCATCGAGAACGGCTTCGGTGAGACCGTGCTGTCGCGCGAGAAGGCCAAGCGCGCAATGGTGTGGGACGAGCTGGAAGAGGCGTTGGAAAAGAACGAAACCATCACCGGCCGCATCAGCGGCAAGGTCAAGGGTGGTTTCACCGTGGACATCAAGGATGTCCGCGCGTTCCTGCCTGGTTCGCTGGTGGATGTGCGCCCGGTGCGCGACCCGGCCTACCTGGAAGGCAAGGAACTCGAGTTCAAGCTGATCAAGCTGGACCGCAAGCGCAACAACGTGGTGGTCTCGCGTCGTGCCGTGGTCGAGAGCGAGCACTCGGAAGAGCGCGAGCAGCTGATGGACAAGCTGCAGGAAGGCGCGATCCTGAAGGGTGTCGTCAAGAACCTGACCGATTACGGCGCGTTCGTGGACCTGGGCGGTATCGACGGCCTGCTGCACATCACCGACATGGCCTGGAAGCGCGTGCGCCATCCGTCCGAAGTCGTCAACGTCGGCGACGAGCTGGACGTGCGCGTGCTGAAGTTCGATCGCGAGCGTAACCGCGTCAGCCTCGGCCTGAAGCAGCTGGGCGAAGATCCGTGGGACAACATCGCACGTCGCTACCCGGCCAACAGCCGCGTGTTCGGCAAGGTCTCCAACGTCACCGATTACGGCGCATTCGTCGAGATCGAGCCGGGCGTCGAAGGTCTGGTGCACGTCTCCGAGATGGATTGGACCAACAAGAACGTCAACCCGTCCAAGGTTGTGCAGGTGGGTGACGAAGTCGAAGTGATGGTGCTGGATGTCGACGAGGAGCGTCGCCGCATCTCGCTGGGCATGAAGCAGGTTGCCGCCAATCCGTGGGAAACCTTCGCTGCCACCCACAAGAAGAACGACAAGGTGTCCGGTCAGATCAAGTCGATCACCGACTTCGGCATCTTCATCGGTCTGGACGGCGGCATCGACGGTCTGGTGCACCTGTCCGACATCAGCTGGAACACCACCGGCGAAGATGTCGTGCGCAACTACAAGAAGGGCGACACGCTGGAAGCCGTTGTGCTGGCAGTCGATCCGGAACGTGAGCGCATCAGCCTGGGCGTCAAGCAGCTGGAGCAGGATCCGTTCGGCCAGTACATGGCGTCCAACCCGAAGGGTTCGAAGGTCGAAGGCGTGGTGCGTGAAGTGGATGCCAAGGGCGCCACGATCGACTTGGCCGATGGCATCGAAGGCTACGTCGCTGCACGCGACATCGCCAACGAGCGTGTGGACGATGCGACCCAGCACCTGAAGGTCGGCGACAAGATCGAAGCCAAGTTCGTGGGCATGGACCGCAAGGGCCGCACCCTGCAGCTGTCGATCAAGGCCAAGGACGATGCCGAAATGCGCGAAACGCTGGAGGAATACCAGTCTTCGGCCGCATCCGGTGGCATGACCCAGCTGGGCGCGCTGCTGCGTGCACAGTTGAACAGCAACAAGTCCGAGTAAGCGCGTAGCGCTCGCAAGAGCGTGATGGATCGGCCCGGGCTTGCCCGGGCCGATTCCGATGTGTCAGTCGAAAAAAGCAAGTCTTCCCATGACCAAGTCCGAATTGATTGAAATCCTGGCGCGACGTCAAGCGCATCTGAAGGCGGACGACGTGGATCTGGCAGTCAAATCGCTGCTGGAAATGATGGGGCAGGCGCTCTCCGATGGTGATCGGATCGAAATCCGCGGGTTCGGCAGCTTCTCGCTGCATTACCGCCCGCCACGTCTTGGCCGTAATCCGAAGACCGGCGAGTCGGTCGCGTTGCCGGGCAAGCATGTTCCGCATTTCAAGCCTGGCAAGGAATTGCGCGAGCGTGTCAGCTCCGTGGTCCCGGTCGATCTGCTGGATGCGGCTGACTGAGGTCATTCTGCCGCTGCGTTTATGTCGGCTCGGTTAAGCTAAGCCTCTTTTGACGGAGTCTGGCCATGAAGGTGTTTCGCTTGCTGGTGATGTTGGCCTTCCTGCTGGTCGGTCTGATCATCGGTGCGGTCAATTCCCAGGATGTCACTCTCGACTTCCTTTTCTCCAGTGTGCACACGACCTCCGGAATCGCGATCATCGTCGCGCTGCTGGTCGGTGTGTTGATCGGCGCCGGCATGGTGCTGGTCAGTGTGGTCATTCCCCTCTATTCCAAACTGCGCCAGGCCAACAAGGCGGTTGCAGTCAGTCGCGCCGACGCCAGGCCCATTGCGCCTGCAGCAGTCGAGCCGCGCCCCTTTGATGGACTGTAAGCGCGTATGGACTTTCTGACCGAGTGGATCTGGTTCTTCCTGTTCGTGCCGTTGGCAGCGCTGGGGGGCTGGGTCGTTGGCCGCCGCGGTGGTCAACGCCACGGCGATACCCAGGTCAGTCGCCTGTCCAGCACCTACTTTCGTGGCCTGAACTATCTGCTCAACGAGCAGCCGGACAAGGCAATCGAGCTGTTTCTGCATATCGCCGAACTGGACAAGGAAACCTTCGAGACCCAGGTCGCGTTGGGGCATTTGTTCCGCCGTCGCGGTGAGGTCGACCGCGCGATCCGGCTGCATCAGGGCTTGGTGCAACGCGCCGACCTGACCGATCAGCAGCGCGTGCAGGCCTTGCTGGCACTGGGCGAAGACTATATGAAGTCCGGCCTGCTGGATCGCGCCGAGACCGTGTTCACCGAACTGGCGCAACTGGATCAGCGTGCGCCGCAGGCGCTGCGTCACCTGATCGGCATCTATCAGGCCGAGCGCGACTGGGAAAAGGCGATCGACAACGCCACCCGTTACGAAGAAGTCACCGGCGAGCCGATGGGCAAGCTGATTTCGCAATTCGAGTGCGAGCTGGCCGACCGCTATCGTGGCCTGAGCAAGCCCGACGAAGCATTGCAGGCGATCGCGCGTGCCTACCAGGCCGATGGCACCTCGGTGCGCGCCGGCATTCTGGAAGGACGCATCGAAGCCGAGCGCGGACACGACGAAGCGGCAGTGCGCGCGTTTGAGCGCGCTGCGCGGCACGATCCGGAATACCTGCCGGAGATCATTCCCGCATTGATGGCGGCCTATCGCCGGGTCGGCGATATCGCCGGCGCACGTAATTTCTTGTCCGAGATGACCGAGCACTATCGCGGCATCGCCCCGGTGCTGGCATTGACCCAGTTGATGGAAGCCCAGGACGGTGTGGCACCTGCGTTGGCCTACCTGGGCCGCCAGCTCAAGGACCGGCCCTCGGTCCGCGGCGAATCGGCGTTGATCGACCTGACCCTGGCCGAAGGCAGCGACCCGGTCGGCACCTTGCAGGACCTCAAGCACATCACCGACCAGTTGCTGGTGCGCAACCCGAGTTACCGCTGCACTCGCTGCGGCTTCGGCGCCAAGACCCATCACTGGCAATGCCCGAGTTGCAAGGAATGGGGCACGGTCAAGCCGCTGTTGAACTACGCGGTGGTCTGATGCCGCAGGCCTGGCTGTGGTGGTGTCTGTTGCACCTGACGGTCGCGGCACTGGGAACCTGGTTGTTGCGACGTTACGCGCTGCATCGGCGGCTGCTCGATCATCCGGGTGAACGCCGCAGCCATGTGGTCGCGACCCCACGTGGCGGTGGCATGGCAATCGTGGCGGCGCTGCTGTCCGGGTGCGTGGCAGCCGGCGTGATCTGGCCGGCTGCAGGCCAGATTCTTGGTTGGTTCGCGGCCGGGCTGGTACTGGTGGCCGGGGTGGGTTGGTGGGACGACCATCGTCCGCTCTCGGCCAGGCTGCGTTTTGCGATCCACCTGTTGGCGTCGGTCATGCTTGGCTGGCTGGTCAGCCATCACACCGGCAGGCTCTGGGATGGCGTGCTCACCGCCATGGCGTCGGTAGTGTTGATCAACGTCTGGAACTTCATGGACGGCATCAACGGCCTGGCCAGCAGCCAGGCGGCGCTGGCCGCGCTGGCGTTTGCTGCGGTCTTGCCTGGTGCCTGGGCCTGGGCAGGTCTTGCCGTCGCCGCGTCCTGCCTGGGATTTTTGCCGTTCAACTTTCCGCGTGCGCGCATCTTTCTGGGTGATGGCGGCAGTGGTGCGTTGGGATATGTGCTGGCTGCGTTGCTCGCACTCACGGTAGCGAGCGGGCAGGTAAGTTGGTGGATCAGCTGGTTGCCATTGACAGCATTTCTTGTAGACGCCGGCTTCACACTGCTGTCTCGCATGCTCGCTAGGCAACAGTGGTGGGAGCCGCATGCCCAACATCTCTATCAGCGGTTGGCACGCAGGGTTGAGACGCACGTTCCGGTAACCGGTATTTATTTCGCTTTCAGCGTGGCTGCCGTCTGCTTGTATGTGTTAATTCGTCATGATGCAACTTGGCTGCAGGTGTCCGGAGCCCTGGTATGGGGACTGGGTGCCACCGCAATCTGGCACTTCCTGCGCGATGGATTGCGCAATTCCTGAGTAACGGACTTTTATGATTTCCTGGCGTGACCGTTTGACCAAGGCCCTGCCGCAAGCAGCGGTGGTGCTGCATGACCTGTTGATGGTGTGGGTGTGCTGGCAGTTGCTGCATGCAGGCCGCTATTCCATGCTGCGCGAGGCTCCCGATCTGCCGTTATGGGATTGGCGCACCGCGGTGGTCCTGGTCGCGCAAGGCCTGGTGTTCTGGAAGATGGGCCTGTATCGCGGGCTGTGGCGATTTGCCTCGGTGCCGGACCTGTGGAACATCTTCAAGTCGAGTTTTCTCGGCTTGGTCGCGATCGTGCTGGCGCTGTCCTATGACCGCCTGGACGGAGTGCCGCTGTCGGTGCTGGTGGTTTATCCCTTTGCCCTGTCGGCGCTGCTGGGTACGCCGCGGCTGCTGTACCGCGCCTGGAAGGATTACCAGATCGCGCACTCCGGCGATGCCGCGCAGCGCGTGTTGATCCTTGGCGCAGGTCGCGCCGCCGAGGGTCTGGTCCGTGATCTGCGCCGCACCGGCGCATTCGTGCCGGTCGGCTATCTGGACGATGCCAACAATCTGCATGGCGCCAAGATCCAGGGCCTGAATGTGCTGGGCAATCTGGACCAGGCTGCAGCCATCGCCAAGGAGACGGCTGCCAAGCTGCTGGTCATCGCGATTCCGTCGCTGGATGCCTCGGGCATGCAGCGCGTGGTGGCCATCTGCGAAAGTACCGGGCTGCCTTTCCGGATGGTGCCCAAGCTGATCAACGTGCTGGAAGGGCGCTCGTTGCCTGGCGAACTGAAAGAAGTCGCGATCGAGGACCTGCTCAACCGCAAGCCGGTCACCCCGGATTGGCGCCTGATTCGCGACTGGTTGACCAACAAGACGGTGATGGTGACCGGCGCGGGTGGTTCGATTGGCTCGGAAGTCTGCCGCCAGTGCGCCCGGCACGGTGCGCGCCGCATCGTGCTGCTGGAGATCGATGAGCTGGCGTTGCTGACCGTCGATTCGGACCTGCGTCGGTTGTTCCCCGATATCGAGGTGGTGCGCGTGCTTGGCGATTGCGGCGACCCGGCGGTGGTCGCACATGCCTTGAACACCGCGTTGCCGGATGCCGTCTTTCATGCCGCCGCCTACAAGCAGGTGCCGCTGCTGGAAGAGCAGTTGCGCGAGGCGGTACGCAACAACGTGCTGGCCACCGAAAACGTGGCGCGCGCCTGCCAGCGCGCACGCATCGAGACCTTCGTCTTCATCTCCACCGACAAGGCGGTCGAGCCGGTCAACGTGCTGGGCGCGAGCAAGCGCTATGCGGAGATGATCTGCCAGAGCCTGGACGCGCGCGATGCGCCGACGCGCTTCATCACCGTGCGTTTCGGCAACGTGCTGGATTCGGCCGGCAGCGTGGTGCCGTTGTTCCGCGAGCAGATCCGCCAGGGTGGCCCGGTCACGGTGACCCATCCGGATGTGACGCGTTACTTCATGACTATTCCGGAAGCCTGCCAGCTGGTGGTGCAGGCCGCGGCCTCTGCCTCGCATGGCGCGATCTATACATTGGACATGGGTGAGCCGGTGCCGATCCGCCTGCTCGCCGAGCAGATGATCCGTCTTGCCGGCAAGCAACCCGGCAAGGACGTGGCGATCCTCTATACCGGCCTGCGTCCGGGCGAGAAGCTGCACGAAACCCTGTTCTATTCCGACGAAGACTATCGCCCAACCGCGCATCCCAAGATTCTGGAAGCCGGTGTGCGCGAGTTCTCGCACGAGCAGGTGTTGCAGCTGGTGACGCGCTTGCGTGAGGCGGTTAACCGTTACGACATCAAGGCGATGGAGACTGTCCTGGGCAGTCTGATGCCGGATTTTGCGGCTGCTCGACGGAAAGTCGACGCGCGATCTGATACGGTCGTTCCATTCCCCGCACGTGAGGTCAGAAGACTTTAATGAGCAAGCGTATTCGCAAGGCCGTATTCCCCGTCGCAGGTCTTGGGACCCGCTTTCTTCCGGCAACCAAAACGGTGCCGAAGGAAATGCTGCCAATCATCGACAAACCTTTGATCCAGTACGCCGTCGACGAGGCCATCCAGGCCGGTTGCGACACGCTGATCTTCGTGACCAATCGCTACAAGCACTCGATCGCCGACTACTTCGACAAGGCCTACGAACTGGAGCAAAAGCTCGAGCGCGCCGGCAAGCTTGAACAGCTGGAGCTGGTGCGGCATGCCTTGCCGGAAGGCGTGCGCGCCATTTTCGTGACGCAGGCCGAAGCGCTCGGCCTGGGGCACGCCGTGCTGTGTGCCAAGGCCGTGGTCGGTGACGAGCCGTTTGCGGTGTTGCTGCCGGACGACCTGATCTGGAACCGGGGTGCCGGTGCGCTGACCCAGATGGCCGATGTGGCCGAAGCCTCGGGCGGCAGCGTCATCGCCGTGGAGGATGTGCCGCATGACAAGACCGCCAGCTACGGCATCGTGGCAACCGATGCGTTCGATGGTCGCAAGGGGCGCATCAACGCCATCGTCGAAAAGCCCAAGCCGGAAGTGGCGCCGAGCAATCTGGCCGTGGTCGGCCGGTATGTGCTCAACCCGAAGATCTTCGAACTGCTCGAAGAGACCGGCGCCGGTGCCGGTGGCGAAATCCAGCTGACCGATGCGATTGCCGGACTGCTGCAGCAGGAAACCGTCGACGCCTACCGCTTCGAGGGCCGTCGTTTCGATTGCGGCGCGCATATCGGTCTGATCGAGGCCACCGTGCATTTCGCGCTCGAGCACGAAAAGCATGGCGGGCCGGCCAAGGAAATCCTGCGCACCGCATTGGCCGAGGCCGACGCGCGCGGCTGATTGCCTGGCCATCGCCTGCATCCACGAACGACGCCATCCGGCGTCGTTCGTCGTTTGGGGCCTCGCCGGGCGAGAACGCCGTGCCGCTGGCTGATCGACACGTCAGGCGGCTTTGCCAGCGTGGCACGCTGGTGCAAGTCCGTGGTACGTGCCTGCGGCTAGAATCCTCGGCATGAGCCAGCCTGCCGAATCCAGCGAACTGATCAACGTGGTGGCCTTGCTGGGCGCTGCCGTGGTCGCCATCCCGGTGTTTCGACGTCTGGGCCTGGGTTCGGTACTGGGTTATCTGGCCGCGGGTCTGGCGATCGGTCCGTTTGGCCTGGGCCTGTTCGATGACCCGCAGGCGATCCTGCACGTGGCCGAGTTGGGCGTGGTGATGTTTCTGTTCGTCATCGGGCTGGAAATGCGGCCGTCCCACCTGTGGAGCCTGCGCAAGGAGATCTTCGGCCTGGGGACGCTGCAGATCGCAGTGTGCGCGCTGGTGCTGACCGGCATCGGCCTGTTGCTCGGCTTCACGCCGCCGGTGGCATTCGTGGCCGCATCCGGCTTCGTGCTGACCTCCACGGCGGTGGTGATGCAGTTGCTGGCAGAGCGGGGCGATGTCGCCTTGCCGCCGGGCCAGAAGATCGTGGCGATCCTGTTGTTCGAGGACCTGTTGATCGTGCCGCTGCTGGCGATCGTGGCCTGGATGGGCGCCAGCGGCGACCCGCAGGTGGCCACGCAACGCTGGCAGGACATCGGCATCGGTCTGGCCTGCATCGTCGGCCTGGTGGTGGCGGGGCGCTGGCTGCTCAATCCCTTGTTCCGCATCCTGGCCGCGTCCAAGGCGCGCGAGGTGATGACGGCGGCGGCCTTGCTGGTGGTGCTGGGCGCGGCGCTGTTGATGCAGGTCGGCGGGCTGTCGATGGCGATGGGCGCGTTTCTGGCCGGTGTGCTGCTGTCGGAATCCACCTTCCGGCATCAGATCGAGGCGGATATCGAGCCGTTCCGCGGCATCCTGCTGGGGCTGTTCTTCCTGGGCGTCGGCATGAGCCTGGACCTGCATGTGGTTGCGGCGGACTGGCGGCTGATCGTGGCCGGTGTGCTGGCGCTCATGCTCGGCAAGGGCGTGTGCATCTACGTGGTGGCGCGGCTGATGCGCAGCGACCATCGCCAGGCGCTGGATCGGGGCGTGCTGATGGCGCAGGGCGGCGAGTTCGCCTTCGTGCTGTTCGCGGCAGCATCGGCGTCTGGCGTCATCGACGCGCAGGTCAACGCCAGCCTGACGGCAATCGTGGTGTTGTCGATGGCGCTGACGCCGCTGTTCGTGCTGTTGCAGCGACGGCTGACGCCGGCCGCCCAGCCGTCGCTGGAAGGCGTGGACGCCGTCAGTGGGCAGACCGGCAGCGTGCTGATCATCGGGTTCGGGCGCTTCGGGCAGGTTGCCAGCCAGTCGCTGCTGGCGCGCGATGTGGATGTGACCATCATCGATAACGACATCGAGATGATCCAGAGCGCGGAACAGTTCGGTTTCAAGATCTACTATGGCGACGGCACCCGGCTCGATGTGCTGCACGCCTCCGGGGCGCATAGCGCACGCGCGATCGCGATATGCATCGACAACCGCGGGGCGGCCAATCGCATCGTCGAGCTGGCAAGGCACGAGTTCCCGCACGCCAGGTTGCTGGTGCGCTCGTTCGACCGTGAGCATTCATTGCAGTTGGTCGCTGCCGGGGTGGACTATCAGATTCGCGAGACCTTCGAGTCGGCAGTGGCGTTCGGGCAGGCGGCCCTGGTCGAGCTGGGCGTGGACGAGGACGAGGCGGTCACCATCGCGCGCGAGATCCGGCGGCGCGATGCCGAGCGGTTCGAACTGGAGATTGCGGCCGGCAACACGCGTGCCGGCGCCGTGGCAGGGCTGATGTACGGCAATCTCACGCCGACCGTGCCCAAGCCCACGCCGTTCACCCCGCCGCGGCGGGAGAGCCGCACGCTCAATCCCGATGCGGTGCCGCAGGCCACTCAGCCCGAAGCCGTGACCCGCGACTGAGTCGTATGCGGCTGGCGGGCACCGAAGCGGGTTCGGCGCTGGGATTGCCTCGGCTGGTCGAGAAAAAACCTGGGGTGATAGAGCGGCCGGCACCAAGCTGCCGGCCGGAGCTGACAAGTCGACCGGCTCAGCCGTGCCGGCGTTGAGCGGCCGCGAAGGCTTCCAGTTGCTCGGGCGTGGCGTCTTTCTGGTGCTGCCGTTTCCAGTCGGCAAACGGCATGCCGTACACCGCTTCGCGTGCCTGCTCCTTGCTCATCGGCTGGCCGTGCGCTTCGGCGGCTTCGCGGTACCAGTCGCCCAGGCAGTTGCGGCAGAAGCCGGCCAGGATCATCAGATCGATGTTCTGCACATCCGGGCGCTGCTGGTTGAGATGCTGCAACAGACGGCGAAATGCGGCCGCTTCGATGGACGTGGTGATGGAATCGGGTGTCGAGGTGGTGTCGGTCATGACGGAATCGGGGACAATAGACGGCCTTCGACTCTACACCTGACGCCCCATGACCGTTTCCGCGCCAGCTGCCTCTGCTCCGGCCCGCCTTCTCGATGGTCGCCGCATCGCCGAGGAACTGCTCGACGGGCTGAAGCTGCGCGTGGATGCGCGCCTGGCCGCCGGCAAGACACGCCCCGGGCTGGCGGTGGTGCTGGTCGGCGGGGATCCGGCTTCGTCGGTGTATGTGCGCAACAAGCGGCGTGCCGCGGAAAAGGTTGGCATCGAGGCCTTCGATTACGATTTGCCGCAGGGCACCAGCGAGGCCGAACTGGCGCGGCTGATCGATCAGCTCAATGCCGACCCCAAGATCCACGGCATCCTGATCCAGCTGCCGCTGCCGGGCATCCCCGATGCCAATCGCCTGATCCAACGCATCGATCCGCGCAAGGACGTCGACGGCTTCCATCCGCAGAATGTCGGGCACCTGGCGCTGCGCGAGTTCGGCCTGCGTCCGTGCACGCCGCGCGGCATCGTGACCTTGCTGGGGCACACCGATCAGCCGGTGCGCGGCCGCAACGCGACCATCGTGGGCGTGAGCAATCACGTCGGCCGGCCGATGGGCCTGGAGCTGCTGATCGCCGGTTGCACGGTCACCAGCTGCCACAAGTTCACCCCGCCCGAGGTGCTGGAAGCCAGCGTGCGCAATGCCGACATCCTGGTGGTGGCAGTCGGTCGCCCGGGCCTGATTCCGGGCGAATGGGTCAAGCCGGGCGCAGTGGTGATCGATGTCGGCATCAATCGGCTGGACGACGGCCGCCTGGTTGGCGATGTCGGTTTCGACGCAGCGGTGCAACGTGCGGCCTGGATCACGCCGGTGCCGGGTGGAGTCGGGCCGATGACGGTCGCCACGCTGATGCAGAACACGCTGGAAGCGGCCGACGCGGCTGGCTGAGGCGCGTGTAACGCTGCATTGCAGTCGCGTTGTGTCTTCGTGAAGGCTTTCAGGGTAAAATGCCGCGCTTCCCCAAACTCGGGTCCGCCGATGCTACGCATCCAGGCTGAAGCTCTCACCTACGACGACGTTTCCCTCGTCCCCGCTCATTCGATCGTCCTGCCCAAGGACGTCAGCCTGGAAACCCGGCTGACCCGCGATCTGCGCCTGAAACTGCCGATTCTTTCGGCCGCGATGGACACAGTGACCGAGCACCGGCTGGCGGTGGCCATGGCCCAGCTGGGCGGCATCGGCATCATCCACAAGAATCTGACCCCTGCGCAGCAAGCGGGCGAAGTTGCCCGGGTCAAGAAATTCGAATCCGGCGTGATCACCGAGCCGTTCACGGTGAGCCCGGACACGACCATCGGCGAGGTGCTCAAGCTGACCCGCGCGCGCAACATCTCCGGCGTGCCGGTGGTGGATGGCAGCGAACTGGTCGGCATCGTCACCAGCCGCGACATGCGCTTCGAGAAGAAGCTCGACGATCCGGTCCGCCACATCATGACCAAGAAGGATCGCCTGATCACCGTGCGCGAAGGCGCCAGTGACGAGGAAGTGCTGGAGCTGCTGCACCGCAACCGCATCGAAAAGATCCTGGTGGTCAACGACAGCTTCGAGCTGCGCGGCCTGATCACGGTCAAGGACATCCAGAAGAAGACCGACAACCCCAACGCGGCCAAGGACGGGTCCACGCGCCTGCTGGTCGGCGCGGCGGTCGGCGTGGGCGGCGACACCGAGCAGCGCATCGAACTGCTGGCCGCGGCCGGCGTGGACGTGGTCATCGTCGATACCGCGCACGGCCATTCGCAGGGCGTGATCGATCGCGTGGCCTGGGTCAAGAAGGCGTATCCGCAGCTGCAGGTGATCGGCGGCAACATCGTCACCGGCGATGCCGCGCTGGCACTGATGGACGCCGGTGCCGATGCGGTCAAGGTCGGCGTGGGCCCCGGGTCGATCTGCACCACGCGCGTGGTCGCCGGTGTCGGCGTGCCGCAGATCACCGCGGTGGACATGGTCGCCGAGGCGCTGCAGGACCGTATTCCGCTGATCGCCGATGGCGGCATCCGCTACTCCGGCGACATCGGCAAGGCGCTGGTCGCCGGCGCCTCCACGGTGATGGTCGGCGGCCTGTTCGCCGGCACCGAGGAAGCACCGGGCGAGGTCGAGTTGTTCCAGGGCCGCAGCTACAAGAGCTACCGCGGCATGGGCAGCCTGGGCGCGATGGAGAAGGGGTCCAAGGACCGCTATTTCCAGGATTCTAGCGATGCCGACAAGCTGGTGCCGGAAGGCATCGAAGGGCGCGTGCCGTATCGCGGCCCGGTCGGTGGCATCGTCCATCAGCTGATCGGCGGCCTGCGCGCCACGATGGGCTACGTGGGCTGCGCGACCATCGAGGAAATGCGCACCAAGCCGAAGTTCGTCACCATCACCGGTGCCGGCCAGCGCGAAAGCCATGTTCACGACGTGCAGATCACCAAGGAACCGCCGAATTACCGCATGGGCTGATGCCCGTGCGCGGGATTGGGGATTCGGGATTAGGGACGCGTAGCAGCCCGCCGCATCTCCTTCGGCAGGGCGCATCGCCGCCATCCCGCTCTTGCCAATCTCCAATCCCGAATTCCCAATCCCGGCGCCAATGACCAACATCCACAGCGACAAGATCCTCATCCTCGATTTCGGCGCGCAGTACACCCAGCTGATTGCGCGGCGCATCCGCGAGATCGGGGTGTATTGCGAGATCTGGGCCTGGGATCATGATCCGGCCGAGATCGCCGGTTTCGGCGCCAAGGGCATCATCCTGTCCGGTGGTCCGGAGTCGACCACCTTGCCGGGTGCGCCGGTCGCGCCGCAGGAAGTGTTCGACAGCGGCTTGCCGGTGTTCGGTATCTGCTACGGCATGCAGACGCTGGCTGCGCAGCTGGGTGGTGCGACCGAGGCGGCGGACCAGCGCGAATTCGGTCATGCCGAAGTCGATGTGGTGGCTGCCGATGCCTTGTTCGCAGGGCTGACCGATCATGCCGGCGCGTCGCGTCTCAATGTGTGGATGAGCCACGGCGACCACGTGTCGCAGGTGCCGCCGGGCTTCACCGTCACCGCGGTGACCGACCGCATCCCGGTGGCGGCGATGTCCAACGAGGACAAGCGCTGGTACGGCGTGCAGTTCCATCCCGAGGTCACCCACACGCTGCAGGGCCAGACCTTGCTGCGCCGCTTCGTGGTCGATGTCTGCGGCTGCCAGACGCTGTGGACGGCGGCCAACATCATCGACGACCAGATCGCGCGCGTGCGCGAGCAGGTGGGCGATGACGAAGTGATCCTGGGCCTGTCCGGCGGCGTCGATTCGTCGGTGGTCGCCGCGCTGCTGCACAAGGCGATCGGCGACAAGCTGACCTGCGTGTTCGTCGATACCGGCCTGCTGCGTTGGCAGGAAGGCGACCAGGTGATGGCGATGTTCGCCGAGCACATGGGCGTGAAGGTGATCCGCGTCAACGCGGCCGATCGTTACTTCGCCAAGCTCGAAGGCGTCAGCGACCCGGAAGCCAAGCGCAAGATCATCGGCAACCTGTTCGTGGATATCTTCGACGAGGAATCCAACAAGCTGGCCAATGCCAAGTGGCTGGCGCAGGGTACGATCTATCCGGACGTGATCGAGTCGGCCGGCAGCAAGACCGGCAAGGCGCACGTGATCAAGAGCCACCACAACGTCGGCGGCCTGCCCGAGCACATGAAGCTGGGCTTGGTCGAGCCGTTGCGCGAATTGTTCAAGGACGAAGTGCGCCGCCTCGGTGTCGAACTCGGCCTGCCGCGCACGATGGTGTACCGCCATCCGTTCCCGGGCCCGGGGCTGGGCGTGCGCATCCTGGGCGAAGTGAAGCGCGAATACGCCGAATTGCTGGCCAAGGCCGATGCGATCTTCATCGACGAACTGCGCAAGGCCGATCTGTACGACAAGACCAGCCAGGCGTTTGCGGTGTTCCTGCCGGTCAAGTCGGTCGGTGTGGTCGGCGATGCACGCGCCTACGAATGGGTGATCGCACTGCGCGCAGTGGAGACCATCGACTTCATGACCGCGCACTGGGCGCACCTGCCGTACGATTTCCTCGGCACGGTGAGCAACCGCATCATCAACGAACTGCGCGGCGTCTCGCGCGTGGTCTACGACATCTCCGGCAAGCCGCCGGCGACGATCGAGTGGGAGTGATGAAGCGTCTTTCGGAGGCTATCGCCCGATATCGGTAGAAGTAACTTAACTTTTTGATTATAAAAGTATAAGTTGAGTTTTCTATCTGTGGCTATTGCCGACCAGCAGAACGGGTCGGCGACAGAACTGACGGTAAGCCCCCCGGAGGTCGGATCCAGACCTTCCTACTGTCGCGGCAGGCGATGGACATCTTCGTGGCCTTGCACATTTGCGCTGACAACGCGAGGTAGTGGGCATCGATGCCGTGGAACAGTGTCCTGTCCCCACTTGCCTCATCACCAAGCATCGCCTTGTAGCGCTCGAGTTGGAAGATGGGCCGCAGGAGTAGCAGGTTGCGCTGCTTACGTGACAGGTCAAGTAGTTCTGTGGCGCCATCCAATCACTCGCTGCTCTCGGAGGATGCCTGCGGCCAAGGCTCCGCCGGGACCATCTTGGGCGTTGCAAGGCCCTGTTCCGGGTTCGACGATAGCGCCTCCTGGTGCGGCATGGCTCCCCTCCTGAGAATGTCTACCTAATGCCCTGTCGAATGCACGGCCTGCTCCAAGCGCATTCGGCTGGAGGCCCGCAGCTGCTGGAGGCTCAGTCTCCGCGCCATTGCGTAATACACAGCTTCGTCTTTCGTTCCTTGTGCGATCACAGCACGGGCCAGCGAAGCCAGTTCCTGCAGGCTGATCTCGTCGACCGCTCGCACGCTGTCCTCGTCGGCAGGCGCTCGGAAAGGCGGCTCCGTTGCAGGATCAAGATGCTCGGGCCAGTAGAACGTGCCGACCTCTTCATCCGTCGTCCGATGGCGGGCCCGAGCAAGTTGGAACACGCGCTCGCGGATCCGCCCGCCTGTACGTACCCAGCCGTGGGCACGGGCGATGCGGCGAGCCAGCAGGGCGTCGAGCACGGGGCCTTCATGATCGATGACGTGGGCGATCATGGCCAGTAGGGTGTCGTTGTAATCGCCGTCGAAAAAGCGATCGGGATTAGCGCCGGCGACCGCTTCGGCCGGGTGGGTGACCCGATAGAGCGAGGCTTCGGGTGGCGTTGTTTCTGCGATACCGGCATGGGCTGGTGCTGCGGAGACCTGGCGAGCAAAGACTTCCTCGACTTGCTGCGATGGAGCTGTCGCCGGGACTTCTGGTGCGACCGGACCCGCATCCTGGATTGGGGCCGCCGTTTCCTCGTCTGGCTTCGTTACTGACGCCATAGCTTGCGCGATGGCCGCCTGCGCTAGGCGCTCGGCCTCAGCTTCGCGCTCGGCCTGTTCGGAGCGCCGCTTGCGCTGGGCCGTGAGCACGGCTTGCAGCCGGGCGTCCAGCCTGTCGAGCGTGCCGGCCGGATCAATCCACCAGTCGGTGGACCAGACCCGCACGATGTCCCATCCCAGGCCGCGCAGAACCTGCTCGCGCAGCTTGTCGCGGTCGCGCGCGGTGGCGCTGCGATGGTAGGTGGCGCCATCGCATTCCACACCGGCCAGGTAGCGTCCGGGGGCGTCGGGATCGACGATGCCGAGGTCGACGCGGAACGAGGAGGCGCCGATCTGTGGCTGGACCTGCCAGCCGCGCCGGGTCAGGGCGGTGGCCACGGCTTGTTCAAAGGGACTGTCGAAGCCCCCCAGGCTGCCTCTGTTCGCTTCCGCCAGCGCGCGAGCGCCGCGTTCGGCGAATTCCAAGAAGTGCTTGAGATCGCGCACGCCGATGGCTTGGGTTCGCGCCAAATCCATCTGCTCCGCGCGGACGCTGGCGAATACGCGCAGTTCGTGACGCGCGCGGGTGATAGCCACGTTGAGCCGGCGCTCGCCGCCTTGGCGGTTGAGTGGACCGAAGTTCATAGCCAGTTGGCCTGCGGGGTCCGGGCCGTAGGTGATGGAGAAATAGATGAGATCGCGTTCGTCGCCCTGCACGCTCTCCAGGTTCTTGACGAACAGCGGCTCCAGTTCGCTCTCGGCGAAATAGGGCTCCAGCCTTGGATCCTGGCGGCGAGCCTCGTCGAGCAGGTCCTCGATCAGTTTTTGCTGCTCCGCATTGAAGGTGACCACTCCAATCGTAAGCCCGATTTCGCGGAAACCGGGCGCCGTCAGGCGCGCCACCACGTCGGCGACCAGCGCCTTCGCTTCGGCCGGGTTGGTCCGCGCACCGCCTTTCTGGTAGGTGCCTGAGACCGGCTGCAGGCTGACCGCGCGATCGTTGGTGACGGGTGAGGGGAAGGTGACCAGTTCGCCGTCGTAGTAGGCATGATTGGAGAACGCAATCAGGCTTTCATGACGGGAGCGGTAGTGCCAGTT
The DNA here is from genome assembly GCF_014199865.1 of Xanthomonas sp. F14. NCBI lineage: Bacteria > Pseudomonadati > Pseudomonadota > Gammaproteobacteria > Lysobacterales > Lysobacteraceae > Xanthomonas > Xanthomonas sp. F14. The sequence continues at coordinate 1,403,979 of NZ_JACHOM010000001.1, read as the reverse complement.
CAGATTCCGTGTCGGCAGGTTGGCGCCGATGCACTCGTCGAGGATGCTCTCCAGGTCGGCCTCGACGTCTTCGTCGTCCAGCCCGGATTCGGCGCGGTCGAAGAAAGAGGTGGGCGGCAACTGCTTGGGGTCGCCGACCATGACGACCTGGCGGCCGCGGGCGATGGCGCCGATCGCGTCCCAGACCGGGATCTGCGAAGCTTCGTCGAAGATCACCAGGTCGAACGCGTTGGCTCCGGCCTGGAGATACTGCGCGATGGACAGCGGACTCATCAGCAAGCAGGGCGTGAGCTTGGTCAGCGCCTCGGGAATCTGAGCCATCAGTTCGCGCAAGGGCAGGTGCGCGCGCTTCTTGCCCATTTCGTGCCGTAGCAGCCCCCATTCGGAGTTGCGGCTGACGTTGTCCTGCGAGGGCAGGTCGGCGCACAGGCGGGCGCGCAGCCAGTCCCGGGTCATGGCGGTGAAGCGTTCGTCGAGTTCGCAGAAATCGCGGATGCGCTGTTCATGCTCGGCGCTGACGAAGCCGCGAATGACCGGCTCGTGATCGACCACGGCGTTGAGCCACCAGCGTGCGTAGTTGGTCTCGAAGCTTCGGCGTGCCTGGTCCGGGCCGACCTGGCCCTGCTCGATGGCCTGGACCAGGGTGGCCAGCCCGAGTGCGAGCGCCTCGTCGCACGCCTGGCGCCATGCGCACCAGCTGCGCAGCCCGTGTTCGGCGCGCACGATGGACTGGCTTTGCTCGATCAGCCCGTCGAGTGATATGGACTGCCACTGCGCCTGGGCGGCCTCGGCAAAATGTCCGGTTGTCGCGAGTGCCTCGCGCCGGGGTAGTAGCTGTTCCCATTTCTCCACGTATCGAGCGCCGGCCAGCACGATTCGACCACCGGGCTCCAGCAGTGCATTGGCATCGCCCAACAGCGTATGCAGCGGTGCCTTGCAGGCAGAGATCTGTTCGGGCGTGGTGGCCAGGCGGGCCAGCACGGCAGCCAGATCCTCTCGGAGCTGGCAGGCCTGCTCGAGGTCATCCAGGTGGGTGGCGAGACCTTTCCACAGGCCTGCGGTGAACTCGCGCAAGTCGTCCAGGGCGGCCAGTGCTTGTTCCGTATCGGCCCGCTGGCGAAGCGTTTGGTGGTCACGTGTCAGCGTGGGGCCGCAAGCGCCTTCCTCAACCAAGGTGTGGGCATCCAACGCACCTAGCTGGGCATGGCTGCGCCAGTCGCTCAGGAAGTCGAGTGCGGCACGCATGCGGTCGACTGGTGTGGCGTGGCCTGCCCATAGGCCGTCGGTCGCCGTTTCCAGCGATGCCTGTGCCGCAATGTCTTGGTCGAGCTGGCGCAGTCGCCGTGCCCGTTGCAGATCGGCTTGCAGGGCGGCCCCGCATTGGCCGTTGGCGATGGCATCGAAGCCGTCGTCCTCCCAGGGCTGGCCTTCGCGTACGGCGGCCAGGGCGGTTTGCCAGCGCAGGGCCGTGCGTATCTTGTCCTCTTGTGTCTCCAGTCCTGCCCAGACGTCCGCACACTGCTGGCCTGGAGCGATGGCCTGGATCTGCTGGCGCAAGGCGCGGATGGCCTTCCAATGCTGCAGATCGTTGGCTACGTTGGGCTGCGCGCCGCCTGTGATAGCGCTGGACAGTTGTGCTGTGACCTTGCGTTTACCCAGCCAGGACTTGGGCCAGAACGTCTGCTCGGCCTGTTCCCACATTTGCTGCAACTGGGCGACGTCGAGCTGTTCGATCGCCTTGCCGTAGGGAGCCGATATTGCCGAGTGGTGCTCGCCGAGTTGGGCCAGCAAGCCCAGCCCTTGGTTGAGCTGCACGGTGATGCGTATCGGCCAGGGCTCGCCGAGTTCTGCGCGAGTCTGCCGGTGCTCGGCGAGCAGGGCCAGCCCGTCGGCGCAGGCGGTCATGACAGAAGCGGGCCACGGCGTGGACAGCTGTATGTTCAGTTCCGCATGGCGGCGCACCAGTGCCGCGCCTTCCTGAAGGCGTTGGCTCAGGCTGCGTGCGTCGGGCCGCAGGACAAAGCGCCAATCATGTCCCGCCGCCACAGGCAGGCGTTGGGCCAGGAGCAGCAGCGCTTCGCAGGTTTCGGGCGTCAAGGTGGGCGAGGGCAGGCCGATGGCCTGGACAAACGCCTGGGCGGATTCGATCGTCGCCTGGGCGGCGGGAAGCACATCACGTGCAGTGGCGATTAGTTGCTGCTGCCAGGTGGGCGACCAGTCTCCCTGGCCGACCAGGGCCAAGGGGTGCTGCGCCAGCGCGGCATGGCCAATGGCCTGTGCGTTGACTTCCAGGCGGTCCACGGCACTGCGCAACTGTTCGATGCCAGCATGATCGTGCTGATCGGCCGAGGGCCAGGCCACGTGAAGTGTCGGGACGTCGTGTCCCGCGCTGACGGTGCCGATGGCACCGAACAGGCTCAAGCCGTTGCGGCGACGCTGGTGAAGGCGTTCCACATAGATGTTCAGCGCATCGCGCAGGCGCTTGAGTTTCTCAGCCTCGGCCCGCCATTGCTCGGCATCGGCCTGGCCAGTGCTGGACCAAGCCGATTGCAACTGCGTCAGCACGTCGAGCTTGCGGGCTTTGCTCGAGTGCAGTTCCAGGCAGAACTCGCCCAGGCCGATTTCACGCAGGCGCCGGTAGACGACATCCAGCGCCGCGATTTTCTCGGATACGAAGAGGACGCGTCGGCCCTGTGCCAGGGATTGGGCGATCAGGTTGGCGATGGTCTGGCTCTTGCCAGTCCCCGGTGGACCGATCAGGACGAAGTCCTTGCCCTGCGAGGCGGCCAGCACAGCTGACAACTGCGAGGAATCCGCCGGCAAGGGGCAGAACACCTGCCTGGGGTCGAAGTGCTGGTCCAGTTCGCGCACTTGCGGGAACGGAGCGCCCAATGGATAGGCATCGCGCGGGGTGTCCAGCAGGTGGCGCACGACCGGGTTCTCGCGTAACTGTTCGCTGTGCTCGGCCAGGTCTTTCCACATCAGGTACTTGGCGAACGAGAACATGGACAACACCACGTCCTCGGTCACTTCCCAGCCCTTGATGTCCTTGATGGCGTGGCCGACAGCCTTCCATACCGCAGCGACGTCCAGGCCGGCATCGTCCCGCGGCAGTTCGCCTTCGAGCGTGCCCAGGCTCAGTTCGAAGTCCTGGCGCAGCATCTCGATCAAGGTCGGATTGAAGCGGGGCTCGTCGTCATGCAGGCTGAGCGTGAAGCCCGAGCGGGCGCTCTTGCGCTGCAGGCTGACCGGCACCAGGATCAAGGGCGCGCGGTAGCGCTGACCGTCACGGTCTTCGCGGGTCCAGGACAGGAAGCCCAAGGCGAGATAAAGCGTGTTGGCACCGCCTTCCTGCAAAGTCGTGCGAGCGCTGCGAAACAAATCGACCAGGCGTGAATCGAGTTCGATCTCGGGAACGCCAACGAAAACCTCGCCCTTCTGCAGGGCTTCCAGCGCGTGCGCACGGCGCACGTTCTCGCGTTCGCGGGCTTCGTAGATGGTCTGATCGCGCGGATCGGCACCGTTCATCAGGTCCGGACGCGTGCGCAGCTTCAGGGACTGGCCGCTGGCCAGCAGGTCTTCCAGCGCGCCAGGGTCCGGTGCTTCCAGCTTGAGTGCTTTCTTGCCGGCCTTGAAGTTGAGCAGGTTGTTGCGAAGCGACAGATCCAGCAGCTTGCGTTGCCAGCGAAGCAGCCGGTCCTTGGGATCGAGCTGGCTGGCATCTTCCGCATTGGCCGGCGCGTTGTCAGGCAGGTCAGGCGCGTCTTCGATCTTTGGCACGGCGGGCGTGGACGGTGACCCTTCGGTGTCCGACGCCGTAGCAACTGCCGCCTCCGCACTGGCCAATGGCTTGATGCGCTGCAGCCGCGCCCGGCGGATGTCCACGGCCAGGCGGAATCCCGCATCCTGAGATTCATCAACCTGCTGGGCACCGCGTTCGGTGGCATAGCTGAAAGGGACAGTGGGGCGCTGGGTGATCAGGGTGGTCTCGAACAGCACCAGTTCCTTGAGCCTGAGGCGCTTGCGCAAAGCGGTCACGTCGTCGACGACCGTGTTGGAAAACTCCTCTGGTTGCAGCCAGACACCTGCAAAGGCATGGCCCTCTGTGAAGACCAACAGGGGGTTCAACCCTGCCTGCTCGAGTGCGGCGCAGAACAGCAACGTGAGGTCGAAACACGTCCCCAGCCCCGAGCTTTCGATCTGGCTGGGACTGCGCACCTTCTGGCCCGACTGCTCGAAGCTGGCCGGGGGCAGGGCATAGTCCAACTGCATGCCAGCCGTGGCCCCCCAGAGGGCCGAAGCCAGTTCCCAGGCGCGTTTGGCGCCGCCGGTGTAGCCATCCAGTGCGGGGTTGCGATCGTTCTGCCGCAACACCTCGGCGGTTCGCTTGAGCAGCCGATCCACGGCCGGATCGTTGGGTTGGACGAAGGCGGCGACCAAGTCCGGCAGATGCGAGATGCCGCCCCATTGGTTGCGTGGCAGCAGCTCCAGATGGCTGTCGCGCTGCGCGAGGGCCGGGATGGACGCATCCGCGCCCACGGAGCGCAAGGCCAGCGAGACCGTGGCCGTCTCGGCCTCGGTTAGCCGCGCCAGCAATCCGCCGTCCAGATTCAGGTCCAGGTCGCGGATCGGATAGCGGGAGCCCGCGGCCAGCGCGTCGATCCGCCAACGGCGCGGCTTCAGAAAGGGCGGATCGGACGTCAGGACCAACTCGACCTGCTCATGCTTCTGATCGGTCTCGTTGACCAGCCAGAGATCCCGCAACAGTGGGACCGCATTTTGAAAGTCCGCCAAGTTCAATTTGGCGATCAGGGTAACGTCGATTTTCAATTCGGCAGCGGTGGCCGAATCTTCCAGTTGTGTCTCGTCCATGGAATCCCCTGCAGTGCCCTGTCATAACGCGCATTACGCCCCGTTACGCCCTGCCAGGATATTAGCGCCAGTTGGCAAAGATATCGGCTAGATAAGAGCCATCGCAGCGAAATAGGGACGACGGCTTGCTAAATCTGCCTTCTTGCAGGTGGTGATAAGTGGGTATATTATGTAAAAAATATTAGACATTTAACCTAGCTATCGCGCCTGCCATGAACCTCATCGATATCGGCCATACCGTGCGGACCCGGCGCACTGAGCTGGGCCTGTCCCAGGCGCAGTTGGCACACTTGAGCGGACTGTCTCGCCAGACCCTGGTCGGCCTGGAAAATGGCACGCTGAGCGATCTTGGCGTCAACCGTGTGGGGCAGGTGACGGCGGTACTGGGCTTGGACAGTCCCAAGCTCGATACGCAAGCGAGGCGTAAGAAGCGCGGCCTGTGGATGGCGGCCAAGACGGTGAGCGTCAGCTATGCACGTGAACTGGCGCCCGAGGCGCTGGAGCAGGCCCTGGCGAGTGGCGAAGTGCCTGCTCCATTTGCCCCTCACCTGACACATTTACTCGACGAGGCGCCTGTGCCCATCGTCGTGATGGCCGTGGAAGAGGCGGCCTCGCGTGCACACCTGCCGCCAAGGCAGGTCTGGCGCAACGTGGCGAAGCTGGCCGGGTCCTTGTCCGTGCACCGTCGGGCGCTGTGGGCATGAAGCCCGTGGCACTGCCCGGCGGTCCATGGGAGAGGCTTTTCCCGCGGGCGTTGGTGCTGATCGACGAGATCAGCCAGTACGGCGGCATCACGGACCCGTTCTGGACCCTGGGCGGTGGAACCGTGCTGATGTTCCGTCACCGCCATCGGCTGAGCAAGGATATCGACATTTTCGTGCCCGATCCGCAGTACCTCGGCTTTGTCACGCCTCGTTTGAGCGACTCGGCGGTGGACTTGACGCAGGACTATACTGAGCAGCCAGGCGCCTTCGTCAAACTGCAGTTCGAGGAGGGCGAGGTCGACTTCGTTGCCGCTCCCAATCTGCTGAACGACGCCTGGGACACCTGGGATATCGGCGGTCGCGCCGTGAAGGTGGAGACAGCCGCCGAAATCATTGCCAAGAAGATGTATCACCGTGGCGATCGGGTCACGGCGCGTGATCTTTTCGACCTGGCGCTCGTGATTGAGCGCGAGCCTCAGCAGCTTCTGGCGGCGACGCCGTTTCTCCTACGCCATCGGGAGGCGTTTCTGTCCCAGATCCAAGCGCCGCATGCCGGCCTGCGCGCCGCGTTCAAGGCCATCGCCATGCTGGATTACACGCCCAGCTTCGATCATTGCGTCGCCGTGGTCGGGGATTTCCTGGGCGAACTGTAATCCCTTAGCGTGTGGTCGTTCCCGGTCGTAGTGGAGCGCGCTAAATCGACAATAAGCCCGGAAGTGTCTACGCCGCGCAGGTCGCTCTATAACCCGCACCAGCATTAAACGCGTGTTTTGACGGTAGATCGCGACGGTATACATTTGTCGATCACTAGAAATCCCTCACTAGAAATCCCTTAAATCATAGGGATTTACGAGGCCCGTTGATGACAGAGGAGGAGTGACATCGGCCTTTCGAGGACTGTCGCCGGTCGTCGAAAAGATGACGCAAGTATCGATGATGGTGAAATAGACCGGGTGCGCATGCGCCCGGACCCCGCCGTTGGCGGGGGAGGGTGAGGCGTGCTGCACTCAGGTACGTTCGACCTCTGCGGATGATGGGATGCTGGCCTGCGCTCGTGCCGTTGCTGGATGCCAGGATCACCCTCTAGAAGCGCGGGCTGCATTGCGCCTTTGCGTCAAACAAGACCGCACAGCGGGATGCCCTGCGCTCGACGAAGCGTTTCGACCAGAGCCGCAGCCATGCCTGCACGATCAGCACGGCTTCGACACGCAGGATCGCCGTGCACCCCACGCGTCTTGCCCAATGCCTAAACCGCAGCGACACCACCGTCGACGAAAAGCTCATGGCCGGCGACAAAGCTGCTCTCGCTGGATGCCAGGAAGAGGACTGCCCGTGCTACCTCGTTCGGTTCGGCCAGCCGCCCGAGCGGAACACTCTTGCTCAGCGCCTCTTCAACTTCGGGCTGCGAATCGAGGTAGCTGCGTATCAGGCGCGTCTGCGTGCCACCAGGCGAGACGACGTTCACGCGGATGCCTCGCTCCTTGAGGTCGGTGGTCCAGCTTCGGGCGAACGAGCGCACCGCGGCCTTGCTGGCGTTGTAAAGAGACTGGCCTGGCAGGCCCTTGCTGCCGGCGATGGAGCCGTTGAGGACGATAGCGCTGCCCGCAGTCATCAGCGGTAGCGCTTTTTGCACGGTGAACACCATGCCTTTCACATTGACGTCGAAGGTCGTGTCGAAATGCATATCGTCGATCGCATCGAGGGAGACGACCTCGTAGATGCCCGCATTGGCGAACACGACATCGACCTTGTGGTGATCGCGTTGGATCTGCTCGTAAAGCCGAGCGACGTCGCCGGAGTTGGTGACATCGCCTTGCACACCGACTGCTCCGTGGCCGATCTCCTTCACGGCCTCGGTAAGTGCGTCCTGCCGACGCCCGGTGATGTACACGTGCGCGCCTTCCATTGCGAACAGCTTCGCCGTTGCCAGGCCGATGCCGTCGCTGCCCCCCGTGATCACCACCACTTTGTCTTCGAAACGGTTCGTCATCTTCCGATGCCTTCTTCAAATATGGAGGATTGCTCCACTTATGATATGGAGGTAACCTCCACTTGACAAGAGAGGGAGGAAAACGTGTGAGTGATGAACCTGCCCTTCGGGCTGACGCGCAGAAAAATCGGGAACTCATCCTTTCTGCAGCTGAAGCGCTTTTTCTGGAAAAAGGAGCTGGTGTTCCGCTCGAGGAAGTTGCCAGGCGCGCAGGTGTCGGCATCGGTACGCTTTATCGTCGCTTTCCCACGCGCGAGGCACTGTTAGCCGCAACCAGCAACGAGCGTTTCCTGTCGCTGGCGCAAGCCAGCCGTGCGCGCGACCGAGACCTTGCTCCAGGCGAGGCGGTACGCGCGTACCTGGAAGAACTTGCCAGGAACACGAGCATTTATCAGAGCCTTGCTGCTTCGATCGGAGCTGTTATCCAATGCGGGACGCCCGGCTGTAATGCGATCACCGCTGAAGGGCGCCGGCTGCTTCAGCGCGGGCAGGACGCGGGTGCGATCCGTGGCGACGTCACGTATGAGGATTTCATTTGCGTGGTGACTGCCATCTCCCTTGCAGTCGAAAATGACCAATCATCGAAATCGCGTATCGGGCATTTCGTCGACTTGTTCTTGAATGGCATAAGCGTGAAAAGTCTGGATTAGCCAGCGATAATTCCGCTATCTCCGCACGAGTGGGCGCGAAAAAAAACCGCGCAATGCGCGGCTTGATCCTGGATCCACTGCAGTTGCCCGTCAGCGCAGCTTGGCCAGCGCCACGCGCGCATCTGCCATGAATTTCTGCGTTTCCTGTGGCGTGGAGAGGTTGGCGCCCAGCTGATTGAGCACTTGTTCGATGTCGCTCGATATGTCCCAGGCTTCGTCGCAGAGCATACCCGCGATCGGGCCGAGATAATTCAGCGCGACTTTTTCCAATGCATCGCGGACGCGCTCGTCCGGTGGCGACCCAGCGCCTGAAGGTGCTGCGTTCGGTGCGGCGAGCGGCGTTGCGGCGGCCGGTGCCGAAGCCGCTGCAACCGCTGCCCGCGGCGGTACACCACCCAGATCCTGTTCGAAACCGCCCATCAACCATTGTCGCGAATCATCGCTCAGCAGCGAGGGCTTGCCCATGCCGGCGCCGGGGTCGGCCTGGAAGCGGGCCTTGGCCGCATTGACCATGGTGAGGCGTTGCACCGCCTCGTCATTGCGCAGCATGCGGAACACCACTTCCTCGATCTGCCCGGCGTTGAGGCGGATGATGCAGGAGTGGTTCTCCTCGGTGACGATGAACAGAAAGCCGGACGCCTTCTTCAGTGCCAGCGCCTTGAGTTCGCGCAGGACCTCGATCAGCGGACGGAATTCAGTGGACATGGCGTCTTCCTTGCATCATCTGGTACGGAGTGGGTGCGCGCAGCTCAGCGTTTGCTGAGCCGCTCCATGGCCAGCCGGACACTGTTGGACAGGCGGGAGATGGCGCGCGCCAGGGTACCAATTTCATCCTTGAGGTTGACCTCGTCGATGGTGTGGTTCCACTTGCCCAGGCTCAGCTCTTCGGCCACGGTGGTCAGGTGCTGGATCGGGCGCAACACGCGGCTCCAGATCAACGCCCACTGCAGGCCGAGCAACAGCGCACACACCAGCAGGCCGATGCCGGCGATCCACAGCGACTGGCGCACGATCACGCCATTGACGTCGCTCTTGGGATAAGCCGACACCAGGGTGAAGCCCCAATCGGGCACTTCCTGCTTGGTGACGACCCAGTCGTTGGGCGTTTCCTTGACGATCCGCTCGATGGTGGCGGTGTCGGTGGTGGCACCGGTGGTGGACTGGAAGCGCAGCTTGTTCTTGCTGTCGAACACGGCGATGAAGCCGGAGTCGAGCACGCGACGGCTGCTGACCACGTTTTCCAGCGCCTGGGTGTCGGCCTTGTAGCCGACGTACCAGGCACCGATCACGCGCTTGTCGTTGCCGGCGAAGATCGGCTCGTAGCCGGTGACGTACGGATTGCCGAGGATGTCGACCACGCCGTAGAAGCTTTCGCCGTTGCGCAGCTTGGCGGCGGCCTGGCCGTTCGGATCGAGCACGGTGCCGATGGCGCGGCTGCCGTCGTCCTTCTTGACGTTGGTGGAGATGCGCACGAAGTCATCGCCGGTGCGCGAGAACAGCGTGGCGGTGCCTTCGTGGATGGCGGTGACCTCGTCGAGCATGTCGAAGACGTTGGCCTGCGCCTTCTGGCCCAGCAGCAGGTCGTTGGCGCTGCGCTCGCCCACGCGCACTTCGTTGCCGACGCTGGCGGCGCCGTGTGCGTTGGCTTCCTTGCGCAGCTGGCGCATGGAGGTATTGACGCGATCGAGCATCATCGCGCGGGTGACCGAGAACAGGGTCTGCAAGGACACCGACTGGCGCTCGATCGCGTCGCCGGTCTCGAACTTGACCCGATTCGCTTCGGTAATGGCCAGAATGACCGTCAGTGCCACCACCACGACCAGCACCAAGGCCAGCACCGGCAACAGCAGGCGCACCCGCAAAGAGTGACGAAGCATCGCAATTCCCCTGAACGCGTTTAGTGATTGGATCGAACGCCGTCGCAGCCCCCCGGCAGCGGTCGGACCTAGCCGTTATCGGCTGTTGCGCATGATGCTGAAGCGGCCCCCACGCCGCTGGCGGTGCATACGATAGCTCAAGCCGATCGATTTGACAGTGCGCGTCGATCGCATCGTGCGCCCTGTGTTCAAGAATGGTGGACCGGGTTACAGAGTTCGGGCTGGCGGGCGCGGTGGGCGGCAAGATCGGCTAGCCCTCCAGGGGCGATCCATCGCGGCGCCGTCGGTGAGCCGGCCGATGCGCAGGGTGGCGTCTTTCTGTCACGCCTGCCGTTGCCGCGCTACCGCGATGACCGGATGTAGCGGTGTTTGAAGAGCGACCTGCGCTTGCGATCTGCCTGGTCGCAGGCGGCTCAGGTTTCCAGCGACAGGATTCCCCGGCGCAGGGCAACGGTGACCGCATGGGTGCGATCGCGCACGCCGAGCTTGGCCAGGATGTTCTTCATATGCGCCTTGACCGTCTCTTCGGAGATGCTCAAGGCATTGCCGATCTGCTTGTTGGAGCATCCGGTGGCCACCAGGCTCAGTACCTCCGTCTCGCGGGCGGATAGCGCGTCGTCGAGCACGTGGGCGGCGATGTTTTCGGCCACCGACGCCGGAACATGCCGCCGCTGGCCGCGGCGCACGTCGCGAATGGTGTCGACCAGCTCGCGGCGCAGCGCGCTTTTGAGCAGATAGCCGCAGGCGCCGGCCTGCAGTGCGCGCACCGCACGCACATCGCCTGTATAGGTGGTCAACACGATGACCTTGGCGGCGGGGTCGACACGGCGGATGCGCTGGATGGCTTCGACGCCATCCACGCGCGGCATCTGCAGATCCATCAGCACCACGTCCGGGCGCAGGCTGGCGTAGCAGGCCACGGCCTGTTCGCCGTCTTCGGCTTCGCCGACCACACGCATGTCGTGTTCGGCGGCGAGCATGGCACTGAGACCGTCGCGCAGCAGCGGATGATCGTCTACCACCAGCACGTCGGTCGGTTTGACCATCTCAGCCATTGGAGCTCTCCGTGGATCGTGCAGGTCGAAATCGCCACCACCAGCGCGGTGGCGTCGCATAGGCGGTGCGGGCCGGAAGCGTGATCTGGATTGCGGTGCCGCTGCCTGGACGCGACCACAACTGCATCTTGGCGCCGATGCGTTTGGCGCGTTCCTGCATGCCGGTCAGCCCCCAGTGGCCGGTGCGTGCATGCCCATGCAGCACGTCCGGATCCAGGCCGCAGCCATCGTCGCGGATGCGCAGCACGAAGTCACGTGAACCGTAACGCAGTTCCAGCGCGATGCGCGCGGCGCCTGCATGGCGATCGGCATTGGCCAATGCTTCGCGGCCAAGCTGGAACACTTCGTCGGCCACCATCGGACGCAGCGCCACCGGGCGTCCTTCGACCGACACCTGCAGTTCGGCAGACGGCGGTGGCATGGTGGCCTCGCGTGCGCGCTGCAGTGCGGCGGCCAGATCCTGGCGCAGCGAATAACTGTCGCGCAGGCCGTTGACGCGGTCGCGGCCTTCGACCAGCGCATTCTCGGCCAGGTCGACCGCCTGTTCGAGCTCCAGCCGCCGCGGGTCGTCCTGCGGCAACGAGCGGCTGGCGGCATGCAGCCGCAGGATCAGGCCTTGCGTGCCCTGCAACAAGGTGTCGTGTAACTCGCGCGCGATGCGTTCGCGTTCGCGGTAGCGCTCTTCCAGGCGTGCACGCAGGCGTCCGGCAATACGCCGGGTGCGCATGCGCCACAGCATCGCAAGCGTCAGCAGCAGGGCGAGCGCAACGCACACCTTGAATTGCCAGGTTTGCACGAAGGCCGCTTCGATGACGAAATCCAGCGTGTCGCCGCGCGCGTTCCACACGCCATCGTTGTTGGCGGCGGCAATGCGGAAGCGGTAACGGCCGGGCGCGAGGTTGGTATAGAACGCCTCGTTACGGTTGCCGGCGTCCTGCCATTGCGCGTCCACGCCCTCCAGCCGGTAGCGGAAGCGCACGCGTTCGGGCCGGGTCAGGCTCACAGCGTCGTAGCCGATGCGCAGGCGGTGCGTCCACTTGGGCAGGCGCAGCCCGGCGGTGCGCGGGTAGGGACGGTCGTCGGCGACCACGTCGGTGATGAAGACCTCCGGCGCGGTGGGGTTGCGGTAGGTCTGTTCCGGGTCCAGCCAGGCCAGGCCCTGGTTGGTGGTGAACCACAACAGGCCGTCGTCGGCGGCGATGGCCGTGGGGACCGGTGTGGCCTGCTGGGCGACACCGGGCAACCCGTCCATGATGTCGTACAGGCGCAGCGCCGGGCTGACCAAGCCCGATTGCACGCTCTGTAGCAGCGCACGTTGAGCGATCTGCACCACGCCGCGGTTGCCGTTCAACCACAGCGTGCCGTGCCGGTCCTGCACGATGCCGGTGATGCCCTGCAGGAGCGGATTGGTCTGATCGGCCACTTGCCGGAACCGGCCGTCGGCGCCCAGCGCTGCCAGCCCGGTTTCGCCGGCGACCAGCGTGAGCGACGGGCCTTGCCAGATGGCGGTGATCGGCCCCACCGACAGGCCATTTTCTGCGCTGTAACGCGTCACCTGCCGGCCCTGCAGCAGGCGCGCATCGCCCTTGATGGTGCCCACCCATAGGCCGCCATCGCGCGTATTGGCGAGCACCGTGCACGGGCTATCCTGCAGATCGGGCAGCGGCTGCCAGACGTTGCCGTCGAAAGCGTAGGGGCCGCCGGCATCCGGGCAGATCCGGGGATGGTTGCGGTTGTCCACGACGAAGGCGCGGATGGCGCCGGTCGCCAGGCCGAGCGGCAGCGCCACCGGTTGCACGCGGCCGACCTGCAGACGTAGCAAGGCGTGCTCGCCAAGCACCCAGCCATTGGCGGTCGCCGGCACATCCAGGATGTGGTGGGACGCACCACGCTGCAAACCTTCCACCCGATCGCGGCTCAAGGCCAGCAGCCGGCCATCGCGCAGGCTGGCCAGGAGCGGGCGTGCGGCGGTGCCCGGGGCGGGATTGAAGGTCGCCACGGCCATCGCCTGGCCCGGCAGCAAGGACGCCAACGGCAGCAATGCGCGATGTCGGAACCGGTTGAGGCCCAGATTGGTGCCGGCCCACAGATTGCCTTCGCGGTCCTCGAGCAAGGGGCCGGCAGTGGCCGAGGTCAGGCCTTGTACGGTTCCGAAGCGTTCCAGCACCGGCGTGGGCGATGTGGGCAAGGCGATCCGGAACAGGCCATGCGCCGCGTAGTCGCTGCCCCATAGCGCGCCATCGCGCATGAACCGGATGCGCCGCGCGAACAGCCCGGGAAATTGCGGCCGGGCACGGGCCGTGGCGGGCAGCACGTGGCCCTGCGCATCGGTCAACGCAAACACGCCGCGGTACGGGTCTGCGACCCAGATCGCTCCGCCCGGACTTTCGGCCATGGTGACGTAGAGACCCACCTGCTGGCCGCTGGGTTCGAAGCGTTTGGCGCCAGGCCGCAACGACAGAATCTGGGTACCGTCGCTGACCCAGAGCGTGCCGCGCACATCGCGCAGCAGCCAATGCGCGCGCTCGGCGGTGTAGCCCCAGTCGGCGCCTGCACGCTGCCAGCGTTGCCCATCGAACCAGCACAAACCGCCATCGATGGCGGCCCACCAGCGCCCACTGCCATCGTGCTCAATGCGGAACACCATGCCGGCGGGCACGTCCTTGCCCGGGCTGAAGTGCGTCAGGTGACCGTCGGCAACGCGATCGATGCCGGCGTTGAAGTAGCCGATCCAGGCGGTATCGTCCGGCGCCAGCGCAAGCGTGGTCATGTTGTGCGATGCATAGGCCTCGCCATCCGGCGCCGCCTGCCGCGCGAAACGGTCGCCATCGAACTGAAACAGGCCAAATCCGGTCGCCAGCCACAATGGCCCGGTCTCGGCTTGCTGGATATCCCAGATATCGGCCGGTGCGCCGCGCTCGGTGCTCCAGGCGGTGTGGTGGAATTGCAGCAGCCCCGCACGCGTTGCGGCGATGCCTTGGGCGTACACGGAGTTGCACGGCCACCCGCAACTGCACATCACAACGATCACCGCCGCGCACAGGCGCCAGAGCAGGTGGAATCGGATGGGGGGCTCGCGCGGCATTGCAGCATTGTCGGGCGAGATCGGGGCCAAGCACCACTACCTCTTTCGGGGGAGGCAGGTCGGGCAGGAAATCGGCTACGCATGGACCGGCATGTTGCGTGGGGTGCGTGCGTGTCGCTGCGATGCAATGTGCGCCGAGCCGGATGCCAGCGGTTGGCTGCAGCAGTGATGACGCCGCCTCGTAGCGTGCCAGTCGTGCGCTGGCGTCCGCTTGATTTGCGTGTGGTGCGGGTGTCGGCTTGGACACTGCAAAGCGCGACAGAAACAACGGCGCGGTATCGCCGCTGCATCGGCGTGCATGCGCGGTGCATGCCATGGCGATGCACCCATGCGATCCCATGCGTGCTTGTGGCAGCACGCGGGCTGCTCACCCGAAAGAGTGAGCGATCGGCCTCACCATCAGGGGTGGGGCGATCGGCAGGTTCGCCCCACCATGGCGCCATTCCCCGCCGGAGACGCCACATGGCACGTCTGACTGCCGCCGGCCGCCCCGATCTGCATGCAGGCAACACCAACGCACTGTACGCCCCGCGCGCACGCGCCGTGGCCAGAGCGCTGCAGTACATCGACACGCATCTGTATGAGCCCATCGGCGTGACGCAACTGGCCGGCGCCGCCTGCATGAGCCGCTTCCATTTTGCGCGCGTGTTTCGCGATGCGCTGGGCGCCAGCCCGATGGAGTATCTGCGTCGTCGTCGCCTCGAACGCGCCCAGGCCATGCTGCGCGAGGGCGGCCACACCATCAGCCAGATCGCCACCGATCTGTGCTTCTTCGATCAAAGCCATTTCGTCCGCAGCTTCCGCAACGCCACCGGCTGCACGCCGGCGCGCTTTGCCGCGCAAGTGGCGAACGATCCCTGCGCCGCGCGCCCCCAGCCGCGTGCGCAACGGCACATCGCTGGTTCTTTTTCATCCTCCCTGGAGCATCACGCATGACCACCGCCACCGCCGTCCCCGGTAAGTCCCTGTTGTCGCCCGGTGATCACGCGCTGATCCTGATCGACCATCAATCGCAGATGGCGTTCGCCACGCATACCATCGACATCTCGGCGCTGCGCAACAACGTGTCGCTGATTGCCAAGGGCGCCAAAGGCTTCAAGGTGCCGGTGATCTTGACCACCGTTGCAGAGAAGTCGTTCTCCGGCCCGCTGTTTCCCGAGCTGCCGGAGATCTTTGCCGGCGAACCGGTGTTCGATCGCACCAGCATGAATGCCTGGGAAGACCAGGGTGTGATCGATCGCGTCAACGCCATCGGCAAGCAGCGTCTGGTGATTGCCGGGCTGTGGACCAGCGTCTGCATCGTCGGCCCGACGCTGTCGGCGGTCGAGCAGGGGTTCGAGGTCTACGTCATCACCGATGCCTGCGGTGATGTCAGCGACGAAGCGCACGAGCGCGCGGTGACGCGGATGGTGCAGGCCGGCGCCGCGCCCATCACCAGCGTGCAGTACCTGCTGGAACTACAGCGCGACTGGGCACGCAGCGACACCTACGACCTCACCACCGGCATCGCGCGTGCGCATGCGGGCGGCTACGGCATCGGCATTCAGTACGCCAAAACCATGTTCGGCGCGCAGGAAGGCGGGCATTGAACGCATCGGCACCACGTGGCAACGCCGGCCTTGCAGCGGCATTGCTGATGCTGCGCATTGCCGGCGGCGGTTTCCTGTTGCCGCATGGCCTGGGCAAGTTGCTGGGATGGTTTGGTGGGCCGGGGCTGGCTGGATTTGCCGCTGAATTACAGCAATTCGGCTTTCCGTCTGCGCAACCGTTGCCGTTGCTGCTGGCTTTGGTGCAGACGCTCTCGGGGCTGGCGGTGTTACTGGGTCTGTGGACGCGCGTCAGTGCTGCACTGGCGGCGGTGTTCATCGCCACCACCGTCGTGGTGGCCGTGCCCAAGGGCTGGTTCTGGATGCACGGCGGGATGGAATACCCGCTGATGTGGCTGCTGGTGTTGCTGGGGCTGGTTGCCGCTGGCGGTGGCGCATGGTCGCTGGATGGGCTGCGCAGGCGTGGTGCGGCATGAGCGGCGTACCGAATGATCACCATGCCGGGCGGCGCTTGTGGATGCAGGCCGCCGCCGCCGGTCTTGCGTTGGGCGCCTTGCCCGGCGCCTGGTCTGCTTCAGGGAAGTCTCCGATGGTCGATCTGGTCGTTCGCAACGCACGCATCACTACCCTCGATCCACGTCAGCCCAGCGCCACCGCCATTGCAGTGACCGATGGACGCATCGTGGCGGTGGGCGACGATGCGCAGATCATGGCGCTGGCAGCTGGCGCCCGCAGCATCGATGCGCAAGGCCGACGCCTGTTGCCCGGCCTCAATGACAGCCACACCCATCTGATTCGCGGCGGGCTCAACTACAACCTGGAGCTGCGCTGGGATGGCGTGCGCTCGCTTGCCGATGCGATGGCGATGTTGAAGGCGCAGGTCGACCGCACCCCAGCGCCGCAATGGGTGCGTGTGGTCGGCGGATTCACCGCGCATCAGTTCGTCGAAAAACGCTTGCCGACCCTGGACGAGATCAATGCCATCGCAGCGGATACACCGGTATTTTTGCTGCATCTGTACGACCGCGCCCTGCTGAACCGCGCGGCCTTGCGCGCCTGTGGCTACGACAAGGCCACTGCCGATCCGCCCGGCGGGCGCATCGAGCGCGACAAGCTGGGTAATCCCACAGGCTTGCTGCTGGCCAAGCCCAATGCCCTGATTCTCTACACCAGCCTGGCCAAGGGCCCGCGACTGCCGTTGGAGTATCAGGCCAATTCCACACGCCATTTCATGCGCGAACTCAACCGGCTGGGGATCACCTCGGTGATCGATGCCGGCGGCGGTTTCCAGAATTATCCGGAGGACTACCAAGTCATCGAACAGTTGCACGCGGCCGACCAGTTGAGCGTGCGCATCGCCTACAACCTGTTCACCCAGAACAAGGGCAAGGAAGTCGACGACTTCCGCGGCTGGACCGAGATGCTGCCGGTGCGCAAGGGCGACGATCTGCTGCGGCACAACGGCGCCGGCGAAATGCTGGTGTTTTCGGCGGCGGATTTCGAGCAGTTCAGCGAGCCGCGCCCGGAGCTGCCGCCGGAACTGGAGCCCGAGCTGGAGCAGGTGGTGAGGTTGCTGGTCGAAAAGCGTTGGCCATTCCGTATCCATGCCACCTACGACGAAAGCATCGGACGCATTCTCGATGTGTACGAAAAGGTCAATGCCGACATTCCGTTCGATGGCCTGCATTGGTTCGTCGATCACGCCGAAACCATCACGCCACGCAATATCGACCGCATTCGCGCCTTGAACGGCGGCATCGCCGTGCAGCACCGCATGGCGTATCAGGGCGAAGCGTTTGTCGAGCGCTACGGCGTACAGGCTGCGCGGCACACGCCACCGGTGCGTCGCATGTTGGCCGCCGGCGTGCCGGTGGGCGCCGGTACCGATGCGACGCGCGTGGCCAGTTACAACCCGTGGGTGGCGCTGTCGTGGCTGGTCACCGGACGCACGGTGGGCGGTCTGGCGTTGTACGGCGAAGAGAACCTGCTCGACCGTGAGCAGGCGTTGCGGCTGTGGACGCAGGGCAGCGCGTGGTTCTCCGGCGATGAGGGCCACAAGGGCACGCTGGCGGCGGGGCAACTGGCCGATTTCATCGTGTTGTCCGACGATTACTTCCGCGTCGACGATGCCGCCATTGCCGACATCACCAGCGTGCTGACCGTGCTGGGTGGGCGCGTCGTCCATGGCGACGGCGACTTCGCCGCACTGGCGCCCACCTTGCCGCCGGCGATGCCGGACTGGTCGCCGGTCAACCGGTTCGGCGGCTATCACGTGGGTGGTGCGGTCAGCGGGCTTGCCAGCACCACGCACACGCATGGCCATGGCTGTCGCGCGCACGGGCCGCATGGACATGCAGCGCAGCATGCTGCGCCCAGCGATGACCTGCGCGGCTTCTGGGGCGCATTGGGTTGCGCGTGTTTCGCGTTCTGAGATCGGCACCACAGCGATGCGCCTGCCGGCGCATCCAGGCCCGTCACCTTGTTTGTCTCACCCCGTCCACTGGAGCCTTGCCGCGATGACTTCTTCTGCCGCACCCGCCGATAGCGGTGCCTGGGCGCCGCTGCGCGAGCCGATCTTTCGTGCCTTATGGCTGGCCATCTTAGGCAGCAACATCGGCACCTGGATCAACGATGTCGCCGCGTCCTGGGTGATGGCCGAACGGACGGGCTCGCCGTTGATGGTGGCGGCGGTGCAGTCGGCCACCACCTTGCCGGTGGTGTTGTTCGCACTGGTGGCCGGCACGCTGGCGGACATCGTCGACCGCCGCCGCTACCTGATGCTTACCCAGGGCTGGATGTTGCTGGTGGCCGCAGCCTTGGCCTTGCTATCGCATCTGCAGTTGCTAACCCCGTGGGTACTGGTGGCACTGACCTTTGCAATGGGCATGGGCGCGGCAATGGCGATGCCTGCGCAGGCGGCAATCGTGTCGGAGCTGGTGCCGCGGCCGATGCTGGCCTCGGCGGTAGCGCTCAATTCGATCGGCATGAACATCGCCCGCTCGATCGGCCCAGCGGTTGGCGGTTTGATCGTGGCGCAATTCGGGCCGCCGTGGGCATTTTTGCTCAATGGCGTGACCTTCGGGCTGATGCTGCTGGTGTTGTGGTGTTGGCGTCGCGATGCGCATGTCTCTGCATTGCCGCCGGAGAGCTTCGGCGCGGGCCTGCGTGCCGGTCTGCGCTACGCCGCACGCGCCGGGCGCTTGCAGGCGGTGCTGATCAAGGCCGCCGGGTTCTTCCTGTTCGCCAGCGCGTTGACCGCATTGCTGCCGTTGGTGGTCCGTCGCGACATGCAGTTGGGTGCCGGCAGTTATGGCGTGTTGCTGGGCTGCATCGGCATCGGTGCGATCAGTGGCGCGCTGCTGTTGCCACGCCTGCGTGCGCGCTACGACCGCGACCTACTGGTGTTCGTGGCCACCATCGTGTGCGCAGCCTCATTGCTGGGGCTGGCATTGTCGCGTCAGATCGGAGTGCTGTGCGTGGTGATGGTGGTCAACGGCCTGGCCTGGATCACCGTGCTGTCGTCCTTGCAGATCGCCGCGCAAACGGCGGTGCCTGCCTGGGTGCGCGCACGCGCATTGTCGCTGTACATCGTGGTGTTTTCTGCGGGTATGGAGACCGGCTCGCTGGTCTGGGGCGCGTTGGCGCAACGCACCTCGATCGCGACAGCCCTGCAGATTGCCGCCGTTGGCGCGGTGATCGCGGCGCTGCTGGTCAAGCGCGCGCGCATTGCCGGCACCGAACAGCTGGACCTCGCCCCTGGCGGACATTGGCCTGTGCCGGCGCAATCGGATGCGGTCGAACACGATCGCGGCCCAGTGCTGGTGACGGTCGAATACCGCATCGCTGCCGATGCGCGCGTAACTTTCCTGCAGCTGATGACGCAACTGGGCAACGCGCGGCGTCGTGATGGTGCGGTGGTCTGGGGTATCGCCGAAGACGCGGCAACACCCGGCGTGCAACTGGAATACTTCATCGTCGCTTCGTGGCTGGAACATCTGCGTCAGCACGAGCGCGTCACCGGCGACGACCGCCAGCTGCAGGAGCAGATCCGCGCCCTGCATCAAGGCGAGCGCGCGCCGGTGGTCCGCCACTTCGTCGGTGGCGGGGGTGTGGCGGTGCCGCCGCACGCCCATGCCGATATCTGAGAACTTCATCAGCACGACGCTCCCGATCGGCCCGGCGCTGAAATCGATGTCGCTTTCTGCTGCCAGGTCGGCTGCGCCTGCCGTGCGTGAGGCCGGTTGCCGGCGCTGGTAACCGGCCTGCGCAGACCCAGGGCCGGAGCGCCTTTTGGCCAAGCGGAGCGGGCGCAACCCGCCTGCTGGCTGCGCCCGATCGGCCATACGGTCAGCCAGGGCAGCGCACGTGTCCTTCAGCGGTCGGCGTATCGCTCGCGCTGCCGATCGACATTGGCTGCGACTGCCTGACCTGCCATTGCTGGCACCGCCATGGCTGAGCATCGCGTTGCCGGTGGTCGTGCTGCGTGGCGGTTTCTTGCGGGCACTGGTTGCTGTGCTCACCTGTGGCTGGCCGGTCCATGCCCGAAGCTGGTCCGTTGCGCGGTGTTGCGACCACGCTGCGAAGTTGCACCGTCGCCATCCCGCTTGCTGTTTCGGCATCTTTGCGCGCACGTCGTGGGTCCGCAAGCTCGCCTGCAGGGGGCGCATTGGGGCGCCACTGGCAACAGGCCTATCGACGCTGAGGCCGCCAGCCTGATCACAACGGATCTGCGCGCAGCAAAGCAACGCGCACCAAAAAAAGACCGGCTCTCACGAGCCGGCCTTTGTCTTACGCAGTGAAGCAAGAATCAGCGCTTGGCGAAGGCCAGCAGATCCTTGTTGAACTGATCGGCATGGGTAATGGTCAACCCGTGCGGCGCGCCGGGGTAGATCTTCAGTTCGGCGTTGCTGATGATCTTGGCCGACAACTTGCCCGATGCATCGATCGGCACGATCTGGTCGTCGTCGCCATGCACCACCAGCGCCGGCACGTCGATCTTCTTCAGGTCGGCGGTGTAATCGACCTCGGAGAATTCCTTGATGCAGTCGTACTGACCCTTGTGACCGCCCAGCATGCCCTGCAGCCAGAACGCATCGCGCATGCCCTGGGTGACCTTGTTGCCGTCACGGTTGGCACCGAAGAACGGCGTGGTCAGGTCCTGATAGAACTGCGAACGGTCCTTGGCAACGCCATCGCGGATGCCGTCGAACACGCTCATCGGCAGGCCGCCCGGATTGGTTGGGCTCTTGACCATCTGCGGCGGCACCGCGCCGACCAGTACCACCTTGGCCACTCGCTTGCTGCCATGGCGGCCAACGTAATGCGCCACTTCGCCACCGCCGGTGGAATGGCCGACCAGGATCGCGTCCTTCAGGTCCAGCGCGTCGATCACTGCAGCCAGATCGTCCGCATAGGTGTCCATGTCGTTACCGTCCCAGGTCTGCGACGAGCGGCCATGGCTGCGGCGATCGTGTGCGATCACGCGGTAGCCGTGCTGGCCCATGAACAGCATTTGCGGGTCCCAGGCATCGCCGCTGAGCGGCCAACCATGTGCGAAGACGACCGGCTGGCCCTTGCCCCAATCCTTGTAGAAGATATTGGCGCCGTCGGGGCGTTTGACGAAATTGGACATCGGGTTGACTCCGTGAGTGGACGAGTGGGGTGGGGTGGTGGCGCGGGCGCGTGCGGGAGGTGCGGCAGTGGCGAACGCGGGCAGCGACAACGCTGCTACGGCGACCGTGCCGGTGATGAGAAAGCTGCGGCGTCCGGCATCGGCCGGATGCGCCTCTAACGGATCCATAAACACTCCTGGGGCGAGGGGCATGCAGCCCGGCGATGGCACGATGCGATACGCATCGTGCTTGCATGGGCCCGCGCCACGCGGTGCGACGCAGGCCACGGGCGTGCCGGTGCATGCGAGCAGTAGACCGCCTGCGTCGCAGCGCAGATTGCATCTGCGTGCGCTCTACAGCGGTTATCCCCAGCGTTGCGGATCAGCTCGTTCGCTGCAGTCGATGCGCCGTGATGGATCATCCGGGCATCCAGCTCGCACGACGCAATGCAGTGCCGATCAACGCCCCTCCGTGCATCGCTGCCTGGCTCTGCAGCGCACGCAGCTGCCGCATCGCATCGACCACGCCGGTTGTGCTCGCCACTCACTGCAGCGCGGTGTCCCACAGCAGCTTCAGGTTCAAGCCGACGATCACCGCCGCAATGACCCAGGCGATGCGCACCAGCCACGGCGGTGCCACCAGCGCGCCCATCAACTCACGATCCGATACGAAGCGCACCAGCGGGATCACCGCAAACGGCAGCTGCATCGACAGCACCACCTGGCTGAGCACCAGGAGCCGCGCGGTACCGGCCTCGCCATACAACCAGGTCACGATCACCACCGGCACGATGGCGATGCCGCGCGTCAGCAGGCGGCGCAGCCACGGCGGCAAGCGCAGTTGCAGGAAGCCTTCCATCACGATCTGCCCGGCCAGCGTGGCGGTGACGGTGGAATTGACGCCGGAGGCCAGCAACGCCACTGCGAACAGCGTCGAGGCCAGACCCACGCCCAGCATCGGCGCGAGCAGGGCGTGAGCCTGTTCGATTTCCTGCACATCGGTGCGGCCCTGCGCATGGAACACCGCCGCCGCCAGGATCAGGATCGAGGCGTTGATGAACAGCGCGAACATCAACGCCACGGTGCTGTCGGTCACCGCCCAGCGCAGCGCCGACTTGCGGCCCGCATCGGTGCGCGGATACGCACGTGTCTGCACGATCGACGAATGCAGGTACAGGTTGTGCGGCATCACCGTCGCACCGATGATGCCGATCGCCAGATACAGCGCACGCGGGTCGGTGACCACCTGCGCATGCGGGATGAAGCCGCCCAGCACGGCGGCGATCGGCGGTGCCGCCAGCGCGATCTGGATGCCGAAGCAGACGAAGATGATCAACAGCAGCGCGATCACGAACGCTTCCAGCGCGCGGAAACCGCGGTTCATCAGCAACAGCACCAGCACCACATCCACCGCGGTGATGATGGCGCCCACGGTCAGCGGAATGCCGAACAACAGCTTCAACGCAATGGCGTTGCCGATCACCTCGGCCAGATCGCAGGCGATGATCGCCAGTTCGCAGATGCCCCACAGCGCCAGGTTCACTCCGCGCGGGTAGCGCGCCCGGCAGGCCTGCGCCAGGTCCAGTCCGGTCGCGATGCCCAGCCGTGCCGACAGGCTCTGCAGCACGATCGCCATCAGGTTGGACAGCAGGATCACCGACAGCAGCAGATAGCCGAACTGCGAGCCGCCGGCCAGGTCGGTGGCCCAGTTGCCCGGGTCCATGTACCCGACCGACACCATATAGCCCGGGCCCAGGAATGCCAGCAGCCGGAACCACCAGTGGCCGCCCTTGGGTACGGCGACACTGGCGTGGTGATCGCCCAACCCGCCATTGGCCGCGGCAGGCAGGGGGAGGGGCGAGGCTGGTTGAGGACGGAGATCGACGGACATGCGGAGCAGGCAGGCTGGGAGTCACCCCGATGATATAGCAAGGGCTATGCTATTGAGCATTGGCAATTTAAATCGTAATGATCGGCTGCGTGCTTCAAACTACGCGTCCCGGCACTGGCGCCGGACGTGATGACGGGGATGAGGGTGGGCAAGAGCGAAAAGCTGGAAGCAGCCGCGCCGGCGCTGATCGACGCGCAGGTGCATATGGAAAGCTTCCGTCAGGTGCGCGAAGCGCGCCGCGCCGAGCTGGTCGAGGACTATGTGGAGCTGATCTCCGATCTGCTGGTCGACGGTGGCGAGGCGCGTCAGGTCGATATCGCCGCGCGCCTGGGCGTGGCGCAGCCGACCGTGGCCAAGATGCTCAAGCGGCTGGTGCGCGACGGCTGGGTGGTGCAGCGCCCGTACCGAGGGGTGTTCCTGACCCCGGCCGGCGAGGCGCTGGCGGCGTCCAGCCGGCAGCGCCATCAGATCGTCGAACGTTTCCTGCTCGCCCTGGGCATCGACGAGGCCACCGCGCGCCGTGACGCCGAAGGCATCGAGCACCATGTCAGCGAAGCCACCGTGGCCGCGTTCGCCGCCTTCCTGGATCGCCAGGGCGGCAGCGCCGCGTGAGCATGCCGGTGGAAACGTCGGTAGACGCGGCGCAGACGCTGATCGACCAGCAGTGGATGCAACGCGCCCTGCAACTGGCCGAGCGTGCCGAACGCGACTTTGACGAGATCCCGGTCGGTGCGCTGCTGATCGATGCCGGGGGCACCGTGCTGGGCGAGGGCTGGAACTTCAATATCGCCAGCCACGATCCCAGCGCGCATGCCGAGATCATGGCCCTGCGCGAAGGCGGCCGCCGCCTGGCCAACCACCGGCTGATCGGCTGCACGCTGTATGTCACGCTGGAGCCGTGCGCGATGTGCGCGATGGCGATGATCCACGCGCGCATCGCGCGGGTGGTATTCGCCGCCAGCGACCCCAAGACCGGCGCCTGCGGCAGCGTGTTCGATCTGCCCGCCGACCCGCGCCATAACCACCGCGTGCAGGTCAGCGGTGGCGTGCTGGCCGCCGAGGCCGGTCTGCGGCTGACCAATTACTTCAGGGCCAAGCGCGGCAAGCCGCCCCTCGCGCCCTGAGCGGCGCGGCCGCGGTATGATGCGCGCCCTTCAGCATCCGGCCGGCGACGGCCCTCCACAGGACGGCGATATGGCAGACACCCTTGCAGGCAACGACCGACTGATCTGGATCGATCTGGAAATGACCGGCCTGGATACCGATCGCGATTCCATCATCGAGATCGCCACCATCGTGACCGATGCGCAGTTGAACGTGCTTGCCGAAGGACCGGAGCTGGCCATCGCCCACCCGCTGGCGACGCTGGAAGCCATGGACGAGTGGAACCGCAATCAGCACCGCCGTTCGGGGCTGTGGCAGCGCGTGCTCGACAGCCAGGTCACCCATGCCCAGGCCGAGGCGCAGACGGTGGCCTTCCTGAGTGAATGGATCCGCGCCGGCGCCTCGCCGATGTGTGGCAATTCGATCTGCCAGGACCGCCGCTTCCTGCACCGCCAGATGTCGCGCCTGGAGCGCTACTTCCACTACCGCAACCTGGACGTGTCCACCATCAAGGAGCTGGCACGGCGTTGGGCGCCGACGGTGGCCAATGGCTTTGCCAAGAGCTCGGCCCACACCGCCCTGAGCGATGTGCGCGATTCGATCGACGAGCTGCGCCACTACCGCCAGTTCATGGGCGCGCTGGGCGGCGATTCCCAGGCCGACGTGCCGGCCTGAGCGCTGGCGACGGCGGCGTTGCGCGCTGTTGGCGTGTTGATTGACGGCGCCTAGTTGCGGACCACGCGCAGGCGTACGTTCGGCAACGTTTGCTGCCGACCAGGCAGGCCAGAAGCCGCACAGTGGCAGCGCATCCAACAAAAAAGGCCGCATCGTTCGATGCGGCCTTTCTGCTTTTCCATCACGCCACTGAATGCATCAGCGCGCCAGCGGCGGACCCTTGCTCAGGTCGCCGTCGTCGGCGATGCCTTTCAGCAGCAGGTCGGAGATCGGCTTGCCGTCGGCATCGTGGTGATACACGTGCAGGTCGCGCTGCGGATACGGGATGTTGAGCCCGTTTTCCAGCAACTGGTTGCGGATCTGTTCCAGCGTGGTGCTCTTGGCCGCGCCGAAATTGCCGTTGGTCGCATACGCGAACAACATCAGATCCACCGTGCTTTCGCCCAGATTGGTGACCTGCACGAACGGTGCCGGCGACTCCAGGAGGTTCGGATTGTCCTTGGCGATCTGCAGCAACAGCTGCTGGGCTTTCTTCAGATCGTCGCCGTAGCCCACGCCCACGGTCACTTCCAGGCGCCGGTTGGGCAGGGTGCTGTAGTTGACGATCGGCGAGGTGGTGATGGTGCTGTTGGGCAGGGTGATCATGCGCTCGTCGAACGAGCGGATCCGGGTCTGGAAGATCCGGATCTCGTCGACGATGCCTTCCTGGCCGGCAATCACCACATGGTCGCCATCGCGCATCGGCCGCAGCACGATCAGCATCACGCCTGCAGCGATATTGGACAGCGAGTCCTTCAACGCCAGGCCGACCGCCAGGCCGGCCGCACCCAGCACCGCGATCAGCGAGGTCGGCGGCACGCCGATCTTGCTCAGCGCACTGACGAAGACCAGCACCAGCAGCAACGCGTACAGCACGTTGCGCAGGAAGTTGGTCAGCGTGATCTCGACGCGCGCGCGGGTCAGCGCACGGTGCAGCCACTGGCTGAGCTGCTTGGCCAGCCACATGCCGACCACCACGATCAGCAGGGCCAGCCCCCAGTTGAGCGCGTATTGCGCCCACGGGATATTGGCCCAGTTGAACGCCGGCTCCACCGTCCTGGCCGCCACCGGCCTTGCGGCGACTGCTCCCGCAGCCGCCGCCAACACCGCACCCAACATACCCATCAGCTCTCGCTCTTCAACTTGGCCAGACGCAGCCAGGTGTCGACCACGGTGTCAGGATTCAGCGATACCGACTCGATCCCTTCCTGCATCAGCCACTCCGCCAGCTCCGGATGATCCGACGGCCCCTGGCCGCAGATGCCCACATACTTGCCCTTGGCGCGCGCCGACTTGATCGCCATCGACAGCAGCTTCTTGACCGCCGGGTTCCGCTCGTCGAACAGATGCGCCACGATCGACGAGTCGCGGTCCAGGCCCAGGGTCAGCTGGGTCAGGTCGTTGGAGCCGATCGAGAAACCGTCGAAGATGTCCAGGAACTCGTCGGCCAGCAGCGCGTTGGACGGCAGCTCGCACATCATGATGATCTTCAGGCCGTTCTCGCCCTGCTTGAGCCCGTTCTGCTCCAGCACCTCGATCACCTTGCGGCCTTCTTCCAGCGTGCGCACGAACGGGATCATCACCCAGAGGTTGTCCAGGCCCATCTCGTTGCGCACCTTCAGCACCGCCTTGCACTCCAGCGAGAAGGCCTTGGTGAAGGACGGATCGACGTAGCGGCTGGCGCCACGGAAGCCGATCATCGGATTTTCTTCATGCGGTTCGTAACGCGAGCCGCCGATCAGGTTGGCGTACTCATTGGACTTGAAGTCCGACAGGCGCACGATCACCGTGTTCGGTGCCACCGAGGCGGTCAGCGTTGCGATGCCCTCGGCCAGGCGATTGACGTAGAAGCTCACCGGGTCGCCGTAGCCGGCGGTCTTGGCGTCGATCTTCTTGCGGACGTCAGCGTCCTGCTTGTCGTATTCCAGCAGCGCGTTGGGATGGATGCCGATGTGCGCGGCAATGATCATTTCCAGACGCGCCAGGCCGATGCCGGCATTGGGCAGCTGGCCGAAGTCGAACGCACGCTCCGGGTTGGCCACGTTCATCATGATCTTGAGCGGGGCAGGCGGCATGTTGCCCAGGTCGGTGGTGGTGCGCTCGAACGGCAGCTGGCCGTCGTAGATGAAGCCGGTATCGCCTTCGGCGCAGCTCACCGTCACTTCCTGACCGTCGCTGATCACATCGGTGGCGTTGCCCGAGCCGACCACGGCCGGCACGCCGAGTTCGCGCGCGATGATCGCCGCATGGCAGGTGCGGCCGCCGCGGTTGGTGACGATGGCCGATGCACGCTTCATCACCGGCTCCCAATCGGGATCGGTCATGTCGGCGATCAAGACGTCGCCGGCCTGCACGCGATTCATGTCGTCCAGCGAGCGCACCACGCGTGCCACGCCGCTGCCGATCTTGGCGCCCACCGCACGGCCTTCGACCAGGATCTTGGCGTCCTTGGCTTCCAGCGAGAAACGCTCGATCTGGGTGGCGTGGCTGCGCGACTTCACGGTTTCCGGACGCGCCTGCACGATGAACAGCTTGCCGCTGACACCGTCCTTGGCCCACTCGATGTCCATCGGGCGGCCGTAATGCTTTTCGATCACCAGCGCCTGCTTGGAAAGCTCCTGCACGTCTTCGTCGCTGATCGAGAAGGTGCTGCGCAGTTCCACCGGCGTGTCTTCGGTACGCACGCGTTCGCCGGGCACATCCGAGTAGACCATCCGGATCGCCTTGCTGCCGAGCGAGCGGCGCAGGATCGCCGGCTTGCCTGCGGTCAGCGTGGGCTTGTAGACGTAGAACTCGTCCGGGTTGACCGCGCCTTGCACCACCATCTCGCCCAGACCGAAGCTGGAGGTGACAAACACCACGTCGCGGAAGCCCGATTCGGTGTCCAGCGTGAACAGCACGCCGGCCGCACCGACGCCCGAGCGCACCATCAACTGCACGCCGGCCGACAGGAACACGTCTTCGTGCTTGAAGCCATGATGCACGCGGTAAGCGATTGCGCGATCGTTATAGAGGCTGGCGAACACTTCCTTGACCTTGTGCACGACATCGTCGGCACCGGTCACGTTGAGGAAGGTCTCCTGCTGGCCGGCGAACGAGGCATCGGGCAGATCTTCGGCAGTGGCCGACGAACGCACCGCCACGGCCACTTCGCCACCGCCGTTTTCCGCACACAGCTGTGCGTATGCGGTGCGGATATCGCGGTCCAGTTCCGGCTGCAGCGGAGCATCGATCACCCAGCCGCGGATTTCCTTGCCGGCAACGGTGAGGGCGCCAACGTCCTCGACATCCAGCGTCGCCAGCTTGTCGAAGATGCGCTTGGACAGATCGTTATGCGCGATGAAGTCCTTGAAAGCCTCGGCAGTGGTCGCATATCCACCGGGAACCGAAACGCCAAGCCCGGCCAGGTTGCCGATCATCTCGCCGAGCGAGGAATTCTTACCACCTACGCGGGCCAGATCGGCCAGGCGTAGCTCATGCAACCACAGGATATTCTCGTTCAAGCGCGATGCTCCGTATGGCCATCGCCCGAGCGGGCTGGATGGCCGCGTCCGTAGGAAGAAGCCGCTATGATGCAGTGCACAGCGGAATCTGCACAAGCATGAACCCGTAAGTTTCGGACACCAGTTCAAAGAGGTGGTCTTGATGTCAACAATTCGACCGGTGTTCTACGTCTCCGATGGAACCGGTATCACCGCTGAAACGATTGGGCATAGCCTGCTCACGCAGTTCAGTGGATTCAACTTCGTCACCGACCGCATGTCGTTCATTGATGATGCAGAAAAAGCGCGCGATGCGGCGCTGCGGGTGCGCGCGGCAGGTGAGCGGTACCAGGTGCGCCCGGTGGTGGTCAATTCCTGCGTCGATCCCCAGCTGAGCATGATCCTGGCCGAAAGCGGCGCCTTGATGCTGGACGTGTTCGCGCCCTTCATCGAGCCGCTGGAACGCGAACTCAATGCGCCGCGGCATTCACGCGTGGGGCGTGCGCACGGCATGGTGGACTTCGAGACTTATCACCGCCGCATCAACGCGATGAACTTCGCGTTGAGCCATGATGACGGTATCGCACTCAATTACGACGAGGCCGACGTGATCCTGGTGGCGGTGTCGCGCGCCGGCAAGACGCCGACCTGCATCTACCTGGCATTGCATTACGGCATCCGTGCCGCCAACTACCCGTTGACCGAGGAAGATCTGGAAAACGAGCGCCTGCCGCCGCGCCTGCGCAACTACCGCAGCAAGTTGTTCGGCCTGACCATCGACCCGGAGCGGTTGCAGCAGATCCGCCAGGAGCGGCGCGCCAATTCACGCTACAGCGCGGCAGAGACCTGCCGGCGTGAGGTGGCCACCGCCGAGCGCATGTTCCAGATGGAGCGCATTCCGACCTTGAGCACCACCAATACCTCGATCGAGGAAATTTCCAGCAAGGTGTTGTCCACGCTGGGGCTGCAGCGCGAGATGTTTTGAGGCAGGAATTGGTTGGCGGGATTGGGGATTGGGCCGCGCGTAGCGTATTCACGATCCGGAGCTGCCGTGACGTGTCACGGTCGGTCGGCGAGCGTCAAGCAAATCAAGCGGGCGGGGCAGGGCTCCGCCAAGGTAGGCCTGCCGGTGGCAGGTCGTCAATGCTGCCCGTGCGGCAGCGCAGCGTGTAGGATCGGTTCATGGCGCAAGCACTGAGTAAACTCGAACGCATCCCCAAGTTGAGCCGGTTCGGCTGGCTGATGGGCTTGTACGCAGAAAACTTCCAGCATCTGACCCGGCTGTTCGCACCGGCCGACCTCGCTCCCGGCTCCTATGTCTCGTCGATCGGCGATGGGCTGGACCTGCGTCTGGACGTGATCGAGTGCCACCGCTACACGGTCGAGCTGCGGCTGACCTACGACCTGTGCGATCCCGTCACCGGCGAGCCTGACCCGTCGGCCTACGTGCGCCTGTACCGCGATGCGCGCCAGGCCGAGACCACCCATTGCTACGTCGGCCGTCGCTGGCAGGACGTGATGGGCATGTTCCCGCCGCCGGCCGAGCTGATCAGCCACCGTATGCGGATGAATACGTTCCTGGGCAAGTGGCTGGACTATCTGGCCGAGCGCGGCCATGGCGTGGCTACCTTGCGTCTGGATACCGACTACGTTGCGCCACCGCGCCCGGGCTCGCAGGCTGCGGTCGGCTGAGGCTGCGCCACGCCGCTTGCACAGCATCGGTCATACTGATGCGCTCGATTCCAGCTCGCCCGCCATGCCCTATACCCCCATCGTCGCCACGCTCGGCTACCTGTTGTCGCCCGACGGCACACAGGTGTTGATGATCCATCGCAATGCCCGCCCCGGCGATCAGCACCTGGGCAAATACAACGGGCTCGGTGGCAAAGTGGAGCCGGACGAGGACGTACTGGCCGGCATGCGCCGCGAGATCCGCGAAGAGGCCGGCGTGGAGTGCGGCGACATGCAGCTGCGCGGCACCATCAGCTGGCCGGGCTTCGGCAAGCAGGGCGAGGACTGGCTGGGCTTCGTGTTCCTGATCCGCAGCTTCGAAGGCGAGCCGCAGGCTTCCAACCCGGAAGGCACGCTGGAATGGGTGGCGATCGACCGCATGGACCAGGTACCGATGTGGGAAGGCGACCGCAATTTCCTGCCGCTGGTCTTCGATGGCGACCCGCGTCCGTTTCACGGCGTGATGCCGTATCGCGACGGGCGCATGCAGTCGTGGACGTATTCGCGCATCTGAGCGAGATTGAGGGAGTGCGCCGCCGCCCAGGCGAGCGCGGCTGTTACTGCTGGCTGGCGCGGTCAACGCAGTGCCGAAGTTAAGCCTCCGCCGTCCTTAATGGACTTCGATCTGCTGGCGCCAATGTGTATGCGATCGACCTGGCGAGCGCAAGCGCAAGCCGGCGCTGCATGCTGTGGCGACATACCGGCCGCATTCCGCCTCTACGCACTTCTCAACACCGGTTGTGGATGAAGTCTGCGCAAGTCTGTGGACAACTGCGCGCGCGCCTTGCGGCGCAAGGCGGCCACGGAAGCTGGTGAAAATTTCGCCAGCCGCGCTTACTGCGCGGTCCAGCCGCCATCGATGGCGATCGCCTGCCCGGTGATGTTGCGCGCGGCATGCGACATCAGGAACGCGACCGTGCCGGCGAGTTCGTCGTAGTCGATGAAGGCGCCCTTGGGCATCGGCTTGAGCATCACATCGCGAATCACTGCGTCTTCGGCGATGCCGCGCGTGCGCGCCTGGTCGGCGATCTGGCGCTCCACCAGCGGGGTGCGCACATAGCTCGGGCACAGCGTGTTGACGGTGATGTCGCAGTCGGCGGTTTCCAGGGCGATGACCTTGGCCAGGCCGACCAGGCCGTGCTTGGCGGCGACATACGCGCTCTTGTAGGGGCTGGCGACCAGCGAGTGGATGCTGCCGATGTTGACGATGCGCCCGTAGCCGGCCGCGCGCATGCCGGGCAGGAGCGCGCGGCTGAGCCGTGCGGCGCCGGTCAGCATCACATCCACCAGCAAGGCCCAGCGCTGCATCGGAAAGTCTTCCAGCGCGGCAACCTGCTGCAGGCCGGCATTGTTGACCAGCACCTGCGGCGCGCGCGTCACGCGCGCCAAGGCCTGCGCGATGCCGTGGTCATCGGTCACGTCTAGCGCCAGTGCTTCGGCCGAGCCGCCGGTGTCGCGCAGGCGCTGCGCGGTGCGTTCGGCTGCCGCCAGGTCCATATCGCTGACGATCAGATGGTGGCCGCCGGCGGCCAGCTCGGTTGCGATGCCGGCGCCGATGCCGCTGCCTGCGCCGGTGATCAGGATGCTGCGCTTCATGCTGTCCTCGGTGTCGATCGTGCCCGGCCGGAGCGGCCACGCTGATCGCCAGCCTAGCCGATAGCGTGAAACGGTCGCCTGCATGGCGTGCGCGCGTTACCCTTTGCGCCTTGCTCTTCTCAGGTTCCGCATGAAACGCCATTTCTCGATGCTGCGCGATTTCCAACTCGCGGACTGGTTCACCCTGGCCAACGCCTTCTGCGGTACCGGCGCGGTGTTCGCGTCGATGCGCTTCCTGCAGGAAGGCCATCGCGGCGACCTGCTGCTGGGCATGGCGCTGATCCCGCTGGCGTTCGTGTTCGATGCGCTGGACGGGCATGTGGCGCGCTGGCGCAAGGCGTCCTCGACCCTGGGCCGCGAGCTGGACTCACTGGCCGACGTGATCTCGTTCGGGGTGGCGCCGGCAGCGCTGGGCTATGCCTGCGGCATGCGCGGCGGCTGGGATTGGTTGGTGCTGAGCTATTTCGTCTGCTGCGGCGTGAGCCGGCTGGCGCGCTACAACGTGACTGCCGAAGAGATCGCCGGCGAGGCCGACAAGGTGCCGTACTTCGAAGGCACCCCGATCCCCACCAGCCTGCTGCTGGTGATCCTGCTGGCGGTGGCTGCCAGCAGCGGCCATATCGGCCAGACCTTGTGGTGGGGCCAGTGGCAGCTCGGGCCGTGGCAATTCCACCCGCTGGTGCTGCTGTTTGCGGTGTCCGGCTCGTTGATGATCAGCAAGACGCTGCGCATCCCCAAACCCTGACCGGTACGGCCGGGCACACACGGTAGGATGGCTGGTGGACAGTCACGGGAAGGGATCATGGCAACCAGCGGTTCGGACAACGGCAACTTCGAAGACAAGGCGCGCCAGTACTGGAGCGCCTGGGGAGATGCCATGCGCCACGGCCAGTCCGGCGCCGCTGCACAGCCCGGTGCCGTTCCCGGGGCGGGGCCGGGCAGCGACGCACCGCAGGATTGGCGCAAGGCGATGGACTGGTGGTCGCAACTGCTGCCCACCCAGGCCGCACCGCAGGCGCAGGAGGCCATCGACCGCTTCCGTCATCAGGCCGGCGACTGGTTCGGCACCATGCAGCAGGTGGCCGCGCAGTTCGCCGGGCGCGACACCTCGGCCAACGAAGTCTCCGAAGCCTGGCAACGCGCCGTGCAGGGGCAGGGCGAGCAACTGATGCAGTGGACGCTGGGCTCGCTGCGTGGCGGCAGCCCGGGCGGCTTCGACCCGTGGCTGCAGGACGCCGCGCAGGCGCTGGCGAAGTGGCGGGAAGAAAACGCGCCCTGGCTGGACATGCCGGCATTCGGCGTGAGCCGCAATCACCAGGCCCGCCTGCAGACGCTGGCCCGTGCGCAGCAGGAGTACCAGGCGCAATCGCAGGCCTACGGCGAACAACTCAAGTCGGCCATCGAGCAGGCGTTCGGCCGGTTCGCCTCCAAGCTGGGTGAGCACGAAAGCAGCGGCAGTCAGCTGACCAGTGCGCGTGCCTTGTTCGATCTGTGGATCGAGGCCGCCGAAGAGTCGTATGCCGACGTCGCCTTGTCCGACCAGTTTCGCGAGGTCTACGGCGGCTTTGCCAATGCGCATATGCGCCTGCGCGCCGCGTTGCAGGAAGAAGTGGAGCAGTTGAGCGAGCGTTTCGGGATGCCGACGCGTTCTGAGATGGACGCCGCGCACCGTCGCATCGCCGAGCTGGAACGTGCGGTGCGGCGCATGCTGCGCACTGCGGCCAGCCCGGCCGACAAGCCCGCTGCAGCGGCGGCTAACCCGGTTGCGCCGGCCACGGCCAGGCGCGCGCCGGCAGCCAGGGCGGACACTGCGCCCAAGCCGGCAGCGGCGACCAGCCCGGCCAAGAAACCACCAGCGAAAACCGCCCCAGCCAAGAACACGAAGGCGGCCAAAAGCGCCGCCAGGCCATCGGCCGGCACAGCTTCCGGTAAGTCGACCGCACGCAAGCCACGTGGAGCGCAGACATGAAAGGCCCGTTGGGATTCAGCGCCGAAGACCTGATGCAGGAAACCCTGTCGATGCAGCGCAAGCTGCGCGAGGGGCTCAAACTGCTGCCCGGCGTGGAAGACGTGGATTACGGCGTGACCGAGCGCGAGGAAATCTGGCGCGACGGCAAGGTGGTGTTGTACCGCTTTGTCGGCGAGCAGGCGCCGGTGGCCAGGACGCCGCTGCTGATCGTCTACGCGCTGGTCAACCGCCCCTACATGGTCGATCTGCAGGCCGACCGCTCGCTGGTCAAGGGCCTGCTGGGCCACGGTCAGGACGTCTACGTGCTGGACTGGGGCTACCCGGACCGCTCCGAGCGTTACCTCACCCTGGAGGACTATCTGCTGCGCTTTATCGACGGCGCGGTGGACCACCTGCGCGCGCAGTCGGGGCTGGAGGCGGTCGATGTGCTCGGCATCTGCCAGGGCGGCACGTTTGCGCTGTGCTACGCGGCGCTGCAGCGGCCGAAGGTGCGCAACCTGATCACCATGGTCACGCCGGTGGATTTCCACACCCCCGACAACATGCTCTCCAACTGGGCGCGCATGGTCGATGTGGATCTGTTCGTGGACACCATGGGCAACGTGCCGGCGGATCTGATGAACGCCAGTTACCTGATGCTCAAGCCGTTCCGGCTGAACCTGCAGAAATACGTCGGCTTGCTCGACATCCTCGACGACAAGCAGGCGCTGGAAGATTTCCTGCGCATGGAAAAGTGGATCTTCGATTCGCCCGATCTGGCCGGCGAGGCGTTCCGCGAGTTCGTCACCCAGTTCTATCAGCGCAATGGGCTGGTGACCGGGCAGGTGCGCATCGGCGGGGAGGCGGTCGACCTGCAGGCGGTGGACATGCCGGTGCTCAACATCTATGCCGAACACGATCACCTGGTGCCGCCCGACGCCTCGCGTGCATTGCGCGGCCTGGTCGGCAGCGACGATTACACCGAGCTGAGTTTCCGCGGCGGGCATATCGGCATCTACGTCTCCGGACGTGCGCAGCGCGAGGTGCCGGTGGCGATCCACCGCTGGTTGCAGGAGCGTGGCGGCAACGCGTGATGCGGCTTGGGGTTACGCTGTACCTGCAGCGAGCAGCCGCAGCCGTCACGACGCGCTGCCGCTGCGCTTTTTAGACTGGGCGACACGTTCGAAGGAGCCTTCCATGGCCACGACCCACGCATTGTCCCGTTCACTCAACGACCGCATGATCGCCGGCGTGGTCGGCGGCATCGCCCGCCGCTTCGGCTGGAGCTCCACGCTGTTGCGGGTGCTGTTCGTGATCGTGTCGATCGCCTCGGCGGCGTTCCCCGGCATCCTGGTCTATCTGATCCTGTGGCTGCTGATCCCCAACCAGGCCGACTGACGCCCGCCCGGCGCCGGTGGTCGTCCGTGCAGGTGCTGGGCGCGTTGTGGACGCTGCCCAATACCTTGCTCGGCCTTGCCATCGGTGCCGCCGGCAGCTGTTTCGGCGCGCGTCCGCGCTGGTCCGGGCAGGAACTGGCCGTGGTGTTCCATGCCTGGCCATGGGGACCGGGCGGGGCGATGACGCTGGGCAATGTGATCCTGCTCAAGGGCGCCTCGCTGGATCTGCAGTGCAGCACGTATGCGCATGCGGCCGGGCGTTGTCAGCACCCGCCGGTGCGCCTGGGCGACCACGAACGTGCGCATGTCTACCAGTACATGCTGCTCGGCCCGCTGTTTTTGCCGGTGTATCTGCTGTGCGGCGGCATCCACGTACGCAATCCGCTGGAACGGGCCGCCGACGCGTATGCGCTGTATGGCCACGGCTGGTGGCCGTGGGGATCTCAGCGCAACCGCGAGAAACCGAACAGGTCCGATAACGGGTGAGGCCTGCCTTCCAGTTGCGCGCGCAATAAGCCTGCGCCGATCGCGCTGTAGGTGATGCCGTTGCCGCCGTACGCCATCGCGAACGACACCCGCGGCCCATGTTGCGGATGCGGGCCGAAGAACGGCAGCCCATCGGCGGTTTCGGCGAAGGTGCCTCCCCAGGCGAACACCGGGCGCAGGCTGATGTCCGGCATCGTCTGGTGGATCTTCTTCAGCAGCGTCTTCAGCTTGCGCATTACACGTGCGTCGCGACGTGCGGGCAGATCGATGTTGTCGTCTTCGCCGCCGGCCACCACGCGTCCATCCGGCGTGCTGCGCAGGTAGAGATAGGGACGCGCGGTTTCCCACATCATGGTGTGCTTGAGCGCGCCCATCTCGCCGTCGTGCAGCGGATCGGTCACGAATGCGTAGCTGCTGCGGTTGCGTGCCACGCGCTGCGACAGCCACTGCTGGTTTGCGTAGCCTGCGGCCATGATGACGTGCCGGGCACGCAGCGTGACCCCGTCGCGGGTGCGCAACGCGACATGCCGGTCGTGGGGTGTGAGGGTGGCGATCGCGGTGCGGTCGTAGATGCGCGCGCCGTAATGCTCGCCTTCTGCAAACAGGCGGTAGCACAGACGATACGGATCGACGCTGGCGGCCAGGCGGCTGAGGATCGCACCCTCGGAGCGTACGCCGTAGTTGTGCCACAACGGCGCGCGCTCGATCCATTCGACCGGAAGAGTGTGGGTTTTTCGCACCTGCAGTTCGCTGCGTAGGTCGTCGAGATCCCGCGACCGGCTGGCGTAGTACAGGCTGTCCTGACGGCTGAAGTCGCAACCGCCCAGCGTATTGCAGAGGCCTTGCAGGTCGACGATGGCTTGCGCGCACGCAGCGTATGCCGACGCTGCCGCCGGCATGCCGTAATGCCTGGCCAACTCGATCATCGGTGTGTCGATTTCGTACTGCAGCAAGGCGGTACTGGCCGAGGTACTGCCCCAGCCGATCTCGCGCTGCTCGACCACTACCACCTCGTGCCCGTGCTTGAGCAGTTCGTGCGCGATCAGCGCGGCAGTAACCCCGCCGCCGATGATGGCCACCTCGCAATCGGTGTCCCGCTCCAGACGCGGATAGGCGCGCATCAACCCATTGCGGATCGACCAGAACGGGTAGCCACTCTTGAGGTCCATGCGGTGTCGTACGTGCGGGCGGAGCGCAATTGGACCGGCAGGCCGGGTGAAGCGGTTGTGCAGACAGGCGAGGGGACCCCGCCGTCACCAAACCGCAAACAGCCGGCGTTAACGTGCGTGGAAAGCTCCTCACGGCACGGTCGTTATGCTCGCGCCACTAACGTAGTCACAGTTGTTAATGAGGGTGTGGGCATGTCGATCGTTCTGTACGTCGGTGGCAGCAAAGATGGCGACAAGGGAGTTGTGCCTTACGGGTTCAGCAAGTCGCGCGCGATGACCGACGCTGGCCCGGAGATCTATGTCGAGCGCATGGTGCCGTTGAAGGACGTCGGCAAGATCCGCGTGATGGCACTGGAATCGCTGCACGAAAGCATCCTGGTCGAGCGCGCGGCCACGCATTACGCAGGTCGCGCCAGCTAAGCGCAGCCGACCGGACGAGTGCGCCCACCGTCAGTGGGCGCCAAGTGCTCACTGCTGCAGGTATCGCAACGGTACTTCAGCGCTTCCACACCATCGGTAACCACCTGACGATCGCCCGCTAGCGCTTGTCAGCCATCGACGGGCGCGCCGGCACAGGGTTATGGCGATCCTGTCAACGGGTTCCCGCGGCGGGCCAGCACTGCGAAAATGCTTTTTTCAGTGAAGCGGCTCCGGCCGCGCCGCCATGCACGACAGCCAGCTTGCCCAGCAGATCGCTCGCACCATCGCCGACGAGATCGGTGCCCAACCCGCCCAGGCGCGCGCCGCCATTGCCCTTCTCGACGAAGGCGCCAGCGTTCCGTTCATCGCGCGCTACCGCAAGGAAGTCACCGGCGGGCTGGACGATACCCAGCTGCGCAATCTGGAAACGCGCCTGACCTATCTGCGCGAGCTGGAAGAGCGCCGCGCGGCGATCCTGTCCAGCATCGGCGAGCAGGGCAAACTCAGCGACGAATTGCGCGCCGAGATCGTGGCGGCCGACAGCAAGTCGCGGCTGGAAGACCTGTATCTGCCCTACAAGCCCAAGCGCCGCACGCGTGCGCAGATTGCGCGCGAAGCCGGTCTGGAGCCGCTGGCCGATGGCCTGCTGGCCGACCCGAACCAGGCGCCGGAAGTCGCTGCTGCGGCCTACATCGACGCGGAAAAGGGCGTGGCCGATATCAAGGCAGCACTGGAAGGCGCACGCGCCATCCTGATGGAGCGCTGGGGCGAAGATGCCGCCCTGGTGGGCGAGCTGCGCAGCTGGTTGAACGACAACGGCGTGATCCGCGCGCGCGTTGCCGAGGGCAAGGAAGAGGCCGGTGCCAAGTACCGCGATTACTTCGATCATGCCGAATCGCTGTCCAAGATTCCCTCGCACCGCTTGCTGGCGCTGTTTCGTGCGCGCCGCGAGGAGTTCTTGTACCTGGATCTGGAGCCGGGCAACGATGCCGAGGCCGGCCATCAGTACGCCGAGGGCCGTGTGGCGCGCAATGCCGGCATCTCCAACCAGAACCGTCCGGCCGATCGCTGGTTGCTGGATGCCTGCCGGCTGACCTGGCGCGCCAAGCTGCACATGCATCTGCTGCTGGACCTGTTCAACCAGGCGCGGGAGAAGGCCGAGGCCGAGGCGATCGCCGTGTTCGGCGACAACCTCAAGGACCTGATGCTGGCCGCGCCGGCCGGCCCGCGCGTGGTGCTGGGGCTGGACCCGGGTATCCGTACCGGTTGCAAGATCGCCGTGGTCGATGCCACCGGCAAGCTGGTGGCCACCGAGACGATCTACCCGCACGAGCCCAAGCGGCAATGGGAGCAGTCGCTGCAGACGATCAAGAAGCTGTGCATGCAGCACAACGTGGAGCTGATTGCGATCGGCAATGGCACCGCCAGCCGCGAGACCGACAAGCTCGCCGGTGAGGCGATCGCGCTGTGCGGGGCGAGCAAGCTGCAGAAGATCGTGGTCAGCGAAGCCGGTGCGTCGGTGTATTCGGCGTCCGAGTTTGCTGCCAAGGAGTTCCCCAATCTGGACGTGTCGCTGCGCGGTGCGGTGTCGATTGCGCGGCGCCTGCAGGATCCGCTGGCCGAGCTGGTCAAGATCGAGCCCAAGGCGATCGGCGTGGGCCAGTATCAGCACGACGTGGACCAGTATCGTCTGGCCAAGGCGCTGGAGGCGCGCGTGGAAGACTGCGTCAATGCGGTCGGCGTGTACGTCAATACCGCGTCGGCGGCGCTGCTGTCGCGCGTGTCCGGGCTGTCGAGCACGGTGGCGGAAAATATCGTGCGCCATCGCGACGACAACGGGCCGTTCAAACGCCGCAAGGACCTGCTCAAGGTGCCGCGTCTGGGCGACAAGACCTTCGAACAATGCGCCGGTTTCCTGCGCATCGCCGATGGCGACGAGCCGCTGGACGTGTCAGCGGTGCATCCGGAAGCCTATCCGGTGGTCGAGCGCATCGTTGGCAGCACCGGCAAGCCGATCAAGGCCTTGCTGGGCGATGGCAGCTTCCTGCGTGGGCTCAAGCCGGAGCTGTTCACCGACGAGCAGTTCGGCGTACCGACCGTGCGCGACATCCTCAAGGAGCTGGAAAAACCCGGCCGCGATCCGCGCCCCGAGTTCAAGGCGGCACAGTTCGCCGAAGGCATCGAGGACATCAAGCATCTCAAGCCCGGCATGGTGCTCGAAGGCGTGGTCAGCAACGTGGCCGCATTCGGTGCGTTTGTCGACATCGGCGTGCATCAGGATGGCCTGGTGCACATCTCCGCGTTGTCGGACACCTTTGTCAAGGATCCGCGCGATGTGGTCAAGGCCGGCGACATCGTCAAGGTCAAGGTGCTGGAAGTGGACGTGGCGCGCAAACGCATCGCGCTGACCTGCCGTCTGTCCGATACGCCACCGCCGGCCGATGCTGCAGCCCAATCGCGCGATCAGCGCGGCAACGGCGGCGCGGGGCAGGGCCGGCGCGAGGGTGGCGGTGGGCGTGGCCCGGCGCAGGGCAACAGCAAGCCGCGCACCACTGCGCCGCCGGCCGACAACGCGCTGGCCGCGGCATTCGCGCGCGCCAAGCGCGGCTGAGCCAGCGTGCCCGGCGGCTGTCCTGGCGTGGCTGGGCCGTGTAGATAGACCCGCTCGCAAAGCGGCGGGTCCGGCTGCGATTGGATCGCGCTTGGGCAGGCTGATCTGCAACTTGGCTGCGGGTCCGTGCACTCCGACCACCGCGGTGCGCCTATGCAGATACGATCAGCCGTAAGGCGGCTGACCTGCGGTCTGGCTGCGGGGCCCTTGCCCCGCCCACCATCGCAGGACACGCTGCAAGTACGTCCATGTAGGCTGTTACGCGGCATCCATGCCGCGTAAGGTCCCGCGACGGTGGGCGGGCAAGGACCTGTTGGGATGGTCGGTGTGTGTGCTGCAAGCAGCACGTGGTTGACCACGCTGTTTTATTGCGTTTCCAGGCGATCTCACGCCTCGCTGCGTACCGCGCGCGTCGGCAAGATCAGGCGTTCGATCAGGTCGACCAGGCCGGGTGGTTCCACCGGCTTGCCCATATGCGCATCGAATCCGGCGACCACTGCGCGGTCGCGGTCTTCTTCGCGCACATAGGCGGTGAGGGCGATCGCGGGGATGTGCCGCGGCAGGTCGGCGCGGCCGGAGCGCACGGTGCGGATCAAGTCGTAGCCGTCGCGCACCGGCATGGCGATATCGCTGACCAGCACATCGAAGGGCGTCTCTGCCAGGCATTGTTCGGCCGCTTCCACCGAGCCGGCCGCCTGCACCTGCGCGCCGGCAAGCATCAGGAACTGCACCACCGCCTCGCGCGAATCCTGGTCGTCGTCGACCAGCAGCAGGCGCACGCCATCCAGGCGCCCGAGACAATCACTCGGCAGCGGACCGACCTGCAGCGACCCGGCCGACGCGGGACGCAGATCGCTGACCCCGTGCTGGAACGGCAGCACGATGGTGAAGGTCGACCCCTTGCCTTCGCCCGCACTGGAGGCACCCAGGCTGCCGCCGTGCAGATCGACCAACTGGCGCGAGATCGACAAGCCCAGCCCCAGCCCGCCCACGCGCCGCGTGGTGCCGGCATCGGCCTGGCGAAAGCGGTCGAACACATGCGGCAGGAACTCGGCCGCAATCCCGATGCCGGTGTCCTGCACGCACAGTCGCAGCCGTTCGTCCTCGATGTCCAGCGCCACCCGCACCGTTCCGCCGGGTGAGGTGAATTTGAGCGCATTGCTGAGCAGGTTGGACAGCACCTGCTGCAGCCGCCCGGCATCGCCGAAGAACCACAGCTCGCCCTCGCCGGGTGCATCCAGTTCCAGCGCGATGTCGCGCGCCAGTGCAGACGGCTGCATCAACTCCACCGTACTGCGCATCAGTCCTGCGATATCGAAGTGCTCTGCCTGCAGGCGGATCTTGCCGGACAGGATCGCACTCATGTCGAGCAGGTCGTCGATGATCTGCGTCTGCGCACGCGCACTGCGTTCGATGATGACCAGCCCCTTGCCCAGATTGGCCGGCTCGAACACCTCCGACTGCATCAACCGCGACCAGCCCAGGATGGCATTGAGCGGCGTGCGCAATTCGTGGCTGAGCGTGGCCAGGAACTCGTCCTTGACCCGGTTGGCATGCTCGGCCTGACTGCGTGCGACAGTCTCGGCCTGCAGCGATTGCTTGAGCTTGGCATCCACGCGCGTACGCTCGATGACGATGCCGGCCAGATGCGATGCAGAGCGCGCCATCGCCTGTTCGCGCAGCGAGGGCAGGTGGACGCGGTCGTAGTAGATGTTGAGCGTGCCCAGCACCTGGCCGTTGCTGTCCAGGATGGGCGTCACGCAGCAGGCGACGATGCCCAGCGCCGCCGAAATCGCGTGGTGGTCGCTGAAGCTGGGGTCGGCCTGGATGTCCTCGCAGATCACCTGCTGACCGAGATAGGCCGAGCGCGCGCACGGCGGCCCGTTCGGCCCGATCGGCGAGGCTTCGAAATGCCCGCGGTACTCGACCGGAAAATGCGGCGCCGAGCCGAAGCTCAGCGTCTTGCGTATGTCATCCAGCACCATCACCGCGCAATACAGCGCAATCTCGCCACGCGCTTCCACGCTCGCTGCGATGGCGTCCAGCACTACCGGCAGCGGCGCGCCGGTGGTGATCAGGCTCAGGATGGCGCGATCGGAGGCGGTTTCATCCTCGATCAGCTTGCGTTCGGAGATATCGGTCAGCGAGCCGATATGGCCGAGGAAGCGTCCGTCGCTGGCGAAATGCGGCGACGCGGTATCGATGCACCAACGGTATTGCCCGTCGTGGCGACGTACGCGGTACTCGGCCAGGAACTCGCCTCGCTGCTCCAAGGCCTGGCCGAATGCGTGGCGCACGCGTTCGGCGTCGTCCGGATGCATCACATCCCACCAGCCCTGGTCCATTGCCTGGTCTTCGGCCTGCCCGGTGAAGTGGTACCAGCGCGGATTCCAGTACACGCAGTCGCCCTGCGCATCGGCCATCCAGATCATTGCCGGCACCGTCTCGCACAAGGCGCGGAAGCGCACTTCGCTTTCGCGCAGCTGTTGCTCGAACGCACGGCGGTCATGGATATCGGTGTAGGTGCCGATCCACTCGCTGATGCTGCCGTCGTCGCCGCGCACGGGCAGGGCACGCGCCAGATGCCAGCGCCGCTGGCCATCGTGGCGTTGCAGCTCGCACTCCATTTCGTAGGCGCGTTCGCCCTCGATGGCCAACGCCCAGGCCTGCGCAGACAGCTGCAGGCCATCGGCGGTGTGTGCCTGATGCCACGCGGCAGTCTGGTGGTCGGCAGGATCCAGTCCGGTGTATTCGTACCAGCGCCGGTTGAAGTAATGCGGCTCACCCTCCGGGTCGGCAATGAAGATGATCTGTGGCAGCGTGTCGGCCAGTCGGCGCAGCCGCGCCTCGTTGGCGGCCAGTTGCTGCTGCGCCTTGGCGCGTTGCATGGATTCCCAGCAGCGCGCCGCAACCAGGCGGACCAGCTCGATCTCGGCGGACAGCCAGCGCCGCGGTGCGCGCTGATGCACGCCGATGGCCGCGACCAGGCGGCCGTGTTTGTGCAGCGGAATCGCCAGCGACGCGCGCAGGCCGGAGCGGCGGTACTGCTGCGCCACGTAGTCCGGTGCGCCGGGCGCCATCGCATCGGTGGTGAACCAGGGGCGATTCTCCAGCAGGGCGTCGCGCAGGCCCTGCGCCACTTCCAGCGGAAAATCGCCCTGCAGGCTAGGCATGTCCTGCACATGGTCGCTGATCACGTGCATGGTTCTGCCGTCGGCCGCCGCCAGGCCGAACGCGCAGCGATTGACCTGCAGATGCTCGCCCAGCAAGCGCACGCTGGTGTCGATGATCTGACGCGGATCGGAAACGTTTTGCAGCGCGTCTTCGAGCATCAGCAGGAAACTGTCGCGACTTGCCATGCTGCGTTGCTGGGTGACATCGAATCCGTGCACCAGGATCGCGTCAATGCGGCCGTCGCGCTCGCGCATCGGCTGATACAGGAAATCCACGAAGGTCTGATCGAGCGCATTGCCGGGCGTGCGCTGCAGATAGGCGGACATCGACTCGCCGATGAAGGGGCGGCCGCTGCGCCGCACCTCATCGAGCAGCTCAAGATAGCCCTGGTCTGCGACTTCCGGCATCGCCTCGAGCAACGGACGGCCGAGCAATGGTCGCTGGCCGACCAGCTCGTGGAAGCGTTGGTTCGCGCTTTCGATGATGTAGCCGGGTCCCCGCAGCACCGCCATGAAGGCCGGCGACTGGTCGAGCGAAGGCGACACCGCTGCGGGCGCGGACTCGCGACGGGGCGGCCCTGCAGCAGGGGCGGGCGTGCCGGCGACATACAGCATGCCCAGAGGTTTGCCGGCCTGCAGCACCGGGCTGCAGGACCACGTCGACAGCGTCAATGCTGCACGCGCATCGGCATCGCTGTGGTTGGCTTCAGCGCCGTCTGCAAGTTCCGCCAAGGGTTGGCCGAATGCTGCCGGGTGGCGTTCACCCAACAGCGCGGCGCAGGCATCGTTGTATATGCAGCGCGACTGCTCGCCCCAGACCAGCAACATTGGCGCCTGTGCATGCAGGCACAGCGAAAGCGTCGTGCGCAGCGCTGGGCTGTCGCGTAGCAGCGGGTCGGCGGCGCATGCGGACGATGCCAGCAACAGCCCGGCTGTCTCGCACGTCTCCGGCAACAGACCGGCAAACGGCGACACGGCGATATCCATTGGTGACCTGCCCATCATGCCTGGATGCACGATTCTAGTGGCAAGCGGGCCGTGATCGAGGGGGTGTGGCAGCCGGCGCGACCGCGCGATGAGCCTACGTTAAGCGCAGCAGGCGGGCGGTCTGCAGGTGTGGCTGGCGATGAATGAGGGCATCGGCCGGGCCCGCATGCTGGCGACCCAGGGGCTGGTCGGAGCTTTCAGCTGGCGGCGCCGCTCAGTTGCCGTGCCCTGGCCAAAGCGCTGATCAGTTCGTCTGACAAATAGGGCTTGGTCAGGATCACGCCGCGCTCGAAGCCGCTGGGGATGGTGCCACTGGCAACACCGGT
The DNA here is from genome assembly GCF_014199865.1 of Xanthomonas sp. F14. Lineage (NCBI taxonomy): Bacteria > Pseudomonadati > Pseudomonadota > Gammaproteobacteria > Lysobacterales > Lysobacteraceae > Xanthomonas > Xanthomonas sp. F14. The sequence goes on along the minus strand of NZ_JACHOM010000001.1, from coordinate 1,359,553 downwards.
CGCCAGCACGAACGGAATCCCGAGCTCCGACAGCAACCGGGCGACCGGCTCGCTGGTCTCGCCATTGCCGAGGCGGTAGTCGAGCACTGCGATCTCCGGCGCATCGGCCTGAATCAGGGTCAGCGCTTGCGCAACTTCCCCGACCGGACCCAGCACCACCGCGCCAGCCTGGACGAGCTGCAGATCGAGCAGCATGGCATTCATCTGGTCGTTCTCGACCACCAGCACCCGAACTCCACGCAACACCGACATTGCTTACTCCTTCACCTAAGTCGGCCAGTATATCGACACTGCTCCACCGCAGCGCTGACCCCATTGCTTGCAGCTGAATTCGTCAGGCGCGTTCTGACACTGTTCGTTTCATGCGCAAGTCGCTATACTGCGCGGCCACGCCGAAGTGGCGGAATCGGTAGACGCAGCGGATTCAAAATCCGCCGCCCTTAAAAGCGTGTGGGTTCGAGTCCCACCTTCGGCACCAGGATGTAGCGGTACAAGCAAAGCCCTTCTGGCGACGGTCAGAGGGGCTTTTCTTTTGTGCGCTCGATAATCGTCGGAACCTGCGAATGTTGGCGGCTGTTGCCCCGTCGCGCCGAGCATCATTGCGGTCAGAAATAGAGCGATTTGTGGTCGACGTGGTGCAGCAGCTGGTGCAGCGACGTCACGTTCTTCGTTGTATGGCGGCGTGTTCCATTGCCGCGCATCGATGATGCGTGGTCGCTGAAAATTCCGGCGAAATGAGCGTGGATTCCCGCCAGGCGCCTGCAGGCACGCAACCATCACGCGCGATGCGTACCTTGGAAAGCTCTTTTCAAGCAGGTGGCTTCCCATGGATTTCGATTCTTCGCAGCAACTGCGCATCTTGCGCGACATCCATGACACCACGCCGGTCGCCGACGAAGAGGCCAACTGGGCAGTGCGTGCCGGCTATGCGACCCAGGCCGAAGACGGCGACATCGATCTCACCCACGAAGGCCGCAAGGCACTGGATGTCGGCCAGACCTGATCCGTCGTTGTGCGGATTCGTTCGACGCGCGAGTGCGGCAGGGGCTTCATCGCGGAGTGCATTACACCGTCGATCCGCGTATGCGTGAGTGTGGATGGAGTGACACGATGCGCTCGTATCGTGCCGCCACCGACTGCATGCGGTGGAACAGGGCGCTCTGAGTTAGATGCAAAAAAAAGCCCCGGCAGTGCCGGGGCTTTCAGATGATTGGCGTCCCCACGGGGATTCGAACCCCGGTGTCCACCGTGAAAGGGTGGTGTCCTAGGCCTCTAGACGATGGGGACGCGTATCAAAACCTGGTTGTAGATTCCAGACGGCCTATGTCGGGAATTTGGTGGAGCCAGGCGGGATCGAACCGCCGACCTCCTGCATGCCATGCAGGCGCTCTCCCAGCTGAGCTATGGCCCCACGATGCTGCTAGCCGGCAATCATAGCGACATCGATGACACTTGGGAAGTGGTGTGTGCAAAAAAGTTTGCGCGACCGATTCGCCAGTAGCGGGAGCAGCGTAGCGCATGCGTTCGCGAGCAGTTGATGAGTGCGCGCGTCGTAGGTCGACCGGATGCGATGTCGTCTGTACGGACGATTGTCTGATCGCGCAGAGCATGACGGCGTCGTGGCAGTGGCTTCTTTCGGCAGTCGGGATGGTGCAGCGGTCTGCGCACAACGATCGACCGACATTGCAAGCGTGTGCGTTCTCCACCATCGACATGTGTGCGGCTGTGCCGGCAACGGCAGGTTGGGGTCGGGCCGCATTGCAATGATGCGAAGCCGCTGCGTCATCGTCTCAGAAGATCGAGATGCCACCACGAGCACCGCGTGCAGATGACCGCGCATGCAATCGATGCTGAAAAACACACAAAAAAAAGCCCCGGCAGTGCCGGGGCTTTCAGATGATTGGCGTCCCCACGGGGATTCGAACCCCGGTGTCCACCGTGAAAGGGTGGTGTCCTAGGCCTCTAGACGATGGGGACGCGTATCAAAACCTGAGTTGTCACCCTGACGGCCTAAGCCAGGAGTGGTGGAGCCAGGCGGGATCGAACCGCCGACCTCCTGCATGCCATGCAGGCGCTCTCCCAGCTGAGCTATGGCCCCACGAAACTGAGAACGAAATGATAGCGGCCTGTTAATGTTCGCGCAAGTGCTTTTTCATTTCGCATGAGACGCAGCGTGCGCGGGGCACGCTGCGCATCGGCAACTCAGTTGACGCCGTGCAGGTCGCGCAGCTGCGTCTGTCGAGCACCGAAGTATGCGGCCAGGTCGGCGATGTCCTGATCGCTCAGGGCAGTGGCCTGCGCCGTCATCAACGGGTGCTGGCGATCGCCGCTGCGGTAGGCCTGCAAGGCGTGCGCAAGATAATCGCCGTATTGGCCGCCGAGCTTGGGATAGCTGGGGTCGATGGGGGCATTGCCGTCGGCGCCGTGGCAATCGACGCAGCTCTGGCCGGTGGCCTTGCCTTTCGCGTGCGCCAGCTTGTCGCCGGCGTCGGCGCGCCCGGTCGGCAGGCCGGCAGACGAGCCGGAGCCATGTTCGCCGCTGGCGTGGCCGGCATCGCCGGCGGAATGATCGGTGGACTCAACCTGGGATTGGGAGCAGGCCGCCAACATCAGGGCAGCGACCAGGGCGATGGCTAGACGCGAAGCGTGCAGGGCGTTCGGCATGTGGGCGCTTATTTAAGGGTGGACAGGTAGGCGGAGATATCGGCGATGTCCTGCTCGGAAAAGCTCTGCGCCTGCGCTTGCATGGTGGGATGCTTGCGTTTGCCCTGGCGGTACTCGGTCAGCGCCTGGGTCAGATACTGGCTGGATTGGCCGCCGATCTTGGGCACGCGATAACTGGGATAGGCGTTCTTGTAGCCGGTGACGCCATGGCAGCCCTGGCAGGTATAGGCCAGCAAGCGGCCGTTGGACGGGTTGCCGGTGGGCGCTGCGGGTGTGGCCACTGCCGCGGCGGGCGCAGGCGTGGCGGGTGCGGCTGGCGTGACTGACGGTGTCGCTGATACGCCCCCAAACGGCAGGAAGACGACCAGAGCGAGACAAGCGGCGAGCGGCTGCGGGCGCATGGTTTCGTATCCGGAAGACTGATTGAACGTCCGCACGTGGGGGCGTGGCGGAACCGGTCCGAGTATGCCTGCGATTTGGCGCCGCGCAAACGGGGTGAATACGCGAACTTGAACAGACCATGACCTTTGGCGCATTGGCGACATGATCGTTCTGGTGGTCTACTTGCCTACAACACCTGTTCACGCATCCACTAGGACACGACGATGTCGCCACTCTCCTTCCTGCCCGGCCGCAGCGGAACCTGCGCCGCTGCATTGTTGATCACCACGAGCCTGTTGCTGGGCGGCTGCAAGGCGGGAGATGGCGAGGCCAAGGCCGCCGAGGAGAAGAAAACCGTCGATGCGGTGCCGGTGGAAATTGCCAAGGCCGCACGCCGTGCGGTGGCGGCCAGCTATACCGGCACCGCCGCCCTGGAGCCGCGTGCCGAAGCGCAGGTAGTGGCCAAGACCTCCGGCGTTGCATTGGCGGTGATGGTGGAAGAGGGCCAGAAGGTGTCCTCGGGTCAGGCCCTGGTTCGCCTGGATCCGGACCGTGCGCATCTGGCGGTGGCGCAAAGCGAAGCGCAGCTGCGCAAACTGGAGAACAGTTACCGCCGTGCCACCCAGTTGGTGGGGCAGCAGCTGGTCAGTGCCGCCGATGTCGACCAGCTCAAGTTCGATGTCGAAAACAGCCGCGCGCAGCATCGCCTGGCATCGCTGGAGCTGTCCTACACCACGGTGCAGGCGCCGATTTCCGGGGTGATCGCCTCGCGCTCGATCAAGACCGGCAACTTCGTGCAGATCAATACGCCGATCTTCCGCATCGTCGACGATTCGCAACTGGAGGCCACGCTCAACGTGCCCGAGCGCGAGCTAGCCACGCTCAAGTCCGGCCAGCCGGTGACCTTGCTGGCCGATGCCTTGCCCGGTCAGCAGTTCATCGGCAAGGTCGACCGCATTGCGCCGGTGGTGGATTCGGGCAGCGGTACCTTCCGGGTGATCTGTGCGTTCGGCCAGGGCGCCGAAGCGCTGCAGCCGGGCATGTTCGGGCGCATCCGCATCGACTACGACCAGCGCAAGGACGCGTTGGTGATCCCGCGCCTGGCGTTGCTGGACGATGGCGAGCCGGCGGTGTTCGTGGTGCGTAAGGGCAAGGCCAGCCGGGTGCCGGTGAAACTCGGTTATGCCGAAGGCCCGTGGCTGGAAGTGCGGCAAGGGCTGAAGGAAGGCGACCAGGTGGTGACCGCCGGCAAGGTGGCACTGCGTGATGGCACTGCGGTGCAGGTCATCGGCCAGCCCGACCGCAAGCCGGTTGCCGCTGCGGCACCGGCAGCCGGCAGCGACGGGAAACGCTCATGAGCGATCACGGCAACCCGCACGCACCCGTGCACGACCCGCATGCCCCCTTGCCCGGCGGCGGTCTGGTGGCCTTCGCCACGCGGCGGCGGGTGACCATCGCGATGATCACCGTGACCATGCTGCTGTTCGGGCTGATCGCGCTGCGCAGTCTCAAGGTCAACCTGTTGCCGGACCTGAGCTACCCCACGCTGACCGTGCGCACCGAATACACCGGCGCGGCGCCGGCGGAAATCGAAACGCTGGTGACCGAGCCGGTGGAAGAAGCCGTCGGCGTGGTCAAGAACCTGCGCAAGCTCAAGTCGATCTCGCGCACCGGGCAGAGCGATGTGGTGCTGGAGTTCGCCTGGGGCACCAACATGGACCAGGCCAGCCTGGAGGTGCGCGACAAGATGGAAGCCCTGTCGCTGCCGCTGGAAACCAAGCCGCCGGTGCTGCTGCGCTTCAATCCATCCACCGAGCCGATCATGCGGCTGGCGCTGTCGCCCAAACAGGCGCCGGCCTCCGATAACGATGCGATCCGCCAGCTCACCGGGCTGCGTCGCTACGCCGATGAAGATCTGAAAAAGAAACTTGAACCGGTGGCCGGCGTGGCCGCGGTCAAGGTCGGCGGCGGGCTGGAAGACGAGATCCAGGTTGATATCGATCAGCAGAAACTGGCGCAGCTCAACCTGCCGATCGACAACGTGATCACCCGGCTCAAGGAGGAGAACGTCAATATCTCCGGCGGCCGGCTGGAGGAAGGCTCGCAGCGGTATCTGGTGCGCACGGTCAACCAGTTCGTGGATCTGGACGAGATCCGCAACATGCTGGTGACCACGCAAAGTAGCAGCGGTAGCGCCGCGGAAGCGGCGATGCAGCAGATGTATGCGATCGCCGCATCCACCGGGTCGCAGGCGGCGCTGGCGGCGGCGGCCGAGGTGCAGAGCACCTCGTCGGCGTCCAGCAGCAGCATCGCCGGCGGCATGCCGGTGCGATTGAAGGATGTGGCCGAGGTCCGCCAGGGCTACAAGGAACGCGAGGCGATCATCCGCCTGGGCGGCAAGGAAGCGGTGGAGCTGGCGATCTACAAGGAAGGCGATGCCAATACCGTGTCCACCGCCGCAGCGCTGCGCAAGCGGCTGGAGCAGTTGAAGGCGACCGTGCCCGGCGATGTGGAGATCACCACCATCGAGGACCAGTCGCACTTCATCGAGCACGCGATCAGCGACGTCAAGAAGGATGCGGTGATCGGCGGCGTGCTGGCGATCCTGATCATCTTCCTGTTCCTGCGCGATGGCTGGAGCACCTTCGTGATCAGCCTGTCGTTGCCGGTGTCGATCATCACCACGTTCTTCTTCATGGGCCAGTTGGGCCTGAGCCTCAACGTGATGTCGCTGGGCGGGCTGGCACTGGCCACCGGGCTGGTGGTGGACGATTCGATCGTGGTGCTGGAAAGCATCGCCAAGGCGCGCGAACGTGGCCTGAGCGTGCTGGATGCGGCAATCGCCGGCACCCGCGAAGTCAGCATGGCGGTGATGGCGTCCACATTGACCACGATCGCGGTGTTCCTGCCGCTGGTGTTCGTCGAGGGCATCGCCGGGCAGCTGTTCCGCGACCAGGCGCTGACCGTGGCGATCGCGATCGCGATCTCCCTGGTGGTGTCGATGACGCTGATCCCGATGCTGAGTTCGCTCAAGGGTGCGCCGCCGATGGCATTCCCGGACGAGCCCAGCCACCCGCAGTGGCAGCCGCAGCAGCGCTGGCTCAAGCCGGTGGCTGCCGGCCGGCGCGGGGCCGGCGCGAGCGTGCGCTACGCGTTCTTCGCGGTGGCGTGGGCGGTGGTCAGGCTGTGGCGCGGCATCGCACGGGTGGTATCGCCGGTGATGCGCAAGGCCAGCGACCTGGCGATGGCGCCGTATGGCCGCGCCGAGCGTGGTTATCTGGCGATGCTGCCGGCGGCATTGCGGCGGCCCGGCCTGGTGCTGGGACTGGCGGCCGCCGCGTTCATCGGCACCGTGTTGCTGGTGCCGATGCTGGGTGCGGATTTAATTCCGCAGCTGGCACAGGACCGCTTCGAAATGACGGTGAAGCTGCCTTCCGGCACACCGCTGGCGCAGACCGACGCCCTGGTGCGCGAGTTGCAGCTGGCGCACGACAAGGATCCGGGCATCGCCTCGTTGTATGGGGTGAGCGGCAGCGGTACGCGGCTGGACGCCAACCCCACCGAGAGCGGCGAGAACATCGGCAAGCTCACCGTGGTGATGGCCGGCGGCGGCAGCCCGGAAGTGGAAGCGGCGGCCACCAGGCGGCTGCGCAGCAGCATGCTCGGGCATCCCGGAGCGCAGGTGGATTTTGCACGGCCGGCATTGTTCAGCTTCTCCACGCCGCTGGAAGTGGAGCTGCGCGGGCAGGATCTGGGCGAGCTGGAACGTGCCGGGCAGAAGCTGGCGGCGATGCTGCGGGCCAATGGCCATTACGCCGACGTCAAGTCGACGGTGGAAGAGGGCTTCCCGGAAATCCAGATCCGTTTCGATCAGGAACGCGCCGCTGCGTTGGGGCTGACCACCCGCCAGATCGCCGACGTGATCGTCAAGAAGGTGCGCGGCGATGTGGCCACGCGCTACAGCTTTCGCGATCGCAAGATCGATGTGCTGGTGCGTGCGCAACACAGCGACCGCGCCAGTGTGGATGCGATCCGGCAGTTGATCGTCAACCCGGGCAGCAGCCGACCGGTGCGTCTGGCGGCGGTGGCCGAGGTGGTGGCGACGACCGGGCCGAGCGAGATCCACCGCGCCGATCAGACCCGCGTGGCGATCGTCTCGGCCAGCCTGCATGACATGGATCTGGGCGGCGCGGTGCGCGAGGTCGAGTCGATGGTGCGCAACGATCCGCTGGCCGCCGGCGTGGGCATGCATATCGGCGGGCAGGGCGAGGAACTGGCGCAATCGGTGAAGTCGCTGTTGTTCGCCTTCGGTCTGGCGATCTTTCTGGTCTATCTGGTGATGGCCTCGCAGTTCGAATCGCTGCTGCATCCGTTCGTCATCCTGTTCACCATTCCGCTGGCGATGGTCGGCGCGGTGCTGGCCTTGCTGATGACCGGCAAGCCGGTGTCGGTGGTGGTGTTCATCGGCTTGATCCTGCTGGTGGGGCTGGTGACCAAGAACGCGATCATCCTGATCGACAAGGTCAACCAGCTGCGCGAGGAGGGCGTGCCCAAGCGCGAGGCCTTGATCGAGGGCGCTCGCTCGCGCTTGCGGCCGATCGTGATGACCACGCTGTGCACCTTGTTCGGCTTCCTGCCGTTGGCGGTGGCGATGGGCGAGGGCGCCGAGGTGCGCGCGCCGATGGCGATCACCGTGATCGGTGGGTTGCTGGTGTCCACGCTGCTGACCCTGCTGGTGATCCCGGTGGTGTACGACCTGCTGGACCGTCGCGCCGATGCGTACTACCTGGAGCGTGGCCGGCGCACGGCCGGGCAACGTGCGCAGGCGACCGGTAACTCCGACGGGCTGGAGGCGCTATGAGCGTTGCCGCCTTCAGCATCCGTCGGCCGGTCACCACCATCATGTGCTTCGTCTCGCTGGTGGTGGTGGGGCTGATTGCCGCGTTCCGGTTGCCGCTGGAAGCGCTGCCGGACATTTCCGCACCGTTCCTGTTCGTGCAACTGCCGTACACCGGTTCCACCCCGGACGAGGTGGAACGCAACCTGGTGCGGCCGGCCGAAGAGGCGCTGGCGACGATGACCGGCATCAAGCGCATGCGCTCGACCGCCACCGCCGACGGCGCCAACATCTTCATCGAGTTCTCCGACTGGGACCGCGACATCGCCATCGCCGCATCGGATGCGCGCGAGCGGCTGGATGCCATCCGCGACGATTTTCCGGAAGATCTGCAGCGCTTCCACATCTACAAATGGTCCAGCAGCGACGAGCCGGTGCTGAAGGTGCGCCTGGCCAGCCAGACCGATCTGACCGGCGCGTACGACATGCTCGACCGCGAGTTCAAGCGGCGCATCGAACGGATTCCCGGCGTGGCCAAGGTGGAGATCTCCGGCGCACCGCCGAACGAAGTGGAGATTGCCATCGCGCCGGATCGGCTCACCGCGCACGACCTCAGCCTCAATGATTTGAGCGAGCGCCTGGGCAAGCTCAATTTTTCGGTGTCGGCAGGCCAGATCGACGACAACGGCCAGCGCATTCGGGTACAGCCGATCGGCGAATTGCGCGACCTGCAGGAACTGCGCGACCTGGTGCTCAATGCCAAGGGGCTGCGGCTGGCCGATATCGCGCAGGTGCGGTTGAAGCCGACGCGGATGAATTACGGCCGTCGCCTGGATGGGCGCCCGGCGATCGGGCTCGACATCTACAAGGAGCGCAGCGCCAACCTGGTGGATGTGTCCAAGGCGGCGTTGAAGGAGGTCGAGGACATCCGCGCCGAACCTGCGATGCGCGATGTGCAGATCAAGGTGATCGACAACCAGGGCAAGGCGGTGACCTCGTCGCTGGCGGAACTGGCAGAAGCCGGCGCGGTGGGCCTGTTGTTGTCGATCACGGTGCTGTTCTTCTTCCTGCGCCACTGGCCATCGACGCTGATGGTGACGCTGGCGATTCCGATCTGCTTTGCGATCACGCTGGGCTTCATGTACTTCGTCGGCGTCACGCTCAACATCCTGACCATGATGGGCCTGCTGCTGGCGGTCGGCATGCTGGTCGACAACGCGGTGGTGGTAGTGGAAAGCATCTACCAGGAACGCGAGCGCATGCCCGGTCAACCGCAGCTGGCGGCCCTGCTCGGCACGCGCAGCGTGGCGATCGCGCTCAGCGCCGGCACCTTGTGCCATTGCATCGTGTTCGTGCCGAACCTGTTCGGCGAGACCAACAACATCAGCATCTTCATGGCGCAGATCGCAATCACCATTTCGGTGTCGCTGCTGGCCTCGTGGCTGGTGGCGATCAGCCTGATTCCGATGTTGTCGGCGCGTATGAAGACACCGCCGATGGTGAGCTCCGAGCGCGGCGTGATCGCGCGGTTGCAGCGCCGTTATGCCAAAGTGCTGGCATGGACGCTGGCCCATCGCGGCTGGAGCGTGGCCGGCATCGTGTTGGTCAGTGCGATCAGCCTGGTGCCGATGAAGTTGACCAAGGTCGACATGTTCGGCGGCGATGGCGGCAACGAGGCTTTCATCCAGTATCAATGGAAAGGCTCGTACACGCATGAGCAGATGGGTGAGGAAGTGGGGCGGGTCGAGCGTTACCTGCAAGCCAATCGCGACAAGTACCACATCACCCAGATCTATTCGTGGTTCAGCGAAGCGGAAGGCGGCAGCACCACCGTGACTTTCGACGCGGGCAAGGTCAAGGAGCTGCCGGCGTTGCTGGAACAGATCCGCAAGGCCTTGCCGCGCTCGGCACGTGCGGACTACAGCATCGGCAACCAGGGCGATGGCGGCAGCGGCAATCAAGGCGTGCAGGTGCAGTTGGTCGGCGATTCGACCCAGGCCTTGCAGGCCCTGGCCGACGATGTGATGCCGCTGCTGGCGCAGCGCAAGGAATTGCGCGACGTGCACGTGGACACCGGCGACCGCACCAGCGAGTTGGCGATCCGGGTCGACCGCGAGCGTGCGGCAGCCTTCGGGTTCAGTGCCGAGCAGGTGGCAAGTTTCGTCGGTCTGGCGTTGCGTGGCACGCCGTTGCGCGAGTTTCGCCGCGGCGACAACGAGGTACCGGTGTGGGTGCGCTTTGCCGGCGCCGAACAGAGCAAGCCGGAAGACCTGGCCAGCTTCACGGTGCGTACCAAGGATGGCCGCAGCGTGCCGTTGCTCAGTCTGGTCGATGTGCAGATTCGCCCGGCCGCCACCCAGATCGGCCGCACCAATCGCCAGACCACGCTGACCATCAAGGCCAATCTGGCCAGCAAGGTCACCGTGCCGGAAGCACGCGCGGCAATGGAAAAGCCGCTCAAGGCGATGAGTTTTCCCGCCGGCTACAGCTATACCTTCGACGGCGGCGATTACCAGGACGACGGCGAAGCGATGGGCCAGATGGTGTTCAACCTGGTGATCGCGCTGGTGATGATCTATGTGGTGATGGCGGCGGTATTCGAATCGCTGCTGTTTCCTGCGGCGATCATGAGCGGCGTGGTGTTTTCGATCTTCGGGGTGTTCTGGCTGTTCTGGATCACCGGCACCTCGTTCGGGATCATGTCCTTCATCGGCATCCTGGTGTTGATGGGCGTGGTGGTGAACAACGGCATCGTGATGATCGAGCACATCAACAACCTGCGCCGCCGCGGCATGGGCCGCACGCAGGCCTTGATCGAAGGCTCACGCGAGCGCTTGCGGCCGATCATGATGACGATGGGCACCGCCATCCTGGCGATGGTGCCGATCTCGCTGACCAGCACCACGATGTTCAGCGATGGCCCGCCGTACTTCCCGATGGCCCGCGCGATCGCCGGCGGACTGGCGTTCTCGACGGTGGTGAGCCTGCTGTTCCTGCCGACGATCTACGCAATTCTCGATGACATGAGCAACGGCGCAGCCGCGCTGGTACGACGTGCGCGCGGCGTGCCGAAGACGCCGCCGACAAGCGTTGCGCTGGAATCGTGAGCCGCCAACCCTGCTGAAGTTTTCCCGGCGTAAGGCATTCACCAGCGCACTGAGGCCCTGAGTGGCAAGGCGCAAAGGCCCTCTCCCGGTGGGGCGAGGCGGCACGGCTTGCGCGCCATGGGCGCGCGTTGGAGCGCCCGCGCCGCAAGCGTGGGCCGGGCGCGGGGCGCGGGGCGCGGGGTTGGGGTGAGAGGGTACGGGTTGTCTGGGTACTGCTCAGTACACGGCTGCCATTCGCTGGCTTCGGTGAGGGCGACAGCGCATCCGTGGACTGGCTCCTCGGCTCGGTCAGACATCCTGTCTGACTCGCCGCCGCGGCACATCCCTGTGCCGCTCTCCGCCAATCCCCGGCCACGCTGCCGCCTCGGCGAGTCGTTGCCATGACCTAGTCAAGCAAGCCGATTCGTCATTTTGTTTTCCAGCGACCTGCACGATTCTCGATGACACCAGCAGAGCCGGGATCTGTTGACGTGTCATGGTGTGGTGCGCCGAAGACGCCATCGCCACGTAGCGCTCGAGTTTTGAATTTTATTAGCCGCCTGAAGCCTCTCTCCCGCCGGGGCGAGGCGGCACGGCTTGCGCGCCATGGGCGCGCGTGCCTTGGAGCGCCCGCGCCGCAAGCGTGGGCCGGGCGCGGGGCGCGGGGTTGGGGTGAGAGGGTACGGGTTGTCTGGGTACTGCTCAGTACACGGCTGCCATTCGCTGGCTTCGGTGAGGGCGACAGCGCGTCCGCGGACTGGCTCCTCGGCTCGGTCAGACATCCTGTCTGACTCGCCGCCGCGGCACATCCCTGTGCCGCTCTCCGCCAATCCCCGGCCACGCTGCCGCCTCGGCGAGTCGTTTCCGTGACGTTGATCGACGAAAAACGACAGCCGATTCAGTGGTCGATTTTTGGTGCAAATCATCCGCCAAGGTCGCCGCACGTCTTCTGGACCTTCGACTTCGTAGCTCCCAGACACACCGCCCAGATGCCAACTACTCAGAAGTGCGCGGTTTCTAGTGCTCTCAATCCGCTGCCTTCAAGAGGGATGCGAAGAGGCCCCTGCCTCATTAGGCGGGGCAACGACCAAAGCTAGGTCGGGCATGCCATGCGGCAGTGGCTGCTCTCCGTTCCGCCAACACAGGAACATTCGAGAGTGGTCCGCGGGCGCCGGGGCAGGACCTTACACGACAGGGCGCGGGTAAGAGTCCCCATGGCTGGGTTCACGGCGTGTCCTGCCTCGGCGCCCGCGGGCCGCTGGCACGCATGAAACAAGGCGCCTGCCAGCAGCCTTTCCTCAACCAAAGTGAAAGCGCCAGCAAACCGGGCTTTCCTCATTAAAAACCAAAGCGCCAACTGATCAGCTGTCCTCAGCTATTCAGCTTTCCCGGCAACCTGGCTTCCAAGCCGCTGGAGACAGCGGCCAGAGAATCAGGCCGCACGCACCTGCCGCACGATCGCCGCCGCCTTGGCCGAGCTCTCCTTGACCTTGTCCCACTGGCCCTGCGCCAGCCAGTCCTTGGGCACCATCCACGAGCCGCCGATGCACAGCACGTTCGGCTGCGACAGGAACTCGGCCGCGTTGGCCTCGCTGATGCCGCCGGTGGGGCATAGCTTGAGTTCGGACAGCGGGCCGGCCAGGCCCTTGAGCATCTGCAAGCCGCCCACGGCGGTGGCCGGGAACAGCTTGCACACGCGGAAGCCCAGGCCCATCAGGGTCAGCAGCTCGGTCGGCGTGGCCGCGCCGGGCACGGCGGGGATCGGCGCGTCGGCAAGCAGGCGCGCCAGCGGCGCCGGCGTGCCGGGGGTGACCAGGAAGTCGGCACCGGCATCCACCGACTGACGCAGTTGCAGCTCGCTCAGCACGGTGCCGGCGCCGATCACGATGTTGGGCAGCTCGCGCTTGAGCATCGCCAGCGCTTCGATCGCAATCGGGGTGCGCAGGGTCAGTTCGATCGCGGGCAGGCCGCCTTCGAGCAGCGCATCGGCCACGCGGCGCGCCTGGTCCAGCGTGTCCACGGTGACCACCGGCAGGATGCCGGCATCGCGCAGCAGCTGTTCGGCGGTGTTCTGGGTCTGGGCAATCGTCATTGCAACTCCGTTAGACGGCGACCGCGGGGCGGTCGCGCAGAGGGAAGGGGAATCAGGCGTCCTTGGACTCGTGCGGTGCGGCGGCGGCGGCTGCATCGGCACCCAGTTCGTACTCGGCGTCGTAGCTCCACAGCGCACCGTCCGGACGGGTCGGGCCGCAGGAAATCGAGATGGCGCCCTGGTCGGCCGGGCCAACCACCTGGCGGTTGATGGCGAACAGGTTGCGCCCCAGATCGTTGCCCGCCACCGAGGTGTTGGGTGCGACCTCGCGCGATGCCCACTCTTCGGCCGAGACCAGCACTTCCAGCGTGCCGGCTTCGCCGTCCAGGCGCACGATGTCGCCTTCGCGCACGCGCCCGATCGGACCGCCGCGTGCGGCCTCTGGCGTCATATGGATCGCCGCCGGGAACTTGCCCGACGCACCGGACAGACGGCCGTCGGTGACCAAGGCCACGCGTCGGCCCTGGTTCTGCAACAGGCCCAGCAACGGCGCCATCGAATGCAGTTCCGGCATGCCGTTGGCACGCGGGCCCTGGTAACGCAGCACCACCACGAAATCGTGCGGCAGCACGCCGGCGGCATGCAGCTTGTTGAGCACCTGCGGTGTATCGATCACCACTGCCGGCGCTTCGATCGTACGGTGCTGCGGCTTGACCGCCGACAACTTGATCAGCGAACGGCCCAGGTTGCCGCGCAGCAGGCGCAGGCCCCCCTGCGATTCGAATGCGGCGCTGACCGGCCGCGCCACGCTGTCGTCGGCGGTGGTTGCAGTGCCGGGCACGTAGACGACCTTGCCGTCCTGCAGGCGCGGCTCGTTGGCGTAGGCGCGCATGCCGCCTTCGACCACGGTGGGCAGGTCGTCGTGCATCAGCCCGGCGTCCATCAGCTCGCGGAACACGAAGGCAGTGCCGCCCGCGGCCTGGAAGCGGTTCACGTCGGCTTCGCCGTTGGGGTAGATGCGGGTCAGCAGCGGCACGGTCTGCGAGATCAGATCCATGTCGTCCCAGGTCAGCACGATGCCGGCCGCACGCGCCACCGCAATCCAGTGGATGGTGTGATTGGTCGAACCACCGGTGGCCATCAGCGCGACCACGGCATTGACGATGGCACGCTCGTCGATCAGGCGACCGAACGGACGGAAGTCCTGGCCCAGCGCAGAAATTGCCAGCGCACGCGCGGTGCCCTCACGGGTCAGCGCATCGCGCAACTGCAGCTCCGGGTTGACGAACGAGGCACCGGGCAGCTGCACGCCCATCGCCTCGAGCAACACCTGGTTGGAATTGGCGGTGCCGTAGAAGGTGCAGGTGCCGGGCGAGTGATACGAGGACGACTCGGCTTCCAGCAGTTCGGCGCGGGTGGCTTCGCCGGCGGCGTAGCGCTCGCGCACTTCGGCCTTCTGCTTGTTCGGAATGCCGGGCGTCATCGGGCCGGCCGGCATGAACAGCGCCGGCAGATGCCCGAACGCCAGCGCGCCGATCAGCAGGCCTGGCACGATCTTGTCGCACACGCCCAGGTACACCACGCTGTCGAACATGTCGTGGCTGAGGCCGATCGCCGCGGCCTGGGCGATATTGTCGCGCGAGAACAGCGACAGCTCCATGCCGGCGCGGCCCTGGGTCACGCCGTCGCACATCGCCGGCACGCCGCCGGCCACCTGCGCGGTGGCACCGAGCGTACGCGCGGTGTCGCGGATCAGCTGCGGGTAATGCTCGAACGGCTGATGTGCCGACAGCATGTCGTTGTAGGCGGTGATGATGCCCAGGTTGGGCGTGGCCGCACCGCGCAGGCGCGACTTGTCGGTCGGCTCGGACGCGGCGAAACCATGCGCCAGGTTGCCGCAGCTCAAACGGCTACGGAACGGACCCTCGCGCAGGGCGGCATCAAGACCGGCCAGATACGCCGCGCGCGACGGCGCGCTGCGCTTGCGGATACGGTCGGTGACAGCTTGGATGTTCGGATGCAGGCTCATTGGCTACCGGCTATGAGAAACGGGGGGAAGAAAGTAAGCACGCTCTTTTTGATACCCGCACAAGGATGTGCGGGCTCTTGCGAGGGACTCGCACAACATCGGCTGTTGCGAGGGACTGGCACCTAAGCACACCAATGAACCCGCAATTTCGGGCCCGGGGGCTGCAGCGCCACGCGGATCGGATACTCGCTGACATCGTCACCGGCCAATGCAGCCTGCAGCACGTCCAGCTTCTGCTTGCCGCGCAACAGCAGCAGGCGGGTCGGGATGGTGGCCAACCCGGCCGGTGTCAGCGTGATCCGCAGCGGCCACTGATTCGCGCCGGGGCAGCCGGTGGCATCCAGCGACGCGTAGGGCTGCGGGCTGGACAGTGCCTTGCTCAGGTCGGTCGAGCCCGGAAACAGCGAGGCGGTGTGTCCGTCGCCGCCCATGCCCAGCACCGCCAGGCACGCAGGCTCGGCGTGCCTGGCCTGCAGGTTCGCGGTGTGCACGCACTCGGGCAACTGCTTGCCCGGGCGCACCAGCGGGATGAAGGTCGCCGCCGATGCGTGAGTCAGAAAGCTGTGATTGACCAGCCAGGCGTTGCTGTCCTGATCCTGCGGCGAGAGCCAGCGCTCATCGACCAGGCCCACTTCCACCCGCGACCAGTCCAGCGGGCGGTGGGCGAGCGATTCGTACACCGGCGCCGGGGTGGTGCCGCCGGACAGCAGCATGCGCGCCTGGCCGCGGCGCGAAATCTCCTGTTCCAGCAGGTCGGCCATTTCGCTGGCCACCGCCTCGGTCCATTCGGCGGGGTCTTCGTAGCGCACCAGTGTGATGCGCGGATTGTCCTGCAGGTTCATCGCTGCTCCCCTGGATGCTGACGCTGCGCATCCACCGCATAGGCGGCGGCGCCGAGCAGGCCGGCATGCGGGTGCATGACCGCCAGCGACGGCACCCGCGACATGATCGCGGAGAAGCGTCCCTTGTGTTCGAAGCGCTGGCGGAAGCCGGAATGCTGCAGCGAATCCAGCACCTTGGGCACCAGCCCGCCGGTGAGGAATACGCCGTCCCAGGCGCCCTGCATCAACACCATATCGCCGGCGATCGCACCGAAGATGGCGCAGAACAGATCGATGGTGCGCGACGAGCGCGGGTCGCCCGCCGCCGCACGCGCGGTGATGTCCTTGGGCTGCAGCGGGCCCGGGTCGACCCCGGCGATCTCGCTGAGCGCGCGATGGATGTTGACCAGGCCCGGGCCGCAGATCAGGCGCTCGTTGGAGACCCGGCCGAACTGCTCGGAAAGGATCTCCAGGATGCGGATCTCCTCCGGCGTGCCGGGCGGAAAGCTGACGTGGCCACCTTCGGTTTCCAGCGGAAAGCAACGCCCGTTGCGGATGATCAGCCCACCCACGCCCAACCCGGTGCCCGGGCCGATCACGCCGTAGTTGCGCGGCTGATCGATCGGCGCCGGCCGCCAGCTGGCGCCGCCGACCTGCACCACGTCCTGCGGGCGCAGCAGGCTGATCGCCATGGCCTGCGCGGCGAAGTCGTTGATCAGGTGCAGGGTGCTGAAGCCCAGCATCGCCGCGGTGCGCGAGCGCGAGATCACCCACGGATGGTTGGTGATGCGCGCCTCGTCGCCGTCCACGCGGCCGGCCACGGCGAACACGCCCTGGGTGGCCTGCACACCGATCTGGTCGAGGTAATAGCGCGCGGCTTCGCCGAGCGAGCCGAAATCGACCACCGCAAATTCGCGCGAGGTGTCATCCAGCAGCGGCACCGAGGCGTCGACGTCGGCCAGCGCGAAGCGCGCATTGGTTCCGCCGATATCGGCAACCAGCACCGGCTTGGAAGGAGCGGTCATGCGGTGTGTCCCTGTGCGTCGGTGGCCGGGGGCAGGAAGGGCGCCGCGGCATCGGGGCCCCAGCTGCCGGCCGGGTAGGGCTGCAGCGGCAGCTGCGCGTCTTTCCACGCATCGCTGACGCTGTCGATCCACGACCAGGCGGCCTTGACCTCGTCGTCGCGTACGAACAGCGCCGGGTTGCCGTTGAAGGCATCCACGAACAGGCGCTCGTAGGCGATGCGGCGGTGCAGGCCGGTCGGCACCGACAGTTCCAGTTCCAGCGGCTGCAGTTCGATCGCACCCCATTCCGGGCCGGCCAGGCTGCTCATCAGGCCGAGCTCGATGTTTTCCTGCGGCTGCAGCTGGAAGGTCAGGCGGTTGGGCACCGCGTTTTGCCGGTCCGGGCGCTCGAACAGCCAATGCGTCACCGGCTTGAGCGTGACCACGATGCGGGTGGAACGCTCGGCCAGACGCTTGCCGGTGCACAGGTGGAACGGCACCCCGGCCCAGCGCCAGTTGTCGATATGCGCGGTCACCGCGACGAAGGTTTCCACGTCGCTGCCTTCCGGCGGGTGATAGGCCTGCGCCGGCTGGCCGTTGATGCTGCCGGCGGTGTAGCGGCCACGCACGCTGTCGTGGGCGGCATGCTCGGCGGTCATCGGGCGCAGCGCGCGCAGCACCTTGACCTTCTCGTCGCGGATGCGATCGGCTTCGAGCGAGGCCGGCGGCTCCATCGCCACCAGGCACAGCAACTGCAGGATGTGACTCTGCACCATGTCGCGCAGCGCGCCGGAGCGTGCGTAGTAGGCGTCGCGCCCATCCACGCCTTCGCTTTCGGCCACCAGGATCTGCACCGACTCGATGTAGGTACGGTTCCACACCGCTTCCAGCAACGTATTGCCGAAGCGCAGGGCGATCAGGTTCTGCACCGCCGCCTTGCCCAGGTAATGGTCCAGGCGGAACACGCGGTCTTCGTCGATCAGCGCGCCGATCGACTGCAGGATCTCGCGGGCGCTGTCCGAGTCGTGGCCGATCGGCTTTTCCAGCATCAGCCGGTGCGGCGCGGCCAGCGCGCCGCCCAGGGCCAGGCCCTGGCAGGTGCTGATGTACAGGCCCGGCGGAATCGCCAGGTAGCTCACGCACTGGCGGCTGGCCAGCTCGCGTACGGCATTGGCCACCGACTCGGCATCGCGCAGATCCACCGAGCGATAGTCGACCCGCTGCAGCAGCGTTTCGATCTGCTCGGGCGTGGCGATCGGCAGCGCGGCGGCCAGGCGCGGGCGCAGGACCTCACGGAATGCGTCGGTGTCGTGCGGCGACAACGCCAGCGCACGGATACGGAAATCCTCCGGCAGCAGGCCATCGACGAACAATCGCAGCAGGGAGGGAAAGAGATAGCGCTGGGCGAGATCGCCGGTGGCGCCGAACAGGATCAGGGTGTTGTGCATGGACCGAATTTCAGATTCTGGAGACATCGTGATCAGCAGCTGGTCGGAAAGGCGCCGGACAGCCGGCGGTCGGTATGTCTGTTCCTGAGCGACACTGGCGTGCGCGCAGCGGGGGATGGACGCGTACGCCCAATCCCCGATTGTTGCAGCAAGTGGCCGTCAGCAGTTAGCGCCGCGGCGGTTGACCTGCACATGCGTGGCCGAATGGCGGGCCTTGCACGGTAGGCTGCACCGCTTGAGGCAGCGGCTTGGGTCGGTGGCGGCATGGTCCCTCCCGAGATCGATGTTGCCATGTGAAAACGATTACATGTCAGAATAAACCAATGCATTCGTTTGCAGGAAATTTCCTTGCAGGCGCATGCGGCGTCACCGCCGTCGGGAGGGCCGAGGGCAGGGCGCACAACTTACGTTGAGGCCGAAGATGGCGAAAGTGCAGTTGGAAGGTGTCCGCAAGGTCTACGAGAACGGCCAGGTCGCGGTGCAGGGTGCGAGCTTCGAGGTCGCCGATGGCGAATTGATGGTGCTGGTCGGTCCGTCCGGCTGCGGCAAGTCGACCCTGTTGCGCATGATCGCCGGGCTCGAGGACATCAGTGCCGGCACGCTGAAGATCGGCGAGCGCGTGGTCAACGATGTGGCTCCCAAGGACCGCGACATCGCCATGGTGTTCCAGAGCTATGCGCTCTACCCGCACATGACCGTGGCTGAGAACCTGGCCTTCGGGCTCAAGCTGCGCGGCCACCCCAAGCAGGTCATCGCCGAGCGCGTCAACAACGCCGCCGAGCTGCTGGGGCTGACCCCGATGCTCGACAAGCTGCCCAAGGCGATGTCCGGCGGCCAGCGTCAGCGCGTGGCGCTGGGGCGGGCGATGGTGCGCGAGTCGTCGGTGTTCCTGCTCGACGAGCCGCTGTCCAATCTGGATGCCAAGCTGCGCCACAGCGTGCGTACCGAGATCGCGCAGCTGCATCGCAAGCTCGGCACCACGATGATCTACGTCACCCACGATCAGGTCGAGGCGATGACGCTGGGCCAGCGCATTGTGGTGCTCAAGGATGGGGTGATCCAACAGATCGACAGCCCGATGGCGCTGTACGACCGCCCGGCCAATCTGTTCGTGGCCGGATTCCTCGGCAGCCCGGCGATGAACGTGCTGCAGGGGCGCCTGGATGAGCAGGACGGCCTGCATCTGGTCATGGCCGATGGCTGGCGTGTGCCGCTGGGTGCGGCGCGGGTCGAGCGCAGCTGGTTCGGTCGCGAGGTGATCGTCGGCGTGCGTCCGGAGCACCTGCAGCCGTCAAACGATGCCGCGCTGGGCTTTGACGCGCGTATCGACGTGATCGAGCCGGTCGGCAACGAGATCTTCCTCAACCTCGACCGTGGCGGCCAGCCGCTGGTGATCCGGGTCGCACCGCAGGCCCTGCCGGCGGTGGGAGAGCAGCTGCGCCTGGCACTGCGCAGCGAGGCGCTGCACTTCTTCGACCCGGCCAGCGGCGAACGGCTGGCGCTGGCCTAACGCGCCAGTCCCTGCACGAACGCAAGCGGGCGGGCGGCATGCGCGCCCGCCTGCAGCACGGCGTCGGCCTCCAGGGTCAGCTCCAGCGGCAGCACCGCCAGTGCAAGATCGCCCGCCACGCTGACCAGCGTGCCAACGGTGGCATCCCCCAGCAGCACGGCCTGGCCCGCCTCGGCCAGCGCATCGCTGCCAACGGCATCAACCTGCAGCAGCTGCAGCGCACGCTTGGCCTTGCCCAGAAAATGCGTACGCGCCACGATCTCCTGGCCCGGGTAGCAGCCCTTTTTGACGCTGAAGGCCTGCAGGCGATCCAGCGCCAGCTGCTGCGGCGTCCACTGCTCGCGTTGCGCATCGGGCAGGCGCGCCAGCCCCAGTTGCAGGTCCGTACGGCGCCACTCGGCGTCGATGCGCGGTACTTCGATAGGCGTGGCCAATGCCTCATCGTTCGCCAGCAACATCAGCGTGCGCGGCAGGTCAGGGCTGCCCAGGTCCAATTCGATACGCTGCGTTCCGATATCGGCCTGCGCGCCCTGGGCGCGCGCGGGCGCGGCAAGGCCGCCAAACGCCGAAAGCGCCGCCACGCCGATCTTGAGCTTGCGTCGGAACACAAAGCGGCCGAGTTGCGTTGCGATCTCGGCCGCATTGCCATCGGGCAACAGCATCAGCAGGTGTGTGTCGTCCTCACGCAGGAGTGCGAAGATGGCGATCACGCGCCCCTTTGCCGTCAACCACGCATTCCACTGCCACTGCCCGATCGCCAGCGCCTGTACGTCGTTGGCAAATTGCGCATGCGCGAACGCCACTGCATCCGTCCCGATCAAGCGGACGTATTGCATGTCGTGCAGGGAGCCAAAACCCTGTGGAATAAGATTCAGGTTGTCAGCCATGGAAGGGGAGGACTAAAATCGCAACGTTGTGAGACCACTATGATAGGCCATCCAACCCCCACCCCAGCGCAGGATTCCGAGACGCAGCCTTCCCCTCAGGAGACGATTCCCGAGAAGAAGCCACTGCCGAAGGAAATTGGTGGACGCGACGGCCCCGAGCCAACGCGCTACGGCGACTGGGAAAAAAATGGACGCTGCATCGATTTTTGAGCAGCTTCTAGCCACAGCGGCCTAGTGCCGCCCAGCCGAGAAAACGAGCCCAGCGAATGGCGATCCGCGAACGTCCCACTTCTCCACATCTGCAGGTATATCGCTGGCAGATCCAGATGGCGACCTCGATCCTGCATCGAGCCACCGGCGTCATCCTTTCCGGAGGCGCGCTGGTCATCGCCGTCTCGCTGCTGTTGCTGATGCTCGGCGAGGACCACTGGAATTGCCTCACCCAGCAGCTGGGCGCCTGGTACGGCCAGTTGTTCCTGTTCGCCTGGTCCTGGGCATTTACCTATCACCTGGCCAACGGCATCCGCCACATCGTCCAGGATTTCGGCCACGGCTTCAGCATTCCCGCCTTCATCCGCAGCAGCTGGACATCGGTGATCGCCAGCCTGGTGCTGACCGCTGCGATCTGGGCCTATGTCCTGACCGGAGTTTCTGCATGAGCCGCTATCGCACCCCATTGAAGAATGTGCGCGGTCTGGGCGCGGCCAAGACAGGCACCGAACATTTCGTGATGCAGCGGCTGACCGCCACAGCCCTGGTCGTGCTGGCGATCTGGTTCGTGGCGTTCGTGCTGAGCCTGCTCGGTTCCGACTACATGACTGCAGTCGCTGCCGTGTCCAAACCGTGGAACGCCGTGCTGCTGGTCGGTTTCCTGGTGGCGATGTTCTGGCATGCGCAGCTTGGCCTGCAGGTCGTGCTCGAGGACTACATCCACAATTCGTTGCTGGCGCTGGCGTTGCAGACGACAGTGAAGTTCGTCGCCGTGCTTGGCGCGATCGTCAGCATTTTCGCAGTGGCGCGCATCGCGCTGGGCGGTGCCTGAGTCATCGGGCACACAGAACAGGAATCCAGATTAGATGTCCGCTTACAAGATCACTGAACACAAGTACGACATGGTCGTGGTGGGCGCCGGCGGCGCTGGCCTGCGCGCCACGTTCGGCCTGGCCCAGAAGGGCCTGCAGACGGTCTGCCTGACCAAGGTCTTCCCGACCCGCTCGCATACCGTGGCGGCGCAGGGTGGCATCTCGGCCGCGCTCGGCAACATGGGCGAAGACGACTGGCGCTACCACTTCTACGACACCATCAAGGGCTCGGACTGGCTGGGCGACCAGGACGCGATCGAGTACATGTGCCGCGAGGCGATTCCGGCCATTATCGAGCTCGAGCACTACGGCGTGCCGTTCTCGCGGACCGAAGAGGGCAAGATCTACCAGCGCCCGTTCGGCGGCATGACCACCAAGTACGGCGAAGGCCCGTCCGCACAGCGCACCTGCGCGGCGGCCGACCGTACCGGTCACGCAATGTTGCACACGCTGTATCAGCAGTCGCTGGCGCATAACGCACGCTTCATGATCGAGTACTTCGCACTCGACCTGATCTTCGACGAGGAGGGCGTCTGCCGTGGTGTGCTGGCGCTGGACATGGCCGATGGCAGCTTGCATCTGTTCCGCGCCCACGGCGTGGTGCTGGCCACCGGCGGCTATGGCCGTGCCTACTTCAGCGCCACCTCCGCCCACACCTGTACCGGTGACGGCGGCGGCCTGGTGATGCGTGCCGGCCTGCCGGTGCAGGACATGGAGTTCGTGCAGTTCCATCCCACCGGTATCTACGGTGCGGGCTGCCTGATCACCGAGGGCGTGCGTGGCGAAGGCGGCATCCTGCGCAACAGCAACGGCGAGCGCTTCATGGAGCGCTACGCGCCGCATTACAAGGATCTGGCGTCGCGCGACGTGGTATCGCGTTCGATGACCGTGGAGATCCGCGAAGGCCGTGGCGTCGGCGAGCACAAGGATCACATCCTGCTCGACCTGACCCACCTCGGCCCGGAAGTCATCAACGAGAAGCTGCCCGGCATCGCCGAGAGCGCGCACATCTTTGCCGGTGTGGACGTGACCAAGCAGCCGATTCCGGTGTTGCCGACCGTGCACTACAACATGGGCGGCATTCCGACCAACTTCTACGGCGAAGTCGTGCGCAAGCAGGGCGACAACCCGGATGCGGTCGTGCCGGGCCTGTACGCGATCGGCGAAGCGGCCTGCGTGTCGGTGCACGGTGCCAACCGCCTGGGTTCCAACTCGCTGCTGGATCTGGTGGTGTTCGGCCGTGCGGTGGCAAACCGCTGCGCCGAGACGGTCAAGCCCAACCAGCCGCACAAGACGCTGCCGTCCGATGCCTGCGACAAGGCGCTGGGCCTGCTGGACAAGCTGCGCTACGCCAACGGCTCCACGCCGACTTCGGTGATCCGCGACAACATGCAGCGCACCATGCAGTCGGACGCAGCCGTGTTCCGTACCAGCAAGACCCTGAAAGAGGGTGTCGACAAGATGGCCGAGATCTTCGCCAGCTTCGAGGACGTCAAGGTCTCGGACCGCTCGCTGGTGTGGAATTCGGACCTGATCGAGACCTACGAGTTGAACAACCTGCTGCTCAATGCAGTGGCGACGATCAACTCGGCCGAGCAGCGGCATGAAAGCCGCGGCGCGCATTCGCATGAAGACTTCCCGGACCGCGACGATGTCAACTGGCAGAAGCATACGCTGGTCACCGTCGACGACAAGGGCAAGTGCGAGTTCGAATATCGTCCAGTGCACATGTATACGCTGAGCAAGGACGTGGACGTGGTCCCGCCGAAGCCGCGCGTTTACTGATCGATGCGCATGGATCGATCCGCTTTCGCATTGCCTCTGCTGGCCGGCCTGTCCGGGTACCGCAGCCGTGCACCGCGACAGCCGGATCGCCCCATGACGCAGGGGCAACGCCGGCACGCCGCCGGCGGTTGCGCCACCGCCTCGGCGGTGGCATCCGTCATCTTTACCTTCATGCGCACGGTGCGGTTGTCGTTCGCACCGCGCATCGCCTGAGCCAACGAGAGCAGCTATGGCAGAGTTCACCCTCCCCAAGAATTCAAAGATCGGCAAGGGCAAGCATTACCCTGCACAGGGCGCCAAGAACACGCGCACCTTCAAGGTCTACCGCTGGGATCCGGATGGCGAAGCCAACCCGCGTACCGACAGCTATGAGATCGATCTCGACAAGTGCGGCCCGATGGTGTTGGACGCGCTGATCAAGATCAAGAACGAGATCGACCCGACACTGGCGTTCCGCCGCTCCTGCCGCGAGGGCATCTGCGGCTCGTGCGCGATGAACATCGACGGCACCAATACGCTGGCCTGCACCAAGGCGATTGCCGCCTGCGGCAAGGCCGAGGTGCCGATCTATCCGCTGCCGCACATGAGCGTGATCAAGGACCTGGTGCCGGATCTGACGCACTTTTACGCGCAGTACGCGTCGATCAAGCCGTGGATCCGTACCCAGACCCCGCCGCCGCCGGATCGCGAGCGCCTGCAGTCGCCGGAAGACCGCCGCAAGCTCGATGGCCTGTACGAGTGCATCCTGTGCGCCTGCTGCTCGACCAGCTGCCCGAGCTACTGGTGGAATGGCGAGCGCTATCTGGGCCCGGCGATCCTGCTGCAGGCGTATCGCTGGATCATCGATTCGCGCGACGAGGACACCGGTGCGCGTCTGGACGACCTGGAAGACCCGTTCAAGCTGTATCGCTGCCACACCATCATGAACTGCGCGCGGACCTGCCCCAAGGGCCTGAACCCGGCGCTGGCGATTGCCGAAATCAAGAAGCTGATGATGGCGCGTCGCGCCTGATCGCAGGGCAATGCGGCCCGCGTTGGCGGGGAGATGGTTCACAGCGGCACCGGCCCTTGGTCTGGTGCCGCTGTCGTTTTCGGCGCCGGCAAGGCGAGCTGGAGAGTGAGATGGATGAAGAAACCCTGTTGAAGAAACTGCGCTGGCGTTGCCGGCGCGGCATGCGCGAGCTCGATCAATTGTTCGGGCGCTATCTGGATCAACGCTGGGCGCAGGCTTCCGAATCCGAGCGCGCGGTTTTCCTACAGCTGCTGGATTGCGAAGACGATAAGTTGTGGCGCTGGTTCATGGGATACGAGGCCTGCCCCGATGCCGTCAACGCCGCACTCATCGCCGATATTCGCGCCATGCCGGCTTGAATGGCGGCCCTCGCGCGGACTTGCTTGCGCGCTGGGCGTGCTGAGCGCGCTCGCGTTGGGGGCGCTCTGGCGGAGCGGGGCACCGCCATGGCTGGCGATGCTGTTGTCCGTCTATACGGTGTTGACCGGTGGACGATCGCTGCGCCTGCTGTTGCGCTCGTCAGCACGGGAAGTGATCGTGCCCTGGAGCGAAACGCCTGCCAGCGTTGACGGTGTGCAGGTGCAGGGCCTGCAGGTGGCGTGGCGCGGGCCGATCGCGGTGGTGGCGTGGACCGGCCTGGATGCACGTCGCCAACGCCTGCTTTTCTGGCCGGATACCTTGCCCGCAGCGCAGCGACGTGAACTGCGTCTGGCCGCTCAGGCACACGCCATTTCGTCCCGGCGGCCGCAAGTGGCACCATAGCGTCCCTTTCCTGGTTGAACCGCATGTTCAAACCTATCCCGGTTGCCATCGGCTTGCGCTACCTGCGTGCCAAGCGGCGCAATGGCTTCATCTCGTTTATCTCGATGGCATCGATCCTGGGCATTGCCCTGGGCGTGACCGTGCTGATCACCACGCTGGCGGTGATGAGCGGTTTCCAGAAGGAAATCCGCGACCGCCTGCTGCAGATGGCCGCGCATGCCACGGTCAGTGCGGATGGCGCGCCGATGCACGACTGGCAACATGCAGTCGAGGTCGCCATGGCCGATCCGCGCATCGCCGGTGCCGCGCCCTACATCGAAACCGAATCGCTGCTGCAGGGCCCGCGCAAGCAGCCGGCGATCGTGCGCGGCATTGTTCCTGCCGAAGAGGGCAAGGTATCGGTACTGGCCAAGAAGATGCAGCAGGGGTCGGTCGACAGCCTGACCCCGGGCTCCTACAACATCGTCATCGGCAAGGAGCTGGCGCTGTGGCTGGGCGTGGACATGGGCGACAGCATCGTGGTGCTGCTCAGCGATACCCAGGCCACGCCGCTGGGCGCGATGCCGCGGCTCAAGCGCTTCACCGTCAGCGGAATCTTCGAGGCGGGCTACAACGAGATCGACCGCGGCCTGGCCGTGGTCAACATGCAGGACCTGGCGCGCGTGTTGCGCATGGACGGCGTCACCGGCGTGCGGCTGCGCCTGCACGACATGGATCAGGCCTGGCCGGTGGCGCGCGATCTGGCGGTGAAGTTGCATGGCCCGTACCGGGTCAGCGACTGGACCCAGGAGAACGCAAATCTCTACCACTCGTTGAAGATGGAAAAGACCGTGATGGGCATCCTGCTGTCGCTGATCGTGGCGATGGGCGCGTTCAACCTGGTGTCCTCGCAGGTCATGCTGGTCACCGACAAGCAGGCCGATATCGCCATCCTGCGCACCCTGGGCCTGTCGCCTGCGGGGGTGATGCAGGTGTTCATGGTGCAGGGTTCGTTGATCGGTTTCATGGGTACGATCATGGGCGTGATCGGCGGCATCGTGCTGACGCTCAACCTGGAACGCATCCTGGGCGTGATCGAGACCATCTTCAGCGTCAAGCTGCTGCCCGAGGATGTGTATTACATCACCGGCTTGCCGACCGACATGCAGACCCAGGACGTGGTGGTGATCACCGTCGTCGCGCTGGTGATGAGTTTCCTGGCGACCTTGTATCCGGCATGGCGCGCCTCGCGCACGCAGCCGGCGGAGGCGCTGCGTTATGAATGAGATCAGGGAATCGGCCGTGCAAACGCCAAACCAAGCAGAGGCGGTGATCCGCGCCGAGGGTCTGGGCAAGACCTACGCCGAGGGCAAGATGCGCACGCCGGTATTCGACGGCCTGGATCTGACCGTGGCGACCGGCGAAACCGTGGCCATTGTCGGCGCCTCGGGGGCGGGCAAGAGCACGCTGCTGCATCTGCTCGGCGGCTTGGACATTCCGACCTCGGGCGAGGTGTACGTGGCCGGACGGCGCATGTCGGCGTTGTCCGATGGCGAGCGCGGCAAGCTGCGCAATCAGGCCCTGGGTTTTGTGTACCAGTTCCATCATCTGCTGCCGGAATTCACCGCGCTGGAAAACGTGATGATGCCGGTACTGTTGTCCGGGAAAGAAGTGTCAGTGGCGCGGGCGCAGGCCTTGCAGTTGCTGGAATCGGTCGGGCTCGGACATCGCATCGAGCACAAGCCCAGCGAATTGTCCGGCGGCGAGCGTCAGCGTGCGGCGGTGGCGCGCGCACTGGTGAACAAGCCGGGCTGCGTGCTGGGCGATGAGCCCACCGGCAACCTGGACGACAAGACCGCCGAGACCGTGTTCGAACTGATGCTGGAACTCAATCGTGCGCAACGCACCAGTCTGGTCCTGGTGACGCACGATCGCAGCCTGGCGCGGCGCCTGGACCGCGTGCTCGAGCTGCATCAGGGCAAGCTGCGCGAACTGGCACCTTCTGCGGTGTGAGAAGCACTGCCTGGCCGCCGGAGTTCCTGGCGGCTGGGCGGCGGTGAACCCGCGATCTCAGATTGAAGATCCTGGGGCTGGTGGCGGGTGCATTCGCGTGATGCATCGACCGGCGTTCGCCACACATGCGCGTTCAGCACGCAATGCCCGCGCGTAGCATCGCGCCGATGCTCGCGGTGACAGGACGCGCGTTGACAGGAAGAACGGTCGCCGCCACGTGTGTGGCGACGACCCAACGCATCAGGGAATGATGCGCAGCGCGCGCAGGCGCGTGAACAGTTCCAGGAACGATGCACGGCTGTCGTAGAAATCCGTAAAGCCCAGTTCGCGGCTCTTGGTCATGTCGTTGACGCACTCGATCTCGCGGCCCAGGTCGGCATCGGTGTGCCACCAGGATGCTAATCGATTGACGTCGGCCTCCACCAGGCCATGCTGGCTCGCGATCTCGCTCCATATTGCCGGCGCGGTCTCGCTCAGGCGTGCCTCCAGCGGCTGCGGGGTCTCGGGGCAGGGCGCAGCGTCGAGCCCGAAGAAGTCGGCAATCTGGCTCCACATCCAGCGCCAGCGGAACACGTCGCCGTTGACGGTGTTGAAGGCCTGATTGCGTGCGGCCGGGCTCAGGCCGGCCCAGGCCAGCTGCTTGCCGAGCAGGCCGGCATCGGTCAGGTCGGTGAGGCTGTTCCACTGCGCCTGCGAGCCGGGAAACACGAACGGCTGGCCGGTGTGCTTGCACAGCGATGCATACACCGCCAGCGTCACGCCCATGTTCATCGCATTGCTGCCATTGGCCATGCCGATCATGGTGTGCGAGCGATGCACGCTCCAGCCAAAGCCATGCTGCTCGGCGTGTGCGAACAACAGGTCTTCCAGCGTGTAGTAGAAATTCTCGCCGGGCTGGCGCGGCTCGCTTTCGCGGAACGGCGTTTCCGCCTTGCCGCTGCCGTAGTTCTCGAACGCGCCCAGGTAATGCTTGGTACCGGTGACCAGCGCCATGTGCTGCAGCGGCGCATCGCTCAGCGCTTCGCACAGATGCCGCATCATCGCGCCGTTGGCTTCTACGTTCTCGCGCTCGGTGTCGCGCCGTGTCCAGGTGCAGAAGAACACGTGGGTGATCGGCAGGCCACGCAGCGCGGTGCTGGTGCTGTCGGCATCCAGCAGATCGGCCGCAAGCGGGATCACGCCGTCCTGAGGCATCGGGCGCCGTGCCAGGCCATAGACGGTCCAGCCATCGGCCACCAGGACATTGGCGAGGTTGTAACCGGAAATGCCGGTCACGCCGACAATCAGTGCAGTGCCTTTACGCATGGGGGAAGCTCCTCAGAAACAGTGGCGAACATAACGCGGCAGTCATGAAATCGAGGCGAATGCAGGCTGATACGGTTGCTGTGCGGCCAGCAAACGCTGTCCTGCCCGGCGCATTGCACGCGTGCGGCAGCACCTTCCACCGGCTGGATGTACCACGGCAGGCGCAGTCTTATTCCTACCGCGCAATGCGCCGCTCGCTGCTGTGCCCGACGCAGACGCTGGTCTAACTTGAGTCGGTGGATGGACCACGGCCGGGATGGCGACCGACAGCATGGATGCGCCAGCACAGGCACCGCCTACACCGCGGCGGATACCGACGATGACCGCGGCAGCGGCCTTGTTGCTGGGCATCGTGGTGTGCGCGTGGTCGCCTGCGCTGCTGTCGCGTGCGGTCTATGCGGCATGCCTTGCTGCAGCGGTGCTGGGCATCGGCCTCGGCACATGGCTGCGTCCGCGGCGGATCGTGTTGGTGGGGACGCTGGCCAGCGCGCTGTTCGGTTTCGGCCTGATGGGCTGGCAGGTCGCCGGCGTCCTGCAGGCACAACTGCACCCGCAGGATGAAGCGCGGGAACTGACGGTGCGCGGGCAGATTGTCGAACTGCCGGTCGCCGAGCCACGACGCACGCGCTTTCAGCTGCGCGTGGATGACGATCCCGCACAGCCTGCCGCGCTGCGCGGCAAGCTGCTGCAGTTGGCCTGGTATGACGACTTCGGTGCCGAGCGCATCGGGCCGCGTGCCACGCTGCGCGCGGGCGCCGCCTGGCAGCTGCGCCTCAAGCTGCGTGCGCCGCGCGGCTTGCGCAATCCCGGTGGCTTCGATGCCGAGCGGCAGGCGCTGGCGCAGCGCATTGCCGCCAGCGGCTATGTGCGGGTGCCGGCTGCGGCGCGGCAGACCGCTGCACCGCGCGGCGTGGATGCCTGGCGCGAAGCGATGTCGCAGCGCATTGCCGACCGCGTGCCTGGATCATCGGCGCCTTACCTGCGCGCGCTCGCCCTGGGCGACACGCGCGGGCTGGACGACGCAGCCTGGGCCACGCTGCGTGCGACCGGGCTCAGCCATCTGATTGCGATCTCGGGATTTCATGTGGGGCTGGTCGCTGCATTCGTCGCCCTGCTGGTCGCCGGACTCTGGCGAGCCTGGCCGGTGCTTGGAACGCGGATTCCGCGGTCCCACGCGGCGGCGGTCGCCGCCTTGCTCGGTGCCGCAGGGTATGCAGTGCTGGCGGGCCTGGCGCTGCCCACGGTGCGCACCGTGCTGATGATTGCCGTGGTCGCGTTGGCGCGGGTGCTGCGGCGGCGTGCCAGCACCGTGCAGATCCTCGCGCTGGCCTTGTTGGCAGTACTGCTGTGGGACCCGCTGAGCGTGCTGGTGGCGGGCTTCTGGCTCAGCTTTGCCGGGGTGGCCTGGCTGGTGTGGTGCCTGCCAGCGGACGATCGCGCGATCGTGCGCGGCTTCCTGTCCGCCCAGACCGTCGCCACTGTCGGCCTGCTGCCGTTGACCGTCAGCCTGTTCGGACAGGCATCGCTGGTGGGGCCACTGGCCAATCTGCTCGCCATTCCCTGGTGGACTTTTGTGGTGGTGCCGCTCGCCTTGCTGGGCACCGGGCTGGAAGCAGTGCTGCCGGGAGCGGGCGTGTGGGCATGGCGATTGGCCGGTTGGTGCTTCGAGCTGACCTGGCCAGGCCTGGTCTGGCTCGGGCAGACCTCGGTGGCGTTGTGGTGGGTGCCCGAGTCCGATGCGCTTGCGTTGGTCGCGGCCTTGTTCGGCGCGTTCTGGTTGCTGCTGCCGCGCGGCACGCCCGGCAAATCCATGGCGCTGTTGTTGTGGTTGCCGCTGCTGTGGCCGGACCGCGAGCTGCCCGCGGCCGGCGAAGCCGACGTGCAGGTGCTGGACGTGGGGCAGGGTCTGGCCGTGCTGGTACGCACGCAACGGCATGCATTGCTGTTCGACACCGGCCCGGCGGTACGCGATGGCTTCGATGCGGGCGAGCGGGTAGTGCTGCCGGCCTTGCGCGCGCTCGGGGTGCGCCGCCTGGATGCCATCGTGCTCAGTCACGCCGACGCCGACCATGCTGGCGGCTATGCAGCGGTGCGTGCTGGATTGCCCGTGGCGATGACGGCGGCACCGCCACAGGCGCCACTGGACGTCAGCACCCGCTGCCGTGCCGGCCAGCAATGGGCATGGGACGGGGTGCGCTTTGGCTTCCTGCACCCCAGCGCCGGCTTTCCGTATCTGCGCAATCAGTCCAGTTGCGTGCTGCGCATCGAAACACGGTATGGAAGCGCCTTGTTGCCGGGCGATATCGGCGAGCTCGTCGAGCGCCGCCTGCTGCGGGAACATGCCGCGGAGTTACGTGCCGATTTGGTGGTGGTCCCGCATCACGGCAGCGCCGACGGCTCGCATGCCGATTTCATCGCCGCCACCGGCGCGCGGCTGGCGCTGGTGTCCTCCGGGCACGGCAATCGCTTCGGTCACCCGCGTGCCGAGGTGGTGCAGCGCTGGCAGGGCAGTGGCGCCGAGTTGCTCGACACGGCCCGGGCCGGGGCAATCCGGGTCTGGCTCGGCGCGGAGGGCCTGCAGGTACGCGAGCGGCGGCGCTGGCAGCCACGGCTCTGGGATGCTGCGGAACGGCGGCGGTCGGCTGCTATCCTATCGACCAGCGAATAGGCGGCCGCGTTGCCGGAGGAATCGAATCGTGTTGGAGCTGGTCAAGGCAGGCGGTTGGCCGATGGTGCCGTTGCTGTTGCTGGGCGTGATCGCGCTGGCGATCGTGCTGGAGCGTCTGTGGAGCCTGCGCCGCAACGAGGTGACCCCGCCAGGTCTGGGCGAGGAGGTCCGCAACTGGGCCGCGCGCGGCAAACTGGATCCCAGCCACATCGAGTCGCTGCGGCGCAATTCGCCGCTGGGCGCCTTGCTGGCCGCAGCGCTGGACGTGCGCGGTCGTCCGCGTGAGTTGATTCGCGAGCGTATCGAGGACACCGGCCGGCATGTGGTGCACCGCATGGAGCGC
Source organism: Xanthomonas sp. F14 (assembly GCF_014199865.1). NCBI lineage: Bacteria > Pseudomonadati > Pseudomonadota > Gammaproteobacteria > Lysobacterales > Lysobacteraceae > Xanthomonas > Xanthomonas sp. F14. The sequence continues at coordinate 1,327,905 of NZ_JACHOM010000001.1, read as the reverse complement.
TATCTGAATGCCTTGGGTACGATCGCTTCGGCCGGGCCGCTGCTGGGACTGCTGGGCACGGTGGTCGGCATGATCCAGATGTTCCTGGGCATCCTCGATCACGGCGTGGGCGATGTGAACCAGCTGGCCGGCGGCATCGGCAAGGCGCTGGTGTGCACGGCCACCGGCATGATCATCGCGGTACCGGCACTGATGGCGCATCGCTTCTTCAAGGGCCGCATCGCCGGCTACATCATCGAGATGGAGCAGGAAGCCACGTTGTTGCTGGACACGATGGACGGCCGCGTGGTGCCAGGCGCCACGGCGCCGGTCGCGGCAGCTGGCAAACCTGTCATGGCAAAGGGCTGACGGATGCGCATCGGCAGTGACCGAGGCCAGGACGAGCCGCATATCGATCTGGTGCCATTGATTGACGTGATCCTTGTCCTCATCATCTTTTTCGTGGTGACCACGACTTTCGACGCACGCTCCACGCTGCAATTGCAGCTGCCGACCGCCAGCGACCAGCACAGCAGCACACCGCCACGTTCGCTGAGCGTGCTGGTCAATGCCGATGGGCGTTATTTCATCAACGACCAGGAAGTGCTGCGCTCGGACGTGGACTCGCTCAAGCAGACCATCGCCCAGCTCGCCGGCGACGACCGCGAGCAGACGGTGTTGCTGCGCGCCGATGCACGCACGCCGTATCAAGCGGTGGTGACCGCGCAGGATGCATTGGGGCAACTCGGCTTCCGCCGCATCGCGATCGCCACAGCGCCTCAAGCCGGGGCGACATCCACGACCGGCCAGACCCGCACTAACGGAACCCGCCAGTGACCACCTCCAACGACCGCCCGGCGCCAGTTTCGTCCTGGCGCACGTACCGTCGCCTGCTGGCCTTCGCCAAGCCGTATCGCCTGTTGCTGGTCGCTGCGCTGATTGCCGCGCTGATCGAGGCGGCGGGCACGACCGGCTTCCTGGCGTTGATGAAGCCGATCACCGACGAGACCTTCATCTACAAGAATGCCGAAGTCAGTCGCTGGCTGCCGGTGCAGATCATCCTGTTGTTCGTGGTGCGCGGGGTCGCCGGCTACATCACCGATATGGCGATGGGCAAATCCGCACGCAGCATCGCGCGCGACCTGCGCGTCAAGGTGATGTCCAAATATCTGCGCCTGCCGGGATCGCGCTTCGATTCCGAACCGGTACCGTCGATGCTGATCCGGCTGGGCTCGGACTCGGACCAGGTAGCGCAGGCGGCGGTGGATGCGGTCAAGGTGATGATCCAGCAATCGCTGCAGGTGATCGGCGCGCTGGCGCTGATGCTGTGGCATAGCTGGCAGGTCACGCTGACCATCCTGGTGCTGGCGCCGGTGCTGGCCTGGGTGATGGACAAGGTGGCGCGGCGCTATCGGCGCATCAGCCACAGCATCCAGGAAAGCGGCGCGCATCTGCTGCAGGCGGCCGACCAGACCTTGTCCAGCCATCAGGAGGTCAAGATCTACGGTGCCCAGCAGACCGAAATGGAGCGCTATGGCGCGCTGGCCGACCGCAATCTGCGTCTGGCGATGAAGGTCGAATCCACGCGTGGCATTTCCACCGCCACGGTGCAGATGATCGGTGCGATCGGCCTGTCGGCGCTGTTGTTCGTGGCCGGGGCCCAGGCACTGGCCGGGCGGCTGACCGCCGGCGACTTCGTGGTGCTGATGACCTCGATGCTGACGATCATCCCGGGCCTCAAGCAGCTCACCAATGTGCAGAACATGGTGCAGCGCGGCCTGGCCTCGGCCGAGCGCCTGTTCTCGGTGCTCGACAGTCCCGACGAGCCGGACCAGGGCGCGGTGCCGCTGACGCGCGCCAAGGGCCTGATCGAATTCCGCAATGTCACTGCACGCTATCCGGGCCAGGTGAACCCGGCCCTGGCCGAGGTCAGTTTCGTGGCGCAACCGGGCACGGTGACAGCGATCGTCGGACGTTCCGGCAGCGGCAAGTCCAGCCTGATCAAGTTGATCCCGCGCTTCTACGAAGCAGAGTCCGGGCAGATCCTGCTCGACGGGCACCCGGTGCAGGCGTATGCGCTGGCCGATCTGCGGCGGCAGATCGCGCTGGTCGGCCAGCAGGTCATGCTGTTCGACGGCAGCATCGCCGACAACGTCGCCTACGGCGAAATGCGCAGTGCCGATGCCGGCCAGCTGGAACGCGCCATCCTGGGCGCCAACGCGATGGAGTTCGTCGCGCAATTGCCCGAAGGCCTGCAGTCGCATGTGGGCACCAAGGGCGGGCGCCTGTCCGGCGGCCAGCGCCAGCGTCTGGCGATCGCGCGCGCAATGCTCAAGGACGCGCCGATCCTGATCCTGGACGAAGCCACCGCGGCGCTGGACAACGAATCCGAACGCCTGGTGCAGGACGCCTTGCACAAGCTGATGCCGGACCGCACCACGCTGGTGATCGCGCACCGCCTGTCTACCATCGAGCATGCCGACCAGGTGCTGGTGATGGACCAGGGCCGTATCGTCGAGCGCGGCACCCATCACCAATTGCTGGAGCAGGGCGGCTTGTACTCGCACCTGCACGGCATGCAGTTCCGCGAACGTCAGGCATGAGCAAGCGCGGCACCCGCACGCCGGGTTACTGGTACGACAATGCGCCGATCCCGCTGTCGGCGCGCCTGCTGGCGCCGGTCTACGGCGCTGCCATCACGCTGCGACGCGCCCTGTATCGCCGCGGCTGGCGCAAGCGCCACGGCGTGCCGGTGCCGGTGATCGTGGTGGGCAACGTCACTGCCGGCGGCACCGGCAAGACGCCGTTGACGATTGCTCTGGTCGCCAAGTTGCAGGAGGCCGGCTGGACGCCCGGCGTGGCCAGCCGCGGGTATGGCCGTGACGAATCGGGCACGGCGCGCTGGGTCGAGGCGGACACGCCGGTCGCGCTCGGCGGCGACGAGCCGGTCCTGATCGCCTGGAAGACCGGTGCCCGCGTACGCGTGGACAGCGATCGCCTGGCTGCGGCGCGCGCCCTGGTCGAAGCGGGCTGCGACATCGTCGTCTGCGACGACGGGCTGCAGCACTACCGGCTGGCCCGCGATGTCGAGATCGAAGTGGTCGATGGCCAGCGCCGCTACGGCAATGGGCGTCTGCTGCCGGCCGGGCCGCTGCGCGAGCCAGCTGCACGTGCACGCGACTGCGATTTCCGCGTGGTCAATCTGGGCCAGGCCAGCGCAGCAGCGACCGCACCCGCGCCTGATGACACCGGATTCGGCGAATGGCAGATGCGCCTGAGCATCGACAGCGTGCAGCCGATGGATGGCAAGCGCGCTCAGCCATTGAGCCGGCTGGCCGGCCAGCGCGTGCATGCCGTGGCCGGGATCGCGCACCCGGAACGCTTCTTCGCGATGCTGCGTGCGCGCGGCATCGGTGTAGTGCCGCATGCCTTCCCTGATCATCACGTGTATCGCGCGGCGGATTTCAGTTTCGGCAGCCGTTTGCCAGTGCTGATGACCGAAAAGGATGCGGTGAAATGCAGGCCATTTGCCGACGAATGGCTGTACAGCGTGCCGCTCAAGGCGGAGCTGCCGGCGGCGTTCTGGGTGAGCCTGCTGGATCGACTGGACAAGTTGGCCAGCCGGCAGGGCGTGTGAACGCTGCGCCGGCAGGGCGATCTGCGGCTTGGTTGCAGGGTCCTTGCCGACCCACCGTCGTGGGACACGCCGCAAGAACATTAAGGTCCCGCGACGGTGGGCGGGCAATGACCAATCAAGATGGTCGGTGTGCCTGTGCCGGCAGTACGGGCAGCGGCGCGTAGTGCCGATGTCGGGCACCGCCGCCCAACTGACCACCGTGACTTCGCTCACACCACGACATCATGCGATTCGGTTATCTCGTTTCTTCCACTCTTCCTGTTTTCCAGAGCGCGCACGCATGACTAACTCAACGCCTGCAGATTTCGTCGTCGCCATTCCCGCACGCTACGCTTCCACGCGCTTGCCGGGCAAGCCGCTGCAGTTGATCGGCGATCGCCCGATGATCCAGCATGTGGCCGAGCGGGCGCTGCTGGCCGGCGCGCGCGAGGTCTGGGTGGCCACCGACGATGCACGCATTGCCGAGGTAGTCGAAGGCCTGTCCGGCGTGCATGTGGCGATGACCGGCGACGCGCACGCATCGGGTACCGACCGGCTTGCCGAATGCGCGCGGATCGCCGGATGGGAAGCCGAGACCTGCGTGGTGAACCTGCAGGGCGACGAGCCGTTCGCGCCGGCCGCCGGCATCCGTGCGGTGGCCGAGCTGCTGCTGCACTCCGGCGCCGAAATGGCCACGCTGGCCGCGCAGGTCGACGGCGCGCACGAACTGTTCGATCCGAACGTGGTCAAGCTGGTGCGTAACGCAGGTGGCGACGCCTTGTACTTCAGTCGCGCGCCGATTCCCTGGCATCGCGACAGCTTCGCCAGTCAGCGCGACAGCTTGCCCGGTGACGGGCAATGGCTGCGCCATATCGGGATCTACGCCTACCGCGCAGGATTTCTGCAGCGCTTCGCGGCAATGCCGTCCGGCATGCTGGAGCGCATCGAATCGCTGGAACAATTGCGCGTGATGGAGGCCGGCTACCGTATCGCGGTGGCGTTGACGCCGGAGCAGTTTCCGGCCGGCATCGATACCCCTGACGATCTGGCGCGCGCGCAAACCCGCGTGGCAGCGGCATGAGGGTGCTGATCGTGTGTCTGGGGAATATCTGCCGCTCGCCGATGGGCGAGGGTGCCCTGCGTGCACGGCTGGACGAGGCGCGGCTGTCGCGGCGGATCGAGGTCGATTCGGCCGGCACCGGCGACTGGCATGCCGGCGATCGGCCGGACCCACGCGCGATTCGCTGCGCACGCGGCCATGGCGTGGACATCTCCGGGTTGCGCGCGCGCCAGGTGCGCGGCGCCGACTTCGAACACTTCGACTGGTTGCTGTGCGCCGATGGCAGCAATCTGCGCGATCTGCAACGCCTTGCCCCGGCGCCGCTGCGCGACAAGGTCGCGCTCTGGCTGCCCTGGGCCGGTGTGGAAGAGCGTGACGATATCCCCGACCCCTACACCGGTGACATGGACGATTTCGAGCGTGCCTGGCAACTGGTCGATACCGCTGCGCGCCAGACCGTGGCCAGACTCACCCGCAGCTAATCGGGCTTGGGCATAATTACGGTATGACTGCCCAGCTTACCCAGGAATTGCCGGAATTTCCTACCTGGCTCAATGCCAGGCCATCCACCCTGCAGGAGCATCGCGGGCGGGCGCTGGTGCTGGCATTCGTCAATGCCAGCTCGGTGTGGTGCGCCGAGCGCCTGGCCGAGCTGGCGCAGTTCCAGGCGCGCAGCCCCGGCCGGCTGCAGGTGATCGTGGTGCAGGTGCCGCGCTTCGACAGCGAACGCGAGCCGCAACGCGCGCTCAAGCAGCTGCGCGGCCATGGTGTCAGTGCGCCCATTTTGCTCGACAGGGACTGGGAGACCTGGCGCCGTTTCGGCATCGACTCTTGGCCGACGCTGGTGCTGCTCGATGCCTACGGCCGCGAGCGTCAGCGCCTGGTCGGCGTGACCGGCGATCTCGACAAGGCGCTGGTCGCCCTGTGCGAAGGCCAGCAGCCGCCATCGGATGCCGACCTGCATGGGGTGGCCGAGCGCGATCCCGAGCCGCGCCTGGAGCTGCGGTTTCCAACCGGTCTGGCCGCCACCGAGGACCGCCTGTACATCGCCGACACCGGCCATCACCGCGTGCTCGAATGCACGCATGGCGGCCGCGTGCTGCGCCAGTTCGGCCACGGCAACGCGGACTTCATCGATGGAGGCGTCGGTGAGGCGGCGTTCCGGCGTCCGCAAGGCCTGGCGCTGGAGCGCGACCAGCTGTATGTCGCCGACACCGGCAATCACGCCCTGCGTCGCATCAACCTGCGCAGCGGGCAGGTCGACACCTTGTGCGGCACCGGGCGCTCCGGCGAGCCGGTCGAGGGGCCGCTGACGTTCGCCGGTGCCTCGGCGCTGAACTACCCGCAAGGCCTGGCTGTTGCCGACAATCAGGTGTTGATCGCCATGGCGGGCGACAACCGCATCTGGAGCTATGACCTGGGCCGGGCCGCACTGAGCGCACGCGCCGGTACCGGTGCGCTCGAGATTCGCGATGGCAGCGGGCACCTGGCCGCATTCGCACAGCCGGCCGGCCTGGCCGCAGTGCAGCAGGTGGCCTACATCTGCGATGGGCTGGGCTCGTCGATCCGCACCATGCAATTGCGTGGCGATCTGGTGCAGACCCTGGTCGGCGGGCAGGGCACCTGGCAGTTCGGCGACGAGGACGGCCCGCGCGGCACTGCGCGGCTGCAGTTTCCGCAAGCCATCGCGCTGGCGGCCGATTCGCCGATGCTGTGGATCGCCGACACCGGCAACGGCCGCCTGCGCTGCCTGCGTCTGGGTGGCGGCGAACTGACCACGGTCGCGCTGCCACGCCGCCTGCATGGCCCGGCCGGGCTGGCGGCCGCCGCCGGCGCGGTGTGGATTGCCGAGACCGATGCCCATGCCGTGTTGCGCTACGACCTGGCGAGCGGCGAACTGCGCGATGTTTCGATAGAAGAATGAACGCAAGGCCCCAATCCGATTTCGATGGAAAGGCGTTTGCTGCGCAACTGAGCACTGCGCCCGGCGTCTACCGCATGTACGCGGGCGACGACACCTTGCTGTATGTCGGCAAGGCCGGTGCATTGCGCAAGCGCGTGGGCAGCTATTTCAACGGCACGCCGAAGAATGCGCGGCTGACCTCGATGCTGTCGCAGGTCGCGCGGATGGACGTCACCGTGACCCGCAGCGAAGCCGAAGCGCTGCTGCTGGAAAACCAGCTGATCAAGTCGCTGTCGCCGCGCTACAACGTATCGCTGCGCGACGACAAGAGTTATCCCTACGTGCTGCTGACCCGCGAGCAGTGGCCGCGCATCGCCCTGCATCGTGGCCCGCGTGCCGTGCAGGGGCGTTACTTCGGCCCGTACACCGGCGTTACCGGCGTGCGCGAAACGCTGAGCCTGATGCACAAGCTGTTCAAGCTGCGCAGTTGCGAAGACAGCGTGTTCCGCAACCGCTCGCGGCCGTGCCTGCAATACCAGATCGGTCGCTGCAGCGCGCCCTGCGTGGAGCTGGTCGCCGCGCCCGATTACGCCGAATCGGTACGCCGCGCCACCATGTTTCTGGAGGGCAAGAGCGATCAGCTCGGCGAAGAGATCATGCAGTCGATGCAGCAGGCCAGCGAGGCGCTGGAGTTCGAGCGTGCCGCACGCCTGCGCGATCTGCTCTCCTCGCTGCGCAGCATGCAGAACCGCCAGTACGTGGACGGCCGCGCGGCGGATCTGGACGTGCTGGCCTGCGCCACGCAAGCCAGCCAGGCTTGTGTGCTGCTGCTGAGTTTTCGCGACGGCCGCAACCTGGGCACGCGCTCGTTCTTTCCCAAGACCAATGGCGAAGACAGCGCGGACGAAATCCTGGCTGCGTTCGTGTCGCAGTACTACGCCGAACATTCGCCGCCGCGCGAGATCCTGCTCGATCGAGAAATTCCCGATGCCGAGCTGATCGAGGCCGCACTCAGCGCCGCCGCCGAATACAAGGTGACGTTGAAGTGGAACGTGCGCGGCGAGCGTGCCGGCTATCTGCTGCTGGCGACACGCAACGCACAGCTGACCCTGGTCACCGAACTCACCAGCCAGAGCGCGCAGCATGCACGCAGCGAGGCATTGCGCGAGATGCTGGGGCTGGCCGAGCAGGTCAGGCGGGTGGAGTGCTTCGACATCAGTCACACCATGGGCGAGGCGACGGTGGCCTCGTGCGTGGTGTTCGATGCCAGCGGCCCGGTGCGCGGCCAATACCGGCGCTTCAATATTTCCGGAATCACGCCGGGCGACGACTATGCGGCGATGCGTCAGGCCATCGAACGGCGTTTTCGACGCGCGGTGGAAGAAAACGGCGTGCTGCCGGATGTGCTGCTGATCGACGGTGGCGCCGGTCAGCTCGCACAGGCGAAGGGCGCGCTGGCCGATCTGGGCATCGAGAATGTGCTGCTGGTCGGCGTGGCCAAGGGCGAGGAGCGCAGGGCAGGGCACGAGGCGCTGATCATGGCCGACGGCCGCGAACTGCGGCCGGGTGCGGCATCGCCGGCACTGCAGTTCATCCAGCAGGTGCGCGACGAGGCGCACCGCTTTGCGATCACCGGTCACCGCGGCCGCCGCCAGAAGGCGCGCATGACCAGCAAACTCGAGGATATCCCCGGCATCGGTCCGCGCCGACGCGCGAGCCTGCTCAAGCATTTCGGTGGCCTGGTCGGGCTCAAGGCCGCCGGCGAAGCCGAGATTGCACGGGTGGAGGGCGTCAATGCCGCACTTGCCGCGCGAATCTACGCTAACCTGCACGGGCTGGCGCTTCCCGATGCGGCAGGCGAGTCGAGTCCGTAATGAAGTTGACCATCCCCACGTGGCTGACACTGCTGAGGATCGTGATGATCCCGGTGCTGGTCGTGGTGTTCTACCTGCCGTACACCTGGACCAATTTCGCCTCCGCCGGCGTGTTCGCGCTGGCCGCCATCACCGACTGGTTGGATGGCTGGGTCGCGCGACGTTATCACCAGTATTCGGCTTTTGGCGCGTTCCTGGACCCGGTGGCCGACAAGTTGATGGTCGCAGTGGCATTGTTCCTGATCGTGCAGGGCCACCCCACACCATGGATGGCATTCTGGGCGGCGGTCATCGTCGGCCGTGAAATCGCAGTCTCCGCCCTGCGGGAATGGATGGCCGAAATCGGCCAGCGCGCCAAGGTACGGGTGGCGGTGATCGGCAAGGTCAAGACCACCGCACAGATGGTCGCGCTGCTGTGTTTGCTGTACTCGGTGACGCCGGGGCAGATGCCCACGCACGGAATCTGGTTCGGCAACCTGATTTTCCGCGCCGGATACTGGACGCTGGCGATCGCCGCATTGCTGACGCTGTGGTCCGGATTCCAGTACCTGCAGGCCGCCTGGCCGAGCCTGCGCGCCGACGAAAAAGCCGCGATCACCAGCAAACCGAAAAAAGTCGAAAGCAATAGTTGACAGCGATGCTGTTCGCTGTAGAATTTCGCCTCCCAAGCGGGAATAGCTCAGTTGGTAGAGCGCAACCTTGCCAAGGTTGAGGTCGCGAGTTCGAGTCTCGTTTCCCGCTCCAGATGTAGACAAGGCCCCTTGCCGGAGGTCTCGTTGTTTCAAGGCAGGATGCCTTGGGTTTGATGTTTCGGCCTGGTGGTAGAGTGGTTATGCAGCGGACTGCAAATCCGCGTACGCCGGTTCAATTCCGGCCCAGGCCTCCACATTGCATGCGTTGTTTCATGCGTCGGCAACGACGACAGGACTGGCGCAACGAAGTAACAAGCTGTACAATTTTGCTCCACGCGGGAATAGCTCAGTTGGTAGAGCGCAACCTTGCCAAGGTTGAGGTCGCGAGTTCGAGTCTCGTTTCCCGCTCCAAATTCAAACCCCGTATATCGAACGATATACGGGGTTTTTTTATTGGCCGATGCTGGTCGGGCTAGCACTTGAGGAGGGCAACTCTTGGCCTTCTTCTCGCTGACGTAGCGCGGCGTGCTTGATGCCAGATGCGCATTGCGCCTGGTGCTCCGCTGGCGCCCGGACTTCTGTCGTAAACAAGATCGCATCGTTGTGCGTGGCGCTGCATAGATGCGGTTGGTGCTCTCCAGGCGCACGGAAGGGCACTGCGGCCTGCATGCTATGCAATGGCGCGCCGTTCCATCTCGTCGGGCATCGCTGTCCACGTCTATCGCAGCCGTGATCACCAATCTGCTCGCGCTGTTCCACCTCAGCCTGCGCTGCGCTGAGGATTGCGGTGATATCCGAGACAGGGGAGCGGGCTGAGGGCGCGTCATGCACTTGTAAGCGCAACGCAGAGGCTGGACTGCTCAATGCGAGAGCGATGCGACATCGCAGCAGGCAAGGTTTGTCGACGCGTCGATGGCGTTGCGCACTTTGCAGTGCCACGAGAGCGTGCCCGGGGCGGGAATCGAACCCGCATAGCCTTGCAGCTGAGGGATTTTAAGTCCCTTGCGTCTACCAGTTTCGCCACCCGGGCATTGCGATAGCGTGCCTGATTGCGCGCCGATTGTGAATCGCCGCGTCGCCAGTTCGCCGCACTCATGGTCCGATGGTTGCCTGCGCTATGCTCCCACCGCGCAGGCGCGCAGCAACCGGCTGCGCACGATCGAAGGAACCGCATGTCCAGCACCACGCTACTCGCTCCGCAGCAGGCCCGCATCGCGGTGATTGGATTGGGCTATGTCGGCCTGCCGTTGGCCGTCGCGTTCGGCGAGCAACGCGATACGTTGGGCTTCGACATCGATGCGCAGCGGGTCGCGCAGCTGCGCGACGGCCACGATGCCACGCTGGAGCTGGACGACACCGAGCTGGCCGCCGCCACCCGGTTGCGCTACACCGCGAACGCTGTGGACCTGTCTGCGTGCAGCATCTTCATCGTCACCGTGCCGACGCCGATCGACAGCTTCGAGCAGCCCGACCTGGAACCGCTGCGCAGTGCCACCACCTTGATCGCCGCTGCGCTCAAACCCGGCGACCTGGTGATCTACGAATCCACCGTCTACCCGGGCACTACCGAAGAAGTCTGCGTGCCCTTGCTCGAAGCCGCATCGGGGCTGCGTTTCAATGACGACTTCTTCTGTGGCTACAGCCCCGAGCGCGTCAACCCGGGAGATCGCCAGCGGCGTCTGCGCGATATCCGCAAGATCACCTCCGGCTCCACCGCAGAAGCCGCCGATGCGGTCGACGCGCTGTACGCCAGCATCATCACTGCCGGCACCTGGCGGGCGCCGTCGATGCGCGTGGCCGAGGCGGCCAAGGTGGTGGAAAACATCCAGCGCGACGTCAATATCGCGCTGGTTAACGAGCTGGCCTTGATCTTCGACAAGCTGGGTATCGATACGTTGGACGTGCTGGAAGCCGCCGGAACCAAGTGGAATTTCCTGCCGTTCCGTCCCGGCCTGGTGGGTGGTCACTGCATCGGTGTGGATCCGTATTACCTGATGCACAAATCCGAAAGCGTGGGCTATCACCCGGACCTGATCCACACCGCGCGCCAGGTCAACAACCGCGTCGGCCGGCACGTGGCCGAGCGCGTCTGCGGCATGCTGGCCACGCGTGGCGTGGTGCTTGCGCAGGCGAGGGTGCTGGTGCTGGGCGCCACCTTCAAGGAGAACTGCCCGGACCTGCGCAACAGCCGCGCGCTGGAGCTGGTGCAGCTGCTGCAAGCCGCGGGCGTGCAGGTCGACACCTGCGACCCGTGGGCCGACCCCGCAGAAGCGCTGCAACACGCCGGCGTGCAGTTGTGCGAGCTTGCGGACGAGGGTGCGTACGACGCCGTCGTGCTGGCAGTCGCGCATGCGCAATACCGCGACTACGACACCCAGCGTATTGCCGTACTAGGCAAACCGGGTGCGGTGATTTACGACGTCAAATCAGTGTGGCCGCGCGAGGCGGTCAGCGATCGTCTGTAGCGCGGTCGGTCTGCTGCAGCCATTGCACCGCGCCATGCGCGGCACGTAATCCGCTGGCGAAGCAGGCAGTCAGCAGATAGCCGCCGGTCGGTGCTTCCCAGTCGAGCATCTCGCCGGCGCAGAACACGCCAGGCTGCGCGCGCGCCATCAGCTGCGTATCCAACGCCTCCAGTTGCACGCCACCGGCCGAGCTGATCGCCTCGGCAAGCGGTCGCGGTCGCAACAGGCGTAACGGCAGGCGTTTGAGCGTACGCGCCACCAGCGCCGGATCGTCGCCCGCCTGTTTGCCCAGATGTTCGTAGAGCAAGGCGGCCTTGACGCCGTCGATGCCGACCTGCCGGCGCAGATGCTCGCTGAAACTGCGTCCCTTGCGCGGTTTTTCCAGTTCGGCGCTGATGCGTTCCAGCGAGCGTCCCGGGAGTAGGTCCAGGCCAAGCTCGGCGACGCCATCGGCATCGATCTGCGCGCGCAGATCCGCAGCCAGCGCATAGATCAGGCTGCCCTCGATGCCGGTGGACGTCGCAACGCACTCGCCCTGCAACTGCTGCGGTGTGCCGCTGCGATCCTGCCAGTGTGCGACCACGGGCTTGAGCGGCGCACCGGCATGCCGCTGCACAAAGTGCGCGCTCCAGGCGATGTCGAAGCCGCAGTTGGCCGGCACCAGCGGCGCCACCGCAATGCCGCGATCCTGCAGCACGCCTTGCCAGAGACCATCGGAGCCGAGCTGCGGCCAGCTGCCGCCACCAAGCGCCAGCACCACCGCATCTGCGGTGCGTTCGACATCACCGGTGGACGAGTGGAAATGCAGCGAACCGTCATCGCCCCAGCCAAGCCAACGATGCTGCACATGAAACACAACGCCTTGTTCCTTGAGTCGGCGCACCCAGCCACGCAGTAGCGGCGCGGCCTTGCGATCCATCGGGAACACGCGCCCCGAGCTGCCGACATAGGTCTCCACACCCAGGTCGCGCGCCCAGGCGCGCAGCGCATCCGCATCGAACTGCTGCAGCCACAATGCGACGGCCTCGCTGCGCTCGCGATAGCGTTGCGCAAACAACGGCATCGGATCGGAGTGGGTGAGGTTCAAGCCGCCCTTGCCGGCGATCAGGAACTTGCGCCCGACCGAACCCTTGGCTTCGTACAGGTCGACCGCAAGGCCTGCCGCACATGCCACCTCTGCCGCCATCAGGCCGGCCGGCCCACCACCGATGATGGCCAGCCGCCGCTTGCTCGCATCCGTCATTGCTCAGCCCTTCAGCGCGGCTGCACGCCGAGCAATTCCACATCGAACACCAGCGATGCGCCGGGCGGGATCACGCCGCCAGCGCCGTTGTCGCCATAGCCGTACTCGGGCGGAATCATCAAGCTGCGCTTGCCGCCCACACGCATGCCGGCCACGCCCTCGTCCCAGCCGCGAATCACCTGATGGCCTCCCAGCACGAACTGGAACGGCTCGGCGCGGTCGAGCGAGCTGTCGAACTTCTTGCCATGCTTGTCGGCGGCTTTTTCGTCGTACAGCCAGCCGGTGTAATGCACGGTGACCATCGCGCCCGGTGTGGCTTCGGCACCGGTGCCGATGTTGCGGTCGATCCGCTCGAACGTGGCGATGGTGCCGCCGGACGGCGGCAGGGCAGGCGCACAGCCCGCGAGCAGCAGGGCAGCACAAAGCGTCAACAGAAGGCGCATGGGATGGTCCAGCAAAGGGAGTGCGTCATTATCGCACCTGGCTCCCGGTATCATCTCGCCCATGGCCAAGCTGCTGCTCAATCTGCGCAATGTTCCCGATGACGAAGCCGACGAGGTACGGGCACTGATGCGCGAGCATCTGTTGCAGATCTACGAAACCCGGCCCAGCAACTGGGGCATCTCCGCCGGCGGCATCTGGCTCAGTGACGATGCCGATCACCCGCGCGCCAAGGCGCTGATGGATGCGTATCAGGCCCAGCGCGGCGCCGTGGCGCGTGCGCAGCGCCAGGATGCGCTCGCTGCCGGCACGGCCGAAACCTTCGGCGCGCTGCTGCGCAAGCGGCCGTTGTTCGTGATCGCCACGTTGATCGGCATGCTGGTTGTCGCCTCGCTGGTCCTGCTGCCGTTCCTGCTGTTGCGCGGCTGATCGCACCTGCGGCCGCATCGGCTTAAAATGGCCGCATGATCACCAATACCGCTGCCTACCAATTCGTCACCATCCAGGACCCGCAGTCGCTCGCCGACAGCATCCTGGCACACGCCGGGCAGCAGGCCTTGAAGGGATCGGTACTGGTGGCCGAAGAAGGGATCAACCTGTTTCTGGCCGGCGAAGCCGAGCAGATCGACACGTTCTATGCGTGGCTGCAGGCCGATGCGCGCTTTGCGCAGATGCGCATCAAGTACAGCCTGAGCGCGTTGCAGCCGTTCGCGCGGCTCAAGGTGAAGGTCAAGCCGGAGATCATCAGCTTTCGCCGCGACGATGCCTCGCCGCTGCAGGGCCGTGCGCCTGCGGTGACGCCCGCCACGCTGCGCGAGTGGATGCGGGCAGGGCGCGACGATCGCGGCCGCCCGCTGGTGCTGCTGGATACGCGCAATGCCCAGGAAGTGGCGTACGGCACGTTCCAGGGCGCGCTGACGTTGCCGATCGACAAGTTCACCGACCTGCCGGCGGCGTTGGAAGCGCATCGCGCTGCATTGGCCGACGCCACCGTGGTCAGCTTCTGCACCGGCGGCATTCGTTGCGAGAAGGCGGCGTTGTGGATGCAGGCCGACGGCATGGACAACGTACTGCAGCTCGAAGGCGGCATCCTCGGCTATTTCGAAGAAGTCGGTGGCGAAGGCTATGACGGCCGCTGCTTCGTGTTCGACGAACGCGTTGCACTCGATGCGCAATTGCGCCCATTGGTGGATGCCGAGCGCAGCACCGAAGCAGGAAAAATCTGACCGAGCGCGAGTGAAATGCCCGATGTTCGCGCATTGGGCTCGCTCGCATCATCCGATCACGCCGCGATAGTGCACGCAACGCCTACCATGACGCGTGGCGGCAGAGTACTTCGCGTTCTGACTCGAGCGTAATACGTTGCATCTAGCTTGCCCTGAATTATTCACGGAGATAGGCTGCACCAGCCAGCCGCACAGCGAGGACAACAAGGATGACCATCAGAGTTTTTCTGATCGACGATCATGCACTCGTGCGTACCGGCATGAAGATGATCCTGTCCAAGGAAGTGGACATCGATGTGGTGGGAGAGGCGGAGAGCGGGGAGGCGGCCTTGCCGCAAATCCGCCAGCTCAAGCCCGAGATCGTGCTGTGCGACCTGCACCTGCCCGGTGTCAGCGGCCTGGAAATCACCGAGCGCATCGTCAAGGGCGATTACGGCACCCGCGTCATCATCGTCTCGGTGCTGGAAGACGGCCCACTGCCCAAGCGTCTGCTCGAAGCCGGCGCATCGGGGTATGTCGGCAAGGGCGGCGATGCGCAGGAGTTGCTGCGTGCGGTGCGCGAAGTCGCCCTGGGCCGGCGCTATCTCGGCAATACCATTGCGCAGAATCTAGCCCTGTCCAACCTGGAAGGGGGCGGCTCACCCTTCGACGCGCTATCGCCGCGCGAACTGGAGGTCGCCCTGTTGCTGACCCAGGGTCTGCGCCAGGAAGACATCGCCAAGCGCTTGAACCTCAGCGCCAAGACCATCAACACGCACAAGGCGCGCCTGTTCGAGAAGGTCGGTATCCAGGACAACATCGCCCTGGCACGTCTGGCCAATCAGTACGGCCTGACCGATCCGGCGCGGACCTTGTAAACCGCGCCTTCGGATTTTCGCGCTCGCAGACACAGCCGCCAGATGCTGCTGCACAACGCGTCGATGAAAACAGGCATACGCTGTTTTGCGCAGGAGCGGCACTCCGGCGTGCAAGCGAACGCGCGTGCTCACTTCGGCATTCACTGCCCGAGAGGCGCTTCGCTTGCGACGGCTGCCGATGACGACGTGTCGCTACAGCGCAGTGCGCCGCGCCATTGGAGCAGGGCGATCGAATCGGTCTGGATGCCGCTGCATCCGATGGCGAGTGGTTGCCGATGCGCAGCAGCGGACATTTCGGTCTGCTGGCGTGGATGCAGTTACGGCGCAGGGCCACGATGGCGCTGGCTTCTGCCTGAGTCCTGACTTTGGCGGCAATCGCCCCGTCGTTCGTTGATGCGGCGGGAACAACGCCTGGGACAAGCACGACTACGAGCGCGGCAACCGTTTCGTTGCGATCCCTGCAAAGCCTGGTCATCTAGCATCGGCATGACACTGCCGCACGCAAAAACAAGGCGGCCCGAAGGCCGCCTTGTTTGACACTGCCCGCCTGGATTCATGCAGGCGGGTTCAACCGGCTGGGAAACGATCAGTGATCGCCACGCGGCTTGTTGGCGTCGTCCTGCTGCTCCTGCGCGTCATCGCCATTGCGCGCTGCATCTGCCGGCTCTGCTGCCTCGGACACGACGACCGTCGGCTTCGGCTTGTCGGCAGTGTGCTCGTTGGCGTCTGCAGACAGCACGGGCGTGACCGCTGCAGGCCGCTCAGGCGCCTTGTACGGCACCGGCGTTTCGGCCTGCGTCGATGTCGCGGTCTCTGCTGCTGTTGCGTCGGCCGGAGCCAATGCGTCAAGCAGCGTGGTCTGCACCGGAGCGTACGGCTTGCGTGCCGGCGCAGCATCGGCAGCCGGCGAGGTCTGCGGCACCGTGGCGGTGGACGTCGCAGCAACATCGGCAGCCGGGCTTGCCGCCGTTGACGGCTCGGCATGCGGCGGCCTGGATGTCACGACGTCTGCCTGCGCGCTGGAAGGCGCAGCAGCGACCGGCTTGGGCACACTGACGGCTGCCGGCGCTGCGTCGGTTTTCGCCGGCTCCGCTTGCGTTGCTGCCGCAGTTGCAGCCGGTGCTGCCTGTTCCTGCCGAGCAACCGCAGGCGCTGCAGCGTCGGCGGATGCCGACGATGCCGACGGCACCGACGTTGACTGCACAGCCGGCTCGGGCGAACGCACGACCGAAGGAGCCGCACGCTCGACCGGCTGAGCAGCAGGAGCCGCAGCTGGCGTCGCGACCGGAGCCGAGGTGTCAACCTGCGTCGAGGCAGCGGACGGAGCCGAAGCGACAACCGGAGCCTGAGCCGGCGAGGTCGCCGATTCCTGCGCAACAACCGAAGCCTGAGGCGCTTGCGGGGTCGTCGATGCAACGGCAGAAGCCTGCGCAGCCGGTGCCGATGCAGCCGACGCCGTATTGCTGGCCGAGGCGGTTGCAGCCGGTGCCGCGGAGGCCGCCGATGCATCGCCACCTGCCTGCTCGGCTGCGGTGATTGACGGCGTTGCAGCCTGCTGCTCGAACGACGGCGTGGCATTGGAAACCGGCGCCGTGGTCGACGTCGTGTCGGCCGCCAGCGGTGCTTCCGCACGCTCCTTCGGAACCGGACGCGGCTTCACTGCGGCCGGAGTGCTGGATTCCGGCTTGGCGCGTGCCGATACCGCAGGCGTGCTCGCGTCGTCGTCGAAGTCGAACTCCGGTTGACCGGCGCGCGGGGCAGCCGAGGTGTGGACCTGCGCACCGGCTTCGTCGTTCTCGTTGTCGCCATCGAGATCGCCTTCGGCGTCGCCGTCCAGATCGTCCGTCTCCAGACCATCGACGCCGGTACCGCCTTCACCGTTTGCGCCAGCGCCACGGCGGCGACGACGGCCACCGCGACGACCGCGACGACGACGGCTGCCGCCTTCGCCATTTGCCGCATCATCGCCCGCTGCCTCCGGTGCCTGGCCCTCCGCATTTGCGTCGGTACCGCGATCGGCCTGCGACTCGGTCACGATGACCTCGACCGGATGCGCCGGGGTGGCCGCAGCTGCCACTGCCGGCGTTGTGGGTGCTGCGGTATCGGCAATCGCCGCGACCACGGTGGCAGTCGTTGCGGTTGCAGCGGTGGAGGTCAGCGTCTGCGCCGAGGCAGTGCCTTCTTCCTGACGCGCAGGGCGCTGCTGCCGCTCGGACGGCGCGCCGTCCTGCTGCTGCGCAGCTGCACGCGGCGGGCGCGGTGCCTGGTTCTGCGGCTTCTGCTTCTGCTGCTGGGCCTGCTGCGGCTGCTTGGGCTGTTGCTGTGCCTCGTTGCGCGGCGGCTTGGGCACCTGCCCCTGCTGCGCCTGACCGCCGTTTTGCGCAGCCTGGCCGTTGGCCGGCTGGCGACGCTCGTCACGACGCTCCTTGTTGGCGCCATTGCCGTTGCCGCCATTGCCGCGGTGCTGATTGCCACCGTTGCCACCGTTGCCACCGTTGCGGGCATCGCGGCCGTCGCGACGCTGGCCGCCACGATCGCCGCGCTCGTTGCGGCTGCTGCGGCCGGCATCGTTCTGACGCGGACGCTGGGTCGACTCGGGCGCAGGCGCAACCGGCTCGACGCCGCCGAAGATGCGCTTCAGCCAGCCGACCACACCGGTGACCGGCGCGGGAAGCGGCAGTGGTGCGACCGGAACCGGTGCAGGTGCAGCGGCAACCGGGGCAGGGGCCTCTTCACGTAGCGGAGCCGGCTGGCTCGGCTTGATCGAGGTCACTGCCGGCGCAGCCGGGATATTCAACTGTGCCTTGGTCAGCGCATGCACCGGCAGCTTGCGCGGGGTGCCGCGCTGGTAGCTCGGCTTGCCGCTGTCTTCGCCCAGCTCGTTCTCACGCAACCGCGTGACTTCGTAGTGCGGGGTGTGCAGCTGTTCGTCGGCGACGATGATGATCGGCGACTCGTGGCGCTGCTCGATCTCGCGCAGCGCGCTGCGCTTTTCGTTGAGCAGGTAGTTGGCGATCTCCACCGGGGCCTGGACCAGCACCTGTCCGGTGTTTTCCTTCATGGCGTGCTCTTCGGCCACGCGGATGATCGACAGCGACAGCGACTCGACGCTGCGCATGCGGCCATGGCCGTCGCAGCGCGGGCACACGATCTGGCTGGATTCGCCCAGGCTCGGACGCAGACGCTGGCGGCTCATTTCCATCAGGCCGAAGCGCGAGATGCGGCCCAGCTGCACGCGTGCGCGGTCGTACTTGAGCGCGTTCTGCAGCTTGTTTTCCACTTCGCGCTGGTGCTTGGTCGAGGACATGTCGATGAAGTCGATCACCACCAGACCGCCCAGGTCGCGCAGGCGCAACTGGCGGGCCACTTCCTCGGCCGCTTCCAGATTGGTCTGGAAGGCGGTTTCTTCGATGTCGCTGCCCTTGGTGGCGCGCGAGGAGTTAACGTCGACGGCGGTCAGCGCTTCGGTCTGGTCGACCACGATCGAGCCGCCCGACGGCAGGCGCACGTTGCGCTCGTAGGCGCCTTCGATCTGCGATTCGATCTGGAAGCGGTTGAACAGCGGAATGTCGTCGGTGTAGTGCTTGAGCTTGCGCAGGCTCTGCGGCATCACCTGCTGCATGAATTCCTGGGCGTCGGCATACAGCTCCGGCGTGTCGACCAGGATTTCGCCGATGTCGGCGCGCAGGTAGTCGCGCAGGGCGCGGATGATCAGGCGCGATTCCTGGTAGATCAGGAACGCGGCCGGCTTGCTCAGCGCCGCCTCGGCGATCGCCTTCCAGGTCTGCAGCAGGTAATCCAGATCCCACTGCAGTTCTTCGGCGTCACGGCCGACACCGGCGGTGCGGATGATCACGCCCATGTCGTCGGGGATGTCGAGCTTGTCCAGCGCTTCCTTCAGCGCGGCGCGGTCTTCGCCCTCGATCCGACGCGAGACGCCACCGGCGCTGGGCGAATTGGGCATCAGCACCATGTAGCGGCCGGCCAGCGAGATGAACGTGGTCAGGGCGGCGCCCTTGTTGCCACGCTCTTCCTTGTCGACCTGCACCACGATTTCCTGGCCCTCGCGCAACAACTCGCGAATGGTCGACTTGTTGTGGTCGACACCAGCCTGGAAATAGTCGCGGGAGATTTCCTTCAGCGGCAGGAAGCCATGGCGCTCGGCGCCATAGTCCACGAACGCCGCCTCCAGCGAGGGCTCGAGCCGGGTGATACGGCCCTTGTAGATGTTGGACTTCTTTTGTTCCTTGGACGGCTGTTCGATGTCGATGTCGTACAGGGTCTGGCCGTCCACAATCGCCACGCGCAGCTCTTCGGCCTGCGTTGCGTTGATCAGCATTCGCTTCATTGTTGCGTTCCTCTCGCGCTCTACCGCGCGGAACGCCGTGACGTTTCGCCTCTGGAACAGCTTGTCGGCCCTTCGCGCAACGCGCGGACAGGCCTGACCAGGGTTTCCAGCGCTGCAACACCACGGCAGGCCGCGGGAGCGCTTGTCTTAAGTTTTATAGGTGTTTCAGGGCCGGCAGCCGCGTCCGGACGAACCGGGGCAGCGCACGGGACATGTTCAGCGCGACGGTCAAAAACCGCCGGCGATGGCCGGGCAGGCCGGTGAGCCGCTAACATGGCCGCCCCGGGGGCGGTGGTCGCGCACTGTGCCGGAATCATCGGAAGGCAGGCTTCTGGCCAATCAACTTCCAACGAAATCAAACCCTTATCTCGCTCGCCGAGTGTAACAGAATAAAGAGCCGGATGACCGACCCCCAGACCCCCAAGCCGCCCACCGACCGTGTGGGCGTGCGCATTCTCAAAGTTCCGGAAGACCGTGCTGGGCAGCGGCTGGACAATTTCCTGCTCGGCCAGCTCAAGGGCGCGCCACGCAGCTTGATCTACAAGCTGGTGCGCAGCGGACAGGTGCGGGTGAACGGCGGGCGGGCCAAGGCCGAGCGCAAGCTCGAGGGTGGCGAGGAAGTGCGGATCCCGCCGGTGCGCGTGGCCGAGGAGGGCGACAAGGCGGCGCCACCGGCATCGTTCCTGGCGCGGCTGGAAGCGGCGATCGTGTTCGAGGACGCGCGGCTGCTGGCGCTCAACAAGCCCTCCGGGGTCGCCAGCCATGGCGGCAGCGGGATCAGCTTCGGCGCCATCGAAACCCTGCGCGCCCTGCGGCCCAACCAGACCCTGGAGCTGGTGCACCGGCTCGACCGCGACACCTCCGGCCTGCTGATCGTGGCGAAAAAGCGTTCAGCGCTGACCGAGCTGCAGGCCTTGATGCGCGAGGACGACCGTGTCGAAGGCCGCGGCATCACCAAGCGCTATCTGACCTTGCTGGTCGGCCGCATGCCCGACGGGGTGATGACGGTCGATGCGCCGCTGCACATCGGGCTGCGCCAGGGCGGCGAGCGGCATGTGCAGGTCAATGCGATCGGCAAGCCCTCGCTGAGCCATTTCAAGCTGCTGGAGCGACGTGGCGGGCACTCCTATTGCGAAGTCCGTATCGAAACCGGCCGCACCCACCAGATCCGCGTGCACGCTCAGCACCTGGGGCACCCGGTGGCCGGCGACGACAAGTACGGCGAAGCGGAGGTCAACAAGCGCCTGCGCGACCAGCTCGGCCTGAAGCGCCTGTTCCTGCACGCCGCTTCGCTGGAATTTGCGCTGGATGCCGGCAAGACGCCCTATGTGTTGAGCGCGCCGCTGGCGCCGGAACTTGCCGAGGCATTGGACCGGCTGGGGCGCTGAGGCCGCCATTGCGCCGCGGCGACGCATCCGTCCCGGTCGTGGCCGCCAGCGCGTCGCCGATGTGTCCTGGCGGTCGAGCCGATGGTCGTGCCGGCACTGCGGCTGCGGTTCGGCCGGGCGTTAAGGCGTGGCGAAGCGGAACAACACCAGGCTGATCGCGAGTGTGCCCATGCCGGCCACCAGGCCGTAGACCGTCTCGTGGCCCTGCGCGTAGCGCTTGGCCGCCGGCAACAATTCGTCCAGCGCCAGGAACACCATCACCCCGGAAATCAGGCCGAAGACCGTGCCGAACACCGCTTCGGACAGCACGCTGGACAAGGCCAGATAGCCGATGCCGGCGCCGATCGGTTCGGCCAATCCGCTGAGCAGGCTGGCGCCGAAGGCGTAGAACTTGTTGCGGGTGGCGAAGTACACCGGCACCGCAATGGCGATGCCCTCGGGAATGTTGTGGATCGCGATGGCGAACGCGAGCGGCATGCCGACCGCGGGGCTTTCCAGCGTGGCGAAAAAGGTCGCCAGGCCTTCGGGGAAGTTGTGCGCGGTGATGGCGATGGCGGTCATCAAGCCGACCCGGCGGATATAGGCACGGTTATCGTCGCGGAACAGCGGATCGTCGCTGGACAGGCTCTGGTGCGGGTTGGGCACCAGGCGGTCGATCACCATGATCAGCAGCATGCCGGCCAGAAACGCCAGCGTGCCGAAGGTGAAGCCGAGCTTGTCGTTGTAGGCGTTGGAGAACGAGGCGATCGACTTGTTGAGAATCTCCGACAGCGACACATACACCATCGCACCTCCGGCGAATGCCAGCCCGAATGCCAGCAGGCGCGGGTTGGGCTTCTTGGAGAACACGACCATCAGGCTGCCGAGTCCGGTCGCCAGGCCAGCGGCCAGCGTGACCGCAAATGCGGTCCAGACATTGTGGGATGACACTTCGAGCATGTGACGCACGACCTCGTGGAATAGAACGTACTCGGCGGGGAGCGTGGCGACTGCTGCTGCGCACTTTGCGCATGACCACACTGCGGCTGCAGGATGGCCGTGCCTGGATGACGAAGGCGTGGTGTCTGGCGCGATAACCCTGACGCGTGCACGCTGGCATCAGGCGTGCACCGTGGCTAGCTGGAGCTGATGCGGGCCGTTCGCCGTGCTCAGCCTTGCGTGCTGCGCGCCGGCGCGGCCGCGCTTGTGCGCGTGTTACATCGAACGCGGCTTAGCCGCCTCGACGCGCACGCTCTTCGATGGCGAAGCATTCGTCGGGGCGCGGCACCGGCGGCTTGAACGCGACCGGTACCTGGATCGTCTGCGGCACTGCCTGGCCATTGCGCGTGGCGGCCCGGAATTTCCATTCGCGCACGCGGCTTTGCGCGGCTTCGTCCAGCACCGGCTGACCGCTGCTTTGCGATACCGAGACGTCGGTCGGGGTGCCTTCGACACCGACCACGACCCGGAGCACGGCGGTGCCGCCGATGCCGGCACAGGCCAGCTGCGGCGAGTATTCCGGCGGCGGGGTCTTCAAGGCGGCCAGTTCGGTCGGTGCAACCGCCGGTGCGGCGGGCTGCTGCGACGACTTGCCGCACCCGCTGATGCCGACGGCAAGGAACAGGCCGGCGAGGGCGGCGCGAGACAGGGTCATGGGGTGGCTCCTTGATCGTAAAGCTGGGCGGCCTTGGCCGCACAGATGAAGTCGTTTTCGCTCAATCCGCCGACGTCGTGGGTGGAATAGCGCACCACCACGCGGTCGTAATGCACGCCCAGGTCGGGGTGGTGGTCCTCGCGGTGAGCGATCCAGGCCAGCGCGTTGACGAAGGCCAGCGTGCGGTAGTAGTCGGCAAAGCGGAAGGTGCGGGTAATTGCCGTGCCCAGTTCGGCCAGCTCCCAGCCCGGCACCTGCGGCAGCAGTTCAGCCAGACGCGCTTCGCCAAGCTTGTGGTCGCTGCCCTTGCGCGGCAGGCAATGGGCCTGTTCCAGGGGAATCAGATCGGTCATGACAGTCTCGCAGGGGTGGCGGACAGCGCGTTCACTCAGGATCACGGTGTTCCATGAGCGCAGGCGCATTGAGCGGTAGAATAACCCGCATGATCCAGATATCCGACAAAGCCCAAACCTATTTCCGCAAGCTCATCGAACGCGAGGGCGTGCCCGGCATGGGCGTGCGCCTGAGCGCGGTGGATGCGGGTACCCCGCGCGCCGACGCCCGGCTGGAGTTCGCCGAACCGGCGGACCTGAGCGGCGACGAATGGGCGATCGACTGCGACGGCTTCACCTTATATATCGTCGCCGCCAGCGTGCCCTGGGTGGATGGCGCCGAGATCGACTACGTCACCCAGTCCACCGGCAACCAGCAGCTCACCATCAAGGCACCCAAGATCAAGGGCGAAGCGCCGGCCGAGTCCGCATCGATGGTGGAGCGCGTGCGCTGGGTGGTGGAGAACGAGATCAACCCGCAGCTGGCGTCGCATGGCGGCCGTGTGGCGGTACAGGAGGTCTCGGCAGAGGGTGTCGTGCTGCTGCGCTTCGGCGGCGGTTGCCACGGCTGCGGCATGGCCGATGTGACCTTGAAGCAGGGCATCGAGAAGACCCTGATGGGGCGCGTGCCCGGCGTGATTGCGGTGCGCGACGCGACCGACCACGCCACCGGCGACGCGCCGTATATCCCGCGCGACAGCGCGGCCTGATTCCGCGCCACCGGTGACCACGGCCGCCGATCTGCTGCAGGCACTGCGCGCGCGCATGCCGGGCAAGCTCATCCTGGATCGGCGCACCGGTTTGCCTTACGGCTGGGCAACCTGGATGAGCAGCCGCCTCGGGCCGGCGGCTGCGTTCGACGACGACCAGGTGTTGGGCGTGCTGCTGGCACGGCCAGCGCCGCATGCAGGCGCTGGCGTGGCGTTGTTGTCGCCGTTCCAGGCATTTCGCAGCCTGTGGTGGCAGCACTGGGAGCCGCGACCGAAAGACCAGCGACCACAGCACTGGCTGGCGCTGCTCGGCAGCCTGTTGATCCATCTTGGCTTCATCGCACTGCTGATCTGGGTCGTCACGGTGCGCTGGGCGCCGGATGACACCCAGACCGGCGACGAATCACGGGTGCGCATGACCTTCATCGGCGACGGTGCGGCAGAGCAGGGCGGTGGGCAAGGGCAGCCCGCTGACGCTGCGCAGGCCGCCTCGGGCGATGCGGCTTCGGCGTCACAATCCAGTGAGTCCGCTGCGACCGGCAGGCCGAACGGGTCAAGCGCAGCGCCGTCGGTGCCTGCGCCTGTCGAGTCCGTCGGTCCTCCTTCAAGCGCTGCCCAGGCCCAGGACATTGCGCCGGAACCGGTGGCTGCCGCCGCCAGCGAACCGGTGGCGCCGGAGGTGCCACGCGTGACCGTACAGGTGCCGCCGGTGACGATCGAATCGCCGCTACAGGTCACCGAGACACCGGTGGCCACGAACGACTTTGTCGTGCCGCCACCGCCGACGATCACGGTGGCGCCGCGTCCGGTCGCGCCGGCCGCACCGCAGATCGAGGTGCGTCAGCGCGATGTCCAGACCGTGACCGAGCAACCGCAGCTACGCGAATTGCAGCGTCCCGCTTCGACCGTCGCGATGCGCACTGCCAACGCACCGACGGTGCGCGAGCGGGAAATCGTCGTGCCGGACCGGCCCCAGGTCGTTGCGCCGTCCGTGCGCAGCCGCGAGATCACACCGACGGTGCGCATGCCCGAGGTGGCCATTCGAACGGCCGAGTTGCCAAGCGTGCCGGACCCGACGCCCCAACCGGCATCGGCCGCGCCAGCCCAGCAGACGCCGACGACTCCAGCGTCGACGTCGTCGACGTCGGTAGCTGCAGCAACCCAGCCATCGGCGGCCTCCACGCAGCCCAATCAGGCACAGGCGAATTCGGCGCGATCGGCGCAACCCAGCAGCACCACGGCGGCAGCCTCATCCGCAGCCAAGGCGGCGACCAACAATGCCGGCCCGGCGCCAGCAGATCGCAGCGGCGGCTGGGATGTTGCGGCCAATGCAGACGACTGGAGCAAATCCGACCGTCGTCGCGCCGGCGAAACCACAGGCGCCAATGGAGCACGCAACGGCATGTTCAACGCAGACGGCGGCGTTCACGTCGCCGCCGGCGCCGGTGATCGCGGACCGCCAGGCAGCGAAACCGATACCTGGACCCGCGACCAGATCGCCCAGGGCGGCACCTGGCTCAAACGTCCGCCGTACGGCTACACGCCGACCTCGCTGGACAAGTACTGGATGCCGAACCAGTCGCTGCTGCAGGAATGGGTGCGGCGCGGCCTGAAGAAGATCGAGATCCCGATCCCGGGAACGACCACCAAGATCAGTTGCGTGGTGTCGTTGCTGCAGTTCGGCGGCGGCTGCGGCCTGAGCGACCCGAATCTCAACGATCAACCCGCAACAGCCAGACCGCCGCCGGATGTGCCGTTCAAGCGGGAGCTGCAGCAAGACAATGGGGCTGTGAGGTAGTCGGCTGCTAAGTTGGTTCTGACATAATATACATTATGCGAAATGTGGTGTTGACGCTCCAATGCTAGTCCCTCCACAGGAATGTCAGTTTTTTAATTCGAACCGGGCTCGGTAAAGCTGTGACTTTTCACCCTGCTCCGCGCCAAGTAACAAGTTTTGCGTGCAGTTCGGGGAAGTCACCGGTTTACCTAGGCACACCGGTTGCGGCCCGGCACGAGAAATGAGCACCGCATTCTTTAACGGTCCATCGACGCACGCTGGGTACAAACCCCCGGGCACCGCACTCTTTGATGGTCCACCGACGCACTCTGAGTATCCATTTGACGCAGTCATGGGTGTCTATCGCTCCGGGGACGCACTAACAGGTGTCTGGTTTTCCCGCTTGCGCACTCTTGAGTGTTAAAAATTCCCGCAAAAGACGAAACGCGTCGTTTCTTATCGGGACGTTTGGAGTCCTAGGAGGCTGTGGTACTTGCGGGCCACTTCCGAAAGGAGATGCTGGTCGCCAGGTCAAAGGCCGCCGCAGATCGACGGAAGTCAGCTAAACGGCAGAGGTCCAGGCCCTGGTATCACCTTCTCGGACCAGCTGGAGCTTGCCCAACTCAAGGCGGTTCCGGGACTGGACGCGGCGGGACGGCGGCGCACCGGTTCAGCGAGACGGCTAGATCGCTGCTCCTCAGAAGTTCCCCCTCCTAGCTGGGCTCAAATCATACGCGGCATCGCTCAGATCCGATGAGGACCTTTGGGATAACTGCTAAACCACTCTTGCTCGAACTGCGATGTCAGATACGGCCGCACGAAGGCCGATTGGGTGAGTTCCCGCAACCGCTCCTCATGCTGGGCGATGGCTTCCACATCACTGAGTGTCGGGTAGTGACGCAACAGTCGATAGGCTTCCTCGCGTACGGACTTGGGTACCGCTTGGCTGCCGGCGAGTTCCTTGAGAAATGCGCCGGCTTGCAGCAGGTTGCGCGTACGCTCGTCAGGCAGGGTCATGCGACAGCTCACCAAGGCTAAGGAATTCTTAGCGTAGCGCTTCGGCCCGCGCGCGTGCCAGTAGCCAAAACGCGGCCTACCGCTTGGTCACCCGGCGCGTGGTACTTGCTACCATTTTTTTGACGGCAGTCGGTGCCTTGGTTGGACGAGGTTGTGCGAGCGCCTGGGCGCGCGCCTGAGCTGCGGCGCTTTCTCTCTCGGCGCTGTGCTGCGCGCGTTCGGCTGCACGCCGGGCTTGCTCGGCGTCGCGCAGTGCCGCGGCATGTTCGCGGGCCTGCGTCGCCAGTTGGGCCTTGTGCGCCTTGGCTTCCTGGCGCAGCCGATCGATCTCGGTATAGGCCCGGTCCTCGACCTGCCGCAGGTGTGTCTGCAACGTCTCACGTTCGGCTGCAGCCGCATTGCGCTCCTGCTCCAAACGGGATTGGGCGCTATGCACCTGCGCTTCCAGAGAGTCGCTGCGCCCACGTAGTTCCTCCAGTTGCTGCAGCAGCGCGCCCACCTGACTGGCGAGGTCACCGGCTCGCTGCTCGCAGACCGACAAGGCTGCCTCGGCGACTTGAGCTGCAGCGAGCGCCTGCTGACGTTGCGTCTCGATTGCTGTCACACGCTCGCGCTCGGTGCTTACGCGAGTTTCGATGTCGGCCTGGGCGTTTGCCAAAAGGACACGCTCCGGCGCCAGAGCGGCTTCGGCTTGTCCACGCCCGGCTGCCAGCGCTAGTTCCCAGACCTGCGCCAAGGCCACGCCGACATTATCAGGCACTCCAGGCAGCGCCAGCCGATGCTTGAGCCGCTGCGAGAGCTGAGTCCACCACGCATCCAACAACGGCCCAATCGTATTCGGCGAGCCACGCCCAAGGTGCAGGCGTACGCGCTCGACGGTCGGCCGTTCGCCGGCGCCAAGCAGCGCGTCGGCCGCCTCAAATACCGCGTTTTCCTGGATTCCTCTAGCCATCTGCTGTCTCCGACACACGTGCCCTGCCCCATTGCCAAACCACATCCGATAACAGATAGTTATCGGACGTAAGCGCCCTACAGGTTGTATTTGATACGTACGACATATGAAATCTAACATGGTTGTTCCTAACCCCTCTGTGTCGGCCATCCTCGCCCCCGACCGTCTCGCAGCGCAGGCGGCCGACGCCATGCGCGAACTGCTGGCTGAGGCCGCCGCCGCCAACACCACCCGCAGTTATGCCACTGCGCTGCGCTACTGGGCGGGCTGGTTCCAGGGGCGCTTCGGGCAGCCGATCACGCTGCCGGTGCCCGAGCCTGCCGTGGTCCAGTTCGTGGTCGACCATCTGGCCCGGCGCGGCAAGGCTGGCCTGACATGGGAGCTGCCGCCGGCATTGGATGCGCACTTGGTCGCCGCCGGGCTTAAGCAGAAATCAGGCGCCTTCAAGCTCAGCACCGTGGTGCATCGCGTGGCCGTGCTCTCGGCGGCCCACCAGGTGCACAAGGCCGCTAACCCGTGCGAGGCGCCTGCCGTGCGCCAGCTGCTCAAGCGCGGCCGCCGCGCCGCGGTCAAACGCGGCGAGCGGCCACACAAGAAGACCGCCATCACCCGTGACGAGCTCGAGGCCCTGCTGTCTGTCTGTGACGACTCATTGGAGGGGCTTCGAGATAAGGCACTGTTGCTGTTTGGTTTTGCTAGTGGTGGGCGCCGGCGTAGCGAGATCGCGGCAGCGGATTGGCAGGACCTGCGCCGCATCGGCGATGACGCTTTCATTTATCGGCTGGAGCACAGCAAAACTCAGCAGGCTGGCCCGAACGCCACGGCCACACCCGACAAGCCCGTGCTGGGCCGCGCAGGGAGCGCCCTGGCTGCGTGGCTGACCGCGGCCGACATTACCGAGGGGCCCCTCTTCCGCCGCCTATGGGGTGAACGCGTGGGCCCTGCCCTCTCGCCGAAGGCGGTTTCAGCGATCGTACAGCGGCGGGCCTTGCAGGCAGAGTTAACCGGGGACTTTGGTGGCCACAGCTTGCGCTCGGGCTTTATCACCGAGGGCGCTCGCCAGGGCATTGCCCTGCCCGCCCTCATGGCGCTGACTGACCATCGCTCCGTCGCGCAGGCGATCGGCTACTTTCAGGCCGGTGACGCGTCAAGCAACCCCGCGGCTCGACTGCTTGATCTCTAGCGCGCGGCCAATGCGTCACCGGCCTTTGCGCGGCTCCCGCTTCGCCGGAGTTTTCTCAAGACTTTTGAGCAGATCCTTCTTCTGGCGTTCGCTAGGGTAATCCCCCCGCTTTGAGCGTTCGCCAAAAGTGGAGCTAGGCGGCCATCGCCAATTTCATTGCTGGCGTGATACCGCCGAGCGCCATGTTGGGGCGCTCATGGTTGTACGTCCATAGCCAGCGCGTGGCCTTGTCCTGAACCTGCTCGATGGTGTCGAACAACGTTGTGGCCAGCCAGGCGTAGCGGACGGTGCGGTTGTAACGTTCGACATAGGCATTCTGCTGCGGCTTGCCTGGCTGGATGTGCTCGATCCGAATCCCGCGCTGCTGTGCCCAAGCTAGCAGCGCGCCGCTGATGTACTCCGGGCCGTTGTCGCAGCGAATGGCGTTTGGCTTGCCGCGCCAGTCAATGATCTGTTCCAACGAGCGGATCACCCGGGCCGATGGCAGCGATAAGTCGACCTCGATGCCCAGACCCTCACGGTTGAAGTCATCGAGCACATTGAACAACCGGAAGCTGCGGCCGTCGGCCAGCTGGTCGTGCATGAAATCCATCGACCAGACCTGGTTGATCGTCTCCGGCACCGCCAACGGCTCTGGCCGCTCGCGCACCAGCCGCTTCTTCGGCTTGATCCGCAGGTTCAACTCCAGCTCCCGATAGATGCGGTACACCCGCTTGTGATTCCAGCCAAAGCCCTTCACGTTGCGCTGGTGCAGAAAGCACAGGCCGAACCCCCAATCACGATAGGTTGTGGTCAACCGCACCAGCCAATCGGCAATCCGGGCGTTCTCCTCGCTGGCCTTGGCTTGATAGCGAAAGCAGGTCTCGCTCACCGCAAAGGTCCGGCAGGCATGCCGGATGTTCGTGTGGCCACCATCTACGGCCCATCGGGCCATCTCCCGGCGTTGAGATGGCCTCACCATTTTTTTGCCATCGCCTCCTTCAGCAGGTCGGCGCTGAGCTGGGCATCGGCGTACATCTTCTTCAGGCGCCGGTTCTCGTCCTGCAGCTCCCTGAGCTGGGACATCAGCGATGCGTCCATGCCGCCGAACTTGCTGCGCCACTTGTAGAACGTCGCCGAGCTGATGCCGTGTTCCCGGCACAACTCCGGCACGGGCGTGCCGGCCTCGGCCTGCTTGAGGACGGCAATGATCTGGCTGTCGGTGAAGCGGGATGTCTTCATGGAACCTCCTCGGAAAAGGGTACGAGAAAATTCCACTTCTGGCGTCAGCTAACCTGTGGGGGGATTACCGTTCAACGAGGCAAGCCGGAAGCGATCAAAGTGGATAACGGCAGTGAGTTTGCCGGCAAGGTGATGGACCGCTGGGCCTATGAAAACGGCGTAGAGCTGGACTTTCCCGACGTGGCACGCCGACGGACAACGCGATGGTGAAAAGCTTCAACGGCCGGCTGCGACAGGAGTGTCTGAACGAGCATTGGTTCTTGTCCCTAGCCGCCGCACGGAGCAAGATCGAAACGTGGCGGCGCTTCTATAACGAGGAGCGACCCCACAGTGCACTGGCATGGAAAACCCTTGCGGAATTCGCCCGAGAACACGGGTCTCAAGCGAATTCCCAGGCGCCGAAAGAGGTCGAAATCTCTACCGACTGATGGCCCTGCTATCGGAGGTGTGTCACTGGCCCCCTAGGCCTAGCCGCCAAAACGCAAGCGCTAGCTGGCCGGCTCCGAAATCATGTACAGGCAGACTTTGCCCTTCGGTGCAGCTCTGCCCTTCCAGAACCCCGGAACGCTATCGAACATGCACTCTTCAATCGCAAGAGTGACATTTCCGACAATAGGCTGCCCCTTTCCAATTCCAACGCTAAGTGTGTTGCATACCTTTTCCAGATCAACAGACTGATTGAAGTGGGCCTTCAATTTCTCGCCGATCCAGAGCCCGAGCCAGACACAGTTGTCGTCTTGCAGAAAAACATTCTCCCCGTTATGACGACTTACCATGACCTGACGGACTTTTTTTCCATCCCTATCAAGGAAAGCGATCGGCTTGTTGTCAGGAGCGCCCGCTCCCCAAAGATAGAACTGCGCCGGCCATACTTCAAGCCTGGTTGTCTTTAGTGAGGCAGGTCTAGTCATATGATTGGACGTCGCAGTCAAGAACTGACTGGCAATATCGTGGCGCAATCGACCGACGACACGCCGTCCTGATTTAACAGCAAAATCGACAAAATCGGAGACGGGCATCGATATCAGAGTACCCTTCTCCCACTTCAAATCGTACTCCTTTCCACCGAATGCAAGGCCTCGGGCAACAAGGTCGCCGTTGTCATGCTTAGGTACTGATCGATCATGCACCTCAACAGCCTTCGCTATGCAGAACGTCGCGGACTGGGTGGAATCGAGTGACTGACCGGCTTGTTTTACTCGGACTGCACCGTTCAGATCGCACTGCTGCGTAATGTGAATCCAACACTGCGTCCCGTTTGTAATCTCATCAGGCGACAACACGGCGCCAAAAGGCACGAGTCGGTTAAAGCTATTTCTTAGAGTCTCTTTGCTGACTTCAGAAAAAACCGTGGAGATCGCAAACCCAGTCCAATTATAGTGTGATACAACGTCGCGACCTGGCTTGGAGTCAACATGAGGGGTCATAAATCGATCGCGAATGACGAGCTTGCCGCCTGGGGAATGTAGGCAGGATCTGAATGAATCATCCAAGGCTTCAATTGCTTCGACAACTCTCGCGGTACCCTCAACGTGCCAGATGTATTCCCTTGCCACCAGTTCAGTCAGATGCTCATCGTAAGGGTCATCGTCCCTTGAAGCACTCAAGTGGATCTCCTGCATTGCTGCCGCATCAAGATTCCAGAGAGTTCTACTGGCCTGAATCTTTGCAGCATCAAGAGCGGACGTCCATTCGCGAATGAAGACGCGCATCCCTTGCGCTACATCGCGCTGTTTGTTCAGCTGCTGGTAGCACAGCCGCAAGCCAGCCGCGCCAAACTCTGCGAGACGCACGTGGCGCTTCTCTAGCAATAGCAAGCCCGCTGCGCTGATGAATGACTCAGTGCTAAACCTAAGGCGCTGGTCAACCATCTCCTCTCTGCTAGAAAGCACGATGAGAAGTGGCAGCTTTTCAGGATAGGCTGAGTTACCGAGATTGTGTAAGTATCTGACGAGCTCGTCGACTGCATCTGCACTATTGGTCAAAACCAGATCCAACAAGACCAGATCGTACGCAAGCAGCTCCCTGTGCGCCGCAGGACGAGTGTTTCTAAACTCAATCGAGAAGCCTGGCGACGGGTAGGCGGCTTCGATATGCGCCCTGAGCACGCCTACCGAATCAGATCGCTCATAAAAACCTTTCAAACCCTCTGTTCCGGCGACGTTAGCGCTTCGAAAATTCTGAGAAAGAATCACCTCATGAACAAATGGGTCAGAAGAGAGATACTCCTGGATGAAGTCGACATCGTTGTCTTCAAAGGCCTTCACGCCGCAATGTTTATGCATGTACGACCAAACTGCTTCAGTCGTCGGACTTGTGAGATCCTCGATGTCCGCCACGAAGTCTGCAGCTGACTCGCGAAGATGAGCAAACGACATCCCATGCAACTCATCGTCAATGACTAGCACTCTTCGAGGCTGAATTGCTGCCGCCACGCCCGCACCTGCTGCCCCAGCGACCGCGACCGGAGACGAGAGCTTCTCATCTGTCGTTGGCACCGACTCACCGGCGAGGGCTGCAGTACTTCCGGACTCCTCTGCGCCGCCCTCCCTAGCAGAGGCGAGATCTGCCGATACCACCGCGTGCTCAGCATCTTGGGAGGATTTGCAATTATTCATTAGGCTCCATCCTTGGGTAGTTCGAGTACGAAAGTCCTAAGACGGCCGTCGTCTTCGGGAAGGGAATCTAGATACAGGCGACCACCGTGATATTCGACGAGCTCCGATGCAATGTATAAGCCCAGCCCCTTACCCTTCTTTCTCGTTGAGTAGTATGGCCTGAAGATTTCCTTCGCATAGTGGGGGTCGATACCAGGGCCGTTGTCTGATATGTACAGCGTCAAGGCCTTAGAGTCCAAGTTGATCCGGATCTCGCGCTTGTTAGACCCCGGCTTTAGTCCCTGTTGCAACCAATACACGGAATTGGCGAGAAGGTTCTCCAGGGCTTGCGCAATCAGCCCCTTCACCATGTAAACCTCTACACTCCAATTCTCAGCAGGCTCGTCATCTACCGTTACAAAGTGATATATGTCGTGTCGAGCGAATCTATTCTTGAAGCCACTTACAATGCCTCTCGTCTGTGACACGGCATCGTATTGCTCTTTACGTTGACGCCCCGATGGACTCATTGCGTCAACCGTGCGTATGCGCTTGTTCGTGGCCACGATCTGCGCTCGCAAGTTGTCCACGACGTCGACCACGTTACTATTTCCGTCGCGCTGAAGGTCCGCGAGCAACTCTCCCGTACGCTCGGTCAGGCGGGTCAACTCATGTATGACAATTTCGACCACTAGGCCAATGTTGGCCAGCTCAAGAAGCTCAACCCTGGTCTCGCGCGCCATGTTGAGCGAGTTCTTGATTGTCTTTACGTATTCGACTTGACCCTGGAGCGTTGCGCGGATATCGGTAAGCCCCTGACGCTGCTCTTTTGGCAGCAGCTTTCCAATCCGATCAACTTCCGCCAGTGTCCTCTTGAGGGCATCTTCGGACGCTTTCAGCGACGCCGTCGTGGACTCTTCAGCGATTCCAATTTTCGCCTCCGCCTCTCTGACAGTGTTGATATGCATTCGCAGATCCCCCACCAGCACTTCACCGAGCAATTTCTTGAGAAGCTCCTGCTCCGGACAGGCAATGAGCCGCTCGCGATTTGCAGAGTCAACCAGGCGAGGATTTGTTCTGGAAGAAATGCTCACGCTTCCGATAGTCTGATAGCGATTTAGTGCATAGCCTTTGTTCTTCAGAGCGCCACTGTCCCACTCGAGCCAATCATCCTCCATCCCACCAGTCTTGCCGACGCGAAAATTGTCTCGATAAACCGCGAAACCGCCGCACCACTGATTGAGCTCCTCAGCAATCTCGGCTCGCGTTCGGTCCACCTCGTTGACGGCGAGCATGCTTCGATTGAACCACAGGCACGTCGCTGTAAAAGGTCCGAGGCCCTTGAAGATCGCGGGGGCAACTTCAAGTTGGCTAACTAGTTCCTTCATCGACCAACTGCGGACTTCGGACGTACTGCTAGTCCGCCACTTGATGCTACGGCGGAAGACTTGGTCGCTCCCATCAATTCCGTCGGGATTAAATTGGATATCAGCACGAAACTGCGCCGTCTGCGTCATCCATTTCGGAAGCGCTGTGATCGACAACCGCTTTGCGTTGAGATAGATGTCTACGGGATAAGGGTGCCGCTTCTTCGCGAAGGGATCCTGAAGTCGGCGCATATATCGGTGGATGAACGACTGAACCTTCTCGGTGTTCCAGTTTGCTGTTAACTCTTTGATCTCAATTCGGGTTCCGCTCTCATTTTCTGAAGAGGCGCCCGCGCGTTCGACGTCGACATCAATGTCGTCCAAGAATAGGGACGGATCGTTGAACTTGCTCCATATGAAGTGGATCTCGTTCCACCGAACGGATCCTAGCTGCGTTGACCTAACCGTTGCCTGATTCCCGAGCCGCATCATTGAGAGACGCCCAATTCCCTTATCGCCTAGCAGGGGCTTACCATCATCATCACCGTCTTCGCGCTCTTTCAGCTTTCCAGGAGTTCCAATCACTAGGAATCGATCCGAGAGATCGGTTCTCGACATCCCTTTGCCCGTGTCGATGACCGAGATGGACTGAGCTACGCGCAAGCTTTCGATGTATTCAAGAAGCTTCTGTTTTCCAAGCGATGTCGCCCTATCAAACTTTGAGAGGACTGCGCTGCGATCATCTGGGCCAAGTTCGGTGGCGAATACCCGCACAAACATCTCCCTTGCATTGCCAGAGGTGATCTCGCCGGCACGCAGGCGCTGCTCGATCACAGCAAGAACTTGGACATCTACCATCGCATTGATGTGCACAGCCACACGAGGAGAGCGGGCGTCGAATGCATTCTTAATAAGTTCGTTTAGCGCGACGTCATCCGACGTTATCAGCTCAGCCCCTAGCTGCCGTAGAGCTCTTGCTGCGATCCTGAATCCCTTCGCCATATCGAATCCGCCCTTTGTTAAGCTATTTGCACAGCTTATTGTAAATGCCATCCGGTGGCGACAGAGGAGCGCCGTTTGGCGATACGCCTTCCGAGCGCCCGCCAAATAATTGACAATTGCACCTTGTACCCCCGGCGGCGCCTTAGGCGATCAAGGCTCAATGTCCCAAAGAGGCGTGTGGAATTGCGGGCGGATACTGCGAGTAGTCGCACAGGTTCGACGCAACCCACCGCCCCTTTGCGCACGTACCGTGCAGGTTGCCGCAACCTTCGCTAGACACCTTTGCTGTGCCGACATGCGCTGGGACGAGTCACCGTTTTGACAAGGTCCGTTGTTGCGGGCTATAGGGGGCTGGTGCCCGGCGAGGGCGTGCAGTTGCGCAGGTAGCCGTAGACAATGCTCCGCGCTTAGATCGCGAAGCCGTATGGACTTCTCGCCACTTTAGGAGCCGAATCGGCCTCTCAATCGCAGTCCTTTCGATGCCCTGGTCAATTGAGATCCAGGACATCACGGACCGCACTGGCTATGTATCCAGCTGCCTGTTGTGCTTCTCGTCGAGTGGTCGAGCGACCAAAGCTCACCCTCACCCCCTCCCCAGCGCTTTCTTCATCCATGCCTAGGGCTCGAAGGACCCTTGAGGCTCGAAGCTCGCCAGACGAGCACGCAGCCCCCGTGGACAGTGCGACATGTGGAGTCAGTCTTAATAGCAAATCGGGCGCATTGGCCCCAGGGAAACGAAGGCTGAGGTGCCCTGGCAATCGCTTTGTTGGATGGCCAATGATGACTGGATCTATCCCGTTCCCGTGAAGTGCCTCCAAGAACAGAGTTGTCATCGATGCAAGATGCGCCCGGGACTCCTCCATTCTGCCCAGCGCAAGCTTAGCTGCTGTACCGAGCCCGACGGCTAGATAGGCAGGGACGGTGCCCGAGCGAGCGCCCCCTTGTTGCCCTCCCCCATGTAGCATTGGGAGCAGCTCATCATTGAGTTGAGAGTCCATCCAAAGCGCTCCGACGCCCGCGGGTCCGTAGAGCTTATGGCCGGATATGCTAAGAGTGCTGATCCGCATTTCGTGCACAGATATCGGGACATGCGCCGCTGTCTGGGATGCGTCTACATGAAACAGGTGACCTCCATCCGAGATAGCTCGCCCAATCGCGGCGACTTCTTGAATCGTACCGATCTCGTTGTTTCCGTGCGCAAGCGCCACGAGCGCTCGCCCCTCCCCGGAAGGCAAGGACGCCTTCACCGTGTCTGGAGAGACACTCCCGTACAGGTCGTGCTGCAACTGCCCACCTCGACATTCTCCTTTATCGTTGAGGTAACGGGCCACCTCAACGATGGAGCTGTGGTCGAGAGCGCTGACGTATAGCCCTCCAATGCAGGTTCCGGCCAGGCCCTTCAGCGCCAGATTGTTCGACTCAGTTGCACCGGAGGTGAAGATCACTCCATCCGGGTCGGCGCCGAGAAGATCACCGATTTGCTGCCGAGCATCTTCAATCGCTCTTGCGGCCCTATGCCCAGGCAAGTGATCGGCATGAGGATTCGCATGGGAGCTGCCCAACCATTCCATCATTGCCTCTACCACCTCAGGGAGCGGAGGCGCAGAAGAGGAATAGTCGGCGTAGATTGGCGGAGAGAACTTCATTGAAAATCCTTCTTACTTCTGGCAGATGACGCAAGCAGTGGTCTCGCCAAAGACCTCCTCCATCTCAACGCCTGCTGGCAGGTCAATACCCTGTCGCAGTGGATTAATCCTGCCACGGCTGACAGATTTCTCCTTTCGCCGCTCGAAATCGCGCTCAATGGCGTCCATTCGCTCCGGCTGCTCAAGGTCGGTCAATGACTCTCGATCGCTCCAGGTGAAGGGCGACCCGTGTTCCAAAGCTGTCTTCTCATACTGCTTTGCCTCCTCAAACCGCTCTGGATGCTGCTGCTTGAGTCGAACCCACTCGATCTTCTGCTGGAAGAAGCAGAAGGTGCATCCACTGCGCGATCGCCACTGGTAGTACTTGGGCAGACCGACACCAGCACCGTCAAGCAGCTCCATCACCCCGGAGTGATCGATACCCGCCTCACGAAAAGGGAGATGAACGGTCAAGTTTCGATGGCCTGAGTCATAGCCCTCCCGGTGGTTCTCATCCGATCGGATGGCGACGTAACTGTGGACTTTGTCGCCGGCCTCCAGCCAGGGCTTGATCCAGTTCCGGAATGGCGTGAGCTTCAGCTGCCGAGTGCACCAACGGCTCCTTGGAGACGGCAGGAAGTTGTTGTACTCCCGCAGCCAGAAGTCAAAATCGCGCTGTGGATTGAGCCTCAGAATCTCCTTTCCAAGAAATCCTTCAAGGCTTCCCAAGAAGTCGTAGACCTCTGGCAGCTCTTTGCCGGTGTCGGTGAAGAAGTACTTGAGGTCCAGCTCCGGGTGATTGAGCCGCATATACACAGCAAGCGCAGCGCTATCCTTGCCGCCGGAAATCCCTAGAACGTGATGCTCAGCCATTGTGACTCTCCGACTCCATTCCATCCTCCAGAATTATTGCTCCTGCCTCAGCCAAAGCTGCGAGATAGAGCTCTTTTGAGAGACCCTCTCGCTTGGCTGCAGCTAGGATCACATCGCGAACCTGTGAGATCACGTCTCGATCTTCATCCCCCACATCGATCGTAGCGCTGACCGTTCTCTGGCTGCCAAAGGCAACAGCGAGCGCATGACGACCCGAGGGGCGCCCTTGGACCGATGCCAACAGCTCCAGCCGGCGGAACTGGAATGCCCAGTCGGCCAGCTGAATTCCCGCACGCTCAACATCTTGATCCGTGAAGTCACGGGCGGCGCGATTTGTTGCCAAGGACGCCAGGCTCTCATTCTGCGTTGTGAGCCCTTCGTACTCAGCTAATCGGGATACGAATGCGTCGATTCGGAAGTCACCGGTCCTGCCTGCGATTGCTTTAGCGCGAGATCGGATTCGCGACAGGGGCCCACTGTGAGCCAGCGCAATCAGCAGCTGATCCCCAAGCCTTTTGAGCACTTGCTCATAGGCAGAGTCAAGCTCTTGGACGACGCTGATGATCACCTCGACGACCTCCTTTCCAGGCTTGAGATCAAGCGCCTCGGGGAGATCCACGAAGATTGTCTTCAGCGGGTCCGATGCACGTAGCAGCACCGAGCGCACGCTTCGCGCAGCGTCGCTGACGGACGTTGTCTTTCGACTCCAGGTCGGGAGAGAGAATGCCCAGGCTACCAATGCCCTAGCCGAATCGAGGGGATCAGCCTGCACAGGCCTACCAGCAATGGGTTCCATGCGACGAGCGAGCTGCCGGAGCATCTTCCGGGAACTATCGTCGATGTGAAGCCACTTCCAACCAATTCGCGAGGCATCTTGGAGCCATGCATCCGAGTCGGCGTCGCTCATCTCAGGCGTGAACATGCCATCGATATACAGAGTAATCTCACTGCGATGAGCTAAGAAGAAGGCCAGAGCGAAAATTGGAAGCAATCCATTACGTACGCCGTAAGGTGCGCGCCGAGCCGTATCGAATAGGGACGAAAGAGGGACCTCCGATCGCGACTGGACCAGTTGGGCCTTCCACTCCTGCCATAGTGCCACGATGCTTGAGCTACCCATCTCCTCTAGCTGATCTAGCGTTCGGAAGCCCGCCGCACCATCACTGACTCCATGAAGCTGAAGCGGAGCCACGATGGTGTGATACAGGCCAGCTTCAGCTGGGTAGCCTTCAAAGCCGAGCTCAGCTTGGCCCGCATGCGAGAGCATGCGATGCATCAGTAGGCGCTGGGCCTTCGCAGCGTTTGACGAAAGAGTGTCACGGTTCACCAGCTCACTAAACACAAGAGGCGACTTGAAGAATGCCTTGTCGCAGATATCGCTCGCGATAGGTGCGAGTCCATCATCTAAAGTGCTGGTCAGTACCTCGGTCCCGATATGCCAGGTCGCTGTGGAGAATGCTTCGCGCAGATTTGCATCCAGCGTATGGCGTGCGTGCTCCAATCGCGCCGACACTTCGCGCCTGGCCACAGTATCGCCATCAAGCTTCGGGGTTGCCTTTGCGACTTGTTCCAGTGCAGCAAGCTCGGTAGCTTGCTCAGCCAAGCCGAGATGAAGCTTCGGTACGCCAATGGCATTAAGCGAGTCCGGGCACCTCGCAGCCAGGGCTACTGCTGCCTCGCGAAGAGCTTGCGGTGATGTGTCGTCGTCGGGAACAAGAAGGATGAAGCGTCCGGCGGTCGTCTCCCTGGATGCATCCAGCAACGCTTCGGCGGCCTTGGGAGTGGAGACAACACGCTCAAACCAGCGCAGCGTGCCGGTGAGAAAGTAGTGCTTGCGCGCACTCAGTGCGGGCAGTGCGCCGACCTGCTTAAACTGCTGATCGATGGATAGCGTGCGCTTGGCTTTAGCAAGCTCAACTGCCGCCTCAATGTCGAAGTCGCTACCGGCATAGACCGCCCAAGCCGAAAGGTGCTTCCGATAGACAGCGACGCTCGATTTCACAAGATCAGACAGAGCTACCGCGATCTCTTTGGCACCGTGGCCCGGAACGCTCTGCTGCAGAACATCATTGGTTGCCGCAACGCCAGACCCGTTTCTGAACATGTCGATCAATGCGATCGTCTTGATCAGAGCAACGTGGAGCTCCTGGAAGCGCGCCTCCACCCGTTCAATTGCATCGCTGGCGACCGCCCACCGATGGCCATCAGCCGAAGCAAGAATCGCCGGCTCAAAGTTAACTCGCAGATAGTCCCAGAAGCGAGCAGGGCTGTATACCGCAGAGATCTCGCCCGCCTGGCCTCGCAAGAACTCCTGAAATCCCATCGGCTCAGCCGAGCTCAGGAAGCCAAACACGCTGCGCTCGTTCTGGCCGAAACGCCTACGCGAGCAGGGACCGAGCAGGGCCGCAGTCACGGGATGAAGCGGCCAGCACGCATCCAGGGAGGCGGCAAGTGTCGGGGGGGAGGAGGGGCGCCGCAGCCGGATCTGATCTGCGATTAGTCGACTGACTTTGAGGGACTTGGGATGCTCCTGTGCGGACTCGATTGCGCCACCAATCAGCCCAATCACTTCGTCCGTACCAGCGACGACCGGGATGTCAACAAAGCGGCCCTGCACCTTGGCCCATTCGGCTTGAATGCCTCGGTGCGACCTGCCTACGTACTGCTCAAAGGCCTGATGCAGTACGCCCACAATGACCAGACGCCCTTCACAGCGACTCGCAGCCTCGGCGAGCTCCTGCAAAAGATAGATGTCCTCGCCGGCAGCGGCAGCGGCTTCGAGCAATTTGCCCATTTCATCAAGCAGGACCAAGACCCCGCCAACGTCAGGGTTCTCGGCACGCTTTGTTAGCTCGCCAATGACGTCACGCACGCCGTCGCGCATACGCTTAGCTCCGCGCATGGGAGCGTATTTGTCGATTGCCTGGCTCAGAGCAGACTCTAGCGACTGCCGCCTTCCCACAAGGGGAATCACGGTCCAAGGCTTGCGGCCGCCGAATGTGCGAGCAACGTCACCGGCTCCATCGAGCCTGAGCACCGCCTTCGCGCGCTTACGTGCGCTTGGTGAACCACCAGCAAGTTGTGCCAGCGCCAATGCAAGAGTCGACTTACCCCCGCCATATGGCCCGGTCCAAGTGAAAGCGCGCTGCTGAGATGTGCCCACATAGCGCGCTGTCGTCTCAAGAGCGAGCTGACCGCTGCCATGAAGTACATATCCGTCCAGAGCATCCTCTCGGCCTAGATCGGACTCCAGCTGCACAGAGCGCTGGAAGCGCGAGGCAACCTGAACCAACGGACGCACATTACTTGCCATAAGCCTTCCTGAAAAGGTCGACATGAAGCTCGTCTTGAGCTCCTCGAATCTGCCGGCTGACCTGTCGTACGCCGGCGGTATCAGTCCACCGAAGCTGACCATCTGTCAGCGATTCAAGCCCAGAGAGTCGATCCTCGACCCCCCTTTCATCGAGCTTGAATACTCTTCCAGGAGATCCGTATTCGTGCGCAATCGCCTCAAATGAAAGTGTGGCTTGCCCGGTGCTTAGGCGAGCCTCACGCTCCGTCCAGAACTCCATCAGAGCCATCGCGAAGATTCCTTCAGGTAGTGAGCTCTGAGGGCCTCGCAAGAAGGAAAATGTCGCTCCGCTCCCTTCGTTCAGAAGACCCAATTCAGACAAAAGCGGCTCAGCCGCATCATCTCCACCTCGGCCATCACGCTTGGCCGCGTAGCAACGGACGCAGACCTCAACATCACGCTTCAAGGTCACTCTGGACGTTTTGTGCCCAGCCTGCTCAACGGCGGCTTTGAGCGAGTCCGTCAGCAGTTCCACGTCAAATGACTGTTGAGCACCCTGGTTGAAGACCCACCACCACGAAGTCGAGCGTCGCGCTCTCCCTGCTAGCAACCAATGAATCCACCAAGCGGATGCAGGACGCTCGAGGAATGGGTCTAGTCCATTGCCGAACAGGGCCTCGCCGGTAGGAGCGATGGAAATGCGTCCATCGCGGGACTCCGAGATGATGTCGCACGCCATCGCCCAATGGCGAATGGCTGCGACCATGTTTTTTCCCACTCCAAAGCGGCGAATGCCTACTTCTGGCGCAAAGACTTCCTTGGCGGGCCGCCCCACGCCGTCGGCGGCAGCATCGTAGGCCTTTCGCAGCCATAGTTGACGCAGAGGGAAGGTTTCGTGGCCTGAAAACTGAACAGGGGTTGGAAGCAAGATCGAGGTCATAGAGGGGAGTCTACTGGCGACACCCACCAGTTCAAAGTTGCTGCTGGCAACCGTCGCCAGCCACCACAGGCCTCACAGAAGATTAATGCCATAACCAATTGATTTTATGGCAATTTTTGAAATGGCCGTCGGATGACGTCCTATGCCTATCTCGCCGGATGCCCTGCCTAGATTACAAATTTCCCCCGAAATGCCGCGGAGGGGGGCGTTGGGTTTGCAAAGAGCCTTCCTAGCCACGCGCTGTTCTTACCCATGAGAACGTGATCGCCCCCTTGACGCAGTCATTCGCCCGCCCTAGTCGCCGCCACACGAACGTCCACACCAATTTTTCATTGGGGACTCTGCCCCCCACGCATTACGGATGCTCCAAGCGAGTCCACACGTCCCTGTCATATGCGGTGCGCGGCGATCCCAGCGGGCTCCGTCCCTCATCAACCACTTCGCCTTTATGCGGCGGTATCAACCCCCAACCCCGTCTCGTACTCACGATGTATCCCCGTGGGTGCATTACAGCTAAAGGCGCCCTGCTCGGCACGCAAGCAGGACACCTCTGGTCCGGGCGTCTTGACGCCCCAACCATTAGCGACGTCCGTCATCTAGGCGGCCGTGGCGCCCTGTATCTTCTGGCTCTGGTACAAGCTTTCCAGGCGCGAACCCGCTTGGCTCCCACCCTGGAGGGAACTCACAGTGTTCTTTCGGTATTAGATGCCCTGGGAGTCATCCGAATCGAGCTGGAGGTCGGCCCAGATATCCATGCGATTGCCGGCGACAAGATTGCCTGGTCCTACACATGGCCACACGTCCCTTTCGGAGAGCTGGAATCGCGGCTCAAGGACTACCTGCAAAGTGAGGCTCAAGAGCCCCCTTATGCGGAGATGTGGTTAAGGGTTTGGCAGGAGCTGGTTCCGATGGAGGTGACCGCTTATCTTCGGCATCAATTGCGCATTCACCAGTTTCCCGACGTTTTCCTTGTGGAGCTGGCTCGGCTACTCATCCCGTACGACTCGCGATACAGCCTGGGCCATTGGCGCTATGCGTGCTGGGCAGCGGTCCGTAGCATGGCATCGATCTCCCTGCAATACCCCGGCAACGTTGAGATACTGAAGTTCACGCTGAGCAACGAACTCCCGCGGCGGCTAAGGCTTACCCAGGGAAGCTTGGAAGGAAAGCTTTGCTTTTCCCCTTCCCATTCGCTACCAGACTGTGCACTGACGTCCGCGTTTTCAACCGTCGCCACGCGACTGGGCGATCAGTACTGGATGTCGCCCCCCACCCTCGATCTGATTTAGCAGCTTCGGATATTCACTCGTGTCCCGCACGATTTGCCAGCGTCTAGAATTTTGGTCCCACATGCAGGCATAGGTCTGATAGCCGACCGCCCGGGGTTGTCAGACAGGACTTGCCAGGCGGGCTTTTTTGCGCCGGCTCTGCCAAAACTTCCTGCTATAGCCTGCCGCTGCCACCGAGACCTCATCTATATCGGCCAGGGCACCTTGGCATGCCGGCCAGGTTCGCCCGTGGCCTAACATAGCTCCTCGAAGGTGGGTAACACGACTTTGTCAGCAACCCCATCTTGGCCAGTTTGGTATTTGAAATAGCACTGTCCTAGGCATTGCCCTGCTCGTTCGGCTTTGACTGCTGCGTCGTTGAGCCGGTGAGCCCCTGGACTTAGTGGGGTCCATGCGTCACACCGCGTAAGGGGGGCAGCGCCTTGCGCAGATACCTAACTGATCCATGATCCAGCGCGCATCTGCAATCACATCGCTTTGGACATGACGCAATGATCGGCGTCCCGAGATCGATAAGCTTTCCCCTAGGCGCATCACCTGATTGCCGACATGACAGCAGTGAACGGCAGACCATTGAAAGGTGTGGGAGACAAATGCACTCGTGTCGGGGATCTGCCCGCTAGGCCGACTGGGTGATCGGCTCTCTGAGGGAAGATCCCAGAACGCAAGCAACATCTCGCTGGCGGATGTCTTCCCCATAAGCGGTGCCTGCACGTGTGCTAGCCAGCTCACCGACAAACACAAGCCCAGATGCGACCCTTCATACGCTAACAGGTTGACACTGTCCGACCAGGCTGCAGTGTTAACTTGCCCGAGCTGGCTGCGCAAGCACCACAGGGAGAAACCGATGCTGCAGGGGCACTGAAGCTGATGTTCGACTGATCCATCGCCTATGCCTTGCATGCACGCATGGCCAGACTTTCGCGCTAAGGCGCGCGCCTGGGCGGCAATGCGAGAAATGGCTTCTGCGTGGCTACTAACAAGAGTCTTGGTTACCTCACTAGGCGGGATGAGGCGGAAGTACTGGCTAACCACCCGGCTTTGTGGGCAAGGCGCTGCTTCGCGAATCCTCTCTGCCGCATGAATGCGCACATCGTGGGGCGAAATACCCAACGGACGAGGCGATACGGGTAACCATGGCAGACCGGCAACCCAGACCTCCTCAGCTACCCGGCAAGTCAGTTGATCCCCGACCGATGAGGCTTTGGGTGCGGCGGTCTGCGATGAGGCGCCGTCATCCAAGCCATCCAGACGACATCCGCATCCGTCGCATTGCAGCGGCTCCCTATTAAAGAAGATACGATAGCCAATGTGCTGGCCACAGTAGTTGCAGAACTGTTCGAGGCGGACTTGATGCTCAGGGCAGAACCAGAGTGAGCGATGCTGATGGATCGCCTTGTGATGATTTCGCTTCATACACTGCGGGCACCAGAACACCGTGGATCGATACCATTCCAAGGGTACTTCAGTGAGGTCTTGCCGCGTC
Organism: Xanthomonas sp. F14; assembly: GCF_014199865.1. Lineage (NCBI taxonomy): Bacteria > Pseudomonadati > Pseudomonadota > Gammaproteobacteria > Lysobacterales > Lysobacteraceae > Xanthomonas > Xanthomonas sp. F14. The sequence goes on along the minus strand of NZ_JACHOM010000001.1, from coordinate 1,283,577 downwards.
TTGGTGATCACGCGACGAAGTAGCGGATGCGTGATTTCGTCGTTCGCCACCTTCAGTTCCGCTACCCATTTCATGAATTCGATTAGGTGGGTGGTCGAAGGCGGACGGTACGGCTGGAATATGCGTAAGGGCCGCTCTATGAGTTTGGTAATATCGTATGCGCGGCACAGGTTAAATCTGCCGATCGCCGCGTATGCCCCAAAAAGGGAGTTATCTTCCCAATGCTCTGGGAGATGGGCGACAAAACCCGACGGTGCCGACGCCCTAGATGACATCAATCTTCTGAAGCAGTTCAGATGTGATCTTCAGCTCCGCACTGTCTGCACCACGAAGGTGCATGAAGAACGATGCCAAGAACCCTGCCACACTGGACATGGCCACGACGGTCCCCACGCCAGGCAAGCGTTGCTGTTTCAGTTCGCGCCAGAACAGCGCACTACTGCTGATAAGCCGCCCCCCGCCCTCATAAAATCTGGGCAGTAGTAGTTGCAGGTAACTCATGCCCGAACCCACAGGAAACTCAGAACCGGCGTCAATTGCCGCCAGCAGCGGTTCCAGTTCTGCTGCGTTCTGAATCCCCCTGAATTCGTTCAACGTGGACATGAAGCGCTTTTCCAGATCTGAGCGTGCGGCCTTCAATTGTTGCCGTTTCTCTTTGAGCTCGATCTGCCCGAACAAGACGACCGTGACCTTCACGCGGTCTCGCACCAGGCGATTGATGACCGACTTGAGCCAGGCAAACTCGTCACAACTCAGCTCCTGGGCTTCATCGAAGATCAGAAACAGGTGTCGGGCTTCCCCTGATAGGGACAGCAAGGCGCGATGCACTTGGGTGCGCTTGCCGGCCAAGTCTCTGGCGATCTTGGGCGCATAGTCGATCTGGTTGAGGATTTCCGAAAGTAAACGACCCTCGGCCGGATTGGTGTCTTCGACCACCTCAAAGATCAGCACGCCGCAGCCAGGCTTTTTTCGCTTCATTTCCACCAATAGCAACTCGGCACATGAACTCTTGCCCGACAGCGGCTGGGCGAAGAAGGCAATGGATCCCCTGCCCTTGCGGCCAAGCGCCCAAACACGGGCCAGAACGTCCTTGGCAGCAAGCGTTGGCAGCACCGCTCGCTCAATGATTAGCGGATGCTCATCCCATACTTGATCACGCAAGCGTAGAATCTCCTCAATCGTCATGACGATCTCCGTTGAAGGCACCTATGTCATCCCACTGCATGTAGTTGGACGTTGTTGATTCGCTGGCCCGATCCAAGAGGTCCGTCACCGCGACTCCGACCTGCTTCACCTGATCGGCGGTGTTGGGTACGTCATCGGGCACATCGCGGCGGGCGTTGTGATCGCCCAGATGTCGCATGGCCGCCTTGGTCGGCTTGGATTTACTCTTGGCCCTGACATATTCGTCCGCCACCTTTTTCAAGAACGCTGCCACGACATCGTCGTTCCTGTCGTTCTCGATGTAGCCCTCGCGCAGAAGTTGATTGATTTGGCGCCGCAGATCGATCGAGTGATCGCTCCAGCGCCAGCGGCCACCGGCCTGGCAGATGCCCAAGGGACGCTGACGGCAGAAAGCCTCAATGAATCGAATATTGGTCCGGGCGACATGCAGTTGTAGGTCGACCTGTTCATCCAACAGCGCCCAATCCTTCGCCATAGCCGGGTTCGTGTAGTCGACCTCCAGAAAAGAAAAGTAAGGGCGACGACCAGTGGCTTTGTTGCCCCGAATTGGCACGGTGATGATCGACTTGGACAGATCTGCCTCGCCTTCTCGCAGCGGAGGTAGAAATGGAAACTGGTACTGATCGCGTTCGGGTCCGCAAATGAGCGCATGCATGCGCTGGGCCGGGCTGGCCGCCAAGTTGGCTTTGCCCATTTTCCCGTTGAAGTTGCGCAACAGATTCGACACCAGGGTCACAATCTCGCGCTCTGACAGGATGCACGCGCGGGCAGCCTCTTCCGCTTTCTGCCGCCTAGGATCCTGTGGTCCAGCACCGGTGGTTTGAGGAAGCCGTTTAAAGCCTGCGCGTTCCAGTTCGTTGAAAATGCGCTCCACCAACTGGCGCCTGGCTGGAGTCTTTATTGGGCCAAAGTTCACCGCGCATCCGCTTAGCGACATCACACGTGAGACCAGTTCGTCAGCGAGATGGATGAGCGCGTTGTCCAGCAATAGGCAGTTGAATCCACACCAGCCGAAGCGGTCGTCCAGGTCGGCCAAAGGGCGCGTGGCCAGCTGACTGTCTTTGCGGTGGGCCCAGTCCGGTTCTCCGAGTACGCCCGCGTGAAGCACGTCCATTGCATCGCCGGCGTTGGCCGCCTCGCGGAAGATCACCTTGAAGGCCATGATCCAACCCTTGTGGCGATCAACCAGCAGCAAGAGCGTCATTCGGCCTGCATCCAGAAACCGGAAACCCTCAGGCGTTTCGATCCTGACGGTGCCGATGCAACCCATGGCATGCTCGTCCATCTCGACGATATCCATTGGCATACAGGCCACGAGGCGAGAGCCATGGCCATTGCCGGCCTTGGCTTTGGTCGCGGCTTTGTCCCCATACTGGGTAGCCACGATTGCGTCGTAGTGCTGGATCAGAAAGGCCTTGGTGAACTCCCGCACGGCCCCCGCTCCACGCCGACGGGAGGTAAAAGGCCAGGACTGCATGTCGGGATCCTTGGCTTCGCATAGACGCAAGAATTCCATGTGGACCGACTTGTGCCGCACGCCCGCCTCTCCGCCGGGCTTTCGTTTGGCGTTGAGCAGCAAGTACGACTCCAATGCTGCGGCAATGTCGCTGTTCTGGCGTAGGAACTGCGCAAGTGCCCCCGCTAGCCCTTTGCTTTGATGCTTCGGCAGGGGCTTCCTTCGCTGCCGCGGCTGGATCTCCAAATAAGGCAGCAACCCTACCCAACCGATCGGCATGCCTTGCCCATCAAGCGCGACACATTTGTCATAGGCTCGATAGAACACCTCTCTCCAGATCGATTTGGCCTGCAACAGTTGCGTGATCCGTGAGCCGTGCACGTAGTCGGTAATGGCCTCCTTGAGCGAATAGAACCGCTTCGTCTGCGCCGCATCCAGGCCTTCCAGTGATGGCATGGCCCAGCTGGCGAGAACCAAACGCTCGGGAGGCGTCGTCTTCAGAGTCAGGCGGCTACCCATGACGATGTGTCCGCAGCACAGTACCGGGACCCCACAGGTGGGTATCTACATCGCTTTCAATTTCGCGCGAACGCAGCAGCGTGGCCACTGCGCCTGTGACAAGCGCGGTATTTTCGTTGGTTAGCTGCCGGCACAGATCCCGAACAGCTAAGTCGCCATGCTCTTCCAGCAGATGCCGGCAGCGAATGATCAGCGGGCCCAAGGAATGCGATCGGCACCGGTTGATCGTGGGAACGATCGCCCGCCAGCTCTGGACACGTACCTTGGCTGCATTGAGCACCGCCAGGCTGACCAATCGCCGGCCCGCCACCGATGTCTTATTGGCCTCAAGGGCCAGGTCGACGTCGAGCTCGGTACCCTCCAGCGTGGTGACGGTAGCGAAGTGCCGCCGCCCCGGGTGCGGGTGCGCTCGCCCGTGGCGCAGGGGGGAATAGTCGACGTACGCCACATCCGGTGAACCTTCCAGGTAGAAGAAGGCCTCCAACTCGATGTCCGAACTCAGCGTTAGCGGGAGTGCCTGCGTGTCCTGGGGGGGGCTGACAAACCACAGGTTGTGGCCGCTGGCCCCTCTGGCACGCACGGAGGCCAAGTACTGGTTGCGCTTCTTTTGCGCCGGGGTCTTACCCATTAGTTTGCCCGCGCAGACCAGCGGCGGCAGGCAAGCGGGTGCGACCTTGACCCGCGTGGCGGGAAGGGGTGTATAGTGTGTTTGGCATTAACAGGTCCTCCGAACGACCTGGCCTCAAGAGTCCGACCATTGGCGTGGCGGGCTCTTTTTTGTGAATTAGTTTTTAATTCCAGTAGTGCTGGCGTACAGACTACCCGCAGGGAAGGTCGTCAAATCCAATCTCCTGCCGTGGTTTGATTTTCAATCCTCGCCCGAAGAGCCCCGATCATGGTGCTGGACTGTGCTAGCGAATTTCGTCAGATAGGCGCACGGGTATGGACCCGATACCTGTTGAAGTCGTTGGAATGCGACGTTCAATGGTTGAATCGGACCCTGCTTCTGCCCTGCGAGGGCTTCACTGGAGCGATCTATGAGGGGCTGACACCTCGGGTCTTCGAAGAGATCCACAACGTAGGCAAGAACCCCGACGGCGCCTATTGGAAAGAGATCAAGGACAGGACCAAGAAGTTCAACCTGCTTGAACGGGTATGTGAACGTGTGCCGGCGTCACGCGCTTGGTTGCTGCGCGATTTCAACCGCTACATGCAGCTTGATCCGCCCTCATTGTTGGACTCACGCGAGCAGTTGCTGGTCTACACCAACTCGCGAGGTCTTCTGCTGGTACCTGGGCGCGTCATGGCCGCCGTGAAGCACCTGGATCCGGCCCTATACGCCGATCTTGAGCACCGATGCACCAGCGCTCTGATTAAAGCGGCTACCCCCAGCACGCTGCTCTTTGTCATCGCCTTTCTGCATGAGGTCGCCTGGCGCAGGCACCAGGGGACACAAGCGGCAAGGGAATTAGCTGACAACGCGGTTACCGCATTCTCCGCCTCAATGCACGAACGCGCCTTCGAAGACGGCCAGCGACTGGGCGAACAACTTCAACCTTACTTGCAAGACGCCGTGGCCAATGTCTCGGTATGGGGTGACCGATCCGCGCCTTCAAAGCTCCCTCGGGCACTGGGAGACCTTTGGGTACTGCCTTTCCTGGTGAGGAAGAACCAGGACATGCTCGATGCCTGCGCTTGCCTACATGCGGCCGGTGAAGCATGGTACGAACGAATCGATCATCCGTTGCCTGAGCGCTACCGGGACGGCGCCCTTGAGGTGACCACTGAGGGCTTGACCTCATATACACCCGCCCATGCGAGCATCGAAGCGGCACTCATTGCGCTGCGATTGGAGTTACTCAAAACGCACGGGGATATCTCGCTCGAATACAACCAGTCGCTTTTGATCACGACAGCCACTGACCACGTCGCATATGAAAGGTTGTCCGGCGATTCACGGGCTAGTAGGAACACCCGTTCGCCCCGTTTATCCTCGCGTGCACAATCTGCATAGAGATCGCCGCACGCTCGCGCGATCCGTATTCACGCTCCAGATTCTTAGCTTCATACTCCGCAAGTATCTTAGCTAGTGCCGGCTCTTGCAATGCGTCATAGCTTTCCGTGCAGTAAGCCGAAACCAACTGCCATCTCGCTTCTTCATCAAGATTTGAAGCTTCACACACCTCGGAAAAATCGACGTCGCTTATGTCCTGCCATAGTATCGCCGGTGTGTCCTCATTTATCCTCGATGCTTGCCAACGCTCAAAGCTCGTGGGCAATTTATTTGCTAGCCAACCTGACAGTTCATCCGGATCACTTCTCAGGAAGGTCGAGATGGAACTCATCAGGCATGCCTTCTCAAGAACGTAGGAACCGAATGACCGCTCGGCCGTGCTCTTAAGCCCCCACGCGTCCCAGAGTTCATAGGGAAGCGTCTCATGTACGCGGTCAATGCGGCACATCTCCCACGCCACAAACCCGTTCCCTATGCAACAAAGCTTATGCGCGGTCCGAGCAGGAAACTGCCCCACTTTTTTGCGTTTGATCACCTCTCGCGAGGTTGCGATACAGGTAAGGTGATCGGAATACCGTTGAAGCAGCCAGGCACCCACTCGCAATTGGGCAGTACGATGGACGACGGTACGATTCTCCTCGTTGATCGAGCATGGTTCCTCGGCACGCGGGCTTTTCAAGATCCGATGGATAGATGGCTGTCCCCGATGATTGGGAGTGACTTTGATAGCGGCGAACGTTGGTACAAAAGAAAGCTCCTCGGAACGTTGTCTATTGGGCTCCAACATCGCTGTGGCAGCCGCCTTGACTCCGGGAAAATAGCCTTTCCTGCCAGACCGTCCCGTCGCCATGGAATAAATCGGTGCGCAAGTATCCATTGCCCTAAACAGCTCCTGATGGGCGCGTGAAATCTGCCATCGGACGCGTCGGTTCGCACACACATTGGTCACATCGGCAGCCAACAGAGAGCCACCGCAGCCGTCGCAGCCAAATGCTGGGCGGGACATGGCGGCGATGTAATTCATTTGGTCTCCGCAGACTGGGCAGTGAGAGATCAGTCGTCGTTGGTGGTAAGGACAGAACTCAACAAACTGCAGTTGGCACACCGTGAAGTGCATTCCAACGGCGATGCATTCTGTGCAAAAGCGGAGACACTCGTCTTCCCATGCCCAATCTGAGTAGTCCCTCAGCATTAGGAAATCCGACTCATTGAAGTACTCCCTTAGCCTCCCCTGCTGGATTGGCCACAGATACCTGTGCGCCTTACTGCTCCATTCATTGACTACTTCCGCGTAGTCGATCCGGCGTGGCTCGCGGGGATACTGGTTTTGCTCAGTGATACGAAGATCACGCATCAGCTGAAGTGGACCCCTTGCAGCGAACCAACCCAATTTGTTCAGAAATGCATATGTTGATTCTCCTGGCAGCAAGGCGTCGCGCACCCAAGGTATGTACGGCTCGAACTTTTCATCGCTCAAGACCCTTCTCCAAGCAAGACTTGGGGAATTGTTGATCGCTTTTCCCAAAGATTCAGGGGATCGGGAAAGTCACAGCTTTAGCGTTCACCCCAAAATAGTCACAGCTTTACCGTTCCCCTTGTTACAGTGATACCGAATCCAAACCCAATCCTCGCCCACCGAATAAGTGATTGTTTTATATGAAGCGAGACAAAAGAAGTGTGGTCACAGGTTTACCGAGCCCGGTTATTCGTGTCCTTTTTGCTTGGATCATCCCTTCATTGATTTTAAAGTGCTTTTTCCCATGCGGGACATGATCCTATGTGACGCAGGGGTGCTCCCCGCGCAGTTAGCACGACACCATGCCTTGCTTGGCATCAGGGAGCCGCTTTGCCGCGACTTCGCTTGGACCGCACAGGTTCTGGATGCTTGGTCGGAAACATTGCCTTATACGCGCTCTAGCGCTTCCTCAAGTTGGCGCTCAGTCAGCGCTGCTTCTCGCCGGCTCGTAGCTAGCGCTGCTTGGCCTGCTTGGACTCCTGACGCGCACGGTCGATCTCAGCATGTGCCCGGTCTTCAGTGGTGCGTATGTGTTGGCTCAAAGTGTCGCGCTCGGCACGTGCCGCCCTCGTCCAGACCGTCCACCAGCTGGTACTGCCCGAACAGCTGGCGCAACAGGCGGCGCACGCGGTGCGCGAGCTGCTGGCCGAAGCGGCGGCCGAGAACACCACCCGCAGCTACAGCAGTGCCCTGCGCTACTGGGCCGGCTGGCATGCGGCGCGCTACGGCATCGAGCTCGTATTGCCGGTGCCCGAAGCCACCGTGCTGCAGTTTGTGGTCGACCACGTGCAGCGCCGCTCGACTGACGGTGAGCTGGCGTGGGAGCTGCCGCCGATCGTGGACCAGGCCTTGGTAGCGGCCGGCCTGAAGGCCAAGCTTGGGCCCTGGACCTTGGCCACCGTGCGGCATCGGGTCGCTGTGCTGTCCACCGCGCACAGGCTCAAACAGGCGACCAATCCCTGCGAACAGCCAGCGATCCGCACCGTGCTCAGCCGCGCCGCCCGAGCCGCAGTCAAACGTGGCGACCGGCCGCGCAAGAAGACCGCCATCACCCTGCCCGAGCTGGAAGCCTTGCTGGCCACCTGCGACGACAGCCTGGAAGGAATACGGGATCGCGCCCTACTCTGCTTCGGGTTTGCCAGCGGTGGGCGCCGGCGTAGTGAGATCGCCGCCGCCGACTTGCGCGACCTGCGCCGGATCGGCGAGGCGGGTTACATCTACCGGCTCGAGCACAGCAAGACCCAGCAGGCCGGCGTCACGGCCGCCTCGACACCCGACAAGCCGGTGCTGGATCGGGCCGCGCTCGCTCTGCAGGACTGGCTAAACGCAGCTGGGATTAGCGAAGGGGCGATTTTCCGGAGGCTCTGGAAGCAGCGCGTGGGCCCTTCCCTGTCCCCGGCGGCCGTCGGCGAGATCGTGCAGCGACGGGCGCGACTGGCCGGGCTGGAGGGGGATTTTGGCGGGCATAGTCTGCGGTCGGGATTCGTCACCGAGGCCAGTCGCCAAGGAGTGGCGCTGCCGGCCATCATGCAACTGACAGAGCACCGGTCGGTGTCGAGCGTGGTGGGGTACTTTCAAGCAGGTGGATCAACAGCTAATCCAGCTGCTCGTCTTCTGGAAGACTAAAGAGACTCCATGTTCTTTCTTTTGTAGAACGCGTCAGAAGTGAACCGAACCCAACCTCTTTAGGTTTAAAGAAAGCTGCTGCGTTACCTCGGCAGAAGGTACTTGCCACAAGTCACTGAGGGCGAGCACCGCACGCGAAGCCTCCCACGGCAGGATAGATCTGCCTTCGATTTGCACAAATGGGCCGTCAGATTCGGTAAGCACTTTTTCTCGAGGCATGTGATCCACTAGAGCACGGCCCTTCGAGCTACTTAGCATCGCTGGGCCCACACTGAACCAACATCCCTGCTCCACCGCCTTGTCGACCTCTTTCACCGTGCCGCTGAACCAATGAAGGACAGGAATTCCAGCCCGCGGATGCTTTGCTAGCCGATTCAGTACATCTTTGCTAGCGCGGCGGCTGTGTAACGAGAGGATCTTGCCGCCCGCGCTGGAGCAGGCTGCAAGGATTCGCTCGAAGACTTCCACTTGGTCATTCCAGTGCGGCTGGAACTCAGGCGCCCCATCCAACCCAATCTCGCCCACGTATCGCGTCTGCCCCACCAACTGTTCGAAGAGCGGCAGCTCCGATTTGCGCAGATGGGCCACTTGGGGATGAAGCCCGAGGGCAGTTCTGATACGGCTCTTGCCCAACGCCAAGGCCGAGGTGCCATTCCAAGCCGATGGCGTGGTGGTGACCGACAGGACGTAGAGGCCCCGCTCCTGGCACGCCGCAGCGACCGCGTGCGGATCTGGATATAGATCCAAGTGGCAGTGAAAGTCGATCACGTCACACCAAGCTCGTTGTGCAGGTTCTCAAGCTCAGCGAGCCCACGTTGCACGAGCGCTCGGCGTGGTGCCCTGTCCCCCATCCGCGGATACGACAAGGAGGAAGAGAGCCAAGCATCGATCCCATCCGCCTTCACTTCAGCAATGGCCATGGCGACGGATCTTACGTCATCGAACTTCGCGTGATCGGTGTCCTTCTTGCCCAGGTTCTTGAATTTGTAGCCCGTGCCGTCCACATGCTCCCAGGCATTGATGGCCGCCCGACGGACCTGACAAGGAACGCAGCGCCCGCAATGCTGGTAGCCAAACACGCGGTAACGGCCACAACTGACGGAAGAGAGAGCAAGTTCTTCGAGCAAGGCTTGATCCTTGCATTCATTCAACATCTGACCCTTGGTCTTGTCTTCGTAAGGGTTCTCCAGCCGAATCCTCAGCCCCGCTGCGGCCAGAAGATCACGCAGCCTGTTCAAGAACTCCGGATGCGCCGTGCGGGTGCTCAGGCTACCCAGTCGCGTATGAGTGAGAGATGGATTAAGGGCGATGAATCCGTTCTCGCAGACAAACACGGGGACTTCCTCGCCTTCGTGATAAAGCTCGAGCGTGGTCGCCGCGACAACGGCGAATGCCAAAAAGATGATGGATCGAGCACGCTGTGAATCTTCCTTGTCCCACGGTGGGGTAGCGTTGTGATTGAGAGCTAAGCGCTTAAGACCTCCACCGATACGCTCGGCGAACACGCTCTGATTGTCCGCATCGCCTCGGACCACATTGCTCACCGCCATGGGCGAATAGCCCTTCTTCACCAAGTCGATCGCACCGACCAAGCTGTCCAGCCCCCCAGAAAGCAACACTACGCAATCTTCCTTGGGCCGAACCAACTTCGATGGCGCTTTGGGCGTGTGCCCACCTTCAACAAAACTGATGTTCCAGCGATCCGTGGACAGAAAGCCCAGCATTGCTTGGATGGCGTCGGATTGGGTGGACCAGAAGCCAGGATCCGAAACGGCAACGACCAGCTCTATCTGGCGCGTCCACCCATCGGGGCTGTCACTGCGCGTCACCGAGACGTCTGCAGTCACCACCGCCAATGCCAGCGAGAGAAAGTCCCAGGCGCGTTGATCCGGCAGTAGTCCAGCGCGGTAAATTTCCCGTTGGACGGCTTCTCCCGCACTGCCCTGGTGATCGTTAGACCGGTTGCGCTGGCCGTAAAGAAGGACCTCTAAATCGCGGCCTTGCGGGACCGGACAGTCTTTCGGTGCACAGAAGATCTTCAAGACACATACTCCTCGAACACCGTGAATGTCTCCCGCAGCGCGTCCCTCACCACTTGGGTGACCCTGCCGGAATTCAGTTGGCGTCCTGCCTGCTTTAACGTCCGAAAAGAAGCGGACACCGTCTGCTTGATGTAGCTGCGAATCTCCTTCAGCCTCGCCAAACCCATGGTGGTGGTAGGCGCCTTTTCGATGATGACTTGGCCCGTATCGAGCTCGAACCGACGCACGACGTCGTTTGCCGTGAAACGCTCAATCGCGAATTCCCGTTGCTCGTCCGTCAGCTGCAGCAGGTTGGCGTTTTCGTAGCGCGCCAAGAGCTCGGACAAAGCGTCTCGAATCGCTGCTCGTGAGGCTTCCGCATCCTGGGTGCCGTCTACCGGCCGCACGGCTTCGACGATCGCATCCATGATCTCGTCGGCGTTGCGTCCGACCAGCAACGTGCGATCCAACATCGCAGTGGGATCGGGCGTCGCCCCTCCGGCCAAGCTGCTGAGAGCTGTGGACAGGGCCCCTGCGGTTGTTGCGGTGCTGCCCATCCGGCGAGACGCTGTGCCGGATCCTCCATACCCGCTGCGCACATACCCTTTCAGCGCCCTACGCATCGACCTGCTGTCGCCGGTTTGCGCGTAGTCCCCCAAGTTCCTGCGGGTTGTCCCCCACCTACCCGGTGGTGCCGTCGGGGTGAGAGTGGGCGTGGGAGTTTCACCCGGCTGTCCGTCCTGTCCTGGGTCATCCCCAGGTGGATCGCTTGGCGCCGAGCCGTCCGCCCACGGTGGAATCATCGGCACGCCCGACCCAGGCCCTTTACTGCTCTGAGAGGTTCCCATCAGCTCGTCCTTTGCTGGATTGCTTTCTTCGCCGGACCACCGACGCCTTGTTTGAGCCAGTGCTCGAAAAGACTATCCGCCCACCGTTGGCCATCGATCTTCGGCACGATGCTGGCTTGGATTTGCGCGATCGGCCGATCACGAAGGAAGGACGCCAGACGCAGCCCCTGGGCAGGATCGTGCTCCCCAACGACCAAGCAAGCTTCCAAGATTTCTGGAACGCCCCACTGTTGCTCCTGCCGAGCCCGATCCAAAAGGCGATCCATCATGATGGCAATCTCGGGACGGCTGATGGCCGCCAAGCGTGGTTTCAGTGCACCCGCCATGTCTGGGCTCGCCAGCAATCCAGTCAACACGTCCGCAGCGTCTGACGACAGCCTGTCTTCGGGCGTGATCAGAGGCGCATGCTCCCGGCCAACGTATAGCGCGCCACGAAGATCTTCTTTGGCCAACGCAGGCGGCAACGTCAACCACTCTTGCACGAAAGACCCTTGCCAAGGTGCAGCCAATTCAACAGCAATACCACTGGCAGCCTTCTCCTCCCATTCCGCGAGGATCGTTGGGTGACCGCTGTCATGCGAGCTCACCGAAGCAATGAGTTGGCCATAAGCCTTTGGATCGCCCAGGCGCTCAAACAGCAGCAACTTAGCGAGAACGGCCTCATCGACGCCGACTCCTTGAGCCTTCGAAATCGTCATTCGTATCGAAAGCGCGTTGAGAAACCGCTTAATGAGTCGCGGGTTGCCCGAAATGTCCGACGCGGCAACCATCAAAGGCGCCAACCGATCCGCTGTGTCCAGCTGACCGAGCAAACTAGGGGGAAGGTCAAGTTCCAGCGATTGGATGAAAGCACGATCCACGCGCTTTCCGAGCCAGCTCTGGCGCAGACGCTCTCCGACCTTCTGGTGGACAGTCTCCTTGACCGATGCTTCGAGCTCGCTGTTGTCCACGAACAACATCATCATGTATGCCCGAACTTCCTGCGTCCCCAGTGCGGGCACACGAATGGGCACCTGAATCAGCTTGTCGAAGTAGTTGGTGACCAGCGTATCGTCTTCAAGACCCTCGAAATGCTTACGCACCGCGTGCTTGATCATTCCATCATCGGCAGCGATCACAAACGCCGTGTTCTTCAAGAACAGGAAGAGCCGGATAGCCTCAAGCGTCGAGATGGTGGTGGGCGGCAAGCAACGGTCCAAGTCGTCGATCAATACGACGAGCGTGATACCGAGCTCTTCCAGGGCTTCCTCAAAGCTATCGCGAAGCGCCTGAATTTCCTTAGGAGGTGAGTCGTCGAGTTTGGGCCCCAGTAGAGAGCCTGCCTCGTCGGCTGCTGCCTTGGCTTGCTCCTTACCCTGCTCGAACTCCTTCTGACTCACGCCATCGGCCATGCCTTTGGCCGTGCGCCAGAGCCCGCCCAGCAGGCCGGTTGGAGCCAGCCCCAAGGCCAAGGCAATGGCGTCTCCAGTTACCAGCTTGGCTGCGCGAAACCACTTGATACGTTTGATGAACTCCAGGACCTTGCTCTTGCCCTTGCCTCGCTTTTCAGCCTCGTCCTGCAACTTTTCGGCAATGACGTCCATCAGTGCCGCACGTGCATCGTCGTAGCCCTGGTAGAGCCACGCATTGAACTCCACGAAAACAAAGTCCCGATCACCGTTCTTCTTAGAACGGCCCGCCAACGATGCTCGTGTCAGTTTGATCAGCGAAGACTTACCCCTGCCCCACTGCCCCGATACGCCGATTGAAATCGGCTTGCCCTGAGCCTGCGCGATGATTTCGGCAATGGTGTCCGCCACGCCGGAAAAGTTCAGGAAATCCCGTTCGGTTTCGTTATCTGTCCACATCGAGTACTGCTCTCCCCGATCTCTATACACCCTCGAAATGGCAGCCACCAGCTACAGCGCTATTAACCTTACTTGATCCAAGACTGGAGCATGAGTCACCGGTTCGGCTGACCGCTTATCTTCGAGCATAGTAGCTGATTACCTCTTGCGCTCATCATAGCGCCATACTTTCATCGGACCCGGACCCGGACCCGGACCCGGACCCGGACCGAGGCCACGCTCTTGTCTTCAACGGACGAATCGCCACTGCTCTGGGTGTCCTGCCCCGATCAGACCTCCTAATCCACTCGCTGGCGCGATGTCCGCTTATTGTGCAGTAGGCACCAACGTCTAGTACTCTGGGCTTGCCCAATTTGCCATGGCAACGCCCCTTGTCCGCTACGATTTGCCTTTCGGCGGCCTGACAAATGACTACTCTCAACGTAAGCGCGCCCGTCATGACGCCTCAAGTTTTGCTAGATGGTCTCCGTGGACTCCTGCGAATTCAACCACCATTGAAAGGCCGCGGCGACTACGGTGATGAACAGCGCCAATGGCTTGGTCGAGCGAGCGCGCTAGTGTCCGAATGGGACCGGGCGCAAGCTATCGGATTTCGCGTCGAAGCCCGAAACATGGCGGCAAACATCAATCGCCAGGCCAATTTCGGCTCGGTCCTGACGACTATCCACGAGGCGATCGCGGCTCTTGAGCACAGCCTGCCGGCGGATGTTGGACAGGTGTTTGGACCTGGCGCAACCTATGACTTCTTCCGGACCCTCAATGAGCTTGTGGGCAGTGCAACGCAGTCATTGTTTGTCGTCGACCCATACATGGACAGCATGGTCTTCGACGGTTACCTCGCCAACCTGAGACGACCGATCGCCACGCGGTTGCTAATGCACCGTTACCTCGACAGCGTCAAGGTCGCAGTCACGGCCTTCCACGCCCAGAACGGCGGGCAGATCGAAATACGTCGCAGTGCCGAACTGCATGATCGCCTGATCTTCATCGACGAAGCCCAGTGCTGGGTGCTCGGCGCATCTATCAAAGACGCAGCCGCAAAAAAGCCCACATACCTAGCTCCGTTGGCAGAAGATCTGGTTACAGAGAAGTTGAGGATATACGACGATCTGTGGCGAGCCGCGACGCCGATTTAGTCCCCGCAGCCGCAACAGGCCCAACCGAACTTACTAAGATCCTGCTTCGAGGTCCGCTTTGGATCGACAGTTGCCATGCCCCTACCCCCGATAAATCTTCCCAATCGATAGCCGCGCAACAGCCCGTTACCGGTCAAGCGAGAATGGAATAAAATTTGATAGTCGAACAGGGCTGGCTTGAATAAAGTGCTAGGGCGTTTTACCCGCGAGCACAGCTGGCATGGAGGCCTTCTGCTCGTCGGTAAACTCCGGAATGCTCGCGTAGTACTGCAAGTCCTCGAATGGACCTTCCAGGATGACGAACTTACCGCGCTCTGCAAAGAACATTGGATTTATGTCTCGCCGGACGACATCAGCGAACCAGTTTGCCGCACGCGTAGCCTCTCCAACGAGGGTCCAGCACTCTTTTAACCACGCCTTGTATTTTTCCAGGTCAGCGGCGTAGTTGGGGTTGTGCCCCGCCCCTTTGTAAAACTTAGAGGGGAGATAGCGATCCGTGGAGCTTACAGAGTGCTGCATAAACGTCGTTGCCGCTTTATGCAGGAGAATTGCCAAGGTGGTGGCGGCTCTCTTCAGCTCCTCAAATTCAACTGGCCATATGGCTGCCGCCACTCGTTGACGAAACTCGAAAATCGCGCCAGGAAGTTCGTGTCGCCACGATGGGTCTGGTGCGAGTGCGAAGCTAGTCCAGTTCCGCCAGTTTTCTAGGTCACAAAGCTCAACCGCGGCATCAATAATTGAGGTTACGGCAACTTGCTTTGCGACGACCTTCAGGTCTGCCGAGTCAGCCAGCGTCTCTCGCACCCAAAGCTCGTGGGTCGATTTCAGATAGTGAAGCTTCTCGACCGGCCAATCCGCCTCGTTCTTGTCGATCTCCGTGTGATGTGTTGGGCACATCAAAATGAGGTTGTGATAGCTATTGCGCTCATCCAGAGTGAGTGCGTCTGACCAGCGAGCAGCACCCTCCTTCTCACCGACAATGTGAGCCTGTTCACCGAGCGTGAATGCAGAGCTAGTGGCAACCGCATCTTGCGATAGTTCGCAGCGGCATTTCGAGCAACGGTTACCTGCACGACCCCACAGAAGCTTGATGTCCTTTTGCAACATTTGCTGACCATTCCTATAAGACCCAACTGCATAATGGACGGACCCATGGGTGCGCCTATGCGACACATCCAAAGGGCGCCATATGGTGGCGTCCTCGTTGAAAGAGCTCGATCTTAGGGCGGCGCGGCCCGTCCAGCAAGTCTGGGTTTAACCTAGCCTAGAAGTAATGCTGAAGACGTTGTTAGGCATTAGTCCGCCCGCAAATAGATGCACGACTTTCAGTCAGATACCGCCATGCGGACTACCCGCGATAAACATCCCTAATCCAGAAGCTCTATATGCTTTTTTGGCACTAAGGGCTATGTTTGAGGAGGTGCGCCTTCCGGTGGTGCACTAGGGCGCCACTAGTAGATCGCTCGCCGACATTCGACCAAAAACCACCACGCACCTTCTGCCAACCGTGTTTAGACATCAAGAACAAAGTAAGCCTGTTCTCAATTCGCTCAGCCACCTTCCAATCGCGTGTTCTAACCGTCTTGGCGCACAAGACAGCAATGGGTGAATGTCGCCGCGTCCAGGCAGATCCTTTTCCCTGAAAGTGAGCAGCAATCCGCTCGACGAACTTGCATGACTGCCCAACATAGTAGCAACCGTTCTCAAGCTCTAGAACGTAGATAGTTATGGGCGAAGATCGAATTGTTAAGCTCAGAATATCTGCCATATTTACGTCCGCTTCAATGCAGCCAGATTAAACGGCACAACGGCCTTGTGCGCATCGTGCTCATGCCTCACCTAAACGAGCAAGTTTGGTGACCACACGGCGCCGCCGCGACAATGCCAAGTTTTCTTTATGATGTGAAATTGGACATTTCCCATAGCCCCGATAACGCTCCCTAATCGATAGCCATATTCCCCCAAGCTGTCCTCCCCAGCCATGCCCGTTGTCGACCAGAAACTGAGATTTTATCTGCCACCAAATTGCCGCGAATCCCCGGGTAAAGCCGCCGACGCGTGGTCTCCTTGACTGCAGCATGGCATCATCCCGTCCGGGAGAACACCTTACGGGGAACTACATGGAAGTTGATACTGCGCCTGGCGCGGCGGGTTTTTGGCGGCGGTCTGCTGCGTTCTTGGTCGATTGCCTGGTGCTTGGCATGGCCGGCGCGTTGGCTGGCTGGGCGTTGCTGGATGTGTTCGTGCGGATGGGCGGTTATGGGCGTTTGTTCGGATTCTTCGTTGCACTGACTTACTTTGGTGTCATGAACAGCGTGCTTTGCAAGGGGCAGACCCTGGGCAAGCGCCTGCTGGGCGTGCGCGTTGCTGGCAAGGACGATGCCCTGCTGGCACTTCCGCAATCGCTGCTGCGTTACTCGGTATTGGGTGTCCCGTTCTTCCTCAACGGCGCACAGTTCGATCGCGATGTGTTGCTCTCGCCGCTGCAGTATGTGTTGACGCTGCTGATCTTCGGCGGGACGCTCTCGATCCTTTATCTGTATCTGTTCAATCGCCGCGGTCGCCGGTCGTTGCACGACCTTGCGGTGGGAAGCACGGTGGTCACCGCGCAGACACCGCTCGCCGCTGTCAGGCCGATGCCGGTGTGGCGTGTGCACTTGGTGGTGGTCGCTGTGTTGATGATTGCAGCCGCAGCGGTCCCGGCTTTTACTGGGCAACTTGCGCAGAGTGACTACTTCAAGGACTTGCTGGCGGCACATGAAGCCGTCAGTGCCGAGCCGGGCGTGCAGTCCGCGCGCGTCGTGCACAACACGGTGTTTGGCACGCCGAATGTCGAATCTGTGGTTGTGCAGGTCAACCTGTCCGAACGGCGCATCGACGACAAAGCGTTGGCGGAGCACCTTGCCAAGGTCGTCCTCGCCAACGACAAGAAGGCAGCCGCCATGTCGGCCATCCACGTCACGCTGGTCTATGGCTATGACCTGGGCATCGCATCGTCCTGGCGCTTGATGGGGTATCAGTTCGCGCCGAAAGCGTTGGCGGCGGCCGGTAACAGCGATGCCGCAGCGAGAAGCAGAAGGTAGCGTCTCCTATCCTGCCGAAGACAATGCCTGCGATGCGGCGTGGGATGGGTATCGAGGGGAGTTGCGCGGCCCGTGCACCGCAGGCGGTTGCCAAGCCCGTGGTAAGTGCGTCGCCGTAAACATGGGCGCCCCACTCCGCTGAACGAGCTGGTTTCCTGGGCAACGCGGCTGCAGTATTCCTGCAGCCGATTACACATGCGCTTACTTATCCGCACCTGGTACCGGGTGCAGAGACAGGACGCGGCAGCTTATGGGCTCACCGCATCTCGGAACGACGCCCGCCTCAACCCGCGATGGTGAAGACCGATCCCGAATCCACCCGGATCCCGGCGCCGTTGATGAAGCTGGCGCGCTCGGAGCACAGGAAGGCAACCGCCGAGGCCACTTCTTCCGGGCGGCCGCGTCGCTTGAGCACCATGCCGGGACGCTCTTCGTCCAGGAACGATTCGATCGCCTGCTCGAACGTGGTTCCGTTTTCGCTGGCGCGCTTTTGCATCATCTTGTCGGTCATCGGGGTTGCGATGAAGGCGGGCGACACCGTATTGACCAGCACGTTGTCCGGTCCGTAGGCCTTGGACATGCCCTTGGCCAGGCTGAGGATTCCTGCCTTCGATGCGCAGTAGGCCAGCTCGTCCACGTAAGGCTGCACGGCGTCTTCCGAGGCGAACAGCACGATCCGGCCCCATTGATTGCGGCGCATCGCGGGGATGGCCTGGCGGCACATGCGCACTGCGCCCATCAGGTTGATGTCTAGCGTTTCGAGCCAGCCGGCGTCGCTGACCTCCAGGAAGTCGCCGGTTGCGCCGGTGACGCCCGCTGCGTTGATGTAGATGTCGGGGTCGCCCAGTTGTTCGCGCACCTGTGTCCAGATGGCGGCGACGTCCTGCTCGCGGGTGACGTCGCCCTCGATGGCGATGATCTGCCCCAGGCCCGACAGCTCGGCCACTGCCTGGTCGAGCGTACCGTCCGGAAGATCGGTGATCGCCACGCGCACGCCGGCTTCGAGCAGCTGCCGCGCAGTCTCCTTGCCCATTCCCGAGTCGCCGCCACTAATGAGGGCGATCCGATTGTTGATTCCGAGATCCATGCTGAACTCCTGGTGGTAGAGAGAGGTGGTGGTATGCACGCAACTAGCGGGCGAGAAAACGCTCCGCCGTGCGCAGGCCAAGTGCCATCTGCGTCAGCGCAGGATTGGCTGCCAGCGCACTTGGAAAAATCGAGTTGTCGCAGATGTAGAGGTTGGCGATATCGAATGCGCGGCCGTCCGGGTCGACCACGGCCTGCTCCGGATCGGTGCCCATGCGGCAGGTACCCAATGTGTGTGCGGAGCGGGCGGCGGCGAAGATGCGTTGTGCACCTGCCGCCTCCCAGATTGCGTGCAGCGATGCGCGTGCGTGGGCATCGATCGCACGTTCGTTGGGTCCGTAGCTGAAGTCGATACGCGCCTTGCGCTGGCCGAAGGCATCGTGCTCATCAGACAGGGTCAGCACGTTGGCGTCCTGCGGCAGGCATTCGCCATTGATGCCGATGCCGGCCAGGCGATTGTAGCGCGCCATGGTCGAGACGAGCTCCCTCCCCCACAGGCCTGCACCACGTGCCAGGGTGTTGGCCAGGGTGATCGGCTGCACGCCCAGGCTCTGCACCAGATAGCCGCCGATGAAATCGGCATTGGCCGGGCGCAGCATGTCCTCGGTGATCAGCGACGAGGGGTAGCCGCGGTTCATCCGCATGTCCGCATCGAACTCTCCCCACACCTGAGTGGCCACATGCGCCATGAAATTGCGCCCGACCTGACCGCTGGAGTTGGCCAGCCCCAGGTTGAGCAGCAAGCGCGGTGTTTCCACGCCGCCTGCGCACAGGAACAGGCTTGTGCAACGCTGGCGCAGTTCGCGTCCGTCCTGCTGGTAGACCACCGCGCTGACCATGCCACGCGCATCGCGCTCGATATCGATGACCCGGCAGCCGGGTCGCAACTGGGCACCGTGCGCGCGCGCCAGCGGTAGCCAGGTGGTATCGACGCTCACCTTGGCGCCATTGCTGCAACCTTGATGACAGGCGCCGCAGTTGTTGCAGGCCGCGCGCATGCCGTGGTGCGGCTGCGCATGCGCCCTGGTCACCAACGCGGCAGGCGCGTCGGTGGCGGTGATGCCGAGCGTGCGGCAACCACGCTCCATCGCGTTGGCCGACGCATTGCGCTGCGGCGGCGCATAGGCGTAGTTGCGCTTGGGATCCCACGGATAGTGCGACGGCCCGGACACGCCGATGAATTCCTCCACGCGGCGGATATAGGACAGCAGCTCTTCATGCGCGATCGGCCAGTCCATGCTGCGCTGCCCGGTGTGCGTCGACAGGCTCAGATCGCGCTTGTCCGGACGCGGGCAGAAGGCGCCCCAATGCAGTGTCGAACCACCCAGGCCCGAACCGGAATTGTTGGCGCCGAATGCGGTGGGCGTCTGCCCGCCGCTCAGGCGCTCCTCCATCCAGTAGATGCCGGTGGTCAACTCATCGGGCAGATGGGAGGCGGGGCTGAAGGCCGCACCCGCTTCCAGCACCACCACCGACAGACCTGCCTGTGCAAGCCGTGCGGCCAGCGGGCCGCCGCCTGCGCCGCTGCCTACCACCACCACATCGACTGCAGCGTCGTGAATGCCCGGGCTCATCGCAGGCCTTCGGCAGGAAGCTGCCAGGCTTCCTGCCGGTCGGCTGCGGTGTGCTGATAGCCCAGGCTGTCGATACCGACACCGCCAACCGCAAAGCCGTCGTAGCCCAATGCGGCCATCGTGGCGGGATGGCTGACCCAGGTCCGCACGGCTTCGGCGCGCACATCCTCGAACCAGTGCGCCAGCTGCGCTGCATCCAGCCCATGTGCCGAGGAATCGCCAGCCGTCGCGCGCGACACCTCGCGCAGCCAATGGTCCTGGGTTTCCGCAGGCAGGCCAGCGAAGCCGTTGCTCAGCGCGTCGAGCGTGTCGAGCCCCAGCGGCATCGCCAGCCGATCGGGTGGCAACGCGGCATGGCGCCAACCATCTCCTGCGCCTTCGGCAAGCTGGACGTCGATCCGCCGTGCAATCGCGCGCGCATCGCTTTCCCCATCCAATACGCGCGCAACGACTGCGCCGAGTATCTCCAGTTGATGCTGGCTCAGCACGCCTTGCGCATCTGCGGGTGGGCCGGCGTGCCGGCTGAGCAGCAGCTTGCGCATGCGCGGGGCAACCCGGTCTGCATTGAGCAGCCTGACGAAGTCATCGGGCAGGCACGTGTCCATGCTGCGCTCCACATGCGCTGCGATCAGCTGCGCCAGGTGTTGCGGTTGTTCGTAGGGGATCAGGTGCGCGGCATCGGCCACGACGGCGAGCCGCGCAGCGTGATAATGCGGCGCGTTCAACGTGCTTTGCGCGGCTTCGCCGAGGTCGCCATCCTCACTGCCGGCGAGGATCAACGCCGGCACGTGCATGCAGCCGGCCTGCGCGCTGCAGTCCTCACGACTGGCATGCGCAAGCCAGGCAATCCATGCTTTTGCATTGGTTCGCAGCACATCGTTTACAGCCGCGTCCCTCACAGGCGCAGGCAACCTCGCCGCACAGTTGTCGTCGATAAACTGCTCGGCCTCTTGCCGGGTGGGATGGCCCTTTTCGAACCAGGCCAGCATGGTCTGCCGTCGTGACTCCTCCATCGGCTCGGGCGCCGGCGGCGACGCCGCGACCAGGGTCACGCCGGCCAGGCCGGCAAGCCCGGCTACGCCCTCGCGTGCCTGCGCCGCTGCCAGGGTGGCGATCTTTCCGCCCATGCTGTGTCCGATCACAAACCAGCAGGTCGGTTGCCGCCGGATCACCTCATCGACAAACCAGGCAACCAGTGCGGCGGTGTCGATATGCTGCAGCGGCGGCGCGTCTCCAAAGCCGGGAATATCGAGCGCCACACAATCGAAGCGCGCCTCCAGTCGCTGGATCACCCCAGACCACTCGTTGCTGCTGGACCCAAGCGCGTGCAGGAAGAACAGCGTCGGCTTCGCCATGTAACACCTCTCTCCATCAGGCGCGCATGATGACCGGCGCTTTGTCCATGCCTCGTGCAGATGAGTCCGACATCGTGTGATGACGTGAGGCTTGGCGCTTGTCCGCGAACAACGTCTGTTGCATCCCGATCGGCATGCCTGCAAGGCGGCAGATCAGCGTCACACATGCGGCCTTGTCGCATGCCCTATCTGTCAGCGTGCCGTTGCAACTGCATTGGGGTCAACGGATAAGCATCTGCATCGCTCGCCCGATGGCTTCAATGGACCACGACACCTCATACCAGGTCGCGATAATCCTGCAGGATCACCATCACCAACTGGCTGCGCGAGCGCACGTCGAGCTTATTGAACAGCTGCTGGAAGGTGGCCTTGATCGCGCTTTCCGAACTGCCGAGCTGGCGTGCGATCAACTTGTTGGACTGCCCGCGCAGCAGGCCACGCAGCACTTCGCGCTCACGGTCGGTAAAACTGGGCCGGCTTTCCTGGGTGCCCTGGGCGACCAGCGATTGCAGATAACGCTGGTCGATCAGCACCCGGCCCATCGCCACCGCATGGATGCTGTCGATCAGTTCATCGGTGGAAACATCCTTGCGGCAGATGCCGGACACCCCGAGCCGGATCAAGGCCAGTGCGTCGCGCTCGGGCAGGCCGGCGGTGACGACCAGCGTGGCCGGACGGCGCGCCTGCTCGGCTTGGCGCCGCATGTAGTCCAGCGCGTTGTACTCGCCCATGTCGTAGTCGAGGATGACCACGTCCGGCGTCAGCGAGGCGATCTGTACGATGGCCTGCGCCAATGCGCCGGACTGCCCGACCACCTCGAAGCGGGCGTCGGCACCGAGCAGGCGCAGCAGGCCCTCGCGGAACAGCGTGTGGTCGTCCAGCAGATAGAGGCGCACCGGTGCGCGCCGCGACTCATCCATCCAGCGCCTCCGCATATGCTGCGTGCGCCAGCGGCAGATGCAGCTCGAAACAGGCGCCTTCGCCGCCAGGCGCGTAACGCAGCAGACCACCCTGGTTGGCCATCAGCGCACGCGAGATGTACAGCCCCAGCCCGGAGCCGTCGCTGTCGCTGCGGAACGGCTGGAACAGGCGGCCCGGCTCGGCGATGCCGGGCCCGGTGTCGCGCACGCTCAGCACCGCACGCTCCTGCTCCAGGCGCGCACTGACGATCAACTGGCGGCGTTGCGGTGGCAGCGCCTGCACCGCGCGCAGCGAATTGCGCGCCAGATTGAGCAATACCTGCAACAGCGCGTGGCGGTCGCCGTGCACCGAGGGGAAGTCGGCCGCGATCTGGATCACCAGTTGGCCCTCGACATCCTCCCAGTCCGAACGGATGATCACATCCAGCTCGCTGCACAGCGTCTGCAGCCGCGTTTCATGCGCGTCGTCGGGCAGCTGCCGCCGCAGGTTGAAGGACGCCAGCTCCATCAGTGCCGCCACCAGGCTTCGCAACGCGGCCAGATCCGGATCAGCGCCAATCGCAGGATGCCGCGCCAGGTTGGAAGTGACCACGCCCGCCGCCGAACACAGGTTGCGGATCTCGTGCGACACCGCGCCGGCCAGCAGGCGATTGTTCTTCAGCACATCGTCGAAGTGCGCCGATTCGCGCGCGCGCACTTCCTCGCTGGTGTCGACCAGGATCGCGGCCAGGTGGCGCTCGGCGCTGTCTTCGTAGACCGAGAACCAGGTGGTGGCCGGGAAGCGGGTGCCGTCGCTGCGGCAGCCCCAGGTGCTGGCGGAGGTGCGCATGCCATCCAGGTTGGCGCTCATGCTCAGCGCGTCGTCCAGCAGCGGCAGGAACTCGCGCACCGCGCGGCCTTCCAGCCCGCCCTCCTCGGCCATGTCCAGGATCTCGTGCGCGGCGCGGTTGGCCGCCACGATGCGGCCGTCGCCGGCCACGGTCAGCAACGCCGCCGGGCTGCTCTCGGCAAGCAGCCGCAATTGCCGCTCCAGCCGCCGGCGCAGCCGCTGTTCGGCGCGCAGCTGCACGTAATGGGCCAGGATCACCCGGCGGGTGCGGCTGATTTCAGCCACGAGCAACCCGCAGCCGGCATAGGCAACCGTCGCCATGAAAAAGCGCAGTGCCTGTTCGACCAGGGTTTCGTCGGTGACGAACAGGCCGCGCAGCACCGCACAGGCAATCGCCGCGATGACGATGTCGCGCCGCGATAGCACCGTGGCCGCCAGCACCACCGGCAGGATGTACAGCAGCCCCAGCGATACGCCCAGGTGCGAGTACCACTCCGCCCACACCAGCGAGGCCAGCATCGCCAGCGACGCCCATAGCGTCGGGCCGCGATTGAGCTTGACCACCTGTCCGCGCCACTTGAATGGCAGTCTCAGTCTGTCCATTGCCTACCCATGCCCCTGCGCTGCAATGCCGCTCCTCTGTTGCGGTGGTTGATGCCACAGCATCGTGGCCAGGGCTGCGGATTTCACCTATCGAAAGATAGGCCGGCCGCATCGTTCGGACGGTGCGCGCACTGTCCAACGCTGGCGCAAGGATGGCAGACACGACCGTGGAGGCTGGGTGTAATGCATCCACCCCACGTCGATGTTGCCTCTCCCATGATCACCCGCGATACGTTTCCGTTGCGACGCATCTGGCCCAAGACCTACAAGCGCCTGCTGGTGTTGCTGGCGTTCGACTGCGCCGTGGCCGTGCTCTACACCTTCTTCGGCTGGCAGTGGCTGTCGATCGAAGCCTTGCCGCTGGCCCAGCTCGGCTCGGCGCTCACCATCTTCCTGGCGTTCCGCGCCAATGCGGCCTATGGCCGCTGGTGGGAAGCGCGCCAACTCTGGGGCGCGCTGGTGAACACCTCGCGCGCCATCGCACGCCAGGCCCTGACCGCGCTGGATGTGGATCCGGCCGACCCGCGCCAGGCCGCACTGCGCGACGATATCGTGGTGCACCAGGTCGCCTTCGTGCACGCCTTGCGCTGCCATCTGCGCCGGCAGAACCCGTTTCCCGAGCTGGCCGGGCTGCTCGGCCAGGCACGCGCCGACGACCTGCGCGGCTACGCCAACATCCCCAACGCGCTGACCCTGCGGCTGGGCCAGCAACTGCAGCAGGCGCGCGACTGGGGCATGCTCGACAGCCTGCGCTGGTCGTCGCTGGACGCCAACCTCACCACGCTGGCCAATATCCAGGGCGCCTGCGAACGCATCAAGAACACCCCGCTGCCGCGGCAGTTCTCCTCGCTGCCGCGCACGCTGGTGAACATGTATTGCTGGCTGGTGCCGCTGGGCCTGATCGCCGGCATGGGCCTGGCCATGCCGATCGCCTCGGTGCTGATCAGCTTCACCCTGATCGCCATCGACAGCGCCAGCAGCGCCATCGAAGACCCGTTCGAGAACACCGTGCACGACACCCCGATGACCGCGCTGTCGCGCGGCATCGAACTCACCCTGCGCGAAATGCTGGGCCAGCGCGTACCGCTGCGCGAAGTGCGCGCCATCGACGGTTTCATCTACTGACCACGGAGCCAGCCATGCAGACCACCCCCACCCACCTGATCTTTGCCACCAATTTTTCCGAGACCTGCCATGCCGCCATCCCGACCGTGGCGCAACTGGTGGACCGCCTGCGCGCGCGCCTGACGATCCTGCACGTGCATGCCAAGGGCAAGCGTGCGCAGGCCCAGCAGTCGCTGGATGCGTTCTTTGCCGAGGCTTCCAATTACCCGGGCTGCGAGCGTGCACTTGCCGGCGGCCCGGCCGCCGCCGGCATCGTCTCGTTCTGCCGCAGCCACGACGACGCGCTGTTGATCATGCCGCCGTCCGAGCGCACCGGCCTGCCGCGCCCGCTGCATGTGTCGCTGCGCGCGCGCGTGCTGCAGCGCGTGGCCACGCCCATGCTCACCCTGCCCTACGCCGATGCGATCCCGCGCGATGGCGCCGTCGGCGGCCACGTCGCCTGCTGGATCACCGGCCGCGAAACCAGCCTGGAATCGCTGCGCGATGCTGCCGCCCTGGCGCGTCGCCGCGGCGCCGACCTGCATCTGCTGCACGTCGTGCCGGAAGTCAGCGAAGGCCTGCTGGTGGACAGCCTGTTCAACGACAAGCCGCTGAGCGAAGACGCGGCTGCCAGCTGGCTCGGCGACCTGGTCCAGCAACTGCCCGACGAGGACCTGCGCGTGCGCGTCCACGTGGCCGTCGGCAATCCGCGGCGCGAGATCGCCGGCCTGCTCAAACGCGCCTGCGCCGATGTGCTGGTGGTCGAACACGATGCCGTCGTCCGCCGTGGCGTCTGGCGTTCCTCGCTGCAGTCGGCACTGGCAAAGACGCCGTGCGTGCTGATCTGCCTGCCGCCGCC
This sequence comes from Xanthomonas sp. F14, assembly GCF_014199865.1. Classification (NCBI taxonomy): domain Bacteria; kingdom Pseudomonadati; phylum Pseudomonadota; class Gammaproteobacteria; order Lysobacterales; family Lysobacteraceae; genus Xanthomonas; species Xanthomonas sp. F14. The sequence continues at coordinate 1,257,996 of NZ_JACHOM010000001.1, read as the reverse complement.
CCATCTGCGCCGCCCGATCCTGGGCGCTGGCGGCAACCACGCCGACGCCGCGCCCGGCCGCAGCCTGGCCAGGCGGCTCTTGCGCGTGTGAGGGAACCGGGTGCTCGGCGCGCGGCTGGCTGGGCATCTGCAGTCGTCAGCTGTGCAAGGGAGGGCTTGCCTCATCGCGGCATGCATCCCTGAGCGCGGGGCGGTTCTGCCGACGTCATGACGCGGCGGCGCGTGCCCGCACCGGCGTGTTCCAGGACGCGCAACCGCGCCTGCCATCCATGTGTTGATCGGTTTATCGATCAGCACTTTCGCAGCGCTGTCTGCACCTCGGTGATGGATCTTTCCAGGCGATAACGCGTCCACGCTGGCCGGCGCGCAGGCTGCCGCGCGCAAGCTGGAGGCAGCGCCCTACCCCTTGAGCACAAGCGAGGCGTCCGGATACCTCTCGCACATGAAGTCCACGAAGGCGCGCACCTTCGGGGCAGCCAGGCGCCTGGACGTGTGCAACACCCACAGCGCCGGCTCCGCGCCAGCGATGGTGCCCCACTGCACCAGTTCGCCACGCGCGAGCTGGTTCCAGGCGATCGACTGCGGAATGAGCGCGATGCCACCGCCTGCCATCGCCGCGTCGCGGACCATCAGGAACGAGGAAAACCGCAGTCGTGGAATGGGTTCCAGGACCAGACGCCCGTCATCGAGCGTCCACGTGGTCGGCTGGAAGCTCGACATCACCACAGCGGGCATGGATGTGACCGCGCCGCCGGTCGGCATGGCGATGCCGGGGGCAGCCACGACCACCAGCCGATCCCTGGCGAAGCAGCGCCCGACCAGGCTGCTGTCCGGGCTGGGATTGATGCGGATGGCCACATCGAACTGCTCTTCCACCAGATCGACCGTGCGGTCCTCGGCCACCACCTCCAGCGTGATCTCCGGATAGGCGGCGCAGAACTCTGCGCCGATGCGCCCCATCGCCAGTTGCGAGAACAGCACCGGCGATGCCACCCGCAAGCGTCCGCGCGGGCTCGAGAGCCCCTCGCGTGCGGCTGCCATGGCCTCGGCCACCTCGCTCAACGGCACTTCGGTGCGCTCCATCAGCAGCTGCCCGGCCTCGGTGAGCCTGAGGCCACGTGCGCTGCGCTCGACCAGTCGCACTCCCAACTGCTCCTCCAGCTCGGCGACGCGACGCGACAGGGTCGCCTTGGATCTACCGCTGGCACGGCTCGCCTTTCCCAGGCCTTGGTTCGCTGCGACCAGCGCGAAATCGATCAATGCATTGAGATCCATGGTGTTCCAGATTTGAAACCAGGCGTCTACATCTTGGCGTCTTCGTATTGTGGGTGCAACGGCCTATCGTCTCGTCACCGCAACGCCAAGCGCAGCGGACATGTCGCAATGACGCCTCTTTCCATCCATAGCAGGAGATTCACATGAGCATTCTCGTTACCGGTGCCACCGGCACCATCGGTTCTCTGATCACCCAGGGCTTGGCCGACGCAGGCGCCAAGGTCAAGGCACTGGTTCGCCAACCCGGCAAGCGCACTTTCCCGACCGGTGTCACCGAGGTGGTCGCAGACCTCACCGACGTCGCGTCGATGCGCGCCGCGTTGTCGTCGGCGCGCACACTGTTCCTGTTGAATGCGGTCACTCCCGACGAAGTGACGCAGGCGCTGATCGCCTTGAATCTTGCCAAGGAAGCAGGGATCGAGCGCATCGTGTACCTGTCGGTGATCCATGCCGACAGGTTCACCAACGTGCCGCACTTCACCGGCAAGCACACGGTCGAGCGCATGATCGAAAGCCTCGACATTGCTGCCACGATTCTGCGCCCGGCGTATTTCATGCAGAACGAAGCGATGATCCAGCAGACGATTCAACAGTACGCTGTCTACCCGATGCCGATCGGCTCGGCAGGTGTGGCCATGATCGATGCGCGCGACATCGCCGACATCGCGGTTGCCGAGTTGCTGCGCCGCGACCGCGCACCCGCCGCACTTGAGCGTGTCACGCTCGAACTGGTCGGCCCGCATGCAGTGACAGGCCCCTCCGCCGCGAAGGTCTGGAGTGCGGCGCTTGGGCGCGAGATCGCCTATGCGGGCGATGACGTGGCTGCCTTCGAAGCGCAGATGGCAGCCTACGGCCCCTCCTGGCTGGCCTATGACATGCGCCTGATGATGGCCGGCATCCAGACCCACGGCATGCGGGCGGCCGACGGCGCGGTAGAAAAACTGCAGGCCATGCTGGGGCGTCCGCTGCGCACCTACGAAGACTTTGTGCGCGAGGCGACGGCTCGGGCCTGAGCGCAGGTGGCGCGGCAGGCGTGGCGATCACGGGGCAGGATGTCATGCCGCTGCATGGCACCTGCGCGTCTGAGGCAGACTTTGCAGATGGACACGATTCGGCCGTATCAATCTCGGGACTTCGACGCCTGCATGGCGCTCTTCGATGCGAATGTGCCGATGTTCTTCAGCGCCGGTGAACGTGCCGACTTTGCCGGCTTCCTGAGCCATCACGCCGCGGCGTGGCACTACCAACTACTGGAGCGCGGCAACGCTGTCGCTGGCTGCGCCGGCTACGCGATCGGCGCCGATGGCACAACGGCGAGCTTGTGCTGGGGCATGGTCCACCCGCGCCTGCACCGCTGCGGCGTGGGGACGCAGTTGCTCCTGGCCCGGCTTGAAGCATTGCGCCAGATGCCGGATGTCCGGCATGTCATCTTGGATACCAGTCAACACACCCGGCAGTTCTATGCCCGCTTCGGCTTTGTGGTGCAGCAAGTGACGGTGGATGGCTATGCGCCGGGTCTGGAACGATGGGATATGGCGCTCGAGTTGTAGTGCTGCATGCTATCTGCGGGCGATGCTGACCTGCGCAGTGACGATGTTGTTCACGGCATATGGATGCGCGAGCGGTCGTGCAGACAAGCAGCCTTGCCGTCCCATCACTTTTTCGGGCTGGTCACCAGTGCCCGCCACCGGACACGATTCTCTGGACACGTCCTACTGCTGGAGCAGCACGCTTATCGCGCTGCGTCCTTGTTCACCTGCGCGCGTGCGAGCGCGCTGGCCGATACCAGCAGATCCGGCAGTTCCTGGCGGAAGGCCTCGGCTTGCCCGGCCTGCAAGATCCCGTGAAAGCTTGCGTTGTCGAACACCGGCCTGCCCTGCAGGAAGAAGCCATCGCGGCCTTGCACGACGAAATGGAAACACGCCTGCCAGCGCGGGTCCGGGCTGGCCGACAACTGCACTACCACCTCGCTGCCGGCTGATGCGGTGCTTGCCGGGGTGACCGTGATCGTTCGCGCGGTGATCTGACTGCTGTTCATGCCGACCATGATCGCGCTTGGGACGTGGTGGCGGAGTGAGCCGGTGATGGCACCACATGACATCCGGAGCGGAAGCGCCGACTGACCAACGTATCGAGACACCGGCCAGCGCGCATGCCTGACACCAGCGACGATGGTGCCAACCGTTGCAACCGCACTGGCACGTTTCTTCCGACGTGCCGGCAACGTTGCCGACGTCCTTGCGAGTTCGCCTTTGCCGACACTGCGTGCAGACACAAGATGGCGGCCAGGCGACGCAGCGGCAGATCGATGCGCATCGCGCCAGCAACGCTTGCGCTGGACGCTGCATCGCGCGCCGCCGACGACGGAATGATTGGATGGGTCATTCATGCAGCGGCTGCCTGTCAATCGGCACAGAGCAGACATCAAGAGCGGCGCGGATGTGAGCAACGTCTTCAGTGTCGTGCTGACGTCGTCGCGCTGCCAGTCGGTTTTTTCCTGACCGGCGTGAATAAAAACGCACGCTAAATACGGGCCGAGATGATTGGTTCAAGTTTCCGATTCTTGCGTCGTTATCACGTTGCCGAGGCATTCACGCGAACATCACGCGACCTGCCGCCGGTGCCACCTACTGGACATCAGGACGACCCGCATGACCGCCTATTTGCAACGCTATAACGTCGGGCGCCGTCTCGGCGTCGCCTTCGGCATCCTGATTCTGTTGTCAAGCCTGCTGGTGGCAACCGGCCTGGTCACCATGGCCAAAGCACGACAGCAATTCGATTTCATCGTGCTTGACCGCATGGCCAAGATCCAGATCGGCAACGGCATGCTGGATGCCAACTCATCGATCCTGATCGCGCTGGGCACCTATGCCATGGCCACCAGCGACGAACTCAACAACGAAGCGCTGGCCACCATCAAGGCGCAGCGCCAGCGCTACAACGACCTGCGGGCCAAGCTCGATACGCTGCCCAGCTCCGAGGAAGGTCGCAAGATTCGCGCCGAGATGGACGCGCGACGCGCCATCTCGGGCAAGATCAACGACCAGGTCATGGCGCTTGCCGCTCAAAACGACAACGCGCCTGCGCAAGCCTTGCTCAGCGAAAAGGCACGCCCGGCGACGATGGCGTGGCAGGACAAGATCCGCGAACTGGTGACCCGTCAGGAAGGCCAGAGCCAGCAAGCCTATGCCGATGCGGTGGCGTCGATGAATCGCGGCAAGCTGCTGATCATCTTCGGTGGCATTGCCGTGGTGGTGATCAGCAGCCTGCTCGCCTGGCTCATCACCCGCAGCCTGACCCAGCCGCTTGCACGCGCCACCAACGCCGCAGAGGCGATTGCCAACGGCCAGCTGGACAACGACGTGGAAAGCGACGCCAAGGATGAAACCGGCCGCCTGTTGCGTGCCATGCGTGGCATGCAGAAGCAGTTGCAATCCTTGCTCGACGCGCAGAGCGACATGGCCAGGCGCCACGATGATGGCCAGACCAGTTTCCGCATCGATGCTGCGGCGTTTCCTGGCGACTACGGCCGCATGGCCAAGGACACCAATACGCTGGTGGCGTCGCATCTGGCGGTGCAGACCAACCTGGCACGCATCATGGGGCGCTACGCCATCGGCGACCTCAGCGAGAGCATGGACCGCCTGCCCGGCGAGAAAGCGGTGCTGACGCAGACCATGGACGAGGTAAAGGCCAACCTGTCTGCGATGAACCGCGAGATCAAGCAGCTGGCGCAATCCGCAGCCAACGGCGACTTCAGCGCACGCGGCGATGCCGAGCGTTTCCAGTACGACTTCCATGTGATGGTCGATAGCCTCAACCAGTTGATGGCCACTGCCGACGGCAACCTGCAATCGCTGTCGTCGCTGCTGCAGTCCATCGCCGCAGGCGACCTCACCGCGCGGATGACCGGCGACTTCAAGGGCGTGTTCGCGCAGATGCGTGATGATGCCAACGCCACTGCCGCGCAGTTGGCCGAGATTGTCGGCCGTATCCAGCACTCGGCCGTGTCGATCAATTCTGCCGCCAGCGAAATCGCTGCAGGCAATCAGGACCTGTCGCAGCGTACCGAACAGCAGGCCGCCAATCTGGAAGAAACCGCCGCGTCGATGGAAGAGCTGACCTCCACCGTGCGCCAGAATGCCGAACACGCCCGTCAGGCCAATCAACTGGCGATCGGTGCGGCAGGCGTGGCATCGCAGGGCGGCGAGATCGTGAGCAAGGTGGTGGGCACCATGGCCGGTATCGAGGCCTCGTCCAAGAAGATTGCCGACATCATCTCCGTCATCGACGGGATCTCGTTCCAGACCAACATCCTGGCCTTGAATGCGGCGGTGGAAGCGGCACGTGCCGGCGAACAGGGCCGCGGCTTTGCGGTGGTGGCATCGGAAGTCCGCACCCTGGCCCAGCGCTCCACCGCTGCGGCGAAGGAGATCAAGAGCCTGATCGACGATTCGGTCGAGCGGGTCGCCGAAGGCTCGACCTTGGTGCATACCGCAGGCGCCACGATGGCCGAGATCGTAGCCAGCGTGCAGCGCGTGACCGACATCATGGGCGAGATTTCCGCAGCGTCGCAGGAACAGTCGGCCGGTATCGAGCAGGTCAATACCACCGTGACGCAGATGGACGAAACCACGCAGCAGAACGCCGCACTGGTGGAAGAAGCCACCGCCGCCGCACGCTCGATGGAAGAGCAGGCCGTGCAGCTGACGCAGGCGGTATCGGTGTTCAAGATCAGCGAGGGCAGCACGCGCACCACGCGGCCGGCACCGCCGGTTGCGGCCAAGCTCAGCGAGATTGCCGGCCGGCCCGCCGCCGTCAAAAGCTTGCCACGCCAGGCACCTGCAGCGAAACGCGCAGTGGCTGCAGGTACCTCGCACGATGCAAGCGACTGGCAGGAGTTCTGATCTGCGGCATCGCAAACGGCCCGGCTCGTCCGGGCCGTTTGCGTTTGAGCGCTGAGCGCATCTGCAACCGACCCATGCGCCAAAGCGCTCCATTACCGCAGGTACGAGCACGTGCACGAGGCCTTAACCCGCCCGGCCTATGCTGCGCCGGGCTGGACCGCACGCGGCGCTCTGTTGCGCTGAATATCGATCGCCGTTGTCGTCCATGCCCCCGGAAGATCATAGACATCGCAAAGGAGACTGTATGAAGAAGCTGCACACGCTTATGGCTGTCGGTTGCCTGCTGGGTCTGAGTTCGCCTGCATTTGCCGAGATCGCCAATCTGACCAATAGCGCCGATGGCGCCAATCGCGACGCGGGTATCGCGGCGGTAAAGCAGAAATTGCAGGACGCCTGCAAGTCGCGCAACGGTACCGTGGATCTGGATTCGTTCGAGGTGGTGTTCGAGAGGACCAGCAAGAACCCGGACGTCCCAAAGCCCTATTATGTGGACGCGAAAATCAAATGCGATCTGCCCTAAGCGCGGCGAACAAAATGCGCCTGGCAGTGCCGGAGCGCGTCCATCGCGCATCGAGCACATAGATCACCACAAGGCCCCGCAGACGCGGGGTTTTGTTTTTGCTGCGGCCGGCCCTGCGCGTCGGGCGGCGCTTGAAGAGCGTCGATCCCTTCCTGTTAGTGAAAAACCGCATTGCTGCGCGCTACGCGTTGATCGTCGCTCGCCTGCGCAGCTTGGCAGACAGGCGGGCTCGCATCAGCTGCAATACCTGCTGCATTGGCGATGCGGCGGTGAACAGGGTGCATGATCGTACGCCGCTTCTGCCAACGCGCCTTGGCTGCTGCAGACGCCCCGCCCGCTACCCCAGCTGTGCCCGCGCCGCATCCAGGGTGGTCATGATCTGGATCACTTCATCCAGCGGATGGAGTGGAGATTCCTTGCGCCCTTCCCCGATGTAACGCGCCGCGGCTGTCGCTTGCCACGACAGGCCCGCGTAGCCGCTGATTCCGGTCGGATCCATCCACACCACGGGCGTGCCGGCGTGGTCGTTGCCGACCAGGCTCAGCGCGGTCGGGTTGTGGAACTCGCCGGCAAGGTCGATGCGGCCCTGGCTGCCGGTGACATAGGCGGTGGAACTGCTGCGGGCCACGATGGAACTGATCAGTGTGGATTGCGCGGTGCCGCCATGCGACAGCACCATGGTCGAGAAGGCATCCACGCCGGTGTCGGTCAGCGCGCCGGTGGTCGTGATCGCGGTCGGTGCGCCCAGGATCATCGAAGAGAACTGCACCGCATACACGCCCAGGTCCAGCAGCGCGCCGCCGCCGAGCGCAGGATTGCGCTGGCGGTGCGTCGCATCGTCAGGGCCGCGTTGGCTCAGATCGGCGAACACATGGCGAAGCTCGCCCAACGCGCCATCGGCCAGCAGTTTCCGCAGCACCGAGGTATGCGGCAGGTAGCGGCTCCACATGGCTTCCATCAGGAACAGACCGCGCTGCCGCGCCTCCTGCACCAGCACGCGTGCATCGTCGGCGCAGGTGGTCATGGGCTTTTCGATCAACACATGCTTGCCCGCGCGCAGCGCCAGCAAGCCCTGCTGCAGATGTTCGCTGTGCGGGGTGGCGATATAGACGATGTCGACATCGTGGTCTTCGACCAGCGCCTCGTAGCTGTCATAGGCGCGCTGCATCGCCCAGGTGCTCGCAAAGGCCTCGGCACGCGCACGCGTGCGCGAGGCCACTGCAAATGGTTGTTGTCCGGTATGGCGGCGCAGCGCGCTCACGAACGCGGAGGCGATCGCTCCAGGCCCCAGCACTCCCCACCGCAACGCGGGCTCGCCGCGCTGCGGCAGGAACAGCTCGGGCTCGGGAAACACTGTGGGCGTCATGCGCTTGGCCTCCTGGATAGCATGTGCGCGCATCCTAGCAAAGCGGGAGCAGCGTTCCCGGTGTGCCGGCCTGCGCAGCGCCATCGTGCGGTGGGAGAAACCGATCACGGCAGGCGCAACATGCGGCGCCCTCTGTCGCCTGGCCGAAGACATGCCTGCAGTCCGCGTGCAGACGTTCCGGCGCATCGGCATGGCTGCAAAAGGCGATGCGGCCGTCGGGCCGCACCAGGATCGACGCGCCGGCATGCACCGTCCAATCGGCGGTGGGCGCAGCGCCATCCAGATCCGAGAATGCGCTCGCGTCGTCGGGCTGCGGCAGGGCCGCGGCTGCCTTCTGAATATCGATTTGCGCAGCAAGTTGCAGTGGTTTCCTTGCGCTTCTGTTCGCTTCTCACGTCGAGAACCGTTGTCACGCGTCACACCCCTTGCACCGTGCGCTGCTTAGCGTGGCCCGATGAGCGCACGTATTTCATCGCACACCCTTGCCTTTGCATCGCACACGGACTCAGCCCGCACCGACGGACTCAAGCAGTCGATTGCGGACAAGTGGCTACACATACATCCGACGCTGCCACTTCCCGGGCGTGGTCGCACCCTGGGGCGCTGGCAGACGCTTGCCGATATCGCGGCAGACGACCTGTGCGCGGCCAAGTTCCTGGAAGCGCATTACGACGCGCAAGCCATCTGTGCCGATCTGGGGGTGGACCTCATCACGCCGACCCAGCGTTGGGCGGTGTGGGCGGCCGAGCCGCCCGGCTCGGATATGCGTTTTTCCGGACAAGTGCTCAACGGCACCAAGGCGTGGTGTTCGGGTGCGGCGCAAGTGACGCATGCGCTGGTAACGACGCGCCATGCAGGCGCCAGTTGCCTGTTTGCCGTGGCGCTGGATCAGCCCGGCATTCAGATCGACAACAGTGCGTGGCAGGCAGTCGGCATGCAAGGCATCGAGACGGCCAATGTTCGCTTCTCCGATACGCCAGCGCGGCAGATTGGCGCAGGTGATGCGTACCTGACCCGACCTGGATTCTGGCACGGCGGTGCCGGCATCGCCGCGTGCTGGTTCGGCGCCACCGTTGCGGTTGCCGATGTGCTGCGTGCCTCTGCGCGTGTGAGCAAGGATCCGCATGCCGCCGCGCATCTGGGCGCCATCGATACAGGCCTGGCATCTGCAGCTGCGTTGTTGCGTCAGCTGGCAACGCGCATCGACGCGCAGCCGGAACAGGCACATCTGCGTGGCGTCCTGCAGGTACGCAGTGTGGTCGAAGCGGTGGCGCGCGACACGCTGGATCGGGTCGCGCGTGCGTTGGGGCCAGGCCCGCTGTGCGGCAACCGCGCACATGCGCAGCGTTGCGCCGACCTGTCGGTGTTTATTCGGCAGCATCACGCAGAACGCGACCTGCAGGCCCTGGGCGAGTTATGCCAACAGGAGACATTGCCTTGGAAGATCTAGCCGGGCAGCCCATCGAGGGCACAGGCACGCCGGAAACAGCATGGCGCTACGCGCCGTACCTGAGCGAGCTGCCACGCGTCACGCTGTCGCAACTGATGCAAGGTAGCCAGCGCCTGGTGGTGGTGGCACCGCACCCGGACGACGAGGTGCTTGGATGTGGCGGGTTGATTGCCGCCGCGCGTGCCGCAGGCGTACCGGTGTTGATCGTCGCGCTGACCGATGGGGAGCAGGCCTACCCCGACGAACCCGGCTGGCAGCCACAGGTGCTGGGCCCGGCGCGGCGCCTGGAACTGGATGCCGCCGTGCAGCAGTTGGGTGTAGTGCCTGGCGCATTGACCCATCTCGCACTGGGCGATGGCGCGCTGGCGGCATGCGAAGCGCGCATGGCACAGGCCCTCGGTGATCTGATCACTGCGCAGGACACGGTGCTGGTGACCTGGGAGCGCGATGGCCATCCGGATCATGAGGCGGCGTCGCGCGCGACCCATGTCGCGTGCAAGGCGCAGTCGGCGCGGCGTCTGCAATATCCGGTCTGGGCGTGGCATTGGTCGCGTCCGGAAGACGGGGTATTTGCCGATGGCACTGCCGTGCGCTTCGATCTATCGCCTGCGGTGCTGAGTGCCAAGCAGCGCGCCATTGCGTGCTTTGCCACCCAGTTGGGCCACTGCACGCCACCCGTTGCAGAGCCGATTCTGCCGCCGCCGGTGCTGGAGCGCTTTGCGCGGCCGTTCGAGGTCTTCATCCGATGACCGCGCTGAGCGTTGAGCACTTTGAGCAGATGTACGCCGATGCAGACCCGTTCGGTTATCGCTCGCGCTGGTACGAGCAGCGCAAGCGCGACATCCTGCTCGGTGCCCTGCCCTATCCGAGGTTCGCGCGTGGCTGGGAATTTGGCTGTTCCAATGGCGAGCTAACCGCGCAGCTGGCGCAGCGCTGTGACACGCTGCTGGCGACGGATCTGTCGCAGCAGGCGGTCGAGCTGGCGAGCGTGCGGCTGCAGGCACTGCCTGCGGTCACGCTGCAGCAGGCCGCGCATCCGTCGGACTGGCCGGAAGGGCTGTTCGACCTGATCGTCTTCAGTGAGGTGGGTTATTACCTGGACGCCGCGGCTTTCGAAAAAACCGTGGCGTTGTTCGCCCGCTCGCTCACCGCCAACGGCTGCCTTGTGGCATGTCACTGGCGGCACGACTTCGATGGCGCGTTGCGCAGCGCCGAGCAGGTCCACAGCGCGCTGAACCAGGCATTGGCGATGGACACGCTGTGCTGTTACCAGGATGCGGACTTCGTGTTGCAGGCCTGGATGTCCGGGCCGTCGATTGCGCAACAGGAGCAGCTGCGATGATCGCGGTCACCATTCCGGCGCATAACGAAGCGGATCTGATCGGCAAGTGCCTGCAGTCCATTCTGGTGGCAGCCGCGCACCCGCATTTGGCGGGAGAGCGCGTGGAAATCCATGTCGCGCTCGACCGCTGCAGTGACGGCACCGGCGCAATTGCACGCGCGCACGGCGCAAGAACCGTCACTACCGCAGGCGGTGTCGGCATTGCCCGTGCAGCGGCGGCATCGGCCGCGATTGCGCGCGGGGCACGCTGGCTTGCGTTTACCGATGCCGACACCTGCGTGCCGCCGGACTGGCTTTCGGCACAGCTCGATTGCGCGGCGGATGTGTTCTGCGGCGCGGTGGAGGTGACCGACTGGCACGATTTCCGTCCCGAAACACGGCAGGCCTTCCTGGCCAAGGAAATCCGCCGCGACGGGCATCCGCATGTGCATGGTGCCAATCTCGGCATGAGTGTGGCTGCGTACGTGGCCGCCGGTGGTTTTTCTGCGCTCAAGTGCAGCGAAGACGTGGCGCTGGTTTCGGCGCTGGAGCGCGCAGGTATGCAGATTGCCCGCCTGGTCAAGCCGGTCGTCAATACCAGCGCTCGCCGTATCGCCCGCGCGAGCGGCGGATTCAGCGATCATCTGGCCCGCCTGGAAATGACCGTCCTGGCTGGCGAGCCGGTACTGGAGCGTCAGGTCTAGCCATCGGGTACATCGTCAGATGTGTCCAGCAACAAGCACACGTAGTGATGGCCGGTGCTGGAGACGAACGCCCCGTGGAAACATCGCAGATAACCCCACCACTGCCGTTGCTCGATCGTTTCGGCGCGACAAGCAATCACGACATTCGAGCTCGCATTTATTTGCATAAGCGGGCTGTGCATAAACCACCGCGATTGTGCTCTTCCGATTCAAGGCTACCTGCAGATCATTATCCGCGCTGCTTGCAAATCGAAAACATAGCGATCAAGGTGCAATTGCTCCTCGACTTCATGCAATCGCTTCACGCCGGCCATTACCGCTACCGAGGTCATGATGGACTCCACGATGTTCCGGCAGATTGGTCGTTATCGATTGACTGCACATACGGTTCCGTTGGACGGCGTCTTCTTCCCGGAGATTCTGGTGTCGTTCGACGATGGGATCACCTTGTATGGGCACAGGCGCGAGATGCGATTCGACACGCAACTTGCCGCGCACCACTACGCCAGACAATGGATGGGCAGATGCACCGTGACGCCGCTAGGTATTCTCGAAAGTATCTAGGCGTCGCCGGCATCTCTGATGTCAGCAACCAGTCGGCTCCGCTGCCGGGAAGCCAAGCGTGAAACAGGCGCCCTGCCCTGGCATCGACTGCACTTCAATATAGCCGTCGGCCTGCCTGACCGCCCCATCCACTTGTGCCAAGCCCAGCCCGGTGCCCTTGCCTGCCGGTTTGGTGGTGAAGTAGGCGTCGAACAGCTGATCGCGGATCTCCGGTGCAATGCCGCTGCCATTGTCCTGGACAGAGAGGGTGACATAATCGCCGGCGCGACGACCGGCAGCATCCACATCTGCTAGCGTCCGCGTCGCCACCGTGATGCAGACCCTGCCACGCACCGCGCAGACATCGCGCGCATTGATCACCAGGTTCAACAAGGCCCGTTCCAGCGTGTGTGGATCCGCCAGTACGGCACTGTCGCAAGTCGTGGTTTCCCACTCGACCGATACCGCAGCGCCTGCCGCCTGTTGAAGCAGGGGCAGCAGGCGTGCGACCAGCGCATTGAGCTCGACGCGTTCGGGAGCATAAGGATGCTTGCGCGCGAAGCCCAGCAGGCGTTGCGCCATGACCGAGCCCTGCTGCAGAGCGGTCTCTGCCATGCGCAAAATCTTCTGATCCGCTTCGCCAAGGGCGCCGCGCGACTGAACCACATCGATGGCAGCGCCCGCAGTTTGCAGCACGTTGTTCAGGTCGTGAACGACACCGGCCAACAGTTGCCCCACAGCCTCGCCCTCCTGCGCTCGCTCGGCCACGCGCTCGGCCAGGCGCTGCGCAGCACGTGCAATATCCAGCTCGACCTCGATGCTTGGAGACTGCGCCTCTGCACGTACTTGGTCGTGCGTCGCCGCTGCAGCAGGCTCAACGTGATGGATTGCAGACTCGGTGCGGGCCTGCAGCGTCTGGTTGAGCGTGCGTAGTGCCAGTTGCGACTGCCGGCGTTCGGTGATGTCGCGATTGACCGCCAGCACGCCCTCGATCCGGCCATCCGCGTTACGCAGCGGGCTTGTCGACACCAACCAGCTCTGGAGCTGCCCGTCTGCATTCGTACATTCGGTTTCGAACTGCTGCGACTCGCCGCGCTCGGCAGCAGCGAGCGCCCGCCGCACGCGCGGCCTGAATCGCTTCGGCCATAACGACACCCAGGGCAGACCCACCACAGAGGCGGCATCGACAGACGCCACACGCGCCAGACCATGCGCGTTGACGAACCTGACGCGTCCGTCCAAGGCAATTTCCTTGATGGAATCCAGTGACAGCTCGACGACCTGTCGGTAGCGATGGTCGGGAAAGTCCTGCGTGCTGTTCATGGTTCTCAAATCGATCACGTGTTTTTCGCGTGGGAAACGTAGTGTGATGCATGCATCCTCAGAAAACCTGCTTTATGGGCTCTACAAACGAAAAACTGATTCTTGTCGTCGAGGACGATGCTGACACGCTCGAGTTGGCCACGCTGCTGCTGACCGAGAGCGGTTATGCGGTCGTCACCGCAACCGATGCGCAGGGCGCGCTGGAGCATATCGATAAGCACCCGGCGATCGCGCTGGTTTTTACCGATCTGCAGATGCCGGGGCTATTGGATGGATACGGCCTGATTTCGTATCTGCGCGCGGATGGCAACAATCTGCCGGCGATCCTGACATCGGGTCTGGGGCATTCCCCCAATGGGTTACCCAGCCGGACGACGTTTTTAAGCAAGCCCTACACACGCCGCAGCCTGGTGCAGAATATCGAGGCTTTTGTCGGGCATTAGAGCGGCCAACAGAACTACTGCGCGGCCGTCAGGCGGGCGCGCCCGGTGCTCGGAATCGGCATCACTCCTACGCTTGGGGTTCCGAGTCCCTCGTCCATAGCACCGACGAACGTTGGCTATGTTTTGTCAGCTGCTCTTGGCGTGACGGTCAGCACAGCTCACACCTTGCGGCGCATGTGCATGTTTCAGGTGTGGTGATTGCGCCGCGCTGGGTTGATTGACCAAAATGCCCCAGCAGGATCGACAGGCGTCGCGATCAGCTGCTCGACGCTGGATCGCACACCTTGCCAGCCATCAGCGCGCCGCGCGTCGCCAGCCTGCATTGATTGCTTCCTGGCTTGTGCAGAAAAAACGCTCGCCCTTGGCAGGTGAGATGCTGGTCCGCGTGTAATCGCGTTGCCCGGGCATATGGAAGATCTTGCTGCCCTTGCTGGAAATATTGCCCTTGATGGCGCAGTGCGCAGGCGTTTGCGTCTGCACTGCGGCCTGAGCCCGCTGTGCCGATTGCCTGCGCTTGCCGCGTCGGTAATCAGCAGGCATCTGAAAGCTGCCGGCCCAGAGGTTGCGCCGTTGTTGCTGCGCGTTGCGCTCGTCGGCAACGAACGCGGTGGCGTACTCGCGGTAGGCCACCGCCCAACCGGCTTGCACCATCCAGCGGTTGACCGACTGCCCCTGCACATAGCATTCGGCCACGATCCGTCCATAGCGATCGGTGTCCTTGGGTTGGCAGCGAACCGTCTTGTCGAGCAGGTAGCCATCCAGTGCGGCAGCCGAACGTCGGCCGCAAGGCCATGCGCTGCCAGCGTTGCTGGTGCATTGCTGCGCGCTTTCCGGTGCATCGATGCCCCACAGGCGGATACGTTTCTGCGCGACAGTGATGGTGTCGCCATCCGTCACGGTTGCCCGGCCGACCAGCTCCGCTGCGATAAGAGGTGAAGCGAAGAGCGCTACGACAACAACCACCGAACATCTGAACAACATCAACAACAAGCCTCGGGTGATCGGCAGAGCGTGGTCCGTCTGTTCTTGCCTTGGTGATTGCGTCTAGCCGGTTGGCTCACCAGAGGTCCATCGCACTGATGCCTGTGTCGTCCAGGTCGACGCGGGGGGCCGGCACTGTATGTCAACGGGACGGCGATGCCTATCCCTTGTGCTGGTCCGCCAAGACGGTGCCGCGCTTGGTATTCATTGACGCACATCCCTAACAGTTGCATTCGAGGCCGATCAATCGCGATGCTCATAGACGGCCAACAGAGGCTCGTGCCTTGAAGACCGGCGCCTCTGAAAAGTTGGGTTGTTCCCGGTAAGGCCTGCAGGTAGCCCTGCCCCGCACTCCGGCGCAGGTAACACATCAAATACTGCCCGGTTCTTTGCAGAACCGGGCAGACAGGCAGGCTTACTGTGCAGCCGCTTGCGGCGCGACAGGCGCTGTATCGGGTGTCACTCGCCAGATCGTATTGGCCAGGTCGTCCGCGACGATCAACGCACCACGTGGATCGAGCGTGACACCGACCGGGCGGCCGCGGGTCAGGCCATCGTCGCCATGGAAACCGGAGACGAAGTCGATCGGGTCGCCCGCCGGGCGGCCATCGCGGAACGGCACGAACACCACCTTGTAGCCCACCGGCGGGTCGCGATTCCAGCTGCCGTGCTCACCGACGAACACACCGTCGGCAAACTGCGTTCCCATCGTGGCCGCCGAAAACGCGACACCGAGTGCGGCGACATGCGAGCCCAGCGCGTAGTCGGGCACGATGGCCGAGGCGACCTTCTGCGGATCCTGCGGCATGACCCGCGTGTCCACGTTCTTGCCCCAGTAGCTGTAGGGCCAGCCGTAGAAGCCGCCTTCACGTACCGAGGTGAGGTAGTCGGGCACCAGATTCGGGCCGATCTCGTCGCGCTCGTTGACCACCGCCCACAGTGCACCGCTACCTGGCTGGATCGCCAGTGCCGTGGGATTGCGCAGCCCGGTGGCATAGCTCTTGTGGGCGCCGGTTGCCGGATCCACCTGCCAGACCTGGGCGCGGTCGACTTCGGCAATCATGCCGCGCTCGGTGATGTTGCTGTTGGAGCCGATCGCAACATACAGATAGCGTCCATCGGCACTGGCGGTGAGGGCCTTGGTCCAGTGGTGGTTGATGGCCGACGGCAAGTCGGTGACCTTGCTGGGCGCAGCGCTGGCCTTGGTCTGCCCTTGCTGATAATCAAAACGCACCAGCGCGTCCTGATTTGCCACGTACAGCGCGTTGCCGATCAGCGCCAGGCCATAGGGCGCATTGAGCTTGTCGGCAAACACGGTCTTCAGTTCATAGGTGCCGTCGCCATCGGCATCGCGCAACAGTGTCAGCCGGTTGCCGCTCTTGACCGAGGTGTTGCCCTTGGCCTTGATCGCACCGGCAATCACGTCCTTGGGCTTGAGGTTGGGTGCATTGCCGCCGCGGCCTTCGGCGACCAGGATGTCGCCATTGGGCAACACCAGCGTCTGGCGCGGGATGCCCAGACCGGTGGCGATCGCAGCGATGCGGTAACCCGCGGGCACGGTGGGCTTGCGCTCGCCCCAGGCTGCCGGCTCGGCGATGGTCATGTCGGGCAGCAGGCCGCGATCCGGCGCAGGCAGCTCGGGACTGGCGCCGTGTTGTTTGAGCTCGGGCGCCTTGCCGCAGGAAGCGAGTGCGGCGGCGAGAATGGACACCGACAGGACGGTAACGATATGACGCTTCATCGGGCACCTCCCACGCGCAGGCTGGATAGCCCCGACCAGGTTGCAACAAGCGCGAATGCGGTCGCAATCGCAGAAAATACCAGTGCCGCCGGCATGATGGCCCAGGCATCGCGTGCATGATGCAGGGCGTCGAAGAAGCCGACAATCCATGCGGCACCGAGCGCAATCACATAGATCAGGTTGCGGCTTCCGCGAACGAAGCCGACGATCGCGCACAGCAAGGCGATGGTGGTCAATACCATCGCGCCGATCAGCAGCCACGCAGCAAAGTTGGCCCACTGGATCTGATGACTGCTCCAGTAAGCGTAGTCGCTCAGCAAGGCACCGAGAAACAGCGGCCACACACCGCCGAGCACGGCTGCATGGAACGGATGGATGGCCCAGGATCGGGCGGGCATGGCAGTTGAATTCATGGCGGACTCATTGGGCGCGTTGGTGAAACGTGCCCCGATGCTGCCAGCTGCCACGTGATGAGCGCGGTGATGCTGGGTCTTCTCTGCGCGATGGCTGCTCTGACGCGGAATCCGTCATGCCCCGGGTTCAGACCTCGTGGCCCAAGACTATCGGTCCAAAACAGCATCCACAGCGCGGGGCGCGGCTAACTTACTGTCCAGATGAGGCCGATCACGGCCAAGTGCGCAACGTAATAACCATAAAACGCCCAACGTAGCCGGGGTAGCGGTAATTGCAGCCTGCCGAGCTGCATCAGCGGAAGTGCCAACAAGGCCCAACCATTGCCGTTGTTCCAACACAACAGTCCCATGCAGATCCACAACCTCCACGGCAATTTGGCTAAAGTCGGTTTTGTAGAAGCCAGGCCGACAAGTGACTGCAGCGTTCCGCCAGTGCGAAACCAGCTCCATGCCGCCCCTACAAGCCAAACTCCGATCCATTGATAGTCGACGGCCAGCGGCGCAAGCAGTCCAAGAAACGAGGCCAGCAGCCAGCGGCGATCTTGTATTGACCAGACGAGACAAGTCGCAAGTGCGAAGGTGAAAAGGATGTTGACCGGCAGCAGGAAACCAAATGCCCATACGTGGAACGGCTGTGCAATGAGCCCCCAGCCAGCCAGCCGCTTTACCGACTTCGCGTAGTCGGTTCCAGGTTGCGCGAGATTGAAGGCCATGATCAAAGCGAAAACTGGGAAGGCTATGCGTCCGAGTTCAGATAGAACCGGTACATAGCCATCCAGCAGTGCCTTGACTACATGATCGAAGGTCATAAAAACAAGCGCAATCCATTTCAGGAGCTCCCTGCCGCTACTTGTCATGTTGCCTCTCAAATGTCGTGCTGCAGCAGCCGCAAAACTGCGCACTTGGACAGCCATGGAAGGTGCGGCCAATCCCATCACCATCGCCGCGTGAATTTTTCATCAATCAACTACCGGTAGAAGAACGGTTGTAACTCAAACCGAGCAGGCAATCACCCGCTCTTTGACACAGGCAGCTGATGTGGCTTCTCAACCTGCTGGATTTGTCGCTGCAAAAGCCGACGACAGAATAGTGGAATGTAGGCGCTCTGGCGTGGCGGGCATGGAGACATCCAGCCCCTTCCAAGGCTGCGCTGCTCAAGCAAAACCGAAACCACTCATCCTGCCGAGCGACCGCTGGACCGCTGCCATGACCACAGGTCATAGAAAGATGTGCGTGCTCCAGGCCGCTCTCTACGCTGGGCTCCATCCACTGGAGGAGCAGGCAGATGAAAGCATTCGCAATGATGTTGCTGGCAACCGCGTTGACCATGACCGACACGACCAGCATGCCCGGCCAGCGCCGCTTCAAACAGGGACACAGAATAGGACCGTACCGATGCGATTGCACGAGCTGCATGGCCAGGACTAGCACTGATTCCCTGCCCCGGCGGTTTCGTCAGCAGTACGCATCCAGGATGGCTTGAATTCCAATGCGCGTTTGCAGTGATGAGCGCCATTCATAGGACCATGCAAGCTGGATGGATGGAGCGGCATTGCATCTGCCTCATGCTGCTTGTCGGTACGTATGGCAAGGAGACGGCGATGAAAAACGCAAGCGTGGTGCGTTCGATTCGACATGGTGTGCGCGCAGCTGGGGCGCCATCTGCATCGCACGGTCCGGCAGTTGATGCTTGGATTCGCGTTGCCTTGCCCCTAGATCGGTGGAGAGATGCGATGCCATGCGCGAGCGCGCTGCGCCGCGCGCTCCCCTCCATGGCTGCGCTGTTGTTGGGCGCAGTTGCCCTGCTCTCTGTTGCCCCCTCCCCCGCGGCAGCACATCCTTCGGAGATCACGTCCATGACGACACACGCCACCTTGTCGCCCAGCCAGCAGGCCATTGCGCCAATTGCCGCGTTTGCGGCCACCGGCGATATCGACCGCTTGAACACCGCATTGGAGGCGGGCCTCGATGCTGGCTTGAGCATCAGCGACTGCAAGGAGGTACTGGTCCAACTGTATGCATATGCCGGGTTTCCGCGCAGCCTCAATGCACTGGCCGCGCTGATGCAGGTCGTCGATGCACGCAAGCAGCGCGGCATCGCCGATGCGCCGGGACACGAGCCCGGCCCGGTACCGAGCGGCGATGCGCTGCTGGCGCTGGGCACCGCCAACCAGACCCGTCTGGCCGGTGCGCCGGTGACCGGGCCGTTGTTTGCGTTTGCGCCGGCAATCGATCAGTACCTCAAGACGCATCTGTTCGGCGACATCTTTGCCCGCGACAACCTGGATTGGGTGAGCCGTGAACTGGCCACGATCAGCGTGCTCGCCGCCCTGGAAGGCGTGGAGGCGCAACTGCAGTCGCATTTGAAGATCGGCTTGAACATCGGCGTGACCGAGGCGCAGCTGCACGAACTGGCCAAGGTGCTGGACAAGCGCGTCGGTGCGGCCGCCGGCACACGCGCCAAGGCGGCACTGGCCAAAGCCAGGGCCCAATGAGCCTGCGGCGGGGTTCGACAACCGCAGCGCGTGCTGCCGGCGCGAATGCGGCTGCCCACGGCAGCACGTCGAAACCGATCGGGCCCCGCTAAAGCGGCGCCGGGCCAGCCGCCAGCCCCGGCCGCCCACCGGCCTGCTTGACGATCAACTGGCCGATGTATTGCTCGGCCAGCCTGGTGCCGATCTCCAGCGCGGTCTGCAGCGAGCCGAAGGTGGGCGCGGCCGGCAGCGGTACGGGATGCCCACAGACCTGCAAGGTCTCCAACACGATGCGCCGATGCCCGAGCTGTCGAGCGACCACGCGGTACGGCAGGCCCTGGTCGGTGCCTTCCGTGGACATTCTTTCGGTGCAGTGGGTACTCATCGGGCTCGAGCATAGCTGTGATGCCCAAATTTGGCGGCGCGGCAACTTGAACAATTTATGCAGACGCTAGCGCAGCGTCAGCGGCGCACTCCCGACAGAACCGCTGCGGCCTGAACAGGCTCGGCCATGCCGCGATGACACCGATGTCGCACCTTGCGCGGCACACGCAGCGGCGCCAATAAGAACAGCATCAGAATAATCGGCTCTAGGGGAACGCCGAACGTTGGGTTCTTCCCCCAAAAGATCGGCTTGAATATGCTCCCAGCATTCAGCTTGATGGCCTGAAGCGAGGATGTGCCTGTCTCGATGTTTCACTCGGCGCACTGAATATCCAGCGTTTCTTCGAGCATGTCCCTTTGCGCATTTCATGCAGGAAAAGCGGGGAATTGGGCACAACGGCAGGGTTCGCTCGCTTTTGGTCAATATAAATGCGGTGGATATATTCGTTCTGCAGCAGAAAATTTAATATAACTTCGATGTCGCTGCGATAAAACTCATCCGATCAGGCCTGATACAGAAGAGTCCGTTAGAGTTGCTAACTTACAGTCGAATCCGCTACACCGTGTGGGCAATTTACCGACATCTTCGACGCATTTCCTGATTACCTGCGATAGTCATCGCATTTAGGATTGCCGCCCCCGGAGATTCGTGACGACTTATTGTCGCGTTCGCTCTGACATTTCCTTGCAGTCGAGCCTGATAAGGCGCTTTTTAATCTGTTTTGGCTATGGATTAAATCGTGAAGTCCTATGCAGGACATTTTTCTCTGAATAGCAACTGTCCGTTCATGTTTTAGAGTTTGCCGGTAGCGCCGTTAAACAATCTCGCAAGCACATGGTTCGATGCATCGGCGCATCACCGTGTTATCCGGAGCGCTTATCTGAGGGGACAGATTCGCGGCGGATAAAGTGAATAACGCGTGAAATCCAACGCCACACCGGCTTTTCCCGGTGCTGGAATCGTCTGCGCCAAATTTTAGAATCTTTGCAGTTGCGGCGCGCTAATTACCGGAATCGACCAACCCATGAATCGCTCGCTACTCGCAACCACGATCGCCTCCTGCCTTGTCCTGACTGCCTGTGGCGGCGGTGGCGGTGGCGGCAATGTCCGCAGTGACCCACCGCAGACCACGGTGGTCGCCCCGACGCCGTCCACTCCCCCAGCGCCCACCACGCCCACGCCCACGACTCCAACGACTCCAACGACGCCGGACACCACCGCGGCCGACCCGCTGCCGAACACCGCGCCGACGCCGGCACCTGCCCCCGCCCGCTACCAGGGCCTGGCCAGCAACCTGCTGGTGCCGACCAATGCGGATCTGGCACAACAGGCCGGCGCCAAGGGTCAGGGCGTCAAGCTGGCGGTGCTGGACGACAACCTCTATGGCAGCTACGCGCCGATCAGCGGCAAGGTCGATACCTCCAACGATTACACCGACACCCCCGGCACCCCGGAATCCGCATCGAACGCGTTGCGCGGCCACGGCACCGTCGTCTCGGCATTGGTGCTGGGCACCGCCCAGGACGGCTTCGCCGGCGGTGTCGCGCCGGATGCGGACCTGTTCTATGCGCGCATCTGCGCCGAAAACTCCTGCGGTACCCAGCAGACCCGCCGCGCGGCGGTGGACCTGGCGGCAGCCGGCGTGCGCATCGCCAATCTGTCGATCGGCGCCTCGTATGCAGATGCAGCCAGCAGTGCCAATGCCGCACTGGCCTGGAAGTATGCGCTGACCCCGCTGGTGCAGGCCGATGCGCTGATCGTGGCCGCCACCGGCAACGAAGGCGCGGCAGAAGCCTCCTACCCGGCGGCGACGCCGGTGCAGGAAGCCAGTCTGCGCAACAACTGGCTGGCCGTGGGCGCGGTCAACATCGACAGCGCCGGCAATGCCGCCGGCCTGACCAGCTATTCCAACCATTGCGGCGCCGCCGCACAGTGGTGCCTGGTGGCGCCGGGCAGCTACTTCGCACCCGCGCTGGCCGGCACCGAGCTGCAGGGCCAGATCGCCGGCACCTCGTTCTCCACGGCCGCTGTAAGCGGCATCGCGGCGCAGGTGCTGGGCGTGTATCCGTGGATGAGCGCTTCCAACCTGCAGCAGACCCTGCTGACCACCGCCACTGACCTGGGCGCCCCCGGCGTGGATGCGCTGTACGGCTTCGGCCTGGTCAATGCGGCCAAGGCGATCAAGGGCCCGAGCCAGTTCGCCAGCAACTGGGCGGCAAATGTGACCTCCGGCTACGACAGCACCTTCAGCAATGACATCTCCGGCGCCGGCGGCCTGACCAAGAACGGCGCCGGCAGGCTCACGCTCAGCGGCAACAACACCTACACCGGCGGCACCAGCGTCAGCGACGGCGTGCTCGCACTGTCGGGCAGCCTGCGTTCGGATGTCATTGTGCTCAACTCGGCCACGTTCGAATCGCGCGGCGGTGTCATCAACGGCGGCTACAGCCTGGCCAACAACACCGGCACCACCGCCATCGAATTGGGCAAGGGCTTGACCGTCACCGGCCAGGCCAGCCTGAAGGGCAACCTGCTGTTGCTGCCGGAAGCGGCTGGCTACAACGTCGGCAGCAGCGAGAAGATCGTCAAGGCCGGCGCGCTGCAGGGCAGCTTCGACCGCGTGCAGTACGCCAACAACTTCTTCTGGACTGCTTCGCTCGCCTACGACCCCACCACCGTCACCGCCACGTTGACCCGCAATGCCTCCGCTGCCAGCGCGCAGGCGGCCGGTGCGCCGCAGTCGGTGGTCAACGGTGCCACGCAGGCCGATACGCTGGTCAAGGTGCTGGATACGCGTGTGGCCTCCGGCGATACGGATAACCTGGGTGGCCTGATCAGCGCTACCGGCGCGCTGCTGGCGGCCAACGACGCGCAGGTTGCCGCATCGCTGCCGACCCTGGCCGGCCAGGTACACGGCATCGAGCGCACGCTGGGCTTCCAGTCCGCACTCAACGATGCACGTGTGGCGGCCGATCGCCTGCCCTACCTGGCCGACACCACCACGCTGACCACCTGGATGCAGGGCAGCTATCTGGACGGCGAGCTGGGCGGCAAGGGTTTCGACTCGGCCGACTACACCCAGCAGGCCACCACCGTCGGCGTGGATCTGCCGATGGGCAACGCCGGCACCATCGTGGGTGCGGCGCTGAGTTCAGGGCAGGACCGTGCGCACATCGATGCATCGGCCAGCCGCCTGCGCTCGGACCGTTACGCGATGACCGCATATCTGTATCAGCCGATCGGCCAGGCGTATGTGTCCGGGATCGGTTCCTACGGCATGAGCAATGTGGACACCGAACGCACGGTGCAGGCCGGCAGCATCGGCGAACGCCTGCAGGATCGCCGCCACGACACCAACTGGTCGCTGCGTGCCGAAGTCGGCCTGATGCCGCAGGCAGGGTTGTCGCCGTTCATTGCCGCAGGTGTGGTCAGCCAGACCCAGGATGCCTTCAGCGAAGCCTCGGCCACCGGGCTGGGGTTGAGCGCCAACAGCGACACGCTGCGCGCCGGCTATGGCGAGGTGGGTGTGCGCGGTCATCTGGTACGCGGCAAGTGGGGCTTTGATGGCTTGATCGCCTACCGCTCGCTGCTCGGCAATCCGAACTCGGACTTCACCGCCTGGTTCACCGGTCTTCCGGAAGCGCGCTTCAACGTGGCCGGCGAGCCGGTGTCCAAGCAGTCGGCACGTGCCTCGGTGGGCGTGCGCTACCAGCTCAACGATGCCTTCTCCATCTACGGCAACGTGGGCGCCGAGCGCGGTCGTTCCGATGCCAACAGCATCAATGCCAATGTCGGCTTGCGCTGGCAGTTCTGATCGCGACCGGCACCCGACCGCACTTGGTCACTGCAACCACCGATGCCATGCAGCACTGTGCATCAGGCAAAAAAAAGCCCCGGCAATGCCGGGGCTTTTTGGTCTGCGGTGAATCAGAAGCTCCAGCCCCAGGTGACCTGGCCGCCGTATGCGGTCTGGCCATCACCGTTGAGTCCCTGCAACGACAACGCCATGCGGCTGTTGGGCGATGTGATCAGGCTGACGCCCAGTTCGCCGACCACCGCGTTCTTGGCCAGCGTGACGCTCTGCACCGAGAACTGCGAGCCGCTGCCGACAAAGCCGGCCGACCGCTCCACGGCGCGGTCGCCGAACGCATGCCGCCAACCCACCGAGGCGTACACCCCGGCCGCCGCACCCAGCTGCCAACGCCCGCGTACGCCCACCGTGCTGGTGGTGTACTCGTCCTTGGCACTGTCCACCGACAGCCCGGCAATGCCGCCGCGCTCGTCGAAGCCGTCGGTCTTCAGGTGCGTGTAGTCCGCCGCAACGAAGGGGCTGTACACCGCATTGCCGGTGCGCAGGTTCCAGGCCGCTTCCAGCGACACGGTGACGGCCTTTGCATCGTAATTGCTGGTCAGCCGCTCTTCGAGCACGCCGGGCAGCATCACCCGACGGCTGCTGTCCACGCTGTAGTCCGCATAGTCGACCGCAGCCTGCAAAGCGAACGCGGACCAATCGGCCTGCGCGTAGATGCCGGCATGGGTGCCATCGATGTCGGAACGATCCAAGGATTCGCGCGAGAGGGTTTCGATGTCCTGATTACCGACCGCGACACCGACCACGCTGCGCTCGCCGATGCGCCGTTCTGCACCGGCCATGACGCCGTTGTCCTCGCGCCGCACCGAAGCGGTGTTGGCATCCCCATCGACACGATTGGGCAGGCTACGGCCGGTGATCCAGACCGTGGTGTCGCCTACCTGCGCGTCCTGACTGTCGCCACGCAGATGATTGCCGACGCCACTCAGCAGGAAGCGGCTATCCAGCAAAGCGGTCGCCGTGCTGGCATGGCTTTCGCCCGACAGCGAGGCAAACGCCGTGCTGATCGCTTGCGGGTCGTCGGGCAGACGCACTACCGCTTGGTAGACCGGGCTGGTGGTCGGCAAGCCATCCACCGCAGCTGCGGCGGCCTGCTGGTTGGGCGCGGTGACTGCATCGACCATGGCCACGGTGTTGCGACCAAACGATACCGACAACGCCGTGGCACTGGCGCTGACATTCGGCGTGACGAAGGCGTAGTCGGAAACGACGTTGGTGAATTGCCCGGTCAGCCCGCCAGCGGCGCTGATGACCGGGATCTCGGTGAACAACGGCAGGTCCGTCGCACGTACCAGTTGCAGGGTGCTGCCAGGTGCCAGCGTGGCCGCCCCGCCCACGCTGATCGGTGTCACCGTGCCGCCCGCACCCGGCGTGACCTGCAGGGTGGAGCCATTTGCAAGCGCGACATTGCCGCCGACGCTGATCGTGCCCGTACTGCCGCCGATCGCCACGGTGCCACCGGAGGTCAGGCCGCCGATGCTGCCGCTGCCGGTGAGCGTGCCGCCCGGGCCCACCGTGACCGGCCCGCCCAACGTGGCGCCCGGATTGGCCGGGTTACCCACGCTCAGGGTGCCCGCGACGATGGTGGTCGGGCCGGTGAAGCCACTGCTGTTTGCGGTGACCAGCAAGGTGCCCACACCATCCTTGAGCAGACTGCCGGTACCCGACAGGATCCCTGCGTAGGTGCCATTGGCGGTCTGCTGGAACACCAGTGCGCCGGCATTGGCGATATTGCCTTGCAAGCTGTCGGTATCGCCAATCAATGTGCCCGCATTGATCGTGGTGCCACCGAGATAGGCGTTGACACCATCCAGCGTCAACGCGCCCGCGCCGTTCTTGATCAACGTACCGCTGCCGGTGATGTTGCCGGCAAACGTGCCATCGCCTGCCTGGTCGAACACCAGTGTCGCGTTGTCGACGATGTTGCCTTGCAGGCTGGTGGTGTTGCCGATCAGGCTGCCGCTGGCAATGGTGGTGCCACCGCTATAGGTATTGGGCGCAACCAGCGTCAACGCCCCCGCTCCCTGCTTGACCACACTGCCGGTGCCGCTGACCGCGCCGGCGAACACACCATCGCTGGCCTGATCGAACACCAACGTGGCGTTGTCGACGATATTGCCTTGCAGGCTGGTGGTATTGCCGATCAGGCTGCCGGCGCTGATCACGGTGCCGCCGGTATAGGTGTTGGGCCCGAGCAGTTGCAGCGCGCCGGTGCCGGCCTTCTGCAGCGAGCCGGTGCCGCTGAGCGTGCCGGCATACACGCCGCCGGTGTTCTGGTTGAACACCAGTGCCGCGTTGTTGGCGATATCGCCCTGCAGGCTGGTGGTATCGCCGATCAAGGTACCGGCCGTGATCGTGGTGCCGCCGGTGTACCCGTTCGCACCGTTGAGCACTAGTGCGCCGGCGCCATCCTTGATCACGTTGCCGGTGCCGGTGATCGAGCCGGTGAACACGCCATCGGCCACCTGGTTGAACACCAGCGTCGCATTGTCGACGATGGCTCCCTGCAGGCTAGCGCTGTCGCCGACCAGCGTGCCGGCGTTGACCGTCGTGCCACCGGTGTAGCTGTTGCTGCCGTCCAGTGTCAGCGTGGAAACCCCATTCTTGATCAATCCACCGGTGCCGGTCACAGCACCGGTCAAGGTGAGATCGTTGCTGCCCGCAAACGCGACTGCACCTGCCAGCTCGACTGCGTTGGTCACTGTCAGTGCCTGATCGGTATCCAACGTGGTGCCGGTCGCGGCGGTCAACGTTCCGGTGCCCAGCGCCTGTGCATCACCCAGCACCAAGCTACCGCTGGCAAGTACGGTACCGCCGCTGTAGTTGCCGGCTTCGGCAAGCGTCAACGCACCCGTCCCCTGCTTGACCACACTGCCGGTGCCGCTGACTGCGCCGGCGAACACACCATCGCTGGCCTGATCGAACACCAGCGTGGCGTTGTCGACGATATTGCCTTGCAGGCTGGTGGTGTTGCCGATCAGGCTGCCGGCGCTGATCACGGTACCGCCGGTATAGGTGTTGGGTCCGAGCAGTTGCAGCGCGCCGGTGCCGGCCTTCTGCAGCGAGCCGGTGCCGCTGAGCGTGCCGGCATACACGCCGCCGGTGTTCTGGTTGAACACCAGTGCCGCGTTGTTGGCGATATCGCCCTGCAGGCTGCTGGTGTCGCCGATCAAGGTACCGGCCGTGATCGTGGTGCCGCCGGTGTACCCGTTCGCACCGTTGAGCGATAGTGCGCCGACGCCATCCTTGATCACGCTGCCGGTGCCGGTGATCGAGCCGGTGAACACGCCATCGGCCACCTGGTTGAACACCAGCGTCGCGTTGTCGACGATGGCTCCCTGCAGGCTGGCGCTTTCGCCGACCAGCGTGCCAGCGTTGACCGTCGTGCCACCGGTGTAGCTGTTGCTGCCGTCCAGTGTCAGCGTGCCGGTGTTGGTCTTGATCAAGGCGCCACTGCCGCTGATATCGCCGGCAAGCGTGAGGTCTGCCGGATTGTCGACGCTCAGCGCAGCGCCGAGGACGACCGCATTGCCCACGGTTGCGGCAACAGGGTTGGTCAGCACCGCAGCGCCGACCACCGACAGGCTGCCGGTGCCCAGCGCGTTGTTGCTGCCGATCGACAAGGTGCCATCGCTCAGCGCGGTCCCGCCGGCATAGCTGTTGTTGCCACTGAGCGTGAGCGTGGATGCACCGGTCTTGATCACGCTGCCGGCACCGCTGATGGCGCCAGTCAGGGCGAGATCGTTGCTGCCTAGCAGCGTCACCGCACCGTCGAGCACCACCGCATTGCCCACGGCCAATGCCTGATCGGTATCGAGGCTGGTGCCGGCTGCCGCGGTCAGCGTGCCGGTGCCCAATGCCTGCGCATCGCCCAACACCAGCGTGCCGCCGCCGAGCGCGGTGCCGCCGGTGTAGGTGTTGGCGGCGCTCAGCACCAGCGTGCCGGTGTCGAGTTTCTGCAGCGTGCCGGTGCCGCCGATGCCCACATCGATGGTGCCGGTGACGCCAGGGTCGACACGGATGATGGTGGTGGCCGCATTGGCGCTCAATGCACCGCCGCCGGCATCGCTCAGCACATACCCGTCGCTGATGAACTGCATGCCGGTAATGCCTTGCGTGCCCTGCACGCCTACATTGCCTGCGGTGCCGGCGAACACGGCAAAACTGTTCTGCCAGTCGCTGTTGCTCAGCCCATCGATCGAGGTCCAGTTGGTGGGGCCTGCGGCCCAGACGCCTGCGCCGCCATCGATGCTGCCATTGGCAATGGTCTGCGCACCATCCCAGAACTGCACGTTGCTGCCGGGCGCCAGCAGCACCACGTTGACCTGCTGTGCCAGCGCGGTCTGCAACGTCAGCTGGGTGGGATCGATCGTACCTGGCAGCGTGCCGATGCCCAGGCCGTTGTCGGTCAAGCCACCGGTGTAGTCGATCAGGCGATACACACCGGTGCCGAAGCCGCCGATGTCGGTGATGTTGAGCGTGCCGTCCAGGGTGAGATCGCCATTGACCGCCAACACGCCGGTCTGGCTGGGGATGCCCAGGAACGCGTCCAGCGTGGCAGTGGGAGCCAGGCTCAGGCTGCCGGTGGTCAACACTACGCCACTGGTCACCACCAGGCGGCCGCCGTCATTCACCGTGACCGCCGCATCGACCACGCCGCTGCCGCTCAAGCTGGCACCGCTGCCCACGGTCAGGCCACCTGCACTGGCCAGCGTGCCATCCACGTCCAGCGTGCCGGCGGTGACCTGGGTGGTGCCGCCGAGCGCGCTGGTGCCGGTGAGCTGCAAGGTGCCGGTGCCGACCTTGTCCAGATTGCCTGCATCGCTCAGGCTGCCGGCAAACGTACTGCCGACGTTGTTGGCGCCAAGCTGTAGCGTGGTGCCGCCCAGCACGGCGACATTGCCCTGCCCGGTCACTGCACCCAGGGCCGCATTGCTGCCGAGCGAGAGCCCGGCACCTGCGGCCACATCCACGACGCTGGTGTTGCCCAACGCGCCGGGGGCGGCGGTGGCGAGCACGCCGGCCTGCACTGACACCGGGCCGCTAAACGTGTTGCCGCCGGACAAGGTCAAGGTGCCCAGGCCCGTCTTGGTCAAGGCACCCGCGCCACTCAGCACCCCGGTCAGGCCCAGATCGTCCGCGCTGGCAATGGTCAGATCGGCACCGAGATTGACCGCATTGCCCAGTGCCAGCGCAATCGCGTTGCTCAAGGTGGCATTGCCCAGCACCGACAGGCTGCCGACACCGAGCGCGGTGTTGCTGCCAACCGCCAGGGTGCCTGCGTTCAACACGCTGCCGCCGACGTAGCTGTTGGCGCCGTCGAGCGTGAGCGTGGACGCGCCGTTCTTGATCACACTGCCCGCGCCGCTGATCGGGCCGGACAGGCGCAGGTCGTTGCTGCCGACCAGGTTGAGCGCGCCATCGAGTACCACTGCATTGCCGACCGCCAATGCCTGGTTGCTATCGAGGTTGGTGCCGGTTGCTGCGGTCAGGGTGCCGGTGCCCAACGCCTGCGCGTCGCCCAACACCAGGGTGCCGCCGCTGAGGGCGGTGCCGCCGGTATAGCTGTTGGCCGCATCGAGCACCAGCGTGCCGGTGTCGAGCTTTTCCACGCCACCGCTGCCGGAAATGGCGACATCGATGCTGGCGGTTGCACCCGGATCCACACGGATCGCGGTCAACGGCGCAGTCACAGCCAGTCCACCCGCGCCGGCATCGGTCAGCTGATAGCCATCGGTGACGAACTGCAGGCCGCCGATGCTCTGCGTGCCCACCACGCCGACGGCGGCTGCGTTGCCGGCAAAGACCGCAAAATCGCCTTGCCAGGTGCTGTTGGCGCTGCCGTCCTGATTGGTCCAGTTGGTCGCCGCACCCCAGGTTCCTGCACCGCCGTCGACGGTGCCGTTGGCGGTGGTTTGGACACCATCCCAGAACTGCACGATGCTGCCCGGTGCCGTCACCACCAGGTTGAGTTGCTGGCCGATGGCGGTCTGCAGTGCGAGCTGGCTGAGATCCACGCTGCCCGGAAACAGGCCGATCGCCAGACCGTTGTTGGTGAGCAGGCCGGTGTAGTCGATCAGCCGGTACACACCCGTGCCGAACCCACCGATGTCGGTGATGTTGAGCGTGCCGTCCAAGGTGAGGTCGCCATTGACCGCGAGCAGCCGCGTATTGCTCGGCGCTGCCAATGCGACGTCCAAAAACGCACCCGGTGCCAGGGTCAGGCCACCCACGCTGAGCGAGGAGCCACTGGTCAATGCAAGCCGGCCACCGTCGGCGATGGTCACATTGCTTCCCACGTTGCCGGTGGTGCCGGTGCCGGTCAGCGTGCCGCCCAGCGCCACATTCAATGCGCTGGTGCCCAGGGTGCCGATCACATCCAGGGTGCCGCCACTGACCTGGGTGGCACCGCCGATCGCGCTGTTGCCGAGCAGGCGCACCGTGCCGGCGCCGACCTTGTCCAGATTACCGCCACCGCCAAGGCTGCCGCCAAAATCGCCACCGCCCAACTGCAGCGTGCCGCCGGCATCGGTGTTGACATTGCCGGCGCCGCTGAGCGCGCTGATCAGGCCGCCGTTGCTGAGATTCAGCACCGCACCTGCAGCGACATCGACATTGCTGGCGTTGCCAAGCGACGCAGCGGTGCTCGCAACCAGCGTGCCGGCCTGGATCGCCAGCGGGCCGGTGTAGGTGTTGCTGCCATTCAAGGTCAGGGTGCCGGCACCGGTCTTGATCAAGTCGCCTGTACCGCTGATGCTGCCGCTGACCAGCATGTCCGCACCGTTATCCACGGTGAGCGCTGCGCCAAGCGCGATGTCGTTGCCCAGCGCCACCGCAATCGCATTGCTCAGCGCTGCATTACCGACCACCGACAGGCTGCCAGTGCCGAGTGCGTCGTTGGCGCCGACGGCAATGGTGCCGGCCGTCAACGTGGTGCCACCGCTATAGCTGTTGCCCGCGTTGAGCGACAACGTGGTGGCGCCATTCTTGATCAGGCTGCCGCTGCCGGTGATGGCACCGTTCAAGCCGAGATCGTTGCTGCCGACCAGCGTGAGCTGATCGTTCAACTGCACCGCATTGCCCAGCGTCAGCGCGGCAGCGGCATCCAGTTCGGCAAGGCCGCCGACCAGCAGCGCACCCACGCCCAGCGCGGCGTCGTTGCCGAGCACCACACGCCCCGCATCCAGCGCAACGCCGCCGCTGAAGGTATTGGCATTGGCCAAGGTCAGCGTGGCAGCGCCTTGCTTGTCGAGACTGCCGCTGCCGCTGACGACGCCATTGAGCGTGATGTCCTGCGTGCCAGGCAAGGTGAGTGCGCCATTCAACGCAAGTGCATTGCCCAGCGTCACCGCGCTGCTGGCATCCAGTGTGGTGCCCGCGGCGGCGCTCAGTGTGCCCAAGCCCAGTGCCGTGTCGCTACCGACCACCACTGCGCCGCCCTGCAGTTGCAGTCCGCCCGCCCAGGTGTTGTTGCCATTGAGCGTGAGCGTTTGCGTGCCGTTCTTGATCAGGCGACCGGCGCCGTCGACCACGCCATCGAGGGTGAGGTTCTGGCCATCGATGGCGAGTTGGCCGGCGACATTGACCGCGTTCTGCAAGGTCACCGCCGTGCTGGCAGTGAGCTGCGTGCCATCGGCAGCGGTGAGCGCGCCGGTGCCGAGTGCGCTGTCGCTACCGACCGACAGGATGCCGGTGTCGAGCAAGGTGCCGCCGGTATAGGCATTGTTGCCGGTGAGGGTCAACGCACCGGCGCCCTGCTTAAGCAGGCTGCCTGCGCCACTGACGATGCCGGTGACGCCCAGATCGTTGTTGCCGGTGAGCGAAAGCGCACCGTTGAGCACCACAGCGTTGCCGATCGTGGTCGCGGCAGTGGCCTGCAGCTGCGTGCCATCGGCAGCGGTCAGCGCCCCGGTGCCCAGTGCTGCGCCGTCGCCGATCAGCAGCGCGCCTGCATTGAGATCCACGCCACCGGCAAAACTGTTGGGTCCAGCCAGCGTCAATGCAGCATTGCCGTCCTTGACCACGCCACCCACGCCACTGACCGCACCGGTGAGGGTGAGATCCTGGCTGCCGCCGAGCTGCAGGTCCGCTTCCAGCGCCACGTTGTTGGCGAGCACGCGTGCGGCGGTGCTGTCGAGCAGTCCGCCGCCGACGGTCAGGGTGCCAAGACCCAAGGCGGTGTCGCTGTCCAGGATCAGGCTGCCTGCACTCAGGCGCGTGCCGCCGGTGTAACTATTGTTACCGGCCAGGGTCAGGCTGGCGGGGCCCAGCTTGTCCAGGCTGCCCACGCCGGTGATGGCGCCGGTAAGCGTGAGCGCGTTGCTGCCACCCAGATTGACCAGGCCGGCCAAGGCAATGGCATTGGCCAGCGTGCTGACGGTTGCATTGTCCAGGGTGGTACCGGCTGCTGCGCTGAGCGCGCCAACACCGAGCGCGGTGTCACTGCCCACCGTCAGTGTGCCGGCGCTGAGCGTGGTGCCGCCGCTGTACAGATTGTTGCCGCTCAGCGTGAGGTCGCCACTGCCGGATTTGATCAGGCTCCCGGTGCCGCTGATCGCGCCACTCAGTGTCAGTGCTTGCGCCCCACTCAGTGTCAGCGCACCTGGAGTCAACGCGATCGCGTTGCTCAACGAGGTGGCCGCCGTGTTTTGCAGGGCCGCATTGCCGGTGACGTTCAACGCACCCGTGCCCAGCGCGGTGCCGCTGGCCACCTGCAAGGTGCCGGCAGTGAGGTTGGTGCCGCCGGCATAGGTGTTCAGGCCGCCCAGGGTCAAGCTGCCGGTGCCGAGCTTGGTCAACGCACCGGTGCCGCCAATGGCGCCGGTCAGGTTCAAGGCATTGCCGCTGCTGCCCACGCCCAAGCTACCGGTGAGTGCAATCGTGTTGCCCAGGGTTGCCGCAGCGGTGGCATCCAGCTCGCCGCCGCTTGCGGTCAGGGTGCCGGTGCCCAGGGCCGCGTTCGAGCCCACCACCAGGCGCCCGGTACTCAAGCTGGTGCCACCGGTGTAGGCGTTGTTAGCGGTTAGGGTGAGGTCGCCCGCACCGCTCTTGATCAGGCTGCCGCCACCGTTGATGGCACCGCTCAATGTCAGCGCCTGCGCGCCGGTCCAGTTCAAGGGTCCGCCAAGGCTGATGCCGTTGGCCACCGTCAGTGGCGCACTGCTGCTGAGGTTGGACGCGCCGGTGACGTTCAAGCCGCCGGTTCCCAGTGCCGAGGCACTGCCCAGTTGCAAGGTGCCCGATGCCAGCGTGGTTCCGCCAGCGAAGGTGTTGGCGCCGTTGAGCGCGAGCGTGCCAGTGCCGGTCTTGTTGACACCACCCGCGCCGGCAAGCGTGCCGGTCAGGGTCAGCGCGTTGCCGCTGGCGCCCAGGCCCAGCGTATTGGTCAAGGCAACATTGTTGGCCAGGGTCAGTGGAGCGCTGGTATCCAGCTGCCCACCGGCGGCTGTCACCGTGCCCGCTCCGAGCGCGGTATTGGTTTCGATCCGCAGCGTCCCCGCGCCCAGCGTCGTGCCGCCTGCATAGGTATTGCTGCCGCCCAGGGTGAGCGTGCCGGTGCCGATCTTGTTCAACGCGCCGGCGCCGCTGATGCCGCCGCCAATCCGCAAGGTGTTGGCGCCGCCGATGCCGATGAAATCGTTGAGCACGAACGCGTTCGGCAAGTCGACCGCCGCACTGGAAAGCACGCTGCCGGCGGACACGTTGACGGCGCCCGTTCCCAGTGCGCCATTGGTTCCCACCGTCACTGAGCCGCCGAGCAGGTTGACGCCTCCGCTGAAGGTATTGCTGCCGGTCAGGCCCAACGCACCGGTCCCGGTCTTGGTCAGCGCACCGGTGCCGACGATGGGGCTGGCAATGGTCAGGGCATTGGCGCCCTGCAGGGTCAAGCCACCTGCTCCCAAGGTGATGCCGCCGGCAGGCGACAGGCTC
The DNA here is from genome assembly GCF_014199865.1 of Xanthomonas sp. F14. NCBI lineage: Bacteria > Pseudomonadati > Pseudomonadota > Gammaproteobacteria > Lysobacterales > Lysobacteraceae > Xanthomonas > Xanthomonas sp. F14. The sequence goes on along the minus strand of NZ_JACHOM010000001.1, from coordinate 1,224,346 downwards.
AGGCCGGCGGCTGTCGCCTCCAGCGCACCGCCATTGGCCGTGATGGCAGTGCCTAGCTGCGCAGGATTGGCGAACTGCAGTACGCCGCCATTGAGCGCGCTGCTGCCGAAGTTGCTTCCGCCCCCGACCGACCAGGTGCCGCTATTGACGCGCAGGCTGCCGAAATTGATGTATTGCGCGGTGCTGAGCGTCCCGACGCCGGTGCTGCCGCTGCCAGTGCCGGTGGCCGAATTCTGCAGGATCAGCGTATTGATGCCGCCTGCGCCGCCATCCACCACACCGGTCTGCGCGAAGCTCAGCAAGCCCCCCGGCCCAAGCAGTTCCAGCGCCAGCCCGCCGCCGCTGTTGACGCTGCCGCCAGTCACCGCCGTGAAGCTGTTGGTGCTGCCCGCCCCCATCGACACGCTGCCGTTGATGGTGCCGGCGTTGACGAAGCTGTTGCCGGTGGCCGAACTCTGGAAGCCGACGCGCCCGTTGATGGTGCCGGTGTTGACCGCATTGACGGTACCGCCGCCGCTGACTGCTATCACCGGCGTATCCGCACTCAGCACCGACAGGTTCAACAATGCACGGCTATCGATCAGCCCGGCATTGTTGATCTGCACGACGCCATTGCTGGCCGAGGTGATGCCAAGCGCCATGCCATCGAGATTGAGCAGGTTCGCCCCCAGTAGGCCGCCGGTGCCGTAAATCGCGCCGGTGGCGAGATTATTGGCGGTCACCGCGGTGGAGCTGGCATTGCCCATGCTGACGCCGGTGCTCAACACCGACAACAGGCCGAGCGCCGAGGGGTCGATCGTACCGCTGTTGTTGAGCGTGGCATTGGTGCCGGTGAGCGCAATGGCGGTGCCGCCCAGCAGCCCGGCGGTCATCTGCGTGCCTGCCGCAACGTTGATGGTCAGGTTGTTTGCGCTGCTTGCGAAGCTGTTGCTGGTGATTGGCAACCCCGTGCAGGTGACGGTGGCGCCCGCTGCTGGAAGTGCAGGTGTGCACGCCCCCCAGGCCAGCATCGGTGCGGCGGCTCCCACCGCCAGCACGACTAGGCTCGACACGCTGCGGCGGGTTGCCCCGGGCTTGCGCCGCCGACGTACCAGCTCGTGCGTCACCACCCAATTACCAATCGCCGCGTTCCAGACCAGCGCAAATGCACGATTCATTTTATTCCCCCTGTATCGCCGTGCAGAGACTCACGCACACACACACGCGCTCTCCAACAGCAGAAAGTTGATTTACTGTCGAGTCGGTTTAAAACAGCTTGTGCCGTACCAACCGGTATCGCCTACGGATGAGGACGTTTAATACCATTCCCTGTGAATAATATTGGGAGATTAATAGGGAAAGCGCCATGCCTGAAACTGTGCCGAATATCACTAACCAGGAAACTATCCATGAAACACGCCCAAACTGTCGACTGGTTTACTCGTGCCCGTCAGCGTTATCGCCCTACCTCATGCGGCAGGCGCCACAGATCATGTGCGGCAGAATTCAAATAAAAACATGGCATAATTCAGTGGTAAAGCGGAATATGGTCGGATGAGTCCGAATGATTTAAAGCGATCTGATGCGGCCACCCGGATATTAGCGAGCCGAACCATTTCGACTACAACTTTTGTGTTGAATGTTGCGGTGCAGGAGTTAAAACCTGATCAATGCAGTGCCGTCATTTGATTTAATGAGCCCGCTTTTACCATTAAGACCACCACCAACTGTCGACGCCATTCATTGATTGCGGTATTTGTGTGCAGCCACTCCGCCCGTCCAGTTTATTGTCGCGCTCGATATCCTGCGATGGAGTTTATTGAAGAGGCCGGCTTATTCGAAAAGGTTTTAGTGCCCGATGATCGTCACCTGTCAACGACCTCGGTTTGTTTGTAGTAGCCAGGCAGTGTGTGATCTTCAACACGGAAACTGACGACATGACGCTCGCTTTGGACACCAAACGGCAGCAACAGCAGTTCGACTGGTCGGGCGTGCCGATCGACCTGGGTGGCATGGAGCCGCTCGATCAGATCGCGCGTCTGCTGTGCCATGCCCTGGTTGCGCCTGCGGCCGCACTGACCATCGTCGAGGGCGGCCGCGTGCGCGTGCTGGCGGCGCGCGGCATCAGTGCCGCCCATGTCGAGCAGGCCATTGAAATGTGCCGGCATGCGTCTGCGGCGCCCAATGGCGTCACGGAACTGATCGAACCTGCCGCCCTTGCCCCGATCCAACTGGGCGACGCCGCCTTCCCGGGCTTGCCGGCGCGCTTTATTGCCTGCGTCCCGGTCGGTGCACCGCAGACCGGCGTCTCCGGCACCTTGTGCGTGATCGATACGCGTGAGCGTCGCCTGGCCAGCCAGGAACACCAACAGCTGCTGATGTTCGCCAATGTGGCCGCGGCGCAACTGGAACTGCAGTTCGGCGCCGGGCGGCGCGAACCGCACAGCGGCCTGCTCAATGCACGCCAGTTGCAGTCGGACCTGGATGCCCTCGCCTTCGGCAGCCACTGCGTACCGACCATCGCTGCCTTCATCGAGGTCTACGACACCCAGGCAGCCAATGAAGCACGTCAGGCACTGGGCATGCAGCCGCTGGAAGAACTGGCGCGCCACGCCAGCTATGTACTGACGCGCGCGCTGCGCGGCAAGGCCACCGTCTATCACGTGGCACCGATGCGCTTTGCGTTTTTTCTGTTGAATTCCGCGCCCGACGAGATGGAAGACCTGTTGCTCGATCTGCGCGACATGCTGCATGCGCCGATGGACGCAGCCGGCATCCCGATGTCGTTGACCTTTCACGCTGGCGTCGTGCGCTTTGCACCGCAACAACCGGACACCAACGACGTCATGCGCAAGGGGCTGGTGGCACTGGGTGATGCGATCAGCAATCACGCCATCGTATGCTGGTATAGCGCCTCGCACGACGACGCGATCCAGCGTTCGTACCGGTTGGCACTGGATGCCGAAAAGGCGCTGGAAGCAGGCGATTTCCGGCTGGTGTTCCAGCCACGGATCAACCTTGAAGACTTGTCGGTGACCGGCTTCGAGGCACTATTGCGCTGGCGGCATGCCAGCCTCGGCCCGATCGGTCCGGACGAATTCATCCCCTTGTTCGAAAAGACCGCCTTGATGTGCACCGTCACCAATTGGGTGATCGAAAACGCATTGGTGCAGTTGGCCAGCTGGCGTGCGCAGGGGCTGGACTTCTCCATGTCGATCAATCTGTCTTCGCGCGATTTTGGCAACCGCAATCTCGCCGCAGACGTCATCCATCGCTGCAGGGAGCTGGCCATCCCCACCCAGCGCATCGAGCTGGAGATCACCGAGGGCCGCTGGCTGCGCAGCAATGTGGAGGCCGTGCCACGGCTGCGCGCCCTGCGTGACGCCGGAGTCAATGTCGCCATCGACGACTTCGGCACCGGCTACAGCAACTTCGGCTACCTCACCGAGCTGCCGGTCAACGTGCTCAAGCTCGATCGCTCGCTGGTGACCGGCATCGCCACCAAGACCGGCATGCAGCTGCGCGCCGAGGCGGTGGTACGCCTGGCCAGCGCGCTGGGATATCGCACCGTTGCAGAAGGCATCGAACACGCCGACGAAATCGCGCTGCTGCGCAGTTGGGGATGCGATGAAGCGCAGGGCTATCTGCTTGCCCGGCCGATGGAGGCGGAGCTGGTGGCGGCCTATGTGGCAAGCGCGGTGGCAGAACAGCGCTTGCCGTGATCCGAGCTGCCCGCGTGCAGTCGGCGCGTGCATCGTCCTTGATCGACCCACACTACGCCGCCCTCGCCTCCTGCAGTGATGTGCGTGGCAACGCAGCGTGCACGCTGCGTTGCCACACGGCCATCAACTCAGATCGTGCAAGTCCTTGCCCAGCGGCGGACCTAGCGTCCAGTCGGAAAAACGCACCTTCAGCCCGGCACGCTCCGGCGTGCAGCACATCGGGCCGACCTGGTACGTATCGGCAACAGGAAACGGGCAAAGCCGCACCAGCGGCCAGGTCCGGCCATCGGCCGACACCTGCAGGCGCAGAACGCCGTCGGCAACGGTGGCGCGTATCCAGAAGTCCTTGGGGTCGGCCTCGTAAGGGCCGGTCGCCCAGTCCGAGACCGGGTTGGTCAACACGCTACTGAGCATCGCGCGGCCATCGCTCAGTTCAATACCCGCCTTGACCCAATGCTGCTCGTCCACACGCACCATGATGCCGGCCTGATCGTAGAGCGACTCGTACTGCGCGCGCACCCGCAACTGCGCAGTGAAGCGCGCTGCGGCGGTGATACCGAAAAAATGCCCGCTATCGCGCGTGAACCCGTAATGCGTCTTGCGCCAGAAGTCGGTGGCCTTGTCGGTAACCACGTCCAAGGTGCCGCCGCTGATTGCGACGGTCCGTGGCCGATTGAGCCAGCTGCCGTCCTGCCACTGCGTGTCTTGCGCCATCGTGTTCTCCGTCTTGGGTTGCCTGGCAAGCACGTCGCCGCTGATGGCCATTCCCATCGCGCCGCCCAGCAGGCGTCTGCGTGCACCGTCTATCGCATCGTGAGTCATTCGGGATCGTCCATGCGCTTGAAGAACTGCATAGTCTAGCCGTGCGGTGGCTCAGGGCATGCATGCGTGGGCCGTGCTGCAGATGGCTGACATCGCCGCGACGCCAGCGTCGATCTGGCGCCAGTCCATGCTGTCAGCGCTGGGCGAGCGCGTAGTCCAGCGCCGCGCAGATCGCAGCCACCTGCGCGGCGTTGCACTGTGCGGGCGTTGCGCGCGGGCTGTCCGGATACACCTCGGTAGTGGTGCGATAGCGCGCGTCGGTGACGCCCGCGCACAGGCCAAGACGCCGCACCGGGTAGTTGATGACGCCAGGAGCGACCACCGCTGCGCCGATGATCTGGCCGTTCGCATCGGCAGGTGCGATATGGGTGACCTCGGCGACAGCGGCAACGATGGCCTGCTGAAACTGCGGTTGCGGATCTTCGCTATCGCCCACCAGGTAAAACCCATCCGGAATGCTGCCGGGCACGAAGTCGACGCCATCACGCGCAGCCAGGGCCGGACGAAATTCGCTCTCGTCGCTGTCGGTGGTTTCGTGCAGATCGATATGCACCAGCATCTGGCCGGCCACTGGGGCGACCAGCTGCATCAATGCCGCCGACTCGGCGGCCGGGCTGTCCTGGCGAAACGCGCGATTGGGGTCGATGGCATCGGCATTCCAGCGCTGGATCCGCTCGTAGCCCCATGGATTGACGCAAGGCACCACCAGCAGATTGAGCTTGCCTGCATAGGCCGCCGCGCGTTGCTGCAGAAACTGCAGCGCGCCCTGCACGCCGCTGGTTTCATAGCCATGCACGCCACCGGTCACCAGCGCGCAGGGCAAAGCGGCGTCCCACGCCACGCTGCGCAGCGCGATCAACGGATATTGCTCGGATGCCGCCGGGATCGTTCCGTAATGCACGCGCTCATAACTGGCATCCAGTGCATCGATCACTTGCACCACATCGTCAGCATGACTGCGCTGACGCAGCTGGCGTGCGCGCCATGCAGCGCGCTCTGCCGCGCCCCAGGGCTGCCGTGGTGTGCCGATCGGATACGCCATGCGCTGTGTCATTACCGGTGCCGTCCAATGAAAGACGGCCAGCGTAAGCGCTCCGTGCATGGCGGTCCATTCGACGACGAACCCGATGATGGCAACCGCCCGTAAGGTCGAGTCCGGTTAGGGCCGACTTTGCGAGTGTGCGCGTCGACAAGTCCCGCGACAACGGGCGCGTCATCTTCGGCAGGCGCAATGTCGTGACGAGGCGGTCGTTGGCTTGACGCTGCGTGTGCGCTGACACGGCTGCAACGCTTGTCGGTCGCAAGGGCCAACGCAGACGCGCTGCCATGCAGTGGCATCCCGAGCCTTCCATCAACCCTCAGGGAGCCAGCCCGGGCCGCCGATCACGAAAATTCTGCAATGGATGCAAATCCTGCAGTCGCCTGGGTAAGCCCGCCGGGGAATGGGCAGATATTTCCCTGCAATCGATCGCGTGCGCGCGAGGACGAGTGAAAAAACTTCCGAGGTCCTGACGATGCATTGCACATCAACCTCTGCGCCACTGCTTGGCCGAGCAAGGCAAGACGCAGATGCTTCGCAGAACACACACAACTGCAATCGATTGTTCAGGCCGATCTGCTGACGCGGCGGAGGTGTCCGCAAAAACGCCGCAGGCCCTGCACGTGACGTGCAGGGCCTGCGGTCCGCTGCAGCGAGAACGGCGCGCCGGATGCGCGCCGCACGCTCGCCTAGACGGCCTCTTCCTGAGGTTTGGCTTGCTTGGAACGCCCACCCTTGCTGCCGATCCGCGACATATGATCGCGATCGCGGCTCACGGCCTGGCCGCCCTTGCGGCCAGCTTCGCGTGCCTCGTCGCTCGTGAATTCGTGTGCGTTCCCGCTGGCATGTGCTGCCTTGCCGCCGCTGCTCGCCAACACGCGGCGCTTTTCAGGATCCAATGCGGCAAAACCGCGCCGGCTACGAGTACTGCTTTGTCCGTCTTCCACTGTGCCTCCTCTCGATGCGTCGATCACGCCACTGGTAGGAGGGGTAACGCAACTATCGTGCCAAGCCGTGCAGCCATGCGAGACGGCGCCAAGCGCCACAATGCAGGAAAAAACAGCTGCGCTCGCTGTGCAAATCTTGCACTCCTGCCACGCGCCGCAAGAGGGTCCGCGTTTTATCCATCGGTAGCGCTACCAATGCGGCCATACCGACGAACTGACTGTGCAGCCGTCGCCGCTCCACCGGGCATGCAGCATGGGTCTGATCGATCACTGTCCTGCCCTGTCCACTGCTGTCCAATACGCCAGCAAACCGGAACCGGGAGCGGCAAGCGATGCGGCTACATGCTGCGCACTGCTCACCGCAGGCCGGCCTTGCTCGGTGTGACCTCTCGCCTGTAGCGCGTGCGCATCACGTAGCGACACCCGCGCGGGCGTGCTTCGCACACCGCGTTGCCCGTTGAGACGCGCCGACGATGGTGCGCGGATCGCCGCACGCGGCGCTCAGCAGATCGCGCTCACCCCGCTGCCTGCTCCAGCGCCATGCCGAAGCGGTCGTCGCACTGCGCTGCCGCCTCGGACAAGGCAGCGCCCACCAGCAGCAAGGTCGGCAAGCCCGGCAGCATGCCGGCGGCGGTAAGTCCCAGCTCGCCCAGGGTGGTCAGCCGGCGTTGCTGCTCGGGCCGGGTGGCGGCCTGCACGATGGCCGCCGGCGTGCTGGCCGGCAGATGCGCCAGCAACGCGGTAGCCAAGGCATCGGCACGCCGCAGGCCCATGTAGATGCCCAGCGTGGTGCCGCTGGCGGCCAGTGCGCCCCAATTCGGCTCGCCGTGATCGTGCGTATGCGCGGTGACGAAGGTGATGCCGTGGCAATGGCTGCGATGGGTCAGCGACACTTCCAGTGCGGATGCGGCGGCGAATGCGGCACTGACGCCGTTGATGATCTGCACGCCCACACCGGCGCGGCGCAGGAAGCTGATCTCCTCGCCCGCGCGCCCGAACAGCAGCGCCTCGCCGCCTTTGACGCGCACCACGCGCAAGCCCTGCACGGCGTAGCGCCGCATCAGCCGGCAGATGAAGTCCTGCGGCGTCGAGCGGCAGCCACCGCGCTTGCCGACCCGGATCACCCGCGCCTGCGGTGCGAGTTCGACGATCTGCGGGTTGGCGAGATCGTCCAGCAACACCACCTGCGCGGCAGCCAGCGCCTTGACCGCCTTGATGGTGAGCAGATCCAGATCGCCGGGGCCGGCGGACAACAACACCACATCACGCGCGCAGGACGGAATGACTGACATGAGCAGGTCTCGCAATATGTGGAGGTCGGGACAGGCACTCAGGCGTGTCGGGGTTGCCGGCACAGCCGGGTGAGTTGCGGAACACAGGAGCCGCAGACCGTGCCGCAGCCCAGGCGTTGCTTGAGCTGGTGCAGGTCGGCGCCGTCGTCGATGGCGGCATGGATCGCAGCAGTCGACACCTGCATGCAGCTGCAGACGATCGGGTCGCAGGGTGCGCCCTGTGTCTGCGCAAACACGGCCAGCCGCGGGCCGCGCCAGGGCCGGCCTGCCAATGCGCTGCGCAGCAACGCCTGATTGGCCTCGCTGGGCTGTGCCGCGCTGAGCAGCAGGCCGTCGATATGGCTGTGGCCGTCCTGCATGCGCCAGCCCACACGACGCAGCAGCCCGCGGCGCAGGTCGCGGTACTCCAGCACGTCTGCGCCGGCCGGCAACTGCAATGCGGCGATCAGGCGATCGAGCCATTGCGCATCCGGCGCGCGTTCGCAGGCCGCATGCAGGACCGCCCAGTGCCCGCCGGCCTCGGCCAGCGGCTCGGCATGCAGCCGCAGCGATGCATAGCCGCAGTCGCGCAACAGCGGCTGCAGTGCCTGTTGCAAGGCCAACGCATCGCCGCGCCGGGCAGCGAGCAGATGCCAGCCGAACACCGCCTTCTCCACCCGCACCGCCGCATGCTTGAGCTCGGGCTGCTGCGAGCGCGCATCCACCGCCGGGCTGCTCACTTCGTTGATGCCGCCGCTGGACAGGTGCTGCCCGCTCCAATGCATTGCGGCGAACACGCTGCCCGAGCGCAGTTCGTCGGACAGTTCCAGCGGCAGCACCAGCGCACCGCGCTTGCCGGCGATCTGCACCAGCTCGCCGGCGACCAGGCCGCGCCGCGCTGCGTCGTCCGGATGCATGCGCAACGCGGGTTCGGGGCTATGCGCAAACGCTGCCGGCACGCGTCCGCTGCGCGACATGCCATGCCATTGATCGCGCAGGCGGCCGGTCAGCAAGCGCATCGGAAAGCGGGCCGAAGTCGGCTCGGCCACCTTGCGATACGGCGTGGCGTGGAAGCGCGCGCGCCCGTTGCCGGTGGCGAACACGCCATCGGTATAGCGCCGCGCCTGCCCGTGTGCGGCACCGGCAGGGAACGGCCACTGCTGCGGCGCGTCATCCAGCAGCGGGTAATCCAGCCCGCCGATGTCCAGATCGCGCCCCACCGTCAACGCGCGATGCTCGTCGAAGATCTGCACGGTGCTGTCGAACCCGAACAGCCCCGCCCCGCTGGCAGGTGCCAGACGCGCTTCGAGCCGGCGTGCGACTTCGCGGGCGATCCACCAGTCCGCGCGCGCCTGACCCGGCGCGTCCACCGCCTTGCGCACGCGGGTGATGCGGCGCTCGGAATTGGTCACGGTGCCGTCCTTCTCGCCCCAACTGGCGGCCGGCAACAGCACGTCGGCATACGGCACGGTGTCGGTGCCGGAAAACGCATCCTGCACGATCACCAGTTCGGCCTGTTCCAGTGCGGCGCGAATGCCCTCCACCTCCGGCATCGAATGCACGGGGTTGGTGCAGACGATCCACACCGCCTTCAACGTGCCCGCACGCAGACGCTCGAACAACTGCACGGCCGGTGTGCCGGCCGTGGCACTCAGACGGCCGGCGGGCAAATGCCACAGACGTTCCAGTTCCGCACGATCGTCGGCATTGCCGATCTCGCGATGCGCTGCCAGCATCGTCGCCATGCCGCCGACCTCGCGCCCGCCCATCGCATTGGGCTGGCCGGTCAGCGAAAACGGCCCTGCGCCCGGCTTGCCGATCTGCCCCGTCGCCAGATGCAGATTGATCAGGGCCAGATTCTTGTCGGTGCCCTGCGCGGACTGGTTCAGGCCCATGCAGTACAGCGACAATGCCGCCGGGCTGCGTCCAAACCACTCGGCCGCCTGCACCAGGTCCTCGTGCGAGATACCGCAGATCTCGGCGCTCATGCGCGGGGTGTACTCGCGCAGCATGTGCTTGAGGGCGTCGAAATCCTCGGTGTGCGCCGCAACGAAACGCGCATCCACCAGACCCTCCCAGATCAGGTGGTGCAGCATGCCGTTGAACAGGGCGACGTCGGTCCCGGGTTCGATCGCCAGGTGCAGGTCGGCCATAGCCGCGGTGTCGGTGCGGCGCGGATCGATCACGACCCAGCGAATGGCGGGATTTTTCGCCCGCGCCTCTTCCAGCCGGCGAAACAGCACCGGATGCGCATACGCCATGTTGCTGCCGGCAAACACTACCGTCTGTGCCAGCTCCAGATCCTCGTAACAGCTGGGCGGGCCATCGGCGCCCAGCGCCAGCTTGTAGGCGGTAACCGCGCTGGACATGCACAGGCGCGAGTTGGTGTCGATGTTGTTGGTGCCCAGCAAGCCCTTGGCGAGCTTGTTGAAGACGTAATAGTCCTCGGTCAGCAGCTGCCCCGAGAGATAGAACGCCACCGCGTCCGCGCCGTGCTCCTCGACGATCGCCGCCAGCTTGCCGGTGACGTGATCGAGCGCCTGATCCCAGCTCACCGCCGCCCGCGGTGCCTGCCGATGACGACGCAGCTCCGGCGCGAGCACGCGCCCCTGCGTACCGGCGGCGGTCTGCGGTAAGGCCAGGCCCTTGCTGCACAACCGGCCATGATTGGCCGGATGCAGCGGGTCGCCTTCGATGCCGACGATGCGTTCGCCATGCGCGTCGTGCTCGCTGTGGATCAGCACCCCGCAGCCCACCCCGCAGTAGCAGCAGGTCGACCGGGTGATGCGATGCATCGGCGCAGACGTCTGCGGCTGTACCGCCGCAGCGATCAAAGGTAGCTGCTGGCCGTCGCTCATGCGGCCGGCTCGGCGACTGCATCCGGCAGCGATACCGGCTGCAACACGATCCATACCGCATCGGCTTCCACCTTGACCGGGTAACGCGGCGCGCAGCCCACATCCGGTGCGCAGGCCTGGCCGCTCTGCAAGGCGATCGCCCAGCCATGCAACGGGCAGGTCACCGTGTCGCCGGCCACGATACCCTGCGACAACGGCCCGCCCTTGTGCGGGCAACGGTCGCGCAACGCAAACACCTGATCGCTGGCGGTGCGGAACAAGGCGATCGGTGCAATGCCCTCGATCTCGAGTACGCGCGCACCCAATGCAGGCAGCTCCTGCAGCGCACACACGCGAATCCACGCGGCCTGCTGCATGCTCATTCCTCCACCGTTGCGGCCGGCGCGGCGATGCGCAAGGGTTGGTACTCCTGCTTCCGTTCGCCGGCGATACGCGCCTTCCACGGGTCGACCAGGCCTTCCAGCGAGTACAGCAGGCGTTCGTACAAGGCACGCCGGTTGGCCGCGTCATCCACCACTTGTGCGCGGATGTAATCCAGCCCCACCCGTGCGATGTAGTGCACGGTGCGATCCAGGTAATACGCCTGCTCGCGATACAGCTGCAGAAACGCACCGGTGTATTCGCGCACTTCCTCGGCGGTGCTCACCTTGACCAGGAAGCGGGCGACCTCGGTCTTGATGCCGCCATTACCGCCAACATGCAGCTCCCACCCCGAATCCACCGCAATGATGCCCACGTCCTTGATGCCGGATTCGGCGCAATTGCGCGGGCAGCCGGACACCGCCAGCTTGACCTTGTGCGGGCTCCACATATTGGCCAGCATGGTTTCCAGGTCGATGCCCATCTGCGTGCTGTTCTGGGTGCCGAAGCGGCAGAACTCGCTGCCCACGCAGGTCTTCACCGTGCGGATCGACTTGCCGTACGCATGCCCGGACTGCATGCCCAGATCGCGCCAGACATCGACCAGATCTTCCTTCTTGACCCCGAGCAGGTCGATGCGCTGGCCGCCGGTCACCTTGACCATCGGCACCGCGTATTTGTCGGCGACATCGGCAATACGGCGCAGCTCGCCGGCATTGGTCACCCCGCCCTTCATCTGCGGAATCACCGAGAAGGTACCGTCCTTCTGGATGTTGGCGTGCGCACGCTCGTTGATGAAACGCGATTGCGGATCGTCGATGGCCTCATGCGGCCAGCTCGACAACATGTAGTAGTTGATCGCCGGCCGGCAGGTGGCGCAGCCGTTGGGCGTGCGCCATTCCATGAAGGCATACGCCTGCGCATGGGTCAGCAGCTTGTGTTCGGCAATGGCGCGCCGCACATCGCCGTGGCTCAGATCGGTGCAGGCGCAGACCGCCTTGGTTTTCGGTGTTTCCTGGAAGTTGGAGCCCAGGCAGTTCATCAGGATCTGCTCGACCAGGCCGGTACACGACCCGCAGGAACTGGCGGCCTTGGTGTGCTTCTTCACCTCGTCGACGGTGAACAACCCCTGCTCGCTGATGGCTTTGACGATGGTGCCCTTGCACACGCCGTTGCAGCCGCAGACCTCGTCGCTGTCGGCCATCGCACTGGCACGGTCCTGTCCGCCGGTGCCGGCATCGCCCAGCGCGCTTTCTCCGAAGATCAGTTGATCGCGCTGCGCCCGGATCGGCGTGCCGTCCTTGAGCAGCTTGAAGTACCAGCCGCCATCGCTGGTGTCGCCGTACAGGCAGGCGCCGACCAGCACATCGTCGCGGATCACCAGCTTCTTGTAGACCCCGCCGGCCGGGTCGGACAGCACGATCTCCTCGCAGCCATCGCCGCCCATGAAATCGCCGGCGGAAAACAGATCGATCCCGGTGACCTTGAGCTTGGTCGACGCCACCGAGCCGCGATAGATGCCGATACCGAACTGCGCCAGGTGATTCGCGCACACCTTGGCCTGCTCGAACAGCGGCGCCACCAGGCCGTAGGCAATGCCACGATGGTTTGCGCACTCGCCCACTGCGTACACGCGTGGGTCGAAGCTCTGCAGGCTGTCGTTGACCACGATGCCGCGCGCGCAGTGGATGCCGGCTTCTTCGGCCAGCCGCGTATTCGGGCGGATGCCCGCTGCCATCACCACCAGATCGGCCGGGATCTCGCTGCCGTCGGCGAACTTCACGCCAATTACCTCGCCCTGCGCGTTGCCCAGCACTGCACTGGTCGCCGTGCTCAGCCTGAACTCCAGCCCGCGCGCGCGCAGGGCCTGCTGCAGCAGATTGCCGGCTACCGGATCGAGCTGGCGCTCCAGCAACCACCCGGCCAGATGCACCACGGTCACGTCCATCCCGCGCAGCTTCAGGCCATTGGCCGCTTCCAGCCCCAGCAGACCGCCACCGATCACCACCGCGTGCCGCTTGCTGCGCGCGGTCTCGATCATCGTGCGGGTGTCCTGGATATCGCGGTAGCCGATCACGCCCTTCAATTCGTTACCGGGAATCGGCAACACGAACGGCACCGAACCAGTGGCGATCAACAAGCGGTCGTATTCCGCCTCGGTGCCATCGGCGGCGATCACGCGGCGACGTACCCGATCGATGCGGGTGACTTCCTTGTTCAGATGCAAGCGGATGCCGTTGTCCTGATACCACTGCAACGGATTGAGCACGATGTCGTCGAACTCCTGCTCGCCGGCCAACACCGGCGACAGCAGGATGCGGTTGTAGTTGGGATGCGGCTCGGCCCCGAACACGGTGATCTGGTACATGCCCGGCATCAGCTTGAGCAGTTCCTCCACGGTGCGGATGCCGGCCATGCCATTGCCGATGACGACCAGTCTGGGTTGCTTCATTGCCTGGATTCCTGTCGACATGTCAGACCCGCGCCGCGCCGGCGCTGGACCATTCGCTACGCCACTGTGTCTTGACCCCGGCCAGCAGCGCCCAACCACCGAGTGCGAACGCAGCGAACATCCACATGCCCATCGCATAACTGCCGGTGTGCTGCTTGAGCACGCCCAGACCCGCAGCCAGCGCAAACCCGCCGATGCCGCCGGCCATGCCGATCAAGCCGGTCATCACGCCGATGTCCTGCGCAAACCGCTGCGGCACCAGCTGAAACACCGCGCCATTGCCGGCACCCAGGCACAGCAGGGTCAGTACGAACAAGGCCAGCGTCACCATTGCCCCGCCTGCGCCGAAGCCTGCGATGCCCACCAGCGCAGCCACCAGCAGATAGACAGTGAGCAAGGCGCGCGTGCCGCCAATGCGGTCCGCAATCACACCGCCCAACGGACGCATCACCGAACCCGCCAATACGCAGGCAGCCGTCGCCCACCCTGCAGTGCGCGTATCGAAGCCGAACTGGTCGTGGAAGTAGCCCGGCAATGCACTGGCAAACCCGGAAAAACCGCCAAAGGTCACCGAATAGAAAAACATGAAGCGCCACGCGTCGCGGTTGGCCACCAACACGCGGCCATAGTCGGACCAGCGCTTGCGCGCGACCGGTACTGGCGCTTCTTTCGCAATCAGGACGAATACGACCAGCGTCAGCAGCAGCGGAATGCATGCCAGTCCGAACACGTTCTGGTAACCGAACGCCAACGCCAGCATCGGTGCGAACAACGCCGCCAGCACGGTGCCGGAATTGCCCGCCCCGGCAATCCCCATCGCGGTGCCCTGATGCTCGGGCGGGTACCAGCGCGAGGCCAGCGGCAGCGCAACCGCGAACGAAGCGCCGGCAATGCCGAGCAACACGCCCAGCAACAACACCTGCCCCATGCTGTGCACGCCGAACTGCCAGGCACCAAACAACGAAGCGATCACCGCAACTTGTGCGACAACGCCCGCGCGCTTGGCACCGATACGGTCGGCCAGCATGCCCAGCACCAGCCGCAGCACCGCGCCGCACAGGATCGGCACCGCCACCATCAAGGCACGCTGCTGCGTATCGAGCCCCAGCGACTGCGCAATCGGTACCTGCAGCGGACCGAGCAGATACCACACCATGAAGCTCAGGTCGAAATACAGGAAGGATGCGAACAAGGTGGGCGTGTGCCCGGATCGCCAGAACGAGCGCTGCATAGAGACCTCTTCGAATGCGATGGCCAAAAAAAAACGGCGCCCCTCCGGTAAAACCGGAAGGACGCCGTTGTCCTGGATGCGTGCGGATCGCCGTTGATCCGCGGCATCGTGTTCGTGTTGTGGCAGGTACGCCGTTGCACCTGCACGGAGTCACTACGCAATCAACGTGCCAACTTGCTCACCTGAGCATCACGACGATACAAGTCATTGAAAAATAGCGTTTTGGATGCAGCGCGTCCGATTTCACGACAGCCTACCGACACGCCAGCGCAGCTCACCAGTCCCGTCTTTCGTGCAGCCTTGCACCAACAGCGTGCACCCTGTATCGCAGGCTCTGTCGCTTGGCATGACTAACAGCGCCCAACAGAGCTAATACACGGCTGTGCTCGGAAGCCTCATCTAGGACGCGTGCATACCGATCAAATATCTAGGTCAAAAGCCGTGTCAGTCGAGCGCGCGGTGCCCTCGCCGCCCGCGGGACACGGCGTGAATCCGTCCGTGGAGGCTCGGTGGCAGCATCCATGCCGCCACACGGTCCCGCAATCGGCGAGGACATCGCACCAGAGATTTTGCTGGTTGCTTTGAGAAGAGCTACGCACACCGACCATCTCGACGGGTCCTTGCCCGCCCACCGTCGCGAGACCTTACGCGGCATGGATGCCGCGTAAGAGCCTACAGGGACGTATTTGCGGCGTGTCCTTCGAGGCTGGGCAGGCAAGGACCCTGCAACCAAGCCGCAGACCACATCCCTCGCGCCGTTGCCGTCGCCTCGGCTTCTGTCCGCAAGATCCAATGCATCCAGTCTCATCCAACCCACCCCAGCCTGACTTGCCGCCTGATGCGCTCGGCATCCGGGCTCAGGGCGTATCGAACAACCGATTGCTGCGGTGGTCGTCCTCGGGGGAAACCACGCCCACGCGCGCGGCAGCGCGCCGATAGTTGTCCAGTCGATGGATGTCGCGCAGCCGCGCGATGTCGTCTTCCTGGATGTCATGCCAGCCCCAGCGCTGGAACTGGGTCAGGAACCACTCACCGTCCGACAGCCACGGCATGTTGACCGCGCCATCGCCATGGAAGGCCAGCGCTGTCACATCCTTCGCATGTGCCTCTGCTTCGACATCGGCATCCAGGCAAGCGGCCAGATGCGCGGCCGATACCCCGATATGCTGCGGCTCGGCCAGCCATTGCGCACACTGCGCCCGATTTGCCGGGTCCGCATCCAGCCAGCGACAGGCATCCAGTACGCAGGCGGTCAGGCGTTCGGTCAACTCGGGTTGCAGCGCGGCGAATTCGCGTCGGCAGGCCAACACCTTTTCCGGATGGCCAGCCCACAGCTCGCCACTGCGGATTACCCGGCGACCGCTGCCCTGCGCCTGCGCAACCGCAGCCCATGGCTCGCCGGAGCAATAGCCGTCGACCAGTCCACTGGCCAGGGCGTCCGGCATCTGCGGTGGCGGGATGCTGAGCACCTCCACGTCGCGCATCGGGTCCACGCCACGTGCCGCCAGCCAGTAATAGAGCCACAGCGCATGCGTGCCGGTCGGGAAGGTCTGCGCAAACACGGCGCGGCGGCCCAGGCTGGCCAGCGCCTGCGGCAAGCTCTGCCCCTCCTCCAGGGCCTGCGCAAGCGCAGGTGCCAGCGTGATCGCCTGGCCGTTGTGATTGAGCGTCATCAACAGCGCCATCGGGCATTGCGGCCCGGCAATGCCCAGGTCGATCGCATACACCAGGCTGGCCAGCGCATGTGCCGCATCGACCTCGCCGGCCAGCAGACGGTCGCGCACGCCGGCCCAGGAGGCCTGCCGCTGCAAGTCCAACTGCAGCCCATGGACGCGATCCAGGCCCAGCCGCTGCGCCGCGACCAGGGGCGCGCAATCGATCAGCGGCATGTAGGCCACGCGCAATACGGGGAGGTCGGCTTGGCTCATGTGTTCATCCCAGCAACTCGGCCATGGCCACGATGCGTCGCGCCACTTCGGCCAGTTTGACGCCCTGCTTCATCGCCTGCTGGCGCAGCGCCGCGTAGGCATCGGCCTCGCTCAGGCCGCGTTTTTCCATCAGCAGGCCCTTGGCGCGATCAATCAGCTTGCGGTCCTGCAGCGCCTGCTGCACATCGTCCAGGCGCTTGCGCATGCTGCTCTCCTGCGCAAACCGCGCAAGCGCCACCTGCACGATCGGCGCCAGCCGTGCCGGCGCCAGGCCATCGACCACATAGGCGGTGACGCCGGCACCGACCGCCGCATGGATCAACGCATCGTCGCCATCGCCGGAAAACATCACCACCGGCCGCGGCGCATGTGCATGCAGCATCGACAGTTGCTCCAGGGTATCGCGCGAGGGCGAGTCGACATCAATCACCACCACATCCGGCTGCTGGCTCTGTACCGCGTGCAGCAATGCACCGACCGAGGCCACATCGTCGAGCACCGTATAACCGGCGCGCGTCAGTGCCTGACGCAGTTCGCCGATCGGCTTTTCGGTATCGTTGACCAGCAAGACACGCATTGGCGGCAGCGAGGCGTGGACGTGGCCTGATGGTGCCATGCAACATGCCGTCGGTGCGAGCCATCCTTTCGGAGTACGTCTGATGCCGTTGTTCCCGCTGTTCGCAAACCTGCAAGCACGCGCCGTGCTGGTCATCGGTGGTGGCGAGGTCGCCACGCGCAAGGTGCTGGCGCTGCTCAAGGCGGGTGCGCAGATCCGCCTGTATGCGCATGCGCTCTCGCCCGAACTGGCGGAACTGATGCAGGCTGGCCGTTTCGAACAACTGGACGGCGAGTTCGATCCCGCCTGGATCGACGACGTGTGGCTGGTGGTCGCCGCCACCGACGATGGCGAGTTGAATCAACGTGTCGCCGCTGCTGCAGGCGCGCGTCAGCGCCTGGTCAATGTGGTGGACGATGCCGAGTTGTCGACCTATCAGGTGCCCGCCATCGTGGATCGCGACCCGCTGGTCATCGCCATTTCCTCCGCCGGTGCCGCACCGATGCTGGCGCGCCGCCTGCGCGAACGGCTGGAACGCGAACTGGATGTCTCGGTCGGCCGCTTCGCCGGCATGTTCGCGCGTCACCGCGAGCGCATCCGCAGCCAGTTCCCCGACATGAACCGCCGCCGGCGCTGGTTCGATCGCGTCATCGACGGCGACGTGCCGCTGCTGCTGCAGGCCGGCAACGACGACGCAGCCGAAGGCGCCTTTATCGCGGCACTGGACGATGCCGGCGCGGTGCCGGCGCGCGGCAGCGTGCAACTGGTCGGCACCGGGCCGGGCGATCCCGGCCTGCTCACCATCAAGGCGCTGCGTGCGATGAATCTGGCCGACGTCCTGCTGATCGGCGACGACATCCCCGACGCGGTACTGGAACTGGCAAGACGCGATGCCGCACGCCGCGCCTTGCCGCGGCAGGCCGACGCACAACAGCATCTGGTGCTGCAACTGGCCGCAGAAGGCCTGCATGTGGTCGCGTTGCGCAGTGGCGCCGGCTACAGCGATGCCGATGCTGCGGCCATCGAAGCGGCGCTAAAGGCGCGTGGCCTGGCCTGCGATCGGGTGCCAGGCATTGCTGCGGGTCTTGAAATCAACGCATGAGCGCTGCGCGTATGCGTCTACGGCACGTCAGGCTTTCGGAAAGCGCTTGCGCGCACTGTCGCGCACATCGATATCGAAGGTCACCTGCAACGCCGTCGGTTCGGCATGGCCAGCACCGGCATCGAAGCTGAAGCGCAACCCCTCGCGGCTGGGCAATTGCCGTGCATGCTGTTCCAGCGCATCGCGCGGCACCGACAACTGCCAATGCTCGGCAGTGCAATTGCAGGCCGCGTCACCATCGCTCAGGCTGACGCTGTGGCGCAGCAGTCGCGCGCCCTGCCCGCTCGGCAAGCGGCTCAGATTCTCGATTGTGCGCCCGGCAAGCAAGTCGGCCAGTTCGGCTTCGTCGATGCGGAAGCGCAGCTGCTGAGCTTCAATCTGGATTTTCATGAATGAGCTGACTCCACTGCTCGGGCGTATTGCAATTGACGAACGCGGCGCGTTCGCTGGCGGTGACAGCGATGCGATGGCATTGCAGCGCAGCCTGCAGGGCGCGCAGCGAGCGTGACGAACCAGTTCCTGCCATCTGCGCAGTGAGCGCCTCACGCACAACGTCATCTACGTATAGCCGCATCGGCAGCATCTGGTCTTCAAAGGTAACGCAGCGCCGATGCGGTGGCGCCAGCAGCCGATTCAGCAATGACCGGGACAGCAGCGGCATGTCGACCGGCACCACCACCAGTGTCGTTGCATCGGCTAGCTGATCGATCACGCTGGCCAGGCCACCAAGCGGCCCCAGGTCCGGCTGCGCGTCGGCAATCCCGGCGTAGTCCGGGCGATCGCCACTGATCACCACATTGTGCGCGCCGGCGTCGCGCAGCAACGCCTGCATGTGCTCCAGCAATGGACGTTCGCGCCACTGCAGCAGCGCCTTGTCCTGCCCCATCCGTGAGGAACGACCGCCGGCCAGCACCACGCCCGTCCATGCAGGCCTCGCGTTCATGCCGCCTGCTCGCCGGCACGGCATCGCATGACGTGCAGGTGCTGGCTCATGGCGCGATCGCCGGTGCAGCCGGCTGCAGATGGCCCAGCCCGAACACCTGCGCTGTCGTACCGGGCGCGGCGCCTTCGTCCTGCGGCTCCAGTACCGCCCACGCATTGGCCTGCAACAACGGCGCCACGCGGAACGACTCCTGCTGGGGCAGGATCTGCACGCAGAGCACTCCGGCAGCGCTGCAGGTCAACCGTGCGCGCAGGTGTTGCCGCCACAGCGGTCGTGCCTGCATCGGGGTTTCCAGCGCAACCTGCACGCCGCGCTCGGCCGGCATGCCAAGCAAACCGCGCAGCGCCGGCTCCACGAAAAAGCGCAGCCCGGCAGCGCTGGCCATCGGATTGCCCGGCAAACCGACATACAGCGCACCGTCTGCGAAGCGCGCCAGCAGCACCGGCTTGCCCGGCCGCACCGCAACCTTGTGGAACAGCACCGCCGCGCCATGCCGTGCCAAGGCATCGGGCACGAAATCGTAGCGACCGCGCGACACCGCACCAGTGCTCAGAATCACCTCGGCGCCCGCATCGCGCGCCTGCGCAAGCGCCAGATCGAAACCGGCATCGTCATCGCCCACCTGTCCATGCCAGACCAGTTCGGCACCGGCTGCCCGCAGCTGGCTGAGCAGATAGCTGCTGGTGCCATCGCGAATCTGGCCAGGCCGCAACGGCTGCGCCGGATCGCCGATCAACTCGCGGCCGGTCGCAATCAAGGCCACACGCGGACGCCGCACCACCTGCACCCGCGCACAGCCCAGCCCGGCCAGCAGCATCAGGTGTGCGGCGCGCAAGACGGTGCCGGCCTCGATCACGCGGTCGTGCAAGGCCACATCTTCCCCACGTCGACGAATATGCTGACCGGCGCGGATATCGGCGCGCAGCCGGATGCGGCCCGGCCGCGCGCCATCGTGCGCCAGCACGTCCACCTGTTCGATCGGCACCACGGCATCGGCGCCCGCGGGCAAACCGGCGCCGGTCATGATTTCCCACGCGCTGCCAGCCGTGATGCCACCTACATCTTCGCCTGCGGCAACGCTGCCACCGATCACATGTTCGCTGCCGGCGATCGCGCCACGGCCGGCGGTGACCAACGCAAATCCATCCATCGCGCTGTTGTCGAACGCCGGCAACTCCGCCGGGCTCGACAACACCTGCGCAAGCACACGCCCCTCGGCATCGGCACTGTCCACCCACTCGCCGGCAAGCACGGCGATCTGCCGATGGACAATCGCAAGTGCGTCGGCGTAGCTGATCATGAGCAAGGCACGGTCGACCGGTGGATGACCTGGCTAGGATACCGGCCCCCGACGTGGCCGGTACAGGCGCAGCGATCGCGGCATCACCGCACCCTGCTGCACGCATTCCCTCATCTCGACCAGGGCGCACGTCGCTTGAAGCCGCTAGAACGCCGCGCCTACACGGCAGATCGCAAAGTGACACCCAGTTCCCCCACGGTATTCATGCCGCATGCAACTCGTTGACCTTGTGGGCTGGCTCGCCAGTGCAGTCCTGATTGCCACCTTGATCCGCCAGATCTACAAGCAATGGCGCTCGGATGCGGCACAGGGCGTTTCGCGCTGGCTGTTCATCGGCCAGATCAGCGCCTCGGTGCTGTTCATCCTCTACAGCTACCTGGTCGGCAATGCCGTGTTTATCGTCAGCAACGTGCTGATCCTGCTGACCGCCCTCACCGGGCATGTGCTGCACCGGATCAAGCAGCGTCGGATGGAGCGTCACGCGGGCAGTATCGGCTAGCGCTGCCGCGTTATTTGGTGCTTTTCTTCGCCAGCTTGCGCGGCTTGGCGGATACGATTGACTTGCTGGCGGCAGACCGCGTTGCGGCCTTTTTCGCCGCGGTCTTGGGCGTTTTCTTCGTCGTGGACGTGCGTGCCGGGCTTGCCTTCGCCACGGCACGCTTTCGTGGCCTGGGCACGGCCTCGGCCTGCGTTGCTGGCTCGGCTACCGCTTCGGGCACATGCACGCTGATCCAGGTAGGCGCATGATCGCTGGCCTTTTCCAGTGCACGTACCCACTTGTCCACGCCGGCGTCCTGCAGCCCAGGCGCCAGGGTGCGGTTGAGCAGCAGGTGGTCGATGCGCAACCCACGATCGCGCGCAAAATGCTGGCGAAAATAATCCCAGAAGGTGTAAATCGGCGTTTCGCCATGCAATGCAAGCAGGGTGTCGGTCCAGCCCTGCTCGAGCAGGGTCTGGTACGCCTGACGACTCTCCGGCTGCAGCAACGCATCCTTGCGCCAGCCCTTGGGGTCGTAGATGTCGGCATCGGTCGGCACCACGTTGAAATCGCCGATCAGTGCTACCGGGTGCGGTAGGTCCACCAGCGTCTTGGCGTGCCGGATCAGACGTTGAAACCACGCCAGCTTGTAGTCGAACTTCGGCCCGGGCTGCGGGTTGCCATTGGGCAGATATAGGCAGGCCACCACTACCCCGTGAATTGCAGCTTCCAGATAACGGCTCTGCGTATCGCCGCGGTCCCACGGCAGCCCACGACGGATTTCGACCGGATCGGCGCCGTGCGCCAGCAATGCCACACCGTTCCACGACTTCTCGCCTTGCCAGATGACGCCATAGCCGGCATCGCGGATCGCCTGTTCCGGAAAGGCGTCCTGCGTGGCTTTCAATTCCTGCAGGCCCACGATATCCGGTTGCTCGCGCTGCAACCATTCCAGCAGATGCGGCAGCCGGCTAGTGATGCCATTGACGTTGAATGTCGCGATCTTGCGGGTGGTGGCGGACATGGGTGAGCGACCAGGCATGCGTAGCTGCGCAGCATCGCCGCCATGGCATTAAGCAGATGCTCAAGCGAGGTGAAGCTCCGTTGGATATCTGCGCACGCGCTCACGCCTCGCAAACCATCAGCCTCCGTAGGCTGGCCCCACCACTCATTGCTGGAGATCGCATGCGACAGTCCGCGCTCTGGATTGCCCTGCTGTGCGCCGGCTGCTCGCGCAGCCCGCCTTCGGTTACCCCGCCGGGCGCGCCTGAAAGCGCCAAGACCAATGTGCTGGAAGCCGGCGCCAGGGTCCTGCAACCGACCGGGCCGGTCGGCAAGCTCGACATCTACCTGGTGGGTTTCCATCCGATGAAAGACGCACCGGATGTACAGATGGAAGCGCATCACTACTGCCATCAGGTCAATGAAGACCTGGCGCAATGCGCGCTCTACGACGGCAACACCGATCAGGCCAACCTCACCGGTATCGAGTACATCATTTCCGAACAACTGTTCGCACAGTTGCCAGAGCACGAGCGCAGCTTCTGGCATCCGCACAATGGCGAAATCCTGTCGGGCCAGCTATCCGCGCCCAACCTGCCGCTGGTTGCGGAGAAAGAACTGATGCGCAGCAAGCTCAACAGTTATGGCAAGACCTGGCACACCTGGCACTCGCGCAACGGCACCGCCGCGGGCGATGCATTGCCGCTGGGCGAGCCGATGCTGGCCTGGTCGTTCAATCGCGATGGCGAGGTCCAGCAACCGCTGATCGATCAGCGCGACAAGCTGGCCACGTTCTCTACCGCGCAACGTCGCGCCAATCGCCAGGACCTGACCCCGCTGGCCAGGCCGCAGCACGGAGTGGATGCCTTGCGGCCGCACTTCGGCAATGCCGAACCGCTCCCCGGGGTGGTCGACGCAAGCACCCCATCCGACTGAACCCTCAAGACCTGGCCGGCCGTAGCAACTGCAATCGGGAGGCCAGGCATTCGAAGTCCATCGACAAGGTGCGGACGAGCGGACACGATCTCACACGTCCATACCGTCACGCAGGCGCCGTAACGCCTTGCCCATCCACAGATGCCCGACACGCTGCATGCGCTCGACCGATGGCCCAGCGCGCTCTCGCTCATCTGCACCCTGCAGGCTCAACGTGACACAACTGCCCTCGCATCCAGGCGCAGTCTGCACATGCAGCAACACGCCCAGCTGCAGGCCGCGACCGCCATCAACCTGGTAACGCACCGATTCACCCAGGCGCGCCTCACCACGCTGCAGCCCGACAACGCCGCGCCGACACCAGGTGGCCTGCAGCGCCCAGCGTGATGCATGCCCATCGCCAGCGACCAGCTCCGCCACTCCACGCAGGATGCGTCGCTGCACATTGGCATCGCACCACGCATCCAGGATCTGGTGCGGCTCGGCCCGGATGATCAGGCGACGCATCCGCTTCATGGGGTCTTCAACAGCGGCACCCGGTGTTGCCGGTAAGCCAGACATGCCTCAGCGCCCAGCACCCTTGCTGCTGGCCTGCAGCGTCTTGGCAGCCGCCAGATGCTCGGCGACATGGCTGCGCGTGGTCTGCAGATGCGCCAGCACCTGTGCCGTCTTGGCCGCAGGAATCAGTTGCTTGTCCAGCGCCGCCAGCGCATCGGTGTGGTCCTTGACCATTGCCGTGACGTACGCAGCCTCGAAGGCCTTGGTATCGAGCTTCTGCAACATCGCCAGTTCGGTCTTGCCCTTGCTCATCTGCGCCTTGGCAGCGGCAGCAGACAGGTCCGGCGACCACTTGGCTAGCTTCTGATTGTTGTCGGTATGCTCCTTGACCATCTGCATCGCATAGTCGCGCACGCCACCTTGCACCTGCTTCTGCAGCGCGAGATTGGCCGCACCGATTTCACTGGTGTTGATGGCGCTCAGGGTGCCTAGCGCCTCACGCTCCTTCGCGCTCGGGGAATTAGTGCCCGCCTGTTGCTGGGCAGTGGCGGGCATGCCGGCCTGTGTTGCATTCTGCGCATGCGCAGCAGTGGCGATACCTAGACACAGGGTCAGCGCCGCAAACATCGGGTGACGTACTTTCATGTGGATCTCCAGCCAGAAGGTGTGCCTGCATGCTGGACCTGGTTGCGTGACCTAATCGTCGTACCGGCGTCGAAAGCTGGAGAGGAAACCGTGCTGCACCGCAGTGCGCTTCACATGGAGTGAAGGTGGCATGGCATCCGTGTTGGGCGACTTAGGACGGTGCTGGCACACTGAGCAACCGGCTCCCGTTCCCACGGAACATGGCTCGAGCCGTCCGGCTGCCTTGGAATATCCAGCATTCAGGACTGCGAATGCGCACTTGCAAGACTGCACGTAGCAAGGCCCGCCGGGTCAGGCGCCTGGATCCGCAGGGCCCAACTGATGCGCTGACAGGATGTCGTCGATGCGCTTGACGATTTGCGCCGCCTGCTCCTGCGACTCTGCGGCAGCGGTGATCTTCTCTGCACGTGCGTGGAATACATCCCAGAAATCGTCCGGATGCTGGCGACGAATATCAGGCAGTGCATCGGCAAGTTGTTTCAATTGCGCGTCGATATCGGGGGTCATTGAGGGTCTCCTTGTGTGCCCACGCTACCGCCGTGCTGGTGAGCCTGATGCCAACATGGCAGTCCTGTGCATCGCACGGCCTGCGTTTGCGCGACAATGGAGCCATGAGCAGCCACGATATCTCCCCTGCAGACGCCCGCCTGCGCGCCCTGCAAGGCGCCTTGCTGATCGACATCCGGCAGTTGCACGAGCGTGCCGGCGGCCAGGCCGAAGGCGCGTTGGCGATTGCGCAACACGATCTGGAAACCGCACCCGCACAGCATCTGTCGGAGCAGACGCGCGAGATCGTGCTGATCTGCCAGAGCGGCAAGCGCTCGGCACACACGGCGGAGATCTTGCGCGCGCACGGCTATACGCAGGTGTCTTCGGTGCTCGGTGGCACCGCCGCATGGACCGGCGCCGGCCTTCCCTTGGTGCGCCCTACCCTGCCGCCGGACGAGCAGGATTTTCTCGAGCGCTACTCGCGCCATCTGCGCCTGCCGCAGGTCGGTCTGGAAGGCCAGCAGCGCCTGGCGCAGTCGCGCGTGTTGCTGGTCGGTGCAGGTGGGCTCGGCTCGCCGGCGGCGTTCTATCTGGCTGCCGCCGGCGTCGGCCACCTGCGGATCGCCGATGACGATGTGGTGGACCGCAGCAATCTGCAGCGCCAAATCCTGCATGTGGAAGACAGCGTCGGCGTCGCCAAGGTCAGCTCGGCCGCGCAGCGCATTGCTGCGCTCAATCCACGCGTGCAGGTCGAGGCGCTGCAGGCACGCGTGACTGCCGGCAATGTCGAAGCCCTGCTGAAGGACGTGGATGTCGTGGTCGACGGCGCCGACAATTTTCCTGCGCGCTATCTGCTCAACGATGCCTGCGTCAAACTCGGCAAACCGCTGGTCTACGGCGCGGTACAGCAGTTCGAAGGGCAATTGAGCGTGTTCGATGCCGGCCGCAAGCGCGGCCATGCACCGTGCTATCGCTGCCTGTTTCCCGAGCCGCCACCGCCCGAATTTGCGCCAAGCTGCGCCGAGGCCGGCGTGCTGGGCGTGCTGCCCGGGGTGATCGGATTGCTGCAGGCCACCGAGGCGATCAAGTTGCTGCTGGGCATCGGCGAGACCCTCACCGGGCGCCTGCTCAGCTTCGATGCGCTGGCAATGCGCTTTCGCGAAATCCGGCTGCCGCCCGACCCGCATTGCCCGGTGTGTGCTCCCGGTGTCGCATTCACCGGATATGCCGATTACGCCGCCTTCTGCGGCAGCGCCGTCGGCTGAGCGCGACCGATCGGCGCTGGTTGTCGCTTCGCATCAGGCCGCCACGTTCCTGCGCGTGACGTGGACGGGGCAGTGCGCCACTGCGTGCGCCCTCCGTGGCTGCCATCACGTCACGCACCGCCGGCGTTCAGTGCCGAAGCCGCGAAGGACCGGCCTGCATCCGATAGCGCCCGCCTGACGGCGAGCGCGGCCCTGCTGTTTGTCGCGCGTGCTGTACCAAACGCTCAAAGCGCGTAAGGAATCACCCGCACGCTCTCGCCCGCCTCGAAACGCCGTGCCTGCTCGGGCAACACGATCAAGGCATTGCTGTCGGCCGCGCCACGCAGCAGGTGCGATGCATCGCCCCGATGCGGCAACGCCGTCAGACGCCCGTCTTCGCCGCACTCCAGCCGCCCGCGCAGGAACTCCAGGCGCTCGTGGCGTTTTTCCCACGGACTGGCCAGGGCCGCATGCCACAGCGGGCGCGGCTCGCTACGTCCCTGCAGGCCATCCAGCAGCGGCACGCCGTAGGCGATCAGCGTCGCCAGCACCGAGACCGGATTGCCCGGCAGACCCAGCACCAGGCAGCGGCCGATCTGGCCCAGCACCGCCGGCATACCCGGGCGCATGCGCACGCGCCAGAAGTGGATGCGGCCCAGTTCGCCGATCAGCTGCGGCAGATAATCCTTTTCCCCCGCCGAGACGCCGCCGCAGGTGATCACCACGTCGAAGGCCGCAGCCGCGTCCTCCAGCATGGTGCGGATACGTTGCGGATCGTCCGGCAGGGTCGGCCATGCGGTCGGCGCGTAGCCCAGTGCCCGCAGCTGCGCCATCAGCATGTCGCGGTTGCTGTTGTAGATCTGTCCCGGCCCCAACGGCATGCCCGGCTCCACCAGTTCATCGCCGGTGGCCAGCACCGCAATGGTCGGCCGCGGCGCCACCGCAAGCCGCGACAGACCGAGCGCAGCCGCCAGTCCGATCCGCGCAGGCGTCAACACTTGGCCACTCTGTACCACCAGATCGCCCGCGCGCACGTCACTGCCGGCCTGGCGCACCGCCTCACCCGGCGCAGGCATGCTATGGAAACGCACCACGCCATCGCGTTCCTGCGCATCCTCTTTCGGGATCACCGTATCGGCGCCATCGGGCAGCGGCGCACCGGTGGTGATGCGCAGGCATTGGCCGGCGCTCAGCGTGCCGGTCCAACGCTCGCCAGCGAACTGTTCGCCGACCAGTTGCAACGACGCATCGCCGCCAGCGACATCGGCATGCCGCAACGCGAAGCCGTCCATTGCGCTGTTGGCAAAGGGCGGCAACGCGATCGGTGCGATCAGATCGGCAGCGCTGATCCGCCCGTCGGCACGCGAGGTGGCGATGTTCTCGTCGGGCGGACGGCTGTTGGCGGCGACGGCCTGCAGGATCTGCAGCGCCTGTGCATAGGGAATGCGGGAGGGATAGTCGGTCATGGCACGCAGGATACCAGTGCACCACGACGACTCAGAATGCCAGGCGCTGCCAGTGCAGATGCCAGAAGGAATCACTGCACCTTCCTGGCGTAGCTCGCGGCACTGGACCACGGCAGGTGCAGGCGCTGCGGCCACTCCATCTGACGATCATTGGCCGGGCACGGGCCGTTACCTGCTTACTTGCCCTTGACGTGCTTCATCAACCGCCTTTTGCGCGCCACCTGCCGTTCGGTGAGCGTGTTCTTCTTGCCCTCGTACGGATTGGCACCTTCGCGGAAGATGAAACGCACCGGCGTGCCGACCAGCTTGAAGCGCTTGCGGAAGAAGTTTTCCAGATAGCGCTTGTAGGACTCCGGCAGCACCTTCAGGCGCGTGCCGTGCACGATGAAGGTCGGCGGATTTGCGCCACCCGGATGCACGTAACGCAGCTTGGAGACGTGGCCACGGATGCTCGGCGGCGGATTGGTCTCGTAGGCGATTTCCAGCGCCTGATTGACTTCGCTGGTGCTGAACTCGTGCGTGGCCGACGCGTGTGCACGGTGAATCGCCTGGAACAGCTCGCGCATGCCCGAGCCGTGCAGCGCGGAAATCCGCACCGCCTCGGCCCAGCTGACAAAGCCCAGCTTGCGCGCCAGCAGGTCTTCGGCCTGCGCACGCTGGTAGTCGCTCTGCCCGTCCCACTTGTTGATCGCCACCACCAGGGCGCGGCCAGCGTCCAGGATGGCGCCCAGAATGGTCGCGTCCTGGTCGGTGACGCCTTCGCCGGCATCGAGCATCAGCACCGCAACCTGGCATTGCTCGATCGCCTGCAGCGTCTTGAACGCGCTGAACTTCTCCACCGCCTCCTCGACCTTGCCGCGGCGACGCAGGCCGGCCGTATCGATCAAGCGGTACTGGCGCCCGTCACGGTCCATGTCCACGGCGATCGAATCGCGCGTGGTACCCGGCACTTCGGAGGCAATCATGCGTTCTTCGCCGAGCAGGCGATTGACCAGCGTCGACTTGCCCACGTTCGGGCGGCCGACGAAGGCGATGCGCACACGCGCCGGGTCGGTATCCAGCAGCTCGCCGGCACCTTCCTCGGGCAGACGTGCGCCGACTTCCTCGAGCAGTTCGTCGATGCCCTGCCGATGCGCGGCAGACAACGCCACCACATCGGAGAACCCGTAGCGCGCGAATTCCGAGCGCACGGTCTCTTCGTCGGTGCCGTCGATCTTGTTGATGACCAGCACGGTCGGCCGCGCCAGCTTGCGCAGCCAGGCCAGGATCTCGTCGTCCAGCGAGGAGGCGCCTTCGCGGCCGTCGACCACGAACAGCACCAGATCGGCCTCGCCGGCAGCGGCGCGGGCCTGCCGCGCGGTGGCGCCGGCCAGGCCTTCCTCGTCACCGGCAATACCGCCGGTATCGACGACGATGAACGGGCGTTCCTCGTCGAGACGACAGACCCCGTAGTTACGGTCGCGGGTGACGCCGGGCTGGTCGTGGACCAGCGCGTCACGGGTGCGCGTCAGCGCATTGAAGATGGTGGACTTGCCGACATTGGGCCGTCCGACCAGGGCGACCAGGGGCAGCATCGCGAAGTCCTTATTGTGCCAACCGGAAGGCGGTGATATCGCCATCGGTGTTTTGTACCAACAGAATGCCGTCCACGACGAACGGCTGCGCCAGCAGCGTGTCGCGTCCAGCGCGAGCGCGCGCGGCCAGTGCACCGTCGCTGAGTTTCAGCCAGTGCAGATAGCCCTTGTAATCGCCGACCACAGCGTAATCGCCCTGGATGGCCACACCGGTCAGGGAGCGACGCGCCAGCGCAGCCTGCGACCACATTGCCGCACCGCTGCTCTTGTCCAGGCCCCACACCGAGCCGGCGTTGTCGGAGACCACCACCACCGCCGAAGACACGCCAACGCCACCGGCGCCGCCGTGATCGCGCGTCCACAGCGGACGGCCGCTCGGGCCTTCCAGTGCGAGGGTTTCGTTCTTGAAGCTGGTCGCATACAGCGTGGTGCCATCGAGCACCGGGGCGCCGTCCACGTCGGCCATGCGCTCCAGCTCGGTGCGGCCTTCCGGCACGCCGATCGCCTGCTCCCACAACGGGCGGCCGTCCTGCAGCGCCAGGGCGCTCAAGGTGCCGCTGTCGTTGCCGACGAACAGCACGCCCGGGCCGGTCACGATCGGCGCATTGCCGCGCACCGACAGGGTCGGGCCTTCTTCGGCATGGAACCAGCGACGCTCACCGGTGGCCGCGTCGAAGGCGCTGACGCGACCATCGTTGCTGCGCACCAACACCAGGTTCTGTGCAATCGCCGGTGCGGCGATGACTTCGTTCGGCACCTTGGCACGCCATTTTTCGGTGCCATCGGCCTGGTTCAAGGCAATCACGTCGCCAGACAGCGTGCCGATCACCACCAGGCCTTCGCCGACGCCGGGGCCACCGGACAGGCGCTGCTTGAACTTGCGATCGTTACGCTCTTCCTTCTTGGGCTTGTATTCCCACACGCGCTTGCCGGTCTGCAGGTCCAGCGCCTGCACGCCGCCGGTAATCGCCGCGGCGTACACCTTGCCATCGGCCACCGCCGGACGCTGGCGCACGCCGATATGGCCTTCGCCCTTGCCCACGCCGGTGGACCAGATCTTGTCGACCTTGACCGACGGCTCGAACTTGACCAGCTCGGCAGGTTCCTGCGCCTTCTTGGCAGCAGCGTCCTTACCGGCAAACCAGCCCTTGACGGTGCTGCAACCAGCCAGCGACACGCCCATCAGGGCGATCAATGCAATGCGCTTGTACATATCAACCTGCTTCATCAAATCGGCTCCGCCGGATCGGGCACCTTGCCGCCCACATCCATCAGCTTGGTTTCCAGCAAACGGCGCTGCGGCGAGGCCACGTCCACCGTGGTCAGGGCCTTGGCGTAGAGCGCACGCGCTTCGTCCGGCTTGCCCTGCACGACCAGCGCATCGGCGCGGATCTCCAGGCTGGTGTGGTCCTGCGCATCGGCCAGCAGCTTGATCGCTTCGTCCGGCTTGCCGCTTTCGGTCAACACACGCGCCAGGCGCTGCTGCACGATCTGCTTGAGCTCGCCTTCGGCCGGCACGTCGCGCAGGGTCTTGATCGCTTCGGCATGCTTGCCGGCATCCACCTGGGCCTTGGCCAGACGCAATGCAGCCAGTTCGGCGTAGACACCGCCCTTGCCGTCATCGAGCGCCACGATGTCCTTGGCCGCCTTGTCCAGGTCCTTGCCCTGGATGGACTTGACCACCGCTTCGTAACGGGTATTGGCTTCCACCGATTGGGTGGCGGTGTGCTTCTGCCACCACTGCCAGCCCAGGATCAGGGCCAGGCCCACCACGACGCCGCCTACCAGCCCTGCGCCATTCTTTCTCAACCAGGAACGAACGCGTTCGCCTTGTTCGTGTTCGTCCAGCAGATCGTCGATCGCCATGCGTACTCTCGCTCCGTCATCCCGGAGGCGCGGAACATCAATAGGGAAAAATGAAAAACCGCAGTCCGCTTCACTCGGAAGCAGGTACCACGGAGCCATCGGAGGATACCGCAAAACGGGCCACGTTAGCGCGCTGGAACGGTTTCACATCGACGATACTGCCGCCTTGCTGAACCTCTACCGCCGACGCATTACCGAGCACGATGCGGCCCACCTGCCCTGGCGAATAACTGCGACGCTCGCCGGCACGCACCAGTGCCTTTTCGACCGCGCTGCCATCCGGTGCCAGAATCTGCACCCAGCTGTCGCCGCTGAAACTCAACGACAAACTGCCACCACTGGCGGCCGAGGCTGCAGGGGTCTCGACCTCGGGCGTGGCCCGTGGCACCGGCGTCATCGACGCGATGTACGGCGCCGGCTGCTCGCGCGGCGCGCTGGCCGGCTGCGTGGCAGCGTTGGCCGGGGTGCCGGCCCCGGGCGCTTCCGGCATGCTGTCCAGCGATACCGTGCTGGGCGCCTTGCCATCCAGATGCGAACGGGTCGCGTACCACACCGGAACCGCGAACACACCGGTGATCACCACATACATCGCCTTGCGCGCCGTGCTTTCCAGGATGCGCCGCGCCCGCGGCGTATGCGTGTGGCTGACCAGCTTGACCGGCTCGATCGGCGCAATCGCCGCCTGCTGCAGCAGCGGCTCCAGGTCCACATGCAGCAAGCGCGCATAGCTGCGCAACTGACCGCGCACGAAGACCGGCGCACCCAGGCGTTGCCAGTCTTCCTGCTCCAGCGAGCGCACCACGTGCGCCGGCATGCGCAGCTTGCCGGCGACTTCGTCCACGCTCAGACCTGCCGCTTCGCGCGCATCGCGCAAATGCTGTCCGCAGCCCTTTTCCTGCTCGAAAGGGTTCGGATTGGAATCACTGATCACAATGCATTGGCCCCGGGGTTAGCGGTCGCTGCGTCAGGAAATTCCTTGACCAACCGCTGTTGATAACGGCTGGCAGCTACCTTGTCGCCTAGCCCTTGCTCAATCTGAATGGCGAGTTGTAACACGGAAGCGGTTGCCGGTGCAGCCGCAAGCCGTCGTTCAATAAACGCACGCGCTTCGAAATAATTGCGATTGGTTACCTCGGAGCGCGCCATCGACTCGAGTGCGTATGGATTCCGCGGATCCAGTTCCAGCGCCTTGCGCAAGTCACCGACCGCCCGCTGCGGCTGCCCGGCCTTGAGTGCGCAGCCACCTGCATTGCCCAACGCGGAGGCTGGCGATGCGTAGTTTCTGTCGGTCAGGGCGCGATCGAACCAGATCAGCGATTCGGCCGGCGAGCCGTTCGCGCACAACCACGCGCCGTAATTGTTCAGGACATCGCCGCGCTGCGGCGCAAGCTCGGCGGCCCGGCGGTATGACGCACCGGAGCCGGCAACATCGCCCTTGGCGCCTTGAATCAGCGCCAGCAGACCAATGGCATCCACCGACTGG
This sequence comes from Xanthomonas sp. F14, assembly GCF_014199865.1. Lineage (NCBI taxonomy): Bacteria > Pseudomonadati > Pseudomonadota > Gammaproteobacteria > Lysobacterales > Lysobacteraceae > Xanthomonas > Xanthomonas sp. F14. Next base: position 1,192,155 of record NZ_JACHOM010000001.1, on the reverse strand, counting down.
GGATCTTTCTTCAAGGCTGCACGGACCTGCTCTTCGGCAGCGACGTAGTCGCCTGTCTGCAGCCGGTTATTGGCCAGGCCCAGCTTCTCCTGCACCGCCAGACGATTCTTTGTCGCGGTGCTGTCGCGGAACGAATGCACCTGCGCGACCTCCTCGACCGTCTGGACCGAGCCGGCCTTGGCATTGCGACCACCGCAGCCGACCGCGCACAGTGCGATCGCCACAGCCGCCATGGCTGCTAGATCACGCTGCCGCATCTCGACCGGCCTGCCCTTCCAGGGTGCGCAGGAAATCCGCCTGACGACGGGTGCGGTCCATGACCTGCCCCTTGAGCTGCCCGCAGGCGGCGTCGATATCGTCGCCACGGGTCCGCCGCACCATCGTCAGCACTTGTGCGTCAAGCAGGATCTTCTGAAACGCGCGGATCTCGGTCTCGCCCGAGCGCTCGTAACGCGTGCCCGGGAATGGATTGAACGGAATCAGGTTGACCTTGCCGGCGTCCTTGGACTGCACCGCATTGTCGAACTGACGCATCAACCTGGCCAGCTGGCGCGCATGCTCGGGCTGGTCGTTGATGCCCTTCATCAAGGTGTATTCGAAGGTGACCGAATCGCGCTTCTTGTTGCCGCGCAGATAGCGCGCGCAGGATTCCATCAGCTCGGCGATCGGGTATTTCTTGTTCAACGGCACCAGGCTTTCGCGCAGCGTGTCGTTGGCCGCATGCAGCGAGACCGCCAGCGAGACATCGCTTTCGGTTGAGAGCCGGTCGATCATCGGCACCAGGCCCGAGGTCGACAGCGTCACCCGCTTGCTGGCCAGGCCGTAGCCCAGGTCGTCGCGCATCACGCTCATCGCGCGCACGACGTTGTCAAAATTCATCAGCGGCTCGCCCATGCCCATCATCACCACATTGGTGAGGCGGCGCTGCTGGTGCGGCACATTGCCCAGATGGCGCGCCGCCACCCACACCTGCCCGACGATCTCGGCGGTGGTGAGGTTACGGTTGAAGCCCTGGGTGGCAGTCGAACAGAAGGTGCAGTTCAGACCGCAGCCGACCTGGGACGACACACACAGCGTGCCGCGGCCCTTGTCGGGGATGTAGACGGTTTCGATCGCGTTCTTGCCGTCGGTGCCCATGGCCAGCAGCCACTTGTGGGTCCCGTCGGTGGACGGCTTGTCGAACACGACATTCGGGACGAGGACCTCGGCGTGCTGGTGCAACTTCGCACGCAGCGCCTTGCCGAGGTCCGTCATCTGGTCGAAATCGGTGACGTAGCGATGGTGGATCCACTTCATCACCTGATGGGCACGGTAGCGCGCTTCGCCGAGCGTGTCGGCGAAGAAGCGCTCCAGTCCCTCGCGGTCGAGGTCGAGCAGGTTCTGCTTGCGCAGTTCCGGGGTACGGACGGGAACGTCCTGCAGCACGGAGGGGATCACGACCTCATTCACGATTCGACTCTCTCGGCCTCAGCGCGAGACCACTTCGGTGGCGGCAAAGAAATACGCGACTTCGTTGGCAGCGTTCTCGACCGAATCCGAGCCGTGGGCGGCATTGGCATCGATCGAGTCGGCGAAGTCGGCGCGGATGGTGCCCGGCGCAGCGTCCTTGGGATTGGTCGCGCCCAGCAGGTCACGGTGTGCGGCAACGGCGTTCTCGCCTTCCAGCGCCTGGATCATCACCGGGCCGGAGATCATGAACTCGACCAGCGCGTTGAAGAACGGACGCTCGCGGTGCACGGCATAGAAGCCTTCGGCTTCGCGACGCGACAGCTGCTTGTACTTGGACGCCACGATCTTCAGGCCGGCCTTCTCGAAACGGCTGTAGATTTCGCCGATGACGTTCTTGGCAACGGCGTCGGGCTTGATGATGGACAGGGTGCGCTCCAGCGCCATGGGAGGATCTCCGTTGGGCGGGCCACTGAAGGCCCGAGGTTATCATGAAAAAAACCCGCGTCAAAACGCGGGCTTAGGCTTCTTTGCGATGGTCAATTCTATCCCTTCGTCGCTGCATTTGCACACCGCCCCCTGAATCGTGCTGCGTTGCCGCATGACCGTTGCAGCGTCCAGCCCGTAGACTCAAACAATCGTTTGATTGAGTTCCGCCCCGCGCATGCCCAAGCCCGCCCACTTCTCCACCAAGGACCGCATCCTCGGCGCGGCCGAGGAGCTGTTCGCCCAGCATGGCTTCGCCGGAACCTCGCTGCGCCAGCTGACCACCCAGGCCGACGTCAATATCGCGGCGGTCAATTACCACTTCGGTTCCAAGGAAAACCTGGTCAACGAGGTGTTCCGTCGCCGCATGGACGAGATGACCGCCGCGCGCCTGCAGCAACTGGAGGCGGCCAGGAAGTCACAGCCGGGCGAGCTCACCGCGGTGCTGGCGGCCTTCGTCGAGCCGGCGCTGGCAATGGCGCAGGACCGCCAGAGCGGCGGCGCGTTCGTGCGGGTAATTGCGCGCGCCTACGCCGAAAAGAACGACAACCTGCGCAAGTTCCTGTCCGATCACTACGGGCATGTGCTGCGAGAGTTCGGCAAGGCCATCGCTGCCTGCGTGCCGGGCCTGAGCAAGGAAGAGCTGTACTGGCGCCTGGATTTCCTGGCCGGTGCGCTCACCTATGCGATGGCCGATTTCGGACTGATCAAGCGCCCGGCCGGGGTCAGCGAGGCCGACCACCGCGCGCGCGCCGCGCGCGAACTGATTCGTTTTGCGGAACCCGGTTTCCGTACCCATTCCACACCGTAGTCGCTCACACCAAAGGCTCATCGCTATGTCCAATCCGTTGCTAGTCCGTCGTGCTGCCGTGCTCGGTGCCGGCGTCATGGGCGCGCAGATCGCCGCGCACCTCACCAATGCCGGTGTCGACACCGTGCTGTTCGACCTGCCTGCCAAGGAAGGTCCTGCCGACGGCATCGTGCTCAAGGCCATCGCCAACCTCGGCAAGCTCAGCCCTGCCCCGCTCGCCAGCAAGGCCCTGGCCGAGGCGATCACGCCGGCCAACTATGAAAGCGGCCTGGAGCAGCTGCGCGATTGCGACCTGATCATCGAAGCGATCGCCGAGCGCATGGACTGGAAGCAGGACCTGTACAAGAAAATCGCCCCGTTCGTGGCCGATCACGCCGTGCTGGCCTCCAATACCTCGGGCCTGGGCATCAACAAGCTCTCCGACGTGCTGCCCGAGCAGTTGCGCCACCGCTTCTGCGGCGTGCATTTCTTCAATCCGCCGCGCTACATGCACCTGGCCGAACTGATTCCCGCCAAGGGCACCGACAAGGCCGTACTGGAAGGACTGGAAAGCTTCCTGGTCACCACGCTGGGCAAGGGCGTGGTGTACGCGAAGGACACCCCGAACTTCATCGGCAACCGCATCGGCGTGTTCTCGATCCTGTCCACCATCCACCACACCGCCGAGTTCGGGCTGGGCTTCGATGAAGTCGATGCGCTGACCGGCCCGCTGGTCGGGCGCCCGAAGTCGGCGACCTACCGCACCTCGGACGTGGTCGGCCTGGACACCATGGCGCACGTGATCAAGACCATGGGCGACACCCTGCCCGACGATCCGTGGCACCAGTACTTCAAGTCGCCCAAGTGGCTGGAGGCGCTGATCGGCAAGGGCGCGCTCGGCCAGAAGGTCGGTGCCGGCATCTTCCGCAAGGTCGGCAAGGACATCGTGGTGCTGGACCTGGAGAAGCAGGATTACAGAACCGCCGATCGCAGCGCGGCGCCGGAAGTGGTCGAGATCCTCAAGATCAAGAACCCGGCCGAGAAGTTCGCCAAACTGCGCGAGAGCCAGCACCCGCAGGCGCAGTTCCTGTGGGCTACCTTTCGCGACCTGTTCCACTACAGCGCCTACCATCTGGCCGATATCGCCGAGACCGCGCGCGACGTGGATCTGGCGATCCGCTGGGGCTACGGCTGGTCGCTCGGCCCGTTCGAGACCTGGCAGGCCGCCGGCTGGAAGCAGGTAGCGCAGTGGATTGCCGAAGACATCTCCAACGGCAAGAGCATGAGCAGCGCGCCACTGCCGAACTGGGTGTTCGACGGCCGCGACGGCGTGCATGCGGCCGAAGGCTCGTACAGCCCGGCGCGCGATGCCAAGCTGCCGCGCTCGGCACTGCCGGTGTACAAGCGCCAGCGCTTCCCCGATCCGCTGCTGGGCGAGCAGTTCTCGCCGGGCGAGACGGTGTTCGAAAACGACGGCGTACGCATGTGGCATGACGGCGACGACATCGCCGTGGTCAGCTTCAAGACCAAGATGAACACCGTCTCCGATCACGTGCTCAATGGCCTGCAGGAGGTCGTCGGCCGCGCCGAGAAGGACTTCGCCGGGCTGGTGATCTGGCAGCAGAAGGAGCCCTTCTCCGCCGGCGCCGATCTGGCCGGCGCGCTGGGTCTGCTGCAGGCCGGCAAGGTCGATGCATTCGAAGCGCTGGTCGCCAACTTCCAGGCCACCAGCCAGCGCATCAAGTACGCGCAGGTGCCGGTGATTTCGGCCGTGCGCGGGCTGGCGCTGGGCGGCGGCTGCGAGTTCCAGATGCACAGCGCCAAGACCGTGGCCTCGCTGGAAAGCTACATCGGCCTGGTCGAAGCTGGCGTCGGCCTGCTGCCGGCCGGCGGTGGCCTGAAGGAAATCGCCGTGCGCGCCTCGCAGGCCGCAGGTCCGGGCGGCGATGTGTTCGCCGAGCTGAAGAAGACCTTCGAAACCATCGCGATGGCCAAGGTCTCCAATTCGGCGGTCAATGCCAAGGAGCTGGGCCTGCTGCGCGCCACCGACAAGGTGGTGTTCAACAGCTTCGAGGCGCTGCACATCGCCAAGGCCGAAGCGCGCGCATTGGCTGAAGGCGGCTACCGCGCCCCGCTGCCGGCACGCCGCATCCAGGTCGCCGGCGACGTCGGCATCGCCACCTTCAAGATGCTGCTGGTCAACATGCTGGAGGGCCGCTTCATCAGCGACTACGACTATGAAATCGCCACCCGCATCGCCACGGTGATGTGTGGCGGTGAAGTCGATCGCGGCGCACTGGTCGACGAGGAATGGCTGCTCAAGCTGGAGCGCAAGCACTTCGTCGAACTGGCCCAGCAGGAAAAGACCCAGGCGCGGATTGGGCACATGCTCAAGACGGGTAAGCCGTTGAGGAACTGAGATTCGGGATTCGGGATTGGGGATTCGTAACAGCGGCTCCCCTGCCCTCCAACATTCTCGCTTCCACCAAATTCATCCGCCGGGCAGGACCATTCAGGAATCAGGATCCGCAGTTGCGAATCCCCAATCCCGACTCCCCAATCCCGGCTATCGGAGATAGCCATGAGCAAGCAGATTCAAGAAGCCTACATCGTCGCCGCCACCCGTACGCCGGTCGGCAAGGCGCCGAAGGGCGTGTTCCGCAATACCCGTCCCGACGACATGCTGGCGCACGTGCTGCGTGCGGTGGTGGCGCAGGCGCCGGGCATCGATCTGTCGCGGATCGACGATGCCATCATCGGCTGCGCGATGCCCGAGGGCGAGCAAGGCATGAACGTGGCGCGCATCGGCGTGCTGCTCGCCGGCCTGCCCAACAGCGTGGCCGGCCAGACCATCAATCGTTTCTGTTCGTCCGGCATCCAGGCCGTGGCGATGGCCGCCGACCAGATCCGTCTGGGCAATGCCGACCTGATGCTGGCCGGCGGTACCGAGTCGATGTCGATGGTGCCGATGATGGGCAACAAGGTCGCCATGTCGCCGAACGTCTTTGCCGACGACCACGTCGCGATCGCCTACGGCATGGGCATCACCGCCGAGAAAGTGGCCGAGGAATGGAAGGTCTCGCGCGAGGATCAGGATGCATTCGCGCTCGCTTCGCACCAGAAGGCGATTGCCGCCATTGCCGCCGGCGAATTCCGCGACGAGATCACTCCCTACGAAATCCTCTCGCACCAGCCCGACCTGGCCGGCAACGTCATCGCGCTGCGCAAGCGGCTGGTCGACACCGATGAAGGCCCGCGCCCCGACAGCTCGCTCGAAGGCCTGGCCAAGCTGCGTCCGGTGTTCCGCAACGGCCAGTTCGGCGGCAGCGTCACCGCCGGCAACTCCTCGCAGATGAGCGACGGCGCCGGTGCAGTGCTGCTGGCCTCCGAGCAGGCGATCAAGGATTACGGGCTGACCCCGCTGGCGCGCTTTGTCAGCTTCTCGGTGGCCGGCGTGCGTCCGGAGGTGATGGGGATCGGCCCGATCGCGGCGATTCCCAAGGCGCTCAAGCAGGCCGGCCTGACCAAGGACCAGATCGACTGGATCGAGCTCAACGAAGCCTTCGCCGCACAGGCGTTGGCGGTGATCCGCGACAGCGAGCTGGATCCGTCCAAGGTCAACCCGCTCGGCGGCGCCATCGCCCTGGGCCACCCGCTGGGCGCAACCGGTGCGATCCGTGCCGCCACCCTGGTACACGGCCTGCGCCGTCGTCAGCAGAAGTACGGCATGGTCACCATGTGCATCGGCACCGGCATGGGCGCGGCGGGCATCATCGAAGCGCTGTAAGTCATGCATTGCGGGATCGGCCGTCGGGCCGATCCCGCAACGCCGACCAGGCTGTCAGTCAATCAGGGCGTGCGCGAGCACGCCTTTTTTATGCGCCAGTGCAAACGGTCGCCAGCGAATGCCAGCGACACCAAGCATCCGTCGGCGCGCCCGACAGGCACGCGGCCAGGCGTCGCGTCCGAGCATGGCTCCTGATGGCACGTTGACCGTTGCCCGGCGGCGCCAACACATGCCAGCCATTCAATCGTCGGCGTGTATCTACGCTCGCAACGTCGCCGCATCCCGGCCTTGGCTTCACTGCCGAGATTACACGGCAGAGCTGCGCCTAACGCGCCACCAGCCACTGACCGGCACGCGCACCGGCAAACACCAGCGCCAGTCCGGCCACCAGCGTGATGGCCAGATACACGCCGATCATCGCAGACCGATCCGTGCGTGCGAACACCAGGCATTCCATCATCAACGACGAGAACGTGGTCAGCCCGCCGATCACGCCGACGATCAGCAAGGCCCGCAACGGCCAGCTCGCCGGGCCGCGCGCATCCAGCCAGACCAGCAGCACACCGGCGACGAACGAGCCGAGCAGATTCACCGTCAGCGTGCCCCACGGAAATCCGTTACCGAAGCGCTGCAGCAACGAGGCACCGATGGCAAAGCGCAGGCCGGAGCCCAGCGCACCGCCGGTCATCGCCAGCAGCAATTGCTGCCACCACACCGGTGCGTTCATGCGCGCACTCCGCAGGCGGCCGAAGGGGGTTTCAACAAGGTGTCGTGCATGTCGGCATCATCCGTTTTCTGAGCAAGAAAAGATGCCGGGGCACAGACCTGCCGCCCCGGCGGGGGTGGGCAGGCATCATCAGCGCGCAGGGTGCGTGCGGTTCAAGGAGGAATGCCATCTCCTGTGCGGCCGATTATGCCGTGGGCTTGCCGCCCTTGTCAGCCCGCGCCTGTTCGCGCGCGGCGCGCAGGCGGTCGAGCTTTTCCTTGAGCTTGATCTCCAGCCCGCGCGGCACCGGGTTGTAATAGACCCGCTCGCCCATCGCATCCGGAAAGCCGGTCTGGTCCAGCGCGATCCCGCCTTCGGCGTCGTGGTCGTACTGATAGTCCTGCCCGTAGCCCAGCGTCTTCATCAGCTTGGTCGGCGCGTTGCGCAGATGCAGCGGCACCTCCTGCGTGCCGGTGGCGCGCACCTCGGCCTTGGCCTGGTTGAAGGCGGCATAGCCGGCATTGGACTTGGCGGTGCTGGCCAGATACAGCACCAGTTGCGCGAACGCCAGCTCGCCCTCCGGGCTGCCCAGACGCTCGTAGATATCCCAGGCTTCCAGCGCCATGCTCTGCGCGCGCGGATCGGCCAGGCCGATATCCTCGATCGCCATGCGGGTCAGCCGCCGCGCCAGATAGGCCGGGTCGCAGCCGCCGTCGAGCATGCGCGTGAGCCAGTACAGCGCGGCATCGGGGTTGGAGCTGCGCACCGATTTGTGCAGCGCCGAAATCTGGTCGTAGAACTGCTCGCCGTTCTTGTCGAAGCGACGCGTGCGGTCGGCCAGCACCTGCAGCAGCGTCTGCGGAGTGATCTCGCCACCCTCACCGCCTGCCAGTTCCGCGGCGATCTCCAGCAGGGTCAATGCACGGCGCACGTCGCCGTCGGCCGCGCTGGCAATTTCCAGCAGCGAGGCATCGCTGACCTGGATGCTCTCCTGCCCCAGCCCACGCTCCGGATCGTGCAGCGCACGTTGCAAGGCCTCGACGATGTCCTGCGGCGAAACGCCTTCCAGCACGTGCACGCGGCAGCGCGACAACAATGCCGAATTCAGTTCGAACGAGGGATTTTCGGTCGTCGCACCGACGAACAGGATCGTGCCACGCTCGATATGCGGCAGGAACGCGTCCTGCTGCGCCTTGTTGAAGCGGTGCACTTCATCGACGAACAACACCGTGCGGCGCCCGCCGGCAAAGCGCTGCGCAGCCTCGGCCAGCACCTGGCGCACCTCGGGCAAACCCGACAACACTGCCGAGATGGCCTTGAACTCGGCGTCGGCGTAATGCGCCAGCAGCAGCGCCAGGGTGGTCTTGCCGCAACCGGGCGGGCCCCACAGGATCATCGAATGCACGCGGCCGGATTCCACCGCGCGTCGCAATGCGCTGTCGGGCGCGAGCAGTCGCTTCTGCCCGACCATCTCGTCGAGGGTGCGTGGACGCATGCGCTCGGCCAGCGGGCGCAGGTGCTCGCCGTCTACGCTAAGCAGATCGGCTTCGGGAGTGATGGGGAGCTTGGTTCGTGCCACGCGGCATTGTATCGCGTCAGCCAACGACCTTCTGCGAACACGGCCGTTGGCTGCACGACTCCTGCAAGCAACGGCTTAATGCGCGTCGCCGACCACGTCCACGCCCTTGCCCGGCGTGTAGCGGAAGGTGTCGGCCGCGAATGCCGGATTGCGCTTCCAGCCGCTGAAGCTGATCGCGGTGCGCTGGCCGACGGCATCCACCACTTCCATCCTGGCCAGGCCATCCTTGCCGAACCCCAGCGAGGCCATCTGGAAACTGGCTTCGGTGTCGACCTTGGGCGTCAGCGACAGCCATTGCAGTCCGTCACGCGGCGCCGCTTCTTCGCTGACGTCGTATTGCTTGTCCAGGCGCGCCGGGTCGATCAATGCAACCAGTGGGCTGTTCTGTTCTTCGCTGCCCTGCGCACGCACGGTCACCTGCTCCAGGTCCGGGTCGAACACCCACACCTTCTTGCCGTCGGCCACGATCAGCTGCTTGTAGGGCTTGGCGTATTCCCAACGGAACTGGCGCGGCGCCGACAATGCCACCCGCCCGCTCGCGCGTTCCTTGACCCGGCCGTTGGCATCGGAGACCTGCTGACTGAACTGCCCGTCCAGGCCTTTCAGGCCGCGTGTGAACGTGTCCAGCTCCTGACGCGCACCGGCAAACGCGGTGCCGGCGAACAGGGCGCTGGCGAGAACGGCATAACGGAGCTGGCGATGCATCGCGGTGTTCCAGAAAGGGAATGCGGGAATTCTGATACTTCCTGGATGAATGGGCGAGCGCTATCGCACAAGGCGTTCAGATCGCGGCCGCCGCCAGTGGATTCATCTCACTGCGCCGTCTGTACCCTGGACAGATCGCCGTACACGATCTGCCCGCGAAAGCCGCGCCGCACCTGCTGGTAGAGCTCGCGAAACGCGCGGTAATCCTGCGGCTGACACAGCGCCTGCGGCCCACGTACTGCCGCGCGTTGCAAGCGATGCACCGCCGTCACCGTCTGGCCCTGGCGCGTCCACTCGACCGCGTACTCGCCAGCAGCGTTGCGAAAGCGGCTGCTGCGCGGAATCGCGATGATCGGCACCGTCGCCGGGAAGCTCACCACATAGGTTTCTTCGCGCACGCTGTCGTTGCAGTAGAACGGGGTCAGGTTGTCGTCGGCCGAGGTGGTCGTATAGATGCCTCGGGTGGATTCGGCACCGGGCATATCGGGCAAGGTCATGCCGCCGACCACCGAAAAATCCACCGCATCCTCGGCCTGGAAGGAGTAGCGATAGTTGAACGGCGCATCCAGATCCAGCGGGTCGCCCTGGATCAACAGATCGCCGGTGCCGTCGAAGCCGGACTGCGCAATGATCGACTCCTCGATGCGATTGCGGTTCTGCGCATTGAGCTGCACGAACATCGCACGCAGCCCCACCTCGCCGGTCTGTCCGCTGTCGAGCGTGGTCAGGCCGTGCAGCCCGCCCTGCGGGGTAAAGCGGTACTCGGTACGCGCGACGTAGCGGTTGACCTTGCGGTCGTTGGGCGGGGTATGCGTGACCTTGCCGTCCAGCGTATGCACCACCGGCGCCCCGAGGTCGCCGGCCGGCAACTGGCCGAAGCGCGCGTACGGATTGGTCGAATCGACATACAGATCGAACGCCGGGATGTAGGTGATGGCGTGATTGAAGCGGCCGAGCACCGGGATCGGCGGCAGCGTCGGCCCGCCCTCGGCACCGATCAGCACCGGTGTGCTGGCGATGCCCTTGGCCGCCAGCAAGGCTTCCAGGATCACGGTGTGGTCCTTGCAGTCGCCATAGTGGTTGGACAGGATGCTGTCGGCGCTGTTGGGCTCCAGCCCGCCGTTGCCCAGGTATACCGCCACGTAGCGGATATTGCGCGCCACCCACGCGTACAGCGCAGCGGCCTGCGCCCGCGGCGCGTCGATGCCGCGGGTCACCTCGTCGGCCAGCGACTGGATCGCCGGCGTCACCGCGGCGGCGCGGCCACCCTTGACGTGATAGGCCAGGCCCATCTGCGCCCAGCTGTCGAAGGTGCTGGCCATCAAGGTGGGGCTGAACTCCCAGGTCGCCGCGCTCCAGTTCTGGTTCTTCATCGGCGTGGTGCGCTGATAGCGCCACTCCCAGCGCGCCTGATCGCCACGCACCACCGGCCTGGTCCCGCCCTGCAAGCCGCGCACCGACAAATGCATCGGCAATGCCTTCGGCGCCACCAGCGTGACCACCGCATCGTCGTATTGCGCGAACACGCTGAAGGTCTCCCACAGACTGAAGTAGCCGGGGAAGTACGGGGTGTTCTGCGCACGCCGCACGCGATAGACGATGCGCGCGCCCGGGGCCAGATTCGGGAACACCACCACCTTGACCTTGCGGTCGGCATACATCGCCGCCGCCGCGCTGGAATAGCTTTCCTGGGTGTAGATCTTGTCGGGCGCCACGTCCTGGCGCAGTCCTTCGGCGGTGACGGTGTAGGCCTGCAGCACCTCCAGGGTTTCCATCTTCTCGCTATAGCTCAGCCGCACCTGGCTGAACTGTTCCACCGCCGACTTGGTCTTGAGCAGGATCTCGTACTCGTCGGTTTCCACGCTGCTGGCATCGGCACGCACTTCGTAGTCGGCGCGATAGCGCACGAAGCTGTAGTTGGTGTCGGCCTGCATGCGCGCCGCAGCGGCAGCAGGCGCAGCCTGTTGCTCGGCCTGGGCCAGCAATGGCAGTGAGATCAGCAGCAGGAGCAGCAACACGGAACGACGCAGCATGGGTCTCGATCGCGGCGGGCCGGAGCGGCCCTCGGGCAACAGGGTAGCGGGTGTGCGCCGCAGCGTCAGGCACCGGCTTCCAACATTGCCGCATCCATGCGCATGTGCATGCGCGCACACACTCCGCATCAGCACGGAACGCGGCGTCGACCAGGCCGATACGCGCCGCGTTGCCGGCCGCCGATTACTTGGGCGGCGGCGGTGCCAGCACGGTGCGGTCGCCATTGTGCTCGGGCGGGCTGACCACGCCGGCCGCCTCCATCGCTTCGATCAGGCGTGCGGCGCGGTTGTAGCCGATCTTCAAGCGCCGCTGCACGCCGGAGATCGAGGCACGCCGGGTTTCGGTGACGATGCGCAAGGCTTCGTCGTACAAGGGGTCTGACTCGTCGCCGCCACCGCCGCTGCTTTCCGGCAAACCGGTCGCACCGACCACGGTGCCATCGCCCATGGTCTGAACCTCGTCCAGCACGCCTTCGACATAAGACACCGGCCCGCTGGCCTTGAGATGCTCGACCACCCGATGCACTTCCTCGTCGCTGACGAAGGCACCATGCACGCGGTCCGGCAGCGCGGTGCCGGGCGGCAGATACAGCATGTCGCCATTGCCCAGCAGCGCTTCGGCGCCGGACTGATCCAGGATGGTGCGCGAGTCGATCTTGGAGCTGACCTGGAACGCCACGCGGGTCGGGATATTGGCCTTGATCAGGCCGGTGATCACGTCCACCGACGGCCGCTGCGTGGCCAGGATCAGATGGATGCCGGCCGCACGCGCCTTCTGCGCCAGGCGCGCGATCAACTCTTCGACCTTCTTGCCGACGATCATCATCATGTCGGCGAATTCGTCGATGAAGATCACGATGAACGGCAGCGTCTCCAGCGGCCGCGGCGCCTCGCCCAGCTCGGGGTTGGGCTTGAACAGCGGGTCCATCATCGGCTGGCCGGCGTCGATGGCGTCCTTGATCTTCTTGTTGAAGCCGGCCAGGTTGCGCACGCCCACCGCGCTCATCAGCTTGTAGCGGCGCTCCATCTCGGCCACGCACCAACGCAGGCCGTTGGCGGCCTCCTTCATGTCGGTGACCACCGGCGCCAGCAGATGCGGGATGCCCTGATAGACGCTCAATTCGAGCATCTTCGGGTCGATCATCAGCATGCGCAGTTCCTTGTGCGAGGCCTTGAACAGCAGGCTCAGCACCATCGCATTGACCGCCACCGACTTGCCCGAGCCGGTGGTACCGGCCACCAACAAGTGCGGCATGCGCGCCAGGTCGGCCACCGTCGGGCGCCCGGCAATGTCCTTGCCCAGGGCCAGGGTCAGCGGGCTGGCCGACTTGTCGTATTCCTTGGAGCGCAGCAGCTCGGACAGGAAGATCATCTCGCGGCTGACGTTGGGGATCTCCAGGCCGATCACCGACTTGCCCGGGATCACGTCGACCACACGCACTGACTTGACCGACAGCCCGCGCGCGATGTCCTTGTCCAGCGAGCTGATCTGGCTGACCTTGATGCCCGGTGCCGGCTCGATCTCGAAGCGGGTGATCACCGGACCCGGATAGGCCCCGACCACCTGCGCCTCGATGCGGAAATCCTTGAGCTTGAACTCGATCTGCCGCGACAGCGTCTCCAGCGTCTCTTCCGAATAGCCCTTGGCCTGCGGCTTGGGGTCGTCCAGCAGGGCCAGCGGCGGCAGGTCGGAGCCGTCGGTGCTCACGCCCTGGAACATCGGGATCTGGGTATCGCGCTTGGCGCGCTCGCTCTTTTCCACCACCGGTGCCGGCGGCGGCTCGATCTTGACCGGCTCGCGCTTGGCCTGCTTGACCGCATCGACCTTGCGCACTTCCTCGCGCTCTTCGCGCATCACGCGGGTCTGCTGCCACTCGGTGGCCTGGTGGGTCTTGCGCTGCATCAGCGGCCCCAGCGCCAGCACCCAGGTGCCGATGCGCTCCATCACCGCAAACCACGACAGGCCGGTGGCCAGGGTGATCGACACCAGCAGCAGCACCAGCACGAACAGGTTGGCGCCCAAGGCTCCGAACCCGGCGCTCAGCGAATTGCTGACCAACCGCCCCAGGATCCCGCCAGCGGCGGCCACGTCGCCGTTGAACAGGCGCAGATGCAGGAAGCCGGTCGAGGCGATCAGGAAACCCACCATGCCGACCAGCCGCAATGCCGGCCCCAGGTCGGCCTCGGCCTGCCCTTCCTTGTCCATGCCGAATAAGGCGATCCAGGCCACCGCGCCCAGCACCACCGGCAGCAGGAAGGCCACATAACCGAACAGCTGCAGCAGCACGTCGGCCGTCCAGGCGCCGACGCGGCCGCCCATGTTGTGCACCGGCGCGACCACGCTGCCGGTCTGCGACCAGCCGGGATCGGCGCTGGAATAGGTGAACAGGCTGGCCAGCAGATACAGCAGCAGCGGCGCCACCGCGATCAATGCCAGATCGCGCCAGAGCTTTTGCCGACGCGGATTGTCCGCCGCCGCTGTCTTGCGCGAGGACGTCTTGCCCTCAGCGGGCTTGCTGCGTTCGGGAACCTGCTTTGCCACCTGTAGCCAGACCTTAGAAAAATGCTGTTAGTGGTTGATAATAAACGACTGAGGCCACGGTTTCAGCTGTTGCATGCGCATCGCCTGCGCGGGCATGCGATGGTCAACAAAAAACGCCGCACGGGGCGGCGTTGATTACGCGTACTGGGTGGACCATGCCATCTGCGGTTCAAGCAGTTCCATCGCGCCGCCTTGATTCACCGGGTGGGGACCGCCACTCTATGCCGCCACAGGGGCGCGAATTCACCCGCCTGCCCTGCCAATTCCTAGATCGCGAGTATACATGAGCGCCTCTTCTGCCAGTCCCGCCAAGCATTCCCGTCTGCTGATCCTGGGCTCCGGCCCGGCCGGCTGGACCGCCGCGGTCTACGCCGCCCGCGCCAACCTCAAGCCAGTGGTGATCACCGGCCTGCAGCAAGGCGGCCAGCTGATGACCACCACCGAAGTCGACAACTGGCCGGGCGACCCCCACGGCCTGATGGGCCCGGACCTGATGAGCCGCATGCAGGCGCATGCCGAGCGCTTCGAGACCGAGGTGATCTTCGACCACATCCACACCGCCGACCTGTCGCAGCGCCCGTTCCGTCTGACCGGCGACGGTGCCGAATACACCTGCGACGCACTGATCATCTCCACCGGCGCCACCGCCAAGTACCTGGGCATCCCCAGCGAGGAAGCCTTCAAGGGCCGCGGCGTGTCCGCCTGCGCCACCTGCGACGGCTTCTTCTACAAGGACCAGGACGTGGTGGTGGTCGGCGGCGGCAATACCGCAGTCGAAGAAGCGCTGTACCTGTCAAACATCGCCCGCAAGGTCTACCTGGTGCATCGCCGCGACACGCTGCGCGCCGAAAAGATCATGCAGGACAAGCTGTTCGCCAAGGTCGCCGCCGGCAAGATCGAAACCGTCTGGCACCACGCCATCGATGAAGTGCTGGGCAACGATGCCGGCGTCACCGGCGTGCGGGTCAAGTCCACCCTCGACGGCAGCACCCGCGAGATCGTCGCGCACGGCTTCTTCGTTGCCATCGGCCATCACCCCAACACGCAATTGTTCGACGGCCAGCTGGCGATGAACAACGGCTACCTGGAAATCCGCTCCGGCCTCAACGGCGCGGCGACCGAGACCTCGGTGGCCGGTGTGTTCGCCGCCGGCGACGTCGCCGACCAGCACTACCGCCAGGCGATCACCTCGGCTGGCTTCGGCTGCATGGCTGCGCTGGATGCCGAGCGCTACCTCGACAAGAGCGCCTGAGGTGGCTGCTGACCGCCGGCCGCGCCGTGCGGGCAGTGCCGAAACCAGCGGACCGTGCGCGTGAGCGTCACGGCCCGCTGGTGCCGCCGGCTGGACGAGCTTCCGGCCGGTGCCTGGGACACGCTGCACGACGGCGCGCACCCATTCATTTCTTATGCGTTCCTGGAAGGCCTGGAGCAGGAGGGCTGCCTGCGACCGGACTGGGGCTGGAACCCGCTGCACCTGACGCTATGGGATGGCGACACGCTGGTCGCCGCCGCACCGGGATACCTGAAGAACAACTCGCATGGCGAGTTCGTGTTCGACCACGCCTGGGCGAACGCCTACGCGCGCTACGGGCAGGAGTACTTCCCCAAGTGGCTGTGCGGGGTGCCCTACTCGCCGGTGACCGGACCGCGCCTGCTGGGCGCAGCGCGCTGGCGCCCGCAGTTGCTCGCGGCGATGCGCACGCTGGTGGAGCGCAGCGGGCTGTCGTCGGCGCACGTCAACTTCCATCCGGCCGACGAAGACAGCGCCTTCGACGCCGACTGGCTGGAGCGCAACGATCTGCAGTACCACTGGCACAACGCCAGCGGCTGGAGCGATTTCGAAAGCTTCCTGGCGGCGATGGACCACAAACGGCGCAAAAACATCCGCCAGGAGCGCGCCAAGGTGCAGCGAGCCGGCGTGCAGTTGCGCGTGGTGCATGGCGATGAAGCCAGCGACGCCGACCTGGAAGCGATGTACGGCTTCTATCTCAAGACCTTCAACGAATACGGCAACTCGCCTGCGCTGACGCCGGAGTTCCTGCATCACCTGGCCCGGCACCTGCCGCGCCAGCTGGTGATGTTTCTGGCCGAGCTGGACGGGAAACCGATCGCCGGCGCGCTCTGTCTGCGCGGGCGCGACACCCTGTACGGGCGTTACTGGGGCGGTGAAGCCCTTCCGGGGCTGCATTTTGAAACCTGCTACTACCAGGGCATCGAATACTGCCTGCGCGAGGGCCTGGCCCGCTTCGAGCCCGGCGCGCAAGGCGAGCACAAGATCGCGCGCGGCTTTCTGCCGACCCTGGTCCGCAGCCGCCACTGGATCGCCGACCCCGGCTTCCGCGAGCCGCTGGCGCAATGGTGTGCCGACGAGCGCCAGGCGGTGGCACGGCATGCACGCGAGCTGTCCGAGCACAGCCCGTTTCGCGACTGACCCCGGCGGCGGCAACGCAGGGCACAGTCGCAGCTGATCGCCGGCCGGGCGTATTGGGGACGTCGGAGCAAGGCAGCCAAATCCACCTAGAGAACACTCGTCTGGCGAGTGCGAACTACGCGCCCGGCACCGCGGTGCTCGCGGGCGCATGCCGCAAAGTGTGTCGACCACACACGCGGTTCGTCGCGCCGGCGATGGTCGTTGCCCTGGGTGCAGCATGTACGACACGCTCTACACTGCGCGCATGTCCCGCGCCCTTCCCTACCTGCTGGCGGCCGATCCGGCCGCCCCGTTTCCGCCGGCCGAGTCCGCGTTGCGCGAGCCGGACGGCCTGCTCGCCATCGGTGGCGACCTGTCGCCGCAGCGCCTGCTCAACGCCTATGCCAGTGGCGTGTTCCCGTGGTTCTCGGAAGGCCAGCCGATCCTGTGGTGGAGCCCGGACCCACGCACGGTGTTTCGCACCGATGGCGTGCGCCTGTCCTCGCGCTTCCGTCGCCAGCTGCGTAGCAGCCACTGGACCGTGCGCGCCGATACCGCCTTCGCGCAGGTGATCGATGCCTGCGCGTCGATTCCGCGTGCCGGCCAGGATGGCACCTGGATCACCACGCCGATGCAGCAGGCCTATCTCGAACTGCATCGGCTGGGCCATGCGCATTCGCTGGAAGTATTCGATGGCACGCGCCTGGTCGGCGGCATCTACGGCGTGGCGGTCGGCCGGATGTTCTTCGGCGAGAGCATGTTCAGTGTCGACAGCGGCGGCTCCAAGGTGGCGCTGGCGGCGCTGGCCGCGCACCTGCACTCCCGCGGGTGGCCGTTGCTCGATGCGCAGGTAGAGAATCCGCACCTGATGCGCCTGGGTGCGCAACGCCTGCCACGTGCAGAGTTCCTGCAGCAGGTTCAGCTGCAGGTCGTCCAGGCGGCGGCACCCGGCAGTTGGTCCGAGCGCTACGGCGAGCGGCCTGCCAGCGCGCTCGCTGAAGTCCGCTTAACATAAAATTTGCACCGCGGGGAGATGGGGCGTAAAATGCCGTCCCTTACGGCCCTTCCGGGCCAGCCGTGATTGCACAGGATTACATGTCGAAAGACGACTCCATTGAATTCGAAGGCAGCGTCAGCGAGACGCTCCCCAACACCACGTTCCGGGTCAAGCTGGAAAACGGGCATGAAATCATCGCCCACATCTCCGGCCGCATGCGCAAGAACTACATCCGCATCCTGACCGGCGACCGGGTCAAAGTTGAGATGACTCCCTACGACCTGACCAAGGGTCGTATTACCTACCGCATGAAGTAAGCGGTTCTGGTGTGAGACGCGAGGCGGCCAATGGCCGCTTTTTGTCGTGCCTGAGATTTGCGTATCGGGTTGGCAGCGGTGATTCGGCAGTGTCGGCTTGCTTCTGTCTTCGCTTGCACCTTGCCTCCGGCGCTTGCGCCTCGATCGCTACCCCGCCCAAGCTCCGGAGCGCGCTGTCGTTGATCCTCGCGAGCCGCGACAGCCGCTCGGCTTCTACGCGCCCCTCACTCGGGCCACAAGCTCTGAGGGCATAAAAAAACCGCTCTTTCGAGCGGTTCTTGCGTTTCAGGACCGCAAGGCGATCAGTCGACCGTTGCCGGCAGCAGACGCTCCGGTTCCGGGTGCGCTTCCACCACCAGTTCGCCATCCTTGACGTCGATACTGACCCGACCGCCTTCCACCAGCTTGCCGAACAACAGTTCGTCGGCCAGCGGACGCTTGATCTTCTCCTGGATCACGCGCGACATCGGGCGCGCGCCCATCAATGGATCGAAGCCGTGCTGGGCCAGCCAGTCGCGCGCAGTCGGGGTGGCCGACAGCGAGACGTGCTTTTCCTGCAACAGCATTTCCAGCTCGATGATGAATTTGTCCACCACCCGCAGGATGTGGTCGAAGCCCAGTGGCTGGAACTGCACGATCGCATCCAGGCGGTTGCGGAACTCGGGCGTGAAGCCGCGACGGATCGACTCCATCGCATCGGTGGAGTGATCCTGCTTGGTGAAGCCGATCGACCGCCGCGACGCCTGGGTGGCACCGGCATTGGTCGTCATCACCAGGATCACGTTCTTGAAGTTCGCCTCGCGCCCGTTGGTGTCGGTCAGGATGCCGCGATCCATGACCTGCAACAGGATGTTGAAGATGTCCGGATGCGCCTTCTCCACCTCGTCCAGCAGCAGCACGCAGTGCGGCGTCTTGACGATTTTCTCGGTCAACAGACCGCCTTGATCGAAGCCCACATAACCTGGAGGCGCACCGATCAGGCGGCTGATCGAATGCGCTTCCATGTACTCGGACATGTCGAAGCGCACCAGTTCGATCCCCAGCTGCAGCGCAAGCTGCTTGGTGACCTCGGTCTTGCCGACGCCGGTAGGGCCGGCAAACAGGAAGTTGCCGATCGGCTTTTCCGGATTGGCCAGGCCCGAGCGCGCCAGCTTGATCGAACCGGCCAGCGTCTCGATCGCCGGGTTCTGCCCGAAGATCACCATCTTCAGGTTGCGCTCCAGATGCTGCAGCACGTCCTTGTCGGTCGCGCTGACCTGCTTGGCCGGAATCCGCGCCATCTTGGCGACGATGGTCTCGATCTCCTCGATATCGATCAGTTCCTTGCGCTTGCCTTCCGGCAGCAGACGCTGACGCGCACCGGCCTCGTCGATCACATCGATCGCCTTGTCCGGCAGCAGGCGGTCGCCGATGTGCTTGACCGACAGGTCTACGGCCGCCTGCAGCGCGTCATCGGCATAGGTCACGCCGTGATGCGCCTCGTACTTGGGCTTGAGGCCCTGCAGGATTTCGAAGGTCTCGCCCACGGTCGGCTCGACGATGTCGATCTTCTGGAAGCGACGTGCCAGTGCACGGTCCTTTTCGAAGATGCCGCGGTATTCCTGGAACGTGGTCGAGCCGATGCAGCGCAGCTCGCCCGACGACAGCGCCGGCTTGATCAGATTGGACGCATCCATAGTGCCACCCGACGCCGACCCGGCACCGATGATGGTATGGATCTCGTCGATGAACAGCACCGCGTTGGGCACCTTCTTCAGCGCCGCCAGCACGCCCTTGAGGCGCTTTTCGAAGTCGCCGCGGTACTTGGTGCCGGCCACCAGCGCGCCCAGGTCCAGCGAGAAGATCACTGCATCGGCCAGTACCTCCGGCACGTCGTTGTCGACGATGCGCTTGGCCAGACCTTCGGCGATCGCGGTCTTGCCCACGCCGGCCTCGCCCACGTAGAGCGGGTTGTTCTTGCGGCGGCGGCACAGCACCTGGATGGTGCGCTCGATTTCGTCGCCACGGCCGACCAACGGGTCGATCTTGCCGTTGCGGGCCTGCTCGTTGAGATTGGTGGCGAACTCGGCCAGCGCATCGCCTTTGGCCTCGCCCTCCCCGCCCTCGCTCTTGGGCTCGCCATCGGAAGCGGACGGCTGCTCGCCGTCTTCACCCAGCTTGGCGATGCCGTGGGAGAGGTAATTGACGATATCCAGACGGGTGATGTCCTGCTGGTTCAGGAAGTACACCGCGTGCGAATCCTTCTCACCGAAGATCGCGACCAGCACGTTGGCGCCGGTGACTTCCTTCTTGCCCGAGGATTGCACGTGATAGACCGCACGCTGCAGCACACGCTGGAAGCCCAGGGTGGGCTGGGTGTCGCGGCCATCGTCTTCGGCCAGGCGCGAGACCGAGGCCTCGATCGCCTGCTCCAGATCGTTGTGCAAACGCACCTGATCGGCACCGCAGGCCTTGAGGACGGCCTGGGCGGACGGGTTGTCCAGCAGCGAGAGCAGCAGGTGCTCGACGGTCATGAACTCATGACGCGCCTCGCGTGCTCGCTTGTAGCACTGGCCGATGGTTTGCTCTAGGTCTTTGCTGAACATTGGTAACTCCGAACGGCTGTTGCCAACAATATGCGGCTTTTGTTGGGATTTACCACAACCCTATCGGATAGGCATGTTCAGACGGCGTTAGCATGTGATTGCAGCCACAGTGTTGCGCTGCTGGAATGATCAGATTGACGCCTCAGGTCTGTTCCATCGTGCACAGCAGCGGGTGCTGGTTCATGCGCGAGAATTCGTTGACCTGCGCCACCTTGGACTCGGCGACTTCGCGGCTGTAGACCCCGCAGACGCCGCGTCCACGGGTATGGACATGCAGCATGACCTGCGTGGCCCGCTCCAGATCGAGGTTGAAAAACTGCTGCAGCACCGTCACCACGAAGTCCATCGGGGTGTAGTCGTCGTTCAGCAAAAGCACCTGATAGCGCGGCGGTGGCGCCACTTCAGGCTTGCTGGCTTCGACGGTGAGGCCGTGATCGTGTTCGTGTGAGGTCTTACGAGGCATCCGGGCATTATACGGTTCATCGCCGCACGCATTGGACGATTTACGCCGCGCCCCGCACAATTTGTCTCCGATTCCATGGCTGGCCCTTGATGACCGATTCCCTGACCGCGCGGTTGCTGGCGCCGTCGTTCACTGCCGACTTGTCCAGCTCCGTGCACCTTGCCGGGTCGCAGCGCCGCTTGACCCGGCTTCAAACCGTACGGTTCGCCGCGAGCGCGAGCGCGGCCCCGATCACGCAGGACCCGCAGCGATGAGCGCTTCCGACCAACGCTGGCATCCGGATGTCACCGTAGCCACCGTGGTGGTGCGCGACGGGCGCTTCCTGCAGGTGGAAGAGACCATCGGCGGCAAGCTGTTGTTGAACCAGCCTGCCGGGCATCTGGAACCGGACGAGAGCCTGCTCGATGCGGCGGTGCGCGAGACGCTGGAAGAGACCGGCTGGGATGTCCGCCTGACCCATTTCATCGGCACCTATCAGTGGGTCGCCCCGACTGGCCAGTGCTTCCTGCGGTTTGCGTTTGTCGCCGAGGCCGTGACCCACCATCCCGAGCGCAGCCTGGATACCGGCGTGGTGCGCGCGTTGTGGATGACGCCGGACGAATTGCGCAGCGCGAGCGAGCGCCTGCGCAGCCCGCTGGTGTGGGAGGTGGTGGCCGACTATCTGGCCGGCCAGCGCCATCCCTTGGCCTTGGTGCGGCACGTCGCATGAGTACGCCGCGGATCGTTGTCGGTGTCTCCGGCGGTGTGGATTCGTCGGTGGCGGCCTGGCGGCTGGCCCAGCAGGGTGAGTCGATCGCCGGGCTGTTCATGCAGAACTGGGCCGACGACGGCAGCGGCGATTGCCGCGCCGAGGACGACCGCCGCGATGCGGTGGCGGTATGCGGGGTGCTGGGCATCCCGTTCCATTTCCGCGATTTTTCCGGCGAATACTGGAGCGGCGTGTTCGAACACTTCCTGGCCGAATACGCGGCCGGACGCACGCCGAACCCGGACGTGCTGTGCAACCGCGAGGTCAAGTTCAAGCATTTTCTGGATGCGGCCCAGGCGCTGGGCGCCGAGCGCATCGCCACTGGCCACTACGCGCGGGTGGCGCACAGCGGCGGGCACTGGCGCCTGCTGCGCGGCGCCGACCGCAGCAAGGACCAGAGCTATTTCCTGCATCAGCTGGGCCAGACCCAGCTGGCCGCGACGCTGTTTCCGATCGGCGATATGGAAAAAAGCACGCTGCGCCGGGTCGCCCAGGACGCCGGTCTGCCGACCCATGCCAAGAAGGATTCCACCGGCATCTGCTTCATCGGCGATCGCGATTTCCGCGAGTTTCTGGGCCGTTACCTGCCCGCGCGCAGCGGCGAGATCCGCGACCCCCAGGGGCAGCGCATCGCCGAGCATCCGGGGGTGTTCTATTTCACCCTGGGTCAGCGCGAAGGCCTGAACATCGGTGGCGTGCGAGGGCGTGCCGCCGCGCCGTGGTACGTGGTCGGCAAGGATGTGGCGAGCAACGTGCTGTATGTGGACCAGGATCGCGACAGCCCGCTGCTGCAATCGCGCTGGCTGCAGTCCGAGCAGGCCCATTGGGTCACCGGGGCGCCGCCCGCGCGCAGCTTCGGCTGCACCGCACAGACACGTTACCGGCAGCCCGACGAGCCGTGCACGGTGGAAGTGCAGGACGATGGCAGCGTGCAGGTACGTTTCGAGCGGCCGCAGCGGGCGGTGACGCCCGGGCAGTCGCTGGTGCTGTACGACGGCGAGGAATGCCTGGGCGGCGCGGTCATCGCCGCCACCGATGCGCCGCTGGAACGCCAACTGGCGGGATCTTCTTTTTCACCTGAGGTAGTGGCTTGATGAGTTCTTCCATGGATCACCGCGTGCTGGCGCTTGCCGGCGTCGCCCAGGCCCTGCAACAGGTGCGGCGGATCGCCGAAACCGGGCATTCGGAGGCTGCGACGGTGCGTACCGCCATGGACAGCGTGTTCCGGGTGGATGCGTCCTCGCCGGAGGCCGTGTACGGCTCGGCCGCGGATGTGGCGCAGGGCCTGCGGGTGCTGCACAACTATTTCCACAACCAGGGCCAGGACGAGGTCCTGCCGCGGCTGGCGCTGGCAGTGCTGCAGCTGGAGCGCCGCTTCGTGCGCGACACCGCCACCGTCGCCACGGTCTCCAATGGTATCGAGGCGGCGGCACGGCAGGCACACAGCCTGGGCGACAGCGGCCACCCGGATGTGCTGAGTTCGCTGGGCGGGCTGTATGCGCAGACCATCAGCCACCTGCGCCCCAAGGTCATGGTGCAGGGCAATCCGCATTACCTGGGCCAGGCCGGCGTGGTCGCGGAAATCCGCGCGCTGCTGCTGGCCGCGGTCCGCTCGGCCGTGTTGTGGCGGCAGATGGGCGGCAGCCTGTGGGATTTCCTATTCGCCAAGCGCGCAATGATCGAGGCGGTGGACCGCGCGCTGCGCTAAATCACTGGCGATTCCGGTGTGCTACACGCGCTGGCGGTCGCTGGCGCGTGTCAACGAAGCTTGAACGGGCGAGACGATGTGGCGATCGTCGCTAAAGACGCAGGGGGGACGGCCGATACAGCAACCGTGACTCTGCCGAGAACGCCCATGTATTCACGTCCACTTATCCGTCTGGCCGCCCCTTTGGCCCTGACCTTGCTGTTTCCCTTCGCTGTCGGATTCGACTGGCCCGCTTCGGTGCGCTGGGCGATCCTGGCGACCATGACGCTCAGCTGGCTCGGTTTCGCTGCCTGGGTGACCTACTCCCAGTTCCGGCGTCATCCGGACCAGACCCGCATCCTGCGCGAGCAGGACCAACTGCTCAACGAACTGCGTACGTTCGTCAGCAACGAAGTCGACGGATCACGCTCGGAAGTCGAGCGTGCCCGCGAACTGATCCGCCAGGCCGTGTCCGGTCTTGGTGGCAGCTTCGAAGCGATGAATCGCAAGTCGCGTCAGCAAAGCCAGGCATTGGCCCGCATCGTCGACCGTGCCGGTGACGACGGCAGCGCCGGTGTCGACGTCGCCCGCTTCGCCCAGCACGCCAGCTCCCGCATGGAGCAGTTGGTGGAAGCGCTGGAACAGGTGAGCGGCCAGAGTACCAACACGGTGCACCACATTGACGAGATGGCCCAGCACCTGGATGGCATCTTCGCGCTGCTGGAAGACGTCAAGTCGATCGCCGACCAGACCAACCTGCTGGCCTTGAATGCCGCCATCGAAGCAGCCCGTGCCGGTGAAGCCGGTCGCGGCTTCGCGGTGGTCGCCGACGAGGTGCGCAACCTGTCCGAGCGTTCCACCACCTTCAACGAACAGATCCGCAAGCTGGCGCACAGCTCCAAGGAATCGATCGCCAAGGTGCGGGAAACGGTCTCGCAGCTGGCCTCGCGTCACATGGATCGCTCCCGCGAAGCCCGTCACGAATCGGCGGCGATGCTGGAGAACGTCGCGCAGATCAACGCCTCGCTGGGCGACGGCATGCGCGAAATCTCCGAATGCGCGCGCTCCATCGACGGTAGCGTGGCCGAAGCGGTGCGTGCTCTGCAGTTCGAGGACATCGCCACGCAGACGCTGAGCGGTATCCACACCCACCTCGATCGCCTCACCGCGATCAACCGCGAAGCGGTGGCGCTGCAGGAACTGCTGCATCGCAATGGCGGCGTGTACGACAGCGATCTGGTCGCCGCGCTGGCCAAGGTGTCCAACCGCCTGCGCGACATGCGTGTGGAATGGGAACGCCCGCCGCACAAGCCGGTGGCGCAGCAAGGCATGGGCGCCGGTACGGTCGAGCTGTTCTAAGACCGATGCCACGCACTGTCTGATTTCCGACATTCCCCGGCCTTCCGGGGATTTGTCGTTCCGCAACAACCTGGTATTCCGCTGATGACGCTCCTTGCCCCGCCCACCGATACACCCACGGCCGTGCTGGAATCAGCCGCGCTGGCAGCTGCACACGCCCAGCGCATCGCACAAAGCGACGCTGCCCGGCCCGCGCTGCGCAGCGTGCGCATGCCGGCCGCGCTGGAACGGCTGGAGCGTGCCGCCCGTGCGGAAGTGCAGGCAATGCAGCACCCGCGCCGCAGCTGCAGCGAAGAAGAACTGCTGTTCGCGACCGTGGCCTGGGACCTGGGGCTGGATGGCGCCGCTGTGGACGTATCCGGACGCTGACGTTTCTGTGCGACAGCGGGGCGTGCCTCGGCAGGCGCCCCGCTGGCTGTATCCACTGCCCGACCCTTGGCGCTTGTGCATCAGGCCATGCCACCCGGCGTGGTGCCGAACAGGCAATGCCGTGCGATTGCAGCACCAGGGTGAGGTCTCCCCTGCCTGTCGACTTCCACGACACCATGTCGGGTGTAGAGCGCCTAGCTCTGTAGCTTGGCAGCAGGGCCCTTGCCTGCCCACCGTTGCGGGACACGCCGTGAATCCGTCCCTCGATGCTCTTACTGCGGCATCGATGCCGCACAAGGTCCCGCGATGATGAGCGGGCTGCGCCGGCACGACGCTACTTCTGCTCAGAATCGCGGCGTGTACCTTTTCGGTCGTCTGGCGGGTGATGGATCAGGTGTAGAGCACCCAGCTTGCAGGTGGCTGCAGGGCCCTTGTCCGCCCACCATCGCGGGACACGCCGCAAGTACGTCCTTGTAGGCTCTTACGCGGCATCCATGCCGCGTAAGGTCCCGCGACGGTAGGCGGGCAAGGACCTGTCGAGATAGTCGGTGTGTGTGGTTGCAAGCAGAGCACGAGGTGCATTGTTCGGATCACCTTGCGTCCGAAAATCTTCCTCACGCAAGCCGAATAACAGGCAGGCTTTCGACAGGCAGGCTATGGACTTCTCAAAGTCTCAAGGCCTTGCAATATGTGTGTTTTTGTCTGGCCACCGACCAACTCTCTGGTGCGGTGCTCCTGCCGGTTGCTGGAACCCGAGGAGCCTCCAGGGATGGATTCACGGCGTGTCCCGCAAGTGGCGAGGGCATCGCGCCCTCGACTCGCTGAGCTTTCGAGCGGCGCATTTCAATAGGCGGCGGGCGACGCCTGCCGCTGCGACAGC
This sequence comes from Xanthomonas sp. F14, assembly GCF_014199865.1. Classification (NCBI taxonomy): domain Bacteria; kingdom Pseudomonadati; phylum Pseudomonadota; class Gammaproteobacteria; order Lysobacterales; family Lysobacteraceae; genus Xanthomonas; species Xanthomonas sp. F14. The sequence goes on along the minus strand of NZ_JACHOM010000001.1, from coordinate 1,166,266 downwards.
TTGCGTCAGTTGGCAAGGACCAGACGTGCGCCGAGGCGCATGCCGGCTTCGGCTTCACGCAGCCACTGCGCCATGTCGCGCGGCGACAGCGGCCGCGAGTAGAAGTAGCCCTGGATTTCGTCGCAGCCCTGCTGGCGCAGCAATGCGTCTTCCTGCACCGTTTCCACGCCTTCGGCCACCACCTGCATACCCAGCGCATGGCCCAGATGCACGATGGCCTGGGTCACTTCGGCGGTGTTGGCGTCGTCGAGCATGCCTTGCACGAAGCTGCGGTCGATCTTCAGACGCTGCACCGGGAAGCGGTTGAGGTAATGCAGGTTGGAGAAACCGGTACCGAAGTCGTCCACCGCCAACAGCACACCATTCTGTTCGAACAGCTCGAAGCAGCGGCGCAGCGAGTCGGAATCGCGGATCAAGGCCGATTCGGTCAATTCCAGTTCCAGGCGCGATGGCGACCAGCCGTTGTCGCGGCAGATTTCCAGTACGCGCTCGGCAAAGCCGCGCTCGCGCAATTGCACCGCAGAGACGTTGACCGCGATGCGGCTGAAATTGAGCCCGGCGCGGTCCCAGACCACGGCCTGACGGCAGGCCTCGCCGATCACCCATTCGCCCAGGCGCACGATCTCGCCACACTCCTCGGCAATCGGAATGAACTCGACCGGGCTGCACTGGCCATGGCCGGGGCGATTCCAGCGCATCAGCGCTTCGATCGCCGGCGAGGATTCGCCCACCGTATTGACCAGCGGCTGATAGACCAGGGTGAACTCTTCGCGTTCCAGCGCACCTTGCAGCGCGTGTTCCAGCTCCAGGCGGCGCTGGGCGCGCATCAGCACGTCCTGGCTGTAGTAATGGAAAGTGTTGCGGCCCGATTCCTTGGCTGCATACATCGCCGCATCGGCGGCGCGCAGCAGGCTGTCGAAATCCGACAGGCCTTCACCTTGCAGCGCGATACCGATGCTGGCACCGAGCTTGAGGGTGACGTGATCCTTGCGCAGCGGTTCGCCCAGCGCGCTGATCAGCTTGCGCGCAACATGGCCGGCGTCTTCCGGTTCGGAGAGATCACGCAGCAGCACGATGAATTCGTCGTCGCTGAAGCGGCCGAACAGGTCGCTGTTGCGCAGATGCTGGTGCAGGCGTGCGGAGGCCAGCTTGAGCAGATTGTCGCCGGTGGCGTGACCGAACGAATCGTTGATGCTCTTGAAGCCATCCAAATCGATCAGCAGCATCGCCAGTACCTGGCCGCGCTCGTGCGCTTCGCGGATCGCGTTCTCTGCCTGCTCGCGCAGCAGGAAGCGGTTCGGCAGACCGGTCAGGCGATCGTAGTGGGCCAGCAGCTCGATGCGCTCGTTGGCTTCGCGTTCGCGGGTGACGTCGCGGAACAAGGCGACGAAGCGCGGCGGCAGGCCTTCACGACGGTCCAGCTCGATCAGCACCTGTACCCAGATCCGCTGGCCGGAATTGCGGTAGAAGCACAGCTCCAGCTGTTCGGGCAGGCCGCCGTCGGAGATACGCAGCAGCGCCGCCTCGAAGGCGTCGCGCGAATCCTGCGTGTACAGCGACAGCGCCTGCTCCAGGGTGATGTTTTCCTTGCGCAGGCCATGGATGCGGTAGCACTCCTCGGTCCACTGCATGCGCCGGGTGTCGACCTCGATCTCGCAGCCGCCGATCTTGCCCAGCGCAGACACGCGGTTGAGCAGCTCAGTGCGCCAGCGAATCAATGCATCGGTCTGGCGCTGCTCGGTGACGTTCTGCAGCTGGCCGAGCAGACGCACCATGCCGCCATTGCCGTCGAACACCGGCTGTGCCCAGACCCGCAGGTGATGCGGATTGACGCCGGCAAGCCCGTTGATCTCCAGCTCGAAATGCACCGGCAGGCCTTCGTGCTTGATCTTGCGCCAGGCACTGCGCAGATGCGCGACCGACGGCCGGCCCAGCAGGCGCAGGATGTCGCGAATACCCTGCAGGCGCTGCTGGGTCATGCCGAGCTGTTGCAGGAAATCCGGCGACACCCACAGCGTGTCCTTGAGCGTGTCCCAGCTCCAGCTGCCCATGCTGGCGATGCGCTGGGCCTCTTCGAGCTGGGCCTGCTGCTCGCGCAGCTGCTGCTCGAGCAACTTGTGGTGGTGCACATCGGTATGCGTGCCGACCATGCGCAACGGGCGGCCGTCGGCGGTTCGCGACACCACGCGGCCGCGATCCAGGATCCAGCGCCATTGGCCGTCGTGCTGACGCAGGCGGAATTCGGCGGTATAGGTATCAGTACGGCCGTCCAGGTGCGCCTGCACGGCCGCACTGACCAGCGCGTGGTCGTCGGGATGGATCAGCCCGGACAACGCGGTGAGATTGTTCGGCAGCGGCTGTTCGGAATATCCGAGCATGCGGGTCCAGCGCTCGGAGCGGTAGACCACATCGGCTGGAATGTCCCAGTCCCACAGTCCGTGATCGGCGCTGTCCAGGCCAATTTCCCAGCGGCTGGTACCGTCGGCGCCCATCGGCTCGGGAATGCTCAGGGTGAAGGCCATGACCTGGCCGTGTTCGTCGCTGACCGCGCGCAGCCAGCCCTCCAGACGCCCGCCACCGGTACCCGGCAGCACGCAGGCGGTCATGCCGCCGCTGTTGGCCACCTGGGCCCGACTGCTCTCCAGGACTTCGGCATAGGCGCCAAGGGTGGCCGGCAATCCCAACGATTGCGCAACGCGGTTGGCCGCCAGAGGCTGACCATGCGCATCCAACAACACCACCGCCGAGGTCAGCGGGTGCTGCAGCATGCTTGCAATGACGCCTGAGTCCACTCTGGAACACTCCGAAGAATCGACCCCGGCCTTCGGAGTCGCAATGGATAACGGCCGTTTCTCCGATTAGTTGAGGCGTGTGTTTCGGGCTCGACCGAACCGGGACGAGTTGCGGCTAAGATGGTTGCATCGCCAGCACCAAAGGTCGTCCGCGGACCCATGCCTCATCCTGTCGCCGCGCCCGCGTTTTCGTCCGCTCCCGTGTCCCGTCTTCGCCTCGCCGAGCGCCTGCAACAAGGTCTGTGGACCCTGACCGGGCTGTATCTGCTGGTCGGCGTGATCTGGCTGCTGCTGGGCAACCGGCTGCTGCACCTGGCCGGCGCCGCCATGCCGGAACGCTGGTCGGACGCCAGCTTCCTGCTGGTGTCGAGCGTGGTGATCCACCTGGTGCTGCGCCGTTTCGTGGCGCTGATCGTGGAAGAGCACGCGCAACTGGCGCAATCGGAAGCGGTGCTGCAGGCCAAGTTCCTGGCCCTGCCCAGCCCGGCGCTGATCTACGACCTGGCCACGCTGCGCATCCTGGATGCCAACCCGGCAGCGCTGGAATTCTTCGGCTGGGAGCGCGACGAATTCCTGCAGCAGACGCTGCAGGCGATCTGGCCCAACGCCGACGGCGCGCGCCTGGAGGAAATCATCGCCCAGATCCGCGCCAAGGGCGACGCCACCTGCACCCTGCACGAGGATCTGCTGACCCGCAGCGGCCCCCGCCATGTCGAGATCCGCAGCAACCAGTTGCATCTGGCCAGCGGCCCTGCCCGTCTGGTGGTCACCGTGGACCGCAGCGAGGAACGCCAGGCACAGCATCTGCGCGACGAGGCGCTGCAGCGGCTGGAAGAAGCGCAGAGTATCGCGCGGCTGGGTTCCTGGCAGCTGGATCGCGCAACCGGACTGGGGCGCTACTCGCCGGCGGTGTACCGCCTGCTCGGCCGCAGCGTGCCGATGCATCGGCGCGAGCATCGGCTGGAAGAACTGTTGACCGCCTCGGACACCGCCACCCAGGCGCGGATCGAACGCATGATCGAGGACATGTGCACCGGTGGCGACGTGCAGATCGATGTGCTGCTGCCGCTGACCGGCGGCGATTCGCAGCCGCGCACCGTGCATCTGCGCGCCGAAAGCGTCACCAACCCGAACGGCGCCCGGCATATCCATGGCACGCTGCAGGACGTGAGCGAGCGCGAGCAGTCGCGCCGCTTGCTGCGCGAGCGCGAGGAGCAGTTCCGCGAGCTGGTCAGGGTGCTGCCCGATGGCGTGCTGATCCTGGCCGACGAGCACGTGATGTATGCCAATGCCGCCGGTTCTGTGCAGTTCGGTTTCCAGGGCGAAACCATCCTGGGCGAGCCGCTGCAGACGCTGGTCGGCGACAGCGACCTGCCGGTGGTGCGCGAGTACCTGCGCGCGGGCAGCGATCGCAACGAGCCGGTGTCCAGCGCACGGGCGATGCGTCGTCGCGACGGCAGCACGTTCTATGCCGGCCTGTCGGCCGGCGATATCCGCTATGGCGGACGCAGCTGCAAATTGCTGGTGGTACGCGACCTGAGCGAACCCGAGCGCATGCGCGATGCGCTGGCCGAGAGCAATGCCGAGTTGCAGGCGATGGCCAAGCGCCTGTTCTCGCTGCAGGAAGACGAACGCCGCGCGATCTCGCGCGATCTGCACGACGACATCGGCCAGGCGATCACCGCGATGAAGCTGTCCGCGCATGCGGCGCTGGATGAGCCGGATCCTGACGCGCGCCGCGAAGACCTGCTGGAAGTGGTGTCGCTGGCCGACAGCACCGTGACCAAGCTGCGTAACCTGTCGATGCTGTTGCGTCCGCCGCAGCTGGATGCGCTGGGCCTGGAAGCGGCCCTGCGCTGGCAGGCCTCGATGCTGTTTCGCGCATCGCCGGTGCGGCTGGAGCTGGATATCCAGGCACTGGACGTGCGCCCGGGCAACGAGATCGAGCAGGCGTGCTTCCGGATTGCGCAGGAAAGCCTGACCAACGCGCTGCGCCACGCCTGCGCCGGCGAAGTGCACATGCGGCTGTACTCGATCGACAGCGAGAGCTTCCGCCTGGAAGTCAGCGACGACGGCGATGGCTTCGAACCGGAAGGCCCGCGTGGGCTCGGGCTGATCGTGATGCGTGAGCGTGCGCAAACCGTCGGCGGTGCGCTCGCGATAGAATCAGCACCCGGAGCAGGCACGCGCGTGACGTTGCGCCTGCCCTATCACCCGGTCGGCGAGTCCGTCCACGACGATGGTGGACGTTAAGTCATGTGGAGCCCCGTAATCCCGCCCGGACTGGAAATCGTCAAACCCACCCGCCTGGGCGCGGGCAACCCCGAACTGCTGCATCTGGTGGACGCTGCCGCATCCGGCGGCCCGCCGTTGATGGTGTTCCACATCGATATCGATCACTTCGCCTCGATCAACGAGAACATGAGTGCCGAAGTCGGTGATCAGGCGCTGACGCTGGTGGCGCGCCGGCTGCAGGACTTTCTCGGCACGCGCGGCAAGTTGTGGCGTCATGGCAGCGATGAAATGGTGGTGGTGGCGGTGCGTCGCGAAGACACCCCGCTGCCGGAGGATTTTGCCGAAGATATCCGCCAGCAGCTGGAACTGCCGCTGTCGGTGCTGCCGTACACCTTGTTCATGACCGGAAAGGTCGGCATCAGCCTGTGCCCGGAACACTCGACCTCGCTGTCGATCCTGCTCGACTACGCCGAAGAAGCCAGCTACCAGGCCGCACGCGAAGGCGGCAATACGGTGCGGCTGTACACGCGCAACTCGACCACCAATGCGCATAGCGAAAGCATCATTGCGCGGCAGATCGTCGATGCGATCCCGCATGGCGAACTGCGGCTACGCTACCAGCCGCTGGTGAGCGCACGCGACGGCCGCATCGTCGGCATGGAAGCGCTGCTGCGCTGGCAGTCGCCCACGCTGGGCATGCTGGTGCCGGAGCGCTTCATGCGCACCGCCGAGCGCCTGGGGGTGATCGTGCAGATCGGCGAATGGGTGCTGCAGAACGCGGTGCGCCAGGCGCGGCTGTGGCGCGACCAGGGCTTTGACGATTTCAGCATCGCGGTCAACGTGTCCACGCTGCAGCTGTTGCGCCCGGGCTTCTTCAATGAAGTGATGGCGATGCTGCAGACCGCCGGCGTGCCGGCGCAGTTCGTCACGCTGGAGATCAACGAAAGCGCGTTGACCAACAACGTCAACTTCGTCCACGAGACGATGGCCAACCTGCGCAACGAAGGCATCAGCCTGAGCCTGGACAACTTCGGTACCGGCGATTCCAGCCTGAGCGCGCTGGTGCGCTATCCGGTGGACCGGCTGAAGATCGATCGCAGCTTCATCAAGAGCGCGCCGGCCGGCAGCCGCGAGGCGGCGATTGCGCGCGCGATCATCGCGATGGGCCACCAGCTCGGCATGACGGTGATCGCCAACGGCGTGGAATCGCAAGCGCAACTGGGCTTTTTGCGGCGCAACGATTGCGACATCTTCCAGGGCTACCTGTTCGGCGAACCGATGTCGGCCGAGTCGGCCGGCATGGCGCTACGCCGCCGCTACCTGCGTCCGGAATCGTTCGCCGAAAGCCGCCCCGACCGCACGCTGCTGCTGCTGGACGACGAAGAAAACGTGCTGCGCTCGCTGGTGCGCCTGTTCCGCCGCGATGGCTACCGCATCCTGGCCGCCGGCAACGTGCGCGACGCCTTCGACCTGCTCGCCACCAACGACGTGCAGGTGATCCTGTCGGACCAGCGCATGAGCGATATGAGCGGCACCGAGTTCCTGGGCCGGGTCAAGATGCTCTACCCCGACACCGTGCGGCTGGTGCTGTCCGGCTACACCGACCTTGCCACGGTCACCGAAGCGATCAACCGCGGCGCGATCTACCGCTTCCTGACCAAGCCCTGGAACGACGACGAGCTGCGCGAGCATATTCGTCAGGCATTTCGCACGCATGATGAGCTGCGTAACGGCAGGGAATAGGGATTGGGGATTGGGGATTGGTAAAAGCCAACAGCGATATTCCTGAGCCGCAATCGGAGATTCGCTGAGCAAGGCAGACGGCAAGAGCGCAGCAAAACCGCTCTTGCCAATCCCTAATCCCGACTCCCCAATCCCAGCGCCGAGCGCTACCGCGGCTGCCGCACCGGTAGCACGATGCGGAAACTGGCGCCCTGCCCCGGGACGCTTTCGACGTCGATGCGGCCGTGGTGCTTGTTGATGATGCCGTAGGAGATCGACAGGCCCAGGCCGGTGCCGCTGCCGACCGGCTTGGTGGTGAAGAACGGGTCGAAGATGCGTTGCAGCAGGTCCGGGGCGATGCCCGCGCCGCTGTCCTGGAACTGGATCCAGACATTCTCGGTCTCGTCGCGGCCGGTGGTGACGGTAATCGTGCCGCGCTCGACGATCGCCTGGCCGGCGTTGAGCAGCATGTTCATATAGACCTGGTTGAGCTCGGACGGCAGGCATTCCACCAACGGCAGTTCGGCGTAATTGCGCTCCAGCGTGACCTTGTACTTGAGCTCGTTCCAGATGATGTTGATCGTGGATTCGAGACCGGCATGCAGGTCGACCATCTTCCACGACTCGGACCGGTCCGAATACGAGAAGTCCTTGAGGTCGCGCACGATGCGGGTGACCCGCTCGATGCCCTCGCGCGATTCGGCCATCAACTGCGGCAGGTCGCGGCTGATGAAGTCGATGTCGGCACGGTTGCGGATCTCGTCGATCTCCGGAATCAGCGCCTTCGGATCCGGCGCCTGCAGTGCGCGCTCATAGGCTTCGATCAGCGTGAACAGGCTGCGCAGGTATTCCTGCAGGCTGCCGAGATTGGAGTGCACGTAACCGATCGGATTGTTGATTTCATGCGCCACGCCGGCGGCCAGCTGGCCGATGGAGGCCATCTTCTCCGACTGCAGCAGCTTGTCCTGCGCGCCGTTCAAACGCAGATAGGCCTGGCGCAGTTCGGCGTGGCGCTGCTGCAGCTCGCGCTCGTAGTCCTGCTGGCCTTCGATGTTGTGGAACAGCGCCAGGAAGTGCCCGACGCCCTGCTCCTCGTTGTAGTACAGATGCGCGATGACCACGCGATCGGCCACCGGCAGGCTGCCGGTCCAGCTGCCCTTGCTGCGCGCCTGATTCAGCGCATCCGACGGCAGCACCTGCGAGATCCGCTCGCCGAGATTGCGGTCGTCGGCAGGATCTTCCTTGCACAGGCTCTGGCGGGCGATGGCGTTGGCCAGGATCAGCTGTCCGTCGGCGCGGAACAGCAGCACGCCCTCGAGCATCTGGTCGCCGAAGGCGCGCAGCATGGTCGAGGACGGTAACAGGGTTTGATTGAGAAAAAACTTGGCAGTCACGGGACAGGGCGGCGTAGAGGACGCTTCAATATACGCCGAACCGCCCAGGCCTCGTATTGCGCGGGGCCACGCTCTTGCACGCCGGGCAGCTCAAAGCTGCGCCGCAAACACCTGGCCCAGCCTGCGCGTGCGCTCGGGCACGCTGCGGTGCTTCAGGCCACTGCCAGCGAACGACCGCCGCGCAGCACGCTCGATTGGCCCTTGGCGTCGTAGGACGGCGCACTCTCGGTGCGGCCCAGATGACGCAGTGCCCAGTTCACCTCGCGACGCCGGCGTGCCAGCAGCGCGCCATTGGCGCGATTGGCTTCGGCCAGTTCGCGCAGCCGCTCTTCCTCGCCCTGGGGCATTGCCGCTTCCAGCGCGCGCAGTGCCGACAGCTTGTCCTGCGTATGGCGCATCAACCCATCGATGTCGTTCTCGAGTAATGCCTGGCGTTCGCCGGCCAGCGCATCGCTGAGACGTTGCAGGAACTCGTTCACGTTCATCCTTTGGGTCGGGGATTAGCCCGCCAGTTGCTGATTCAGATCCATCATGCGGCTGGCGATGGCATCCGGGTTGATGGAGTAGCTGCCGTTCTGCAACGCATCCTTCACTGCCTGGACGCGACCGGTGTCGATCGCCGAGGACTGCGACAGCGTGCGCTGCAGGTTCTGCAGGTTGGTCGCCTCACCGGTCAGCTTGACGCTGTCGGTCGGCGGCAATGCGGCGATCGGGGACGCGCGATCTTCACCGGCCGAGGCGATCTTGCTGCTCGTGGCCGCGGTGCGAAGGGTTGCAGCGGTCGGTAGATTGCCTTCGATTTTCTGGCTCATGTCGGGAACTCCTCTACAGGTCGTAGGGGATAACGGCATGCCAAAAAAAAACTTTATAGCGATTTTCTATCTGGACACCACAACGGTCCCGCTCGCTTCGACGATCCCCTGCACCACCCGGCGCGAAGAGGAATTTTCCACCGAAACCCGCTCGTTCTCGCCGGCATCGGACAGCGCGCGACCGCTCATGCGCACCTCCAGCCCGCCATTGCGCGCCACCAGCGGCACGGTATCGCCGCGCCGGACCAGCCGCTGGGTGACCAGATCGTTGGCCGACAGCAGCGAGCCGGCCGGCAGGATGCGCCGGGCGGTCTTGCCCACCGCCGCCACCGGATCGGCCAGCACCGCACCGACGATGCGGGCGGCGTCACGCTTCTCGATACTGATATCGGCCAGCGAGATGGTTTCTCCAGCACTGATGCCCCGGCGCAGCACCAGCACATCCTGGTTGCGGCGCACCTTCAGCGGCACGAACAGGCGCCAGCCGGCCGGCTGCGGGCAGGCCACTTCCACCGTATTGGTGCCGGTCGGCTGCGCCTGCAGCGCGATCGGGCAGGCCGGCATGCGCAAGCCCGGATCGAGCGTGGCCTCGGCCTCGGCATCCGGGCCAACGGTGGCCAGCGCCGCAGCACGGATGGAATCGACAGACTGATAGCTCTGGGCCCAGGCCGGAGCGGCAGCCAACAAGATGACAAGCAGGAGCAGGCGCATGGGACCAGATCCGGAGGGAGACGAAACAGGCAGTGCAAGAGGCGTGCCTGTTTTTTGCCGGGATTGGGGAGTTGGGATTGGGGATTTGTAAAAGCGGCTTGGCGGGTGATTCATTTGGCCGGTGCCAAGGCCCTTTGAGCCAGCGCGTCTATCCGACCAACTGTCTCCGAAGTCTTCAGGGCTGCAGAAGCAGCAACGGCTTGACCAACGCGCTCATTCACGCCTTTGAGCCAATCCCCAATCCCAAATCACCAGATCCCGGCGCTTGAGCCAATCCCGAATCCCGACTCCCCAATCCCGACAGCGCCCCACACCAAACTTAAAACCACTCAAGTTTTCCGAGGGCGCTGTCGATATCTGCCCCATGACCCACGATCTGCTCAACCGCATCGACCAGCGCACGCGTCTGGCTGGCCACAACCGACTGGCCCTGCTGCTGTTCCGGCTGGGCGGGCGCCAGCTTTTTGGCGTCAACGTGTTCAAGGTGCAGGAGGTGCTGCGCCGCCCGGAGCTGTTCCAGGTGCCCGGCCTGCCGACCGAGTTCGCCGGCGTGGCCGACGTGCGCGGGCGCTCGGTGCCGGTGCTGGACCTGGGCCTGGCGATCGGCCACCCGGAACGCGACGCGCACTCGGAAAACGGCCCCGGCTATCTGGTGGTGGCCGAATTCAACCGCTCGGTCCAGGGCTTTCTGGTCAGCGGCGTGGAGCGCATCGTCAATATTGCGGTGGAAGATATCCACCCGCCGCCGGAACTGGGCGCCGAAGCCACTTATTTGACGGCGGTGACGCGCTTCCAGGGCGAGTTGATCCAGGTCATCGACGTGGAAAGCGTGCTCGCCGACATCGCCAAGGTCAGCAAGGACGTGCAGCTGGATCCCTCGCTGCAGCTGGTCGCCTACGACCGGCAGTTCCAGGTGCTGGTGGTGGACGACTCGCGCGTGGCGCGCCAGCAGATCCGCAGCGTGCTCGACCAGCTCGGCGTCTCGGCGACCTTGTTGTCCGACGGCCGCCAGGCGCTGGACCACCTCTTGCAGGTTGCTGCATCAGGCGAGAATCCGGCCGACCGCTATGCGATGGTCATCTCCGACATCGAAATGCCGGCCATGGACGGCTACACGCTGACAACGGAAATCCGGCGCACGCCGGGCCTGCAAGGCCTGTACGTGCTGCTGCACACCTCGCTGTCGGGCGTGTTCAACAACGCCATGGTCGAGCAGGTGGGCGCCAACGCCTTCGTGGCCAAGTACAGTGCCCACGAGCTGGCCGACTACGTGCTGGCACGCCTGAAAGTGGTCGCCGAAGCGGCCTGAGCAGGCCAGGCGGCTGCCGGGTCGGAGCCGATGACAGCGACAAGGCCTCCGCGCCGGGCTCCCAGGAGCCCGGCAGCATTGAAGTCGGGGCGGTGTGCGTCGACCCGCTTTAAAGTGACATCCGCTGACGCCGGACGTTGCCGGACCGCGCCTCGGTTAATGCCGAACCTTCCGGCCTGGCGCACCTGAGTGAACCAGCTCCGCAACGGACGCAGGTTCACCGCTTCTCCCGGACGGCCAAGCCGCCGTTCGTCGGCAGCTCCGATCACTCTCCGCGTTCCGCGGCCCGCACCACCCCGATTGGCACAAACATTGCTTTCTCCCTGGTAACACTTCGCGGGAGAGCACCGTGTCCAATTCCATCTCGTCCTTTCTAGGCATCCACGGCGATGCTCTGCCGCTACGCGAGCAGCGCATGAAGCTCATTGCCAGCAATCTGAGCAATGTGGATACCCCTGGCTACAAGGCAAAGGATCTGAATTTCGAGGCGGCGCTCAAATCGGCCGAAGGCGTGCGCGACGGCACCCTGCTGCAGACCACCGACGCCAAGCATTACGAGATCGGCAGCAGTGCCGGACTCAACCCCTTCCAGATCACCCGCGAATCCGACCAGCCCAGCCTGGACGGCAATACCGTCGATCCCGATGCCGAACGTGCTGCCTACGGCCGCGCTGCGCTGGAATACCGCGCCTCGCTGAGCTTCCTCGAATCCAAGGTGCGCTCGATGCTCACCGCGATCACCGGCCAATAAGTCATGAGCAATCTACCCATCTTCGATGTGGCCGGCTCGGCGCTGCACGCGCAGTCGGTCCGCCTGAGCACCATCGCCTCCAACCTGGCCAATGCCGACTCCGTCGCTGGCTCGGCCGAGGCGACCTACAAGCCGATCGAGCCGATCTTCCAGGCCCAGCAAAGTCGCCAGGACCCCAGCCTGACCTCGGTGAACGTCAAGGAGATCACCACCACCAACGCGCCGCCGATCCGTCGCTACGAGCCCGGCCATCCGCTGGCCGATGCCGATGGCTACGTGTTCTCGCCGGACGTGGACCCGGTCTCGCAGATGGTCAACATGATCTCGGCCTCGCGCAACTACCAGGCCGGCGTGGAAATGCTCAACACCGCCAAGGAACTGGCGCTCGCCACCCTGACCATGGGTCGCTGACCCTCCTAGCTGACCCTTCCCTTACGGACCCTTTCACATGAGCACGATCGGTAGTGACCTCTACACCAGCCTCGGGCTGACCTCCAGCAGCGCCACAGCGACCAAGAAGAAGGAGGAATCGCTCGGCCAGGCCGACTTCCTCAAGTTGATGACCGAGCAGCTGCAGCACCAGGACCCGCTCAAGCCGATGGAAAACAGCGCGTTTCTGGGCCAGTTGGCGCAGTTCTCCACCGTGCAGGGCATCGGCGACCTCAATACCAAGGTCAGCAGCTTCTCGGCGGCGCAGAGCAGCGATCAGGTGCTCAAGGGCGCCTCGCTGGTCGGGCACAACGTGCTGGTGCCCTCCGCACAGCTCGCCATCGATGCCACCAATTCGGCCAAGGGCGTGGTCGCCGCGACCTCGGCCGGCACCGTCAATTTCGAAATCACCGATGCCAACGGCGCCTTCGTCAAACAGCTCAGCGTGCCGGCCAGCGCCGCCGGTGAAGTGTCGTTTGCCTGGGACGGCACCGATGCCAACGGCAATCGCATGGCCGCCGGCAAGTACGGCGTGACCGCCACCCAGACCGACACCGCCGGTTCCAAAAGCAAGTTGTCCACCTATGTCGACGCGCCGGTGGACAGCGTCACGATCGGCTCGGACGGCCTGTATCTCAACCTGACCGGGCTAGGCACTTCCCCGCTCGCCAACGTGCTCCGCGTCAGCTGAGCCGGCAACCGACACTCAAAGGACCTCATCCATGGCTTTCAATACCTCGTTGTCCGGCATCAACGCAGCCAATGCCGATCTGAACGTCACCTCCAACAACATCGCCAACGTCAACACGACCGGTTTCAAGGAATCGCGTGCCGAGTTTGCCGACATGTTCCAGAGCACCAGCTACGGCCTGTCACGCAATGCGGTGGGTTCGGGCGTGCGCGTCAGCAATGTGGCGCAGCAGTTCTCGCAGGGCAATATCGATCCGACCGGGCGCAGCCTGGACCTGGCCGTCTCCGGCGAAGGCTTCTTCACCGTGACCTCCAACGGCGCCAAGATGTACACCCGCGCCGGCAACTTCCAGACCGATGCCAACGGCTACGTGATCAATCCGCAGGGCGCGCGCCTGCAGGTCTTCGCTCCCAACCCGAGCGGCAACGGCTTCGACGTCGGCCGCCTGTCGGACCTGCAGCTGCTGACCACCGACAGCCCGCCCAAGTCGACCTCCACGGTCAACCTGGCCTTCACCCTGCCCGGCAATGCCACCGCCCCGTCGGTGACCCCGTTCAGCCCGGCCGACGACAAGACCTATAGCCACTCCACCGGCGGCATCAACGTCTACGATTCGCTGGGCGTCAGCCATGTGCAGACCTCCTACTTCGTCAAGACCGCCAACCCGAACGAGTGGCAGGTGCACAACTACGTGGACGGTGCCGCGGTCGGCGCGCCCACCACGCTGCAGTTCTCCGATACCGGCGCGTTGACCACCCCGGCCAACGGCATCATCACGATGGACCCGTTCACCCCAAGCACCGGCGCCGGCGTGCTGAACATGCAGCTCAACGTCAGCGGCTCGACCCAGTACGGCGAAGCCTTCGCGCTGCGTGACACCCGCCAGGACGGTTATGCCAGCGGCAAGCTCAACGAGATCAGCATCGATACCAGCGGCGTGGTGTTCGCGCGCTACTCCAACGGCGCCGACAAGCCGCTGGGCCAGGTCGCGCTGAGTACCTTCGTCAACCCGCAGGGCCTGCAGTCGCAGGGCAACAACATGTGGGCCGAGAGCTACACCTCCGGTGCCGCCCGCACCGGCGCGCCGGACACCTCGGACCTGGGCCAGATCGAATCCGGCTCGCTGGAATCCTCCACGGTGGACCTGACCGAGCAGCTGGTGAACATGATCGTGGCCCAGCGCAACTTCCAGGCCAACTCGCAGATGATCTCGACCCAGGATCAGGTCACGCAGACGATCATCAATATTCGTTAACGGCTGGGATGAGTGATTGGGGATTAGGGATTGGCAAGAGCCGGTACTCCGTCAAGCGGATACCGGCCCTGCCCCCTCTTCTGCCAGGTCGCAATAGCCCGCGTTTTACGAATCCCGAATCCCCAATCCCGGTGTCTAATGGACAAAGCTCTCTACGTTGCGATGACCGGCGCCCGCGCCTCCCTGCAGGCGCAGGGCACCGTGTCGCACAATCTCGCCAACGTCGATACGGTGGGGTTCAAGGCTGCGTTGGCCAATACCGAGGCGTTCAAGATCCAGGGCAAGGGCTATCCGTCGCGGATCGATGCGCTGCATGTGGACCAGGGTTTCGACCGCAGCCAGGGCCACCAGAAGGTCACCGGCAACCCGCTGGACGTGTCGCTGCAGCAGGACCGCTGGCTGGCGGTGCAGTCGCCCGACGGCAGCGAGGCCTACACCCGCAACGGCGAGCTGGCGCTTACTGCCAACGGCCAGCTGGTCACCGCCAATGGGCATGCGGTGCTGGATGAGGGCGGCAATCCGATGACGATCCCGCCGCACCAGGCGATGGAGATCGGCAGTGACGGCAGCATCTCGATCATTCCGCAGGGCGAAGGCCCGCAGACCATGGCCATCGTCGGCAAGATGAAGGTGGTCGATGCCCCCGCCGACCGTTTGACGCGGCGCCCGGACGGGCTGATGCGTAACACCAGCACCGACCCGGCGCAGGCGTTTGCGGTGGCCACCGGAAAGACCATCAACAGCGGCATGCTGGAGGGCAGCAACGTGGACGCCGCCGGCGCGCTGGTGGAGATGATCCAGCTGCAGCGGCAGTTCGAAATGCAGGTCAAGATCATCAAGAATGGCGACGACAACGCGCAGTCGGCCAATTCGCTGCTGCGGGTCAGCGGCTAAGCGCCACTGGCGCCCATTGACGCACCGCTGGTTGGCTTGCCGCGCTGCCGAGCACCTGGATGGCGGCCACCCCGTTTGCTGCAGAGCGGCTGGTTTGTGACTTGGCTGCAGGGCCCTTGCCCGCCCACCCTCGCGGGACACGCCGCAAGTACGTCCGTGTAGGCTCTTACGCGGCATCCATGCCGCGTAAGGTCCCGCGACGGTGGGCGGGCAAGGGCCTGTCGAGATGGTCGGCGTGCAGGATTGCGAGCAGAGCATGCGGTACGTTGCTCGGATCGCATCGCTTCCGATCAACTTCTCGATTCAACCCCAGCAACAAGCAGCTTTTTACACGACTACCGATTCACTCTCTGGTGCGGTGGCCTCGCCGATTGCGGGACCGTGTGGCGGCATGGATGCCGCCACCGAGCCCCCAGGGATGGGTTCACGGCGTGTCCCGCGAGCGGTGAGGCCACCGCGCGCCCCCAAGAACCCTTCCGCACGCAGCGCCAAGGGTTCACACCTCGCCGAACACATCGCTGACCGGCGACCGATCTACCGCGCCTGATCTGCTGCGCAGAGTTCCACCGCTTCCGCTTAGCCGCTACCTGCCCGCCGCCAGCCCGTCCAGCGCAGGCCGTCGCGCCCGCTGCGCGTGATCCAGTGCACAGCCGGCAAAAATCCGACGCGGGTTTGGCACGGCACGTGCATATACCCACCCGTACCCGGAACACATCCCCGGGTCTAACGAGGAATCGGGTCATGAATCAGGCTTTGTGGGTCGCCAAAACCGGACTGGATGCGCAGCAGACGCGCATGTCGGTCATTTCCAACAACCTGGCCAATACCAATACCACCGGCTTCAAGCGCGATCGTGCGGCGTTCGAAGACCTGTTGTACCAACAGGTGCGTGCGCCGGGCGGTTCCACCTCCGCGCAGACGCAGCTGCCGACCGGCCTGCAGCTGGGTACCGGCGTGCGGGTGGTCTCCACCTTCAAGGGCTTCGACCAGGGCAGCCAGCAGCAGACCGGCCGCGCGCTCGACGTGATGGTCAACGGCCGCGGCTTTTTCGAAGTGCAGATGCCTGACGGCACCTCGGCCTATACCCGCGACGGCACCTTCCAGATCAATGCGCAGGGCGAGCTGGTCACCAACAGCGGCTACCCGCTGCAGCCGGGCATCCAGATCCCCGAAGGCGCGCAGTCGCTGACCATCGGCAACGACGGCACCATCAGCGTGACGCTGGCCGGCCAGGCCGCCGCGCAGGAAATCGGCGCGTTGACGCTGACCGACTTCATCAACCCCTCGGGCCTGCAGTCCAAGGGCGAGAACCTGTTCGTCGAAACCACCGCCTCCGGCCCCGCGCAGAACGGCACCCCCGGCCTCAACGGCCTGGGCAACACCGTGCAGGGCGCGCTGGAAGGCAGCAACGTCAACACGGTGGAAGAACTGGTGAGCATGATCGAAACGCAGCGCGCCTACGAAATGAATGCCAAGGCGATCTCCACCACCGACTCGATGCTCGGTTACTTGAACAACAACGTCTGATCGGCCCGCCGGTCGCTGCCCTCTCAGGAATCCACGCCATGTCCCGCCTGCCTTCTCTCTCCTCCCTGTGCCTCGCCATTGCCTGCAGCGCGCTGCTGGGCGGCTGCGTGGCGGCCGGCGATGTGCGGCCGTTCGCCGAACTGGCGCCGATCGTGCCGGTGGTCGCGCCGGTGGCGCAGCCCACCGCCGGGGCGATCTACGCCGCCGGCCCGAGCCTGAACCTGTACGGCGACCGCCGCGCCCGCGATGTCGGCGATCTGCTGACGGTGAACCTGGTGGAAAGCACCACCGCCTCGTCCACCGCCAATACCAGCATCAGCAAGAAGGACGCGACCACCATGGCCGCGCCGACGCTGCTGGGGGCGCCACTCACCGTCGGTGGCTTGAACGTGCTGCAGAACTCGTTGAGCGGCGATCGCAGCTTCGACGGCAAGGGCAACACCGCGCAAAGCAACCGCATGCAGGGCAGCGTCACGGTCACCGTGATGCAGCGCCTGCCCAACGGCAATCTGGTGATCCAGGGGCAGAAGAACCTGCGCCTGACCCAGGGCGACGAACTGGTGCAGGTACAAGGCATCGTGCGCGCCGCCGACATCGCCCCGGACAACACCGTGCCCTCGAGCAAGGTGGCCGACGCCCGCATCGCCTACGGCGGCCGCGGCGCGATCGCGCAGTCCAATGCGATGGGCTGGCTGAGCCGCTTCTTCAATTCCCGTCTGTCGCCCTACTGAGCCTGCGACCATGAACCTGTCTTCCCTGCCCTTCCGTCTGCTGGCTGCCGCTGTGGCGGTCTGCGCGATCGCCGCGCCGGCCTCGGCCGAGCGCATCAAGGATCTTGCCCAGGTCGGCGGCGTGCGCGGCAACGCGCTGGTCGGTTACGGCCTGGTGGTCGGCCTGGACGGCAGCGGCGACCGCACCAGCCAGGCGCCCTTCACCGTGCAGAGCCTGAAGAACCTGCTCGGCGAGCTGGGCGTCAATGTTCCGGCGAACGTCAATCCGCAGCTGAAAAACGTCGCGGCCGTGGCCATCCATGCCGAACTGCCGCCGTTCGCCAAGCCCGGCCAGCCGATCGACATCACCGTGTCCTCGATCGCCAACGCGGTGTCGCTGCGTGGCGGTTCGCTGCTGATGGCACCGCTGAAGGGCGCCGACGGCCAGGTCTATGCGATGGCGCAGGGCAACCTGGTGGTCGGTGGCTTCGGCGCGCAGGGCAAGGACGGCTCGCGGGTGTCGGTCAACATTCCCAGCGTCGGCCGCATTCCCAACGGCGCCACCGTCGAACGCGCATTGCCGGACGTGTTTGCCGGCAACGGCGAGATCACCCTCAACCTGCACCAGAACGACTTCACCACCGTCTCGCGCATGGTCGCGGCGATCGACAGCAGCTTCGGCGCCGGCACCGCGCGTGCGGTGGACGGCGTGACCGTGGCAGTGCGCTCGCCGACCGACCCCGGCGCGCGTATCGGCCTGCTGTCGCGGCTGGAAAATGTCGAACTGTCTCCGGGCGATGCACCGGCCAAGGTGGTGGTCAACGCACGCACCGGCACGGTAGTGATCGGCCAGTTGGTGCGGGTGATGCCGGCGGCGATCGCGCATGGCTCGCTCACCGTGACCATCAGCGAGAACACCAACGTCAGCCAGCCGGGCGCCTTCAGTGGCGGCCGCACCGCGGTGACCCCGCAGTCGACGATCACGGCCACCTCCGAGGGCAGCCGCATGTTCAAGTTCGAAGGCGGCACTACGCTCGATCAGATCGTGCGTGCGGTCAACGAAGTGGGCGCCGCTCCCGGCGACCTGGTGGCCATCCTGGAAGCGCTCAAGCAAGCCGGTGCGCTCACGGCGGAGCTGGAGGTGATCTGACATGCGTATCGCAGCCTCGCCCATTGATCTCAACCCGAGCACCAAGGCCGATCCCGCCAAGATCGACAAGGTCTCACGTCAGCTCGAAGGACAGTTCGCGCAGATGCTGGTCAAGAGCATGCGCGATGCGAGCTCTGGCGACCCGATGTTTCCGGGCGAAAACCAGATGTTCCGCGAGATGTACGACCAGCAGATGGCCAAGGCGCTGACCGATGGCAAGGGGCTGGGCCTGTCGGCGATGATCTCCAAGCAGTTGAGCGGCGACACCGGCGGGCCGGCGTTGAATACCTCGCTGAGCACCGCCGATGCCGCCAAGGCCTACTCGCTGGTAGCCGGCAAGCGCGACGCCTCGTTGCCGCTGCCGAGCCGCGATGGCGCGGCGACCGGCGTCGGCGCAAGCACCGGCACCGCTGCAGGCATCGGCGCAGGCGGCCTGGGCGGCATCGGCATGAGCCAGGTGCTGGATCTGATCGCCGGACGCACCGGCAGCAGCGATGCCGGCAGCGACGATGCGGCCGCACTGAGCTGGCCCTCGGCCAACGATCGCTGGAGCGATGTGGCGGCCAGCGATGCCGCCGATGCCAACGCCGCGGTCAATGCGAGCGCGGCGAGCAGCGCCGCCGCCAGCCTGGGCGAGCGTACCCCGGAAGGCTTCGTCGCCAAGATCTGGACGCATGCGCAGAAGGCCGCGCGCGAACTGGGCGTGGATCCGCGTGCGCTGGTGGCGCAGGCCGCGCTGGAGACCGGCTGGGGCCGGCGCGGCATCGGCAATGGCGGCGACTCCAACAACCTGTTCGGCATCAAGGCCACCGGCTGGAGCGGCGACAAGGTCACCACCGGCACCCACGAATACGTCAATGGCGTCAAGACCACCGAAACCGCCGATTTCCGCGCCTATGGCTCGGCCGAGGAGAGTTTTGCCGACTACGTGCGGCTGCTGAAGAACAACAGTCGTTACCAGCCCGCGCTGCAGGCCGGCACCGATATCAAGGGTTTTGCACGCGGCTTGCAACAGGCCGGATACGCCACCGATCCGGGCTACGCAGCCAAGATCGCGGCGATCGCCAACGGTCCGACCATCGACCGTGCGGTGGCCGCGATCGGCAACGCGGCGGCCGACCTGTCCAACCGCTATGCCAGCACCGCCGAGCCTGCTGGGCTCGGCACCATCCGTCGTTGAGGTAAACGCCCATGTCCATCATGTCCACCGGGACCAGTGCGCTGATCGCCTTCCAACGGGCGTTGTCGACCGTTAGCCATAACGTCGCCAACATCAATACCGAAGGCTACAGCCGCCAACGTGTGGAATTTGCAACGCGCACGCCCACCGACATGGGCTACGCGTTCGTGGGCAATGGCGCCAAGATCACCGACGTGAGCCGGGTGGCCGACCAGCTGGCCACCTCGCGCCTGCTCGACAGCGGCGGCGAGCTGTCGCGGCTGCAGCAGCTGTCCTCGCTGTCCAACCGCGTCGACAGCCTGTACTCCAACACCGCCACCAACGTGGCCGGGCTGTGGTCGAACTTCTTCGACTCCACCAGCGCGGTCTCGTCCAATGCCTCGTCCACCGCCGAGCGGCAGAGCATGCTCGACAGCGGCAACTCGCTGGCCACGCGCTTCAAGCAGCTCAACGGGCAGATGGACAGCCTGAGCAACGAGGTCAACAGCGGCCTGACCTCCGCGGTGGACGAGGTCAATCGCCTGACCCAGCAGATCGCCAAGATCAACGGCACCATCGGCAACAGCATCGACAGCGCCTCGCCGGACATGCTCGACCAGCGCGACGCGCTGGTGTCCAAGCTGGTCGGCTACACCGGTGGCACCGCGGTGATGCAGGACGGCGGCTTCATGAACGTTTTCACCTCCGGCGGCCAGGCCCTGGTGGTGGGAACCACCTCGTCCAAGCTGACCACCGTCGCCGACCCGTATCAGCCGAGCAAACTGCAGGTGGCAATGCAGACCCAGGGCCAGAACGTCAGCCTCAGCGCCAGCTCGCTGGGCGGGCAGATCGGCGGGCTGCTGGAGTTCCGCAGCAGCGTGCTGGAACCGACCCAGGCCGAACTCGGCCGCCTGGCAGTGGGCATGGCCAGCACCTTCAACGCCGGTCACGCGCAAGGCATGGACCTGTACGGCGCGATGGGCGGCAACTTCTTCAACATCGGCTCGCCCACCACCGCCGCCAACCCCGCCAACACCGGCAGCGCGTCGCTGAGCGCCAGCTTCAGCAACATGGCGGCGGTGGATGGGCAGAACGTCACGCTCAGCTTCGACGGCACTGCGTGGAAGGCCACCAATGCCAGCACCGGCTCGGCGGTGCCGCTCAGCGGCACCGGCACCCCGGCCAATCCGCTGGTGCTCAACGGCGTCAGCCTGGTGGTCGGCGGCACCCCGGCCAACGGCGACAAGTTCCTGCTGCAGCCCACCGCCGGGCTGGCCGGCACCCTGTCGGTGGCCATCACCGACCCCTCGCGGATTGCCGCAGCCACCCCGGTCAAGGCCACCGCCACGGTCGCCAACCTTGGCACCGGCAAGATCAGCGACGTCAAGGTCACCAATGCGCAGAACCCGGCGCTGCTGACCCCGGCATCGGTGGAGTTCATCGACGCCAACCAGTACACCATCGACGGCACCGGCCCGTTCGCCTACACCGCCGGCCAGACCATCAGCGCCAACGGCTGGAGCTTTGCGCTGGACGGCGCGCCCAAGGCCGGCGACACCTTCGGCGTCGGCCCCACCGGTGCCGGCTCCAGCGACAACGGCAACGCCAAGTTGCTGGCCAATCTCGACGATGCCAAGGCGCTCAGCGGCGGCACGGTCACGCTCAACGGCGCGCTATCGGGTCTGACCACCTCGGTCGGCTCGGCCGCGCGTGCGGCCAGTTATGCCTCGGACGCGCAGAAGGTCATCAACGACCAGGCGCAGGCCAGCCGCGACTCGATTTCCGGCGTCAACCTCGATGAGGAAGCCGCCAACATGCTGAAGCTGCAGCAGGCCTACCAGGCCGCCGCACAGATGATCTCCACCGCCGACACCATCTTCCAAGCCATCCTGGGTGCCGTACGCTGATGACCGACCGTATCTCCACCAGCATGATGTACAGCCAGTCGGTGTCGTCGATGACGGCCAAGCAGTCCCGGCTGAACCAGATCCAGTCCCAGCTCGCCAGCGGGCAGCGTCTGGTCACCGCAAAGGACGATCCGGTCGCCGCCGGCACTGCGGTCGGCCTGGATCGCGCACTGGCCGCGATCACCCGCTTTGGCGAGAACGCCAACAACGTGCAGAACCGCCTTGGCCTGCAGGAAAACGCCCTGTCGCAGGCCGGCGACAAAATGGCGCGCGTCACCGAATTGGCGGTGCAGGCCAACAACTCCTCGCTCAGCCCCGACGACCGCAAGGCGATCGCCTCGGAACTGACCGCCCTGCGCGACAGCATGGTCAGCCTGGCCAACAGCACCGACGGCACCGGGCGCTATCTGTTCGGCGGCACCGCCGATGGCAGCGCACCGTTCATCAAGAGCAGCGGCGGCGTCACCTACAACGGCGACCAGACCCAGAAACAGGTCGAAGTGGCGCCGGACACCTTCGTCAGCGACACCCTTCCCGGCAGCGAAATCTTCATGCGTATCCGCACCGGCGACGGAACCGTGGATGCGCACCCCAACACTGCCAACACCGGCACCGGATTGCTGCTGGACTTCAGCCGCGACTCCAGCACCGGCAGCTGGAACGGCGGCAGCTACAGCGTGCAGTTCACCGCCGCCGACACCTACGAGGTGCGCGACAGCACCAATACGGTGGTCGGTACCGGCACCTACAAGGATGGCGAGGACATCAACGCGGCCGGCGTGCGCATGCGCATCAGCGGCGCACCGGCGGTGGGCGACAGTTTCCAGATCGGCGCCTCCACCACCAAGGACGTGTTCTCCACCATCGACGACCTGGTCGGCGCGCTCAACTCCGACACGCTGACCCAGCCGCAGAAGGCGGCGATGATCAACACGCTGCAGTCGTCGATGCGCGACATCGCACAGGCCTCGTCGAAGATGATCGATGCGCGCGCCTCCGGCGGCGCGCAGCTGTCGGCGATCGACAACGCCAACTCATTGCTCGAGTCCAACGAGGTCACCCTCAAGACCACGCTGTCGTCGATCCGCGATCTGGACTACGCCTCGGCGCTTGGTCAGTACGAACTGGAGAAGGCCTCGTTGCAGGCCGCTCAAACGATTTTTCAGCAGATGCAGTCGTCGTCGTTGTTCAACCTGATCCGCTGATTTGCAGCAGAAAACCCGCGTTTTCTGCACTCCTGCGCGCGAGCACTTGCGCAGGCCGACGGAGTTTATTCGTCGAAAGTTATACCAACGCTAAAGATCTACGGGGTGCTGCCGAATAAACCAAACCCCTTGATACACAACGCTTCCGTATTTCGTCCCGCAGCAGAAAGACAGTAAAAAAACACTGGATTTCGCTAAAGGTTCCCGACGCAACGCCGTTATTCATCTCAGCAGCGGCAACGGCCAACTTGATGGCCCCCCTGCGGAGGCTCCGGGCAAGTCCCCCTTGCCGGAAAAATCGCTTAGGAGAAATCAAAATGGCACAGGTAATCAACACCAACGTAATGTCGCTGAACGCTCAGCGGAACCTCAACACCAGCAGCGCGAGCATGTCGACGAGCATCCAGCGTCTGTCCTCGGGTCTGCGCATCAACAGCGCCAAGGACGACGCCGCAGGTCTGGCGATCTCCGAGCGCTTCACCACGCAGATCCGCGGCCTGGACGTTGCCTCGCGCAACGCCAACGACGGTATCTCGCTGGCCCAGACCGCCGAAGGCGCGATGGTCGAAATCGGCAGCAACCTGCAGCGTATCCGCGAGCTGTCGGTGCAGTCGTCCAACGCCACCAACTCGCCGACCGACCGTGACGCGCTGAACTCCGAAGTCAAGCAGCTCACCGCCGAAATCGACCGCGTCGCCAACCAGACCAACTTCAACGGCACCAAGCTGTTGAACGGCGACTTCTCCGGCGCGCTGTTCCAGGTCGGCGCCGACGCCGGCCAGACCATCGGCATCAATAGCATTGTCGACGCCAATGTCGATTCGCTGGGCAAGGCCAACTTCGCTGCCGCCGTTTCCGGCGCTGGCGTGACCGGCACCTCCACCGCATCGGGCTCGATCAGCGGCATGAGCCTGTCGTTCAAGGACGCCAGCGGTGCAGCCAAGAGCGTCACCATCGCGGACGTCAAGATCGGCGTCGGCGAGAGCGCTGCCGACGTCAACAAGAAGGTGGCTGCGGCGATCAACGACAAGCTCGACCAGACCGGCATGTACGCCTCGATCAAGACCGACGGTACGGTGCAGATCGAATCGCTGAAGGCTGGCCAGGACTTCACCTCGCTGACCGCCGGTACTTCCAGCGCCGCAGGCATCACCGTCGGCGCCGGCATCACCACCGCCTCGGCCGCTTCCGGCTCCACCGCCTCGACCCTGAGCACCCTGGACATCTCCACGTTCTCCGGCGCACAGAAGGCCCTGGAAATCGTCGACAAGGCGCTGACCGCGGTCAACTCCTCGCGCGCCGACATGGGTGCGGTGCAGAACCGCTTCACCTCCACCATCGCCAACCTGAGCGCAACCTCGGAAAACCTGTCGGCCTCGCGTAGCCGTATCCGCGACACCGACTACGCCAAGGAAACCGCCGAGCTGACCCGCACGCAGATCCTGCAGCAGGCCGGTACCGCGATGCTGGCCCAGGCCAAGTCGGTTCCGCAGAACGTGCTGAGCCTGCTGCAGTAATCGGCAGCACTTCGCACTAAGTCAAGAGCCCCTCTTCGGAGGGGCTTTTTTTGTGGCCGCAGATTGCTTCGCCCGAGATTTGAGGGCGAATGCGCAGCACGGTTTGCTGGCGCGGGTTTTTTGACGCATCCCGCCGGCATGGAACTTGCACTACCCAAACTCGTGAGCGAAACGGGGTCGCTGCCGCTAAAGTCCTGGCGGATGCGGCCGATACCCGTCTCGTAATCCCATGCGTCCATCCTTGCTTGGACGCCCAGACGAGGAATGCAACATGGCATCGGTGATCAGCACTTCCGGCTCCGGTCTGGACATCCCAACTGTGGTGTCCACCCTGGTTTCCCGGCAGAAAGACCCGGAGCAGGCGCGCATCAACAAGGCCGGGACTGCCGCGACCACGCAGCTGTCGGCGATCAGCCAGATCAAGAGCAGCATGACCACGCTCAAGTCTGCGCTGGACAAGGTCATCAGCAGCGCCGACACCAACGCCTACAAGGCGACGGTGCCGACCGATGCCGGCTTCACCGCCACCACCACCAGCTCGGCCGCGCCGGGCAACTATTCGGTGGAAGTGGTCTCGCTGGCCAGCGCGCAAAAGCTCGCCTCCGGCGCGTTCGTCGCCGATGCCACTGTCGGCAGCGGCACGCTGACGATCGGGTATGGCGAGAAAAAAATCACCGTGGACATCAGCGGCACCGACAAGCTCACCGACATCGCCGCCGCCATCAACAAGGCGGCCGGTGGCAAGGGCGTCACCGCCAGCGTGGTGACCGCCAACGACGGCCAGCACCTGGTGTTCAACGCGGTCGACACCGGTACCAAGGGCGCGCTGACCGTCAGCGCCAGCGACCCCAGCCTGAGCAGCCTCACCTATGGCCCCGGCGTCAGCGGCGGCCTGACCCAGTCCGTGGCCGCGACCGATGCGCTGGTACGCGTGGACGGCTTCGAACGCACCTCCAGTTCCAACACCGTCACCGACATCGTGCCGGGCGTGGTGCTCAACCTCACCAAGGCCGCCGAAGGCACCAAGGTCACGTTGGGCGTTGCGGCCGACACCAGCGGCCTCAAGGCCAATCTGACCGCGTACGCGGCCGCCTACAACACCGCCAATACCCTGCTGGCCAAGAGCAGCGCCTACGACGCCACCACCAAGACCGCCGCGGCGTTGACCGGCGACTCGCTGGTGCGCGGCCTGCAGCAGCAGTTGCGCGGCCAGGTCAGCGGCAACCTCACCGAACTCAAGTCGCTCGGCCTGACCATCGACAAGGATGGGGTGATGAGCTTCGATGGCGGCAAGTTCGACACCGCCATCGCCGCCGACGGCGGTGCCGCCGCCGAGGTACTCGGCAAGGACAGCAAGTTCGGCTCGGCCATGACCAAGCTGCTCGACAGCAACGTCAACGCCAACAACGGCACCCTGACCCTGCGCTCGGACAGCCTGAACAAGCAGATCAAGGGCTACGAGGATGACCTGGATGACCTCGACGCGCGCATGACCAAGCTCAGCGATCGCTACACCGCGCAGTTCACCGCGATGGAAACCATGATCAGCAAGCTGCAGAGCAGCACCAGTTCGCTCAGCAGCCTGCTGACGAGCTGATTTCCGTGATGAGGATCCTCAAGTCCCGCAATGGTCTTGCCGATACAAGAAGGGCCTATCGTGATTTCGGCCTTGCCTTCCGGCAGGAGCGTCGTCGCAGGAGCGCAGCGCTCCGGGACCAACGAAGGTCAGCCCATTGAGGAGTCATCCATGTACGGTTCCAATCGTCAGTATGCCGAGCAATACCGCAAGGTCGGCGTGTCCACCAGCGTGACCGAAGCCGACCCGCACAAGCTGGTGTCGCTGCTGTTCGCCGGCGCCTGCCAGCGCATCCGTCTGGCCCAGGCCTGCCTGGCGCAGGGCGACCAGGCGCGCAAGGGCAAGGCCATCGGCGAAGCCTGCGCGATCGTCGGTCACTTGAACGGATCGCTCGATCACGAAGCCGGTGGCGAGATCGCTGGTAACCTGTCGGCGCTCTACGACTACGTGATGCAGCGGCTGACTGCCGCCAACCTGCACAACGACGAAACCGCGTTGACCGAAGCGCTGGATCTGCTCAGCGAAATCGATTCGGCGTGGAATTCCATCCCCCTGGACCAACGCGGCCTTTCCGCCGTTTCGTGAGTCATACCATGCATAGCGCGCAGAGCCTTCAAGCCGAAATTGCCGACATCCGCCTGGCCATGGCGCAGGAGGAATTCGAGGTGATGCCGTTCATGCTGGATGCCCACGATCTGCACCTGCGCGAGTACGCGCAGCAGGCGGACCTGAGTCAGGACCGCGACGCGTTGCAGACGTTGCAGGTGATGCAGCAGGACCTGATGCGGATGATGCTCGAGCGTCGACGCAAGCTGCTGGATCTGATCCGCGCGCAGCGCACGTCCTCTACGGCCAGCCGCGCCTACGCACGGGTCGGACGGATCTGATGTCCGCGCTCGGCACACTCGCGCCATCGGCCGATGCCGCGCTGTTCGCCGACACGCTCAGCTGCGAAGTGCGCCTGCCGGCCGGCTTCCGTGCCGGCAGCGACGCCGGCTCGCACAGTGCCGCAGAAACCCTGCTGCGCAGCCTGGGCCAGGTGGAAGACCTGCGCAGCGAAGACAGCAGCGAAGACCGTGGCGAGCTGCCCCTGCTGGTGCAGCGCATGGACGCCAAGCTCGACCTGATGCTGGCCCTGATCGGCCGCCTGGTGCAACAGGGCGACACCGGACTGATCCAGGCGAACGTGCACTGGTCGGTGCGCGGAATCCGCCTGAGCTGCGCAAGCAGCCACCCGCCGGGCACCCTGGGCAGCGTTTGCCTGCAACCCTCCGACTGGCTTCCTGAACTGGTACAGCTTCCTGCCGAGGTCCTGGCAAGCGCAAGCGATGGCCACGATCACTGGCTATGGCTGCGGTTTGCGCCGCTTTCCCCAGGCTTGCAGGAGGCGCTGGAACGCCATCTGTTCCGTCTGCATCGCCGTCAGATCGCCGACGCCCGCCGCCAGCGCTGATAGCGCCTGTTGGCGCGGGGCGCCGGGTCGGCTAAGGTGCCCTTTACTGAAAAAAGGTCTCTTCTGCGCCGTGCGAGTCATCATCGTCGACGATCACACCCTTGTCCGTGCCGGCCTGTCCAGGCTGCTGCAAACCTTCGCCGGCATCGATGTCGTGGGTGAGGCCAGCAACGCACAGCAAGCCCTGGACATGACATCCCTGCACCGGCCTGATCTGGTGTTGATGGATCTGTCCCTGCCTGGCCGCAGCGGCCTGGATGCCATGACCGATGTGTTGCGCGCCGCGCCGCGCACGCATGTGGTGATGATGTCGATGCACGACGACCCGGTGCACGTGCGCGATGCGCTCGATCGCGGCGCGGTGGGCTTCGTGGTCAAGGATGCGGCGCCGCTCGAGCTGGAATTGGCCTTGCGTGCAGCAGCAGCTGGGCAGGTGTTCCTGAGCCCGCAGATTTCGTCCAAGATGATCGCGCCGATGCTGGGCCGGGAAAAACCGGTCGGTATCGCCGCCTTGTCGCCGCGCCAGCGCGAGATCCTGCGCGAGATCGGCCGCGGCCAGAGCAACAAGGAAATCGCTGCCGACCTCGGCATCAGCGTCAAGACGGTGGAGACCCATCGCGCGCGCATGATGGAATCGCTCGGTTGCCGGCGTGCCAACGACCTGGTGTTGCTGGCCGCCAAGCATCATAACGAACTGGTCTGAGCAAACCGCCGCGCCGACCGAAAATGGCCGCCAGCGACGAAAACAGTGACGGGATTCCGGCGGGCACGCTTGAGTCCGTATTGAACGTCAGGGAATTCCCCACGCCCTGTCAGGAAAATCACGAATTGCCTCACGCGATTCCCTGATTAGAAACCCGTCGCCTTGTCCTGCAAGATGCGTTCCATCGCTGCCACGTGCGGCGCCTTCCGGAAGCGCTTCGATGAAGACGACCATTTCCGCCCAGCTTGGCCAGCAACTGCACCTGACCCCGCAGTTGCTGCAGTCGATCCGTCTGTTGCAATTGGACGGCATGCAGTTGGAACTGGAAATCCGTCGCGCGCTGGAAACCAATCCGCTGCTGGAACTGGAAGAACTGGCCGACAGCGACGCTGTCGCAACCAGCGACGATGGCGCATCCGATGTCGCCGCCTTCGATGAACTGCCGGAAAGCACGATGTGGGACGTGCAGAGCAGCAGTTGGAACGGCGACGACGATGACCGCATGCAGCGCGTGGCAGCCGGCGAATCCACCGACCCGCACGTGCGCATTCTGCGCGATCTGGCGCTGGACCTGGACGAGGCTGCATTGGGGGCCGCCGCGTTCTGGCTGGAGCAGACCGACGACGCCGGCTATCTGAGCGAGGCCCTGGCGACGCTGCAGCAGCTCGGTGCCACCCGTCTTGGTATGACCGTGCAGGCAGTGGAAGCGGTCCGTCAGCGCCTGCTGCACGGCGACCCGGCCGGCCTGGCCGCCTGCGACCTGCGCGAGTGCCTGCAGGCCCAGCTGGGCGCCCTGCCCGGCCGCGTGCCGGCGCGCCATCTGGCCGCGCGCATCCTTGCCGGCGACCTGGACCTGCTGGCCAGCCACGACTATCCGGTGCTGGCGCGCGCACACGATGCCGAGCTGGACGATGTGCGCGAAGCGGTACGGCTGATCCTGTCGTTGCAGCCACGCCCCGGCGATGACCTGTCGCAGGAAAGCAACGCCAACGTGATTCCGGACGTGCTCGCCTGGCATGCCGATGGCAGCTGGCGGGTGGCCTTGAACCCGGCCACCACGCATCGGGTGAGCATCAACCCCGTGCATGAGCGCGCACTGGCCGAGGCCGGCGATGCCGCCCAGCCGCTGCGTGACATGCTGCAGGAAGCGCGCTGGCTGACCCGCGGCCTGTCGATGCGCTACGAGACCCTGCTGCGCGCCACCCGCGCCATCGTCGAACGCCAGGCCGCCTTTCTGGTGCGCGGCGAAGAAGCGATGGCACCGCTGACGCTGAAGGAAATCGCCGATGAGATCGGCATGCACGAGTCGACGATTTCGCGCATTACCACCGGCAAATACATCCAGACCCCGCGCGGCACCTTCGAGCTCAAGCACTTCTTTGCGGTGCGCCTGGAAGGCGCCAGCGTCTCCGGCCAGGCGGTCAAGGCGATGGTGCGGCGACTGATCGAAAGCGAGCCGGCCGGGCGGCCGCTGGCCGACGAAGCCATCGCCGGGCTGTTGTCGCGCCAGGGCGTTAATATTGCCCGTCGCACTGTGGCCAAGTACCGCGAACAACTCGACATCGCCCCGGCACGCGAGCGCCGCCGCACCAACAAACCGCTGCTTGCCCGGGCAGGATAAGGACTACTATGAGCAAACTCACCGTGCTGCTGGTCGACGACCACGAGGGCTTCATCAACGCTGCGATGCGTCATTTTCGCAAAGTGGAGTGGCTCGATATCGTGGGCAGTGCCGCCAATGGACTGGAAGCGATCGAGCGCTCTGAGTCGCTGCGCCCCAATGTCGTGCTGATGGACCTGGCCATGCCGGAGATGGGCGGGCTGCAGGCAACGCGTCTGATCAAGACGCAGGACGATCCGCCGTATATTGTCATCGCGAGCCACTTCGACGATGCAGAGCATCGTGAACATGCTCTTCGCGCGGGTGCTGACAATTTTGTTAGCAAGCTGTCCTATATCCAGGAAGTCATGCCAATCCTGGAGGGCCTGACGGAAGGAGCCAGGAATGAGTGAGTCCCGCATTCTGTTGATCGACAGCGATGCCGTGCGCGCCGAGCGCACGGTCTCGCTGCTCGAGTTCATGGACTTCAATCCCCGCTGGGTCACCGACGGCGCCGACATCAATCCCGGCCGCCATCGCCACGACGAATGGATGGCGGTGATGGTGGGCTCGGCGCAGGACGCTGCACAGGCCGACAAGTTCTTCGACTGGCTGGCCGATGCCAAGCTGCCGCCACCGGTGCTGCTGATGGAAGGCAGCCCGAGCGCGTTCGCACAGGCCCATGGCCTGCACGAAGCCAATGTCTGGACGCTGGACACGCCGCTGCGGCACACGCAGCTGGAAGCCTTGCTGCGCCGTGCCAGCCTCAAGCGCCTGGACGCCGAACACCAGGCCGGCGTGCAGCAGGACACTGGCCCGACCGGCAACAGCGAGGCGGTGACCCGCTTGCGTCGCTTGATCGACCAGGTGGCGGCCTTCGACACCACGGTGCTGGTGCTGGGCGAATCGGGCACCGGCAAGGAAGTCGTCGCACGTGCCATCCACCAGCATTCGCCGCGGCGCGACGGGCCGTTCGTGGCGATCAACTGCGGCGCGATCCCGCCGGATCTGCTGGAAAGCGAGCTGTTCGGTCACGAAAAAGGCGCCTTCACAGGCGCGCTGAGCACCCGCAAGGGCCGCTTCGAAATGGCCGAGGGCGGCACCCTGCTGCTGGACGAAATCGGCGACATGAGCCTGCCGATGCAGGTCAAGCTGCTGCGCGTGCTGCAGGAGCGCAGCTTCGAGCGTGTCGGTGGTGGACAAACCATCCGTTGCAACGTGCGCGTGATCGCCGCGACCCACCGCAACCTGGAAACCCGCATCAGCGACGGCCAGTTCCGCGAGGACCTGTTCTATCGCCTCAACGTGTTCCCGATCGAGATGCCGGCGCTGCGCGAACGTGTCGACGACCTGGCCATGCTGGTGCAGACCATCGCCGGGCAACTGGCACGCACCGGACGCGGCGAAGTGCGCTTTGCCGACGAAGCACTGCAGGCGCTGCGCAGCTACGACTGGCCGGGCAACGTGCGCGAGCTGACCAACCTGGTCGAGCGCCTGGCGGTGCTGCATCCGGGCGGACTGGTACGCGTGCAGGACCTGCCGGCGCGCTACCGCGGTGATTTTGCCGCGGCCGTGCCGGCCGAGCCTGCGCCCGAACCGGCGCTGGTTGCCGCCCCCGTCGAAGACATCGCGCTGCCGGGCAATGTGGTGACCCTGCCATCCACGTCAGCCGATGCCGAGCCGGCGACCAGCTCCAGCCTGCCCGACGATGGCATCGACCTGCGCGGCCACATGGCCAACATCGAGCTGGCGCTGATCAACGAGGCGCTGGAACGTACCCAGGGCGTGGTGGCGCATGCGGCGCAACTGCTGGGCCTGCGCCGCACCACGCTGGTGGAAAAGCTGCGCAAGTACGGCATCGATCGCGAGCAGACCGAGCTGGCGAACTGAGCGGGCCGGCATCCCGGCCCGGCTCGCTGGCATAGCGCTTGCTTCAGCAGGATTGCCCCGTCCGCAGCCGTCGGCTGCGGCGGAATCCCGACATTCACCAGCACCTGCCGAGGCATTGATGCCCATCCCTGTCACCAGTCCGCTGCTGCCGCCGCTGGAAGAATTTCTGCCCTATCTGGAGCAGATCTGGTCCAGCCGCATTCTCAGCAATGGCGGTGACATGCATCACGCGTTCGAGCGCGCGTTGTGCGAGTACCTGGGTGTGCCGCACCTGGCCTTGCTGACCAACGGCACCACCGCGTTGATCACCGCGCTGCAGGCGCTGCGCATCACCGGGGAGGTCATCACCACGCCCTACTCGTTCGTGGCCACTGCGCATTCGCTGCTGTGGAAAAGCATCACCCCGGTGTTTGTGGATATCGACCCGGTGACGCTCAACATGGATCCATCCAAGATCGAAGCGGCCATCACCCCGCAGACCACCGCCATCATGCCGGTGCACTGCTACGGCACCGCCTGCGATACCGCTGCCATCACGCGCATCGCCGACATCTACAACCTCAAGGTGATCTACGACGCAGCGCATGCCTTCGGCGTGCGCGATGACGGCGGCTCGATCCTGCGCCATGGCGACCTGAGCGTGTTGAGCTTCCATGCCACCAAGGTGTTCAACACCTTCGAAGGTGGCGCCATCGTCTGCCCGGACGAAAGAACCTATCAGCGCATCGGGCATCTGAAGAATTTCGGCTTCGTCGATGAGACCACGGTGGTGGCGCCGGGCATCAACGGCAAGATGAACGAGATCAGTGCGGCCTTCGGCCTGCTGCAGCTCAAGCACATCGATCACGCCATCGCCCAGCGCAGCGCCATCGATGCGCAGTACCGGCAACGATTGAGCGATGTTCGCGGTGTGCGCTGCGTGGCACGGCCCGATCACGCCAGTGCCAACTACGCGTACTTTCCGATCCTGGTGCAGGACGACTACCCGCTGTCGCGCGATGCGCTGTACCAAGTGATGCGCGAGCACGGCATCCTGGTGCGGCGGTACTTCTATCCGTTGATCAGCGATTTCCCGATGTATCGCGCCCTGCCCTCCTCGGCGCCGGCATGGCTGCCGGTCGCGCGCTCGGTGGCCGCACAGGTATTGTGCCTGCCAATCTTTCCTGGCCTGACCCGCGACCAGGTCGATACCATTGCCGATCTGATCGCCGGCGCACACGCAACATGATCGCAACACGCTGCAGCTGCATTTCAGACTCCCATCTCTTCAACAGGCAACCAGGCGAGCTCGCATGACCCAGGCAACATTTATCGAGAACTTCCTCTCCGCCACCGACTTCCAGGAACCGGTGGAGGTCACGCTGGACACCGTGCTGCTGGAATTGCCGGAGTGGGATTCGCTGGCCGCGTTGGGTGTGATCGTCATGTTCGACATGGAGTACGGCAAGACCATCACCGGCGACGACCTGACCGCCGCCGTCACCGTAGGCGATCTCTACAGACTGACCGAGGCGTAACATGCCGACCTCCACGCTGCACAACGTCCGCTTTGCCGGCATGGCGACCTGCGTGCCGAAGCGGGTGGTATCCAATCTCACCGACTGCCGCCCGCAGATCCGCTCCGAGCGCGAGCGTCTGGTGCGCAACATCGGCATCGAGACGCGCCGCATGGCGTCGGATTGGCAGTGCTTTTCCGACCTGGCCTTCGATGCGACCGAAGTGCTGCTGGAGCGCCTGCAGTGGAAGCGTGAGGAGATCGATGCATTGATCGTGGTGACCCAATCGCCGGATTACCCGATCCCGGCCACCGCGATCATCCTGCAGGACCGGCTGGGGCTGTCGCATGCCACAGTCGCTTTCGACGTCAACCTGGGCTGCTCGGCCTACCCGTTCGGCATCAACCTGCTCGGCTCGATGATCGCCGCCGGCGGCGTCAAGAAAGGCCTGCTATTGGTCGGCGACCGCAGCGCCAATCTGGAAGACCCGATCTTCTCCGATTCCGGCACCGCCACCGCGCTGGAATTTAGCGCCGACGCGCCGCCGATGTATTTCGACCTCAACAGCGATGGCAGCGGCTACAAAGCCATCATCCTGCCGGTGGGTGGTCAACGCGAGCCTGTCGCCATTCAGCACCTGCTGCCCTATCGTGAAAACGAGAAGGATCGCTGGCACCGGGCCACCGATCTGCAGCTCGATGGCACCGCCGTGCTCAGCTTCTCGACCCAGCGCGTTCCCCCCGCAGTCGAAAAATTGATCGCGTATGCCGGTGTAAGCAAGGATGACATCGATTATTTCGTGTTCCACCAGGCCAACCGGATGATCAACGAGACCATTCGCAAGAAGCTCGGCCTTGCGATCGAAAAGGTACCGTCCACCCTGCGCGACTTCGGCAACACCAGCGGCGCATCGCTGCCCCTGACCATGACCGCACGGATCAACAAGGAACTGGAATCTGGCCCCAAGCGTGTCCTTCTTTCGGGCTTCGGGATCGGGTTGTCTTGGGGTACCTGCCTGGTTGATATCGAAGGCGCGGTGTTTCCCGCGTTGATCGAGTCGTGAATATCGCCCTCGATCCCAACGACCCGTTCTCGTTGCAGGGCAAACGCATCCTGGTCACCGGCGCATCGTCAGGCATCGGACGACAGATCGCGCTGAGTTGCGCGCAGATCGGCGCACAACTGGTCATCAGCGGCCGCGACGAAGGCCGCCTGGCCGAGACCTTCGCCGCACTTGAAGGCACCGGGCATGAGCAGGTAATCGCCAATCTGGACAAGCAGGAGGACATCGACCATCTGGTGGCTTCGGTCGGTGCCCTGGATGGCGTCGCACACGCGGCCGGCATCGCCCGGCTAGCACCATTCCGGATGATCAACCGCGCGCAACTGGACGAAACCTTCGCCAGTAATGTCTATGCACCGCTGCTACTGACGCGCGGCCTGCTGGCGAAAAAGCGCATCAACGCCAAAGGTTCGATCCTATTCATCTCGGCGGTGGGCTCGCACATCGGTCCTGTGGCCACTGCCGCCTACTCCGCCAGCAAGTCAGCCCTGCTCGGCGCAATGCGCACTCTGGCACTGGAAGTGGCCAAGCACGGTATCCGCGCCAACTGCATCGTGCCCGGCTACGTGCGCACGCCAATGCTTGAAGGCCTCAACAAGAGCGGCGGAAACATCGACGAGCACGCCAAACTGACCCCGCTGGGACTGGGTGAACCGGAAGACGTGGCTTATGCGGCGGTGTTTTATCTATCCGACGCAAGTCGCTGGGTCACCCGCAACTACTTCGTCGTAGATGGTGGCCTGACCGTGCCGATGGACATCTACGCATGAGCAATCCGACTCGCAAAGCCTTTTCCCTTACTGGCAAGACCATCCTGGTCACCGGCGCATCGTCCGGCCTTGGCCAGGAAATCGCGCTGACCTGCGCACGGCGTGGCGCGCGCCTGGTCATCAGCGGTCGCGATCCCGAGCGTCTCCAGCAAACCCATGCGCAACTGGCCGGCGATGGGCATGTGCAGGTGCAGGCCGACCTGACTGTTTCGCAGGACCGGGAGCGCCTGGTGCAAGCCAGCCAGCGCATCGACGGCGTCGTGCACTGCTTCGGCGGGCAGATGCTGTCGCCGATCCGCCAACTGAAGGAAGAACTGATGACGCGCATGTACCAGGTTCATTTCCTGGCACCGGTCATGCTGACGCAGCGTCTGCTGCAAGCCAATGCCATTAACGCGCAAGGCTCCATCGTGTTCATGCTGTCCACCTCCGCGCATATTGGTACACGCGGCGTGGGGCCGTACTCGGCAATGAAGTCCGCCCTGCTGGGCATTATCCGGTGCTTAGCTTTGGAACAGGCGAAGCACCGCGTGAGAGTCAACGGGATTTCGCCATCGGCCGTGCCCACTCCGCGCCTTTGGGGCGAGGACAACGGGCTCAATGAACTGCTGAACCAACAACGCGCGCGCCATCCACTGGGTCTGGGCACACCGCAAGATGTCGCCAACGCTGCGGTCTACCTGCTGTCCGACGCCAGCCGCTGGGTCACCGGCACCAGCCTGGTCATGGACGGCGGGGCGGTGCTCTGATGGAACGCGCACTCATTATCGGCGCCGGCGGCTGGGGCCGCGAAGTCCTGGAGCAAATGCGTAACGATGCCGGGCATAGCAAGGACTGGCTGATCGGCGGGTTCCTGGACAGCCGCGCCGATATCCTAGATCGCTACGGGGTCGATACGCCGATCATCGGCGATCCGATGAGCTATCTGCCCCAGCCTGACGATGTATTCGTCTGTGCGATGGGCAATCCCTACGACCGCCACCGCTATGCTCTGCCGATCCTCGAAAAGGGCGGGCGGTTCATTCCAATCTGCACCGACGTCCGCCTGGGCAGGCGGGTGCATTTCGGCCAGGGCTGCTTCTTTGGTTTGCTGGTCCATTCCGGGCCGGACGTGCGCATGGGCGACTTTGTCACCATCCATGCCCAAAGCATGCTCGGGCACGATGTACGCATCGGTGACTACGTGCACGTTGGCGCAATGACGTTCATGGGCGGTGGCGTGCAGATCGGCGACTTCGTCACCGTGCACCCACGCGCTACCCTGATGCCAGGCGTCAAGGTCGGTGATGGCGCGGTCATCGGAGCCGGTGCGGTGGTCATGAAGGACGTACCGGCCGGCGCCACGGTGTTCGGCAATCCGGCCAAAATTGTTTTCCACAAAAACAACCCAGCAGACTGATCGATGCGCTCCCGGATGCACCCCAAGTATTACCTGTCGCAGGAAATCTTTGAGCGCGAGCAGCGCAAGATCTTCCGTCGGGTTTGGTTGTTTGCAGGGCTCAAGACACTGCTGCGGGAAAACAACTGCTTCATCACCCGCAAGATCGCGGGCATTCCCCTGTTGATCCAGAACTTCCACGGCCAAATCCGTGCGTTCGAGAACGTCTGCCTTCACCGCAGTGCACTAATTCAAACCGGTGCTATCGGTTGCCGGCCTTTGGTTTGCCCCTACCACGCCTGGAGTTACGACGAACAAGGCCGGGTAAAGAACATCCCGGACTGCGATGCGATCTATCGCCTGGCCACTAGTGAAAGGGACAACCTGAAGCTGCGCGAATTCTCACTGCGCGCCATCGGCAACCTGCTGTTCGTCAACCTCGACCCCAACCCAATGCCCATCGAGGAGCAGTTTTCGGCAGACTTCATCGCCTTGCTGGAAAGCAGTTCCAATGCCTATGACACCGAGGTCATGGTGACCACATGGCATGGCCGGTACAACTGGAAGCTGGCCTACGAGAATCTGCGGGACGCCAATCACCCGCGCTTCGTCCACCCCAAGACACTGGCCAAGAGCGTCAGCTTCGTTCCCCAGGTAAACGAGGAACAAGCCAAGGAGTCCATGGGAGCCTTGCAGGACACATCGCCCGCAGCCTTGCGGTGCGAAATGCGTCGCTTCAGCTTCGGCGGACCGGAAGCACCCATCCCCAGGCTTCAGCACTTCGGCTGGCACGAGAAAGTGGAA
This sequence comes from Xanthomonas sp. F14, assembly GCF_014199865.1. Lineage (NCBI taxonomy): Bacteria > Pseudomonadati > Pseudomonadota > Gammaproteobacteria > Lysobacterales > Lysobacteraceae > Xanthomonas > Xanthomonas sp. F14. The sequence goes on along the minus strand of NZ_JACHOM010000001.1, from coordinate 1,129,363 downwards.
CGCTGGGGCAAGCAGGATGCCTACTTCAACTGGCTGGCCTTCCCGAACTTGCATATCGCCAGTCCCAACGGCGGCTATTCCTTCACGCTGGAACACCACATCCCCGTCGCACCGGACCGGACCGACCTGGAAATCTATTGGTTTAGCGCACGCAGGAAACAGCCTTACGGTTCTTCCAGCCAAGTGCTACTGGCACAGATGCACGGCAGCAAGGTGGTGGTGGGCGAAGACGTGGACATCATGGAGCGGGTGCAGGCGGCATTGCACACGGATGCTCCGCTACCCACCCAGGGTGCCTACGAATCCATGAATCGCCTGGTCGAACGCTGGTACACGGTGCTGATGGAGACCGAACATGAAATCTAGGTGGATCATCGGCAGCAGCGTATACCTCGACCTGGCCTTTCACGCCTGGAAGCAGGCGCGTCAGGACGAGGCGGTTATCAGGATCGATGTGCCACAAGACGCGGAATACGAATTCGATCTTGGCGTACTGGATGGACTGAATCCGAGCGATGGGACCATGTTCGTGGCGTTCGACGAGCGCTTCGGCAACTTCAAGCGCATGGAGCTGATGCAGCTGGCGATGGCGCGCGGCTTTAGCCTGGAGCCTTTCGTCAGCACTTCGGCCGTGGTCGCTGCCGATGCAGTAATCGGCCGCAACTGCTTCATCGGCGATGGCGTGGTGATTGGCGCGGGCAGCCGTGTCGATTACAACACCGTACTGCATAGCGGTGTCAAGATCGGAGCTGGTACACATCTGCGCGCCTCAGTTTGGTGCGACATCGGCGTAAGTATCGGCCAGGGCAGCGAGATCGGCGCGCACGCCATCCTGCGTATGGGAACGGTGGTCAGCCCTGGTGTCCGGATCGGCCGCCACTGCGAACTGGGCTGGCCACGACTGTACAACCGTGACGTGCCCAGCCGCACGGTGTACGACAGCCGCTATGACGAACCCATCCTGGTCTACGGACAGTAACGGAGGAGACGGGCCGCACGGCTGTCGCACCATGAAAACCAACTACATATTCCTCTCCGGCATGGAGAAATGCGGGACCACTCCCCTGGCCGGCTGGCTGACTAGAAACGGGATCGCACAATATCTGGTCGAGGACATCAAAGAACCGCATGGCTACCTGATTCCCGGCACGCAGCCGCAATTGCCCGCACCGGCACAGCTGCCGTGGCTGGATGCCAGCGTCGGCTACTCCCACAGCCCCTATGCGATCTCGCGGCTGCCCGAGCATGGCACCCGGATCGTGCTGTGCCTGCGCAATCCCTTTGAGCGGACCTGGAGTTCCTACCGCATGAAGAAGATCAACGCCCTCCAGGAGAGCGAGTCGCTGGCGCTTTCCGACAGTTACCTGAAGGCCTCTGGAACCACCACGACCCGGGATGGAACGCGAGCGCCAACGATCACCGCATCCACTATCTACCAGGAACAGAAGAACCTTCACATACGCATGTTCCCTCGGGTTTCCTCTGGTTACGTCGAGCATCATTTCGATGCCGAGATCGACAGACTCCGACAAGGAGACTTCGCAGGCCGGCTGGACTACGAAGCAGCGTTCCTGATGACTCGCCGGAGCTTCCCCTTCATGTCTGTCCTGGTGTCGAGCTTTTACTACATCGGCATTAAAAGCTTCCTCGATCGGTACCGCCCGGAAGACCTGATCCTGGTCTCGCTCGATAAGCTGAAAGAGAAGGCGAACCGCGCGAAGTTCCTGTCGAGGCTGATCGGCGAGGTACCCGAGACGGATGACGTAAAGTTTGGCTTTTCAAGCCGCGACCTGCCCTTCGATGAGCAGGACCCCGACTTCAACGCACCGAAGTTCGATTCGCTGCGGACAGCGTTGTCCTACGATTTACAGCAGTACTCAGACCTACTGGCCGCGCGCGGTGTGGCCACCGACCTGCTGGACTGGGACGACTTACGCCGGCACCTGCGCTAACAGCGATCCGTCTTACAGAGATTACCGCGGCCCTCAGGGCGAGATTTCCGACCCATGGCCCCGGACAGAACCGACCTTGAAATCTATTGATTCACCCACGCGCAAGAAGAAAGCGGGTGCAAGATCGACTACAACACCGTTATCCATGCCGGCGCGGGCGTCGAGATCGAGGGCAATAGCATCCTGCGGACCGGCACCATCGTGCGCGGGGGCATCAAGGTGGGACGAAGCTGCGAATTTCGCTGGCCAGGCGTCTACAGCGGTGACGTGCCTGCCAAGATCTATTTCGACGCCCGCTACGACAGCACATTCACCTACGAGAGATGACGTTTGTGAACTCGAGAAATGAGCAGCTTCGCCAACGAATTCTACGTATTGCGGAGCAGGAAAGCCCAGCACTCAAGGACGTCATTGCGTACCTACCCGCGATTGTTAACCGCCCTGTATTCCTCTTCGCTCCCGAGTCCTATCTTGGCATGGCGCATGGTCCCAGGGTCGTTGCCGGCCTGCACCATGTTGTTGCGGCAATTGATGACCAAAGCATTCACCTTGACCGCATTCACGGCGCGCCCCGCTGGAGCAGTCAGGAATTTCTTGCCAAGGCGGGGCAGTATGCCGATGCAATCGCTATCGATTTTCTCTTGCAGCCCCGCGCGGACGGGCGTTTGCAAATCACCTCTGCACCAGTTGGGGCATTGAGCAACTGAGCGTTGCGCCTTCCCTGAATCCACTGATGCCACACTTCGAGCAGCGCCCCCTCTTTCTGCTCCATCCGCGCTCGGGCATTGGCAACATTTATGGCTCAAAGATCGTCCAGCACTCCAGCCATGTAATAGCCGCCGTTGATGACCAGCCAAGCGACAGCGACACCGTTCATGGGGTGCCGCGCTGGAGTTCTCGCCAGTTCATCGAACAAGCGGCCCAGCATCCCCAGGCATTGGCCATCGACTTTTCTTATAGCCCGAGGGAATCGGGCTTGGCCCGCGAGCTCTGCGAGCAAGCAGGAATTGAAAGGGTAGATGCCTGCCTGGCCGTTGCCCACTGTGGGCTGCTCGCCGTATACGAGCCTGCCCAGGTATACGGTCAGCGGACGCTTCTGCGCCTGGAAGAATTTCTGCGCTTTGCGGATCGACTGGACGACGAATTCAGCATCTTTACGCTTTATAGCAACCTGTTGTTCCGCCTGACCTACGATTCCAGCCTCCTGCTGGGCTGCTGGGCGACGCCGATCAACGAGTACTTTTCAGAATACGCCGATACCAGCACGTTCCAGCTGGGCACGCGTGAACATTTCTGCGATGGCGGTGCCTTCCAAGGCCCCATCGTCCACAAGTTTCTGGAAGCATCCCGCTATCGCTACGAAAGCATCACCGCCTTTGAACCCGATAGCATCAACTTCCAGAAACTGGAGGGCATCGCCAGCGCCCTCCCCCTTCCCCCGCACAATTTCAAGGCCATCAAAAAAGCCATCTCCAACGAACATAAGACGCTGCGCTTCGAGGAAACCGGCACCGTTTCCAGCCATGTATCGCCGGATGGCGGAATCTCCGTGGCTACTACACGTCTGGACGACGAATTGGAAAAGCTGACGCTACTGAAGTTGGACATCGAAGGGTTTGAAGCCAGGGCACTAGAAGGCGCATCTCACCTCATCCGCACCCAGCGCCCCCGCATGGCCATCTGTGTGTACCACTACGCCCAGGATTTACTGGATATCGTGGAACAACTGGACAAATTGGTGGATGGCTATCACTTCCGCCTACGCCAGCACTGCCCCGCCCACTACTACGACCTCGTTTTGTATGCATCGCCCGTCGCCGGTGCCGCACCACCGCCCTGGGTGGCGTAAGCCCAGGAGAATTCACGACTTGGAAAAGATAGAGCAGTGACAGACGCCCGCAACAATGTTCTTTTCAAGTCGGCCGTTCCTGAACCCGGGAAAATATTGAACTTCCTGAAAAGCATAGCGCCGTCATAACGCCCCCCAGCAGACTGGAATCGAAGTCCGGCAAATTTTTTAGATCTCTCCTAAAAACAATATAGGACCATTGCATCGGGACATAGACGATTATGCTGGCGAAAGCCAAGATTATAACCCTTATCCGTTTCGTTAACAAAATCCGTCAATGTCAGCAGATCTTCAGGCTTATGATAAATGGAAATTGCCATTTTTGGTCGATTTTTCTCAATTGTTTCTCGCGCACCATGCAACGCCTTGAGTTCAGAACCCTCTATCTCCAACTTGATAAATGTTGCCGTTCTTTCAGTAGCATCGTCAATAGTCGTGACAGGCACGGTTACCGACACATCATCTTCAAGTGATTTTCCATACATGTGCTCAATGATATTGGAATCCAATAAATGAGCGGTTTGCGGATGAGTAGGTTCAGAAATTTCGAAGCCAGGACTAATCTGCCCTGGATTAAACCTGAGAGTTGCATTGCAATCCCACAACCCTTTTTCATGAAGAACAACAGAAGCGGCCAAAGGCTTTAAATATTGATCCTGCAACAGATTAAGGCGTGTCCGAATCAACTTGTTATTGCTAACGGATGGCTCAAAAGAATGGATCCGCTTAAACTGGCCTTTACATGCGCGCAAGAAGCCCTCTATGGTATCGCCGTTAAAAGCGCCACCATCCACGTAGACCTCTTGATCACTGAAGCTAAGAAATTGACGATTAGTGGAGTAGGAATTTAGGCTGAATCCATTTCCGCCATAACCTACCGCACACGCTTCGAGATAAAATGGATTCAAAGTCAATCGATAAAGCAATATGCATAACCATGTCGAGCGCGAGTATTCATCAACCAGTTGATTTGAAACGTCTACAAGACGATCAAGGTCCTTGATGGCAGCGCTGAAGAATTCGTAGCCGTACCAAAAGAATCTGCCACCTTCACCATGCCGGTCAATATTGCACGATTCGAGCAATTGCAGAAATTGCAGAGGAAGAAGTGTATGCAAGCCCCATTGATCAGCGATTTTAGTGAAGTGCTGAAAGCCCGTCGCGCCAGGTGTAAGGATGCAAGAAACGACATCCGACCGACCCGCAGCCAACCCCACCCAGGCATCAGAGCTGATGATGGGTATCCCGAATATTTGCTCCTGACGCTCATGCAATAAGTCGTCGACAATCGCAACGACGTTGGCATGTCTAGCCAAAACGCGAATTTCAGACCTACATCCCGACCCGCATATGATAAACCTTTGATTCTCGAGAAAATCTCTCGGCTCTTTATCGAACCAAGTAGGAAAAATTCCGTTCGGCTTCGCGAGTGAATCCCGCAATTCAAAAATTTCTCTAACGAGCTGCTGGCGAGAAAAAAATGGATACATGTGATCCGTAACTCAGCTGATGTTAAAAATGAACTTAACACGAAGCTTACTTTAACGTCAAAATTTTCCATGCGTAAATTACACGCCACGCAACGTGCGCCAAGGCCAGTGCAAACAGGAATTCTTCAGACTGAAGCTTCAGGGCGCATCGAATGTCCCTCTATCACCGAAGAGTTTACTCGCCAAGTACTTTAGTCCACCGAACTCATCCACACGTGAAGCGATTCTTGCTGCGGGAATGATCTCCACCAGAAAGCCGCGCGAGGCATGCATTTTGCATCTCAAGCCAAATCGGTATCGTCTGTTGCTCAGGCACCCACCAACTTTGAACACGGTGAACTCTGCATGGCTTCCCCTTCCCTCGTCAGCATCGTCATGCCGACCTACAAGCCGCGCTATTTCGTGCAGACCCTGGACAGCGTGCTGGCGCAGACCTACACCGCGTTGGAGCTAGTGATCTGCGACGACAACGCCGATGGCGCTATTGAGGCCTTGTTGACGCCCAGGCTGGTCGATGCGCCGTTTCCGATCCGCTACGTGCGCAACCAGCCGCGGCTCGGGGAACTGCTCAGCACCATCAAAGGCATTGGGCTGGCACAGGGCGAGTACGTCAAGTTCCTGCATGACGACGATGTGCTGCAGCCGGACTGCGTCGCGCAGCTGGTCGGCGCAATGGAGCGCAACCCCGGCACCGCGCTGGCGTCCTCGCGCCGGCTGCGGATCGACGATGACGGTGCGCCGTTGCCGGACATCCTGGCCACCAGCTTCCCGTTTGCCGAGGACGTGCTGATCGACGGGCCGGAGCTGGTGTCGTTCCTGGCTGACCACGCCATCAACTTCATCGGCGAGCCGAGTTGCGTGCTTGCACGGCGCGACGACCTGGTGGCGCTGGGTGGCGAGCTGATGATGTTGAACGGCAAGGCCATCCACTGGGTTGGAGATCTGGCGATCTACGTCAAGTTGCTGCGTCACGGCAACCTGGCCTTTCTGTCCAGCCCGCTCACGCAGTTCCGCGTGTCCAGCGCGCAGTTCAGTCAGGCCGGCCGCGATCAGCCCGGTATCGGCGATCAAGGTCACGACGACCTGCGCCAGGGCATCCGCCAACTCGGCTGGCGGCGCGAGGGCGGCGACAACCGCCAGGTGCGTGTCGCCCCGCTTAGCCCGCACAAGGCGCGGGTGTTCAAGTCGGTGGATCTGGTCAACGCCTTGATGCAGAGCGCAGGAATGGCCGAGCGCGTGTCGCCGGCCACCTGGTTGGGGGTGCGTCATCCCAGCACCGTGCAGCGCGCCTTGATCGATGCACGTTTGCAGGCGCATGCGGGCGGCCCGCGGATCGCAGTGATGGTGGTCGACAGCGACGGCGATGCGGCGGCGGTGGCCGCAACCCAGGCCAGCCTGGCGGCGGTGGCGTGTTATCGGAACCAGCAGACCTGGGTGATCAGCAGCTCGCCGCAGCAGGCCGCCGAGCACGGCGAGTACGGCGTGCTGATCGGTCCGGACGGCTTGGTGCCCGCACTCAATCGGACCATCGCCACGCAACAGTCCACCGACTGGGTGCTGCTGGTCCAGGCCGGCAGCCTGTTCACCGCCAGCGGCCTGCTGATGCTGGCGCTGGAGATGCTCGCGCTGCCGGACACGTGTCAGGCCATCTACGCCGATGAAGTGGTCGCGCTGGACGGCGGTCAGCTGGGGCTGGCGATGCGGCCGGCGCTGTATCTGGACATGTTGCTCAGTTCACCGTCGACGATGTCGCGGCATTGGCTGTTCCGGCACCAGACACTAGTGGCCGATGGCGGCTTTGCAACCGAAACGAGCGACGCCTTCGAACTGGATTACCAGCTTGGGCTGGTCGAACGCTACGGCCTGGCCTGCATCCAGCACATCGCCGAACCCTTGCTGGTGGCATCGGCCACCACGCGGCATGGCGACGAAGACGAGCAGCGCGCCATCAGCCGCCATCTTGCCGCGCGCGGGTACCTGGACGCAGTGGTGAGCAGCAACGGCCCCGGCCGGCACGCGGTGGATTACCGGCATGCACAGCAACCATTGGTCAGCATCCTGGTGCTGGTGGATGGACGCCTGGCGCAGGTGCAACGCTGCCTGGAAAGCGTGCTCGCCAACACCGGCTACCCGCACTACGAGCTGCTGTTGCTGGATCGCGGCGACAGCGCCGAGCCGGGGTTGCGCGACTGGCTGGCGGGCATCGACAACCTCGGCCTGCAGCAGATCCGCGTGCTGCGCTTCGACGGTGCGCCCTCGCGCGAGGCAGCCTGCAATGCGGCAGCCGAACAGGCACGTGGGGAGGTGTTGCTGTGGTTGGCGGCCGGTGCCGCAGCGATCAAGGCTGATTGGTTGGCGCAGCTGCTCAACCACGCGCTGCGCCCGGAGGTCGGCGCGGTGGCCGGCAAGCTGCTGCGCGGCGACGGCACCGTGCATCACGCCGGCCTGCTGCTGGGCCTGGGCGCACCGGCAGCACGCGCCTTCGCAGGTGCGGCGTTCGACGAATCGGGCTATCTGCAGCGCCTGCAACTGGATCAGAACTACAGCGCGCTCAGTGGCGAATGCCTGATGCTGCCGCGCCAGCTGTTCCTGGACGCCGGCGGCTTTGCGCAGGAACCGGCATTGGCGCAATGGAGCGACGTCGACCTGTGTCTGCGCCTGCAGCAGGCCGGTTATCTCAATGTCTACGCCGCGCGCGCGCAGCTGTTGATCGACCCGCCCGACGCGACGCCCGCCACTGCACTCGACGAAGAAGCGATGTATGCGCGCTGGCTGCCGGTGATGGCCAACGACCCGGCCTATAACCCCGGCTTCTCGCTGGACCCCGGCGCCGGCTTCCAACTGGCCGACCCGCGCGCCAGTTGGCGGCCGCTGCAGTCGTGGCGACCGCTACCGACGATGATCGCCCTGCCCGCCGATATCGAAGGCTGCGGCCACTACCGGGTAATCCAGCCGCTGCGCGCCCTGCGCGAAGCCGGCATGGTCGAAGGCGTGCTGTTCAACGGCTATCTGGAGATCAGCGAGCTGGCGCGCCAGGATCCCGACGTGGTGATCCTGCAACGCCAGGTCGGCGAGCCGCGACTGGAAGCGATGCGGCGCATGCAGGCGCTGTCGCGCGCGTTCAAGGTCTACGAGCTGGACGACTACCTGCCCAACCTGCCGCTGAAGAACGCGCATCGCGAGCACATGCCCAAGGACATCCTCAAGACCGTGCGGCGCGGGCTGGGCATGGTAGACCGCTTCGTGGTGTCCACCCCGGCCCTGGCCGAGGCGTTCGCCGGGTTGCATGGCGACATCCGCGTGGCCGAAAACCGCCTGCCGCCGCATTGGTGGGAGCACCTGCCCGCAGGCAGCGAACGCAAGCAGCGCCAGGGCGGCAAGCCGCGCATCGGCTGGGCCGGCGGCGTCAGTCACACCGGCGACCTGGAACTGATCGCCGATGTGGTGCGCGAGCTGGCCGACGAGGTCGAATGGGTGTTCATGGGGATGTACCCGTTCGCGTTGCGCCAGCACATCCATCAGTTCCAGCCTGGCGTGCCGATCGATCATTACCCGGCCGCACTGGCGGCGCTGGATCTGGATCTGGCGCTGGCGCCGGTGGAACAGAACCTGTTCAACGAGTGCAAGAGCAATCTGCGCCTGCTCGAATACGGCGCCTGCGGCTACCCGGTGATCGCCAGCGATGTGCGCTGCTACCAGGGCAACCTGCCGGTGACCCTGGTGAAAAACCGCTACCGCGACTGGATCGGCGCGATCCGCGAGCATCTGGCCGACCCGGCCGCTTCGGCGGCAAAGGGCGCGGCGTTGCGTGACGTGGTGCGCCGCGACTGGATGCTCACCGGACGCAATCTTGATCGCTGGCGTGAGGCGTGGTTGCCGGATTAGTCGATCGAGGCCGCGGGTGCATGCACTGCCGTCTCGCCTGGTCCTTGTCCGCCTACCGTCGCGGGACCTTACGCGGCAGGGATGCCGCGTAAGCGCCTACACGGACGTACTTGCGGCGTGTCCTGCGATGGTGGGCGGGCCAAGGGCTCTGCAGCCAAGCCGCAGATCCGACGCTCTGCACCCAATACTCCTGGGCCATCGCCCAGCGCCGGACCCATCCGCGGCTGACTTAAAGCCCCTCCCCGCCCCCGGCGCCGGAATCCCGGCGCAGTTTCGGCACGCCGCTTGCATTGGTGTGGATGCCTCCCTGGCTGACCGCACCCATGAGCGACTCCGTTACCTCCATCCTCTCGCAGATCCGCAGCTACCAGACGCAGATGGGCCAAGGCCCGATGGGCGCGGTGGGCGATGCGGCGCGCGGCAATCAGATCCAGGGGCTGGCCGGCACGCAGGGAACACCGGCCACCCAGGCACCGAGCTTCAGCGAGACCTTGCGCGGCGCCATCGGCGGCGTCAACGAGGCCCAGCAGAAGTCCGGCGCGCTGGCCAAGGCCTTTGAAATGGGCGACCCCAGTGCCGATCTGGCACGGGTCATGGTCGCCTCCCAGCAGTCCCAGGTGGCCTTCCGCGCCACCGTGGAAGTCCGCAACCGTCTCGTCCAGGCTTACCAGGACGTCATGAACATGCCGCTGTAAGGGTTGACGACACATGGCTCTCGCGATCACCAAAGAAAACATGAACCAGAACGCCGAAAAGGCGGGGCAATGGTTCGACCGTGTCCGCAGCCTGCAGATCACCCGCAAGCTGACCATGATGGCGATGATCGCCGTGGCGGTGGCGGCCGGTCTGGCGGTGTTCTTCTGGTCGCAGAAGCCCGGTTACCAGTCGCTGTACACCGGCCTGGACGACAAGGGCAATGCCGAAGCGGCCGACCTGCTGCGCACCGCGCAGATCCCGTTCAAGATCGACCAGGACACCGGCGCCATCTCGGTGCCGCAGGACCGTCTGTACGACGCCCGCCTGAAGCTGGCCGGCTCCGGCCTGACCGGCAAGGAAACCGGCGGCGGCTTCGAGCTGATGGAAAAGGACCCCGGCTTCGGCGTCAGCCAGTTCGTCGAAAACGCCCGCTACCAGCACGCCCTGGAAACCGAGCTGTCGCGCACCATCGGCACCCTGCGCCCGGTGCGCGAGGCGCGTGTGCATCTGGCCATTCCCAAGCCCAGCGCCTTCACCCGCCAGCGTGACGTGGCCAGCGCCTCGGTGGTGCTGGAGCTACGCGGCGGCCAGGGCCTGGAGCGCAACCAGGTCGATGCCATCGTCAACCTGGTCGCCTCCAGCATCCCGGACATGACCCCCGAGCGCGTCACCGTGGTCGACCAGAGCGGCCGCATGCTCTCCATCGCCGATCCCAACAGCGACGCTGCCCAGCATGCCGCCCAGTTCGAACAGGTGCGTCGCCAGGAAAGCTCCTACAACCAGCGTATCCGCGAGCTGCTCGAGCCGATGACCGGCCCGGGCCGGGTCAACCCGGAAGTCAGCGTGGACATGGACTTCTCGGTGGTCGAGGAAGCCCGCGAGCTCTACAACGGCGAACCGGCCAAGCTGCGCAGCGAACAGGTCAGCGACACCAGCACCAGCGCCACCGGCCCGCAGGGCCCCCCGGGCGCCACCAGCAACAGTCCCGGCCAGCCGCCGGCGCCAGCCGCAAACGCCACTGCCGGCGCACCGGGCACCCCGGCCGCTGCCAACGGCCAGGCCGCCGCACCGGCCGCGCCGACCGAAAGTTCCAAGAGCGCCACCCGCAATTACGAATTGGACCGGACCTTGCAACACACCCGCCAGCCGGCCGGCCGCATCAAACGGGTGTCGGTGGCGGTACTGCTGGACAACGTCCCGCGCCCCGGTGCCAAGGGCAAGATGGTCGAGCAGCCGCTGACGGCCGCCGAGCTCACCCGCATCGAGGGCCTGGTCAAGCAGGCGGTGGGCTTCGACGCGGCCCGTGGCGACACGGTGTCGGTGATGAACGCCCCGTTCGTGCGCGAAGCGGTGGCCGGCGAGGAAGGTCCGAAGTGGTGGGAAGACCCGCGCGTGCAGAACGGTCTGCGCCTGCTGGTCGGTGCGGTGGTGGTGCTGGCGCTGCTGTTCGGCGTGGTGCGCCCCACCCTGCGCCAGCTCACCGGCGTGACCGCAATCAAGGAAAAGCAGGCCAAGGGCGGCAACGATGGCACTCCGCAGAGCGCCGACGTGCGGATGGTCGACGATGACGACCTGATGCCGCGCCTGGAAGAGGACACCGCCCAGCTCGGTCAGGACCGCAAGAACCCGATCGCGCTGCCGGACGCCTACGAAGAACGCATGCGTCTTGCACGCGAAGCAGTCAAAGCCGATTCAAAACGTGTCGCACAAGTCGTGAAGGGATGGGTCGCCAGTGAAGCCTGATACACCACCGATGACCGGCGTACAGCGCGCCGCCGTGCTGCTGCTGTCGCTTGGGGAAAGCGACGCCGCCGAAGTGCTCAAGCACATGGACCCCAAGGAGGTGCAGAAGATCGGCATCGCCATGGCCACCATGACCGGCATCTCGCGCGATCAGGTCGAGAAGGTGATGGACGACTTCAACGGCGAACTGGCCGGCAAGACCTCGCTGGGCGTGGGCGCCGACGACTACATCCGCAACGTACTGATCCAGGCGCTGGGCGCCGACAAGGCCGGTGGCCTGATCGACCGCATCCTGCTCGGCCGCAACACCACCGGCCTGGACACCCTGAAGTGGATGGACCCGCGCGCGGTGGCCGACCTGGTGCGCAACGAGCACCCGCAGATCATCGCCATCGTCATGGCGCATCTGGACAGCGACCAGGCTGCAGAGGCCCTGAAGCTGCTGCCCGAGCGCACCCGCGCCGACGTGCTGCTGCGCATCGCCACCCTGGACGGCATCCCGCCCAATGCGCTAAGCGAGCTCAACGACATCATGGAGCGCCAGTTTTCCGGCAACCAGAACCTCAAGTCGTCCAATGTGGGTGGCATCAAGGTGGCCGCCAACATCCTCAACTTCCTGGACACCGGCGCCGACCAGGGCGTGCTGGGCGAGATCGGCAAGATCGACGCCGACCTGGCCGGCAAGATCCAGGACCTGATGTTCGTGTTCGACAACCTGGTGGACCTGGACGACCGCGGCCTGCAGACGCTGTTGCGCGAGGTCTCCGGCGAGCGCCTGGGCCTGGCCCTGCGCGGTGCCGACGTCAAGGTGCGCGAGAAGATCACCCGCAACATGTCCCAGCGCGCCGCCGAGATCCTGCTCGAGGACATGGAAGCGCGCGGCCCGGTGCGCCTGGCCGACGTGGAAGCGGCGCAGAAGGAAATCCTCACCATCGTCCGCCGCCTGGCTGACGAAGGCGCCATCAGCCTCGGCGGCGCCGGTGCGGAGGCGATGGTATGAACGACATCGTCACCCGCTGGCTGGCCCCCGACCTGCACCTGGAGCCGGCCCCGCCGGCGCCGGAGTACGACGAGCCGGCCGTGCTCGAGCCGGTGCTGCGTCCGCCGACCCTGGAAGAGATCCAGGCGATCGAAGACGCCGCCCAGCAGGAAGGCTTCGCCCGCGGCCATGCCGAAGGCTTTGCCCAGGGCCAGTCCGAAGTGCGCCGCCTGACCGCGCAGATCGACGGCATCCTGGACAACTTCACCCGCCCACTGGCGCGGCTGGAGAACGAAGTGGTCGGCGCGCTCGGCGAGCTGGCCGTGCGCATCGCCGGCTCGCTGGTCGGGCGTGCCTACCAGGCCGACCCGCAGCTGCTGGCCGAGCTGGTGCAGGAGGCCATCGATGCGGTCGGCGGCGCCGGCCGCGAGGTGGAAGTGCGCCTGCACCCGGACGACATCACCGCGCTGCTGCCGCATCTGGCGCCCAGCAGCACCACCCGCGTGGCCCCGGACCTGAGCCTGAGCCGCGGCGACCTGCGCGTGCATGCCGAGAGCGTGCGCGTGGACGGCACCTTGGACGCGCGCCTGCGGGCCGCGCTGGAGACAGTCATGCGCAAATCCGGAGCGGGCCTGTGAGCGCCCTGCTGGGCGCCACCCCGGCCGACTGGCTGGACGCGCGCAACCTGCGCCTGGCCACCCGCCTGAGCGGGCTCGGGCTGGAACCGAGCGCCGGCCGCACCCTGATCCGCGAAGGCATCCTGCGCCGCGCGGTCGGCCTGACCCTGGAAGCCACCGGCTGCGAGGCGCCGATGGGCGCCACCTGCAAGGTCGAAGTCGACGGCGGCTGGGTCGATGCCGAAGTGGTCGGCTTTGCCGGCGAACGCACCTACCTGATGCCCAGCGCCGAGCTGCATGGCCTGCTACCGAATGCCCGCGTGGTGCCCTCGCGGCGCCGTGGCGGCGTGGAGGTGGGCGAAGGCCTGCTCGGCCGCGTCATCGACAGCGACGGCACCCCGCTCGACGGCAAGGGCCCGATCCGCGGCGAAGGCAGCGTCAGCATGGCCGGCGTGTCGATCAACCCGCTGGCGCGCGAGCCCATCACCACCTCGCTGGACGTGGGCGTGCGCGCCATCAACGCCATGCTGCCGATCGGCCGCGGCCAGCGTGTGGGCCTGTTCGCCGGCTCCGGCGTCGGCAAATCGACGCTGCTCGGCATGATGACCCGCTTCACCTCGGCCGACGTCATCGTGGTCGGGCTGATCGGCGAACGTGGCCGCGAAGTACGCGACTTCGTCGAAACCACGCTGGGCGAGGAAGGCCTGCGTCGCGCCGTGGTGGTGGCCGCCCCGGCCGACCGCCCGCCGTTGGCGCGTCTGCATGGCGCCTACCGCGCCACCGCCATCGCCGAATGGTTCCGCGACCAGGGCCTGAACGTGTTGTTGCTGATGGATTCGCTGACCCGCTTCGCCCAGGCGCAGCGCGAGATCGGCCTGTCGGTCGGCGAGCCGCCGACCACCCGCGGCTACCCGCCGTCGGTGTTCGCCAAATTGCCGGCGCTGGTGGAACGCGCCGGCAACGGCGCCAAGGGGCGCGGCTCGATCACCGCCTTCTACACCGTGCTGACTGAGGGCGACGACCCGCAGGACCCCATCGCCGACGCCGCACGCGCCATCCTGGACGGCCATATCCTGCTGTCGCGTCGGGTTGCCGACAGCGGCCTGTATCCGGCCATCGACCTGGAATCCTCGGTCAGCCGCGTGGTGCAGGACATCGCCGACGACACCTGGCGCCTGCGTATCCGCAAGCTCAAGCGGTTGCTGTCCGCCTACACCGCCAACCGCGACCTGATCGCCATCGGCGCCTACCAGCGCGGCAGCGACCCGGCCACCGACGAAGCCCTGGCGCGCTGGCCGGAGATCGTCGAATTCCTTGGCCAGGATGTGCACAAGGCGTCGGTTCTGAGCGACAGCCTGTCCGCGCTGCAGCAGCTGGTGGAACCGGAGAATTAATCCATGATGCAATCCAAACGGATCGACCCCCTGCTGCGCCGCGCCCAGGAACAGGAAGACAAGGTCGCGCGCGACCTGGCCGAGCGTCAGCGCGCCCTGGACACCCACCAGTCACGCCTGGACGAACTGCGCCGCTACGCCGAGGAATACGCCAACAGCCACATGGCCGGCACCAGCGCCGTGGCGCTGAGCAACCGCCGCGCCTTCCTGGACCGGCTCGACAGCGCCGTGCTGCAGCAGGCCCAGACCGTGGAAACCAACCGCAACAAGGTGGAAGCCGAGCGCACCCGGCTGCTGCTGGCCAGCCGCGAGAAGCAGGTATTGGAGCAACTGGCCGCCAGCTACCGCGCGCAGGAGAACAAGGTGATCGAACGCCGCGACCAGCGTGAGATGGACGACCTCGGCGCGCGTCGTTCGCGCCTGGCCCGCAGCGAAGATACCCACGGAGAATCCGCATGAACCCCTTGTCCGCTTTTGCCGCCGGCCTCGGCGCACTCGCCGGCACCGGCAAGAAATCCAGCTACAGCGATCCCTCGTCCGAGCCGGACGCTGGCCAGGACCAGTTCGCGCGCATGCTCAACCCGGCCAACACGCCGAACCAGGCCCCGCCGCAGGCGCCCGAGCGCGTGCCGGCCAAGCAGGCTGCGCCCAAGCCCAACCAGTCCGACAGGCAGCGCAGCGACGACGACCACGGCGACGATGCGCCGGGCGATGCCACCGCACGCCCGCGCGCGCAGGACGGCGATGCCAAGGCCGCCAAGTCCGGCACCGCCAAGGAACCGGCTGCCGCCGACGGCAGCAGTGCCACCGGCACCGCCAAGACCGGCAAGGGCAGCAAGACCGCGAGCAACGGCGAAGACGCACCGGCCGACGCAGCCACCGCCACCGACACCGGCTGGCCACCGCCGGGCCTGGGCGGCTTCGGCATGGGCCTGCTGGCGCAGGCGCTGCCCGGCGGCGATGTGCTGGCGGCCGCGGCTGCGGCACTGGCTGCCGGCGTGACCGCTGCGGCCGGCGCCACGCCGGCCGCAACCGCGCTGCCGACCGACGCGGCCACACCCACCGCACCCGCGACCGCCGGCACCGCCCTGCCCTCGTTGGGCGCGTTGGCACCGGCTGCCGCCGCAGGCGCCAAGCCCACCTCCGTCACCGCCTTGAGCGGCGACGCCCAGGCGGCCGCGCTGATGAGCATGGCGACCAAGGCGCTGGACCCGGGCACCGACGACAGCGCCGGCCCGGCCGCGCCGGACGCCCCGGCGTTCGTGCTGCCGACCACCACGGCGGCCGCGCTCGGCCGCCTGCAGGACCCGGCGCCTGTGTTCAGCGCCTCGCCCACGCCGACCCCGGAGATGGGCAGCGACACCTTCGACGACGCCATCGGCGCGCGCCTGAGCTGGCTGGCCGACCAGAAGATCGGCCATGCCCACATCAAGGTGACCCCGAACGAGATGGGCCCGGTCGAGGTGCGGCTGCATCTGGACGGCGACAAGGTCAATGCCAGCTTCAGCTCCGCCAATGCCGACGTGCGCCAGGCGCTGGAGCAGAGCCTGCCGCGCCTGCGCGACATGCTCGGCCAGAACGGCTTCCAGCTCGGCCAGGCCGATGTCGGCCAGCAACAGCAGAACCAGTCCGGCAACCGCAACGGCGGCGGCAGCGACGGCACTGGCCTCAGCCTGGACGACAGCCCGCCCGTCGGAATTCCGTCGGTGGTGTTACGCCAGCGTGGATTGCTGGACGCCTACGCCTGAGCGTGCGCGCCGGGCGCGCCCCGGCGCGGCCGAAACCTGGGTGCCGGCAAGCTCGTGCGGCACCCCACGCCCCTCGCAGCGCAAGGCCTGCGGGGGTTTTGCCGTTGAAGCTGCACGCGCGCCAGGAAACCGTCGCCGGATTGGCATGCCAATTGCATCCACTGGGTGAGCATTCCCCCTGGAGCAGACTGTGGCAGCCGCGGAAAAACCCAAGAAGACCGAAGACAAAGACGACAAGGGCGACAAGAAGAAGGGCGGCAAGAAACTTCTGCTGATCGCCGTCGGGGTCGTGGTGCTGGCCGCTGCCGGCGGCGGCGCCTGGTTTTTCTTCGGCCACAAGGGCGAGGAGAAAGACGGCAAGCACGCCGCGCCCAAGGTGGCCGAGGTGCCCAAGCCGGCGCAGTACTTCCCGATGGATCCGGCGATCGTGGTCAACCTGGCCGACCCCGGCGACGGCCCGCAGTACCTGCAGGTCGAAGTCCAGCTGGTCACCCGCGACCCGGAAGACCTCAAGCTGATCACCGAAAACGCCCCGGCCATCCGCGCGCATCTGCTGATGCTGCTGTCGCAGGTCAAGGCCACCGATGTGGCCGACCTGGTCGGCAAGCAGAAGCTGCAGAAGGCCGCCCTGGCCGAAGCGCAGAAGGTCATGACCAGCGAGACCGGCAAGAAGTGCGTCGAAGAACTGCTGTTCACCAGTTTCGTCACCCAGTAAGGCCTGCCCCATGAGCGTCAGCGATCTGCTTTCCCAGGACGAAATCGATGCCCTGCTGCATGGTGTGGATTCGGGTGCGGTCAACACCGAGCCGGAGCCGCTGCCCGGCGAGGCGCGCCAGTACGACCTGTCCAGCCAGGACCGCATCATCCGTGGCCGCATGCCGACCCTGGAGATGGTCAACGAGCGCTTCGCGCGGCTGTGGCGCATCGGCCTGTTCAACCTGATCCGGCGTTCGGCCGACCTGTCGGTGCGCGGCATCGACCTGGTCAAGTTCAACGAGTACATGCACTCGCTGTATGTGCCCACCAACCTCAACCTGATCCGCTTCAAGCCGCTGCGCGGCACCGGCCTGATCGTGTTCGAACCCACGCTGGTGTTCACCGTGGTGGACAACTTCTTCGGTGGCGACGGCCGTTACCACACCCGTATCGAAGGTCGCGAATTCACCGCCACCGAGATGCGCGTGGTGCAGTTGATGCTCAAGCAGACCTTCGCCGACCTCAAGGAAGCCTGGGCGCCGGTGATGGAAGTGGACTTCGAGTACATCAACTCGGAGATCAACCCGCATTTCGCCAACATCGTCACCCCGCGCGAGTACGTGGTGGTGTGCCGCTTCCATGTCGAACTGGAAGGCGGCGGCGGCGAGATCCACATCACCCTGCCGTATTCGATGCTGGAGCCGATCCGCGAACTGCTCGATGCCGGCATCCAGAGCGACCGCAACGACCGCGACGACTCCTGGAACGTGATGCTGCGCGAGCAGCTGGATACCGCCGAGGTGACCCTGTCCAGCGTGCTGGCCAGCAAGCGCATGAGCCTGCGCCAGCTCACCGGCCTGAAGATCGGCGACATCCTGCCGATCGATCTGCCCGCACAGGTGCCGCTGTGCGTGGAAGACATTCCGTTGTTCACCGGCGAATTCGGCGTTTCCAATGGCAACAACGCCGTCAAGATCACCGCCGTACGCCCGCCCGGCGTGCAAGCCCCACGCGCCGTTCCCTCCCAGGACTCCAGCAAATGATCAACTCCGACATCCTCGACGCCGCGCCTGCCACCTTCGACAGCCTGCAGGCCGAGCACGACCAGAATGCCACCGACCTC
This sequence comes from Xanthomonas sp. F14, assembly GCF_014199865.1. Classification (NCBI taxonomy): domain Bacteria; kingdom Pseudomonadati; phylum Pseudomonadota; class Gammaproteobacteria; order Lysobacterales; family Lysobacteraceae; genus Xanthomonas; species Xanthomonas sp. F14. Next base: position 1,111,191 of record NZ_JACHOM010000001.1, on the reverse strand, counting down.
AACCTGGACGTCATCCTGGACGTGCCGGTGACGCTGTCGCTGGAAGTGGGCCGCGCGCGCATCCCGATCCGTAACCTGCTGCAGCTCAACCAGGGTTCGGTGGTGGAACTGGAGCGCGGCGCCGGCGAGCCGCTGGACGTGTACGTCAACGGCACCTTGATCGCGCATGGCGAAGTGGTGGTCATCAACGACCGCTTCGGCATCCGCCTGACCGACGTGGTCAGCCCCAGCGAACGGATCCGGAGGCTGCGGTGATCGGCCTGCTGGCCGCTGCCGCGCCGGTCGCGGCCAAGGCCACCCAGGTCGGCGCGCAGGCGCCGTCCTCGCCCAGCCTGTTTGGCGCGGTGTTTGCATTGCTGCTGGTGCTGGCGCTGATCGTCGGCCTGGGCTGGTTGCTCAAGCGCATGCCCGGCAGCGGTTTCCGCAGTACCGAGGGCCTGCGGGTGGTGACCAGCCTGGCGGTGGGTGCCAAGGAACGCGTGGTGGTGGTGGAGGTCAACGGCCAGCAGTTGTTGCTCGGCGTCACCGCCGGCGGCATCAACACCTTGCACACCCTGTCCGAACCGCTGCCGTCCGCGCCCGCTCCCACCCTGCCCAACTTCAAGCAACTTCCCAATTTCGCCCAGCTGCTGGCACAGAAGCTGCGCAAGGACCCGTGACATGTTGAGTCGTTGGAATCGCTGGGGGCGCAGCCTCCGCCTGGTGCTGATCCTGCTGGTGATGAGCTGCCCGCTGCTGGCCGCTGCCACGCCCGCCGCATTGCCGGCCATGGCCCAGGCCGCCGCTCCCGCCGCCACGCCTGCGAGCGCGCCGGCCGGCGCCAATCAGTTGCCGTCGTTGCCCAATGTCAGCGTCGGCCGCATCGGCGACCAGCCGGTGAGCCTGCCGCTGCAGACCTTGCTGCTGATGACGGCGATCACCCTGCTGCCGTCGATGCTGCTGGTGCTGACCGCCTTCACCCGCATCACCATCGTGCTGGGCCTGCTGCGCCAGGCGCTGGGCACCGGCCAGACCCCGTCCAACCAGGTACTGCTGGGGCTGTCGATGTTCCTGACCGCGCTGGTGATGATGCCGGTGTGGCAGAAGATGTGGGGCGCCGGGCTCTCGCCGTACCTCAACAACCAGATCGATTTCCAGACCGCCTGGACGCTGACCACCCAGCCGCTGCGCGCCTTCATGCTGGCGCAGATCCGCGAGACCGACCTGATGACCTTCGCCGGCATGGCCGGCGACGGCAAGTACGCCGGCCCGGACGCGGTGCCGTTCCCGGTGCTGGTGGCCTCGTTCGTGACCAGCGAGCTGAAGACGGCGTTCGAGATCGGCTTTCTGATCTTCATCCCGTTCGTGATCATCGATCTGGTGGTCGCCAGCGTGCTGATGTCGATGGGCATGATGATGCTGTCGCCGATGTTGATCTCGGCGCCGTTCAAGATCCTGCTGTTCATCCTGGTGGATGGCTGGGTGCTGGTGGTGGGCACATTGGCCGCGAGCTTCAACGCGTCGTAGCCGCAAAGTCGGCATGCGCGCCGCCCTGCCGGCGTGTCGACCCGGCCTGCCGCTTCGGCATGGGGTCCTGAAGTCGAGCAACAGACGCAGAGCAGACAGCAAGCGCGCCAGCCAGTGCAGCCGATAGCGGCCGAAGCCCACGGCTGCGCAGTGCCCCAGCGGAGCCACCCAACACGCGTGGCTTCGCCTCGTACCCCTCTCCCGCTGGAGAGGGGCGAGCTTCTGCAGACCGCACCTTGGTCAGCCCCTACACCGTCGCACCAGCTTCAGCCCCCCCCCCCCGATTCCCAATTCCCGATTCCCCAATCCCGATTCCCCAATCCCATCCTTTGGCACCCCACTTGCATCACCACACCCATGAGCCCTGAAATCGCCCTGACCGAATTGCGTGGTGGCCTGGTCACCGTCCTGTGGATTGCCGGCCCGATGTTGCTGGCGGTGCTGGTCGTCGGTGTCGTGATCGGTGTGGTGCAGGCCGCCACCCAGTTGAACGAGCCGACCATCGCCTTCGTGGCCAAGGCGGTGGCGTTGACGGCCACCCTGTTTGCCACCGGCAGCATGCTGCTGGGGCATCTGGTGGAGTTCACCATTGCGCTGTTCCAGCGCATACCGCACCTGATCGGTTAGCGGACCCGGCCGGATGGATGCTGCCACCCAGATGGTGATCGACGGCCAGCGCGCGTTTGCGATGGTCGGGGCGATCATGTGGACCATGCTGCGCACCGGTGCGCTGCTGACCGCGATGCCGTTGATCGGCACCCGCGCGGTGCCGGGACGGGTGCGGGTGATGCTGGCCGGGACCTTGTCGATGGTGCTGGCGCCGCTGCTGCCGCCGGTGCCGGACTGGGACGGTTTCACCGCGCAGGCGGTGCTCAGCGTCGCCCGCGAGCTGGCGGTGGGCGCCAGCATGGGCTTCATGCTCAAGCTGATCTTCGAGGCCGGCGCGATGGCCGGCGAACTGGTGTCGCAGTCCACCGGCCTGTCGTTTGCGCAGATGTCCGACCCGCTGCGCGGGGTCACCTCGGGGGTGATCGCGCAGTGGTTCTATCTCGGGTTCGGCTTGCTGTTCTTCGCGGCCAACGGACATCTGGCGGTGATCGCATTGTTGGTGGACAGCTACAAGGCCCTGCCGATCGGCACCGCGCTTCCCGACGCCGCTGCCTTCGCCGAGGTGGCGCCGACCCTGTTCCTGCAGATCCTGCGCGGCGGGCTCACCCTGGCACTGCCGATGATGGTGGCGATGCTGGCGGTCAACCTGGCCTTCGGCGCGCTGGCCAAGGCCGCGCCGGCGCTGAATCCGATGCAGCTGGGCCTGCCGCTGACGGTGTTGCTGGGGCTGTTCCTGCTGTCCAGCTTCGCCAGCGAATTCGCGCCGCCCGTGCAACGCATGTTCGATACCGCCTTCGACGCCGCCAGGGATTTGACTGCCTAGCGGACACATCCATAACTGTGAACTGCCTCAAGTTTTTCGCTGGTCAGCCGTCAACGCCACAGGACGATTGATACCGCCAATCGCCATCACTCACCCACGCCAAAGTCGGCGGGAACCGATGCCCAACGTGTCTGCGCTGTTCGCTCCGATTGCGTCACGACGCGGCCACTGGTGGGCCTGGGGCTGTCTTTGGATTGCCGTGCTGCTGGCGTGCGGCCACGCGCGGGCGCAGACCTACAGCTTCCGCGACTACGCCCAGGCCGATGGCCTGCAGGGCATGACCGTCAACAGCCTGCTCGAAGACCGCCAGGGCGTGGTCTGGGTGGGCACCGAGCTGGCCCTGCACCGCTTCGAGCGCGAGAGCTTCACCCCGGTTGGCCAGGAGAGTGGCCTGGATGCGCGCTATATCCGCGCCCTGGCGCTGGATGCCGCAGGACGGTTATGGGTAGCCAGTGCCAACGGCGTGTTCGTACGCGACGGCGGTGCGTTCGTGCAGTTGCTGCGCGACGGCAAACCGATCCGCGCCGACAGCGGCAATGTGCTGGCTGCCTATGCCGGCGGCATAGTGGTGGTCAGCGAGAACGCCTTGCTGCGCCTGTCGCCGGACCACACGGGCGGCTGGTCGGTGCACCCGCTGCCGTTGCAGTTGGCCAATGGCACCACTCTGCCGGCCGGCAAGGCGTTACTTGCCGATGGCACGGCACTCTGGAGCAGCTGCGGGCCGCACGTCTGCCGGATCGACGAGAACGGACGCACCGAGTTGCTCGGCGAAGCCGACGGAGTGCCGGAGCGGCAGTGGCGGGCGATCTTTCGCGACCACCAGAACACCCTGTGGCTGCGCGGCGGCGGCCTGGTGCTGTCGCGCGCGCCGGGCGAGCGTGTATTCCGCAACCATGCGGCGCCGGCAGGCACCAGCTTCGACACGCTCTCGGCCGCCACCACCCTGTCCGAAGATGCACAGGGCCGCCTGCTGACCCGCTCCGATCGCGGCCTGGTGCGCTGGGAAGGCGATCACTGGCGCTACTTCGGCCACGACCAGGGGCTGCCGATCAGCCCGATGGTCGGCCCGTTGCTGATGCAGCGCACCGGCCAGCTGTGGATCGGTACCCGTGGCCTGGGCGTGCAGCGCTGGCTGGGCTACGGCAACATCGAACACTGGGACGAGAGCCAGGGCCTGGCGGAAGCGCCGACCTGGATGATCCAGCGCCTGCCCAGCGGCGAGCTGCTGGTCGGCGGCGATGCCGGCTCCAATGTGCTGGATCCGCGCAGCGGGCGCATGCAGCCCTGGACGCTGGACGACGGCCAGCCGCTGCTGCAGTCGATCTCCCTGGCACTCTCGCCGGCGGACGGCGCGGCCTGGGTGGCGCGCTCGTCCGGCGCACTGGCGCGGCGCGATCCGCGCAGCGGCCGGACCGTCGACGTGCTGCAGCTGGGCCTGCCGATCAACAAGCTGTTGTTCGACGCCGCCGGCACCTTGTGGATCACCACCCCGCGCGGCCTGTATCGCATGACGCCGGGCGCGCCATACCAGGCCATCCGCGATCCGGGCGTGCCGGCCGCGTTCGTGGGCGATGTCGATCTCGATCCCCAGGGCCGGCTCTGGGCCAGCACCCGCGAGGGGCTGTACAAGCGGCAGGCAGACGGTGCCTGGCAACGCGTGCAGGTGCGTGGCGTGCTGCCCAGCCAGGATTTCTTCCTGATCGATTTTGCTCCCGATGGCGAGCTGTGGATCTCGTTGCGCGATACCGGGCTGTGGCATGGCCGCCTGCAGGCCGATGGCGTGCTGGCGCTGCGCGCGGTCGACGATCCGCTGGTGGCGCGGGTGATGCCGTTCATCCTGCGCCACGACCGCGAGGGCCGGCTGTGGCTGGGCAGCAGCCAGGGCCTGGACATGCTGCAAAACGGCCATTGGTCGCGGGCCACGCGCACCGAGGGCCTGTTGTGGGACGACATGTCGGCCAATGCGTTCTTCGAGGACGTGGATGGCAGCATCTGGCTCGGCAGCAGCCGCGGTGCCACCCATCTGATCGATCCGTTGCGCGTGTTCGCCGCACCGCCATTGCGCGTGGACATCCTGCGCGTGCGGCGTGGCAACCAGGCGATCACGCCGGGGGCGCAGGTCGACTGGTCGCAGGTGCCGCTGGATGTGGACATCAGCGCGCCCGGCGCCGAAGGCGGCCCGGACCGCATCAGCTTCCGCTACCGGGTGGAGGGCCACCAGGCACGCTGGACCCAGACCTCGCTCAGTCACCTCACCTACCCGCTGTTGCCGCCCGGCACCTACACGCTGGAAGTCCAGGCGCTGGATGCCTACCAGCGCAGCGCCAGCCCGGTCGCGCGGCTGCGTTTCGTGCTGCGCCCGCCGTGGTGGCGCGGCGTGCCGGCAGTGGCCGGCTACGTGCTGCTGGGCATTGCCGCGGTGATCGCGCTGCTGCGCTGGCGCACGCGCAAGCTGCTGCGGCGCAAACGCGAACTGGAGCAACTGGTGGCCGAGCGCACTGCCGAGCTGGAACAGGACAAGCGCGAGCTGGAGGCGGCACGCGCCGAGCTCGCGCTCAAGGCCACCCACGACGAGCTGACCGGGCTGCTCAATCGCGCCGGCATCCTGCACGCGCTGCGCGGCATGCTGGCGCGTGCCGACACCAGCGCGCGGCCGCTGGCGGTGGTGTTGATCGACCTGGACCACTTCAAGCTGGTCAACGATCAGCACGGCCACCTGGCCGGGGACGCGGTGCTGGCCGAAGTCGGCCGGCGCCTGGATACGCTGGTGCGCGGCGACGACCGCATCGGTCGCTACGGCGGCGAGGAATTGCTGGCGCTGCTGCCGGGGCTCAGTGCCCAGTCCACCCATCGCCTGCAGGCGTTGCATCGCGGGATCTGCGGCAACTACCCGATCGATGGTGGCGTGCTGCCGGTGACCTGCTCGGTCGGGGTGGCCTGGTTCCAGCCGGGCGAAACCCTGGAACAGCTGCTGGCGCGTGCCGACGCCGCGCTCTATCGCGCCAAGCGCAATGGACGCAACCGCATCGATTACGACCATGTGCGCTACGACGCCGCGTCCAGCGGCTGAACCCGCGTCTGGACGCAGGCCGAAGGACAGCGCCAATGCTGCGATCTGCCAACCGGCCGGGCACGTAGCCTCCCACGGACGCCTTGCCGGGAAAGACGTGTCCGCTGCGACGCCTGCGTGCGGGCAGCCATGCAGCCGTTGCGCGACCGGCATCAAGCCATCGGCGTGATCGCGCCTGCAGCGACAGGGTCCGGCCCAGGGAACAACACGCGCCCGGCAAGGGCCGTGCGCGCTGCGCACTCACGCCGCCATGCCTGCTTAAGCATTAAAGAAACACGCGTGAACAGCCGCTAGTCGGTTTACTGCGGCCTGCTATGGGGGCCGCCCATGGCAAGCGTGAGACACCCGCGCGAGGGGCGCGGAGCACACGCGCCGATGCGTGGGAGAGTGCAACGCTCGTGGGGGTTGAGTACCGTCAATGCAGGTCGTCAGGCCGGCGCGCACCGTTCTTGGCGGTGCTGCTGCTGGCCTTGCTGTCGCTGGCCGATCTGGCCGGCGCGCAGAGCGCGAGCATTCGTCGCTACGCCCACGACCAGGGCTTGCTCGGGCTGGCCGGCACCTGCCTGCTGCAGACCCGCGCCACGCTGCTGTGGGTGTGTACCGAAAGCGGCCTGTATCGCTACAACGGGCGCAGCTTCCAGCAGGTGATGCTGGATGGCCTGCGCAACGAACCGATCACCTCGATGGCCGAAGCCGCCGACGGGCGGCTGTGGGTGGCCGGCTTCCAGGCCCTGTTCGTCGGCGACGAGCACGGCTTCCGCAAACTGGCCCCCGACGAGGCCGAACACCTGCAGGAAGACATGCTGCTGGCCAGTCCCTCCTGGGGCACGGTGCTGGCCAATGGCGGCACGCTGGAACGATTGAGCGCACGCGGCAACGGCCACTGGCACAGCGAGCCGCTGCTGGATACCGCCACCCGGGTGCGCGTGCCCGAGCTGTCCAAGGTGCTGAGCCTGTCGGTGGACGGCGACACCTTGTGGGCCGGCTGCGCCAAGCGGCTGTGCGCCATCGATGCGCAGCGCAAGGTGCAGGTGTACGGGCCGGACCAAGGCGTGCCGGAAGATCGCTGGTACAGCGTATTGCGTGATCACGACGGCGCACTGTGGGTCCGCGGCACCGGCAACCTGCTCTATCGCGCGCCGGGCGCCAGCAAATTCAGCGTGCGGCCGCTGCCCTTGCTCGATGGCAGAACCATCGGGCGACAGGCGCCGTTGGTGCTGGACCGCGAAGGACGCGTGCTGGTACGTCGCAACGACGGGCTGGCGCGCTGGGAGAACGGCCGCTGGCGCAGTTTCGGCGCCGACAACGGGCTGCCGCCCGGCAGCAGCGATGCGATCCTGGTGGACCGCGATGGCGATGTCTGGATGACCGTCGATGGCGAAGGCCTGGTGCGCTGGGCCGGCTACGAATGGATCGAGAACTGGGACGCCTCGCAGGGCATGCCGGCCGCGCCCACCTGGTCGATCGCCCGCGACGCGCAGGGCGCGCTGCTGGTCGGCAACGAACACGGCACCGGCCGCCAGGTCGATCCGGGCGGCCGGTTCGTCCCGGCCCTGCAGGCCTCCGGGATCCAGATCGTGGGTATGCAACGCAGCGCCGATGGCAGCCTGTGGACGCTCAATTCGGCCGGTTTCCTGCGCCGCACCTGGCCGGATGGCCGCAGCGCGCAGATCGCCAAACTGCCGCGCACCGCACGCCGCCTGCTGATCGATCGGCAGGGGCGGATGTGGATGCTCAGCGCGGGCGGCCTGTTCGTGATCCGGCATCCGCTGGAGGGCGGCACGATGGAAGCGGTCCCGGAGATGCCCACCATCGCCTATACCGACATCCAGCAGACCGCCAACGGCACGTTGTGGGTGTCCACCGCCAACGGCTTGTTCCGGCTGCAGGGCGCGCGCTGGTCCAGGGTCGAGGTGCTGGTCAATGGCGGCGCCTCGGACCCGTGGATCAGCAAGTTCCACATCAGCGACAGCGGCGAGGTGTGGCTGGCGTTCTATCGGCCCGGTCTCTGGCACGGCATGTTGCTGGGCGAGCGGCTGGATCTGCAGGCGATCAGCGACGAGGCGCTGCGCGATGTCGGCGTCTACCTGATGCGCGGCGACAGCCTCGGCCGGGTCTGGGTGGGCCATGCGCGCGGCGTGGAGGTCTACGACGGCGAGCGTTGGGCGCATCTGTCGCAATCGCAGGGCCTGCTGTGGGACGACATCTCCGAAGCGGCCTTCGCCGAGGATCCGGATGGGTCGATCTGGATCGGTACCTCGCGCGGGGTGAGCCATCTGCTGGACCCGGCGCGGCTGTTCGATGCGCGCCAGCCCAGCGTGCGCATCGACAGCGTCAGCCGTGGCGGCGTGCCGGTGCAGCGCGGCCAGTTGCTGGGCTGGAGCGACCAGCCGCTGCATATCGAGCTGTCCACGATGGAGGTGTACGACGACCCGAGTCGTCTGACCGTGCGTTACCGCCTGCTCGGCCTGCACAACGAATGGATCCAGAGCGACAACCTGTCGATCGACCAGGCGCCGCTGCCCTCCGGGCATTTCCGGCTGCAGGTGCAGGTGCTGGACCGCTACCGCCGCACCGCCTCGCCGATCGCCGACCTGCCGTTTGCGGTGGCCCCGCTGTGGTGGCGCAGCCCGCCGGCGATCGCGTTGTATGTGCTGATCGGCAGCGCGCTGCTGGCCGGCCTGTGGCGCTGGCGGCACCGCCACCTGGTCGCGCGCGAACGCATGCTGGCCGAACTGGTGGCCGAGCGCACCTATCAGCTGGAACACGAAAAACGCGATCTGGAAAGCGCGCGCGCAGCACTGGCCCTGAAGGCCAGCCACGATGCCCTGACCGGCCTGCTCAACCGCTCCGGCGTGCTCGAAGCCATGGCCGAAGAACTGCAGGCCTGTGCGCACGGCGGGCATCCGCTGGCGGTGGTGCTGATCGACCTGGACCACTTCAAGCTGGTCAACGACGAACACGGGCATCTGGTCGGCGATGCGGTGCTGGCCAAGGTCGGCGCACGCCTGACCGCCTGCCTGCGCGACTCGGACAAGGTGGGCCGTTACGGTGGCGAGGAACTGCTGCTGTTGCTGCCGGGCATGTCGCAGCATAGCCAGCACCGGCTGCGCGCCATCCACGAAAAGCTCAGCCTGGCACCGTACGAGGTGGGTGCCGCCCGGCCGCTACAGGTGACCTGCTCGGTCGGCGTGGCCTGGTTCCGGAACGGCGACAACGCCGCCACGCTGCTGGCGCGTGCCGACGAGGCGCTGTACCGCGCCAAGCGGCATGGCCGCAATCGCATCGAACCGGAAGAGCCCGAATCCTCGGTGGCATGAGCAGCCGCGCCCCGGGCGCAGGCCAGGCGCATACAACGCAGCGGCTCCACAGCGCCGCCTGCACCGATCAGCCACTTTTTCAGGCCGGCCCCCTCTCGGCCAGCTCTCCCCCGACCCCGACTCCCCACCCCCGGCCCCAGCGACTGGAACGCCACTTGCATGACACAGGGCTGACCAGTCACCGGCACCTCCATGTCCGAGTCCGAAGACGGCGGCGAACGCACAGAGCTTCCCACCGAAAAACGCCTGCGCGAAGCCCGCGAGCAGGGCAACATCCCGCAATCGCGCGAGTTGTCCACCGCCGCGGTGTTCGGTGCCGGCGTGTTCGCGCTGATGGCCCTGGCCCGCGGCATCGGCGATGGCGCCAGCGTCTGGATGAAGACCGCGCTCAGCCCGGACCCGAAGATGCGTGAAAACCCGATGGCGCTGTTCGGCCATTTCGGCGACCTGCTGCTGCAGCTGCTGTGGGTGATGCTGCCGCTGATCGGCATCTGCCTGGCCGCCGGCCTGGCCGGCCCGCTGTTGATGAGCGGGCTGCGCTTTTCCGGCAAGGCGATCATGCCCGACCTCAACAAGCTCAACCCGATGAACGGGATCAAGCGCATGTGGGGCAGCAATAGCCTGGCCGAGTTGATCAAGTCGGTGCTGCGGCTGCTGTTCGTCGGCCTGGCCGCCAGCCTGTGCATCTCCAAGGGCCTGCACGGCCTGCGCTCGCTGGTCAACCAGCCGCTGGAACAGGCGGTAGGCAACGGCCTGGACTTCACCAAGAGCCTGCTGTTCTACACCGCCGGCGCGCTGGTGCTGCTGGCCGCCATCGACGCGCCCTACCAGAAGTGGAACTGGCTACGGAAGCTGAAGATGACGCGCGAAGAGATCAAGCGCGAGATGAAGGAGAGCGAGGGCAGCCCGGAGGTCAAGGGCCGCATCCGCCAGATGCAGATGCAGATGTCGCAGCGCCAGATGATGGAAGCAGTGCCCAAGGCGGACGTGGTGCTGATGAATCCGACCCACTACGCGGTGGCGCTCAAGTACGAAGGCGGCAAGATGCGCGCCCCGATCGTGGTGGCCAAGGGCGTGGACGAAATGGCCTTCCGCATCCGCGAAGCCTGCGAACAGCACCGCGTGGCGATCGTCACCGCCCCGCCTTTGGCACGCGCCTTGTATAGAGAAGCGCAAATCGGCAAGGAAATTCCCGTGAGACTCTATTCGGTCGTGGCCCAGGTGCTGTCCTACGTCTACCAGCTGCGTGGCTGGAACGGCGGCCCGATGCCGGAATTGCCGTCGCTGGACGTGGATGAGTTCGGCAAGGGAGCCAGCGCATGAGCGCCCAACCCGCCCCGATGAATGCCCGGCGCATCATGGAGTTGCTGCGCAACGGCCTGGGCGCTCCGCTGGCGCTGATGGCCATGCTGGCCATGCTGATGGTGCCGCTGGCCGCGCCGGTGCTGGATGCGCTGTTCACCTTCAACATCGCCATCTCGCTGATGGTGCTGCTGGCGGTCGTCTACGTGCAGCGTCCGCTGGAATTCACCATTTTCCCGATCGTGCTGCTGATGACCACGATGCTGCGGCTGGCGCTGAACGTTGCCTCCAGCCGCGTGATCCTGATCAACGGCCAGGACGGCCATGCCGCAGCCGGCAAGGTGATCGAGGCGTTCGGCCAGTTCGTGATCGGCGGCAACTACGCCGTGGGTATCGTGGTGTTCGCGATCCTGACCATCATCAACTTCGTGGTCATCACCAAGGGTGCCGGACGCGTGTCGGAAGTGACCGCGCGCTTCATCCTGGACGCCATGCCCGGCAAGCAGATGGCCATCGACGCCGACCTCAACGCCGGTTTGCTGACGCGCGAGGAAGCCAAGGCCCGCCGCGAAGAGGTCCGCGAGGAAGCCGACTTCTACGGTGCGATGGACGGTGCCAACAAGTTCATCCGCGGCGACGCCATCGCCGCCATCCTGATCCTGTTCATCAACCTGGTCGGCGGCATGGCGGTGGGCATGTTCCAGCACGGCATGAGCTTTGTGGATGCCGCCTCCACCTACACCCTGCTGTCGATCGGCGACGGTTTGGTGGCGCAGCTGCCGGCCCTGCTGGTGTCGTCTTCGGTCGCCTTGCTGGTGACCCGCGCCTCGCGCGCGCAGGACATGCGCGGCGCCATGATCAGCCAGGTGTTCGGCCAGCACCGCGCCCTCGCGGTGGCTGCGGCCATCCTGGGCCTGGTCGGCCTGGTGCCGGGCATGCCCAACGTCGCGTTTTTGACGCTGGGCCTGATCCTGGGCGTGATCGCCTGGAAAATGTACAAGCGCAGCCTGGTCATCCCGCCGACCGGCGACCCGGCCACCGATCCCAAGGCCGCCGCCGCGGCCACTGCCGCCCAGGCCAGCTCGGAGCTGAGCTGGGACGAGCTGCGCCCGATCGACCCGCTGGGCCTGGAAGTGGGCTACCGGCTGATTCCGCTGGTGGACAAGAATCAGGGTGGCGAACTGATGGCGCGCATCAAGGGCGTGCGCCGCAAGCTCACCCAGGACATCGGCTTCCTGGTGCCGCCGGTGCATATCCGCGACAACCTGGAACTGTCGGCCAACGCCTATCGGTTGCTGGTGCACGGGGTGCCGGTGGCCACCGCGGAAATCTATCCCGATCGCGAACTGGCGCTGGACCCGGGCGGCGCGCTCGGCCAGCTCGACGGCATCCCCGGCAAGGACCCGGCGTTCGGCCTGGACGCCACCTGGATCCAGCCGCACCAACGCGCCTATGCCGAATCAATGGGCTACACCGTGGTCGACCCGGCCACCGTGGTCGCCACCCATCTGTCGCACCTGATCCGCGAACACGCCCCGGAACTGCTCGGCCACGAGGAAGTGCAGCAGCTGCTGGCGACCCTGGCCAAGACCGCGCCGAAGATGGTCGAAGACCTCACCCCGAAGGCGCTGCCGCTGTCGGTGGTGGTGCGCGTGCTGCAGAACCTGCTGATCGAGCGCATCCCGGTGCGCCAGCTGCGCAAGATCGTCGAAGCGCTGGTTGAACACGCCCCGCACAGCCAGGACCCGACCACCCTCACCGCCGCGGTACGCACCTCGCTGGGCCGCTTCATCGTGCAGGAAATCGCCGGCATGTCGGCCGAGCTGCCGGTCTACACGCTGGCCCCGCAGCTGGAGCGCGTGCTGCAGGAATCCACCCACGGCAACGGCGTGGCGCTGGAGCCCGGCCTGGCCGAGCGCCTGCACCAGAGCCTGGCCGACTGCGTCGGCAAGCAGGAAGCCCGCAACGAACCGGCGGTCGTGCTGGTGCCCGGCCAGGTCCGCGCCGCCCTGGCCCGCCTGGTCCGCCACAGCGTCCCGTCCCTGTCGGTGCTGGCCTACAGCGAAGTGCCCGAAGACAAGCGCCTGAAGCTGGTCGGCACGATCAGCTGAGACCGCCCGCCGACGTAGGAGCGCACCTGGGCGCGACAGGCGTTACCGGCACGGCCCGTCGCGCCCAGGTGCGCTCCTACGACAGGCCAGGCAAGCCGACAACACACCGCAGACGCCGACACCACGGTAGGAGCGCACCCGGGCGCGACAGGCGTTACCGGCACGGCCCGTCGCGCCCAGGTGCGCTCCTACGACAGGCCAGGCAATCCGACAACACACCGCAGACGCCGACACCACGGTAGGAGCGCACCTGGGCGCGACAGGCGTTACCGGCACGGCCCGTCGCGCCCGGGTGCGCTCCTACGAACCTACCCACCACGCCGACCAGCACCCGGCGCCGGAAAGCCGCCACTGGTCCGGATCTCCAATCGATTGCACGGCGCTGGCCGTTTCCAGACGTCCCAAGCGCCTCAGACTGGACCTCCGACCCGCCAGCGCATCCGCCCGCACGACGACGCCAGCGCATCGCCGCCCTGGAAAAAAGTCAATCACGCCATTGACTTAAAGCGCTCGGACCCGGCCGCACGCACAGCCCCGCCCCCGTCCCGATACACCAGCGCCCCCGCGCCGGAACCCCGGCACCCCGTTTTGGCACGCCGCGTGCATTAGCTCTGCCGAGACCGCGGCCAGCGCCACCGCTGCGGGGCGAGAGCAGCACTTGGAACAACCGAACGGGACAGGCAACTCATGACGCTGGCAACACACCCACATTCATCGCGCACCCGTCCGGCGTCCGGCGGGTCCCGTTCCTGGAGGCACTTCGCATGAAAATCAAACGCTTCGTTGCCCCGGACATGCGCACCGCATTCCGCATGGTGCGTGAAGAACACGGCCCGGACGCAGTGATCCTGTCCAATCGCCGCACCGCCGAAGGCATCGAGATCGTCGCTGCCAGCAACTACGACGAAGAACTCGTGCAGCGCGCTCTGGAAACCGCGCGCTCCGAGACGCCGGCCGTTGCCGCCGCGCCGATCCCGTCGGCAGCTGCCCCGCAGGCACCGGCCCCGCAAGCAGCCGCCGCACCGGTCCACGCACCGCTGAAGCCGGCCGCCGATGCCGGCACGAGCCAGCGCCAGCGCGTTGCCAGTGCCGCCGAAGACATGATCGCCGCGATGGCGCTGCGCCAGCCGGTCAACGTGCCGCGCCAGCCGCAGGTGCCCGCACCGGTGCGTAGCGCCGCCGTCCCCTCGCCCGCCGCCCAGGCCCTGGCGCACGCCGTCGCGGTGACCGCCGCACCGCGCCAGGAACACGCGCTGTCGGCCGTGCCGGAACAGCTGTTCGCCGATTTCCTGACCACCGCGCCGGTGCAGCGCGCCGCCGTGCAGGCCGCCCCGGTGCAGGCGGCGACCCCGATCATGGCCGCCGCCGCTGCGCCTGCGCAGGCCGGCTACGACCAGGACGAGGACGCGCTGGACGACGACGCCGACTTCGACCTGGACGCGCTGCCGCAGATCCTGCCGCCGGCCGCGTTGCCGCCGCTGGTGGTCGCCCCGCCGGCGCTGGCCGCGGTGCCGGTCGCCGCCGCCCCGGCGCCGCAGAACGATGAAGAACTCAAGCAGTTGCGTGGCGAGCTGGCGCTGATGCGGCAGATGATCGAGCGCGAAATGAACCGCCTGACCGACGAGCGCCTGCGTGGCTCGCCGGTGCGCGCGCAGGCCCTGGAACTGATGGACGACTACGGCTTCGACGCCGGCCTGATCCGCGACGTGGCACTGCAGATCCCGGCCGATACCGAATTGCACCGCGGCCGCGGGCTGATGCTGGGCCTGCTGTCCAAGCGCCTGCCGGTGGCCCCGGTCGACCCGCTGGAACGCGGCGGCGTGATCGCCCTGGTCGGCCCGACCGGCGCCGGCAAGACCACCACCATCGCCAAGCTTGCCCAGCGCTTCGCCGCCCAGCACGCCCCGCGCGACGTGGCCCTGGTCACCACCGACACCCAGCGCGTCGGCGGCCGCGAGCAGCTGCACAGCTACGGCCGTCAGCTCGGCATCGCCGTGCACGAGGCCGACAGCGCCGAGAGCCTGCTGGAACTGCTCGAACGCCTGCGCGACTACAAGCTGGTGCTGATCGACACCGCCGGCATGGGCCAGCGCGACCGCGCCCTGGCCGCCCAGCTGAACTGGCTGCGCGCCGCGCACCAGGTCACCTCGCTGCTGGTGCTGCCTGCCAACGCGCACTTTTCCGACCTCGACGAGGTCGTGCGCCGCTTTGCCCACGCCAAGCCCCAGGGCGTGGTGCTGACCAAACTTGACGAGACCGGCCGCTTCGGTAGTGCGCTGTCGGTCGTCGTCGATCACCAAATGCCCATCACCTGGGTGACTGACGGACAGCGGGTCCCCGACGACCTGCACCGCGCCAATGCCGCCAGTCTCGTTCTTCGCCTTGAAGATTTGCGGCGCGCTGCCGATAAGCCCTGTACTCCGGAGCACAACCATGCAGTCGCGTGAATACGCCAAGCTGACCAACGCCTTCCCCCTGTCGGCGACCCGTCCCGAGCCCCTGGGCCCGGTGCGCACCATTGCCGTGACCGGTGGCAAGGGCGGCGTGGGTAAAACCAACATCTCCGCCAACCTGGCCGTGGCGCTGGCCGACATGGGCAAGCGCACGCTGCTGCTGGACGCCGACCTGGGCCTGGCCAACCTGGACGTGGTGCTGGGCCTGTCGCCCAAGTACACCCTGGCCGACCTGATCGCCGGCCGCTGCACGCTGGATGAAGTGATCATCGAAGGCCCCGGCGGCGTGCTGGTGGTCCCGGCCGCCTCCGGTCGCCGCCACATGGCCGAACTGGCCCCGGCCCAGCACATTGGCCTGGTCAACGTGTTCTCCGAGCTGGAGCGCGACCTGGACGTGATGGTCATCGACACCGCCGCCGGCATCACCGACAGCGTGCTGACCTTCTGCCAGGCCGCCCAGGACACCGTGGTGGTGGTCTGCGACGAGCCGGCCTCGATCACCGACGCCTACGCGCTGATCAAGGTGCTCTCGCGCGAACGCGGCGTGGACCGCCTGCAGATCATCGCCAACATGGTGCGCGACCCCAACGAGGGCCGCCTGCTGTACGACAAGCTGTCGCGGGTCTGCGAAAAATTCCTCGGCGACGTGTCGCTGAACTACCTCGGCCACGTGCCGCAGGACGACTGGTTGCGCCTGTCGGTGCAGCGCCAGCAGCCGGTCATCAAGGCCTACCCCGCCAGTCCGTCGGCGCAGGCCATTGCAGAAATCGCTCGCCGTACCTCGCGCTGGCAGGCCCCCACCGTGCCGCGCGGCAATGTCGAGTTCTTCGTCGAACGCATCATCCAACGGGGAGTGGCCGCATGAGCACCGCTACCGCAACCACGGCCAGCGCGCAGTACCGCGCCGTGCAGCGCAACAACGCCAACGACATCGTCACCCAGCACGCCGACCTGGTGCGCCGTATTGCCCACCATCTGGCCGCGCGCCTGCCGGCGAGCGTGGAAGTGGACGATCTGATCCAGGCCGGCATGATCGGCCTGATCGAAGCCTCGCGCAGTTACGACTCCGAACAGGGCGCCTCGTTCGAGACCTATGCCTCGATCCGCATCCGCGGCTCGATGATCGACGAAATCCGGCGTGGCGACTGGGTGCCGCGCTCGGTGCACCGCCGCGCACGCGACGCTGCCGCCGCCGTGCGCAAGATCGAACAGCACACCGGCCGCGCCGCCGCCGCCACCGAAGTGGCCGCCGCGATGGAGATGCCGCTGCCCGACTACCTGCGTCTGATGGAAGATGCCGCCCGCGGCCAGGTGCTGAGCCTGGAGTCGCGGATCGAGGATCACGGCGAGCTGGACACCACCGCCAAGGGCGGCCCCAATCCGCAGCAGATGATGGAGCGTGGCGAATTCGGCCGCGAGCTGGGCAAGGCCATCGGCCAATTGCCCGAGCGCGAGCAGCTGGTGCTGTCGCTGTACTACGAACAGGAATTGAACCTGAAAGAAATCGGCGCCGTGCTCGGTGTCAGCGAATCGCGCGTCTGCCAGATCCATGGCCAGGCGGTGGTGCGTCTGCGCGGCCGCCTCAAGGTCTTCGAACTGGCCGATGCCGGTGTCGAAATTGACGAATGATTTTTTCGCGCATTTTTTAGTGTTAGGAGCTTGATGTGAACAAGAACATGCGGATTTTGATCGTGGACGACTTCTCGACGATGCGACGTATCGTCAAGAATCTGTTGGGCGATCTGGGCTTCACCAATACCGCAGAGGCCGAAGACGGCAACAGCGCATTGGCGGCGTTGCGGGCCGGCCCGTTCGATTTCGTGGTCACCGACTGGAACATGCCCGGCATGACCGGCATCGACCTGCTGCGCAACATCCGCGCCGACGCCAAGCTCAAGCACCTGCCGGTGATGATGGTGACCGCCGAAGCCAAGCGCGAGCAGATCATCGAAGCGGCCCAGTGCGGCGTGAACGGCTACATCATCAAGCCGTTCACCGCACAGACGCTGGAAGAGAAGCTGGGCAAGGTGTTCGAACGTCTGGCGGCGACCGCCTGATGAACGCCACCGTGGAAGCCGATGCCGAACGTGCCGCCCTGATCGAGCGCCTGCAGCACGCGCTCGATGCACTGGAAAGCGGTGACCAGGTCGCCTGGCGGCGCGAGGTGGACCACCTCGCCGCGCTGCGCACGCGCCCGATGATGCAGAGCCTGAGCCGGCTCGCGCGCGAACTCGGGCAGGCGCTGGGCGAGCTGCCCACCGTGCCCGAGGAAGCCGGCGAACTGGACGATGCCTGCTCGCGCCTGGACCACGTGGTGGAAATGACCGAGAAGGCCAGCCATCGCACGCTGGACCTGGTCGAGGAATGCCGCGAGCTGGCCAACCAGCTGCGCGACGGTGGCCTGAACCAGGACCAGGGCGCGCTGATGGACAAGATGCGCCATAACCTGACCGAGCTGTCGCTGGCGCAGAGCTACCAGGACCTGAGCGGCCAGATCATCCGTCGCGTGGCCGGCATCGTGCGGCGCGTGCACGAGGGCTTCGGTGCACTCGGCCTGCCGCCGAAGAATCCCGAGCCGAAGAAAGACGACGGCGGTCTTGCCGGTCCTGCAGTCAAGGGCCTGGACCGTCACGCGGTGTCGCAGGACGACGCCGACGACCTGCTGTCCGGATTGGGGCTGTAACCATGAGTGCTGTTCCAGACGATATTGCTGCCGATTTCATTGTCGAGGCCCAGGAGATCCTGGATCGCCTCGGCGAACAGCTGGTGTCGCTGGAACAGGCACCGGACGAAGCCGACCAGCTCAACGCGGTGTTCCGCGGCTTCCACACGCTCAAGGGCGGCGCCGGCTTCCTGGCGATCAAGCCGATGGTGGAGCTCTGCCACGCCGCCGAGGAAACCCTGGGCATGGCGCGCTCCGGCCAGGCGGTGCTGCAGGCGCATCACTTCGATGCCGCGCAGCAGTCGCTGGATTATCTGCAGGCCATGCTGGATGCGATGGGCTCGGGCGAAACCGTGCCGCACGCGCCGGCCTCGCTGATTGCGCAGTTCGATGCCAAGAGCGGCCCGCCGGCGGTCAAGGCCGCGCCCAAGGCCGCTGCCGCAGCACCTGCACACGATGACGCACATGGCGCTGCTGCGCCTGGCGCCAAGGCCGCGCCCAAGGCGGCGGCCAAGGCCGCCGACGCCGAGCAGACCGTGCGCGTGGACACCAAGCGCCTGGATGCCATCGTCAACCTGATCGGCGAACTGGTGCTGTCGCGCAACCGTCTCAAGACCCTGCGCACCCGCCTGCGCGACGAAGAACTCGACCGCGCGGTCAGCACCCTGGACATCGCCACCGCGCGCCTGCAGACCGCGGTGATGCGCACCCGCATGCAACCGGTCAGCAAGGTGTTCGCGCGCTTCCCCAAGGTGGCCCGCGATGTCGCGCGCACGCTGTCCAAGGAAGTGGAACTGGAACTGATCGGCGCCGAGACGGAACTGGATCGCAACCTGGTCGAAGCCCTGGCCGACCCGCTGGTGCACCTGGTGCGCAACGCGATCGACCACGGCATCGAATCGCCGGCCCTGCGCGAAGCCACCGGCAAACCGCGCAGCGGCCATGTGCGCCTGTCGGCGCAGCAGGAAGGCGACTACGTCAGCATCGAGATCCAGGACGACGGCGCCGGCATCGACCCCGAACGCCTGCGCGAAATCGCCCGCAACAAGGGCCTGATCGACGCCGAGGCCGCCGCCCGCCTGAGCACCGACGAGTGCCTGCATTTGATCTTCATGCCGGGCTTTTCGACCAAGGCCGAGGTCACCGACATCTCCGGCCGCGGCGTGGGCATGGACGTGGTGCAATCGCGCATCCGCGAACTCAGCGGACAGATCCAGATCCAGTCCGAACTGGGCCGCGGCAGCCGCTTCATGATCCGTGTGCCGCTGACCCTGGCCATCCTGCCCACGCTGCTGGTGCAGGCCGGCGAAGCGGTCTATGCCCTGCCGCTGGCGCGCGTGGTCGAGGTGCTGCACGCCCCGCAGACCTCGCTGGGCTGGTTCGACGGCCGCGCCGTGCTGGACCGCCGCTCGCACACCCTGCCGCTGATCGACCTGCGCCGCTGGCTTGGCGTGCCTGCCGAACAACCGCCGCTGCTGACGGTGGTGCTGCTGCAGGCCGGTGAAACCCGCTTCGGCCTGGTGGTAGACCAGGTCCGCGGCCGCGAGGAAGTGGTGATCAAGCCCCTGCCCCGTGCCCTGCGCGGCCTGCCCGGCTACGCCGGCGCCACCCTGATCGGCGACGGCCGCATGGCGCTGATCCTGGATGTGGATGGGCTGCGCTCCAGCGATCATTGAGGTTGGGGATTCGGGATTCGGGATTGGGAGAATCGGGAATCGGGAATCGGGAATCGGGAAGACGATCCTGTTTGCCTGATCTAACGACAACGGCCGCGTACTGCGGCCGTTGTCGTTTTTACTACCAGCATGGCTGCCGATCTACGCCGCTACGCGCGCAGGCATGGGCGCGATGGTTTGGCGAAGGTCAGGCTGCCGTGGAAGTGAACCTGGAACCGTTATTTGGACCTCGTTATCTCGTTGCGAAACACTCAGCGCGTCATCGACGGACCAGCCTGGCTGACGGCTTGCTGGGACTGCTCCAGCGTTTGCTGCTGTTCGCGCGCCTGGGCCTGAGTCTGGTTGATTGCCTGCAGGCGATCGAACGACTGAGTCTCTGGTGTCTGCACGGCGTCCATGGTCGACATATGGGCACGCTGGTGAGCCGGGTCGTTGAGGGCGCCCTGAACGACGAAGACCTTCTCGCCGCCCGCCAGCTGAGCCGTTGGGTTGTTGAGCACCACATGATCCACCCGCGACAACCCTTCCTCTTTTGCCAGCGCAAGCAGGCTAGCTGTCATGCGCTCGCTCGATGCATCCCACTCTCTGCCATGTGCGCTATCGAGCTTTTGCACCCCGCCTCTGATCTGCTGGTACAGCGGGTGATCCGCATGGTCTGGGTCTGACGGAAGACGCTGAGCTGAGGTCCCTTGCGATTGGGATTCACGTGCACGGAGCTCCTGCTCCAGCTTTTGTGCAGAGATCGGCGAGACATGCAGATGAGTGTTCTTGCTGTGCTGGAACAAGCCCGGCGTCGGGGGCTGGGTGCTGCTATCCAGGTAAGGCATCGGGCGCGTATTGCTGCCCAGGTCAATACCATTGCGTTCTAGTGCATCCTCTTTGAGACCAAGCCGCTGCAGGTTAAAGATCATCGGTTGCTCAGGCGTGCCCTGCTGCGCCTTATTGTAGTGACGCTCAAAGATCGCTGCGGTGCCGATGACCCAAGGTCCGTAGTGGTTGTGATAGTCAGATAGGCCGCCATAACCGATCTGCGTATCCTGTGCTGGTTTATCGAAATAGTTGACACCCATTGCCTCGATATTTGCCGGCGTGGCTGACATGGTCAAATCTTGATTCAAGGAAAGATTTGGCTTTAAGGTGTAGACGAGACCTTGGCTTCCCGCAGCGGTATCGATGAAGTCACGCATCCGTCCTGGGGCCGCACGATAGATATCCTCCAAGGTCGGCTGAGGTGTACTGCCCTTCACCCTGCTGAGGGTGGCGTTCCAACCCGCGATCTCTGCACGTGATTCATCCTCACGGTTGCTAGCAATGACCTTTTCAGCGGCTGACGTGTAGTCGTGTGTGGTGCGCGCAATCGTACGAGCTTCAGTCATAAACTGCTGCCTTGCGGCCTCCGCGTCCGGGCTGAAGGTGCTGTGTTGCAACTCGTGCCCAAGGACAAAAGTCAGATCCCCGGCAGATGGGGGAGCAACTCCATTGGGGCCCACCAGCTTTGTCAGTGGCAACTGGATTGAATGGCCAACAGGATCAAACGAGCCTCCAGCATGCGGATCGGTGAGAGGCTTGAAACTAGTCACCAGCTTTTGATCAATTGCCACATTCAGCTGGCGCGTAAGTTCCGGCGAATCGGTTAGAAGCTGCCTCAGTTGATCGACGTGAGGTTTGGTAACTCCAGGCTCATTGCCGAAATCATTCAAAACTTTCAAAGCATCAGGACTGAGTGACATGTCCGCTCCTTGGACTTAACGGATGTAGACCCATTCGACGCATTTGTGCGCCACAAACTCTTGCGGTTCCGCAGCCTCACCTCGCGGAAAGACCTCTACTCGCATTCCTGGGCGCGTAAAGAAATCACTCATCCAGCGCCCGTCTTCGACGATGTTGCGCTCACGCGCAAATCCCATCTGCTCAAGCTGCTGGGTAAAACGATCAAAGTCCAGGCGACAAATTTCGGTCATCGCAGGCGATGCACCGGCCACATTGCGATCGAAGCGGAATTCGAACCATCTGCCATCAAGCTTGGTTTCATCGACTCCAAATCCATAACTCCAATCCTTAGTGAGCGGGCCGAAGGCCCGATATCGGCGTTCGTCGCCTTTCACGAACTGAACCGCCTGCCCCATCGTGGAATTCAGACGCTCGGGAGTGAAATCGGAGATGTTCTGGCTGCCCTTGATTAACACAAGCAGCTGACCAAGCAAGCCTTCCGCAGTGGGCTTGTTAGGCGGCACAGTGGTAGGACTGGATGAATTCATGGCAGATGTCTCCGTGACGGTTGCCGGGGCTGGGGTGGCCGCCGTGTGGGCGCATGCGCCCAGAGCGAGGGTGGCGAGCAAGGCGTAGAGGGGGCGCGCGATCATGAAGCGTCCGTTGTGCGCTGGTGTGGCTGCGACGCTAGTGGCATCCGGCACTGAGGTCAATCGCAGGGGGTCTGGCAGCCGCAGCATCATCGCCGCACGCTGCGCGCCTTGGCCGGCACCTCCACCGGCGGCAACACCTCCATCAGCAGCTGCCCTTCGCTGGCGGTGATGCGCAGCTTGGTGCCGATGGCAAAGCCCAGTTGTTCCAGCCATAGGCCGCTGAGGCGGACATGGGGCACGTGCTGGTCGCCGGCGTGGTCGTGGGCGCCGGGGTAATGGGTGTAGCTGACGGTGCATTGGCGCGGGCGGCGGGCGCGGCGGGGTGCGCGTAGCGTGCCGGGGCCTTGTGGGGAGGCGTCCGGGTCGGGCGGCAGCATCGGTGGCAGTTTGGTGCGGTCGGGTTCCACAACAACCCACTGCACCCGCTTAGGCGGCGCGGGGCGCGTACGAGTGCGGGTGGGCCGTGCGCTGGCAGATGCCGTGGGTGGGCGGCGGCGTGTCATGGCGCCTCCGGGTAGTGGTTGGTGGATGCGGCGACGCGCTGCTGCAACGCCACGGCCTTGCATGCGAACCGGCGGCGCAAGGTGGGCGGCAACACAGCGGACTGGCAACTCAGCGGATGCGCGCAATTGGCGCTCGTCTGCTCAACAGCTGCGCGTGTGGCGAGCTGGCGCAGCACCTCACGCACATACCAACGCAGGCGGTGAGCGGAAGCTGGCAACAGATCAACCGGCACAGATGCCGGCTTGGATGATGCGGTAGACATGGCAACGCCCTCCTGGAACAACCCAAGAACCGCCACCAACGGCGACGGGATGTCGGGAGGTTCGAAACCGCACGTAGCCGGCGGGCATATTCCCCTTGCGGGTGTTGTATTAGCCGCCCTCCCGACGCAGGCATTGCGTCGGCTTGTACCTGCAGGATGCAGGCACAAAAAACCCACCGGTTTGACGGAGGTGGGTACCGCTACGTGAGGAGTTTCGACGCTCCTTGGGCCTAGATTGCAAGTACGCGGTCTGGCGTGTCAATACACGCTGGCAAGTCTCGCGCGGCTACGTGCGCCGCTGGCGCAGTTCCATAAGGGCCACGCGAGCCGAGCGCCGTTGCCTGATAAGTGCACCTGACCCCATTACGGAATAAAAATCTCTTCAGTCCACCAACTAATTTGCTTTTAGACAGAGCGAGTGGCACGCGCGGGACTTCGTAGACAAGTCCTAGTAGTTGAAACACGCATCGAGTGAAAAAATGCAAATCACTCATTCACTGCCTGACAGTTTCTCTCTCTAGACTCGCAACCTCATTAGTTGGCACCAGCCATCAATGCGCCGTACGCGAGCCAGCTTGCAGACCCAAAGCATATATATGCGGTTACGCCCGCCAGTATCGCAACTCCATGAAATACTCGACCGATTAGCACACTGAACCGACCAAACTCTTCTCCATAACCCGCTTGAGAACCATATGTAGCGCCAGCAGCCAGCGCGCCCGCTAAAACACCCCAAACAAACACCGAAAGGCTGTACGACAGGCCAGGGATAACATTCAAATAACTCCCCTTACCCCAAATACCACCCATAAATGAAAGTAAAGCCACTGCAGCACCAGCATTGATTAACAAACTACTCCGAAGGGCACTTTGGCTGGTGGTTACGGTGGCGCGCAACATTTCCAAACGGGTCTCATGCTGATACCGCAAGGAATTACCCAAAGCGTCCAAATTTGCCTTATATGTAGCCATGGCCGCCTCACCAGCTGAGACTCCCTCAGGGGATTCGGCTGCATCCTCTGCTAGAGCCTGAATCATTTTATCCAGGTCATTCAGAGCAACCTTGTCGACACCATTATCCTTAGCGTTGACAATTGCTGTTCGGATGATATCGAGAACTTCTTCCGTCTTCATCTAGAACCTATTTTTAGCTAAAGAAAAGGTTGACCTCAAATTCTGAATAGGACACTCCATCCACCATATACTTCATGTCCTGAGAAGCTGAAATTAACATCCTGCCATTAGCGAGCTTTACAAGCGTATTAGCCAAATACAATCCAATACCTTCTCCCACAATTCCTGATTTTATAGCAGATTTACCCCTACTTCCTCGTTGAGTCAGGCGCGGGAGCTCCTCAGGGTCGATTGTAGGCCCCGTAGATGTTATTCGCACATTTATTCGCACACCAGGACTAGGCGAATCTCTAACGTCTATTACGACATCTTGATTGCCGGGAGAATACTTCACCGCATTTTCAATAAGCACAAACGGAACCATCTCAAACGCAGGCAACACATTGATCTCGTTTCGGGAAGGACCATTTAAAATTACTCGAATCTTCCTACGCTTCGCATTTCGGGCCAATATTCTCCTTGCTTTGTCAAATTTTTTATAGACGTTCGCACTATACTTAGCTTGTCGTGTGATTGCTTCAGGATTTATTTCATAGTCAGCGAAAGTTAAACGAGAAGAAATCAGCCCTGACGTATAAAAAGCATCATCGGCATTACTTGACGCTAACGCGTAATCCTTTTTCTCGATATTTTTGGAAACCTCTTCACACGCCGAAGCAATTTCGGAATTTAACCGTCTGGTTTCGTGCATAATTCCATCCAAGATGGAATAAAGACGAATACGCTCATTTTCGGCCGATTCCGCTCTAGCTAGAGCATCTTGGCGCTCTTTGATAAGCTTTTCTTCACGTCGGCGTTGCTTATCGTAGTTGGTCATGGCCCTGCCACCGACCTGATAATCTGAACAAGCGCGATTTTCGCGAAGCCAACTGCAATCTGCCTCACCTCGGGTGGTAGCCCCTCGACCTTAAACTTAGTTGCGTCTCTTTCTTCTACCGCTCTGATAAAACTTTGCTCAAGCTTAAAGACTTGATGTAGCTCTACACCGCGATCCAAAAAAGTTTTCCGCAGCCTAAGCCAGCGTTCGCGAGGATTCGCAACTTTTGTTATACCAGTCTCTAGTGCGCTTACCCATTGCTCGGTAGATGTATCCTTAGCAAGTGACGCGTCTGCATTCCGGAGAGATTCATTGTAGGAAACATCGAACTGCGCCCCAGAGTAAGATACTAAGTATTTATCAGGGTAGTCTTTCCGCATTTCTGCAATAAGGTGAGCACCCTCCAAATCAGAATCCAGAGCTTTTCCTACGCCTCTGATATCACAAATAATTATTGGGTATTCGGCGATTTGATCAACCGACCTTATATCACCCAGCTCAACTATGCTGAACTTATGATTCCGCAAAGCCGCGGCCTTAGCGAAAGGCATATCATCGATCACAGCAATTTGATTATTACGCTTTAACTGAGCCATTTCTTGGTGCGGTATTTGAAGTCCATATAGCGACTTCGGCTTGCCAATTTGAAAATACATCCCGCCCCTTTAATTTTTAGCAAATTGTGACTAGTGGCAACTACTTCCGCCCCCTTGTGGGATGTTACTTGATTTGTGAACCATTGGAACAGAGAAATTACGCATCGACCGGTAGCGTAGAAGCTCGAAAAAGGGCCCTAAGGATCAGTCCGCTTAACGCGCCGTCCCCGCCCGGGTAGTCCTCCGGGGAAAGGCTGTAAAGCTTAAACCGAGACAAGTCATATTTCTTTAAAATCTGGCTCACTGCAGCCCCGTCCTCAAGTGCCATTTTGATCTGCTCGACCGGGTACGCGCGCTTTGGGTGCGGAAAGTAGGGCTGCTCGCCGGCGAAACACTTCATCACTGAATTCACGAACGGCTCAACCATTGTTGTGCTGATGCCCATGTCGCGCTGCATCGCTGTCAGAATCCGAGCTCGCAGAGCTTCTGTCTGACTGCCATTCGTGCTCATCAGAAGCACCACCCTTCCCGCGCAAATCCTTTCGGCCCAGACTTTTGCCCGCCGCCATACTCAATCAGTGCAGGGTCAGTGCTCACCTTGGGCGAAGCTATCGCCCGTTCAATGGGCTGCTCAAAGAGGCCGATTGTTATGGGCTGATATTGCCTTTCTAGTAAATAACGGTTCCAGGTTCACTTCCACTGCAACCCGGCCGTCGCCAAACCGTCGCGCCCATACCGCCACGCGGCAGGCATGGGCGCCACACACTGGGACCTAGAACTTGTAAGTCAGCCCCAGGTACGCCAACCGACCCGCGTATCCGCCGGTATAGAAGCGTGCGCAGGTGTCCTCGCCCAGGTGCGAGCGGGATTCCTGCTTGGTCAGGTTTAGCACCGAGGCGGTGAGACTGAGCGCCGGGGTGATGTTGTAGGCCGCGTTGACATCGATCTGGTAGTACGGCTCCTCAAAGACGTTCAGCCCGTTGACCAGGCCTTTCACCAATTCACCGCGACGGTTGTACGACGCGCGTAGCAGCAGGCTGTCGGTCTCGTAGAACACGGTGAGGTTGGTCTGGTTCCCGGCGCTGCCGGGCATGGAGGTCTTGCTGACCTCGGAGCCATCCTCCAGCCGCACCGCGGCCTTGCTGGCATCGTTGTAGGTGTCGTTGAACTGCACACCAAGACCGAACGGCAGCGTGTGCTGCGCGTACAGCTCCACGCTTTGCGAAACTGCGTCCTGGCCGCCGGCCTGGGTGCTGTAGTTCTGAAACCTCAGGGTCAGGTCGACTTCCTTGAGTGAATCTGAGCCCGTTCTTTTGAGTGACCGCTTAGGGTCGGGAGCTGCCCTACCCCCGATAAACATCCCTAATTCTAGTACTGGATAGCAGTTCCCCTACCCTACCGAGAAGCCCCGTAGCGGAGCGTCGACCGGCCCACCGAGCGCTAGCAGACGCTCCATTGCGTGGTCGTCGCCGGTATGGCGCGAACCAGCATCCGATCGGCAAGGGCCCGGACGGGGCGATGCCGCCCGGGCAGTGGCGTTACCTGCTGGTCGGCGAGAAGTTCTGAGCTCCGCGCGTCTTTCGCCACTGGATCCACGCGATCGCGGCGACGAAGAAGACGCTGCACAGGTAACTGCCTTCCGGCCCTTGCGCGCCACCGGTCAGAGCGTCGAGGCCTTGCGGGCGTAGCGCCACCAGCAGCGCCGGCAAGTGCGCATCGATGCCGGTGACGGGCAGTTCGAAGCCGGTCGCGAGCAACCAGTTCCACCCCGCGTGCCAGCCCATCACGCCCCAGATATTGCCGGTCCGCAGCGCCCAGGCGCAGGCGAACAGCGAGAACAGGAACGTGCCGAGCATGACCCGGGGCGGCTGGTGCGGACTGAAATGCAGGAAGCAGAAAACGAGCGACACCAGCAGCACTGCTACCGCGACATTGGTCTTGCGCGCCACCACCGACAGCATCCAGCCGCGGAAGATGACTTCCTCCACGCTCGCCTGGAACATGAAACTCAAGAGCAGCAGACTGATGTGCAGCAGACTGACGGGCGACCGCCAGGCCTGCCCCAAGCCCACCGCCTGCATGCCGCCAGCCATCCAGATCGCGACTACGACCAGCGCGACCGTGCCGAATCCAACGGCCAGTCCGCGAAGGAAGGTTTTCAGCGGCGCCGGACCGGTCAGCCCGATACTCGCCAGCGAGCGCCCTTCGACGAAGCGTACCCAGACGAGCACGGCCGCCAGCGTCGGCGCGAAGCCGATCCACAACAGCGCATACAAGCCAGCGAGGCCGATCGGATCGCCGTGCGGCGTCGACCAATGCTGCGACTGCATCCACCCGTCCAGCGCGATCGTTGGTGCCGCGTTGAACAGGATCATCAGGATCGGCGTTACCCAGGCCCAGGGCAGCCAGCCGCGGGCTGGATCGGGCGAATACAGGGCAACGGGGGTCATGCGGGGCTCCAGGTCGACGTGATCGCCGCTGCAAGTTGCCATCCGCGCGGGGGCGTGGCAATCCGCTTGCGACCAAGCCACAGAAGCCGCCGATGAATCACCCCGATCGCCGACGAAATGGCGCTGAGTCGTCGCCCGTGGTGTCGAAATAACGGGTCGAAATAACGGGCCCAGGTCCACTTCTTTTCAGCAAGGCCCGACTAGATCGCCGCATCGCTCGACGGTTTGACCGCGGTGCGGCAGCCAGCGTCGGCGTGGCCAGCGACGGCACCGGGGACAGGGAGAGCATTCGCACCAACAAAGACCTCATGCGATGAGATCCTGCGGTGAACGACCGCGCACACGCGACGATGTCGTCGCGGACAGCGAACACTGCAGTCCGGCCGTCACCGAACCATCGCGCCCATACCGCCACGCGGCAGGCATGGGCGCGACACGTCGGCGCTAGAACTTGTAGGTCAGCCCCAGGTACGCCAGCCGGCCTGCGTAGCCGCCGGTGTAGAAGCGGGCGCGGGTGTCCTCGCCCAGGTGCGAGCGGGATTCCTGCTTGGTCAGGTTCAGCACCGAGGCGGTGAGGCTGAGCGCCGGGGTGATGTTGTAGGCCGCGTTCAGATCGATCTGGTAGTAAGGCTCCTCAAAGACGTTCAACCCGTTGACCAGGCCTTGCACCAGCTCGCCGCGACGGTTGTACGAGGCGCGCAGCAGCAGGCTGTCGGTCTCGTAGAACACGGTGAGGTTGGTCTGGTTTCTGGCGCTGCCCGGCATGGAGGTCTTGCCGACCTCGGTGCCGTCCTCCAGCCGCACCGCCGCCTTGCTGGCATCGTTGTAAGTGTAGTTGAACTGCACACCAAGACCAAATGGCAGCGTGTGCTGCGCGTAGAGCTCCACACCCTGCGAGACCGCGTCCTGGCCGCCGGCCTGGGTGCTGTAGTTCTGCACGGTGACCGGTTGCCCGTCGACCATCATGTTCACGTCGCTGATGACGTCGACCGCAAAGTTCTCCACGTTCTTGCGGAACAGTCCCACACCTGCCACCGAGCCCGGCTGGAAATACCATTCCAGCCCCAGGTCGAACTGGTTGGCCTTGTACGGCTCCAGGTTCTTGTTGCTGCCCGAGCCGTACCAGCCCTGCTCGCTGGCACCGCCGGTCAGGCGCCGGTCGGCCACGTACTCGGGACTGTAAAACTCCAGGCTGCCAGGCGCGGCGATGTCGTTGTAGCTGGGACGTGCGATCACCTTGGCGGCTGCCGCGCGCAGCAGCAGGTTCTCGGTCAGGTCGTAGGCCAGGTTGAAACTCGGCAGCACGTCGGTGTAGTTGCGGTCCAGCCCGCTGACCACGAACGACTCGGTGCGTTGCACGCTGTCGGACAAACGCCAGTAGCCTTCGGTCCCGCAATAGGTGTCGGCCGGGGCGCCGCCGGGCATGGCGGCGCCCTGCTGGCAGGCCAGCGGATTGCCGTCGGCGCCATCGAAGAAGTAGTCGTTGTAGGCGGTCACCTTGTCGGTGGAATCGGCACGCTGGCCGGTGCGCGCCACCCGCACGCCGACGTTGCCACGCAGCCGCTCGGTGTGGAAGTTGAGTTGCAGGTAGGTGGAATAGATCTCCTCGTCGACGTTGTAGACGAAGTTGTCTTCGCTACGGGTCTGCATCGCGCCGTAGGTCTGGTTCAAGTAGCCGATGTAGCCCGGGAAGTTGATCGCCGGGAACGCGCTGGCGTTGACGCCACCGGCCAGGTTGTCCTGCGCGAACAGCAGGCCCGGCGAGAACTGGGTGGCGATGGCATTGCAGCGCCCGTTCCAGTAGCGGTTGTCGTAGTCGCTCGGATCGGTGCCCGGGCACACCCAGTAGTTGTTGCCGGTACTGCGGTGGATGCCGCCGTCGCGACGCTTGAGGCCGAACTGCAGCGAGTCGACGACCTCGCCATCGAAGTGCCAGGTGGTATCGATCTGCGCGTACTGCTGCTGATTGGTGTTGCGGGTCCAGGACGAGCCGGTCGAGCCCAGGTCGACCTGCAGAATGCCGTCGCGCAGGTTCTGCATCAGCTGCGGCGAGAATGTCATGCTCGGTGTGCCGGTCAGGTCCCAGGCGCTGGCGAAGTTGCCGTTGCTCCAGCTGCCGTCGGCGTTCTGCAGGCGCGGCTTGATCGGCAGGGAGAACTGCAGCTCCGGCCCGCCCTTGGCCCAGGTGCGGCCGACCTTGAACGCCACGTCCACCTGCTCGCCACGCCATTCGCCGCCCAGGTCCACCGTCTGCGACTGCGATTTCTCGATGTTGTAGCTGCCGGTGATCTGCGGCGTCGGCACGGTGCAATCGTCCGAGCCCCAGCCGCCCGGCGGCAGGCCGGCCGCGGCGGCCTGCGCCTCGCTGCAATAGTAGGTCTTGCCCGGACGCAGGCTGTAGGCGGCGCCAGTGACGATGGTGCCGCTGGGATCGAACTGCAGCCCGTCGAGCAGACGGCCGCCGCGCCAGTTGCCGTCGCCGTTATAGCGGGCAATGTTCCACTCGGGAATCTTGATGGTATTGGTCTGCGAGTCCTGCGACAGGTCGAAGCGGAAGTAGTTCGCGGTCAGCGTCAGGTCGTCGGTCGGCTTGAACTGCAAGGTCAGTTGCCCACCCTTGCGCTCGCGCTCCTCGCGTTTGGCGTCCAGGCTGACCGCCGTCGGCATCATGAAACCGGTGTAGTAATTGCTGTTCTGGTCCCAGAAACCGGTACCGCCCCACCAGTTGGCGTTGAAGTCCGACGGATTGCCGTTCACATCGACCGCCGGGCCAACTTCGTCGCGGCCGTACCACTGCCAGCTCTCGGTACTGGCATTGAGCGTGCGAGCGGTGCGCTTCTGCTGCGTGTAACCAACGAAGACACCGAAGCGGTTGTCCTTGTCGTGCCACGAGTACGAACCGGAGAACTGGCCGTCGGTCTTCTTGCTGGTATCCGACCAGGTGCCCTCGGCCGAGACGAAGCCGGAATGTGGCTCCAGTTCCAGCGGGCGCCGCGTCTGCAGGATCACCGTGCCGCCGATGCCGCCTTCGTCGATGCGTGCTTCCGGGGTCTTGTACAGCTCCGCGCTGCCCAGCAGGTTCGACGGCAGCAGCGTGTAGTTGAACGAGCGCGTCGGGTCGCCGTTGGATTCGGCGGTGGCAATGTAGTTGCCGTTCAATTCGGTCAGCACCAGCTCCGAGGACAGGCCGCGCACACTGACGTTCTTGCCTTCGCCGCCGTCGCGGCTGATGACCACGCCGGGCACGCGCTGCAGCGCATCGGCCACGTTCTTGTCGGGGAACTTGCCCACGTCCTCGGCGGTGATCACATCGACCACGGCGTTGGCGTTGCGCTTCTGCTCCAGGCTTTTTTCGATCGCGTAGCGGTAGCCGGTCACCGTCACCGCATCCAGGTCCGTGGCCTGCACCTCGGCCTGGCCGGTGGGCGCCGGGGTGGCGTCGGCCTGCTGGGCGGCAGCGGTGGTAGAGGCGGCGCTCGCGAACAAGACGATGGCGATACCGGCGGACAGCGTGCTGCGGTTGCGTGCGAATGGCATGCAGTTCATTTCGATCATGCTCTCCCAATAGTGATTGGCTTCGGCCGATTCCTGTCGATCCAACGATCCGCCAAGAACGCTGCGCGAAGTGACACAAAAATATCCGGCGCCGTTGCGCCCCCCCTCCTCTTGCGTCCGCTTCCACGCAGATGTAATTAGATCGTTCTAATACCGTGGAAAGCTAAGTAGCACAGCCCATGCGGCAGCGCATTCTGCCCCGCAACAGGCCCGCGGCATTGCAGGGCATCCACGATGGCCGGCCGGCCCGCCACGCTTGCACGCGGCATGGCACGGCCTGCCGCGTTGCCGGCTGCAGCAGCGTGATCGCAGCAAGCAACACACCCTTGCCCGCAACCGGACGCAAGCGGTTTGCCGACGCGCCAGCACACACCTTGTTTGAAACCGAGCTCAGCAATAGGCTGGATCGACGTGGGGGCATCGCCTGCCACACGCCGCTTGGCGGCCATCGCCAACGCGATCGCCACACCGAACATGCGCGCGCTTGTTGCCTGCGTACACGCGCAAGGACGGCGGGGCCTGCTGCGGCATCGATGACACGCCTTGGTCGGAAGCGCAGGCGCCGATGACCTGTCAACCCTGCATCGACGCCAGCGTGGAAGCGGCCCATGCCGCAAAACGACAACTTTCTGGCGCATCGACCGAGTGCGTCTATCAAGTCCGCCGGGCTCGCGCCGATATCGCTTCCATGGACAGACTCAGCATCATCGGACTGGTGCTCGCGATCGTGGCGATCGTGGGCGGCAGCGTGTTGAAAGGCGCCGGCATTTCGTCGCTGTGGTCGCCGGCTGCCTTCGTGATCGTGATTGTCGGCACCGTGGCGGCGATCCTGCTGCACACCTCGCCGGCGGTTTTCCGGCGCGCCTTCAAGATCCTGCGCTGGGTGATCCAGCCGCCGGCCAGCGACCGCCCGCAGTTGCTGGCGCGCATCGTCGAATGGAGCAACATCGCCCGCCGCCAGGGCCTGCTGGGCCTGGAAGACCAGCTCCCGCGCCAGGACGACGCGTTCCTGCGCAAGGGCCTGCAGATGCTGGTCGATGGCGTGGAGCCCGAATCCATGCGGCACATGCTCGAGATCGAAATGGACAACCAGGAGCGTCAGGATCTTGCCGCGGCCAAGGTGTTCGAAGGCATGGGCATCTATGCGCCCACGCTGGGCATCATCGGCGCGGTGCTGGGGCTGATGGCGGTGATGAAGAACCTGGCCGACCCGGCCATGCTCGGCCATGGCATCGCCGCGGCGTTCACCGCCACCATCTACGGCATCGCCTCGGCCAATCTGCTGTTCCTGCCGGTCGCCGCCAAGCTCAAGAGCGTCATCCACTGCAGCACCAACGAGCGCGAAATGGCGATCGAAGGCCTGATCGCGATCGCCCAGGGCGAGAACCCGCGCAACATTGAGTCGAAATTGGCCGGATACTTGCATTAGTCCCGTCATGGCCCGCCGTCGCAAACATCACGAAGACCATGGCAACCACGAAGCGTGGGCGATTCCGTATGCCGATCTGATGACGCTGCTGCTGGCGTTCTTCGTGGTGATGTACGCAATCTCCTCGCTCAACGAGGGCAAGTACAAGGTCATGGCGCAGGCGCTGACCACCGCTTTCGGCGGCTCGTCCACTGCCGCCAGCCCGGTGCAGATCGGCAAGACCCAGACCCTGGGCGCCGATTACGACCGCCCCTCGGTGATCAAGGCCGGCGCGCCGATGGCCGCCTCCAGCGGGCCGACCGACCCCACCCTGCTGCCGTCGATGGCCGCGCAGATGCGCATGCCGGTGTCGCTGCGCAACCAGGCGCAGCTGGCGCGCGCGCAGCGGCAGATGGACGCGGTGGCCCAGCAGCTGAGCAAGACGCTGGCGCCGCTGATCGAGCAGAAACTCATCACCATCCGCCGCAACGACCTGTGGATCGAGGTGGAGATCAACAGCGACATCCTGTTCGGCACCGGCTCGGCCTCGCTGGCCGGCAGCGCCCGCGGCACCCTGTCGGCGCTGGCCGCGGTGCTGCGCGATGCGCCCAATGGCGTGCGCGTGGAGGGGTATACCGACAACCAGCCGATCGCCACCGCACAGTTCCCCTCCAACTGGGAGCTGTCGGCCGCGCGCGCCGCCAGCGTGGTGCACCTGTTTGCCGACGACGGCGTCGCCCCGCAACGATTGGCGATGGTGGGCTATGGAGAATTCCGCGCACGTGCCGATAACAGCACTGAGGCGGGACGGAATGCGAACCGGCGTGTGGTGTTGATCATCCTCGCTGACTCGGCTGGCTCACTCGCACCCGATCCGCCATCGCAGATGCATGCGACCGCCGCCGGGGCGCCCAAGCTTCCCAAGTCTGACGGCGGCCAAACGGCCGTCACCACCGAAAGCGGCACAAGTTCCGTCCCCGCCGTAATTCAAGGAGTGCAGTGAGATGCGTATCTGGGCAATCGCCAACCAAAAGGGCGGCGTCGGCAAGACCACCACGACGCTGGCATTGGGTCGCGGCCTGGCCGCGCTCGGCCACCGGGTATTGTTGATCGACCTTGATCCGCACTCCTCCCTCACCCGCGCGTTCGGTGTGGCGATCGACCCGCCGCCGCGCGGCGTGCTGGACCTGTTCGGCACTCCGCCGAGCGATCTGGCCAGCCTGGCCCATGAAAGCGCCATCCCCGGCTTGTCCTATGTGTGCGCGCAAGCCGCACTGGCCACGCTGGAACGCCGCAGCGCCAACCAGCCCGGCCTGGGCCTGGCGCTGCAGAACGCGATGACCCGGCATGCCGGCCAGCACGACTACATCCTGCTCGACTGCCCGCCCACGCTCGGCCTGCTGATGATCAACGCCCTGGCCGCCTGCGACCGCGTGGTGGTGCCGACCCAGGCCGAGCCGCTGGCGCTGCATGGCCTGGCCAGCATGGTGCGGACTGCCGACATGGTGCAGCGCTCGCGTCGCCGCGCGCTGCCGGTGTCGATCCTGCCGACCCTGTTCGACCGTCGCACCCGCGCCGGCACCGAGACACTCAAGGAGATGCAGGACACCTACGGCGCCGTCGTCTGGGAAGACGCGGTGCCGGTGGATACCCGAATCTGCAATGCCGCCGCACTGACCGTCCCCGCTACCGGCGGCGACTACCAGGGCCGCGGCCTGTCCGCCTATCGCCGCGCGCTGGAATGGGTGCTGGCCGATGACGCGATGCGTATGGAGCAAGCTGCATGAGCAACCACACCGCCAACGGTGAGCTGGACGACTATCTGGAAGGCCTGTTGCACGATGCCGGCGTCGAGATCCCCGCTGCCACCGCTGCCGCCCCTGCTGCCAGCGAGGCTCCGGCGCCTGCGGATGCAGACGTTGCGCTGGCCGAGCCGCCGGTGCAGGCTGCCGCGGCTCCCGAAGCGGCCGCCGTGTCGGAAGCGGCTACCGCCCACGCGGTTGCCGCGGTGGCGAGCGCCGACGCGATCGCTGCAGACTTTCTCGCAGAAATGGACGCCGACCCGGCCTTCGGGGCGCCGGTGGCTGCTGCGCCCAGCGCCGCGGACATCGCTGCAGACTTCCTCGCCGAAATGGATGCCGACCCGGCCTTCGGGCCGCCGGTGGTCGCTGCACCCAGCGCCGCGGATATCGCTGCAGACTTCCTGGCCGAAATGGATGCCGACCCGGCCTTCGGGCCGCCGGTGATGTCCGCGCCCAGCGCCGCGGACATCGCTGCCGATTTCCTGGCTGAAATGGATGCCGACCCGGCCTTCGGGCCGCCGGTGGTCGCCGCGCCCAGCGCCGCGGACATCGCTGCCGATTTCCTGGCCGAAATGGATGCCGACCCGGCCTTTGCCGCCGCTGCACCCAGCCCGTTCATGAGCACCGCCGACCTGATGGCCGAAATGGACGCCGACCCGGCGTTTGCCACCGCTGCCTCCGGCGCGGACCTGCTGGCGGCCGATCTGCTGTCGGAGATGGATGCCGACCCGGCCTTTGCCGATGCTGCACCCGCCCCGCCGGCACCCGCTCCTGCACCGCCGCGCCCTGCACCGGCACCGCACCGCGCACCGCCGTCGCCGATCTATCCGCAAGGCCTGCAGGCGCTGCTGGCTCCCGGCCAGGCCGAGCACATCCAGGCCGAGCGGCGCGCCAGCGAACGCAGTACGCGCTGGCTGCGCCTGCGCTGCGGCGAGCAGACCTACGCGCTGGAATTGCTCAAGGTGCAGGAAGTGGTGCTGCCGGTGCCGCTGCTGCCGTTGCGCGGCACCGCCAGCGCAATGCTCGGCATCATGAACCTGCGTGGTCAGGTGGTGCCGGTGATCGACCTGGGCATGCATCTGGGCTCGGCACCGATCGACATGGATCTGCAGACGCGTGTGGTGGTGCTGGAAGAAAATGGCGAAACCATGGGCCTGCGCGTGTCGGCGGTGGAGGATGTGACCAGCCTGACCGATCAGCAGATCGAGCCGCCGGACAACGCCCGCCTGTGCCGCATTTCCAACAACCTGTTCCGCGGCGTCGCGCGGCTGGGCCATCAACCGATGATCCTGCTCGATGCCAGCCATCTGCTGCATTGATCCAGCGCGCAGCTGACGCGCACCTGCACACGCAACGATTCAGCGTTAAAGCTTTCCCGCCCCCCGCCGTTAGTACGCATAGAACCATCCGTTCGGAGCAACAATGAGCACAGTGACATTGGGTGAGGATCTCGGCATCGAGACCAGCGCCGACCTCAAGCAGAAGCTTGCCGCGTTCCTGACCCAGGACGGCGACCTGGTGCTCAATGCCGGCGACGTCCGGCGCATCCATACCGCCAGCGTGCAGTTGCTCTGCGCCTTTGTGCAGAGCCGCCGCCAGGCGGGCTTGCATACCGAATTCGATGGCTGCAACGACACTTTTAGAGATGCGGCCCGTCTGCTCGGCGTCACCGACGCGCTCGGACTTTCCGCATCCAATGACAACCTGAAATCTGTGGAGAACGCCGCATGAGCGCACGTATCTTGGTGGTGGACGATTCGGCGTCAATGCGCCAGATGGTCTCTTTCGCCCTCACCTCTGCCGGCTTTGCCGTCGAAGAAGCCGAGGACGGCGCCGTTGCGCTGGGCCGCGCGAAGGGCCAACGCTTCAATGCGGTGGTGACCGACGTGAACATGCCCAACATGGACGGCATCTCGCTGATTCGCGAGCTGCGCCAGCTGCCGGACTACAAGTTCACCCCGATGCTGATGCTCACCACCGAGTCGGCGGCCGACAAGAAGTCCGAAGGCAAGGCCGCCGGTGCCACCGGCTGGCTGGTCAAGCCGTTCAATCCGGAACAGCTGATCGCCACCGTCCAGAAAGTTCTGGGTTAATCCTTACTCGCTTCACCATCGGATCTCACGCCCATGAGCATGGACCTGCAACGTTTCCACGCCACCTTTTTCGAGGAAAGCCGCGAAGGGCTGGACGCGATGGAGGCCGGGCTGTTGTCCCTTGAAGAGGGCAACCGCGACCCGGAAATCATCAATTCGGTGTTCCGCGCCGCGCACTCGATCAAGGGCGGCGCGGCCACCTTCGGTTTCGAAGCCGTCGCCGGCCTGACCCACGTGCTGGAGACGCTGCTGGACGAGCTGCGCTCCAACAAGCGCCAGCTCGAACCCAATGCGGTCGATGCCATGCTCGGCTCGGTCGACGTGCTGCGCGCCCTGCTGCGCGAAGCCGAACACGGCACCCCGGCCGACCCGGCCGCGGTCAAGGCCGTGCATACCCGGTTGAACGCCGTGCTGGCCGGCGAAGCGCCGACCGCTGCGGCGGTCGCCAAGCCGAAGGAAGAAGAACCCGAGGCCTGGCATATCGGGTTCACCCCGGCGCCGTCGCTGTTCATGAGCGGCAACGACCCGCTGCGCATCATCCGCGAGCTCGAGCACCTGGGCCCGCTGCAGATTGCCGCACGCCTGGAGCGCATGCCGGGCTTTGAGAACATCGACCCGCTGGAAGCCTACCTGGCCTGGGATCTGGGCCTGATCGGCAAGATTCCGCGCAGCAAGATCGAAGACACCTTCGCCTGGGTGGTGGACGATTGCGAGCTGGACATCCGCCCGATGGCGGTGCCCGGCCCGCCGCCGAGCCTGGCCGTCGAAGCCGCTGTCGCGGCGCCGGTCGCCGTCGCTGCGGCGCCCGCCGCTGCTGCCGAACCTGCCGCCGCTGCTGCTGCCACGCCGGCCAAGGCCGCCGCTGCCGAAGCGGAAACCTCGATCCGCGTCAGCGTCGACAAGGTCGATGCGTTGATCAATCTGGTCGGCGAGCTGGTCATCACCCAGGCCATGCTCAAGCAGGTCTCCACCGGCCTGGACCCGGCGCATGCCGAACAGCTGTTCGCCGGCCTGGATCTGCTCGAACGCAATACCCGCGACCTGCAGGAAGCGGTCATCGGCGTGCGCATGCTGCCGGTGGATGCGGTATTCCGCCGCTTCCCGCGCTTGGTCCGCGACCTCTCCAGCCGCCTCGGCAAGCAGGTGCGCCTGCGCACCATCGGCGAAGGCACCGAACTGGACAAGGGCCTGATCGAAAAGATCGCCGATCCGTTGGTGCACCTGGTGCGCAACTCGATCGACCACGGTCTGGAAATGCCCGATGCGCGTCGCGCCTCCGGCAAGGACGAGACCGGCACGATCACCTTGGCGGCCTCGCACCAGGGTGGTCATATCGTGATCGAAGTCAGCGACGACGGCCGTGGCCTCAATCGCGCCAAGATCCTGGAAAAAGCCGCCGAACGCGGTATCGCCGTGCCGGACAACCCGACCGATGCGCAGGTGTGGGACCTGATCTTCGCACCGGGCTTCTCCACCGCCGATGCCGTCACCGACCTGTCCGGCCGTGGCGTGGGCATGGACGTGGTCCGCCGCAACATCCAGGGCCTGGGTGGCGAAGTGCAGCTGGAAAGCAATGCCGGCAGCGGTACCCGCGTGCTGATCCGCCTGCCGCTGACCCTGGCCATCCTCGACGGCATGACCGTGTCGGTGGCCGGCGAAACCCTGATCCTGCCGCTGGCCTATGTGCTCGAAGCCCTGCAGCCGGCACCGGAAGACATCCGCTCGATGGCCGGCGACGGCCGGGTGCTGCGGGTCCGCGGCGAGTACTTGCCGATCCTGTCGCTCACCGATTACTACGGCTTCGGCGGGCAGCAGTCCTCGCAGGAACCGCTGGTGGTGGTGGTCGAAGGCGATGGCCAGAAGATCGCGCTGGAAGTGGACGAACTGCTCGGCCAGCAACAGGTGGTGGTCAAGAACATCGAGAACAATTACCGCCGCATCCCGGGCGTGTCCGGCGCCACCATTCTGGGCGATGGACGGGTCTCGCTGATCGTGGACATCGGTGGGCTGGTGCGCTCGCTGCGCGTGCCGCAGGCCGCCTGAGTCAGTACAACAACTGCGGCACGGACGCCGCATCGCAACACCTGCAACACATCCAACACCATGGTGTGATGTTTCCGGCGGTCTGGGGCCCGCCGGCAGCGCCGAACCCGCGCGGCATGGCACGACCCGCGGGGTGTCCTAGCCCGCGGCCATGTCCGACTCAGCGACCGTCCTGGCGCGTCTGCCCGCTTGCAGACGCCAACGCTGCCCATTGATCTCTGTATGCACGAGATGACTTCGATGAACTGGTTCCGCAATCTCGCCGTTGCCCGCAAGCTCACCGTTGCCTTTTCCATTACCGTCCTGATCACGCTCAGCCTCGGCGTATTCGCGCTGACACGCATGCAATCCAGTGCGCATCTGCTGCGCGAGATCGGCTATACCTGGGCACCGGCGGTGCAACAGCTCAGCGAAATGCGCGCGCTGCTTGGCGAATTCCGCACCTACGAGCTCGCGCAACTTGCGCACGCAGACGACCCGAAGGCGGTGCAGAACTACTTCGAGCGCATGGACAAGGCCCGCAGCGAGGTCGAGATCGCGCAGACTGCGTATGCCAGGACCACGCAGCCGGGCAAGGAGGCCGAGCTGTACGAGGCGGTCAAGCAGAAGCTCGCCGACTACTACAAGGCCAACGCGGCGCTTGGCGCAGCCGTGCGTGCCGGCGACCTGGTCACCGCCAACACCGTGTCCGACGAGCAGTCGCGCCCCGCACGTCGGGATCTGTTCGCCAAGCTGGTGGAGCTGACCAAGTTCAATACCGCGCAGATGAATGCCGAAATCGCCATGGCCGAAGCGGCGTATCAAACCTCGGTGCGCATCATGCTCGCAGCGATGACGCTGGCGGTGCTGCTGGCCGCGTCCGCAGGCTGGTTCATCGCCCGCAGCATCGCCGGGCCGCTCGGTCGCGCCACGCGGGTGGCCGGCGCCATCGCCCAAGGCAAGCTGGATAACGCCATCCATGTCGACAGCCGCGACGAAGCGGGCCAGCTGCTGCGCAGCATGCAGGACATGCAGCGACAACTGCAGGCAGTGTTGGCGGCGCAATCGGAAATGGCGCAACGCCACGAGGCCGGCGAGATCAGCTACCGCATGGATCAAAGCGCATTTCCGGGCGATTACGGCACCATGGTGCACGACACCAACAGTCTGGTCGGCTCGCATATCGCGGTGAAGATGAAGCTGGCGCAGATCATGTCGCGCTATGCAGTCGGCGATCTGAGCCAGGACATGGACCGCCTGCCCGGCGAAAAAGCCGTGCTCAGTCAGACCATGGATACGGTCAAGCACAACCTGTCGGCGATGAACAGCGAGATCAGGCTGCTCGCACAGGCCGCTGCCAACGGCGACTTCAGCGTGCGCGGCGATGCGCAGCGTTTCCAGTACGATTTCCACGCGATGGTGGACAGCCTCAATCAGCTGATGGCCACCGCC
Organism: Xanthomonas sp. F14; assembly: GCF_014199865.1. Lineage (NCBI taxonomy): Bacteria > Pseudomonadati > Pseudomonadota > Gammaproteobacteria > Lysobacterales > Lysobacteraceae > Xanthomonas > Xanthomonas sp. F14. The sequence continues at coordinate 1,071,201 of NZ_JACHOM010000001.1, read as the reverse complement.
GATGCCAACCTGCGCTCCCTGTCGACGCTGTTGCAGGCGATTGCCGCCGGCGACCTGACCGCACGCATGCACGGCCAGTTCAACGGCGTCTTCGCGCAGATGCGCGACGATGCCAACGCCACCACCGAGCAACTGGCCAGCATCGTCGGGCGCATCCAGCAGGCCGCCGGCTCGATCAATTCGGCCGCCAGCGACATCGCCGCCGGCAACCAGGACCTGTCGCAGCGCACCGAGCAGCAGGCGGCCAACCTGGAAGAAACCGCCGCCTCGATGGAGGAGCTCACCTCCACCGTGCGGCAGAACGCCGAGCATGCGCGCCAGGCCAACCAGCTGGCGATCGGCGCCGCCGCGGTGGCCTCGCAAGGCGGCAGCGTGGTCGCACAGGTGGTCACCACCATGTCCGGGATCGAGGTGTCTTCCAAGAAGATCGCCGACATCATCAGCGTCATCGACGGTATCGCGTTCCAGACCAATATCCTGGCCTTGAACGCGGCGGTGGAGGCGGCGCGTGCCGGCGAACAGGGGCGCGGGTTCGCCGTGGTCGCCTCGGAAGTACGCACGCTGGCGCAGCGCTCGGCCGGTGCGGCCAAGGAAATCAAGCAGCTGATCGACGATTCGGTCGGCAAGGTGGCGCAGGGCTCGGCGCTGGTGGATCAGGCCGGCAAGACCATGGCCGACATCGTGTCTTCGGTGCAGCGCGTGACCGACATCATGGGCGAAATCTCCGCCGCCTCGCAGGAGCAGTCGGCCGGCATCGAACAGGTCAACCTGACCGTCACCCAGATGGACGAGGCCACCCAGCAGAACGCGGCATTGGTGGAGGAAGCCACCGCCGCTGCGCGTACGATGGAAACACAGGCTGGCCAGCTGTCCGATGCGGTGGCGATCTTCAAGATCCAGCCGCATGCTGCGCTGTCGCCGGCAAGCCGCCAACCCGCCCCGCGGCATCTGGCCGTGGTTTAAGCCAAACGAGGCTGCCTTCGTCCCCTCCCCAGGGGCTGCACGCCACTGTCGTGCGCGGGAACAGGCAACCGCGCTGTCGGGTCTGGCACCTCTACATCGGCACCCGCAACGCCCCGATCCTGTCGGGGCGTCTTGCCATCCGGCAGCGACTCACAGACGCACCACAGCATCCCTGCGATCGCCTGGCAATGCTGCCGTTGGTCGAAAGGTGATCAAGCACAAGCTTCGACGGCCGATACCAGGAGCAATGAGGGCTGCCTGGCCCGCGCCACGTCCAAGGAAGTCCGCATGCCTACCGTCAACTCACCCCGCCCTGCCCGCCACATGCTGGGCTCGGTGTTCGCCGTCGCGCTGCTGGCTGCCAGCGTCTGGTTACCGCCCTCCTTTGCAGCGCCGGCCGCGCCGGTTTCGGTCCTGCTGGACAACATCCCGATGAGCGCGTTGCAGTCGCTCGCCATCGACCTGGTGCAGTTGCGCGACGACCAGCGTGCGCAGCTTGCCGCCGCGCACGATCCCGCCCGCATCGAGGCCTACGACGAGCGCCTGGGTCAGCTGCGTCAACGCATTGCACGACATGCAGGCTATTTCCAGGCCAGCGCGCCGCAGGGCGAGCAGGCGCGCCAGTTTGCGCTGGTGCAGCAGCAGTTGGGTCACTACCTGGCGCAGCATCGGCAGGCCAACCGCGCCCTGCACGAGGGCGACCTGCAATACGCGCAGGCCCTGTCGCTGGGCCATGCCGGCGACACGCGCCATGTGCTGTGGACCGAACTGCAGGCCCTGCAGCAATCGGTCGCCAGCGTGCGCACCACGCAACGCAACTGAGCATTGTCCGCACTGCGACCCCAGCGGTCGCGGCGGCGTTGCAGCATTCCCGGTTAGCCAGGCAGGCGCTGCGCCAAACCACGCGGCCTGCCGTGCAGGTAAGCGGGCGCCCTGCCCCGACTGATCCCAATGCCGCATGCCCTGCCCGCGCGGGTGCGCGCAATCGCCGCGCAGCGCCGGCAACCGGCTCAGGCGCGCTCGGCATGCGGCCACAGCCGCAAACACGCTGAAAAACCGCCATCAGACCGGCTATCGCGCGGCACTCAACCTTTTGGGGATCAGGTCGCTATTCGACTTATCCCGGTCACATTCCTTTACTGGATACCTGCCATGACCTTCAAGACCACGATTGCAAACACGCTGGCCAACGTTCCGCTGAAGCGCAAGTTTCTGGCGCAGACCGCACTGGTGGCGCTGGGCATCATCGCGCTGGCGGTGATCGCCGCCCGCATGCAATACGTGGATCTCACCGATACGCGCCGCGACGGGCTCAAGAGCCAGATCGAGATGGCGATTGCGGTGGTCAATGGCTACGCCGAGCGCGCCGAGAAGGGCGAGATGGATGTGGACAGTGCCAAGAAAGCCGCGCTGCATACCTTGTCCACCATGCGCGCACGCGGCGGCGTGGATTACATCTACGTCACCGACCAGACGCCGGTGATGCTGATGCACCCCATCCGCCCGGATCTCAACGGCAAGCCGCTCAACGATGTGCTGAGCCCGGACGGCAAACGGATTTTCCCGGCCTTCGTCGCTGCGGCGCAGGCCGGCGGCGGCTATGTCGATTACGCCTGGGCCAAGCCCGGCGAAAAGGAGCCGGTGCAGAAGACCTCGTACGCCGCGCTGTACAAGCCGTGGGGCTGGGTGATCGGCACCGGCGTGTATCTGGACGACACCCAGTCGCAGGCGCTGGCCTTCACCGGCGTCGTCACCCTGGCCGGCGGCGTGCTGGTGCTGCTTAACCTGCTGGTGGGCTGGCTGATCGGCAATTCGATCCTGGAGCCGGTCTCGCGTGCGCTCGCCGCCATCAAGGGCGTGGCGCGTGGCGACCTGAGCGTGCGCACCGCACAGCACGGCAGCGATGAAATCGGACAGATGCTCAAGGCCACCGACGACATGGTGCACACGCTGGAGCGCTTCTCCGCGCAGACCAAGGTGATGGTGCACATGCACGCCGGCGAAGACGTCGGCCACCGCATGCCCACCGATTTCCCCGGTGTCTACGGCGAACTGGCCGGCGGCATCAATACGATGATCTTCGAACACCTGGACGCCATCATCGATGCGATCGGCATCCTCAACGAGTACGCGCAAGGCGACCTGTCGCGCGACGCCGCGCGCCTGCCCGGCACGCGTGCGGTGCTGCACGAAGCGATGGATGCGGCCAAGGCCAGCCTGCTGGCGATCAACACCGAGATCAAGCGCCTGGCCCAGGCCGCGGCCAATGGCGACTTCAGCCAGCGCGGCGATGCCACGCGCTTCAAGCACGACTCGGCGCGCATGATCAACGACCTCAACGCGATGATGGAAGTCAGCGACCGCAACCTGGGCAAGCTGTCCGAGCTGCTGGCCGCGCTGGCCGAAGGCGACCTCACCGCGCGCATGGATGGTCAGTTCCACGGCGTGTTCGCACGCATGCGCGATGACGCCAACACCACGGCCACGCAGCTGGCCGGCATCGTCGGGCGCATCCAGCAGGCCGCCGGTGCCATCACCGGGTCGGCCAGCGAGATCGCCGCCGGCAACAACGACCTGTCGCAGCGTACCGAGCAGCAGGCCGCCAACCTGGAAGAAACCGCCGCCTCGATGGAGGAGCTCACCGCCACCGTCAAGCAGAACGCCGAGCACGCGCGCCAGGCCAACCAGCTGGCGATCGGTGCCGCCTCGGTGGCCTCGCAGGGCGGCCAGGTGGTCAGCCAGGTGGTGGACACCATGTCCAGCATCCAGACCTCGTCCAGGAAGATCGCCGAGATCATCTCGGTCATCGACGGCATCGCCTTCCAGACCAACATCCTGGCCTTGAATGCAGCGGTGGAAGCGGCGCGTGCCGGCGAACAGGGCCGCGGCTTTGCGGTGGTCGCCAGCGAAGTACGCACGCTGGCACAGCGCTCGGCCGGCGCGGCCAAGGAGATCAAGCACCTGATCGACGACTCGGTCGGCAAGGTGGCGCAGGGGTCGGCACTGGTGGATCAGGCCGGCAAGACCATGGCCGACATCGTGTCCTCGGTGCAGCGCGTGACCGACATCATGAGCGAGATCTCCGCCGCCTCACAGGAACAATCGGCCGGCATCGAGCAGGTCAACCTCACCGTCACCCAGATGGACGAGAGCACCCAGCAGAACGCCGCGCTGGTGGAAGAAGCCACCGCCGCCGCCAACGCCATGCAGCAGCAGGCGCAGCAGCTTGACGAGGCGGTATCCAGCTTCCGCGTGAGCGCTGCCTCGTCGGCGCAGCGCGGCAGCGGCCGCGCTGCCGCGCGCGCGGAGGCCTTGCGCGTCGCCAGCTGATGACTGCCAGATCGTTCCCGCACTCCCTCCCTCACTTCGAAGCCACGCCCATGCCCTCGTCCCCCACGCAACCCCGCTCCGGCGGCAGTCTTGCGTATCGCCTGATGCTCGGCACCGCCGTCGCTGCGTTGCTGTGCTTCGGCCTCACTGCGGCGATCAGCTACTGGCAAAGCAGCCGCGCACTGATCGCCTCGGCACAGACCACGATGCAGAACGCGGCACGCTATCAGGCCGAGCAGATCGGCAGCGAGCTGGGGCAGGCGTTCACCACCGGCCAGTCGGTCGCCAGCGCCTTGCTGGCGCAGCGTGCGCACGGCGGGGTGAGCCGCGAGGCGGCGTCGGCGATCGTGCACGACCAGTTGCAGAACCATCCCGAATGGGTGGGCATGGGCACGTTGTGGGAGCCGCAGGCCTTCGACGGCAAGGACGGCGACTATGTCGATGCCGAGGGTCACGACAATACCGGCCGCTTCATGACCTACTGGGCCTACAACGGGCAATCGCTGATCCGCGAACCCCTGGTCGGTTACGAAAAACCCGGCGACGGTGACTGGAACCTCAAACCGCGCGAGCTGGGCCGGCAGATCGTGGCCGGCCCCTACGATTACCAGATCGGCGGCAAGCCGGTGCTGATGACCACCTTGTCCACGCCCATCCTGGATCAGGGCAAGTATGTGGGCGTGGTGTCGGTGGATTTCGCCCTGGCCGCGTTGCAGAAGCGCCTGAGCGCCTTGCGTCCGATGGACGACGGCTACGTCGAGCTGATCTCGCCCGCCGGGGTGATTCTGGCCTCGCGCGACGCCGCGCGAATCGGCAAGCCGGCCGACGGCGCCGACTATCGCGCGATGCTGGCGGCCACCAGCGCCGGCAAGGACTATCTGGACTTCACGCCGGATGCCGCCGGCATGGTCAGCGCCTATGTGCCGTTGCAGATCGGCCAGGCGCAGGAGCGTTTTGCGCTGGGTGTGGTGGTGCCGTATGCGGCGATCATGCAGCAGGCACATCGCCTGTTGTGGACCATTCTGGCGGTCGGCCTGGGCTCGGCGCTGGTGCTCAGCCTGGCGCTGTTCGTACTGTTGCGGCGGCAGGTGGTGGGTCCGCTGAACGCCGCGGCCAAGGTGGCCGATGCGATTGCCTCCGGCAAGCTGGACAACCAGATTGCCGCGCAGCGTCAGGACGAAGTGGGCCGCCTGATGGGCGCCATGCAGCGCATGCAGACCGACCTGCGCCAGCGCATCGAACGCGATGCACAGATCGCCAACGAAAACCTGCGCATCCGCACCGCGCTGGAACATTCGGAAATGGAAGTGCTGCTGGCCGACGAGCAGCACACTGCCGTGTTCATCACCGAGGCACTGCACACCTCGTTCAAATGCGGCGAAGCGGCGTTTCATGCCAAGGGCCAGCAGGGCTTCAGCGCCGATGCGGTAGTCGGCAAACCGCTGGACTACGTGTTCGGCAGCGATGCCGAGGGCAAGGCGCGGTTGCAGCGCCTGCAGCAACTGCAGTCCACCACGCTGGAGCGCTACACCTTCGGCCCGGTGACGCTGGACCTGACCATGACCCCGCTCTACGCCGCCGATGGCCATCGCAGCGGCAGCATGCTGCTGTGGCGCAATGTCAGCGCCGAAGTCAGCACCCAGGCAGAGGTCGCCGCGCTGGTGCAGTCGGCGCTGATGGGCGACTTTGGCCAGCGTCTTGCGCTGGACGACAAGCGCGGCTTCTATCTGGAATTCGGCCGTCAGCTCAACGGCTTGCTGGAAACCACCTCGCAAGGCCTGGAGCGCATCTCCCGCCTGCTCAGCGCGCTGGCCGAGGGCGACCTCACCGTGCGCATGGACGGGCAGTTCCAGGGCGTGTTCGCACGCATGCGCGACGATGCCAATGCCACCGTGGCGCAACTCACCGGCATCGTCTCGGGCATCCAGACCTCGGCCACGCAGATCAACGCGGCCGCCAGCGAGATCGCCGCCGGCAACAGCGACCTGTCGCAACGCACCGAACAACAGGCCGCCAACCTGGAAGAAACCGCCGCCTCGATGGAGGAGCTGACCTCCACCGTCAAGCAGAACGCCGAGCACGCACGCCAGGCCAACCAGCTGGCGATCGGCGCGGCCGATGTCGCCTCGCATGGCGGCGCGGTGGTGGCGCAGGTGGTCACCACCATGTCCGGCATCGAGGTCTCGTCGAAGAAGATCGCCGAGATCATCTCGGTCATCGACGGCATCGCCTTCCAGACCAATATCCTGGCCTTGAACGCAGCGGTGGAAGCGGCGCGTGCCGGCGAGCAGGGCCGCGGCTTTGCGGTGGTCGCCAGCGAAGTGCGCACCTTGGCGCAGCGCTCGGCCGGCGCGGCCAAGGAGATCAAGCACCTGATCGACGATTCGGTCGGCAAGGTGGCGCAGGGCTCGTCGCTGGTGCAGCAGGCAGGCACCACCATGGCCGAGATCGTCGCCAGCGTGCAGCGCGTCACCGACATCATGGGCGAGATCTCCGCCGCCTCGCAGGAGCAATCCAGCGGCATCGAGCAGGTCAACCTGACCGTGACCCAGATGGACGAGGCCACCCAGCAGAACGCGGCGCTGGTGGAAGAAGCCACTGCCGCTGCACGCGCGATGGAAGAACAGGCCGGCCAGCTGACCGAGGCGGTGGCGGTGTTCAAGCTCAGCCATGCCGGCAGGCCGGCGGCGATTGCCCCTGCCACCAGACCGGTGGTCAGCGCGGTTGCGCCATCCACACGGGCGCCGACCGACAAGAAACGTGCGGCGGTAACGCCGCGTCCCCCCACCGGCAAGTCGCCCGGCAGTGTCGCCGGCAACGACAGCCAGTGGCAGGATTTCTGAGTGCGGTGTCGGCAGCTGCGCACGCGCGCAGCTGCCGACACAGGATGAAGCACACCCACATCGTCCTATCGCGGATCTGACACTCGACCGCGTTCCCCTGCCCGGCTCCGGCCATCGGCGACGCTTAAAGATTCAGCAGCCGTTGCCGTTAGCGAGGAAGACATCGACTGCCTGCGCCCCCACCGTAGCAGCCGGTCCAGCAGCGCATGTGCCCGGTCGCCAGACCCGCGCATGCGCCCGGAGATTCGCGCGTTCCAGGGGTTGCCATGAAGCCATGCCTTGTTGCCAGCTGTATTGTGCTGTGTTGCGTCGTCGGCCATGCCCGCGCCGAAGATCAGATCGCCACCGACCGTCCTGATTTCGTCGAGTCCAGCCTCACCGTCGGCGACCGCCGGCTGCAGGTGGAAACCAGCGTCGCCTGGGAGCGCGATGCCTCGGTCGACGGATATTCCACGCCCACGCTGTTTCGCTACGGCCTCGGCCAGAGCTGGGAACTGCGGCTGGAAACCGACGGTTGGCAGCGCATCGACGCACCCGGCGAGGCCAAGGTGAGCGGCATGTCCGATGTGGCGCTCGGGGTCAAGCACCATCTTGCCGGGTCCGACGACGGCAAGGCCTCGCTGGCCTGGCTGCTGCATGTGGACCTGCCCAGCGGCGCCCGCGCCCTGCGTGGGCACGGTGCACGGCCATCGTTGCGGCTGGTGGCCGAATGGGAGCTCAGCGACAGCCTCTCGGCCGGGCTGATGCCCGGCGTGGTGTGGGACGACGATGGGCAAGGCAACCGCTACACCGCCGGCATCTTCGGCGCGGTACTGGGCAAGGCCTGGAACGAGCGCGTGCGCTCCTTCGTGGAAGTGGCATTGCCGCAGGTCGCCAACAGCGAGGACGGCGGCACCGTGGCACTGCTCGACGTCGGCTCGGCCTGGCTGCTGAGCAACGACGTGCAACTGGACGCGGTGTACAGCCGCGGCCTCAACGATCGCTCACCGGATCACGCGCTCGGCGTGGGTCTGTCTTTCCGCTTCTGAAACAGGCCGCACAATGAAAATCATGCATATGCTGGGGATCCTGGTGCTGGTGGCAGCGTTGGCGCTGCTCGCGCTGGGCGGCGTCGGCTACAACGGCCAGCGCGGCCTGCTCGACGCGATCGCCGCACAGGTCATCTCCTCCGATGCGCTGCGCAACCACATGCAGGCCGACATGATGCACGACGCCCTGCGCGGCGACGTCACAGCCGCCCTGCTGGCCGCCTCGCGCCAGGACGCCGCCGCGATCGCGGAAGCACGCAGCGCACTGGGCGAACACGCCACGGAATTTCGTCAGGCGCTGCAGGCCAACCGCAAACTGCCGCTGGACCCGGCACTGCGCAGCGATCTGGACGCGGCGGCACCGGCATTGCAGGCCTATATCGGCGCGGCCGACCAGGTCATGACCCTGGCCGAGACGCAGGCCGACAGCGGCGCGGCCTACGCCGACTTCACCGCCAAGTTTGCCCAGCTGGAAACCCGCATGGGCGCGATCAGCGAGCGCATCCTGGCCTTGAACAAGGCCAATCGGCTCAAGGCCGAACAGGACAGCCACCGGGTGATGTGGCAGCAAGGCGGCGCGGTGGTGCTCGCTTTCGTCTGCCTGGCACTGGCCGCCGGCTGGATCCTGCGCTCGGTGTTCGGCCTGCTTGGCGGCGAGCCGCAGCTGGCCATGAGCGCTGCGCAGCACATCGCCGAAGGTCGCCTGGACCAGCCCATTCCGGTGGCCGCACACCACGCACGCAGCCTGATGGCCGCACTGGCGCGCATGCAGCGCGACCTGCGCGAACGGCTGGAGCGCGAGCGCAGCATCGCTGCGGAAAACCTGCGCATCCGCACCGCGCTCGACAATGCCTCCACCGGCATGTACATCGCCGACCCGGACCTGACCATCATCTACGCCAACACCGCGCTGCGGACCTTGCTGCAGACCTATGCCGACGACATCCACGCCTGCGCGCCGGCGTTCGACCGCTCCAGCAACCTGATCGGCCAATCGGTGTCCATGCTGGAAGTGGGCAATGCGCAGGATGCGGAGATCTATCAACGTCTGGATCGCCAGGATTCGGCGCAACGCCAGGTGCAGTACCGCGCGGCATGCATCACCCAGGATGTCTCGGCGATCCGCGACTCGGCCGGTGCGCATCTGGGCTTTGTCTGCGAATGGCGCGACCGCACCGCCGAGGCACGCGTGGAAATCGACGTGGCCGATGTGGTGCGCAGCGCCGCGGCCGGCGACCTGTCCAAGCGTATCGACAGCGCCGGCAAGCAAGGCTTCTTCTTGCAGCTGGCGCAGCAGCTCAATGCCCTGCTCGATGCCAACGCCGTCAGCATCGCCGAGGTCTCGCGCCTGCTCAGCGCACTGGCCGATGGCGACCTGAGCGCGCGCATGCAGGGTGATTTCCACGGCGTGTTTGCCCACATGCGCGACGATGCCAATACCACCGCCGAGCAGCTGGCGCTGGTGATCGGACGCATCCAGCAAGCCGCCGGCAGCATCCACACCGCTTCCAGCGAGATCGCCGCCGGCAACAACGACCTGTCGCAGCGCACTGAACAACAGGCCGGCAATCTGGAAGAAACCGCCGCCTCGATGGAGGAGCTGACCTCCACCGTCAAGCAGAATGCCGAAAGCGCGCGCCAGGCCAACCAGCTGGTGATCGGCGCGGCCGGCGTCGCCTCCCAAGGCGGTGCGGTGGTGGCCAAGGTGGTCACCACCATGTCAGGCATCCAGGTCTCGTCGAAGAAGATCGCCGAGATCATCAGCGTCATCGACGGCATCGCCTTCCAGACCAATATCCTGGCCCTGAATGCAGCAGTGGAGGCGGCGCGTGCCGGCGAACAGGGCCGCGGCTTTGCGGTGGTCGCCTCGGAAGTACGCACGCTGGCGCAGCGCTCGGCCGGCGCCGCCAAGGAGATCAAGCACCTGATCGACGACTCGGTGAGCAAGGTCGCCGAAGGCTCGGTGCTGGTGCAGCAGGCCGGCACCACCATGGCCGACATCGTGGCCAGCGTGCAGCGTGTCACCGACATCATGGGCGAGATCGCCGCCGCCTCGCAGGAGCAGTCGGCCGGCATCGAGCAGGTCAACCTCACCATCACCCAGATGGATGAGGCCACCCAGCAGAACGCTGCGCTGGTGGAAGAAGCCACCGCCGCCGCGCGCACCATGGAAGACCAGGCCGGCCAGCTGGCGCAGGCGGTGTCGCGCTTCACCCTTGCCGATGCGCCGGCACCGATGGCGGCAGCGCCAGCCGCCACAGCGGCAGTGGCTGCGCCCAAGCGCAGCCCCGGCGCAGCGGCTGCACGCAAGCCGGCAACCACGCCGGTGCTTGCCAGCGGCAACGACGGGCAGTGGCAGGACTTCTGAGCCACGCGTGCAGGCGACCCAAGCCTGGGCCGCACCCGCGTAGCGGCCGCGCCACCGGCGTGCCGCCCTGCCCGCCGCGGCAGCGTTGCCGGCGGCCTGATCGCGGCATCCGCGAGCCGGCCACGGCACCGTTCATCCTTCAAAGATAAAGAATCATACCGGGCAGCCGCTAGCGTGCTGGAGAGCGTTCCTGCGCAATGCCCCGGAGTTACTGATGAACAAGTTCAACGATTGGCCGATCCGCCGCAAACTGATGTTTGCCTTTTGCCTGAGTGCCGTGTTGACCGCCCTGCTTGGCGGGCTCGGTTTTTCGCGCATGCAGCAGATGCAGCGGCAGACCACCCTGATCAACCAGGACGTGGTGCCGGTGCTGAGCCGTCTGTCCGAGCTGCGTGGCTTTGCCGGCGAATTCCGCGTCTATGAAGTGGGCCAGTTCGTCAATCTGGACGATCCGGAACGCTATGCGATGTTCTTCAAACGCATGGATGAGATCCAGGCCAAGTACCTCGAAACGCAAAAGCTGCTGGACGCCAAGATCGGCGCCGGCTCGCCGCTGCAGGCCGAATACGCGAAGCTGAGCGATGCCAGCACGCGTTACTTTGCCGCCAACCAGCAGCTGCGCAAGCTCTATGCAGAACCCGACCGCGCTGCGGCGATGGAATTTTCGCGCAAGCAGTCCGGCGAGATCCGCAAGGAACTGTTCGCCTCGGTCGACAAGCTGTATGCACAGCAATCCAAGGCCCTGAGCGACATGGTCGCGGCCAGCGACGCCTCGTTCAAGCTGACCAGCGCGGTATTGCTGATCGGCACGCTGCTGATGGCCGCGCTGTCGGTAACCTTCGGCTGGCTGATCGCGCGCGGCATCACCAACCCGCTGTCCAAGGCGCTGGGCGCCATCAAGGCGGTCTCGCGTGGCGATCTGAGCGTGCAGGTCAGCAACACCAGCAAGGACGAAATCGGCCAGATGCTCGACGCCACCGGCAGCATGACGCAGATGCTGCGCCGCTTCAGCGACGAAACCGCGCGCATGTCGCACCTGCACGCGGCCGAAGACATCACCCACCGCATGCCGGAGGATTTCCCCGGCGTGTACGGCACCCTGGCCACTGGCATCAACACGATGATCTTCGAGCATCTGGATGCCATCACCGATGCGGTGCGCATCCTCAACCAGTACGCACAGGGCGATTTGACCCAGGACGCACGCCGTCTGCCGGCCAGCCGCGCCATCCTGCATGAAGCCATGGATGCCGCCAAGGCCAGCCTGTTGTCGATCAACACCGAGATCAAGCAGCTGGCGCAGGCCGCAGCGGCCGGCGATTTCAGCGCACGCGGCGACGCGGCGCGCTTCAAGTACGACTTCGCAGTGATGGTGGCGGACCTGAATTCGATGATGGAGGTCAGCGACCGCAACCTGGGCAAGCTGTCGCAGTTGCTCGGCGCAGTCGCCGAAGGCGACCTGACCGCACGCATGGATGGGCAATTCCACGGCGTGTTCGCGCGCCTGCGCGACGATGCCAATGCCACCACCCAGCGCCTGACCGACATCGTCGGGCGCATCAAGCACTCCACCCTGGCCATCAACACCGCCGCTGGCGAAATCGCCGCCGGCAACCAGGACCTGTCGCAGCGTACCGAGCAGCAGGCGGCCAACCTGGAAGAAACCGCCGCTTCGATGGAAGAGCTCACCTCCACCGTCAAGCAGAATGCCGAACACGCACGCCAGGCCAACCAGCTGGCGATCGGTGCCGCCGATGTCGCCTCGCATGGCGGCAGCGTGGTCGGCCAGGTGGTCACCACCATGTCCGGTATCCAGACCTCGTCCAAGAAGATCGCCGAGATCATCTCGGTGATCGACGGCATCGCATTCCAGACCAACATCCTGGCCCTGAACGCGGCGGTGGAAGCGGCACGTGCCGGCGAACAGGGCCGCGGCTTTGCGGTGGTCGCCTCGGAAGTGCGCACGCTGGCGCAGCGCTCGGCCGGCGCCGCCAAGGAAATCAAGAGCCTGATCGACGACTCGGTCAGCAAGGTGGCCGAAGGCTCGGCGCTGGTGAACCAGGCCGGCACCACCATGAGCGAGATCGTCTCCTCGGTGCAGCGCGTGACCGACATCATGAGCGAGATCTCCGCCGCCTCGCAGGAACAGTCGGCCGGCATCGAGCAGGTCAACCAGACCGTCACCCACATGGACGAAGCCACCCAGCAAAACGCCGCGCTGGTGGAAGAAGCCACCGCCGCCGCGCGTTCGATGGAAGAACAGGCGCAGCAGCTCACCGAAGCGGTGGCCCTGTTCCGCCTGTCGGCCGAACTGGAAGCGGTGACGCGTGCCACGCCGGTGGTGCGCCAGATCGCTGCCAAGCGGCCCGCTGCCGCCAGCGCAGCGGCGACCAAGCCGCCGGTCGCCAGGCCCGCTGCACGCGCCGCAGTGGCGCTGGCACCGTCCAACGAGTCGGATTGGGCCGAGTTCTAGGAAACGCCGCAGCGGCCGCGCACTGGCCGCTGTAAAAGACCCAAGCCGCGCTCCCGGGAGCGCGGCTTTTTTATTGCCGCATCGCTTTTTGAAAAGACACATCAACCCGATAGGCAATAAAACAGCTTTAAAATAACCTTTTACTTATGTAGCAATATTCAAACTGTCGAGTTCGGCATTATTTCCACTGGTAGCGATTACAAAACCGATTAACTCCATCTCTGGCGACTTATATTCTTCACAAGCCTGACCGGGTTATATATTTTTTTGATATCGAGGTATTCAGCACTACGGTCGCGCGCCGTTACTGCGCATAGCGACATGTCACGCAAAATACGGGCTGGCATTATCCGGTCGCTCCCATCTATCGCATAACGCCTTCCAGGATCTGTCATGACTGCACTTCTCCAACGCTACAACGTCGGACCTCGGCTGGCGGCGGCTTTTGCTGTCCTGATTGTTTTATCCGGCCTCATTGCCTTTATCGGTTACCGCGGCCTGACTTCCGCGCGCGCGCTGGTGGACCATCTGGTGCATCAGAACATGGAGAAGATCCGCCTCTCCCACGCCATGATGAATGCCAATTCCGTCATTGCGATGCAGATCCGTAACGTGGTGCTGCCCACCAGCAATGAAGATAATGTCAAGTTTATCGAGCTCATCCAGGCGGCGCGCGCCGACTACTCCAAGGCACGCGAAGCGCTGTATGCGATTCCACCGTCTGACCAGGGACGTGAGATCCGCGCAGAAATCGATCGCCGGCGCGCCGTGGTCAAGGCACTGAACGACAAGGTCATCGATCTGGTCATGACCGGCCACAGCGACGAAGCGCTGCCCTTGCTGCTGACCCAGGCCGCACCGGCAATGCAGCAATGGCAGGACAAGATCGCCGAGAACATCGCCCTGCAGGACAAGCTGGCTGGTGAGGCCTCTGCGGTCGCACTGCAATCCATGGACGACTCGCGCAAGCTGCTGGTCGGCGGCTCGCTGCTGGTGGTGCTGCTGAGCGGCGTGCTGGGCGTGCTGATCACCCGCAGCCTCACCCAGCCGCTGAGCCGGGCCACCCGCGCAGCCGAATCGATTGCCGGCGGCAAACTGGATAACGACGTCGACACCCAATTCAACGACGAAAGCGGCCGCCTGCTCAAGGCGATGAGCAAGATGCAACTGCAGTTGCGCAACCTGCTCGCCGCGCAGACCGACATGGCCAAGCGCCACGACGATGGCCAGATCAGCTTCCGCATCGATGCCGCCGCCTTCCCCGGCGAGTACGGCCGCATGGCGCACGACACCAACACGTTGGTGGGCTCGCACATCGCGGTGAAGATGCGGCTGGCGCAGATCATGGGCCGCTACGCGATCGGCGACCTGTCCGAGGATATGGAAAAGCTGCCCGGCGAAAAGGCCGTGCTCAGCGAGACCATGGCGCAGGTCAAGGTCAATCTCGGTGCAATGAATACCGAGATCAAGCACCTGGCACTGTCGGCGGCCAACGGCGACTTCAGCGCCCGCGGCGATGCCGAGCGCTTCCAGTACGACTTCCGCCTGATGGTGGAAAGCCTCAACAATCTGATGTCCACCGCCGACGGCAACCTGCAGTCGCTCTCCACCCTGCTGCAGTCCATCGCCGCCGGCGACCTCACCGCACGCATGAGCGGCGACTTCCGTGGCGTGTTCGCGCAGATGCGTGACGACGCCAATGCCACGGCTACGCAGCTGGCCGAGATCGTCAGCGGCATCAAGGCCTCGGCGGTGTCGATCAAGGGTGCCGCCAGCGAGATCGCGGCCGGCAATCAGGATCTGTCGCAGCGCACCGAGCAGCAGGCCGCCAATCTGGAAGAAACCGCCGCCTCGATGGAAGAGCTCACCTCCACCGTCAAGCAGAACGCCGAAAGCGCGCGCCAGGCCAACCAGCTCGCCATCGGCGCGGCCGGCGTGGCCTCGCAGGGCGGCGAGATCGTCAGCAAGGTGGTCGAGACGATGAGCGGCATCGAAGCCTCGTCCAAGAAGATCGCCGACATCATCTCGGTCATCGACGGCATCTCGTTCCAGACCAACATCCTGGCCTTGAACGCGGCGGTGGAAGCCGCGCGCGCCGGCGAGCAGGGACGCGGCTTTGCCGTGGTCGCCTCGGAAGTGCGCACGCTGGCGCAGCGCTCTTCCGCGGCGGCCAGGGAGATCAAGGGGCTGATCGACGACTCGGTGCAGCGTGTCTCCGAAGGGTCGGTGCTGGTGCACAGCGCCGGCAAGACCATGGGCGAGATCGTGTCCAGCGTGCAGCGGGTCACCGACATCATGGGCGAGATCTCCGCTGCCTCGCAGGAGCAGTCCTCCGGCATCGAGCAGGTCAACCAGACCGTCACCCAGATGGACGAGGCCACCCAGCAGAACGCCGCGCTGGTGGAAGAAGCTACCGCCGCCGCACGTGCGCTGGAAGACCAGGCCACCCAGCTCACCGACGCGGTGGCGGTATTCAAGACCGATGCCGCCAATG
Organism: Xanthomonas sp. F14; assembly: GCF_014199865.1. Lineage (NCBI taxonomy): Bacteria > Pseudomonadati > Pseudomonadota > Gammaproteobacteria > Lysobacterales > Lysobacteraceae > Xanthomonas > Xanthomonas sp. F14. The sequence goes on along the minus strand of NZ_JACHOM010000001.1, from coordinate 1,055,702 downwards.
CCCTGGCGCCGGTGCGCACCGCCGCGCCGCGGCCGGTGGTGACTCCCGCGCTGAAGGCCAAGGTGGTCGCGGCCGGACGCACCGCCGCGTCCAAGCCGCGCGCCGTGGTCACCGCGCCAAGCAACGACGCCAGCTGGCAGGAGTTCTGAGCCAAGCGAGCACGACAGTCTGAATGGAGCCGGTCGGCATCGATGCCGACCGGCTCAAGGCATAACTGTTATGGGCCGATAGGCTGCGTACGCCTACGAGAATCTTCCATGACCACTTCGCCCGCGCTGTCGCCGCAGACCGCCCCACCCCCTCACCAGCGCTGGAGCAGCCGCTGGGATGATCTGGCGATCGCCAAGAAACTCGGCATGATCGGCATCCTGGCCTTGGCCGGCCTGGTCATTCCGGTACTGCTGTACAGCGGCAAGCTCAACGAAAGTGTGGCCATCAGCAGCAACGAGTTGCGCAGCTATGCGCCGCTTGGGCAGATGCTGGGCCTGATCACCGACCTGCACGCCGCCCACGTCGACAGCGGTGACGCCGCCGGAGCTGCGGCCGCGCGCGCCGATCGCGATCTGCAACACCTGCTGGCCACCACCGCCACGATGCCGGGCTTCGAACGCAGCCAGAAGGCCTTGCTGGGCCTGCAGCAGCGCCACGTCGCCAGCGCCGCGGCAGACGGCTACGCCGCGGTCAGCGAGCAGGCGTTTGCTGCGCTCGACGCCTTGCGCGACGACAGCCAGCTGGTCTATACCCCCTATATCGAGAGCTACCACCTGGTGGTGGCCACCCTGATCTACAGTCCCGATGCCACCGAATCGCTGACCCGCCTGGATGCGGCCAGCGATCCGTCGCAGGCGGCCGACAGCCGCGCCATGCTGCGCGAACAGCTCGGCCAGTTGGCGCGCAGCCATGCGCGCTTCCGGCATGAGCTGGACAAGGCGATGGGCCTGCTGGAACAACCCGACCCCGCCCTGGCCGATGCCGCCAGGACCGAAACCACGCGTGCAACCGCGGCGCTGGCCGCGCTCGGCACCGCGCTGGACGGCAGCGACGCCAACGCCGACACCCAATGGAACGCTGCGCTCGATAATCTCGGCCAAGCCATGCAGGCGCTCAGCAGCGTCTCGCTGCAGGCCCTGCAGCGCCAGTCCGAACGCCACCTGGCCGATGCCCGCAACGCGATGTGGCAGGCCATCGCCGGGTTGACGCTGCTGGCGGTGCTGATCGCAGCGCTGGGCTGGTACACCTTGTCGCGGCTGACCCGCAATGTGCGCCGCGCCGCTGTGGTGGCCGCCAATATCGCGCAAGGCCAGCTCGGCGAGCGCATCGCCGCGCCCAGCCGCGATGAAACCGGCCAGCTGCTCGACAACATGCGCCGGATGCAGGAGCAGCTGCAGCGGGTGCTGGCCGCGCAGAGCGAGATGGCCCAGCGCCACGACGCCGGCCAGATCAGTTATCGCATGGACGCCGAGACCTTCCCGGGCGCGTACGCCACCATGGTGCGCGACACCAACGCGCTGGTCGGCTCGCATATCGCGGTGAAGATGAAACTCGCCCAGATCATGTCGCGTTATGCCATCGGCGACCTGAGCCAGGACATGGACCGCCTTCCCGGCGAAAAAGCCGTGTTCAGCGACACCATGGACGCGGTCAAGCGCAACCTGTCTGCGATGAACAGCGAGATCAAGCTGCTGGCGCAGGCTGCGGCCAACGGCGATTTCAGCGTGCGTGGCGATACCCAGCGCTTCCAGCACGACTTCCTAGCCATGGTGGAGAGTCTCAACCAGCTGATGGCCACCGCCGATGGCAATCTGGGCGCGCTATCCAGCGTGCTGCGGGCCATCGCCGCCGGCGATCTCACCACCCGCATGCATGGCGACTTCCACGGCGTATTCGCGCAGATGCGCGACGATGCCAATGCCACCGTGGTGCAACTGGCCGATATCGTCGGACGCATCCAGCAGTCCACCGACACGATCAACGATGCCGCCAGCGAGATTGCCGCCGGCAACCAGGACCTGTCGCAGCGCACCGAGCAGCAGGCCGCCAACCTGGAAGAAACCGCCGCCTCGATGGAGGAACTCACCTCCACCGTGCGCAACAACGCCGAGCATGCGCGGCGCGCCAACCAGCTGGTGGTCGGTGCCGCCGCGGTGGCCGCGCAAGGTGGCACGGTGGTCGGCGAAGTCGTCGGCACCATGGCCGGCATCCAGGCCGCCTCGCGCAAGATCGCCGACATCATCTCGGTCATCGACGGCATCGCGTTCCAGACCAATATCCTGGCCTTGAATGCGGCGGTGGAAGCTGCACGCGCCGGCGAACAGGGGCGCGGCTTTGCGGTGGTCGCCTCCGAGGTACGTACCCTGGCGCAGCGCTCGGCCGGCGCGGCCAAGGAGATCAAGCAGCTGATCGACGATTCGGTGAACCGGGTCGAGCAAGGCAATGTGCTGGTCAGCCAGGCCGGCCGCACCATGCAGGACATCGTCGATTCGGTGCGCGGCGTCACCGAGATCATGCACGAGATCAGCGAAGCCTCGCAGCAGCAGTCGCAGGGTATCGAACAGGTCGGCCAGACCATCGCGCAGATGGACCAGTCCACCCAGCAGAACGCCGCGCTGGTGGAAGAAGCCACTGCCGCCGCGCGTGCGATGGAAGCACAGGCGCAGCAGTTGCGCGATGCGGTGTCGGTGTTCCAACTGCACGGCCTCGCCAGGCCGGCCAGGCTCGTGCGCGCCGCGTGACGCGGTCGCATGCGGATGTGCGTGTGCGCGCCGCGCGGTCTGTCGCACACCTGCGGGCCGGCGCACGGGGCCCTCGTGCAACGTGACAGCCCCTGTTCCGTAAGAATGCGCTGCATCTGATCCAAACCAATGCAGCGGCATGAGATCGCCGCTGCCGCGTCAACACGGCGCAGGGCACGTTCGATGCCTGGCGCAGGCCAAGCCCTGCTTCTACGCGCGGGTGCGACAAGGTCGCATCGCCGGGTGGATTGCTACATCCGCCGGTGTCTTGCACCCGGCCATGCTCGCGCCTGGCGTTTCGCATCGCGCCCGATGGGGTGAGACAGATGTGAATCCGCCGATGCGGGCAGGCGCGTTGATAGCGCTCCCATCAGCATTTTTCGGCCGTTTGTGCACATGCGCGTCACTTCGGTGACGGCCACCCATACGCAGCGGGGCTGACCAGTTCAGTGCCATAGCCGCTGGCCGTTACCTACAACGGCACGCCTACCTGCCTTGCAATCGCCCGGGCCGCGCTACGGCCCGGGCGATGGATCGGCTGGATGCCTGCCTGCTGCGCCGTCACTGCGCATCGCCCACGCGTCAACCCGACGCGTCTTGTTCCTTCTTGTCCCACTGCCTTGAGACCCCCAAATGATCGCTCTTCTTCAACGGTACAACGTCGGCAAGCGCCTGAGCTTCGCCTTCGGCACGCTGATCCTGTTGTCGTGCGCACTTGTCGCCGCCGGCCTGCATACATTGGCGCAGGCCCGCGATCGCATGGACACGGTGGTCAACCGCAACATCACGATCATGCAGTACGCTCAGGACATGACCAACGCCACCTCGGTCATCGCCGTGCAGTTGCGCAACATCGTGTTGCCGACCTCGCAAGAAGACAATCTGCGCTTCTACGCCATCATCAAGAACCAGCTGAAGAGCTACGAAGACACGCGCCGCAAGCTGTATGCGTTTTCGGCCTCGCCCCAGGCCACCCAGATCCGCGAGCGGATCGACCTTGCCAGTGAGCAGGCCCGCGAGACCAGGGACACCGTCGTGCAGCTGGGCCTGACCGGCAAGGCTGATGAGGCACTCAAGCTGTTGCTGGAAAAGGCCGCACCGGGCACGCAGCAATGGCAGGATGCGTTGACGGAGTATTCGGATCTGCAGCGTCAGCGCACCCAGGAAGCCTATGTGGCCACGACGGCAGAAATGGCCCGCGGCCGTGCGCTGTTGATCGGCGGCGGCGTGGCGGTGGTGCTGTTCAGTACCCTGCTCGGCTTCCTGATCACCCGCAGCCTGGTGCGCCCGTTGACCCAGGCCACCCGCGCCGCCGAAGCGATCGCCAACGGCAATCTCGACAACGACGTACGCACGCAGTCCAACGACGAAACCGGCCGCCTGTTGCAGGCCATGGATCGCATGCAGGGCCAGGTGCGCAACCTCATCACCGCGCAGCTGGACATGGCCAAGCGCCACGATGACGGCCAGATCAGCTTCCGCATGGATGCCGGCGCCTTCCCGGGCGATTTCGGCCGCATGGCCAAGGACACCAACGAGCTGGTCGCCGCGCACATCAAGGTCAAGATGCAGACCATCCACCTGGTGGAGCGCTATGCGATCGGTGACCTGAGCGAAGACATGCCGCAGCTGCCGGGCGAAAAAGCCGCCATCACCACGGCAATGAATCAGGTCAAATTGAACCTGTCGACGATGAACGCCGAGATCAAGCAGCTGGCACAGGCCGCCGCCAACGGCGACTTCACCGCGCGTGGCAATGCCGAGCAGTTCCAGTTCGACTTCCGCATCATGGTGGAAAGCCTCAACACCTTGATGGCCACCGCCGACGGCAACCTGCAGTCGCTGTCCGGCCTGCTGCAGTCGATCGCCGCCGGCGATCTCACCGCACGCATGAGTGGCCAGTACCAGGGCGTGTTTGCACAGATGCGCGACGACGCCAACGCCACCGCCGAACAGCTGGCCGGCATCGTGGGCCGCATCCAGACCGCTGCCGACGCGATCGGCCTGGCCTCGGGCGAAATCGCTTCCGGCAACCAGGATCTGTCGCAGCGCACCGAGCAGCAGGCCGCCAACCTGGAAGAAACCGCCGCCTCGATGGAAGAGCTCACCTCCACCGTCAAGCAGAATGCCGAACACGCCAGCCAGGCCAACCAGCTCGCCATCGGCGCGGCGGCAGTGGCGTCGCAGGGCGGCGATGTGGTGGCCAAGGTGGTCACCACCATGTCCGACATCCAGAGCTCGTCGAAGAAGATCGCCGAGATCATCAGCGTGATCGACGGCATCGCCTTCCAGACCAATATCCTGGCTTTGAATGCCGCAGTGGAAGCGGCGCGTGCCGGCGAACAGGGGCGCGGCTTTGCAGTGGTCGCCAGCGAAGTACGCACACTGGCACAGCGCTCGGCCGGTGCCGCCAAGGAGATCAAGCACCTGATCGACGACTCGGTCGACAAGGTCACCCAGGGTGCCACCCTGGTCGACCAGGCCGGCACCACCATGGCCGAAATCGTTGCCAGCGTGCAACGCGTCACCAACATCATGGGCGAGATTTCCTCTGCGTCGCAGGAGCAGTACTCCGGCATCGAGCAGGTCAACCAGACCGTGACCCAGATGGACGAAACCACCCAGCAGAATGCCGCGCTGGTGGAAGAAGCCACCGCCGCCGCGCGGGCGATGGAAGAACAGGCCCAGCAGCTCACCGAAGCGGTCGCCGTGTTCAAGGTTGCCGAACACGCACCGGTGGCGCGCCAGTTGTCGGCCATTGCCAATGCGCCCGCCAATGCCCGCAGCACACCGCGCCCGATCGCCCGCGCCAGCACGGCCGCACCCGTGCGCCGCAGCACCGCGGGTGCATCGGCAACGGCAAACGACGTGGGCGACTGGCAGGAGTTCTAAACCGCCAACAGGTGCTGTCAGCACATCGACAGCAGTGCACGCCAGTTGTTGCAACCGGCGTGCACGGTGCGCGGGATACATATGCTCGACACCACGCTCAAGCAGGCGGCCGTGCATTCCGCATCCGCAGCAAGGTCACAACGGCACCGCACATGCGGTGCCGTTTTGCGTTGTGCGCACCATGCCAACTGTCCGCAAGCCCGCATGCAGCGAGGCCAGCGTGAAATCGCACTTCACATCGTGCACCCCGGACTCTCTCGCGTTGCCTCCAAAACCACGTTCAACGGGTGTTTTCTAGGGGAATTCCTGACACACCCCCACCAATTCTTTACCCCTTGTACACATGGCAGTCACGTGCCTGAGACCCGGCTTTACCGGCCAGCCCGGCTTGCCTCAATACAGCAGTTCTAACGCCGTTATCTGACCGACGCATCACACAAGGCATGACGTGCGACGCACTGCTCCAGCACTGCATCGCATGCCAGTCCACCTAACGGCACATTCGCTCAGGTCATCCAATGAATTCCTTTCTGCACCGCTTCAACGTCGGCAAGCGCCTCTCCCTGGCCTTCGGCGTGTTGATCCTTCTGTCCTGCGCGCTGGTGGCCGCCGGCCTGTACACGCTCAGCCAGGCGCGTGAGCGCCTGGACACCATCGTCAACCGCAACATGGCGATGATCCAGTACGCCACCGACATGCTGGACGCCAATGCCACCATCTCGTTGAACCTGCGCAACATCGTGCTGCCGACCACTGCCGAGCAGAATCGCCAGTTCGGTGATGCGATCGATGCGCAGCGGATTCGCTACAAGGAAGTGCGTGACAAGCTGTATGCCTTCCCCACCGATGCCCAAGGGCAGCGCATGCGCGATGCGCTGGATCTGGCGCGCGAACAGGCGCTATCGCACAACCAGCAGGTACGCGAACTGGGCACGGCCGGCAAGGTCGACCAGGCCATGCCGATCCTGATCCAGCGTGCCGCCCCAGCCACCCAGCGCTGGCAGGATGCGATCCGCACCTACTCCGAAGCGCAACGCAAGAGCAGCCAGGTCGCCTACACGCAGGCCAATGACGCCATGGCACGTGGTCGCAGCATGCTGATCGGCGGCGGCCTGGCCGTGGTGCTGCTGAGCGCCCTGCTGGCCTGGACGATCACCCGCAGCCTCACCGGCCCGTTGAACCGCGCCACCCGCGCCGCCGAAGCGATCGCCGACGGCCGGCTCGACAACCAAGTGCACAGCGAGGCAAGCGACGAAACCGGCCGCCTGCTGCAGGCAATGGACAAGATGCAGTCGCAGGTGCGCAACCTGATCACCGCGCAGCTGGACATGGCCAAGCGCCACGACAACGGCCAGATCAGCTTCCGCATGGATGCCGACGCGTTCCCGGGCGACTATGGCCGCATGGCCGGCGATACCAACGCACTGGTCGACAGCCACGTCCAGGTGACGCTGCGTCTGGCGCAGATCATGGGCCGCTACGCCATCGGCGACCTCAGCGAGGACATGGACGCGCTGCCCGGCGAAAAGGCCAGGCTGACCGACACCATGGCGCAGGTGAAAACCAACCTGGCCTCGATGAATCAGCAGATCAAGCAACTGGCCCAGTCCGCTGCCGACGGCAACTTCGGTGCACGCGGCGATGCAGCGCATTTCCAGTTCGATTTCCGCGTCATGGTCGAGAGCCTCAACCAGTTGATGGCTACCGCCGACGGCAGCCTGCAGTCGCTGTCGGGCATCCTGCGCGCGATTGCGGCGGGCGACCTGACCGCGCGCATGGACGGCGAGTTCAAGGGCGTGTTTGCACAGATGCGCGACGACGCCAACGCCACCGCGACCCAGTTGTCCGGCATCGTCGGGCACATCCAGCACTCGGCCACCTCGATCAACGCCGCCGCCAGCGAGATCGCAGCCGGCAACCAGGATCTGTCGCAGCGCACCGAACAGCAGGCCGCCAACCTGGAGGAAACCGCCGCCTCGATGGAGGAACTCACCTCCACCGTGCGCCAGAACGCCGAAAGCGCACGCCAGGCCAATCAACTCGCCATCGGCGCCGCCAGCGTGGCCTCGCAGGGCGGCGAGGTGGTCAGCAAGGTGGTCGACACCATGAGCGGCATCGAGGCCTCGTCCAAGCGCATCGCCGACATCATCAGCGTCATCGACGGCATCTCGTTCCAGACCAACATCCTGGCCCTGAATGCAGCAGTGGAAGCGGCGCGTGCCGGCGACCAGGGCCGCGGCTTTGCGGTGGTCGCCTCCGAGGTGCGCACCCTGGCACAGCGTTCGTCGGCGGCAGCCAAGGAGATCAAGAGCCTGATCGACGACTCCGTGCAGCGGGTGGCCGACGGTTCGCAGCTGGTGGACCAGGCCGGCAAGACCATGGCCGAGATCGTGGCCAGCGTGCAGCGTGTCACCAACATCATGGGCGAGATCTCCGCCGCCTCGCAGGAACAGTCGGCCGGCATCGAGCAGGTCAACCAGACCGTCACCCACATGGACGAAGCCACCCAGCAGAACGCCGCGCTGGTGGAAGAAGCCACCGCCGCCGCCCGCGCGATGGAAGAACAGGCCCAGCAGCTCACCGAGGCGGTGGCCGTGTTCAAGATCGTCGAGCAGGGCCCGGCCGCACGTCAGCCCGCGTCGATGGTCGCTGCGCCGGTCAACGCACGCTTTGCCGCCCGCCCGGCTGCCCGTGCCGGCAGCAACGCGGCCCCGCGCCGCAGCAACACCGGCAAGACGACGGTGGCAGCCACCGCCGATCCGAGCGACTGGCAGGAGTTCTGAGCCCCACCGCAACGCGTCACACCCGCAGTCTCCAGAAATACCATTCGAGCGCAGTTTGATTCGGTGACGAATCTTGAGGGTCGCTTCCTGGCGAGGGAAGCGGCCCTTTTTTTGTTCCGGGCATCTGTGGCCATCCGCCAGCGGGCGTCAGGCCACGCATCATGTGACGCGCCATACTTCATCAAAAACTAACAACTGCCACATCGCTGGAGCCGCCCAATTAGGCAAGCGAACTGGACAATTGTGCGGATTTCGACACAAACCATCAATTAATTGCATAAACGGCCGCTATCGACTTCACGCATCCGTAACGCCCTCCCCCGGGCAAGGTCGATTCCTCATGCACTCCTTCAACCGCCTGTCCGTCGGCACCCGGCTGTCCGCGCTGCTGACCGTGGTGATCGCGCTCTCCCTCGGCCTGCTGGCCCTGACCATCTACCGCCAGTCCGCCGACGACATCGAATCCCAGGTCAAGGCCGAGCTGCGCTCCAGCACCCGGTTGATGCAGCAGTCGGTGGCGATGTACGACGTCACCCTGACCGAGGGCACCCAGCGCCTGGGCAGCGTATTTGAGACCATGCTCCCCAGCGGCGAGCGCACTCTCGACACCGCCAGCACCGTCGCCATCGGCGCGCAGCAGACGCCGTCGCTGCGTGCCGGCAAGCAGGCACTGAATCTCAACTTCGACGCCGTGGATCGCTTCGCGCAGACCGCCGGCGGGGTCGCCACGATCTTTGCGCGCACCGGTGACGACTTCGTGCGCATCACCACCTCGCTGCGCAACAAGCAGAACGAGCGCGTGATCGGCACCCTGCTCGACCGCAAGGGCAAGGCCTACGCCGCACTGTCGCAAGGCAAGGCCTTCACCGGCCAGGCGCAGCTGTTCGGCGAGCAGTACATGACCCATTACCAGCCGCTGCGCAATGCCGCCGGCGAGGTGATCGGCGCACTGTTCGTCGGGCGCAACTACACCCAGGGCCTGGCCGCGCTGAAGGCGCAGGTCAGCACCACCAAGCTGGGCCAGGACGGTTATTTCGTCATCGTCGACATGGCGCCGGGCGAGCACCAGGGCCAGGTCATCGCCGCACCGCCGGGCACACCGGCCACGCTGGCGGCGCTGGTGCCGGCCGAGCAGCAATCGCTGCTGCAGTCGGTGCTGGACGGCAAGCAGCCCAGCGCCAGCCTGCAGTTGCGCGATGCCCAGGGCAACGCCCGGGCCTTCGAAGTCACCGCCCAGCGCTACGCGCCGTGGCAGTGGGCGGTGATCGGCACCCAGCCGCGCAGTGCCATCGACGGCCCGCTGGACGAGCTGATGGGCAGCATGCTGCTGTTCTCGCTGGTGGTGCTGGGCCTGTGCATCGCAGTGGTCTTCATCGCCGCGCGCAAGATGGTCACCCGCCCGCTACTGGCGGTGGAACGCGTGCTCGGCGATGTGGCTGCCGGGCGCCTGGACAACCCGATCGAGATCGACCGCCACGACGAACTCGGTCGCCTGCTGCTCAACGCACGCGCCATGCGCGACGACCTGCGCGCGCGGCTGCAACGCGATCAGCTGATCGCCAGCGAAGCGCTGCGCGTGCGCACCGCGCTGGACGATGTCAGCACCAACGTGATGATCGCCGATGCCGATCGCCGCATCATCTACGTCAACCGCCCGCTGCAACGCATGCTCAAGAGCGTGCAGGACGAACTGCGCCGCGACCTGCCCAACTTCGATGCCGATGCGCTGATCGATGCCAGCATCGACCAGTTCCATCGCAAGCCCGAGCACCAGGCACGCATGCTCGACCAGCTCACCGGCACGCACACCGCGCAGATCCATGTCGGTGGCCGCACCATGCGGCTGGTGGTCAACCCGGTGCTGGGCGCGGCCGGCGAGCGCATGGGATTTGTGGTCGAGTGGGCCGACCGCACCCAGGAAGTCCAGGTGGAACAGGAGGTCGCACGTATCGTGCAGGCCGCCGCCGCCGGCGACCTGAGCGAGCGCGTCGGCCTGGAAGGCAAGCAGGGCTTCCTGCTGCTGCTCGCCCAGCAACTCAACGCGCTGCTGGACAACAATGCGGACGGGCTGTCGCGCGTGTCCGCCCTGCTCTCTGCGTTGTCGCAGGGCGATCTGACCGCGCGCATGGACGGCGACCTGCAAGGCGTGTTCGCCACCATCCGCGACGATGCCAATGCCACCGCCGACCAACTCGCCGGCATCGTGCGCCGGATCAAGGACTCCTCGCTGGCGATCAACTCGGCCGCCACCGAGATCGCCACCGGCAATGGCGACCTGTCGCGTCGCACCGAACAGCAGGCCGCGGCCCTGGAAGAAACCGCCGCCTCGATGGAGGAGCTCACCGCCACCGTCAAGCAGAATGCCGACAACGCCGACCAGGCCAATCGGCTGGTGCTGGACGCCGCCGGCGTGGCGGCCCAGGGCGGCGATGTGGTCGGCCGCGTGGTCACCACCATGGCCGACATCGACACCTCGTCCAAGAAGATCGCCGAGATCATCGGCGTCATCGACGGCATCGCCTTCCAGACCAATATCCTGGCCTTGAACGCGGCAGTGGAAGCCGCACGCGCCGGCGAACAGGGCCGCGGCTTCGCCGTGGTCGCCTCGGAAGTACGTACGCTCGCACAGCGTTCGGCCGGCGCAGCCAAGGAGATCAAGCACCTGATCCAGGACTCGGTCACCCGCATCGGCAACGGCGCCGCACTGGCGTCCGAAGCCGGCAACACCATGCAGCAGGTGGTCAGCTCGGTGCAGCGCGTCACCGACATCATGAGCGAGATCACCAGCGCCTCGCGCGAGCAGGCCGCCGGCATCACCCAGGTCAACCAGACCGTCACCCAGATGGACGAAACCACCCAGCAGAACGCCGCGCTGGTGGAAGAAGCCACCGCGGCTGCACGCGCGATGGAAGACCAGGCCGCGCAACTGGTGGATGCAGTGGCCGTGTTCCGCCTGGAACAGCAGGACCAACTCAACACCTTGCTGGCCAACGCACGCCACGCCTACACCTGATGCGACAGACGACGACGGCGCGCCCGTCGAATATGTAAGTCGAGGGCGCGATGCCCTCGCCGCTTGCGGAAACTCCGTGACTCCGTAAGCGAAGACTGCGTCGCGTCATTTAGGCGCGATCCTGATTGAATCAAAAGCTCAGTGAGTCGAGTGCGCGGTGCCCTCACCGCTCGCGGGACACGCCGTGAATCCGTCCATGGAGGCGCCTTGGCGGCATCCATGCCGCCAAGGGTCCCGCAACCGGCGAGGACACCGCGCCAGACAGCTAGTCGGCTGCTTTCTTGAAAGCGTATTGTTCGGCTTGCGAATGGAAAATGGTCAGAGGTTGATCGAACGCTTAGTGATCCGACCAGCACATGTCATGCATCGCTTCCCCTATGCATACCGACCATCTCAACTGGTCCTTGCCCGCTCACCGTCGCGGGACCTTACGCGGCATGGATGCCGCGTAAGAGCCTACAGGGACGTACTTGCGGCGTGTCCTGCGACGGTGGGCGGGCAAGGGCCCTGCAGCAAAGTCACAGATCACCCGCTCTTCGACTTATATATCTGCACTCCCCAAGTCCATCGAAACACGGCAACAAAAAAAGAGGCCTGGAACCGTGCACACCGACCATCTCCACTGGTCCCTGTCCGCCCACCGTCGCGGGACCTTGCGCGGCATGGATGCCGCGCCAGCGCCTAGATGGATGTACTTGCAGCGTGTTCTGCGATGGTGGGCGGGCAAGGGCCCTGCAGCTAAGCGGCAGCACCACGCGCTCTACACTTGATCCATGTGCACTATTAGCCGCTGGGAACACAACGCCCAAAGCAACCAACGCTTCACGCAATAGTTTTTGTCAGCCGCTCTTAAAGATTTCGCTTTGCCGCCGATATCAAGGCGACGCCGGGACAACCGTTCCGGCGGCTTCCCGCATCTACTGTGCCTGTGCCCATGTCCCAAGGCGATACCTCAGAGCTGGACCACGACGCCGACCACCTCGCCGAAGGTGACGAGCGCTATCTGCTGCGCAACAAACGGCAGATCCGTGGCCTGCTACGCCAGTTGCTCGACCAGCGCGCCATCGTGACCATGCATGTGGCCGGGCGCGACATGGCCGTGCCCACCGCCGTGCTCGAGGTGGACGAAGACGACGACTGCGTGATTCTGGACGGCAGCCATAACGAAGCCTCCAACCGCGCCATCCAGGACGCCAAGTACCTGCTGTGCTACGCACAACTGGAACGGGTCAATATCCGCTTCCGCCTGGAAACGCCCGAGCGGCTGGAGCGCGACATCCACGTTGCCTTCCGCGCCGAGCTGCCCGAGGCGATGTATCACCTGCAGCGTCGCGAGTCGTACCGGCTGGAAACGCCGATCACCGACTCGCCCGTCTGCATCATTCGCCAGGACGAGGCACAGGGCGGCAATCTCAACCTGCAGCTGCGCGTGATCGATATCAGCAGCGGCGGCCTGGCGGTCTCGCTCACCGATGGCATGCCCCTGCTCGAACCGCAGCGCACCTACCGCAATTGCACGCTGCAACTGCCCGACACCGCGCCGATCACCCTGCCGCTGACGGTGTGCAGCCAGTACAAGCAGACCCTGCCCAACGGCAGCGAAGGTTTCCGTGTCGGCATGCAGTTCAGCGACCTGCCACGCGGTGCCGACGAGACCATCCAGCGCTATATCTTCCGGGTCGACCGCCAGCGCAATGCGCGCAAGAGCGGCGTGTTCTGAACCCACCCGCACCAGCCACGGCGCACGGCTAAAGTTGCCCTGCGCTGCGCCGATGTTGCTAGGGCAATCCTCATCCGCATGCTTTTCCTATAGCTGCAATCCGACACTCAGCCGCAACGCCCGGAGTTTCCATGAACGACAAAAGCACGACCACCGGCACCGGTGGTGAATTCCTCAGCTTCGCCCTGGGCGAAGAACACTACGGCGTGGACATCCTGAAGGTGCAGGAAATCCGCGGCTACGATTCGGTCACCCGCCTGCCCGACGCACCGGACTACATCAAGGGTGTGATCAACCTGCGCGGCACCATCGTGCCGGTGATCGACCTGCGCCTGAAGCTGCGCCTGAAAGAAGCGCGCTACGACGCCTTCACCGTGATGATCGTGCTCAACGTCGAAGACCGCGTCGTCGGCATCGTGGTGGACAGCGTCTCGGACGTGATTCCGCTCAACGACGACCAGATCCGCCCCACCCCCGAATTCGGCGCCTCGGTCGATACCCGCTTCATCTCGGGCATCGGTACCCAGGACGATCGCATGCTGATCCTGCTGGATATCGAGACCCTGCTGGACAGCACCGAGCTCGGTCAGCAGCAACTGGCCGAAGAAGCGGCCTGATTCAGACCATCTGGTGTCGGGAGCTTCCCGACACGAGACGCACAACGAAGTTGAAGTGAGATAGAAATCACGTTTTTCGGATTCAAGTTGAACGGCGGCTAGCCGATAGCTGAATAGAAGCCCGCGTACACAAACGGGTCACCGTTCGACTTTTGATTCTGGAGAATCCCTATGAAGTTCCTGCTCTCGCTCCTCCCCGTCGCTGCTCTCGTGATTGTTGCTCCCACGCTGTCGGCTCAGTCGCAGGAAATGATTCCGCCGGAAATGGCGACCCGTTTCGTCGGCAAGGACGGCATGGTGTGCGGCAAGGTCGAAAAGGCCAAGTACGCCCAGAGCTCGGAAGGTGAACCCACCTTCCTGTACATGGGCGGCATGTTCCCGCGTCACACCTTCTCGGCCCGCATCGACGGCGCCAACCGCGGCAAGTTCAGCTTTGCCCCGGAAAGCCTGGAAGGCAAGGACGTCTGTGTGCTCGGCAAGATCCAGCGCGACAGCTCGCGTGCCGAAATCGAAGTCAGCTCGCCGGCCAGCCTGAAGCTGGCCACCATCAAGTAATCGCCCCGCAGATCGCCACGCCCTCGCGCGTGGCGATCTGCCGTTTGCGGTTATGCGCACTGACTTCTATCGGGGAATCGTGTCAATGCAATGGATCAACAATCTCAAACTGATGCCCAAGCTGATGCTGGCGTTCGGCATCGTGCTGCTGATCATGCTGGTGCAGGGCATCATCGCCTATGCCGGCCTGGCGTCGCTCAATAACGTCACCCGCGATCTGGCCGGCAATACCATGTCCAGCGTGCGCGAAGCAGGCGACCTGCGCGGCATGCTCGGCGAATATCGAAATGCGTCTTATCAGAATCTGGTGCGCGCCAGCGACTCGGTCAAGCAGGAAGCCAAGGTCCGCGCCAAGCGGCTCCATGGCGAAATCGAGGCCACGATCAAGGGCTACCCCCGCCTGATCGAGAGCCCGCAGCAGAAGAAGTTGTTCGACGTGTTCGTGGCGGACTGGAAGAAGGCAGCGGCCTCCTACGCCAGCGTCGACGAAATGGTCGAGCTCAATCTGCCCGACGATGCCGTCGACACCTTTGTCGGCGAGACCCGCACCCTGCACAACAAGGCCAAGGATTCGCTGGCCGCGTTGATCGTCGAAGACAACAAGCTGGCCCAGGCTGCCAAGAGCAAGGCCGAAAAAGTCCATGCCACCTCGGTCTCGCTGACCGTGATGGTGCTGTTGATCGGCATCGCCGGTGGCCTGGGCCTGGCATTCCTGTTCGCACGTTCCATCGTCAAGAGCATGCGCGGCGCCGTGTCCACCGCCACCGAAATCGCCAGCGGCAAGCTGGATGGCCAGATCAATGTGCAGGGCCAGGACGAAGTGGGCGAACTGATGCGCTCCATGCACCGCATGCAGCGCGACCTGAAGGAACGCATCGAACGCGACCAGAAGATCGCCGACGAAAACCTGCGCATCCGTACCGCGCTGGACAAATCGTCCACCAGCACCTTCATCACCAACGCCGATCGGGTCATGATCTACGCCAACGAGGCGTTCATGAAGCTGGTCACGCATTACGAAGGCAGCATTCGTCTGTCCTCGCCCGATTTTGAAGCCAGCAAGATCATCGGCCAGCACATCAGCTATCTCGGCCTGCCCGAAACGACCGTGCGCAAGGCCATCGCAGCACTGGAACGCGACGGCATCACCAGCTTCGAAGAGCGCTACGGCGAGTTTGTGATGATGCAGACCGTCACCGTCATCAAGAACGAGCAGGGCGAAAGCACCGGCGATGTCTGCGAATGGCGCGACCGCACCATCGAAGTCCAGGTTGAAGAGGAAGTCGCCCGCATCGTGCGTGCCGCCGCCAGCGGCGACATGAGCGGCCGGGTGGAAACCGACGGCAAGCAGGGCTTCTTCCTGCAGCTGGCCCAGCAGCTCAACGGCCTGCTGGATGCCAACGCCGGCAGCCTGGAGCAGATCTCGGCATTGCTGTCGGCGCTGTCGCGCGGCGACCTGACCGTGCGCATGCACGGCGAATTCAGCGGCGTGTTCGCGCAGATGCGTGACGATGCCAATGCCACCGCCGAGCAGCTGGCCGACATCGTCGGGCGCATCAAGGTCTCGTCCACCGCGATCAACTCGGCGGCCGGCGAGATCGCCTCCGGCAACAGCGACCTGTCGCATCGTACCGAGCAGCAGGCCGCCAACCTGGAAGAAACCGCTGCCTCGATGGAGGAGCTCACCTCCACCGTCCGGCAGAACGCCGAAAGCGCCCGTCAGGCCAACCAGCTGGCCATCGGCGCCACCGGCGTGGCCTCGCAGGGCGGCGAGGTGGTCTCGCAGGTGGTCACCACCATGTCGGGCATCGAAGCCTCGTCCAAGAAGATCGCCGACATCATCTCGGTGATCGACGGCATCGCGTTCCAGACCAACATCCTGGCCCTGAACGCGGCGGTGGAAGCCGCCCGTGCCGGCGAACAGGGTCGCGGCTTTGCCGTGGTCGCCAGCGAAGTGCGTACGCTGGCACAGCGCTCGGCCGGTGCCGCCAAGGAGATCAAGGGCCTGATCGACGACTCCGTGCACAAGGTGGCCGAGGGCTCGGCCCTGGTACGCAAGGCCGGTGCGACCATGGCCGAGATCGTGGCCAGCGTGCAGCGCGTGACCGACATCATGGGCGAGATCTCTGCGGCCTCGCAGGAACAGTCGACCGGCATCGAGCAGGTCAACCAGACCATCACCCAGATGGACGAGACCACCCAGCAGAACGCCGCCCTGGTGGAAGAAGCCACTGCGGCCGCGCGCTCGATGGAAGAACAGGCCGGCCACCTGGCCGAAGCGGTGTCGGTGTTCAAGCTGGACGAGCCGGCCGCCCCGGCCGCGCGCGTACGCCCGGTCGCCTCGCGCCCGGTCGCGGTGAAGTCCGCAGCCAAGGCGGCGACGCGTGAAGCCACCCCATCGCGCCCGGCCAAGCCGCAGGCCGCGCTGGCCGACGGTAACTGGCAGGAGTTCTAAGCCGCTGCTGTCTCCCCACAAAGCCCCGGCACTGCCGGGGCTTTGTGTATCTGCCCCCGGCGCAGCGCGCACTGCCCTGCCGCCGGCTGCGATCGCACCGCCCGCGCAGCGCCGTGCACCGCCAGCGGACCCGGCTGTCTGCAATGCACGATTGGTGCTTCAGTTGCATGACCACATGGCCGATATCCAGTCATAGCTAACGACGCGTATGGATATGACGACCACCTCGACTCCCGCTTCAGACACACGCGAATTTGATTTTGGCGACCGCGATTTCAAGCGCGTCTGCGACCTGATCTATCAGCGTGTCGGCATCGCCCTGGCTCCGGCCAAGCGCGACATGGTGTATGGCCGGTTGTCGCGTCGCCTTCGCGTGCTCGGCCTGCGCTCCTTCCGCGACTACCTGGACCAGCTGGAAGCAGGCAACGACGAGGAGGAATGGCAGGCGTTCACCAACGCGCTGACCACCAACCTGACCTCGTTCTTCCGCGAGCCGCACCACTTCGACAAGCTGCGCGAAGAACTGCAAAAGCGCGCCTCGCAGGCGCCGTTGAAGATCTGGTCGTGCGCGGCCTCCACCGGCGAAGAGCCCTACTCCATCGCCATCACCGCCTGCGAAGCCTTCGGCACCTTGACCCCGCCGGTCAGCATCGTCGCCACCGACGTCGACACCCAGGTGCTGGAGACCGCCTCGCGCGGCGTCTATGCCATCGACCGCGTCGCCTCGCTGGACGCATCGATCAAGCGCAAGTACTTCCAGCGCGGCAGCGGCCCCAACGAGGGCAAGTGCCGGGTGATCCCGGCATTGCGCCAGCTCATCGAATACCGCCAACTGAACCTGCTGGCACCGCGTTACGACGTGGGCGGCCCGTATGCGGCGTTGTTCTGCCGCAACGTGATGATCTACTTCGACAAACCGACCCAGCGCGGCATCCTGTCGCGGCTGGTCAGCCACATGGGCGACGACGGTCTGCTCTACACCGGGCATTCGGAGAACTACCTGCACGCGGCCGATCTGATCCAGCCGTGCGGGCGCACGCTGTATCGGCGCAGCCCGCGCGCGGGAGCGTCTGCATGAGTACCGCCGTGCAGGTCGACGATGTCATGCGCTACCGCGATTCGCGGTTCCAGACCATCACCGCCAAGCTGTTGCCCACCCAATACCTGGTGGTCGACGACGACACCGCGTTGACGACCACCTTGGGATCGTGCGTTGCCGCCTGCCTGCGCGACCCGGTCCTGAAGATCGGCGGCATGAATCACTTCCTGTTGCCGGAAGGACAGGTCGGCGATGGCGCACCCGCGCGTTACGGCAGTTATGCGATGGAGTTGCTGATCAACGACATGCTCAAGCGCGGCGCGCATCGCAAACGCATCGAAGCCAAGGTCTTCGGCGGCGCCAACGTGCTCAAGGGCTTCACCAGCAACCCGGTCGGCACCCGCAACGCCGAGTTCGTGCGCCAGTACCTGCAGGCCGAACACATTCCCATCATTGCCGAAGATCTGTGCGGCATCCATCCGCGCAAGGTGTGGTTCTTCCCGACGACCGGACGCGTGGTCGTGCAGCGCTTGCCGCATGCACACGAAGCCGAAGTCGCCGCCACCGAATCGGCCGTGCGCGCCCGTCTGTCCAAAGCACCGGTTACCGGTGGAGTGGAGTTGTTCGAATGACGCTGGAAACCCCTGTGCGTGTATTGATCGTCGACGACTCGGCGGTCGTACGCCAGATGCTGACCGAAATCCTCTCGCGCGATGCCGGCATCGAGGTGATCGGCTCGGCCGCCGACCCGATCCTGGCGCGCGAAAAGATCAAACGCCTCAATCCGGACGTGATCACGCTGGATGTGGAAATGCCGCGCATGGACGGCCTGGTGTTTCTGGAAAACCTGATGCGCCTGCGCCCCACCCCGGTGGTGATGATTTCGTCGCTGACCGAGCGCGGCGCCGACACCACCTTGCAGGCCTTGTCGCTGGGTGCGGTGGATTTCGTCTCCAAGCCCAAGATCGACGTCGCACGCGGGCTGGAAGGCTACGCGGAAGAAATCGTCAGCAAGGTCAAGATGGCCTCCAAGGCCAGGGTCAGCGCGCTCAATCGTCCCAGCGCGCCCAAGGTCACCCTGGACATGCAGTCCGCACCGGTTCCCGGCAGCGCGCTGCGCTTCCGCACCACCGACCGCCTGATCGCCATCGGCGCCTCGGCCGGCGGCACCGAAGCCCTGCGCGTGGTGCTCGAACACATGCCCGCCGATGCCCCGGCGGTGGTGATGACCCAGCATCTGCCGGCCAGCTTCAGCACCGCCTTCGCCGAACGCCTCAATCGCCACTCGGCGATGTCGGTGCGCGAGGCCAGCGATGGCGAGGCGATCCTGCCGGGTCACGCCTACCTGCCGCCGGGCGGCCAGCACCTGCGCATCATCCGCGACGGTGCGCGCTGGCGCTGCCGCATCGACGACGGCCCGCCGGTCAATCGCCACAAGCCGGCGGTGGACGTGCTGTTCCGCTCCGTCGCCGCCAACGCCGGCCCGAATGCGGTCGGCGCCATCCTCACCGGCATGGGCGACGACGGTGCACGCGGCCTGCTGGAAATGTTGCAGGCCGGTGCGCCCACGCTGGTGCAGGACGAAGCCAGCAGCGTGGTGTGGGGCATGCCAGGCGCCGCCTACAAGCTCGGCGCCGCGCAGGAAGTGGTGCCGCTGAGCCGCGTTGCCGAGCGCCTGATCGCGCTGTCGGCACAGGCGCGTTGATCCGGCATGACCGTTCGTCCCCCGCATCCGGCTGAACAGGCGGCTGTTCCCGGCGTCGCGGTAACCGCATCGCTGGCGACGGCGGAGACACCGGCAGATCACGCGCCCCTTCCCAGGACGTTCAAGGTCGGCCCGATCACCGCTGGCGTGAGCAGGCCGGACGAACATCCCGATGCCACGCGCTCGCGCCTGCTGGCCGAAGCGCTGGACGGCAGCAGCAGTGCGATCCTGATCTGCGATCTGCAATCGCGCCTGCTCTACGCCAACGACGGCTTCCAGCGCATGTTCGGCTATACCGAGGCCGAACTGGTCGGCAAGCGTCCCTCGGACGTGCTGACCCGCGCGCAAAGCGACCAGGACGAGGTGGCGCGCATCCGCGACCGCGCCGATGCGTTGCAGCAGACCCAGGCCGACCTGCTGGTATACCGCAAGGACGGCACGCCGCTGTGGATTTCGCTCAACTTCAATCCGATCTACGACGCCAGGCATCTGCCGTCGCATTACGTGGCGGTGCTGACCGACATCACCGACACCAAGATGCATGAGGTGCTGCAGCACCGCGTGCTCGAGGCGCTGGTGCAGGAACGGCCGCTGATCGAGGTGATGACGCTGATCTGCACCGAGGTCGAGCGCATCGCACCGGACGTGCTGGCCACGGTCATGAGCGCGGACAACCAGGGCTGCCTGCATTCGCTGGCCGCGCCCAGCCTGCCGCCGGAATATGCCGATGCGGTCAACGGACTGAAGATCGCGCCGGGTGCAGGCGCCTGCGGTACGGCCGCCTGGCGCGGCCGCCCGGTAATGGTGGAAGACATCGCCACCGACCCGCTGTTTGCGCAATTCCGCGAACTGCTGCTGCCGATGGGTCTGCGCGCGTGCTGGAGCACACCGATCCGCTCCAACAGCGCACGCGTGCTCGGTACCTTCGCGCTGTACTACCGCAAGGCGCAGCGTGCCGATGCCTGGCACGTACGCCTCACCGATCTGTGCCAGCAGTTGTGCACACTGGCGCTGGAACGCGAACAGATCCGCCAGCGCGTGCATCAACTGGCGTTCTACGATGCGCTGACCGGCCTGCCCAACCGCATCATGTTCAGCGCACGCGCCGAGCAAGCCCTGACACAGGCCGAATACGCCGGCGAACCGGCCACGTTGATGTTCATCAACATCGACCGCTTCAAGTTAATCAACGACAGCCAGGGCCATGCCGCCGGCGATGGCCTGTTGCGCGACATCGCCTTGCGCATCGGCGAACAGCTGACCGCCACCGCCATGCTGGCGCGCCTGGCCGGCGACGAATTCGCGCTCGCGCTGCCGCAATGCAGTGCCGAGCAAGCCAGTGCCGCCGCAGAACGCGTGCTGGGCACCATCGCCAGGCCGTTGCCGGTCGGGCACATGACCGTGCATCCGTCGGCCAGTATCGGCGTGGCGATGTTTCCCGAAGATGGGCGCGACATCAACATCCTGCTGCGGCATGCCGATCTGGCCATGAACCGCGCCAAGCAGGAAGGCGGCGGGCGGTTCCGTTTCTTCAGTTCCGACATGAACCGCATGGCGCAGGAACGCGTTGCGCTGGAAGCGGAGCTGCGCCAGGCGATCGACCGCGATCAACTGCAGTTGCACTACCAACCGCAGTTGCACAGCGCCGCACCGCACGCGCTATACGGCGTGGAAGCGCTGTTGCGTTGGAATCATCCGCAGATGGGCGCCATTTCGCCGGCGCGGTTCCTGCCCGTGGCCGAAGAGCAAGGCATGATGCCGCAGCTCAACGACTGGGTGCTGCGCAGTGCCTGCCGGCAGATCGCCGATTGGCGCAAGCGTGGCGTGCCGGTGTCGCGCGTGTCGGTGAACCTGTCGGCGAGCAGCTTCGAAAGCCCGCGCATGCTCAGCGATCTGTTGCGCCTGATCGCCGACATGGGCGTGCAGCCCTCCGACCTCACCCTGGAAATGACCGAGAGCGTGATGCTCTCCGGGCAACCCGGCGTCCTGGAAAACCTGCACGCCATCCGCGAAGCCGGCATCTCGTTGTCGCTGGACGACTTCGGCACCGGCTATTCCAGCCTGAGCCACCTGCATCGCCTGCCGATCGACGAACTCAAGCTGGACATGAGCTTCGTGCGCGACATCGAACACAGCGAAGACGCCCGCGCCCTCACCACCTCGGTGCTGCGCATCGGCGAGCATCTGCGCAAGCACGTGGTTGCCGAAGGCGTGGAAAACGAAGCCCAACGCCTGTTCCTCGCCGACCTCGGCTGCGAAGTGCTGCAGGGCTATCTATTTTCGCGGCCATTGCCGGCGGCGGCACTGGAAGCCTGGCTGGGTGCGCAGTCTTAGAGCGGCTCACGACAACCATGTCGTGGTTTGTCAGGCTGTTCTCATAGCGTTTTTACGCACGCATCAGCAAGTCGAAGCAAATTGCCAGAAGGCAAAGCATCTGATCTGGTGGTTCTGTGCAGGGCCCTTGCCCGCCCACCATCGCAGGACACGCCGCAAGTACGTCCTTGTAGGCTCTTACGCGGCATCCATGCCGCGTAAGGTCCCGCGACGGTGAGCGGGCAAAGACCAAGTGAGGTGGTCGGTGCTCATGGTTGCAAGCAGCGCCAACTGAGGTGGCCGGTGCTCATGCTTGCAAGCAACGCATGGTGTCGTTCTGATCGCCAGATCAGCGGCACATCATGAGAGCGATGCCTGTGCCTGACTGTTGTCTTCAAGCGCGCGCCTTTGCATCCGCGTCGAATCCGATGCCACGGTGCGCTTCAACCAACCCAGCAATTGCGCAGTGACGAAGGCCGGATTCTCCAGCGATGCGATGTGCCCGGCATCGGGGATCAGCTCATAGTCGCACCCGATCACCTCGGCCATCAGCCACAGCTCTTCGGGCGGGCGCGGAATATCGTCTGCGCCGCCGAGCAGGAAGGTGCTGGCCGGATTCAGCGCGGACATCGCCTCCAGGCGATCCGCGCGCCCGAAGATCAGCCGGCCCAGCGGCACGATCGAGGTGCGCAACTGCTCGGCCGACAGCGCCGCCAGACGCTGCGCAAACGCAGCCGGCAGCGCGGAATTCAGATCGATGCCGGGGCTGAAAAAGATCGGCACGATCGCCTCGATCAACGCAGGCGTCACCTGCCCGGCTGCTTCGATCGCATCGAGCAAAGCGAAATAACGCGTTTGCGTGGCCTGCGGCTCGGCACCCAGGAAGGTATCCATCAGCACCAGGCTGCGCACACGCTGCGGTGCCAGCAGCGCCAGCTCGGCGCCCCACATGCCGCCGACCGACAGGCCGACCACTGCGCATTGCGGTAGCTCCAGCGCATCCAGCAACAGCAGCATCTGCCTGGCAAGGTCGCCCACCGTCTGCGTGCCCGCTGGCAGTGCCGCCGATTGCCCGTGCCCCCACAACTCGGGAACGATGACCCGATAGTGCGGCGAGAGCGCCTGGATCTGCGGTTCCCACATGGCCGCGTCCCAGAGATAACTGTGGCCAAGCAACACCGGAAACCCTTGACCGTATTGTGCGTAATGCAGCGTTTGACCAGCGATCGTGCAAGTAGGCATTGGAGATCAATCAGAGCGATGGGAGCGGCGCCACTCTAGACCTGCCGACTTCAGATTTTTGTTGCAATGCGACAGACGAGTTAACTGCGATTGCCTTAACTTCCGACATTACGCAGCCAAAACGAAGTCATCGCCCGAATAACGAAAAACGCCCGGCGTTGCCGGGCGTTTTCGAACAGCTGAGCAACCAGCTGGATCAGGCAGCGACGGTGTCGGCCACGTCCTGATATTCCTGGATCTGATCGAAGTTCATGTAGCGGTAGATCTGATCGCCACTGGTCTTGATCACGCCCACATCGGCCATGTACTCGTCCTTGGTCGGGATGCGGCCCAGACGCGAGCAGATCGCCGCCAGTTCCGCCGAACCCAGGTACACGTTGGTATTGCGGCCCAGACGATTCGGGAAGTTACGCGTGGAGGTGGAGAACACCGTGGCGCCCTCGCGTGCCTGCGCCTGGTTGCCCATGCACAGCGAGCAGCCCGGCATTTCCATGCGTGCGCCTGCCGCGCCGAAGGTACCGTAATGGCCTTCCTTGGTCAGCTCGGAGGCGTCCATCTTGGTCGGCGGCGCAACCCACAGACGGGTCGGGATATCGCGCTTGCCTTCCAGCAACTTGGCAGCGGCACGGAAGTGACCGATGTTGGTCATGCACGAACCGATGAACACCTCGTCGATCGCCGCACCGGCCACGTCGGACAGCGTCTTGACGTCGTCCGGATCGTTCGGGCACGCCACGATCGGCTCGTGGATGTCGGCCAGGTCGATCTCGATGACGGCGGCGTACTCGGCGTCGGCATCCGGCTGCAGCAGCTGCGGATCGGCCAGCCACTCTTCCATCTTCTTGATACGGCGGCCCAGCGTGCGCGCATCGGCATAGCCTTCGGCAATCATCCAGCGCAGCAGGGTGATGTTGCTGGTCAGGTATTCGATGATCGGCGCCTTGTCCAAGTGCACGGTGCAACCGGCCGCCGAACGCTCGGCCGAGGCATCGGACAGCTCGAACGCCTGTTCCACCTTCAGGTTCGGCAGGCCTTCGATTTCCAGGATGCGGCCGGAGAAGATGTTCTTCTTGCCCTGCTTGGCCACGGTCAGCAGACCGTCCTTGATTGCGTACAGCGGGATCGCGTTGACCAGGTCACGCAGCGTCACGCCCGGCTGCATTTCACCCTTGAAGCGCACCAGCACGCTCTCGGGCATGTCCAGCGGCATCACGCCGGTGGCGGCGGCGAAGGCCACCAGGCCGGAGCCGGCCGGGAACGAAATGCCGATCGGGAAGCGGGTGTGCGAGTCGCCACCGGTACCGACGGTGTCGGGCAGCAGCATGCGATTGAGCCAGCTGTGGATCACGCCGTCGCCCGGACGCAGCGACACGCCGCCGCGGGTGGAGATGAACTCCGGCAAGGTGTGGTGGGTCTTGACGTCGACCGGCTTCGGATAAGCGGCGGTGTGGCAGAACGACTGCATCACCAGGTCGGCCGAGAAGCCCAGGCAGGCCAGATCCTTCAACTCGTCGCGGGTCATCGGGCCGGTGGTGTCCTGCGAGCCCACCGAGGTCATCTTCGGCTCGCAATAGGTGCCCGGGCGCATGCCCTGGCCTTCCGGCAAGCCGCAGGCGCGGCCGACCATCTTCTGCGCCAGCGAAAAGCCCTTGCCGGTGTCCGGCGGGTCCATCGGCAGGCGGAACAGGTCCGAGGCCGGCAGACCCAGGAACTCGCGCGCCTTGGCGGTCAAGCCGCGGCCGACGATCAACGGAATGCGGCCACCGGCGCGCACTTCGTCGAACAGCACGTCCGACTTCATCGCGAACTCGGCGATCACCTGCCCGTTCTTCAGCGCCTTGCCGTCGTACGGACGCAGCTCGACCACATCGCCGTGCTCCATCTGCGACACGTCCAGCTCGATCGGCAACGCGCCGGCGTCTTCCATCGTGTTGTAGAAGATCGGGGCGATCTTGCTGCCCAAACACACGCCGCCGAAGCGCTTGTTCGGAATGAACGGAATGTCCTCGCCGGTCCACCACAGCACCGAGTTGGTCGCCGACTTGCGCGAGGAACCGGTACCGACCACATCGCCCACGTAGGCGACCAGATGGCCCTTGTCCTTGAGATCGGCGATGGCCTGGATCGGGCCGCGCTTGCCGTCTTCTTCCGGCTCGAAGGCCGCGCCGTCGCGCTTGTTCTTCAGCATCGCCAGCGCGTGCAGCGGGATGTCCGGGCGCGTGGTCGCATCCGGGGCCGGCGACAGGTCGTCGGTGTTGGTCTCGCCCGGCACCTTGAACACGGTGACGGTCATGCTCTGCGGCACTTCCGGCTTGCTGGTGAACCACTCGGCATCGGCCCAGCTCTGCAGCACGGCCTTGGCATGCGCATTACCGGCTTCGGCCTTTTCCTGCACGTCGTGGAAGGCATCGAACACCAGCAAGGTGTGCTTGAGCGCTTCGGCGGCGGTGGCGCCCAGCTCGGCGTTGTCGAGCAGGTCGATCAGCGGCTGGATGTTGTAGCCACCCAGCATGGTGCCGAGCAGCTCGGTCGCACGGGTGGGGCTGATCAGCGCGGTGTTCTCGGTGCCGAAGGCCACCGCAGCCAGGTACGAAGCCTTGACCTTGGCGGCATCATCCACGCCAGCCGGCACGCGCTGGCTGAGCAGCTCGACCAGGAACTCTTCTTCGCCCGCCGGCGGAGCCTTCAGCAGCTCGATGACCTCGGCGGTCTGCTGCGCGGTCAGCGGCAGCGGCGGGATACCGAGCGCGGCGCGCTCTGCAACGTGGTGGCGGTAGGCTTCCAACATGCGGATTCTCCGAAAGACAACAGTGAATGTGTAGACGCGAAACGTGGATCAGCTTGCGGGTTTGGGAACAATGATCTTCAAACCCTTGAAGTAGTCGCGGAAAAAGCCCTCGTCGCGGGTGATCAACCCGTCGCACTGGAGCAGCGCGTGGGCGCCGATCAGGAAATCGGCCACCACCCGCTCGCGTTTGCCGCCGCGCGCGCGGAAGCGCTTGTTCATATGGCCGGCGCGCACCGCCGCCGCTTCCTGGGTGGCTTCGTAACGCACCCCGATCGAGGCCAGGGTTTCCATCAGGTCGACCTGGGTATCGAGCATGGCCAGCACCTCGGCCACCACTGCATCGCAGACCACCACCTCGTCGCGCGCCAGCGCATCGCCGATGCAGATCTCCGACACCTCGCCGTAGACCGCATCGCCGACCAGGATGTCCAGCAGCACCGATGAATCCAGGGCGATCATGGGTCGAACGGATCCCCGGGGGCGCGGCCGCGGATGGCGCGCATCGCCTCGTCGGTGCTGGTCAGCCCGTCGACCAGCTTGAACTTGCCGCGCACCTTGCGCAGCGCCTCGCTGACGTCCTTGCGCAGGATGATGCGCCCGCCGTCGAGCTCGATCTTGAGTGTGGTGCCCTTGGTCAGGCCCAGGGCATCGCGCACGGCCTTGGGCAGCGTGATCTGTCCGCGTTCGGCAACTGTGGCTTCCATGGAGGTGGCCCCGGCAGAAAGTATGCGCCGATTTTACATACTTGACTTGTCGTACTCAAGGCCACATACCCTGTCCTGCAACCGAACGTACACACTGAATTGGTCACACTGTTCCAAACAGACCTACAGCCTGCAGCCATAGGAGTGATGCATGAGCGATTCCTTTTCCACCCGCACCTCGCTTGAGGTCCACGGCAAGCGCTACGAGTACTACAGCCTGCCGAAGCT
The DNA here is from genome assembly GCF_014199865.1 of Xanthomonas sp. F14. Classification (NCBI taxonomy): domain Bacteria; kingdom Pseudomonadati; phylum Pseudomonadota; class Gammaproteobacteria; order Lysobacterales; family Lysobacteraceae; genus Xanthomonas; species Xanthomonas sp. F14. Next base: position 1,028,916 of record NZ_JACHOM010000001.1, on the reverse strand, counting down.
GGGCGAGCGCTTCGATATCGGCCATCTGCCCTATTCGATGAAGATCCTGCTGGAGAACCTGCTCCGGCACGAGGACGGCGGTGTCACCGTCGGCAAGGACCACATCGAAGCGGTCGCCAAGTGGGACCCCACCGCCGAGCCCGATATCGAAATCGCCTTCATGCCCGCCCGCGTGGTGCTGCAGGACTTCACCGGCGTGCCATGCGTGGTCGACCTGGCCGCGATGCGCGATGCCGTGGTCAAGCTCGGCGGCAACGCCGACCAGATCAACCCGCAGATCCCCTCCGAACTGGTCATCGACCACTCGGTGCAGGTGGACGTGTTCGGCTCGGCCGATGCGCTCGACCTCAACGGCAAGATCGAATTCCAGCGCAACCAGGAACGCTACGGCTTCCTGCGCTGGGGCCAGAAGGCATTCGAAAACTTCAAGGTGGTGCCACCCAACACCGGCATCGTCCACCAGGTGAACCTGGAGAATCTGGCGCGCGTGGTGATGAGCGCGGACAAGGACGGAACACAGATCGCCTACCCGGACACCGTGTTCGGCACCGACAGCCATACCACCATGATCAACGGCATCGGCGTGCTGGGCTGGGGCGTGGGCGGGATCGAGGCCGAGGCCGCGATGCTGGGGCAGCCCTCGTCGATGCTGATCCCGCAGGTGGTCGGCTTCAAGCTCAGCGGCAAGCTGCCCGAAGGCGCCACCGCCACCGATCTGGTGCTCACCGTCACCCAGATGCTGCGCAAGGCCGGCGTGGTCGGCAAGTTCGTCGAGTTCTACGGCGAAGGCCTGCAGCATCTGCCGCTGGCCGACCGCGCCACCATCGGCAACATGGCGCCGGAGTATGGTGCCACCTGCGGCATCTTCCCGGTCGACGACGAATCGCTGACCTATTTGCGCCTGTCCGGCCGCAGCGAGGAGCAGATCGCGCTGGTCGAGGCCTATGCCAAGGCGCAGGGCCTGTGGCACGACGCCAACACCCCGCCGGCGCAGTACAGCGCCACGCTGGAGCTGGACATGGGCGAGGTCAAGCCGTCGCTGGCCGGCCCCAAGCGCCCGCAGGACCGCGTGCTGCTGGAAGACATGCAGTCCAACTTCCGCGAGAGCCTCAAGCCGTTCGTGGATGCGCGCAGCAAGCGCCTGACCGACATCAAGCAGGAAGACCGGCTGAAGAACGAAGGCGGCGGCGGCACTGCGGTCGGCGCCAAGGCAGCGCAGGCCGAGAGTTCCACCGACAGCGGTGCCGGCTGGCAGCTGCGCGACGGCTCGGTGGTGATCGCCGCGATCACCTCGTGCACCAACACCTCCAACCCGGCAGTGATGCTGGGCGCCGGCCTGCTCGCGCGAAACGCAGCGGCCAAGGGGCTGAAGGCGCAGCCGTGGGTGAAGACCTCGCTCGGGCCGGGCTCGCGCGTGGTCACCGATTACCTGAGCAAGGCCGGCGTGCTCGCCGATCTTGAAACGCTCGGTTTCTACGTGGTCGGCTATGGCTGCACCACCTGCATCGGTAATTCCGGCCCGCTGCCGGACGATGTGTCTGCGGCGATCGCCAAGGACGACCTGGTGGTGTCTTCGGTGTTGTCGGGCAACCGCAACTTCGAAGGCCGCGTGCATCCCGAAGTGAAGATGAACTACCTCGCCTCGCCGCCGCTGGTGGTGGCGTACGCGATCGCCGGTACCACCGACATCAACCTCACCACCGATCCGCTGGGCACCGGTAGCGACGGGCAGCCGGTGTATCTGCGCGATATCTGGCCGAGCAACAAGGAAATCGGCGACACCATCGCCGCCACCGTCGGCCCGGAAATGTTCAAGCAGAACTACGCGGACGTGTTCAAGGGCGACAGCCGCTGGAACACCATCGCCTCCCCGGATGGTGCGCTGTACGAATGGGACGCGGCCTCGACCTATATCAAGAACCCGCCCTACTTCGACGGCATGACCATGCAGGTCGGCCACGTCGAGGACGTGCACGGCGCGCGCATCATGGGCTTGTTCGGCGACTCGATCACCACCGACCACATCTCGCCGGCCGGCAACATCAAGAAGGATTCGCCGGCGGGCCGCTTCCTGCAGGAGCGCGGCGTGCAACCGGCCGACTTCAACAGCTACGGCAGCCGCCGCGGCAATGATGACGTGATGGTGCGCGGTACCTTCGCCAACATCCGCATCAAGAACCTGATGTTCGGTGGCGAAGAAGGCGGCAACACGCTGTACTACGGAAAGGACGGCGCGGCGCCGGAAAAACTGGCGATCTACGACGCGGCAGTGAAGTACAAGGCCGACGGCGTGCCGTTGGTGGTGTTGGCCGGCAAGGAATACGGCACCGGCTCCTCGCGCGACTGGGCGGCCAAGGGCACCAACCTGCTCGGCGTCAAGGCGGTGATCGCCGAGAGCTTCGAGCGTATCCATCGCTCCAACCTGGTCGGCATGGGCGTGCTGCCGCTGCAGTTCCTGGAGAACGAAAACGCGCAGACGCTGGGCCTGGATGGTTCGGAAGTGCTGGACATTACCGGCCTGCAGGACGGCGCCAGCCGCCGTGCCACCGTGGATGCCAGAAAGTCCGACGGCAGCGTCAAGCAGTTCCAGGTCAAGGTGCTGCTGCTGACGCCCAAGGAAGTGGAGTACTTCAAGCACGGCGGCCTGCTGCAGTATGTGCTGCGCCAACTGGCCGCACGCAAGGCAGCCTGATCGCAAGGCGCGCTGCGCCATCAGCTCGACGACACTCCCGCCGCCTGGCGGGAGTGTCGTTTTGGGTGGCCAGAACTCGCCAACGCCGGGACGGTGAACCGTCGTCGGAGGCAGCAAGACGCTGCACGCGACGCAGCGCAACGGGGGAGATACCTTGCCACCAGACACCGGCCGCGCTCGCCTGACGATGCGCACACCGGAGTCGCCGTGCTCAGCGCCCCGCGGGCTCCCATTGCGCGTGCGTCAGCTGCCAGTCGCCGTCCTGCAGGCGCCAGCCGGTGGTCACCTGATAGGTCTGTGCCTGCTCGGGCAGCCAGCGTCCGCTGCCACCGGTCAGCAGCGCGGTGAAGCGCACGCGCGCGGTGTCGTCGCGCAGCTGCACCTCCACCGGCCCCAGGGTCACGCCGATGCGGCGGTTGCCCAGCATCTGCAGTTGCATCAGTCGCCGCAGCCCGGCTGCGTCCAGCCCTTGTTCGCCGACAAAGTCCTCGGCCACCGGCGCCATCGCCGCGCCAATCTGCCGCGCCTCGATCGCCTGATGCATCGCTTCCAGTGTTGCGCGTAGCCGTTGCTCCGGTGCGGCACGCGTGCAACCGCTCAAGGCCACGACCAAAATCGCGACCAGCCCGACCCGCCACCACGCTTGAATGCTGCTCTGCATCACGCTTCGCCTTTTCCATCCATGACGGTATGCTGCCTGCTGTTGTAGTGCCGTGGAACACACCGCGTCACGTACCGAATACCCTGGAGGGGGGCAGATGAATCAGGCACGTCCTTGGTTGCAAAGTTATCCGGCCGGCGTCGCCGCCGAGATCGATCTGGAGCAGTTCCGTACCGTGGCCGAGGTGTTCGCCACCTCGGTCAAGCGGTTTGCCGACCGCCCCGCGTATCACAGCTTCGGCAAGACCATCACCTATCGCGAAGCTGATCAACTGGTCGAGCAGTTCGCCGCCTATCTGCTTGGCGAACTGCAGTTGAAGAAAGGCGACCGCGTCGCCCTGATGATGCCCAACTGTCTGCAGTATCCGGTCGCCACCTTTGGCATCCTGCGTGCCGGCCTGACCGTGGTCAACGTCAATCCGCTGTACACCCCGCGCGAGCTGAAGCATCAGCTGATCGACTCCGGCGCCAGCGTGCTGGTGGTGATCGACAACTTCGGCACCACTGTGCAGCAGGTCATCGCCGACACCCCGGTCAAGCAGGTGATCACCACCGGGCTGGGCGACATGCTCGGCTTCCCGAAAGCGGCGCTGGTCAATTTCGTCGTCAAGTACGTCAAGAAGCTGGTGCCCGATTACCGCATCAATGGCGCGATCCGTTTCCGCGACGCACTGGCGCTGGGCCGCAAGCACAGCGTGCCGACCTTGCAGATCGAGCCCGACGACATCGCCTTCCTGCAGTACACCGGCGGCACCACCGGCGTGGCCAAGGGCGCGATGCTCACCCACCGCAATCTGGTGGCCAACATGCAGCAGGCCCATCAGTGGCTTGCCGGCACCGGCAAGCTGGAAGAAGGCGCCGAGGTGGTGATCACCGCGCTGCCGCTGTACCACATCTTCGCATTGACGGCCAACGGCCTGGTCTTCATGAAGATCGGCGGCTGCAATCACCTGATCAGCAATCCGCGCGACATGCCCGGCTTCGTCAAGGAACTGAAGAAGACCCGCTTCACCGCCTTCACCGGGGTCAACACGCTGTTCAACGGCCTGCTCAATACCCCCGGCTTCGATCAGGTGGATTTCTCCTCGCTCAAGATGACCCTGGGCGGCGGCATGGCGGTGCAACGTTCGGTCGCCGAACGCTGGAAAAAGGTCACCGGCCTGACCCTGGTCGAGGCCTACGGCCTGACCGAAACCTCGCCGGCCGCCTGCATCAACCCGATGGACCTGAAGGACTACAACGGCTCGATCGGCCTGCCGATTCCGTCCACCGATGCCTGCATCAAGGACGACGCCGGCGCGGCGCTGCCATTGGGCGAGATCGGCGAGCTGTGCATCAAGGGTCCGCAGGTGATGAAGGGCTACTGGAAGAAGCCCGAAGAAACCGCCAAGGTCATGGATGCCGACGGCTGGCTGCATACCGGTGATATCGCGCGGATGGACGAACAGGGCTTCGTCTACATCGTCGACCGCAAGAAGGACATGATCCTGGTGTCCGGCTTCAACGTGTATCCGAACGAGATCGAGGACGTGATTGCCGAGATGCCCGGCGTGCTGGAAGTGGCCGCCGTCGGCGTACCGGACGAGAAGTCCGGCGAGATCGTCAAGGCCGTCATCGTGAAGAAAGACCCTGCCCTGACCGCCGACGCCGTCAAGGCGCACTGCCGCGCCAACCTGACCGGCTACAAGCAGCCGCGAGTGATCGAGTTCCGCAAGGAACTGCCGAAAACCAACGTCGGCAAGATCCTGCGCCGCGAACTGCGGGATACGCCCAAGGGATAATCCACCGGCGCCAGCGCAGGTCGACAGCCACTCGGCTGTCATCCAACGCCCGCACTGCCGCCAGGCTTGCGGGCGTTTGTTTTTGCACGCTTCGGACGGAACGTTCGTTTCGGACGGCCAGCGTGCGACGACGCGCGCGCCGGAATAAGGGCCGATTTGCACTTGGTTATCTGCGCCGTTCCGATGCATGGAAATACCATGCGTTTTTAAAGCTCATGACAGTCCCCCAGGAGTACTTCGGTGGACCCGGAACGCAGAATCACGGAACACATAATTTCAAGAATGTGCAATTCACAATAAACTACTTTTGCTTGCGGAAATTCACTGAAAGATTCAGGTCATAGGGCCCACCGGATAGAAAGGAAGCCCTCTGCGTTCATGGAGATAGTGCCGGTGTAGCATCGATTTGGAGTGGATCGCGCGCGCCCGCCGGCGTTCACTCTCCCACTGCGGGCTTTTCCAGGATCACGCCCATGAACACGATTGAAAAGATTTCCCTCGGTCGTCCCCACTCCACCATTCGGGTCGATTCTTCGGCTGCTGACGGCACCCACTGGTTGTTCATGCATGCCGATGCGCCTTTTGGCATACGTCCCTGCTGCAGTCCTGAGTTATTGGACGACATCTGGGATGTCATGGGCTCCATCACCCGCGCTCCGCATGAGCGACGCAGTGGGGAACTGCGCCATTTCGTACTCGCCTCCGACGCGGACGCCTTCAATCTCGGTGGCGATCTGGACCTGTTCGCACGCTTGATCCGCGAACAGAATCGCGAGCAACTCATGCGGTATGCGATTCGCTGCGTGGAAGGCGTCCATCACCTGCATACCGGCTTCGGTGGGGACGTGCGCAGCATTGCGCTGCTGCAGGGCGATGCATTGGGAGGCGGACTGGAGATGGCCCTGGCCTGCCATACCATCGTGGCCGAGGAAGGCATCGGCATGGGACTGCCCGAGGTCCTGTTCGGCCTGTTTCCGGGCATGGGCGCGTATTCCTTCCTGTGCCGTCGCGTTTCGCCCCATCTGGCGGAAAAAATCATTCTCGATGGACGCATTTACAGCAGCGAAGAAATGCATGCGATGGGGATCGTGGACGTACTCGTACCGAAGGGCCAAGGCGTGGTTGCCACCGAAACGCTGATTCGCCAGCAAAAGCGCATCTCCCATTCCTATCTGGCGATGAACGCCGCACGCAATCTCGCGCAGGCGGTGCCTTACGAGGAATTGCTGCGCATCACCGAAGTCTGGGTAGACACGGCCCTGGCACTCAATGAGAAATCACTGCGCACGATGGACCGTTTGGTCAAAGCACAGAACCGCCGCGCAGGCGCGGGTGTCGCCTGATTTTGGTGGATCCAATACTGGGGGAATCAGGCCCGGCCTATTGCCGGGCTTCGCTTACCCACGGTCGCCATTCCCGCTGACGCCTCCGTCGGACTTATTTTGAGCACGCTGGGCGAGCGCTTCGCGCCCAAGTTTCAAACCAGTCTTCAGCTGCTCCAGTCTTTGACTCCATTCTGCTCGCAGCTGCGCTTCCGGCAGGCGCATCAACTCACCGCCCTGTTCTGCCAACATCACCAGCCCGAGATTGCTGGAAACACCTTTGACCGCGTGAGCATGCTCACGTAGACGTGCCCAGTCTCCGTCGGCCGCCGCCTTACCGAGCTGGACAACACATGCCGCAGCATCGCTGAGACATTGTTGAATGAACTCGCGTTCGAACTCATTTCCCATCCCCAGTTCCGCCAGCTCGTCGAGCACGGCAGGATCGAGGACTGCGCCGCTTGGGGCCGCGCTACGGGTACCAATGCTCAGATCGGTCTGACGCAGCTTCTGGTTGACGGCGATTTCGGCCAGCGTATCCAGCAACTTGATCGCCGCCACCGGCTTGGCCAGGAATGCATAGGCGCCCGCCTGTTCGCAGCTGCGAATCGACTCGGGGGTGACATCAGCGCTCAATACCACGATCGGGGTTCCCGGCTTACCACCGGCCTGCATGACCCTCAGCTGCTTCAACATGTCCAGACCGCTGACACCAGGCATGTGCAGGTCGACGATGGCCGCGTCGTAGTCGGCTTCGGCCAACGCATCCAGAACGGCTTCGCCGCCATCAACACAGGTCACGCGATGCCCTGCTTTTTGCAGCAGCCGCTGCAGCACGAGGCGATTTGCCAGATGGTCGTCTGCCACCAGGATCTGCATGCTACGCACGCGGGCACGGTGACGTAGGAACGGATCGGCAAACGCAATCACGTTGCCCGGTATGGTGGTGGACTCCGTCTCATGCAGCACAGGCGATGGAGTAGCTGCAGGCTTGGCGGTTGCCAGGCCGAACGGCAGTTCAAACCAGAACAAGCTGCCGCCTTCGAGATTTTCCTCAAACCCGATCGCGCCACCCATCGACTGCACCAGCCCCCTGGCGATCGTCGTTCCGAGGCCGCTGCCTTCGAACCGGCGCGCCAGTCCGGTGTCCGCCTGTTCGAACGCCTCGAACAAACGCGGACGCATATCGACCGGAACACCGATCCCGGTATCGAGCACTTCAAAACGGAGCAGCACACCAGCGCGGCCACTGGCCTCGGTGGCCGCCACCTTCAACTGGACACTGCCGTGGTCGGTGAACTTGACCGCATTGCCGACCAGATTGAGCAGGATCTGCTGCAGATGTCCCGCATCCCCGTGCACGCGGGGAGGGACATCTGCAGCGATAGTTGCCTGATAACGCAAGCCCTTGGCCTTGGCCTGCGGCTCCAGGATCAGACCGATTGCCTGCAAGGTGTCATGCACTGCAAAGTCGGACGCGTTGATCCGCAGCTTGCCAGCTTCGATGGCCGAGATGTCCAGCACCTCCTCCACCAGCGCCAGCAGACTGCGTGTGGAGGCTTGAATGGTTTTCAGGCATTCGCGCTGCTCATCGTCCAGCTGCGTCGTTGCCAATACTTCGGTCATGCCGGACAGACCGTTCAACGGTGTCCGAAACTCGTGACTCATGTTGGCCAGAAAGCGGCTCTTGGCCTCGCTGGCGCGGCGCGCCTCGGCGGTTGCACGGGTCAACTGCCGCAGCAGACTGGAGAAATACAGCGGAACGGCGGCCAGACCAACCGCAAGCCCGACCCCAAGGCGCTGGTTGCGTTGCCAGTATTCGGTCATCGACAGCGTCGTGGAAAAGCTCACCACCGCCATTGCCACCGCAAGATACAGATAGCGGTTGCCGTAGCGCAGGCCATTACCGACGGTGACCCACATCACCACGACATAGACCCAGGCCAGCGGCTCGCCCATCTGGATCATGCCGGCCGCCATCAACCCGTAATCGGCCAGCATGCCCAGGATACGACGCGCATCCGAGCGGTCGGGTCGCCACAGCAGCCATCCAAACAACGCCAGGCCAAGCCCGAGACCTGTCAGCACGATGACCAAGACACCGGTGTGCTGGTGCAGCGGCAAACTGTGCCGGACACTCGGCACGAGGACATACGACAGGATCAGGCTGATCAGAACGATGCGGACGATCGCCTGGCCATGTTCGCTGTCAGGTCGATTCATCAACCGCTGCCGGATCCTTCCGAACGGATTCATAGCCTTACACCCCGGGTCGTGCCGATGCGGTCGAGAATTCGCCGCAGATCTGGTCCAGCTGCGCGCGGCCGCGCAGCAGCGCATCCACACAGCGTGGGTCGAACAGGCGGCCGCGTTGTGCGTAGAGATAAGCCAGCGCGGCGTCCATGGTCCAGGCCTCCTTGTACGGGCGCGGCGACAACAGTGCGTCGAAGACGTCGGCCACCGCCACGATGCGCGCTTCCAGCGGAATCGCCTCGCCCACCAGTCCATCCGGATAGCCGGTGCCGTCGTAGCGCTCGTGGTGACGCAGCGCGATCAGGGCGCCGACCTGGATGAAGCGGTTCTGGCTGCCGCTGAGCAGCTCGTAGCCGATCCGCGGATGCCGCTTCATGATGCTCATCTCGTCGTCGGTGAGCTTGCCCGGCTTGAGCAGCACCGCATCGGGAATGGCGATCTTGCCCATGTCGTGCAGCGGTGCGGCCATCTCGATGATGCGCACTTCTTCTTCCGACAAGCCGAGCTGCTCGGCGATCAGGCCGGCCACATGCGACATGCGCTCCAGGAAGGCGCTGGTGCCCGAGTCGCGGTACTCGATGGCACGCGCCAGTCGCGACAGCGTCTCGCGTTCGCGCTCCTCGACCTCGTTCATGCTGGCCAGCAGACGCTGCTCCAGCGACAGTGCGCGTTGCTTGACGCTTTCGCTCTGCTGACGCAGCTGCAGCAAATTGGCGCAGCGCGCACGCAGTTCGCGCGGGCGGATCGGCTTGACCAGGAAATCGATCACGCCCGCTTCCAGCGCCGCCTGGCGGATCGGCTCGTCGCCGACGATGGTGATCAGGATGATCGGAATATCGCGATGGCTGGGCAGCCGGCGCAGACGCCGGGCGAACTCCAGCCCATCCATGCCGGGCATGCGGTAGTCGAGCAGCAATAGATCCACCCGTCCGGCCTCGCACCACGCCAGCGCGTCGAGCGGGTCACCGAAATCGTAGACTTTCAACTCCGGTGCGATGTCCTCGATGACGTGGCGCAGCATCGTCCGCGCAGACATCTGGTCATCGACAATGACGATGTTCAATCCCAGATCCGCCTTTTCCGACCAGCTTCCCGATGGATCCGCCGACGATACGCCGGCAAGATTACCCAAAACATCCTGCATAGCCGTTGCTCCTCTATCCCGAGAACGGAAAAGCGATGACGCCGGCCGCTGTGCCGACTCCCCCGACGATACGCCATTCGGGGCTCCGCTCTAGCATATGCAGTATCTGTGCCGTCGGCACGCCGACGGCACAAAAAAGATCAGGCTTCCGGACGCATGTACGGGAACAGCAGCACATCGCGGATCGAGGTGCTGCCGGTCAGCAGCATCACCAGCCGGTCGATGCCGATGCCCAGGCCGCCGGTCGGCGCCATGCCATACTCCAACGCACGGATGTAATCGGCGTCGTAATGCATCGCTTCGTCGTCTCCACCGTCCTTGGCCTGCACCTGCGCCTGGAAGCGCGCGGCCTGGTCTTCCGGGTCGTTGAGCTCAGAGAAGCCATTGGCGAGCTCCTTGCCGTTGATGAACAGCTCGAAACGGTCGGTGTACCCCGGCTCGGTGTCGCTGGAACGCGCCAGCGGCGACACCTCGACCGGGTGGTCGGTGATGAAAGTCGGCTGCACCAGGGTGTGTTCCACGGTGGCCTCGAAGATTTCCAGCAGCAACTTGCCCCAGCCGTAGGACGGCTTGACCTTGATCTTCAGCCGTTCGCAATGGCGCAGCAGCGCATCGCGATCGGTGCAATCAGCCGCGCTGATCTCCGGATTGTGGTGACGAACGGCCTCATCCATGCGCCAGCGCCGGAAAGCCGGCGCCAGATCGATGGCGGCGCCGTCCCAGTTCACCTGGGCGGTGCCCAATACCGACTGCGCGGTGTCGCGGATCACCTGCTCGGTCAGGTCCATGATCTCGTGATACGTGGCATAGGCCTCGTAGAGCTCGAGCATGGTGAACTCGGGGTTGTGCCGGGTCGACACACCCTCGTTGCGGAAATTGCGGTTGATCTCGTAGACCCGCTCCAGCCCACCGACCACCAGCCGCTTGAGGTACAGCTCCGGCGCCACGCGCAGGTACAGGTCCAGGTCCAGCGCGTTGTGGTGGGTGGTGAACGGCTTGGCGGTGGCGCCACCGGGGATGTAATGCATCATCGGCGTTTCCACTTCCAGGAAGCGGCGCGTATCCAGCCAGGCGCGGATCGCGCGGATGATCCTGGAGCGCTTGATGAAGACCTCGCGCGCCTCCGGGGTGACGATCAGATCGACGTAGCGCTGGCGATAGCGCTGCTCCACGTCCGACAGGCCGTGCCACTTGTCCGGCAACGGACGCAGCGACTTGGTCAGCAGGCGCAGCGCGCTGGCCTTGACCGACAGCTCGCCGGTCTTGGTGCGGGTCAGCCCGCCCTCCACCGCCACGATGTCGCCGACATCCCAGCCCTTGAACGCGGTATAGGCATCGCCCAGCACATTGCCCTGCAGGAACAGCTGCACGCGCCCGGACTCGTCCTGGATCTGCGCAAAGCTGGCCTTGCCCATCACCCGCTTGGCCATCAGGCGGCCGGCCATCCTGACCGTGCGGCCGCTTGCTTCCAGTGCCTCAGAGGTCCAGGTGTCGGCATCGGCAAATTCGGCCTGCAGATCGCCGGCGAAGTGTTCGCGCACGAAATCGTTGGGATAGGCGATGCCCTGGCCGCGCAACGCGCCCAGTTTCGCGCGACGCTCGGCGATGAGGCTGTTCTCGTCGGCGGGGATCTGCGGCGCGGGGGTCTGCTCGGTCATGGCGGGAATCGGTCTGCGATAGGTCGGGCGCGTGCCCGGTGGAGAATGCGGAACCGGGCTGGCCGGTTCCTGCGTTTTACGGTGTATCGGTGACAACTGCACGGCGCAACGGGACTGCGTGGCGATGTACAGGCTGCGCGGCGCTGCACATGTCGCAGCGTCCGCGAAAAAAGACGTCGCTGCGCGGCGGGCGCGGCGAGGTCTTGCTGCGGTCAGGCATCCAGGCGCTTGGAGCCTGCCGCCAGACCGGCCTTGAGGCTGGCCTCGACGAATTCGTCCAGGTCGCCGTCCAGCACTTTCTGCGTGTCGCTGCGTTCGATGCCGGTGCGCAGATCCTTGATGCGGCTCTGGTCGAGCACGTAGTTGCGGATCTGGCTGCCCCAGCCGATGTCGGACTTGGTGGCTTCCAGCGCGTCGCGCTCGACGTTGCGCTTCTGCACTTCCAGCTCATACAACTTGGCGGCCAGCATCTTCATCGCGTTGTCGCGGTTCTGGTGCTGGCTGCGGCCGGTCTGGCAGGCGACCACGGTATTGGTCGGAATATGCGTAATGCGCACTGCCGATTCGGTCTTGTTGACGTGCTGACCACCGGCGCCCGATGAGCGATACACGTCGGTGCGCAGATCGGCCGGGTTGATGTCGATCTCGATGTTGTCGTCCACTTCCGGCGACACGAACACCGAGGTGAAGCTGGTATGCCGGCGGTTGTCCGAATCGAACGGCGACTTGCGCACCAGCCGGTGCACGCCGATCTCGGTCTTCAGCCAGCCATAGGCGTACTCGCCCTCGATGCGGATCGTGGCCGACTTGATGCCCGCCACTTCGCCGCCGGACACTTCCATCAGCTCGGTCTTCCAGCCGCGCGACTCGGCCCAGCGCAGGTACATGCGCAACAGGATTTCGGCCCAGTCCTGCGCCTCGGTGCCGCCGGCGCCGGCCTGGATGTCGACGAACGCGTTGGCGCCGTCCATCTGGCCGGAGAACATGCGCTGGAATTCCAGCTTCTCGACATGGGTCTGGTACTTGTCCAGATCGGCGATCACCGCCACCGCGGTGTCCTCGTCCTGCTCGCTTTCGGCCAGTTCCAGCAGATCGGCCGCATCGCTCAGGCCGGCCAGCACATCGGCGATGCCGATGACGGTCTTTTCCAGCAGCGAGCGTTCGCGGCCCAGGGCCTGCGCGCGCTCGGCGTCGTTCCACACATCGGGGCTCTCAAGCTCCCGGCTGACTTCTTCTAGACGCTCTTTCTTGACGTCGTAGTCAAAGATACCCCCTGAGCGAGAGCACGCGATCGTTGAGATCGGTGATGCGCTGGCGGATCGGATTGGTTTCGATCATGACGGACTTCCGGCAAACAAGCTGGCTAGTTTAGCAAGCGGGCGACGGTGGCGGAACGCGGTAGGCATGCTGTTCAGCCCGGCATAGCCGGGACCGCTGGCGCCTCGGCATGTCCGGCGGCGCGCCGCAGCGGCGCCAGGTAACGACGGCTGCAGGGCAGCTGGCCATTGCCGGACAGGTGCACGCGCGCCTCGCCTGCGTCCAGCGGTTCGATCGACACCACGCAGCCCAGGTTGACGATGTAGCTGCGATGGATTCGCACAAACACGGCCGGATCGAGTCTGGCCTCGATCGCGGCCATCGTGCTGCGCAGTGGGTAATCATGGCCGCGTACATGCAGGTTGACGTAGTTGCCCGACGCCTGGACCCACTCGATGTCGGCAGTGGCGACCAGGAAGTCGCGCCCCAGCTTGCGCACCAGAAAGCGTTCCGGACGGTCCAGCGGCTCGACCGGCGGGCCTTCGTCCGGCGCGGCCAGCAGCCGCACCTCGCCCTGCAGGCGGCGCAGCAAAAACCGGTAGCCATGCATGCACGCAACGATGATCGCGAAAGTACGCACGTCCTTGAGGTACTCGTAGAACAATTCCTGCGGCCACGCTCCAAAATCATAATGTTCGCCCAGCAGCCGATAGGTCAGCATGCGCAGGCCGACCATCGTGACGACATGCACCACCGAGACCGCCACGCTGACCAACAGATACCAGGGTAGCCGGCGCCGCCAGGTATCCAGATGTAACGGCAGCTTCCGCGTGAACCAGGCGATGACGGGGACGAGCATCAGCAGCCAGACCAAGCCGCTGGACATCTCCCACACCCAGGGTTCCCAGCTCTGGATCGGCAGCCCGGCGCGCCGGCGATCCATCAACTCGGTAACGGCGTTGCCACTGGCGTTGACCACCACCACCATCAGCCAAAACAACATGCCTGCGCTGCGCTGCCAAGGCAGAAAGCGCTCCAGGATCGTGCGTGCCGGGTCGGTACTCATCCCCATATTCTAGGCTGGCGGCGCCGATCGTCACCCCACGGCGGAACCCATTCGTCCCTGAAGATCCCTGTTTCGTCCCTTCCCGCTGGTCGCCCGCTGCGTCATCTCGCGTAGTTGGGGCATATCATCCTTGGTGCAGGGCGGCCAATGCAAAGGCGTCACGATCTGGACTGGCTGCGCGTCATCGCCTTCGGCCCATTGGTGCTTTATCACGTCGGCATGTATTACGTGACCTGGGACTGGCACGTCAAAAGTTCCTCGACCCACCTGATGCTGGAGCCGGTCATGCTGCTCAGCAGCCCGTGGCGGATGTCGCTGCTGTTCCTGATTTCCGGTGTCGCCACCGCCTTCATGCTGAACAACAAGCCCGAGGGCTTGCTGTACCGACGTTCGCGCCAGCTGCTACTGCCGCTGCTGTTCGGTATGGCCGTGATCGTGCCACCACAGTCCTACTATCAAGTCGTCGAACAATTGCCCGGCGGCTACCGCCAGGGCTATCTGGCGTTTTATGCCAAGTATCTGAGCGCCTACCAAGGGTTTTGTGGAGCCGATGGCGACTGCCTGCGCCTGCCCACCTGGAATCACCTGTGGTTTTTGCCCTACCTGTGGGCGTACACCCTGGTAGTGTGGCTGCTCTGGCGCCTGCTTCCTGCGGCAGCGAAGGTGCGTCTGTGCGCATGGGCTGCGCGCCCGCTCCAGGGCTGGGGTGCGTTACTGGTACCGCTGACGCTACTGGCGGTCGCACGGCTGGTGCTGGTGGCTCGCTTCCAGCAAACCAACTGGCTGTTCGATGACTGGTACAACCACGCGCAGTACCTGCTGGTCTTCCTGATCGGGGTGCTGATCGCGCCAATAGCCAGCATCTGGGAATCGTTACAGCGCCTGCGCTGGGTAGCACTGCTGCTGGCCTCTTGCAGCTATGCGCTGATGATCCACACCTGGTACTTCTCCATCTATGACGATGCGCACCCGGCACCCACCGCCCTGCGCCTGCTCTTGCGTGCCGTGTGGGCGGTAGAACAATGGTGCGCGATCGCCGCCATCCTGGGCTTCGCCTATCGTTTCCGTCATGCCGATGGTGCCGTGCTGCGCTATCTCACTGCTGCAGTGTTTCCGGTATATGTCCTGCACCAGACGATCATCGTGGTACTGGCGCATTCCCTGAAGCCATTGGCGCTGCCGCAGCTAGCCGAGAGTGCGACGCTGATCGTCGCAACCGCTGTGCTGTGCTTGGCCAGCTATGAGGTCATTCGCAAGCAGCGCTGGCTGCGGCCGCTATTTGGCCTGCCGACGTTACCGGCGCCGCGCGCCGCAATTCCAATAAAGGGTGAAACTGAGGTCTAGCAATGTCAGACCTGGCTTCTGACTCGGGAATGCAGCCGCGCATCTTCGACAAAACCGCCCGCTTGCCGTCCCCGGTTCGTCCCTGTGGGACCGCAACTGGTCACTCGGGGACGGCATTGCCGCCCTTGGCGCAGCTGCTTGGGGCCTGCGTTGCCGAGGATGCGGGCATGCCTCCTGCCGACACCACCATGACCGAACGCCGTCACGATATCGATGCCTTGCGCGTCTTCGCCTTCGCACTGCTGATCCTCTATCACGTGGGTATGGCCTATGTGGCCGACTGGGATTTCCACCTCAAGAGCGTGCACACCGCGCAGTGGCTGCAATGGCCGATGATCGTGCTCAACCGCTGGCGGATGCCCCTGCTGTTCATGATCTCCGGCATCGCGATCGGGCTGGCGCGGCCGCAGGCCAGGCCCTGGCATTTCGCCCTGCAACGCTGCGGGCGATTGCTGCCGCCGCTGTTGTTCGGCATGTTCGTGGTGGTCGCGGTGCAGGCCTATTGCCAGGGCGTGAGCAACGGCAAGGTCAGCCCGGGCTTCGGCAGCTTCCTGCTGCGCTACTGGCAGGTGCGGCCGTGGCCGGCCGGCAGTTTCGATGGCTGGGAGCACGGCATCACCTGGAACCATCTGTGGTATCTGGCCTATCTGTTGCCCTACACCATTGCCTTGATGGCGCTGGTGTCGTTGGCCCGACCGCTGCGGTTGGCCGCGTGGCCGCGCTTGCCCGCTGCGCTGGCGGTGCCGGCACTGCTGCTGTTGCCGATGCTGTGGGAAGCGTTCTGCGTGCTGTGGGTGATGCCGCGGCATCCGCCCACCCACGCGCTGTTTGGCGACTGGTTCGTGCACGCCGAATCGTTCCCGCTGTTCGTCCTGGGGTATCTGTTGGCACGCCGCGAGCGTTTCTGGCAGCTGGCCGTACAACTGCGCTGGCTCACCTTGGTCGCCGCACTGGTGGCGATCGGCACCGAACTGGGCATTCGCTATGCCAGCATCCAGGGGCAGACTGCGCAACTGGGTGCACCGCTGGCCGCGCTGCCGTGGGAGGCGATCGAACACAGCGCACGGGCTGCCTACACCTGGCTGGCGCTGCTGACGATTCTTGGCTGGGCCAGGCTTCGATTGAATCGCCCGTTCCCCTGGCTGCCGTACTGCACGGAGGCGGTGTTCCCGTGGTACATCCTGCACCAGAGCCTGATCATCGTGACGCTGTACTGGCTGATGCCGCTGCATCTGAATGCCTGGCTGGAGCCGGCGCTGGTGATCGCCGCCACCGTGACCGGCTGCCTGGCGTTGCATGAGTTTGCGATCCGCCGGATGCGCTGGTTGCGTCCCTTGTTCGGATTGCGTGCGCGCAGGCGGCGTCTGGCCGGCACGACCGACAGCGCGCCGGTGCCGTCATGAAAATGTTGCGCAGGCGTGTGCCGCTTCGGCATGCGACGTACTGGACGGCCCGTCGGCAGCAACGCAAGATGCCCGCCGGATACGCTCTTTCGAAGACACCATGCGCCCTACCCTGCTCGCCGCCACCTTGTTGCTCGCGCCTGCCGCCGCCCTTGCCGATGCGCCGGTCGGCATCGCCTTCGAGCACCAGGACTGGACCATCGCCTGCGACAACACCCGCACCTGCCGCGCCGCTGGCTATCAGCCGGATGACGACGGCAGCACGCCGGTGTCGGTCTTGCTGACGCGCAAGGCCGGTGCGGGGCAGCAGGTCACTGCTGAGTTGATGCTGGGCCAGTACGACGAGGTCAAGATGCCGGCATCGCTCACCTTGCGCATCGACCAGCGCGACCTGGGCAAGCTGGCATTGAATCGCGACAGCGGCACCGCACCGCTGACCAACACGCAGGTGACCGCACTGCTGGCCGCACTGACCCGCAGCAGCAAGATCGTGGCGCTCGGCAACGATGGTCGCCGCTGGCAGCTGTCCGACCGCGGCGCCGCAGCGGTGCTGCTGAAGATGGACGAGTTCCAGGGCCGGCTGGGCACGCGCGGCGCCCTGGTGCGCAAGGGCGATCGCGACGAAGCTGCGGTGCTGCCGGCCGTGCCGGCACCGCAGGTGCGAGCGGTCAAACTCGCAGCAACGCAAGCAGCAGATGCGCGCCTGGGCACGCTGCCGGCGTTGTACCAAGCGCTGCGTGCCAGCTTGCCGGCCGATGAGGAATGCAAGGGGCTGCGGGCTGGCGATGCAGCCGAGCCGCTGTCGGTCACCCGGCTCAGCGGCGACAAACTGCTGGTCTCGACCGACTGCTGGATGGGCGCCTACAACATCGGCACCGGTTTCTGGGTCATCAATGCACGTCCGCCGTTCGCGCCGACGTTGGTGACCACGCACGCCAGCGATATCGACGGCTCCACCATCCTTGCATCGCAGAAGGGACGCGGCCTGGGCGACTGCTACAGCGAGTCCAGCTGGACCTGGGACGGCCGCCGTTTCGTGCCGACCTCCGAATCCACCTCCGGCCTGTGCAGATTGGTCGCCGCTGGCGGAGCGTGGGAATTGCCGACCTTGGTGACCGAGGTCAAGAAGGCGCCCTGACCGGGGCGAGGTCAGTGCGAGCGCAGGTCTGCTTGCAGCACTGGCTTGCAAGACGCCTTGAGCGACGAACCAAACCACCTTGCCGCCATCAGGCATGCGCCACTTGCGGCATGAACCACCACGTACATGCCGGCTGTGGGTGCGCCGCCCCCGTGTAGAGCGGTTGATGTGCAGCCTGGCTGCAGGGCCGCGCTGTCGCCCCTACCGAAGCCCGCGGTTGACAGCCGCGCGCTCAGCCCGTGACTGTCGCCGGCTCGCAGTGCTCGACGATCAACTGCACCGCGGTGCCGCCGCGATAGTCGTCGCTGACCAGGCGGTACGCCAGCCGCACCATACGTGCCGGCTCGCTGCCGCGCCAGCCGTTGAAGTGGATGGCGTTGAGCGGTTCGGCACGGCCGGCGCAGCGCAGCGTGAGCTTGAGATGGCGTTCCTTGAGCAGGCGCCATTGCAGCACTTCGAACTGACCATCGAACAGCGGCTCGGGAAAGCCCTGCCCCCACGGCCCGGCCACGCGTAGCGCTTCGGCATGCAGGTGATCGAGTTCGTGCGCGGCCAGTTCGCCATCGCTATGCAATTCGGCATGCAGCAGCGAGGCGTCGACCATCGCCTGCACCTGGCGCTGGAATGCCTGTTCGAAGGTCGCCAGCGCGGCATGCTCCAGACTCAGCCCGGCCGCCATCGCATGGCCGCCGAACTTCTGGATCAGGCCCGGGTGGCGCGCATCCACTGCCGCCAGCACATCGCGGATATGCAGGCCGGGGATCGAACGCGCCGAACCACGCAGCTGACTGCTGCCCGGCTCGGCCGGCGCCAATGCAATCACCGGGCGATGCAGGCGGTCCTTGAGCTTGGAGGCCACCAGGCCGATCACGCCCGGGTGCCAGTCGGCATCGAACAGGCATGCGGCGATCGGCAACGCGCCATCGGCATCCAGCACCACCTTGGTGACGGCCTGCTCGGCATCGTCGGTCATCAACTGCTGCACCGCGCGGCGCTCGGCGTTGATCTCTTCCAGCATGCCGGCGATCTCGCGCGCCCGGTTCCAGTCCTCGCTGAGCAGCAGCTCGATGCCCAGCGCCATGTCTTCCAGCCGGCCGGCTGCGTTGAGACGCGGGCCCAACGCAAATCCGATATCGCTGGCGCTCAGGCGCGCCACATCGCGGCCGCTGGCATCGATCAAGGCGCGCAGGCCGATGCAACCCTTGCCCTCGCGCAGGCGGCGCAGGCCGGCCGACACCAGCGCCCGGTTGTTGGTGTCCAGCGGCACCAGATCGGCGACGGTGCCGACTGCCACCAGGTCCAGCAATACCGACAGATCCGGCTCGGCGCGTTCGGCGAAGGCGCCGCGCGCGCGCAGCACGCCGCGCAAGGCCATCAGCACATAGAAGATCACCCCGACCCCGGCCAGGGATTTGCTCGGGAAGCGATCGTTGGCCAGATTCGGATCGACGATCGCATCGGCCGGCGGCAATACCTCGCCAGGCAGGTGATGGTCGGTGACCAGCACAGTCCAGCCACGCGCCTTGGCCGCAGCCACGCCGGCGTGGCAGGCGATGCCGTGATCGACCGTGACCAGCAGATCCGGCTGCAATGCGGCCAGCTCCTCCACCAGTGCCGGCGACAGGCCATAGCCATGCACCATGCGATTGGGTACCGCGTGATGCACATCCAGCGCGCCGAGCATGCGCAAGCCACGCACGCCGACCGCACAGGCGGTGGCGCCATCGCAGTCGAAATCGCCCACCACCAGGATGCGCCGTTGCCGGGCGATCGCATCGGCCAGCAACTCGGCGGCCACGTCACTGTTGTGCAGCAACTGCGGCGACAGCAACTGACCCAGGCGCGGGTGCGCGCCGTGGGTATCGGTGACGCCGCGCGCGGCATAGATGCGGCGCAGCAGCGGCAACATGGCATCGGGCCAGCTGCCGGCCTGCCCGGGCGGGCGCCGGACGATCCGCGGGGTGGAGGTCATTGCGCCAGCTGTACGCGCGGTTTGCGCCAGAAACGCCAGCGTTGCGCATGCGTCAGCGACACGGTTTCGCCATCCTGGAAATCCAGCACCAGCCGATCCAGTTCGCCACGTGCCATCGCCGCCAGCAAGGGCGCCACCGCATCGTCGCTGAACTGCTGCAGCGAGCGCAGATGGCGCAGGTCCACCAACGCATCCACGCGTTGTTCGCCCTGCGCATCGGCACCGGCCGACAGCGCTAGCGCACGCAGCAGCGATTCGCGGCTGCGTACCTGACGGTGCGGCGAGCTCACCGCATGTGGCAGCACGCCGCCGCCCCAGAACCACAGCGAATTGATCGCCGGCTTGCCGCTGGCCACGCGGCCCTCGTTCCAGGGGTGCTGATGCAGCAGCACCTGCGCCTCGGTCAGCAAGGCACGCCAGCGCCGGCCGATCTCGCCGGCCGGCAGATGCTCGAACAGGTCATCGCCGATCGCCAGATCCGGTGGCGCAAATTCCGGCAATTTGGCATCCGGCGACAGCCGCAGGTACCAGCGCGCAGGCGTGGGCGCATCCAGCAGGAAGCCGGCATCGCCGAACATCGGCTTGAGGATGGGCAGCAACACCGCCAGGTCCTCGGCCGTGGGGCCGAGTGCCTCGCCGTAGCCCATCAAGCGCGCGCCCTGCATATCCGGCACCACATAGGCCGGATCGGCACGCACCCAGGTCGCACCCGCCGCATCGCCGGCATCGAGCTGGCGGGTCAACGCGGCCACCGGCCAGTGCGCAGGCGTCAGCGTGAAGTGGCGCTGCAGCTGCGCCACTTCGCCGGGCTCGGCACCGTGCTGGTCGGCACGCGCCAGCGCACGCGCCACCGGCGTGTCGCCCAGTTCACCGGGCAGGCGGCGTTTTTCCGGCAGCAGCAGCGTGGCGGTGGTCATCGGGCGATGGCGTCGTTCAATCCCGGCCCGTCAGTCCAGATAGGCAACGCTGACCACTTCGTACTCGCGCTGGCCGGCCGGCGCATCGATGGTGACCGAGTCGCCTTCCAGCTTGCCGATCAACGCACGCGCCAGCGGCGAGGAGATCGCGATCATGCCCAGCTTGATGTCCGCTTCCAGATCGCCAACGATCTGGTAGCGCTTCTCTTCGTCGGTCTCGGTGTCGGCCAGCGTCACCGTGGCACCGAACACGATCTTGGTGCCGGCCGACAGCTTGGTGATGTCGATGATCTCGGCATGCGAGAGCTCGCCTTCCAGCTGCTTGATGCGGCCTTCGATGAAGCTCTGCTGCTCGCGCGCGGCGTGGTATTCGGCGTTTTCCTTCAGATCGCCGTGCGCGCGCGCTTCGGCGATCGCGTTGATCACCGCCGGACGCTTGACCGACTTCAGCTGGTCCAGCTCTTCGCGCAGACGCTGCGCGCCCTTTGCCGTCATGGGTGCTCTCATGCTTCCAGCTCCTTGTGCAGTTCCTGCAGCGACCACACAGGGCCGGTGCCGCGGAATTCCAGCGAATGCACCAGCGCCTTGGCGCCGGCAACGGTGGTCGAATAGGTCACGCGATGCTGCAACGCTTCACGCCGGATCGAGAACGAGTCGGAGATGGCGGCGCGACCTTCGGTGGTGTTGACGATATACACGATCTCGCCGTTCTTGATCGAATCGACGATATGCGGGCGCCCTTCGGCGACCTTGTTGACGATCTCGCAGCTCAGCCCGTTCTGCTGCAGCCAGGCTCCGGTGCCACGTGTGGCGACCAGCGTATAGCCACGCTCCACCAGCGCCTGCGCCACCGGCAACACGCGCTGCTTGTCCGGATCGCGCACCGACACGAACGCCTTGCCCACCGGCGGGGCCTTGATGCCGCCGGCCTCCTGCGCGCGTGCAAACGCGGCGCTGAAGCTGCGGCCCACGCCCATCACCTCACCGGTGGAGCGCATCTCCGGCCCGAGGATCGGGTCCACGCCCTGGAACTTGGCGAACGGGAAGATCGCCTCCTTCACCGAGTAATAGCCCGGCACGATTTCCTTGGTGGCGCCCTGCTCGGCCAGCGTCTTGCCGGCCATGCAGCGCGCGGCGATCTTGGCCAGCGGCATGCCGATCGCCTTGGACACGAACGGCACGGTGCGCGAGGCACGCGGATTCACTTCCAGCAGGAACACCACATCGTCGCCGGCCTCGTTCACCTGCACCGCGAACTGGGTATTCATCAGGCCGACCACGTTCAGGCCTTCGGCCAGCATCACCACCTGACGGCGCAGCTCGGCCTGGGTCTTGGGCGAGAGCGAGTACGGGGGCAGCGAGCAAGACGAATCGCCCGAATGCACGCCGGCCTCTTCGATGTGTTCCATCAGCCCGCCGATCAGCACGTTGCCGTCCTTGTCGGCAATGATGTCCACGTCCACTTCCACCGCGTTGTCGAGGAAGCGGTCCAGCAGCACCGGCGAATCGTTGGAGACCTTGACCGCATCACGCACATAGCGCGCCAGGTCGGATTCGCCGTAGACGATTTCCATCGCGCGGCCGCCCAGCACGTAGCTCGGGCGCACCACCAGCGGATAGCCGATTTCGCGCGCCAGCACCAGCGCTTCCTCGGCATTGCGGGCAATGCGGTTCGGCGGCTGCTTCAGGCCCAGCTTGTCGACCAGTTGCTGGAACCGCTCGCGGTCTTCGGCCAGATCGATCGAATCGGGCGAGGTGCCGATCACCGGCACGCCGTTGGCTTCCAGCGCGCGCGCCAGCTTCAGCGGGGTCTGGCCGCCGTACTGCACGATCACGCCCTTGGGTTTTTCCAGCTCGACGATTTCCAGCACGTCTTCCAGCGTCAGCGGCTCGAAGTACAGACGGTCGGAGGTGTCGTAATCGGTGGACACGGTCTCCGGGTTGCAGTTGACCATGATGGTCTCGTAGCCGTCATCGCGCAGCGCCAGCGCCGCATGCACGCAGCAGTAGTCGAACTCGATGCCCTGGCCGATGCGGTTGGGGCCACCGCCCAGGATCATGATCTTGTCGCGGTCGGTCGGCAGCGCCTCGCACTCGTCCTCGTAGGTCGAATACAGATACGCGGTGCTGGTGGCGAATTCGGCGGCGCAGGAATCCACGCGCTTGTAGACCGGGCGCACCTTGAGCGCGCGACGCAGCGTGCGCACCGACTCTTCGTTGGTGCCGGTCAGCTCGGCCAGGCGCGCGTCGGAGAAACCGGCGCGCTTGAGCGTGCGCAGACGCGCCGCATCCAGTGCCGGCATGCCGTCATCGGCCAGTTGCTGTTCGTGGCTGATCAGCTCTTCGATCTGATCCAGGAACCACGGGTCGATGAACGACAGCGCGTAGACATCGGCCACGCTCATGCCGGCGCGGAACGCATCGGCGACATAGAACAGACGCTCCGGGCCCGGTGCCTTGAGCTCGCGCTTGAGCGCGGCGATGTCGTCTTCGCTGCTCAGATCCAGGCCGGTCGGATCCAGCCCGATCTTGCCGGTTTCCAGGCCACGCAGCGCCTTCTGCAGCGATTCCTGGAAGGTGCGGCCCATCGCCATCACCTCGCCCACCGACTTCATCTGGGTGGTCAGGCGCGCATCGGCCTGCGGGAATTTCTCGAACGCAAAGCGTGGGATCTTGGTGACCACGTAGTCGATCGACGGCTCGAACGAGGCCGGGGTCAGACCACCGGTGATCTCGTTCTTCAATTCGTCCAGCGTGTAGCCCACCGCCAGCTTGGCGGCGACCTTGGCGATCGGAAAACCGGTGGCCTTGGACGCCAGTGCAGAGGAGCGCGACACGCGCGGGTTCATCTCGATCACCACCACGCGGCCGGTGGTCGGGCTGATGCCGAACTGCACGTTGGAGCCGCCGGTATCCACACCGATCTTGCGCAGCACTGCGATCGAGGCATCGCGCAGGCGCTGGTATTCCTTGTCGGTCAGCGTCTGCGCCGGCGCCACGGTGATCGAGTCGCCGGTATGCACGCCCATCGGGTCGAGGTTTTCGATCGCGCAAACGATGATGCAGTTGTCCGCGGTGTCGCGGACCACTTCCATCTCGAATTCCTTCCAGCCCAGCACCGATTCTTCCACCAGCACTTCGGTGGTCGGCGACAGTTCCAGGCCACGGCCGACGATCTCGATCAGCTCTTCGCGGTTGTAGGCGATGCCGCCGCCGCTGCCGCCCAGGGTGAAGCTGGGACGGATGATGGTCGGGTAGCCGACCCGGGTCTGGATATCCAGCGCCTCTTCCAGCGTGTGCGCCACTTCGGCGCGGGGGCAATCCAGGCCGATCTCGCCCATCGCCACGCGGAACAGCTCGCGGTCTTCGGCCATGCGGATGGCTTCGCGCTTGGCACCGATCAGCTCGACGTTGTACTTCTCCAGCACGCCGTGGTCGGCCAGATCCAGCGCGCAGTTCAGCGCGGTCTGCCCGCCCATGGTCGGCAGCAGGGCATCGGGCTTTTCCTTGGCGATGATCTTCTCGACCGTCTGCCAGTTGATCGGCTCGATGTACACCGCATCGGCCATGTCCGGGTCGGTCATGATCGTGGCCGGATTGCTGTTGACCAGCACCACGCGATAGCCCTCGTCGCGCAGCGCCTTGCACGCCTGCGCGCCGGAGTAATCAAACTCGCAGGCCTGGCCGATGACGATCGGGCCGGCGCCGATGATCAGGATGGTTTTTAGGTCGGTGCGCTTTGGCATTTCTTTACTCGATTAGGAACATGCGGCAAGCCGCAGGTGCGGAAGAGTGGCCGCGGCGATCGCATCGCGACGCGGCGTGATAGTGCATCGGCTCGGCAGAGCCGAATGCCGGGTTCATCCGGCAGATCCATAGCCGAGGGCGCGCAGGGTGTGCTGCATCCATTGATACAGCCCGAAGGACGCGGCAAAGCTGCCCAGGATCAGCAGCCAGCCGATCCCGGAGGTCTTGCCCCAACGGCGTACCTTGTCCGGGTCGGTGTTCTGCATGCGGTGGTGAAAGGATCCCCCTCCAACCACATAGCCGACACCGAAAACGAAGCACATCGGCACCAGCAAGGCCAGCTTCATGCCGCCGTGCAGCGTGATCGACTGTGCGCCAGCGCGTGCCTGCTCCAGCGGCATCCACACGCCCCAATATGTCAGCGCAACGCCCATCAGCACGATCAGCACACCCATCAAACGAGCGCTCATGCGCGCTTGGCATCCTTGGCCATCAACTCCACGAACCGGTCGAACAACGGCCCCACATCGCGCGGGCCCGGCGAGGCTTCCGGGTGGCCCTGGAACGAGAACGCCGGTGCGTCGGTCAGCGCGATGCCCTGATTGGTGCCATCGAACAGCGACCGATGGGTCACCCGGACATTGGCCGGCAGCGTGCTTTCGTCGACCGCAAAGCCATGGTTCTGCGAGGTGATCATCACCCGCCCGCCGTCCAGATCCTGCACCGGATGGTTGGCGCCGTGATGGCCGGTGGTCATCTTGACCGTGCTGGCGCCGGCGGCCAGCGCCAGCAGCTGATGGCCCAGACAGATGCCGAAGGTGGGCACCTGCCTGGCGATCAGTTCCTGGATGGCGCTGATGGCGTAATCGCAGGGCTCCGGGTCGCCCGGGCCGTTGGACAGGAACACACCGTCGGGCTGCATTGCCAGCACCTCGGCCACTGGCATGCGCGCCGGCACCACGGTGACGTCGCATCCACGGTCGGCCAGCATGCGCAGGATGTTGAGCTTGACGCCGTAATCGTAAGCAACAACCTTGTGCTTCAGCTCGGCGCGCACGAAGGTGTCGGAATTCAGATCCAGCGAGCCTTCTTGCCAGCTGTAACTGGTCTCGGTGGAAACCACCTTGGCCAGGTCCATGCCCTTCAGGCCGGGGAAGCTGCGCGCGGCTTCCAGTGCCTTGTCCACATCGATCTCGCCGGCCATCAGTGCGCCGTTCTGGGCGCCCTTCTGCCGCAGCAGGCGGGTCAGCTTGCGGGTGTCGATGCCGGAAATGGCCACCACACCGCGGGCCTGCAGCCACTCCGGCAATGCGACTTCGCTGCGCCAGCTGCTGGGGCGACGCGGCACGTCGCGCACGATCAGGCCGGCGGCCCAGATCTTGCTGGCCTCGTCATCCTGATCGGTAAAGCCGGTGTTGCCGATATGCGGATAGGTCAGCGTGACCATCTGGCGGGCGTAGGAGGGATCGGTCAGGACTTCCTGGTAACCGGTCATGGCGGTGTTGAACACCACTTCGCCGACGGAAAGCCCGTTGGCGCCTACGGATTCGCCCTCGAACACGGTGCCGTCTTCGAGGACAAGGATTGCGGGTTGGGTCACGTGGGGGTCTCGCTCTGGCTGCCTGGGACTCCGATGCGCTTCCGGCCAAATTCCGGTTGCAGCAAAGCGCGGACGCGGTGCTGAGGACCGGTCCGACGCTGGTTCGGGCAAGCGAGAATTGTAAAGGCAAGTGCCCCGGCATGCCAGCCTGGAGAACACCGGTCGCCGCAGTGCCACCGCAATGGCGGGATGAATGCGCCACCGCGATCATTCGCCATTCATGCGCGGCGACGCGCCGGCTTACAGCACCAGATCGCGCACGCGATAGCTGCCGGCCGGCTTGCCGAGCAGCCGCTTGGCCGCATGCAGGGCACCGCGCGCGAAGATGTCGCGGTTGGTGGCGCGGTGCACCAGCTCCACCCGCTCGCCCAGCCCGGTGAACTGCACCGTGTGCTCGCCGACGATGTCGCCGGCGCGCAGGCTGGCAAAGCGCGGCTGCGCGCCGCTGCCGGTGGCCGCCTCCCCCAGCGTCAGTGCGGTTCCGGAGGGTGCGTCCTGCTTGTGCACGTGATGCGCCTCGACGATGTCGCAATCCCAGCCCGGCAGGCTGCCGGCGGCACGCTCCACCAGTTCGGTCAGCACCGCAACGCCCAGGCTGAAGTTGGACGCCCACACCAACGGGATCTGTTGCGCGGCCTCCAGCAACGCGGCGCGCTGCGCCTCATCCAGACCGGTGGTGCCGGACACCAGCGGTTTGCCGCGCTGCGCGCACAGCGCCAGGATCGGTGCGAAGCCCTGCGGCAGGCTGAAGTCGATTGCCACATCGAAGGCCGGCGCACCGCCGAGTTCGCTGGCGGCAAAGTACGGCACGCCGTCCACCACGCGCTGCGAAGGCGAGCGCCCCACCACCGCACCGACGACGTGCAGCGCCTCGTCTTCGGCAGCCAGGCGCAGCAATGCCTTGCCCATCCGCCCGGAGGCGCCGTGGATCAGAACTTTCACAGGAGACGGTGTCATGGCGGCAGGCCTAGCTGGGCGATGGGGTTGTACAAGATAGCTGGGAATCGGGAATCGGGAATCGTAAAAGCTGGGATTGGGGAGCCGGGATTGGGGAGTCGTTAAAGCCGGGAATCGGGATCAGGAACTCGTGAGAGCGGATGCGGGTGTGCGCGTTTTATGTGCTGTGGCGCTTGGGCTTGGTGGCGTCCGTGGGGTGCGCGTGGTGGTTGGCATACAACGTCGCAAGCGGCCATGGATTGGTAAGGGCTGCGCCACTGTACGTTGGTAAGGACGATGAGGACGCATGGCATACGGCCATCATGGCGGCGCCTGGAAGGTGGCGTTGCCGACTTCGTGATCGCGATTCCCCAATCCCGACTCCCGAATCCCAAATCTCAGCCCTGCAGCTGGCGCGGCCGCGGCCTTTGATCGCGCGCGATGGTGCTGGCTGCTTTCAGTCGGCTGTGCCGTGCAGGCGTTTGCTCCAGCTCTCTATTTCGCGGCGTTGCATGCGGCGTTCGAACAGCGCCTGCCATGACGGTACCAGCGGCAGTTGCAGCACCTCGGTGATGGCGGCGACGTCGACATCGCGCGCATACAGCAGCTGTTGCAGGCGCGACAGCGTCCATTGCGAATGCGGTCGCTGCTGCAGTGTCAGCATGTCGCCGGCCGAAACGTCGCCGGGCTGCAGCACGCGGTAATACCAGCCGGTGCGGCCGGTGTCCTGGACGCGGCGCGCCATGTCGCGCAGGCCGAAACGGTCGGACAGCTTCCAGCATGGCTGACGCAGCTGCGAGACCTCCACCACTGCCGTACCCAATGCAAAGCGATCGCCCAGGCAGACCTCGGCTTCGGTAAGGCCGAGGCTGCTCAGGTTCTCGCCGAATGCGCCGGCCGTCTCCAGCAATGCCTGCGCACCGAGCTCGGCCTGCCAGGCGGCGTAGTGATCGCGTGGATAGTGATGGATCGCCTTGTCCGGCCCGCCATGCACACGCCGGTCGCCCTGCTCGTCGCCGTGCAGACCGTCGGGACCGACGTGCACCCTGCCGTCCACCGCCCGCTTGTCGATCGCGCTGCGGCTACCGGGCCGGGTGAAGTCGCGTGCGATGCCGATCGCAACGCTGTCGATGGTGATCGCAAGCGCAGGCGCCTGCACGCCAGCGGTCTGCGTGCTCACGCGCCCTGTCCGGGCAATTCGGCCAGCGCCTCGCGCAGCACCTCGCCCAGGACCTGGATGCCGGCGTCGATCCTGTCGCCGGGCACGGTGACAAACGACAGCCGCAAGGTATTGACCTGCGGCAAGGTGGCGTAGAACGGCGCGCCCGGCACGAACGCGACATTGCGCACGATCGCACGCGCCAGCAGCGCGGTGCCGTCCAGCCCGGGTGGCAGGGTCACCCACAGGAACATGCCGCCTTCGGGGCGATTCCATTGCACCTGGGGCGGGAAATGCCGATCCAGTGCCTCCAGCATCAGGCTGCATTGACGCGCATACAGCGCGCGGATCTGCGGAATATGCGTGTCCAGGAAATCGTCCTGCAACGTCTGGTGGACCACGCGCTGGGTGAACGAGGGCGTATGCAGATCGGCCGCCTGCTTGGCCTGGATCAGCTTGCCCAACACCGCTTCGGGCGCGACCACGTAGCCCAGCCGCAACCCGGGCGCAAGCACCTTGGAGAACGAGCCCATGTAGATCACGCCCTCCGGGTTGAGCGACAGCAGGCTCGGCAGCGGCTGGCCGCTGTAATACAGCTCGCCATACGGGTCGTCTTCGACGATCGGCACGCCCGCCTCCGCCGCCCGCGCCACCAGGGCCTGACGGCGCGCCAGCGGCAGCCGGCGACCGGTGGGGTTCTGGAAGTTCGGCAGGCAATACAGAAAGCGCGCATCGGCCAGCACTGCAGGATCCAGCGCGTCCACCACCACTCCGTCCTCGTCCGAGGGCATGCCGACAAAGCTCGGCTGGAACAGCGAGAACGCCTGCAGCGCGCCCAGGTAGCTTGGCGTTTCCACCAGCACCTTGCTGCCTTCGTCGATGAAGACCTTGCCGAGCAGGTCCAAGCCCTGCTGCGAGCCGGTGGTGATCAACACCTGGCTGGGCCGAATGCTGGCGCCGTCGCGGCTCAGGCGTGTGGCCACCCATTCGCGCAGCGGCGCATAGCCTTCGGTGGGGCCGTATTGCAGCGCGGCCTGCGGCGCATCGCGCAGCACCTGATCGCTGGCCGCGCGCATGCGCTCCACCGGAAAGGTGGCCGGCGACGGCAGCCCGCCGGCGAAAGAAATCACCTCCGGCCGCTCGGTCACCTTGAGGATTTCGCGAATCGCCGAACTGGTCAGCGCCTGCGCACGTCGGGAGATCTGGAAAGAGGTCGTCATCGCGCAAGCATAGCGAAGGCCCACGGCCGACGCGCTGTGCACTGCAGCGTCGACGACGCAACCCGCCCAGTGGCGGTATCGCCGCTGCGCCGACCATCGCCACGCGTCACGACACACGCCTGGGTCGCGGTGGCGCTACCGAAGAACTGCGGTGTGTCAGTGACGACGTGGCGGGGTCGGCCCGCAGCTGTCGCAGCCACCGCAGGCCGCGGCGTTCTGCGCGGCCGGCGGCGCCACGCGGCGGCCCAGCGCCCGCATCCACGCAGGCCGCCCATCGCGCAGCAGGCCGATCGCCACTGCGCCGCGCAGACGCCGCAGCGTGCCGGGAAATTGCTTCTTCATCACCACCCACAGGCTGAGCAACACCGCCAGCGCGATGACAACGTATTGCAGCGTGAGCGACAGATCCACTTCAGCCGGCTCCCAGCAGCACGGCCAGCTGGTAGGTCACCAGCGAGGCCAGGTAGGCCAGCGCGAACAGGTACACCGCGCTGACCGTCATCTGCTTCCACGAGTTGGTTTCGCGCTTGATCGTGGCCAGCGTGGAGATGCACATCGGCGCGTAGATGTACCAGACCAGCAGCGACAGCGCGGTGGCCAGCGACCAGCCATCGCTGATCAGCGGCGACAAGGCCTGCGCGGCGGCATCGTCGTCGGCAGCCGACAGCGCGTACACGGTCGCCAGCGAGGCCACCGCCACTTCGCGCGCGGCCAGGCCGGGGATCAGCGCGATGCAGATCTGCCAGTTGAAGCCCAGCGGCGCGAAGAAGACCGCCATCGCATGGCCGATGCGCCCGGCGAAGCTGTAATCGATCGCCGGCAAGGTGGCGTCGGCCGGCGCGGCCGGGAACGACAGCAGGAACCACAGCAGGATGGTCAGGGCCAGAATGATGCCGCCGACGCGCTTGAGGAAGATCAGCGCACGCTCCCACAGCCCCAGCGCCAGGTCGGGCAGATGCGGCAGGCGGTACGACGGCAACTCCAGCATCAGTGGATGCTCGCTCTTGTCGCGGCGCCACTTCTTCATCGTCCACGACACCAGCAGCGCACTGACGATGGCCGCGGCATACAACCCGAACAGGATCAGGCCCTGCTGGTTGAAGATGCCCCACACGGTCTTCTGCGGGATGAAGGCGCCGATCAGCAAGGCATACACCGGCAGGCGCGCCGAACACGTCATCAATGGCGCGACCATGATGGTGGCGAGCCGGTCGCGCGGGTCCTGGATGCTGCGTGTGGACATGATGCCCGGCACC
Organism: Xanthomonas sp. F14; assembly: GCF_014199865.1. Classification (NCBI taxonomy): domain Bacteria; kingdom Pseudomonadati; phylum Pseudomonadota; class Gammaproteobacteria; order Lysobacterales; family Lysobacteraceae; genus Xanthomonas; species Xanthomonas sp. F14. Next base: position 998,391 of record NZ_JACHOM010000001.1, on the reverse strand, counting down.
GCGCAGGCAAAGCTCGACAGCAACGGAATGAACGAGCGCCCGGACAAGCCGGCGGCAGACATCATGCGGTCGAGCAGGAAGGCCGCGCGCGGCAGGTAGCCGGACTCCTCCAGCGCCAGGATGAAGGCGAACAGGATCAAAATCTGCGGCAGGAAGATCACCACCCCGCCCAGGCCGGCGATGATGCCGTCCTTGAGCAGGCTGTTGAGCGGGCCTTCCGGCAAGGTGGCGCCGACCCACTCGCCCAGTGCCGAGGTGCCGCCGTCGATCAGGTCCATCACCGGCATGGCCCAGGCATACACCGCCTGGAAGATCAGGAACATCACGACCGCCAGCGTGACCAGGCCCCAGAGCGGGTGCAGCAGCCAGCGGTCCAGCGCATCGTCCACCCGCGAGGTGCGGGTCGGCATGCTGACGGCCGCACTCAGGATCTGCCGCACCTGGGCGTGATAGTTGCCATCGGCCGGCGGCGCGGCGCTGGGGGCGACCAGGCGCGCGGCCTGCGTATCGAGCCGCTCGACCAGCGCCTTGGCACCGCCGCGGCGTACCGCCACGGTTTCCACCACCGGCACCCCGAGCGCCTGTTCCAGCGCCGGCAGGTCGATGACGATGCCGCGTCGTTGCGCGGCGTCGACCATATTCAAGGCCACGATCATCGGCCGGCCCAGCTCGCGCAACTCCAGCGCAAAGCGCAGGTGCAGGCGCAGGTTGGTCGCATCCATCACGCAGACCAGCACGTCCGGTGCCGGTTCGCCGGGGTAGAAGCCACGGCACAGGTCGCGGGTGATCGCCTCGTCCAGGCTGGCCGGCTGCAGGCTATAGGCGCCGGGCAGATCCAGCACCGCGAAGTCGCGCCCGGATGGCGCACGGAACTGCCCTTCCTTGCGTTCGACGGTGACGCCGGTGTAGTTGGCGACCTTCTGCCGGCTGCCGGTCAGCTGATTGAACAGTGCGGTCTTGCCGCTGTTGGGATTGCCCACCAGCGCCAGCCGCAACGGGACGCTCGCCGCGCTCATGCCTGTGCTCCATCGACGCGCACCTGCACGCGTGCGGCCTCGCTGCGGCGCAGGGCGAACCGGGTGTAACCGACCTGTACCAGCAGTGGTTCGCGCCCGACCGGCCCGGTCGCCAGCACCGTGACTTCTTCGCCGGCGACAAAACCCAGTTCGCGCAGACGCCGGGCGATCGTGTCGTTGGGGAGGCGATCCTCCACGGAATCCACGATGGCGGCGCGATGCAAGGGCATGTCGGACAGCGTCACAAAGACGGCCTGATTGTTAGGAATGGTTCTCAATTCTAGCATCGACGCACCGCGTCATGGCTCAGCCGACCCGTGCCGCTATCATGGTTCGCATCCCATTCATGGACGTTGACGCAATGCAGGACACCGGCTTGATCGTGGAGGACCAGGGAGCGGTCCGCACGTTGCGACTGCACCGCCCGGCGGTGCACAACGCCTTCGATGCGACCTTGATCGGCGCGCTCACCGACGCCTTGCAGCAGGCCGGCCGGGCAGCGCAGATCCGCGTCGTCGTGATCACCGGTGCCGGCGCTGCGTTCTCTGCGGGCGCCGACCTGAACTGGATGCGCGGCATGGCCGGTGCCAGCGAGGCCGACAACGCGGCCGATGCGCTCGCCCTGGCGCGCCTGATGCGCACGCTGGACGAACTGCCCAAGCCGACCATCGCGCGCGTCAACGGCGCAGCGTTTGGCGGCGGCGTGGGCCTGGTGGCGTGCTGCGATATCGCCATCGGCTGCACCGAGGCACGCTTCGGGCTGACCGAGAGCAAGCTCGGCCTGCTGCCGGCGGTGATTTCACCGTATGTGATCGCCGCGATCGGCGCGCGCCAGGCACGGCGCTGGTTCGCCACTGCCGAGATCTTCGATGCGGCCACCGCGCAGCTGCTGGGCCTGTTGCATCAACTGGTCGCCGCCGACCAATTGGATATCGCGGTGGAGCGCCAGGTCCGCCTGTTGCTGGCGGCCGCCCCATTGGCCGCGGCCAGCGCCAAGGCGCTGGTGCGCGCGGTGCTGCCACCGATCGACCGCGACGCCATCGACGCTGCCAATGCCGCGTGGATCGCGCGCCTGCGCGTTTCCCCGGAAGGCCAGGAAGGCCTGGGCGCCTTCCTCGACAAGCGCAGCCCGGCCTGGGTGCCGGAGGGCGCGGCGTGAGCGACTTCGTCCGCATTGTCGAGGTCGGCCCGCGCGATGGCCTGCAGAACGAAGCGGCACCGATCGCCACCGCCGACAAGATCGCCTTGATCGATCAACTCTCCGCGACCGGGCTGCGCAGCATCGAGGCGACCAGCTTCGTCAGCCCGCGCTGGGTGCCGCAGCTGGCCGATGCGGCCGAGGTGTTCGCCGGCATCACCCAGGCGCCGGGCATCGCCTATCCGGTGCTGGTGCCGAACCTGCAGGGCTATGCGCGCGCACGCGCCGCCGGTGCACAGGAGGTGGCGGTGTTCACCGCGGCGTCGGAGGCCTTCAATCGCACCAACACCAACGCCGGCATCGACGAATCGATCGCGCGCTTTCGGCCGATCCTGGAACAGGCCGCGCTCGACGGCGTGCGCGTGCGTGGTTATGTCTCCACCGTACTGGGCTGCCCGTATCAGGGCGGGGTGCCGGTGGCCGATGTGGTCGATGTCACGCAACGGCTGTACGCACTGGGCTGCTACGAGATTTCGCTGGGCGACACCATCGGCGTCGGCACCCCGGCCAAGGCACGCCAGATGCTTGCTGCGGTGGCGCAGGCGGTCCCGATGCCGGCATTGGCCGTGCACTTCCACGACACCTACGGCCAGGCGCTGGCCAACATCGCCGCCTGTCTGGAGCAAGGCGTGCGCGTGGTCGATGCGGCGGTGTCCGGTGCCGGCGGCTGCCCCTACGCCAAGGGCGCCAGCGGCAATGTGGCCAGCGAAGATGTGGTGTATCTGCTGCATGGGCTGGGCATGTCGACCGGCATCGACCTGCCTGCCCTCGCCCGTACCGGCCGCTGGCTGGCGCAGTTACTGGGCCGCGAGACCGGCAGCAAGGTCGGCAAGGCCTTGGCGGCGGCCGGCTGAGATTTCAGTCCCGCACGCTGCCGCACCCGCACATCTTCCAGGGCGGTCACACGGACGCTTCGGCTAGAATCGCCGGCTGCGTCGTCACCCGTTCGCCTGCCGGCATCCACCGGCTTCCAGGATTTTCAAGGAACCACCGCATGCAGTCTTCTTCTGTTCTTGCCATCGTCACCGGCGGCGTTTCCGGCCTGGGCCTGGCCGTGGCGCAGCGCATCGTGGCCGACGGCGGCAAGGTCGCCCTGTTCGACGTCAACGCCGACAAGGCCGAGGCGGCGCTGGCGCTGCTCGGTGACGGCAACGCGCAGTATTTCGCCACCGACGTCACCGACGAGGCGCAGGTCGCCGCCAACGTGGCGCAGGCCGCGCAGGCGCTGGGCGGGCTCAACCTGGCGGTGAACTGCGCCGGCATCCTGGGCTCGGGCCGCGTGCTCGGCAAGGAAGCGCCAATGCCGCTGGCGACCTTCCGCACCACCGTGCTGGTCAACCTGGTCGGCAGCTTCAATGTCGCCAAGGCCGCAGCCGATGTGATGCAGCACAACAGCGCCGGCGACGATGGCGAGCGCGGCGTGATCATCAACACCGCGTCGGTGGCCGCCTACGAAGGCCAGATCGGCCAGGCCGCCTATGCCGCCAGCAAGGGGGGCGTGGTCGGCATGACCTTGCCGATGGCGCGCGAGCTGGCCCGCTTCGGCATCCGCGTGATGACGATCGCACCGGGCGTGTTCTGGACCCCGATGGTGGACGGCATGCCGGAGGCGGTGCAGCAATCGCTGGCCGCGGCGATCCCGTTCCCCTCGCGCCTGGGCCAACCCGACGAATACGCCGACACCGTCGCCTTCATCCTGCGCAATCGCTATCTCAATGGCGACGTGATTCGCCTGGACGGCGGCGTGCGGTTGGCGCCGAAGTAGCGGGGATTGGTGCGTCGGGATTGGGGATTCGTAACAGCACTACTGCCCTGCCCGCCCGCTCCAGCTCTGCTTTGCCAATCCCTAATCCCAAATCACCAATCCCTGACTCATTCCATGAAAGCTAACGACATCAAGAAAGGCAACGTCGTCGAATACAACGGCGGCATTTACCAGATCCGCGACATCGAGCGCAGCTCGCCGCAGGGCCGCGGTGGCAACGTGCGCTTCCGCTTCATCATGTACAGCGTGCCCGGTGGCGCCAAGCTGGACGCCAGCTTCGACGCCGACGACAACCTGCCGGAAGTGGAGTTGCTGCGTCGCCTGTCGACGTTCTCGTACAAGGATGGCGAGGCGTTCGTGTTCATGGACGACGAGGATTTCACCCCGTATACGCTGGATGCGGACGTGATCGGCACCGATGCCGGCTACATCATCGACGGGCTGACCGGCATCTACGTGCAGGTGATCGACGACCAGCCGGTGGCCGTGCAACTGCCGCAGACGGTGACGCTGGAAGTGGTCGAAACCCCGCCCGAACTCAAGGGCGGCACCGCCACCAAGCGGCCCAAGCCGGCCAAGCTCAATACCGGCCTGGAAATCATGGTGCCCGAGTACATCACCAACGGTGAGCGCGTGCTGGTCAACACCACCACCGGCGAATTCGCGGGCCGCGCCGACTGATGCGCAAGCTGGTCGTTGTGGTGACGCTGGGGCTGCTGGGCGCCTGCACGGCGCAACCAGCCCCGGCGCCGACAGCCACGCCCGCACCTGCGCCGGTGGCCTGCACCGATGCCAAGGTGGACGAGGAGTGGCTGCAACATCCGCCCGGCCTGTGCGGCATGCCGGAGGACGTACGCACGCTGGTGGAGGATTACGACACCTGCGAGCACTTCGCGGGCGAGGACCCGTACGACGCCGATCGTCGCCACGAGATCGAAGTGGCGATCGCGCAATTCTGCACGCCCGCACCGGCACGGCTTGCAAAGCTGATGCAGCAGTACCGCAACAACGCGCAGGTCAGCGACTGGCTGCGCAAGTATTCGGTGCAGGCGGATCTGCAACCGGCTGGCTGAGGTGCGCCGGCTGGTGTGACAGGTGCCAGCTGGTGCAATGCGTCGTCCCTGGCCGGAGCACCGGGAACTGGGACTTACCGCTGCAGGCGTTTGTCGGCAGCCGCATCACCGCGCGCTAGCTCGCGCAGGCGTGCGCGCAGGCGCTGCACATTCGCCTCGCCCTGCTCCAATCCAGTGCGGACGTCGGCCGGCAGTTGCTGCCGCCCCAGCGCCTGCAGTTGTTTCCAGCCGTCGACCAGTACGCCGGTTTCCTGCACCACGCGCGCGCTCAGGTCCTGCCGCTCGTCTGCTTGCGGCAGTCCGTAGCCGGCGCTGCCCAACAGCGTGGCCGGATGACTGAGCCGGGCCTGCCGCGCGAACAGCGACTGCAGCTGACCCTGCACCGAGTCACGCCCGGCCGCGCCGGGTGTCAGCAGGCGCTTGAGCGCATCGCGTGCCAGCAATTCCTGGCGGCGCAACGCGGCCTGTTCCAGCAACAACGCTGCAGCGGTCTCGCGCAGACCGCCGCGGTCGAACCACTGCGCACGCGCGTCCGCGCGCGCGTCCAGCCATTGCTCCACGCTGGTCTGCGGCACCGGCAGGCCGCGGCGGATCACCTCGAACATGGTCTGGTAATGCGCTGCCGCCGACTCGAAGTAATAGCCCTGGCGAATCGCCTGCGCAGGGTCGTCCAGCACCTGCATGTCGGCGATGCCGGCGCGCTGCAAGCGCTGCCTCACGCCGCGCGGGGTGATCGACGACAGCCGTGCCGCGGCCAGCCGCGGCACGCCGTCGTGCAGGAGCTTGAAGGTCTCCACCGCGCAGTTGTTGCCGATGAAGTAGTAGCGGCCGTCGTAACTCCAATGCACCTGCGCGGCGCGTGCGAGCAGCGCGGCGATCTCCCCGCGCGTCAGTGTCAGCGGCACCGACGACAGCGCGCGCAGCTCCACCTTGGTGTATTCGTCCACGACTTGATTCAACGGCAATACGAACAGCCGCGAGGGATACGAACCGGTCAGCCCGCGCCAGCTGGAAATCTGCACATCGCCGACGAAGGCGCGGAACGACAGCACGCGGTGATACTGCAGATCCAGACGGCAATCGGGACCGGGCGCGCGGCCAGGGGCACAGATCACCAGACGCAGCATGCTGTGGCCCCAGCGGCTCATCGGCTGCGCATTGCCCTCGGCCAGCAGGTAGTCCACCGCGTACACACGCGCTGGATCCAGTGCCAGCAGCGACATCGCGCCGGCATCGTTATCGGCCTGCAGGTACGGTAGCGTCGTCTCGCAATGGGTTGCACCGGGCATGCCACCGACCCGCTCGGCGAACCAGGCCGCCAGCGCCGGACGCCGGCAGTGATAATCGGCATCGAGCACGTAGTGTTCGAGATTCACCGCGACGAATTCGGCTGGGCTGCGCCGCTCGTAATCGTCGGGGCTGCGATCGCTGAACCGGTTTGCGCCACGCCCGATCCGCCAGGGACGCACCTGCCAGCCGGCCAGATCGCGCAGCCGCGGGTCGCGCGACAAGCCGCCGTGCGCACCGCGGTCCAGCACATGCGCCAGTTCATGCACCACGGCGGCCATTGCCGCGCGCGTGGCCGGTGCCTCGGGGTCGGTCTGCGTAGCTGTCGCCTGCACGCTCCAGGCATCCAGCAGGTCGCGATCGAGCAGGATGCGCCGGCCGATCGCGCGGCCATGCACGTGTGCCGGCAAATCCGTGCGCCACTGCAGCTGGATCGGTGCGTCGATGCGCTGCATCCAGGCCGGCGGCAGACGCTGCGCCACCTGTTCCACCAACGCGTGCGCGGCGTCGATCTGCGCCGCAGACAGGCCCTGCGGATCGACATCGATGCGTAATTCGGCCTGCGCCGCCGGTGCGATCGCTGCGGCCAGCCACAGCCACCAGCACCGGCGAGGAGAACTCACTGGGCCAGGATGGACTGCGCCAGCTCCAGGTCGCTGGACAGCCGCGCCGCATCGCTACGGCTGCGCAACTGCAGCAGCGCCGCTTCCAGCCGTGCGCCGCGGATCGCGCCATCGCTGGCGACGAAGCCGGCGGCATCTTCGCGTGCGTCGGCCACCACCTTGTCGTCGCCGGAACTGCTGCCGGAGGAATTGGACGAACCGGCCGACGATGCACCCGCCGAGGTTCCGGCCAGGCTGGATGCGAAGGCCGCCAGCGGCAGCAGCGTCAAAGCGCAAAACACGAGGGAGCGCATCATTGGCGTATCGATTCCATGTGAAGGTGGTGAAAGACTAACCGGCACGCGTGGCGGCAGGCGCGTCGTCCATCTCGAACAGCTTGCCGGGATTCAGCAAAAGATGAGGATCGAGCACATGTTTGATCCCGCGCATCAAGGCGATCTCCTCGGCCGAGCGCGTGCTCCACAGATAGGCCTTCTTGACCAGGCCGATGCCGTGTTCGGCAGAGATGCTGCCGCCAAAACGCTGCAAGGCCTGCGCCAGCAACTTGGTCACCTGATCGCAGGCCGCCACGAAATCGGCCTGGCTGGTGTCGTCGGGCTTGAGCACGTTGATATGCAGGTTGCCGTCGCCGATATGGCCGAACCACACCACATCGAAATGCGGATACGCATCGTGCAGCAACGCCTGGGTTTCGGCCAGGAACGCCGGCATCGCCGAGATGCGCACCGACACGTCGTTCTTGTACGGCGTGTAGCGCGCCAGCGCTTCGGTGATGCCTTCGCGCAGCCGCCACAGTTGCGCGGCCTGCGCATCGCTCTGGCTGATCACCCCGTCGCTGACCCAGCCCTGCTCCATGCAGGTCTCGAATGCCGCCATCGCTGCGGCTTCCTGCGCCTCGTCGCCAGCAGCGAATTCGGTGACCACGTAATACGGATGCACTTGCGCAAACGGCGCCTGCGCGCCGTGCGCCAGCACGTGTTCGAGCGCGCGGTCGGTGAAGAACTCGAATGCCTCCAGCCGCAGCTGCGCGCGGAACGCGGCAAACACCTGCATCAACACCTCGAATGAAGGCAGCGCCAGCAGCATCACGTTGCTGGGCGGCGGCGGCTCGGTCAGTCGCAATGTCGCTTCGACCAACACGCCGAGCGTGCCTTCGGAGCCGATCATCAGATGGCGGAAATCGTAGCCGCTGGAATTCTTCACCAGCGCGTTGTTGAGCTCCAGCAGTTCGCCGGCACCGGTGACCACCTTCAGGCCGGCAACCCAGTCGCGGGTATTGCCGTAGCGGATCACGCGGATGCCGCCGGCATTGGTGGCGATATTGCCGCCGATCGAACACGAGCCGCGCGCGGCGAAATCCACCGGATACAACAGACCATGCTCGCGCGCGGCATTGTGCACCGCTTCCAGCGGCATGCCGGCCTGGACGGTGAGCGTGCGATCCACCGCATTGAACTCCAGCGGCTTGTTCAGGCGCTCCAGGCTCAGCACCAGCTCGCCGTTGGCAGCCACCGCACCGCCGGACAAGCCGGTGCGCCCGCCCGAAGGCACCACCGCAACCGCGTTCGCATTGGCCCAGCGCAGCACCGCCTGCACCTCGTCCACCGAACCGGGCAAGGCGATCGCCAGCGGGTTGGGCGTCCAGCGCCGCGTCCAGTCGCGGCCGTAGTGTTCCAGGTCGGCCGGCTCGGTCTTCAAACGCAACGCGGGCACGGCCTGTTGCAACGAAAGGATGCGGGGATCGGTCATGGCACACGGCGCTGCAGTAGGAACCGCACAGCGTGCCAGTGCGCGCCGGCCTCGTCCAGTTGCACGACATGGCGCCGCCGCGGCGTTGGATTCAGCTGAAACCGTTGCACCACAAGGACTTTGCCTGCGCAAACACTGCGTTGCGGGCGCCCCATCGCGCGGCCCATCTGGCATAGTTGCCGACCCGATTGCTGCAATGCGCTCCCCCATGTCGCCGAAGAGAACCTCGTTTCCCAAGCAGGATATCCGCGTTCTGTTGCTGGAAGGCATCAGCCAGACGGCCGTGGATGTGTTCCGCGCCGCCGGTTATTCGCAGATCGAACTGCACGCCAAGTCGTTGCCGGAAGACGAACTCATCGCGCGCATCGCCGAGGCGCATATCGTCGGCATCCGCTCGCGCACGCAGTTGAGCGCCGAGGTGCTGGCGCATGCCAAGCGGCTGATCGCAGTGGGCTGCTTCTGCATCGGCACCAACCAGGTCGATCTGGACGCGGCCGAGCTGGCCGGCATCCCGGTGTTCAACGCGCCCTACTCCAATACCCGCAGCGTGGCCGAGCTGGTCATCGCCGAGGCGATCCTGCTGTTGCGCGGCATCCCGCAGAAGAACGCCGAGTGCCATCGCGGTGGGTGGTCCAAGTCGGCCGCCGGCAGCCACGAAACGCGCGGCAAGGTGCTGGGCATCGTCGGTTACGGGCATATCGGCACCCAGGTCGGCGTGCTGGCCGAGTCGCTGGGCATGCAGGTGATCTTCCACGACATCGAAACCAAGCTGTCGCTGGGCAACGCGCGCGCGGCGATCGATCTGGACGACCTGCTGGCACGCGCGGACGTGGTGACCCTGCATGTGCCGGAGACGCCGTCAACCAAGGACATGATCGGCGCGGCGGAAATCGCGCGCATGAAGCACGGCGCGCATCTGATCAACGCCTCGCGCGGCACGGTGATCGACATCGACGCACTGGACGCGGCGCTGAGCTCGGGCCAGATCGGCGGCGCGGCGGTGGACGTGTTCCCGATCGAGCCCAAGGGCAATGGCGATGCGTTCGAATCAAAGTTGACCGCACACGACAACGTGATCCTGACCCCGCACGTGGGTGGCAGCACGCTGGAAGCGCAGGATAATATCGGCATCGAAGTGGCCGCCAAGCTGGTGCGCTACAGCGACAACGGCAGCACCCTGTCGGCGGTGAACTTCCCCGAGGTCACCCTGCCCGAGCACCCCGACAGCCTGCGTCTGCTGCATATCCACCGCAACGTGCCGGGCGTGCTGTCCAAGATCAACGAACTGTTCTCGCGCCACAACGTCAACATCGACGGCCAGTTCCTGCGCACCGATCCCAAGGTGGGCTACGTGGTCATCGACGTCAGCGCCAGCGAGGCGCAGGCCACCGCACTGAAGGAAGGCCTGGCCTTGATCGAAGGGACCTTGCGGACGCGCATTCTGTACTGAGCGGACGTTGTACTGACGTGCCCCCTTCTCCCAACGGGAGAAGGTGACCCGAAGGGCCGGATGAGGGGCGCTGCGGCCAACTTCGGCGCGTCTGCCATGGCAAACGCCTCGCCCCGCGCCAGTAAGGCTGACTCGTAGACTGGCAGCCGGTGCCTGGCGGTACTCCCCCAAACCCCCGCTCCGCGCCAGTGGCGCGCAGGCAGTGCCTTATCCCCCTAACTATTCAACCGTACCCTCCCCCGCTCCGCGCCCCGGTCCGCGCTTGCGGCGCGGGCGCTCGCAGGCACGCGCGCCCATGGCGCGCAAGCTGTGCCTGCTCGCCCCGACAGGAGAGGGGCCTTCGCAGACCTGAGCATGAAAAAACGTCTCATCACTCACCCACTGCTTCCAAGGTCATGACAGGGAATGGCCGAGGCAGCGTGGCCGGGGATTGCCGAAAGCGGCGCACGGATGCGCCGCGGCGGCGAGTCAGACAGGATGTCTGACCGAGCCGGGCAGCCGATCGCTGGCCGCGCTGCTGCCACCCACCCAAGCCGCTAAGCGACAGGCCAGGCCGCGCTTGTGGCGCGCAAGCTGTGCCTGCTCGTCTCGACGGGAGAGGGGCTTTCGCAGACCTGAGCACGAAAAGGCGTCTCATCACTCACCCACTGCTTCCAAGGCCATGACAGCGAATGGCCGAGGCAGCAGCGTGGCCGGGGATTGGCGGAGAGCGGCACACGGATGTGCCGCGGCGGCGAGTCAGACAGGATGTCTGACCGAGCCGAGCAGCCGATCGCCGGCCGCGCTGCTGCCGCCCACCGAAGCCGGCAAGTAACAGGCGTGCCCGCGCTTGCGGCACCCGAGCCAGTGGCGCGCAAGCAGTGCCTTATCGCCCCGACAAAAGGGGCTTTGACAAGCTGCTCAACGCACGCGCGCCACCCACTTCTCCGCCATGCGCCGCATCGACGGATCCAGCTGCGGATCGGCAAGCAGCTCGGCGACCGGGCGCCATGCCAAGGCCAGCGATTCCTCGCTGACTTCGAATGCCTCGTTCGCCCCAGCCACCACCACATAGCGCGCGTCGTAATGCCAGTGCCCGGCCACCTCGCCGCGCGTGGGAATCCAGTGCCGGTCCAGGTCGAAGATGGCCGCGTCAGCCAGGCGCAAGCCGGTCAATCCGGACTCCTCCTGCGCCTCGCGCAAGGCCACCTGCGCCAGGTCGCGGTCGCCGTCGGCGTGCCCGCCCAGCTGCAGCCAGCGTTGCAACTTGCGGTGATGGGTCATCAACGTGCGCGTGCCATCGGCACTGACCACCCACGCCGAGCCGGTGAAATGACCTTCGACACGCTCGCGCAGGAACGGGTTGGTGGCATCGTCCAGCAGCTGAGCGAACTGCTCGGCCAGCTCCGCTTCGTCCGGCCAGCGTGCGCGGTAGTCGGCCAATCGCTGTTGCAGGGTTGCATCCACCATCTGTCGTTCCCGGTCGCCCGTTGCGGGCCAGGCGGCCATTATCGCCATTCATGCTGCGTACGCGCTTGTCGTGAGCGTGTAGCTTTGGCAAGGTAGGCCGCTTGCCTGTCCCACCGGGACGCGGCGCACCACCTTCGCCCAGGCGCGCGCGCCTTAGTTGCCACTTAGGGATGTACCGAATGCTGAAGTCTCTGTTGAGGGTCAAACCGATCGAGCCCGCTGGACATGTCGACGGGGGCGAACCGGTCGAAGGCAGCCTGCAAGGCGAAGCCACCCTGCAACGCACCCTGACCGCCAAGCACCTGATCATGTTGGGAATCGGTGCGGTGATCGGCGCCGGCATCTTCGTGTTGACCGGCCAGGCCGCTGCCAACCATGCCGGCCCGGCGGTGATGCTGTCGTTCGTGTTCGCCGGCATCGCCTGTGCGTTCGCCGGCCTGTGCTACGCGGAGTTCGCGGCGATGATGCCGGTCTCCGGCAGCGCCTACTCGTATTCATATGCCACCCTCGGCGAGGGCATCGCCTGGTTCATCGGCTGGTGCCTGGTGCTGGAATACCTGTTCGCCGGCTCCAGCGTTGCGGTCGGCTGGTCCGCCTACCTGATCAGTTTCCTGACCGGAACGCTTGGATTGCCGTTCCCGGCCGAGCTGGCCGGCGCGCCACTGGCCTGGGACGGCCACAACTTTGTCAGCTCCGGCAACCTCATCAACCTGCCGGCCGTGCTGATCGTGGCTGCGGTGAGCATGCTGTGCTACGTCGGCGTCACTCAGTCGGCATTCGCCAACGCCATCGTGGTGGCGATCAAGGTGGTGGTGATCTGCCTGTTCGTCGGCTTCGGTATCGCCTACATCGACCCGGCCAACTGGCATCCCTTCATCCCGGAGAACACCGGGCCGGGCCAGTTCGGCTGGGACGGCGTGTTCCGCGCCGCCTCCATCGTGTTCTTCTCGTATATCGGCTTTGACGCGGTCTCCACCTCCGCCGGCGAGACCAAGGATCCGCAGAAGAACATGCCGATCGGCATTCTGGTATCGCTGGCGGTCTGCACCGTCATCTACATCATCGTCTGCGCGGTGCTGACCGGCCTGCTGCCCTACACCCAGCTCGGCACCGCCAAGCCGGTAGCCACCGCGCTGGAAGCGCACCCACAGCTGACCTGGCTCAAGACCGCGGTGGAGATCGGCGCGATCGCCGGCCTGTCCTCGGTGGTGCTGGTGATGCTGATGGCGCAGCCGCGCATCTTCTACACCATGGCCAAGGACGGGTTGATGCCCCGACTGTTCGGCAAGGTGCATCCGAAGTTCCATACCCCCTATGTCGGCACGATCTTCGTCGGCGTGGTCGCGGCGTTGCTGGCAGGGTTGATCCCGCTCAGCGTGCTGGGCGAGCTGGTGTCGATGGGTACCCTGCTCGCCTTCGCCACCGTGTGCGCCGGGGTGATGGTGCTGCGCTTCACCAAGCCGGATCTGCCGCGCCCGTTCCGAGTGCCGCTGGCGATGCTGATCTGCCCGCTGGGCGCGCTGGCCTGCCTGTTCCTGTTCTTCCAGGCCTTCCAGGAACACTGGAAGGTGTTCGTGGGCTGGACCGTGATCGGCCTGGTCATCTATTTCGGTTATGGCATTCGCCATAGCCGGCTGGCCCGCAAGGTTTGATTGCGAGTCCCTCGCAAGAGCCCGCACATCCGTGTGCGGGGATTTGACGACACGCGTCCTTCGCAACAGCCCGCACATCTCGCACACGCCCGCACCGCCATGTGCAGGGATTCAACAGGAACCGCTGCATGTTCAAGCAACTCTGGGCCACCAAGCACCCGCACGCCAGCCACGAGGCGGCCGACGGGCTGGGCCTGCAACGCGCACTCGGGCCGTGGGGGCTGACCGCCCTGGGTATCGGGGCGGTGATCGGCGGCGGCATCTTCGTCATCACCGGCCAGGCCGCGGCCGACCATGCCGGCCCGGCGATCATGCTGTCGTTCGTGCTGGCCGCGGTGTGCTGCGCGTTCTGCGCAATGGCCTACGCCGAGTTCGCGGCGATGGTGCCGGTATCCGGCAGCGCCTACACCTATACCTATGCCACCTTCGGCGAGTTGGCGGCCTGGTTCATCGGCTGGATGCTGGTGCTGGAGTACGGCGTGTCCGCCTCGGCGGTGGCGGTCAGCTGGACCGGCTATTTCCTCAGCCTGCTGGAACATTTCAACATTCACCTGCCGGCCGCCCTGGTCAGCGCGCCGCTGGACGGCAAGCTGCAGCGCACCGGCGCGATCGCCAACCTGCCTGCCGCCGGCATCGTGCTGCTGCTGACCTGGCTGTGCTACGTGGGCATCCGCAAGTCGTCAGCGATGAACATGGCGATGGTGATCCTCAAGACGGGGCTGATCCTGCTGGTGATCGCGGTGGGCTGGAAGTACGTGGATACCGCCAACTGGCACCCGTTCATTCCGGCCAACGAAGGTCCGGGCAAATACGGCATGGAAGGCGTGCTGCGCGGTGCGGCGATGGTGTTCTTCGCGTATATCGGCTTCGAGGCGGTGTCGGTGGCGGCGCAGGAGTCGCACCGCCCGCAACGCGACCTGCCAATCGGCATGATCCTGTCGCTGGTCATCTGCACCGTGCTGTACATCGCCATGGCGGCGGTGATGACCGGCCTGGTGCCCTACACCCTGCTCGGCACCGACGAGCCGGTGGTGACCGCGGTGGCGGCGCATCCGCAGCTGGCCTGGTTGCGCGTGGTGGTGGAAGTCGGCGCGCTGATCGGGCTGTCGTCGGTGGTGCTGGTGATGATCATCGGCCAGCCGCGCATCTTCATGATCATCGCGCGCGACGGGCTGCTGCCGTCGATCTTCACCCGCATCCATCCCAAGTACCGCACCCCGCACGTCAATACCGTGATCACCGGCGTGGGCATCGCCCTGCTGGCAGCGGTGTTCCCGCTGGATGTGCTGGGCGAGCTGACCTCGATGGGCACGCTGATCGCGTTCGCCGCGGTGTGCGCCGGCGTGCTGATCCTGCGCCGCACCCACCCGGAACTGCCGCGTCCGTTCCGCATGCCGGTGGCCTGGCTGATCTGCAGCGCTGGCGTGTTGAGCTGCCTGGCCCTGCTGTCGGCGATGACCCTGCACAACTGGATGCTGATGGGGGCGTGGACGCTGGTCGGGCTGGTGGTCTATTTCGGCTACGGTTACCGCCACAGCCGTCTGCGCGACGGTCGTTGATCACACGCATGGGCTGAGAGCGGCCGATAGAACGCCTGCGCGCCGGTCTATCGCAGAGCGGCTGATCTGGGCGGGCTGATCTGTAGCTTGGTTGGTGGGTGCTGGTCTGCGGCCTGGCTGCAGGGCCCTTGCCCGCCCACCGGCGCGGGACACGCCGCAAGTACGTCCCTGTAGGCTCTTACGCGGCATCCATGCCGCGTAAGGTCCCGCGACGGTGGGCGGGCAAGGACCAACCGGGATGATCGGTGTGCACAGTTGAAGAGCAGTAACCGCCGTGCGTAGTGCGCTTTGTTCGACACTGATGCGCCGGCTCGCGGTGCGACACGGGGGCGACAAGCGGCTTTTCATACGACCACCGATCAGCTTCCTGGTGCGGTGCCCTCGCCGGTTGCGGGACCCTTGGCGGCATGGATGCCGCCAAGGAGCCTCCATGGACGGATTCACGGCGTGTCCCGCAAGTGGTGAGGGCACCGCGCTCCCGACCAGCTAGGCATTTGACCTCTGCCAGGCGTGCGCTCCTCACGTTTTGTCGGCCGATCTGGGTACGGGTGTGGCGGGAACAAAACCCTGCTGCGCTGCACCTGACCGTAATCCGGCGGGGCAGTAGAATAGGTCCATGAATGCGACCACTGCCCCCCTGCCCTATAGCGCCGCGCGTCTGCACGAGCTGGCGCACCTGCTGATCGGCAATATCCGCGAACTGGCCCAGGCCGGCTGGACGCCGGCCACCAGCAGCAATTTCTCCCATCGCCTGGACGAACAGCACGCGGCGATCACCGTGTCCGGCCGCGACAAGGGCCGCCTGGTCGAAGAAGACATCATGGTGGTGGACTTCGATGGCCTGGCGGTTGGCCGTCCGTTGCGTCCGTCTGCGGAAACGCTGCTGCACACCCAGCTGTATCGCCGCTTCCCCGAGATCGGCTGCGTGCTGCACACGCATTCGCCGGTGCAGACCATTGCCTCGCGGCTGTACGCCGGCAGCGGCATGATCCGGCTGGAGGGCTATGAGCTGTTGAAAGCCTTCGAAGGCAACACCACACATGAAACGGCAGTGGACGTGCCGGTGTTCGCCAATACGCAGGACATGCAGGTGCTGGCCGCGCAGGTCGAGGCCCTGCTGGACAAACAGAGCCTGTGGGGGTATCTCATCGAAGGACACGGTCTGTATGCCTGGGGCCGCAACATGGCCGAGGCGCGCCGTCACCTGGAGGCCTTCGAATTCCTGCTGCATTGCGAACTCGAACTGCTGAAGCTGCGCGGCCCGCGCTGAGTCCTCGCCACCTCCCCCCTTCCTTGTGAGCCAGATCGCCATGAGCCGACTTCGCATCTACAACGATTCCGATCCCAACCTGCCACAGCTCGATAGCCGCGACGGCGAGCAGATTGCCGCCGAGCTGAGCAAGATCGGCGTGACCTTCGAGCGCTGGAAGGCCAATCAGCCGATCGAGCCGGGCGCATCACCCGAGCAGGTGATGGCAGCCTACCGCGAGGATATCGAGCGGCTCAGCGCCGAGCGCGGCCTGAAGACCGTCGATGTGGTCAGCATCGCGCCGGACAATCCCAAGCGCGAGGAAATGCGCGCCAAGTTCCTGGACGAGCACTTCCACAAGGAAGACGAGGTGCGCTTCTTCGTCGCCGGCTCGGGCCAGTTCACGCTGCACGTGGACAACAAGGTCTACGAGATCGAATGCGTGAAGGACGACCTGATCGCCGTGCCCGACAGCACCCTGCACTGGTTCGACATGGGGCCGGAGCCGCACTTCGTGGCGATCCGCTTCTTCACCGAGCCCGATGGCTGGGTCGGCCACTTCACCGGCACCGAAATCGCCCAACAATTCCCCCGCTACGCCCCCGAGAAACCTCCAAAGGCCAGCTGACGATGACACAACCGCAAGCGATCCTCACCGATATCGAAGGCACCACCAGCAGCATCTCGTTCGTCAAGGACGTGTTGTTTCCGTATGCGCGCCGCGCCATGCCGGCCTACGTGCAGGAGCACGGCGGTCACCCGCAGGTGCGGCACTGGCTCAACCAGGTGGCCGACGAGATCGGCGAGGACGTACCGGACGAAGTCCTGGTCAGCACCCTGCAGACCTGGATCGACGAGGATCGCAAGCACACTGCGCTCAAGGCGCTGCAGGGGATGATCTGGAGCGACGGCTACAAGACCGCCGACTTCACCGCGCACATCTATGCCGATGCAGCGATCCAGCTGCAGGCCTGGCATGCGGCCGGCATTCCGCTGTACGTGTATTCGTCCGGCTCGGTGCCGGCGCAGAAGCTGTTCTTCGCCCATAGCGATGCCGGCGACCTGAGCGCGCTGGTCACCGACTGGTTCGATACCGAAGTCGGCCCCAAGCGCGAGAGCGCCAGCTACCGCCGTATCGCCGAACGCATCGGCGTGCCGCCGGGCGAAATCCTGTTCCTGTCGGACGTGATCGAAGAGCTGGACGCCGCCAAGCGTGTCGGCATGCGTACCGCGTTGCTGGACCGTCGCGAGGATTACCCGACCCCACGCTCGGCCGACGAGATCGGCAGCCACCAGCGCGTGGAAAGTTTCACCGAGCTGGCGCTGTAGGCGCGATCTGCAAGTCCGCTGCGCTCATCCTCGGGTGAGCGCAGTCGTTACTCCGCGTTGCATGCGCTCCTGATGCATTGCGGTTCAAGCGCGCCGTGCGCACCCGCCTGACGGCAGGCTCGCGGCGCTGTTGCAGGCGTGGCTCAGCCGACCTTGTCGATGCGCAGTGGCGAGACTTGGCAGGCCTGCTGCAGGCAACGTGTTCTGCAAGATGTGCTTGAAGCGGATCGATGGACGTTGTGCAACGTCATGGCCTGCGTTGCGATCACTGCGCCCAGGCGCTCCACCCGTCCTCCCAGACCTCGGCGTTTGTCATGTCGCTGCACTCCCCCTTCGAACCGAACGCCTTGTTGCGGCGACTCTCCTTGTTGATCTTCATCGTGGCCTTGATGGCCGGCTGTCATCCCGATGCCGGTGCCGCACTGCCGAACCAGGCGGCGGCAGGCAAGGATGAGGTCGACCCGGTCGACCAGGCGGCGCTTGCGCAGGCATTGAACGCGCTGCAGCCACAGCGTCCTGGGGTGACCGACCTGTATGTGGTCGGCTTCGCCGGCGATGCCAGCGACGATGTGTTTCGCAACGAGACGCTCTACCTCAGGCAGCTGTTCGAACAACGCTTCGCTGCGCGCGGCCGCGTGGTGACGCTGGTCAACAACCCCGACAATCTGGGCGAGCAGCCGTACGCACCGCTGGCAACCTATGACAACCTGTACGACACGCTCGCCGCAATCGGCAAGCGCATGGATCGCAAGCAAGACGCGCTGCTGCTGTTCGTCACCACCCATGGCACCGAAGACCACACGCTGTACGTGCAGGTGGACCAGGACGAGGAAGACTTCATCAGCCCGCAGGATCTGCGCCAGGCACTCGACGATGCCGGCATCGGCAATCGCATCATCGTGCTGTCGGCCTGCTACTCGGGTGGCTTCATTCCGGCGCTGCGTTCGCCCGACACGCTGATCCTCACCGCCGCGCGCGCGGACCGACCCTCGTTCGGCTGCGGCAACACCTCCAATGCAACCTACTTCGGCCAGGCCTGGCTGATCGATGCGATGAACCGCAGCGACGACCCGCTGGCCGCGTTCGATATGGCCAGGACGGCGATCACTGCGCGTGAGAAGCAGGAAGGCGAACTGCCGTCGTTGCCGCAGCAATCGCTCGGCAAGCGCATTGCGCCGGTGCTGGCACGCTGGCGTGCAGGGCTACATGCAGGCGCGGCCGTAGCCTACCCGTATCCGCCGCTGGAGACCGCTCCGGATGCCGGGCAGGACCAGGATCCGGAATCCGATCCCGATAGCAGGTCGCTGGACGACCCGACCAAGGTCAAGGTGCCGGCCGCACCGGCCAGCCCGCGCAAACCGTCGCCCGTGCCGGCACCCGCGACGCCATGAAGATTGCCACGCGCTGAGACTAATTCTCATTTCGTCAGCGCTGGCGCAGCCTCGCTACACTCGCCCGGCCAGCCAGCTCACGCCAGCCAGCATCGATCCCCGCCAGCGCGCCATCGCCTGCCAGCCCGGGTCCCAAAACGCCTCCCTCGTGGAGGCGTTTGTGTTTCCGGCAATAGGGTTCAAGCGTCGAACGAACCAACAACCAATCACCGTAGGAGCGCATTGATGCGCGACGGGCTCCACCCAAGAACCCCCGGCACCACGCACGCCTCCCTATCAGGGATCGGCGCGCTGCAAGCGATATACCGTGCGTGCGCTGTACTGCCCGGTCGGCAGCGATGCGCGTACATCCACCGCGTGCTCGCCCACTTCCAGCGTGGTCGGCAACGCACCACGCCATAGATGCGTGGACGGCGTGGCCTCGGGCGAGCGGTCGTAGCCGCGCAATTGCTCGGCCGCATCGTCGCGCACGTTCTCGGCCAGCAGGCGCGGATCGGCGCGCTCCACCCGCTTCATCGGCTGCCATGCGCCATTGTCGATGCGCATCTCGACGAGGGTGTCGTCCTGGCCCATGAAGACATTGGCGTAGATCCCCCAGGCCGCATACGCACCCTGGCGCAGCACCTTGGGCGCGTGCAGCAGCAGTTGCGCATCATCGACCGAACGCGCGACGTGATAGGCCAGCGTGTAGTCGCCGCCGGGCGCGACCCGCAGCACCGCGTACCCGTTCGGCGTGCCGTCGCTCATCGTCGCGTCGGGAATGCCGTCGGCATCCTTGGCACCGGACCAGAACGCCCCGCAGGCCGCGCCGACGTTGTATTCGTGCAGCGGGCGGGCGCCCTGCCAACCTTCGTCGGCGCCGTGATCGACCTGTCGCTGGGTATGGCTGTGTGCGCTGAGCACCAGCACATGCGGAAAATCCTTCAACAAGGCGAACAGGCGGCGACGATCGACATGCCGGAAGGTCTCCTGCCCCGGCGCCGCGTCGAACAACGGAATATGCATGCCCAGCACCAGCAGCCGCTCGCGCGGCAGCTGCGCCAGATAGGCCTGCAGGAACGTGAACTGATCCTCGCGCAAGCCGCCCACATAAGCCGGTTTGCCGCCTGGCGTATAGATCACATCGTCCAGGAACACGAAGCTGGCGTTGGCCTCTTCCACCGCATAGGTGTCCGGGCCATAGACCGCACGCCAGCTGTCGAGCGAATGCGCATCGTCGCCCGCGTCGACGTTGAGATCGTGATTGCCCGGCACATGGAACCACGGCACCCCCAATTGGGTGGTGACCTTGTTCAAGGCCGGGTACAGGCTCAGATCGTCGCTGACGATATCGCCCAGCGTGGTGCCCAGCCTGGCCGAGGTCTTGCCGACGATCGGTGCCACGATATCGCGCTGGTAGTAGCCCACGTCGGTCAGGCTGGCGGTCTGGCTGTCGGCAAACACCAGCATCTGGAAGCCTTCCTTGCCGGCACTGGCGCGCGGGGTCAGCGCAAAATCCCAGTGCTGCGTATTGCGCCCGGTTGCAGCGATGCCTGGATACTTGCGCTTGGCCGAGCCCTTGGGCGCGTAGTGACGCCAGAAACCCGGCAGTCCGTCGGCGGCTGGCACGAAGCTGCGCTCGCCCGGTTTGATCACGAACACCGTCTGCCCGTCACGCACCGGCAGGCGATAGCGGCCTTGCGCGTCGGTACGCACCAGTTGCTCGCCGTTGGAGACCGCTACATCGGCAATGCCCGGCTCATCGGCGCTGCGCCCGGCACGCCCGTCGCGTTCTTCGTAGACGGTGCCATCGACCACGGCATCGCGCGCGTAGGCGCTTCCCGCGAGCACACCCAGGGCCAACAGAGCGAAGCGAAGCTGCATGCGTTTTCCCGCGCGAAGATCAGCGGAAATTGTACCCGCCCTCGCCAGGCGCACGGCGCGAAAGACACGCCGACACTTTCCGTAGGAGCGCACCCGGGCGCGACGGGCATTACCGATAACGCCCGTCGCGCCCGGGTGCGCTCCTACATGACTACGTTACTTGTGCCGCGACTCCAACAGCGCCACCGCATCGCCCAGGCCCAGCCCGCGCGCACGCAGCAGCACGATCAGGTGATACAGCAGATCGGCAGACTCGCCGAGCAACTCGGCATCGCCCTGCACCACGCCGGCCAGCGCGGTTTCCACGCCCTCCTCGCCCACCTTCTGCGCGATGCGGCGGATGCCCTGTTCGAACAGCTTGGTGGTGTAGCTGCCGTGCGGGCGCTCCTGCTCGCGCGTGGCGATCAAGGCATCCAGGCTGCCGAGGAACTGGCCGGGCGCGTCCGGAAAGCAGCTAATGCGGCCCAGATGGCAGGTCGGCCCGTGCGGGCGCGCCTGCACCAGCAGCGTGTCGGCGTCGCAATCGGTCTCGATCGACACCACCCGCAACACGTTGCCCGAGCTCTCGCCCTTGGTCCACAGGCGCTGCTTGCTACGGCTGAAGAAGGTCACTTCGCCACGCTGCTGCGTCACCGCCAGCGCTTCGGCGTTCATGTAGCCCAGCATCAGCACGCGCAGGTTGTCGGCGTCCTGCACGACCACCGGCAACAGGCCCTCGCCCTTGCTCCAGTCCAGCGCGGCGAGCGCGTCGCCCGCTGTCATCTCGTTACTGCCCATCACGTACCTCGATCTGTTGCGCGCGCAAAAATTGCTTGAGTGCCGGGATCGGAATCGCTCCGCTGTGAAACACACTTGCCGCCAGCGCGCCATCGACATCGGCCTGGTCGAACACGTCGGCAAAATGCTGCATCTCGCCAGCACCGCCGGAGGCGATCAACGGCACGCTGCAGAGTGCACGCACCTGACGCAATTGCGCGATGTCGTAACCGCGCCGCACGCCGTCGTTGTCCATGCAGTTGAGCACGATCTCGCCCGCACCCAGGCGCTGCGCTTCGGCCACCCAGTCCAGCGTTCGCATCGGCAAGGCCTGGGTCTTGCTCGGGTCGCCGGTATAGCGACGCACCCTCCACTGCCCATCGTCCTCACGAATCGAGTCGACACCGACCACCACGCACTGCACGCCGAAGGCGTCGGCCAGCTCGGAGATCAACTGCGGCCTGCCGAGCGCCGGCGAGTTGATCGAAATCTTGTCGGCACCGGCGTGCAGCACCGCGCGCGCGGTTTCGACATTACCGATGCCGCCGGCCACGCAGAACGGGATATCGATCAGCCGCGCCACCCGCTCGACCCAGGTGTAGTCGACCGAGCGCCCTTCCGGGCTGGCACCGATGTCGTAGAACACCAGTTCGTCTGCGCCCTGGTCGCGGTAGCGCAGCGCCAGTTCGACGATGTCGCCCATGTCGATGTGGTCGCGGAACTTGACGCCCTTGACCACGCGCCCGTCGCGCACGTCCAGGCACGGAATGATGCGGCGGCTCAGCATGCCAGTGCCTCCTTCAATGCCAGATGCCCTTCCAGCAAGGCCTTGCCGAGCACGATGCCCGCGCAGCCGGCAGCCTTGGCGGCCGCGACATCGGCCAGGTTGCGCGCACCGCCGGACACCTGCACCTGCAACTGCGGCGCCAGCGTGCGCAGGTGCGCGTACAAATCCATATTCGGGCCGGACAGCATGCCGTCGCGTGCGATGTCGGTGCACAGCAGATGCTGCAGGCCGGCCTGCGCGTAACGTACGGCCAACTGATCCAGCGTGGCCTCGGCGGGCTCGGTCCAGCCGTGCACCGGCAACTGCCATACGCCGTCGGCGTCCTGGCGCGTGTCCAGCGCGATGGTCAACCGATCGGCGCCAAATTCCTGCAGCCATTCGATGACGCTGTCGGGCTGGCGCACCGCCAACGAGCCGATCACCACGCGTGCGGCGCCGGCATCGAGGATACGCGCCACATCGGCGCGTGAGCGAACGCCACCACCGGTCTGCACCCGCAAGCCGGTGGCACGTGCAATCTCGCCCAGCGTGGTGGCCAGCGTGTAACCACCGGCCTTTGCCGCATCCAGATCGACCAGATGCATCCACCGCGCGCCGGCATCGGCAAACGCCTGCGCGCGCGGCAGCACATCGTCGCCGTACTGCGTCTCGCGTGCGTAGTCGCCTTGCAGCAGGCGCACCACGCGGCCGTTGCGGATATCCAGGGCCGGGTAAACGGTGAAACTCATGGGAAGCTCATCTCAAGAAAATTGCGCAGGATGCGTGCACCGGTTTCGGCCGAACGCTCGGGGTGGAACTGCGCGCCGCAGCGCAGGCCTTGCTGCACCACCGCCGTGAACAGACCGCCGTGATCGCAGGCGGCCACGGTGTCGGCCGTCACCGGCGCGGCATAACCATGCACGAAATACGCACTGGCACGCTCCGGCAGGCCGTCCAGCAGCGCGGACGCGCGCATCGGCACCAGCTGATTCCAACCCATATGCGGTACGCGAATGCCGAGCGCCGGCGTCATGTGACGCACGATGCCCGGCAGCAAGCCTAGGCAATCGACATCGCCTTCTTCGGAATGTTCGAACAGCAATTGCATCCCTAAGCAGATGCCGATCAGCGGCACCTGCAGTTGTCGCAACGGCTCAACCAGGCCCTGTGCGCGCAGGCGCGACATCGCTTCGGGCGCAGCGCCGACGCCAGGCAGGATCACCCGCTGCGCGCCCTGCAACCCGGCTGCATCGCGTACCAGCCGCGCTTCCACGCCCAGCCGCTCCAACGCGTAGCGCACCGAGCCCAGGTTGGCGCCGCCGGCATCGATCAACGCGACATCGGTCATAGCGCACCCTTGGTGGTGGGCAACGCGGTGCCTTCGCGACGGATCGCCTGGCGCAACGCACGTGCCAGGGCCTTGAAGCAGGCTTCGACCTTGTGGTGATCGTTTTCGCCGCGCACGCTCAGGTGCAGGTTCAAACCGGAGGCATCGCAGATCGAACGGAAGAAATGCGGCACCAGTTCGGTCGGCATGTCGCCCACACGTTCGCGTTTGAACTCGCCTTCGAACACGAAGTACGGCCGGCCACTGAAATCCAGCGCGGCACTGGCGATGGTTTCGTCCATCGGCAGCGTGAAACCATGCTGCGCGGTGGCGCCGGCCACGCGCCACGGGCTGTCATCGGGATCGAAGCCGTAACGGCCGATGCCGCGCTTGTCGCCCAGCGCTTCGCGCAGCGCTTGGCCCAGCGCCAGACCGGTGTCTTCGATGGTGTGGTGCTCGTCGATGTGCAGGTCGCCTTCGGCACGGATGTCCAGCGCAAAGCCGCCGTGCTTGCCGATCTGCTCCAGCATGTGATCGAAGAACGGCAGGCCGGTTGCGGTCTTCGGCTCGGCCACACGGTCCAGATCCAGTTCGACGCGGATTTTGGTTTCCTTCGTGTTGCGTTGAACCACCGCACGCCTTGGCGCATCGGCCAGCTCGTGTGCGATGCCGGGCCAGTCCCACTCGCCACCGAACTCGTCGGTGCGCAACTGGAAGCCACGGATATTGAGGTTCTGCGCGAACTGGATGTCGGTGATGCGGTCGCCCACCATTGCCGAGCGTGCCCAGTCGATCGTGCGGTCCTGCAGGTAAGGCACCATCAGGCCGACACCGGGTTTGCGCGTGGGCGCGTTGTCGGCCGGCCAGCTGCAATCAATCAACACTTCGCGGAACACGATGCCCTGGCTGGCGAAGATCTGCAGCATCAGGTTGTTGGGGCCATCGAAGGACGCGCGCGGATAGCTGTCGCTGCCCAGCCCGTCCTGGTTACTGACGATGACGAACTGATAGCCGGCATCGCGCAACTTCAGCATCGCCGGAATCACGTTGTCGACCAGGCGCAGTTTTTCATAGGCGTCGATCTGGTAATCGGCCGGCTCGGTGATCAGCGTGCCGTCGCGGTCGACGAAAAGAATCGGGGTCATGCGGCGGCCTCCTGCTTGCGTTGCAGCGCGCTCAGCACGCGCTCGTTCTGTTCGGGCGTGCCCAGGGTGATGCGCAGCGCATCGGACAGCTGCGCAACCGCGCGTTGGTCGCGTACCACCACACCGGCCTCCAGCAGCGCCTGGAATGCCGCTTCGGCATCGTCGAAGCGCACCAGCAGGAAGTTGCCCTGCGAGGGATACACCTGACGCACACCGGCAAGCTGCTCGAGCGCCTGGTGCACGCGCGTGCGCTCGCTGCGCACCTCGGCGATGCGCCGACGCGTGACCTCCAGCGCAGGCGCCGACAAGGCCTGCTCGGCCATTGCCGCGCACGGCGTCGGCACCGGGTACGGCGCCTGGCAGCGCCGCAGCAGGGCGATCAGCTCGGCGTTGGCGATCAGGCTGCCGATGCGCGCCGCTGCCAGCGCATGCGCCTTGGACAGCGTGCGCAACACCGCCAGATTGTCGTAGCGCGCAAGCAGGCTCACAGCCGATGGCACATCGGAGAATTCGCCGTAGGCCTCGTCGACCACCACCAGCGCCTTGCCCTGTAGGGCCTGCACGACGGTTTCGATCGCGTCCAGGGCAATCGCCGAGCCGGCCGGGTTGGACGGCGAACACAGGAACACCAGCTTGGCCTGCGAGGCCAGCGCTGCCGCGACGATCGCCGGAATATCCGCGTGGAAACCCGCAGGCCCGTCCACCAGCGGCACCTCGACCAGGGGTGCGTTCTGCAGGCGTGCGCACACCGCGTACATGCCGAACACCGGCGGCGTCACCACCACCGCATCGCGCCCGGGGGCGCACAGGCCGCGCACCAGCAGATCGATCGCCTCGTCGCTGCCGCGGCCGATCAACAGCTGCTCGGGCGCGCAGCCGTACAGCGCCGCCAGGGCGCTGCGTAAACCCTTGGGTTGCGGATCCGGATACCGCCGCGTGCTTGCGCCCGGGTCGGCCGGATTGCCCCAGGCCGACTCGTTGGCGTTGAGCCACACATCGCCCTGCAAGGCGCTGGTGCGTGCCGACGAATAGCCGGCGAACGCACGCAGGTCCTCGCGCACCAGATCCAGAATCGATGACGTGTTCATGCTGCCACTCCCATGCGCAATGCCACTGCATTGGCGTGCGCATCCAGGCCTTCGGCGCGCGCCAGAATCAGCGCGCATGCGCCGATGCCGTCGATGCCTGCCTTGCTGGCCGCCTGCACGCTGACCATGTTCTGGAAGCTTGCCACGCTCACGCCGCTGTAGGCGCGCGCCGCGCCGCTGGTCGGCAACACATGGTTGGTGCCGCTGCAGTAATCGCCCAATGCTTCGGGCGTGTAATCGCCGAGAAACACCGAGCCAGCCGCTTCGACCTGGCTCAGCCACGCACGCGGCTCGCGCAACGCGAGAATCAAATGCTCAGGTGCATAGCGGTTGCTGATCGCAAACGCCTCGTCCAGGGTCTGCACCTTGATCAGGCGCGATTGCGCCAGCGCCTGGCGTGCGATCCCGGCGCGCGACAGTTGCGCCAGTTGGGCATCGAGCTCCACCTGCACCGCCGCGATCAGCGCATCGCTATCGGACAACAACAGGACCTGCGAGTCCGGGCCGTGTTCGGCCTGCGACAGCAGATCGGCGGCAACGAAGGCCGGCTGCGCACCGGCATCGGCAATCACCAGCACTTCGGACGGACCGGCCGGCATGTCGATGGCCGCCGCGCCGGACTGCGCCACCTGCTGCTTGGCTTCGGTGACGAAGCTGTTGCCCGGGCCGAACAGCTTGTCGCAACTCGGAACCGATTCGCTGCCATACGCCATTGCCGCAATCGCCTGCGCACCGCCGAGCTTGAACACCCGGCGCACGCCGGTCAGCTGCGCGGCGACCAGCACCGCCGGGTCCACGCTGCCGTCCTTGCGCGGCGGCGTGCACAACACCACCTCGCGGCATCCGGCCAGACGTGCCGGCACGCCCAGCATCAGCGCAGTCGACGGCAACGGCGCACTGCCGGCCGGCACGTACAGGCCGACCCGGCCGATCGGCCGCACGATCTTTTCGCACACCACGCCCGGCGCGGTCTCCACCGCATACCCCTCGCTCATGCCGGCGCGGTGGAAGGTGTCGATGCGCGCCACCGCATCCTGCATGGCCTGACGCAGTTCCGGCGCCACCGCCGCTTCGGCGGCAGCGAATTCGGCCTCGCTCACGGCAAAGCTGTCCAGCGCCACGCCATCGAAACGCGCGGTGATCTCGCGCAAGGCGGCATCGCCGCGTGTGCGCACATCGGCAATCAATGCAGCCACCGCGTCGCGCGTCTGCGTGGCCACGGTCTGCACCGGGCGGGTCAATGCCTGCGTCCGCGCAGCGGCATCCAGTTGCGACCAATCGAGAATATTCATGCCAGCGAGCGCTCCACCGTCAACACCATCAGACCTTGCGCACCTGCGCGTTCGAGTTCTTCCAAGCGTTGCCAAGTCACCGCGCCATGACACATGGTCTGCAGGCGCAACGCGCCGTTGCCATCGTCGGGCAGTTGCACCAGCGGCTCGGCATCGGGCAGCAGACGGCGCAGCGCATCCACGTTGCCGTGTTCAGCGCGGAACATCAGCAGCTTGCTGTCGCGCAGCTTGAGCACACCGTCCATGCGCCGCAACAGCATCGCCAGCAGCGCGGCGCGTGCGTCGGCCGGCTCGCGCACCGCACCGGCCAGCACTGCTTCGCTCTCCATCACCAGCTCGACCGGCTTGAGCTGGTTGGCGGCCAGGGTGGCGCCGCTGGAAACCAGATCGCAAATCAAATCGGCGGTGCCCAGGCGCGGGGCGATCTCCACCGAGCCGGACAGCTCCACCACCGCCGCGTCGATGCCCTGGCGCTCCAGCCAGTCGGCCAGGATTGACGGGTAGCTGGTGGCGATGCGCTTGCCGGCCAGTTGCGCCACGCCCTGCCAGTCCCACTCTTCCGGCACCGCGAGCATCAACCGGCACTGGCCGAAACCGACTCCGCGCACCGCGTGATACGCGGCCGGCAGGCCGTTGCGGCGTCGCTCGGATGCCTGCTCTTCGAGTTCGTTCTGGCCAACGATGCCCAGATCGCAGACGCCATCGGCGATCAGGCCGGGGATGTCGTCATCGCGCACCAGCAGCAGGTCCACCGGCAGCGATTCGCCGTAGCAGAACAGCTTGTCGCGGCTCTGCCGCCAGCTCAGCCCGCAGGCCGCCAGCAGGCTGCGCGCCGGTTCGGCCAGACGGCCGCTCTTCTGGATGGCGATACGCAACCGGTCACGTGCCGGTGCTGCCGTGGAAGCACTCATCTTGTTCTCTCAGTGGGATTTGACAGGGCGCGACGATTGCTCGCGCAGGGCCTCGGCATAGCCGCCGGCGCCATGTTCCAGGGTGCGCGCAACGCGCCCGATGGTGGTCACGCTGACCTGGGTCAGCTCGTGGATTTCGCGATACGGCACGCCCTTGATCAACAAGGGCACCACCCGCCAGCGGTCGGACATGGCCTCCAGCTCGGCGGGCGTGCACAGGTCGCGCAGAAAGGCCTCGACCGCGCCGGGTTCCTTCAGGCACGCCAGCGCATCGGCCAGCATCTTGAGGGAGGCGGCGGCATCGGCACTTTCGCGGGGGGCAGGTCGTTGTTTCATTGCGTTAATGTAATAGCGTGTTAGCACATTAACGCAAAGCAGCCGGGTTGTCACCGCCTTCCAGACTTACAGTTCAGGAAACGAGACAGGGGCCCTGCGCTGATGCAGCGCAGAACCGGGCATTTTTCTAGTGGTGTCGGACGAAGCGCGCTCCAGACGTACCCGTGCCGGGCGAGACCAAGCTGTACAGAATCGGCTCTGAACTACGCGGCAGGGCCTACGACTTCTTTAATCAGCGCGCCACAAGATGTGATCGGCAACGGCACCGAGTTTCAGCGGTGCGAGCGGGGCGTTGTCGATCTTCCAGCGATGGCAAATGACCAGCAACTGCTCAACCGTATCAACATCTACCGGGGCAGTCAGGCGAAGGTGCAGGACACGCCCACTGCCCTCAACATCACGAAAAGCAGGCAAGTCATAAAGCCAATTGAAGAAACGCTCCTCGTCCTCCCTCGCAAAGAAGAGCGGTCCTTCAAGCTGAACTTCGACGATTTCTCGCGTCACTTAAGATGAACGCCCCCGGCCACCAGCATCGCCCTGGCCTGCTCCAGCTCCACCAGCAAGGTGCTGGCCAGCTCGTCGCGGGCCACATCGAACTGCTGCTCGCGCACCAGGTCCTTGACCGCCACCACCCCGCGCGCCAGCTCGTCGTCGCCGGCCAGCACCACGAAGCGGATGCCCGCGCGTGCGGCGTACTGGAACTGCTTGCCGATCTTCTTCGGCTCCATCTGCACTTCGGTATTGATGCCGCCGATGCGCAGCCGGCGCGCGATATCCAGCGCATCGTCCAGGCGCGACTCGTCCATCAGCGCCACCATCGCGTGCACGCTGCTCTCGGCGATGCCCTGGATCAGACCGGCCTCGCGCAGCTGCCAGAACAGCCGGGTCAGGCCGATCGAGATGCCCACGCCGGGCAACTTGGACTTGGTGTAGTGGCTGGCCAGGCTTTCGTAACGGCCGCCCGAGCAGATCGAGCCGATCTGCGGGTGGTCGGTCAGCGTGGTCTCGTAGACGGTGCCGGTGTAGTAGTCCAGCCCGCGCGCGATCGAGAAGTTCAGGCAGTACGCGCTCTCGGGCACGCCCAGCGCCTTCACCAGTTCCAGCACCTCGCGCAGCTCGGCAATGCCCTCGCCCAGCGTCGCGCTCGCAGCGACCGAGGCCTCCAGCGCCTGCAGCTGTGCCAGCGCATCGGCATGCCCGTTCGAGCGCACCGCCACGAAGGCCAGGATCTTGTCGACCTGCGCGGCGGCGATGCCGAAGCCTTCGCCCACCAGCGTGTCGCGCACGTAATCGGCGCCGCGCTTGTCGATCTTGTCGACCTCGCGCAACACCGCCAGCTGCAGCTCGCCCTCGGCCACGCCCAGGCTTTCGAAGAAGCCGCGCAACAGCTTGCGGTTGTTCAACTGCACCTTGAACGCGCCGATGCCCAGCTCGGCGAACACCGCGTGGATCACCGCCAGCACTTCGGCGTCGTAGCGGATGCTCAACGCATCCTTGCCGATCACGTCGATGTCGCACTGGTAGAACTCGCGGAACCGCCCGCGCTGGGCACGCTCGCCGCGATACACGCGCTGCATCTGGTAGCGGCGGAACGGGAAGCTCAAGTCGTGCTCGTGCTCGGCCACGTAGCGGGCCAGCGGCACGGTCAGGTCGAAACGCAGTGCCAGCTCCGGCAGGCCGCCCTCGCCGCCCTCGTCTGCCGCCGCGGCGGCATTGGCCAGCGCGCCGGTGGACTGCACGAAGTAGACCTGGCGCTCGGTCTCGCCGCCGGACTTGGTCAGCAACACATCGGACAGCTCGAACACCGGGGTTTCGACCGGCAGGAACCCGAACCGCTCGTAGTTGCGGCGGATGACGTCCAGCATGCGCTGGAACGCGATCTGCTCGCGCGGCAGCAATTCCATGATGCCGGGCGGCGTACGGGGCTTGATCACGAGCGAAACTCCTGCAGGGCAATGTGGCGAACGCGCAATTCTACCGGCTGCCGGCCGCGCTGACCGCATGGCGTATCATTCACACGCATTCCAGCAGTGCGTGACTCATGTACCGGCAGCTTCCAGACCCCAGCACGACCTGCCCGGCGCCCGGCGCGGCCACGCGCACCGATGCGCGCGGCTCCGACTGCGCACAGTGTGCGGTCCGCGGCCGGGCCATCTGCGCGGCGCTGTCGCCGCAGGAAATGGACGCACTCGACCAGGCCACCAGCGCCCAGTCGTACGCGCCCGGCAGCACCCTGGTGCGCGCCGGTGACACCCGCCACCACGTCTATACGCTGACCTCCGGTGCGCTGCGCATGGTGCGCACGCTGGCCGACGGCCGCCGCCAGGTCACCGGCTTCGTGCTGCCGGGCGATTACGTGGGGCTGACCGAAACCCCGCAGCACCGCCACGATATCGAAGCCATCATCGACAGCCGGGTCTGCCGCACGCCGCTGGCACAGATGCGCCAGTTGCGCGAGCGCTACCCGCAGCTGGAACGCAAGCTGCTGCAGCGTGCCAGCATGGAGCTGGCCGCCGCGCAGGACACCGGCCTGCTGCTGGCGCGCCTGCAACCGGGCGAACGGCTGGCGCACTTCCTGCTGCGACTGGCCGCCCGCTCCACCCAGCCCGGCGCCAGCGGCGACACCGTCGCCCTGCCGATGAGCCGCAGCGATATCGCCGACCACCTCGGGCTGACCGTGGAAACGGTGAGCCGCACCTTCACCAAGCTGCGGCAACAGCAGCTGATCGCGCTGCCGCAATTGCATCTGGTGCAGATCCTGGATTACGCGGCGCTGCGCAGCCTGGCGGGCGATACCGTCTGAGACGCGACGGCCAACAGGACCGATGTAACCAGCGAGCGCACGCACCCATAGGCGCAAGTGGTGCGGATGTTGGCATCAACAATTTCGGATGTTTGCGCGCCCGTCCGCACCAGGCCATCGACCAAGCTTTGCTTTGCGCGTCGCGCAGACAGCAAGCATCGCCGCGCGTGACTGACCCGCAGATTTGAACGCGATGCCGGCACTCCAGGCCGCTCGCGCGATCGTCACCGCCCGCGCCGCCTACAACGACTCAGCGACCGCCCAGATTCGCGCTCGCCACCGACGCGCCGCAGCCGCCGCCCAGCAACCGCGATTGCCGCAGCCAGGCCCGGTCCGGGTAGTAGGCGAATACGAAGGCGCCCTCACGCAAGGTATCGATCAACTGTCGGGCCACCGCCGGACGCACCGCCGGGCAGCCCAGGCTGCGGCCAAGCCGGCCCTGCGTGCGGATCACCGCCTCGCTGACATAGGGCGCGCCGTGGATCACGATCGCGCGGTCGCGCGCATGGTCGTTGAACCCGGGCTCCAGGCCCTTCAGCCGTAACGAATAGCCGTTGTGGCCGGTGTACGACTCCTGCGCGGTGAACGCGCCCAGGCTGGACTGGAAACTGCCGTCGTCGTTGGAAAACTTGGCCGCCAGGTTGTTGCCGGTATTGCGCCCGTGCGCCACCCATTCCTGGAACAGCAGCCGCTGCCGCTCCAGATCGAACACCCACAGCCGGCGCTCGGTCGACGGCCGGCTGTAGTCGATGACGCTGAGCACGCGTTCGGCGCCCACCTGCTGGCGCTGCCGCGCGCATTGCAGCGCCTCGGCCGCCAGGGCCAACACCTGGCGATCCAGCGACGGCGCCTGCCGCGCCAACGCATCGACCAGACCGATACGCGGTGCGCCCAGCCCCGGCAACGGTGCGGCGGAGATGGCATCGGCCGCACTGGCCGTTCCAGCCGCTGACCAACCGCACAACGCGGCGGCAACGGCGATCACTCGATAAGACATGCAACGACCCACATCGGACGCGGCGCCATGGCGGAACCGCACCCCCTACAAATAGCCGCATGTGCGGCACTTTCCAACCCCGGCAGGCTGAACGCGTTCGGTCAGGCCGCATCCGCAAGCAGGCGCTGCCGGAACGCCGCGTAGTCCGGCGCCAGCGTTTCGGCATGCGCAGGACGCTGCAGCAGCGCGGCCAGTGCCGTCGGCACCTCCACCTCACGCCCGATCAGCGGCTCGACCACGCCCTCGAACTTGGCCGGATGTGCGGTGGCCGCCACCGCCCATTCGCCGGTGCCGCCCTCGGCCCCTTCTGCGCGCAGCTGCTCCAGCACATGCACGGCGGTGGCGGTATGCGGGCAATGCACTTCGCCATAGCGCGCAAAGCGCTGCTGCACGGTGTGGCGGATCGCGGCATCGTCCACCGAGAGCGCACGGAAGGCCTCGCGCAGCGCCGCATCGTCGCCCTGGTAGAGCCAGCGCAGCCGTTCGAAGTTGCTCGGCGCACCCACGTCCATCGCATTGGCCAGCGTGGCGATGCTGGGCTGCGGCGCGTAATCGTCGCCGGCAAAATAATCCGGCAACACATGATTGGCATTGGACGCCAACGCGATACGGCCCAGCGGCACACCGAGCGCGCGCGCCAGGATCGCCGCCAGCCCGTTGCCCAGATTGCCGGTGGGCACCACCAGATTCAGCGCCGCCCCCGCCCCGGCATGGTGCTGCAGGGCGGCGTGCGCGTAATAGCTCATCTGCGGCAGCAAGCGGCCCAGGCTGATGCTGTTGGCCGAACTCAGCGGCAGCTGCGCCTGTAGGTCGGCATCGTTCAAGGCCTGCTTGATCATCGCCTGGCAATCGTCGAACGAGCCGGCCACGCGCAGGGCGTGGATGTTGTCGCCGAAGCAGCCCAGCTGATGCGCCTGGCGCGGCGACACGCGCCCGTCCGGATACAGCACCACCACGCGCAGACCCGGCTGGCGGTGGAATGCCGCGGCCACCGCAGCGCCGGTGTCGCCGGAGGTGGCAACCAGGATGGTGAGCGGGCGGTCTTCGGCACGGCGCAGGCGGGTCAGGCAGGCGGCAAGAAAGCGTGCGCCGAAATCCTTGAACGCGGCGGTCGGGCCATGGAACAGCTCCAGCGCGTAATCGCCGGGCGTGCCCAGGGCCACCAGCGGCGCCGGGAAGTCGAACGCTTCGGCACAGATGGCCGGCAGCTCGGCCGCCAGCGCATCGCCGTCGAAGAACGGCTGCAGCAACGTGGCGGCGGTGTCGGCCAAGGTGGTGCCGGCCGTCAGCGTGCGTGCCGGTGGCAGGGTCTGCGGCACGTACAGGCCGCCATCGGGCGCCAGGCCGGCGGCAATCGCCTGGCTCAGGCTTGCGGCGGGCGCGCGGCCACGGGTGGAGAGAAAGTTCATGGTGACGACTCCAGACAAGACGAAGACGGGGCGTTGCCCGTGAATGAGAAGGCCGGACACTGCGGCATGGCCGCGCCGCGTTGCGGCGGCGCCCGGCAAGGGCGGCGCAGCGCTATGCTGCGCGCACCTTCCAGTGGAGCCGGCAGATGATCAAGGTCAGCGTGATGTACCCCTACCGCGAAGGCGCCCGCTTCGACCATGCCTACTACCGCGACTCGCACATGCCGCTGGTGAGCGCGCGGATGGGCGCGGCCTGCCTGCGCTACACGGTGGACAAGGGCATCAGCGGCGGCGAGCCGGGCAGCCCCCCGGCCTTCATCGGCATGTGCCATATCTTCTGCGAGTCGGTGGAGGCCTTCGGCGCTAGCTTCGGGCCGCACGCCGAGGAGATTCTCGCCGATATCGCCAACTACACCGATCTTGCGCCGGTCATGCAGATCAGTGAGGTCGTGGTCGGTTGAAGCGTGCCTTGCGCGCTGCACGGCATGCCTGCCGTGCGCGGGCGATCGATCGACGACGACATCCGCGCGATGGCTCATGCGAGCAACCGCGCGGCCGGGCTGGCGATCGGGGACACCCAGTGCTGGCTGTCCAGGCCAACACCTGCGAAGGCGGCCTTGACCGATGCGGCGGCCGCGTCGGCGGCCGCGCGCGATGCGAACCAGGCGAACACACTGGGGCCGGCGCCGGAGATGCTGGCGCCCAAGGCATCGTGACCCAGCGCGGCCTGCTTGGCAGCGGCAAAGCCGGCGATCAACGGCGCGCGGCGTGGTTCGACCAGCACATCGCGCAGGCCCGCCCGCACCAGCCCCGCATCGCCGGCATGGCAGCCGGCCAGTACCAAGGCCAGGTTGGTGCTCTGCGCGACGAACTCGCGCAGCTGATAGTCGCCGGCCAGGGCTTCGCGCGCGCGGCGGGTTTCCAGCACCGCATCCGGATGCACAAGCAGGCTGTGCCACGCCGCCGGCACGCTGATCGGCACCAGACGCTCCAGCGTGCACAGCACCAGGCCGCCCAAAAACAACGGGCCAAGATTGTCGCCGTGGCGGCTACCGCTGGCCACCGCCTCGCCATCGAGTGCGTGCTGATACAGCTGCTCGTTACTCAGCGGCGCATCCAGCAGCGCGTTGGCGGCAACCAACGCCGCCACGCATGACGCTGCCGAGCCGCCCATGCCCGAACTCAAGGCGATGCCTTTGTCGATTTCGATTTCAAAGCCGAACGGCAGCGCCAACGCCGCGCGCAACGACATCAAGGCCGCACCCGCCGTGTTGCGTTCGGCATCCAGCGGCAAGGCCACGGTGGTGCCGCGGATGGCGGCGATGCGCACCACAGGCGCATCGATGCGCCGCACCGTGACGGTGTCGCCGACGCCGTCGATGGGATAGCCGAGCAGATCGAATCCCACCGCCACATTCGCCACCGAGGCCGGTGCAAAGGCGCGTGCCTGGCCAAGCTCGCGCGCAGCGATCGCCACCTGTTGCATCTCCGCGGACTGGTCTGCAACCGCCTGATTCACAAGCGTGCCCCCTCGCCCGCCGCCACCCGCAGCAGATCGGCAAACACGCCGGCCGCGGTGACCTCCGGGCCAGCGCCTGGGCCTTGCACCACCAACGGGTTTTCGCAGTAGCGGCGCGTGGTGAACTGCACCACGTTGTCGGTCAGGCGCAAGTTGGCGAACGCGTGATCGGCCGGCAGTTCGACCAGGCCGACGCTCGGTGCGCGATCCGGCGGCAGCTGCGCGACATAGCGCAGCACATTGCCGCGTGCACGTGCGTCGGCCAGGCGCTGCGCGAACGTCGCATCCACCTCATGCAGGCGCGCCATGAAATCGTCCACGCTGGCCTGACGCAGTGCTTCAGGCACCAGGCTCTCGACCTGCACATCTTCCAGGCTGATCTCGCGCCCGGCTTCGCGCGCCAGGATCACCAGCTTGCGCGCCACATCCACGCCGGACAGATCGTCGCGTGGATCCGGTTCGGTATAGCCCATGCCGCGCGCCTGCGTCACCAGCTCGGCGAACGGCACGCTGCCGTCGTACTTGTTGAACAGCCAGGCCAACGTGCCGGAAAAGATGCCCTCGATCGAGGTCACCGCATCGCCGGTATCGACCAGATCGCGCAGCGTGGTGATCACCGGCAAGCCGGCGCCCACGGTGGCTTCGTAACGGAAGCGCGCGCCGCTGGCATCGGCCGCCGCACGGATCGCCTGATACCGCTGCAACGGACCGGAGCCAGCCTGTTTGTTCGGCGTCACCACATGGATGCCGGCAGCCAACCAGTCCGCGTAGCGATCGGCCACTTCCGCGCTGCCGCTGCAATCGATGATCACCGTATGCGGCAGATGCGCGGACAACAGGTGCGTGGTGAAACGCTCCAGATCGGTCGCGGTGGCTGCAGAGGCGAAGGCATCGCGCCAGTTGCCGACCAGGCCGCGCTCGTCCAGCAGCATGCGGCCGCGCGAGACCACTGCGCGAAGGCGCAGATCCAGGTTGGCCTTGCCCAGCAACTGCGGCTGCGCAATGCGCAACTGGTCCAGCAACGCCGCACCCACGTTACCCGGGCCGATAACGCCCACCGAGAACGTCTGCGGCGACAGCCAGAAGCCGGCATGCGCAGCGCGCAAGGCCTTGGTCGCATGCGCTGCGTCGATGGCCACCGAGATGTTGCGCTCCGACGAACCCTGTGCGATCGCCAGGATATTGACCTGCGCACGCCCCAGTGACTCGAACAGCCGCGCCGCCACACCCGGCTGCCCGGCCATGCCATCGCCCACTGCGGCGAGCACACTGATGCCGGTGGTCAGCTGCACACGCTGCACCTGACCGACCGTGAGTTCATGCGCAAACGCCTGCAGCAAGGCATTGCGTGCGCGCTCGGATTCATGCTGCTTGACCACGCAACAGATCGAATGCTCGGACGAGCCCTGCGAGATCATCACCACCGACACCTGCGCCGTGCGCAGCGCCGCGAACACCCGCTCGGCGGTGCCGGGCACGCCGATCAATCCGGTGCCCTCCAGATTCAGCACGGCCAGGTCGGGGCTGAGCGTCAGCCCCTTGATCGGCCCGCTCACCGCGCTGCTGGCAGTGATGCGCGTGCCCGGATGTTCCGGCTGGAAGGTGTTGCGGATGATGATCGGCAAACCGCGTTCGATCGCCGGCGACATGGTCTGCGGATGCACCACCTTGGCCCCGAAGTACGCCAGTTCGCAGGCCTCGTCGTAGCTCAGCGTTTCCAGCTGCACTGCTTCGGGCACCACGCGCGGGTCGGCCGACAGCACGCCGTCCACATCGGTCCAGATATGCAGCTCATCGGCATCGAACAAGGCCGCGAAGATCGCGCCGGAATAATCGCTGCCATTGCGCCCCAACGTGGTGATGCGGTCGGCGCGGTCGCGCGCCACGAACCCGGTGACCACCACGCGCGTCTGCGGATGCGCCTGGCGCCAGGTCGCAAGGCGCTGCGCGCTGGTGTCCCAGTCCACATCGACACCGAGTTCGCCGCGATTGACCACCAGCACCTCACGCGCATCCAGCACCGCACAATCCTCGCCAAGCGCGCGGAAATGGTCGCCCAGCAACTGCGCCGAATACACCTCGCCCAGGCCTTGCACGCGGTCGAGCACCTCGCGCGGCAACTCGCCGATCACCGCCAATGCACCGAGGATTTGCGACAGGTGCTCGAAGCGCTCGTCCAGCCACTCCACCGTCGGCCCGGAATGCTCGCCCAGCAGGGCCACCGCCGCACCGCGATGGCGCGCCCGCGTCTCATGCCAGCGCTCGCGCCATTCGGGGCGGTTCTGCGCGGCCAGTTCGGCCAGCGCGATCAAGGCATCGGTCACCCCCTTCATCGCCGACGCCACGGTAACCTGCACCGACTCGTCGCGTGCCAGCAACAACTGCGCCACATGCCGGTAGCGCTCGGCATCTGCCACCGACGTGCCGCCGAATTTGTGCACGATGGTGCGTGCGGAAGATGCGGCAACAGCGGCGGGTTCGAGCAAAACAACAGGCGATGACATCGACAGACCTCGTTAGGGAGGCCCCGTCCGCATCAGATGAGGGAGGAAAGCCCCCGCATCCTGATCCGGGTGCGGGGCCGTTGTTTTCGGAAGTTACGCGAAGACGACGGGCCGCACCGGGCGAATGGTGACGGTGGTAATGGTGGTGGTAATGCCGGCCACGCCCGCACCCGGCCGCAGCTGCGGCTGACAGGTAAGCGAAGCGTTGGCGCAGGCGTTATGCATGTACGCAAAAGACATCACCGGGCCGAGGCCTGTCAAGCGCTGTGTATCAAACCAACCTTGCGCAACGCGGCGCCTATACAGAAAGCCTTGCGGGACAAAGATTTAAGCAAGGCAGTCCCAAACGATTGATTGCTATGGAAACTTTTTATGCGCCGGACCAAGCGCTGCTTGCGCAGCATCCCATAGTGAGACCTGGTGCTAGACGACGTCGGATCCGGCTGATGCGAGTAGCCGCCGCGCACCCTTCTCGCGCCAAACGCAGAGGTGCATCAGCCACTTTTGATCCATACAACCCTTAGCCAAGCACCTGCGGATTGAGCTGCCACACCGCATAGTTCAACGCCGCCGCAAAACTCACCCACAGAAGATACGGAACTAGCAACCACGCAGCCACCCGCTGCCACTTGGCGAACGCTACGATCGTCAGCACCAACGCCATCCACAGCGCCGCGATATCGACAAACGCCCAAGCACCCATGTGCCAGGCAAAGAACAACCAGCTCCACAACCCGTTCAACCCCAACTGCAGCACGAACAGACCCAGCGCCCCACGCGCACTGCTCCACCCACCGCGCCGCCAGACCAGCCACGCCGATATCGCCATCATCCCGTACAGCACAGTCCACACCGGCCCGAATAACCATCCCGGCGGTGCCCAGTCCGGCCGCTGCAAGCCGGCGTAGAAACTCGCCGCTTGGATCGATGCCGCCGCTCCCAGGGCCGCCACCAGATAGCACAGCACCAACCAGCCCAGCAGCCCCAACCATCGCGATTTACTCATCATGTCGCCATCCAATCTGGTTACAACCCACTTTTAAAAAAGTCGTTCACCGCAACGCAAAATTTCATACCTCTGCAGCGGCAGATTCCGACGCGGTAAATTCGGATACATAATTGACACATCAACGCCCAATTTAAAACCCCTGCCCTTTAGTAAGCCACCTAAAATCCCGGCTT
Source organism: Xanthomonas sp. F14 (assembly GCF_014199865.1). Taxonomy (NCBI): domain Bacteria; kingdom Pseudomonadati; phylum Pseudomonadota; class Gammaproteobacteria; order Lysobacterales; family Lysobacteraceae; genus Xanthomonas; species Xanthomonas sp. F14. The sequence goes on along the minus strand of NZ_JACHOM010000001.1, from coordinate 959,703 downwards.
TTACATGAAAATTAATTCAGACAGCCCGCCAAACCCTTAACCAAGGGGTCAACTAAATAACCATTCCGACGCAGATTAGAAAAAAAACCATTCTCACAAAAATCCAATTGCACGCTTAGGTGAAAATTTATATTTACTTAATCGCGATGATGGGGTAGTCGTGCTGGGCTGCTTAACGCCGAACTTTATCGCACCGAACCCTGCAGCCTGTTCAATGAGCCTCTCCACACACATGTGCGGTTACGCCAGTGATCAACATAGCCCACTTGTGGTCATTGATTCGACACTTAAATGTGACTTAAGTCGCATTTAAAGCGGACTGATCCGATGAAGATCGCGTTAAATTCGTGATGACGTAGGCTTTACATAGGCATACGCAGTATCGCCAGTCGTCATACGCCTGGACCGCTAATGCACTGCCTTTTCCCCCAGCTTTTGCAACCACGTGCGTCGCGGTTGTCCTGACCGCACGGGCGCACTCACTCCTCTGCTCAGCCTCGCTTTGATCGCCGCATGTGTGCCCCAGGCGCACAGTGGTGAAGTGCGGCCTAACGGGGTGACTGATGCCTCCACCGCCCTTACTCCCATGCAGCAGGCTGAGCAGTTGCGCGCCCAGCAACGCCATGCGGATGCCTTGGCCATCTATGAGCGTGTACTGCGTGCGAACCCACGGGACCGTGGCGCCTATGCCATGCGTGCGATCACGCTGAGCGACCTCGGCAGCGCACAGCTCGCAGCAGAGGCCGTGTGGCGGCATCCGGACTGGTTCTCGCAGCAGGAGCGCGAGCGCATCGAAAACGATCGTGTCGCCCGCATGATCGGGTGGGCCAGCGCCGAACCCATCGACACCGCACACCGCTATGCCGAGACCGACCAGGCCCTGGTCAATGTCGCCCGCATCGAACGCGAATCACCGCCGACGCTGACGTGGGAAGCCACGCGGCTGCGCGTCGACAGCCTGGTCGCGCTCAACCAGCGGCAGCGCCATCGCGACGTCGTGGCCAACTACCAGGCGTTGAAGGCGGAAGGTATCGAGGTTCCCGCCTATGTACTGCCGACGGTCGGCGATTCGCTGATGGGCCTGCGTCGCCCGGCCGAGGCCGAAGCCGTGCTCCGGCAGGCCCTGCAGCACAATCCCGACGACTTCAATACGCAGCTGCTGCTGGGCTATGCCTTGCTCGAGCAGGAACGCTTCGACCTGGCGATGCCGCTGTTTGAAAGACTCGCGGCCACGCAGGCGCCGTGGCCGCGCCGCAACGGCGCCAGCAGCGGCTACGAAAATTGGGATCGCTTCAGCGCAGACATTGCCCTGGCCACCGCACGCTCGGCGGCCAACCACAATCGCGACGCAGACGCCCTGTTGCGCGAACGTGTGGCCATCGGCCCCGACAATGCGGAGCTGCAGGCGGCACTGGCCTCGATCGAATTCCGTCGCGGGCACCCGAGCGCAGCGCTGCAACGCAACGCGATGGCATTGACGCTGGATCCGCACCAGAAACAGGCGCGCAGTGGCGTGGTCGAAGCGCAGCGCGATCTGGATCGCCTGGATCTGGCCGCAGCGACTTTTGCGCCGCTGCGCAAGGAATATCCGGATGACGCCGGCCTGCAGCGGCTTGGCGCCTCGCTGGAACGTCAACGCGGCTGGCAGGTACATCTCAGCCATGCGCGCGGCCGCAGCGACAACGACACCCTGACTAACAGCACTTCGCCGCTCGGCAACGACTTCGGCAGCACGCTGCTGGAAGCCGAATCGCCGCTGCTCGGCGAGCGCTGGCGCGTGGGATTGCGTGCACGCGACGATTGGGCCGATTTCCAGGACACGCGCGTGCGTTATCGCAGTTTCTGGCTGGGCGCGCACTACCGCTACGACCGCCTGGATGTCAGCGCCTACGGCGGACGCGCGCTCGACGAATTCGATCGCGATGGCACCGCCTGGGCGCTGGATGCCGGCTGGCGGTTTTCCGATGCCTGGTACGGCAGCCTGGCTTGGCGCACACGCGATCCGGACGCCTCATTGCAGGCACGCCGTTTCGGCATCACCGGCGACAGCATCGGTGCCGCCCTGCGCTGGACACCCAACGACGAAAGCCGTTGGGAACTGCAGGCACGCCAGCTGCGCTACAGCGACGGCAATCGGCGCGATCAGCTGGATCTGTCCGGCAGCCAGCGACTGTGGGCCAGCCCGCACCTGCTGCTGGATGGCCTGTTCGCCGCTTCGGCCGGACGTGCCGAAGACGACCGCGCCGTCAATTACTTCAATCCGCGCCGCAACTCTGCGGTGGCCGCCGGCGTGCGCATCGATCAGATCGGCTGGCGTCGCTACGACTACGCCTTCCGGCAGCGGCTGGAGGTCACCGTCGGGCCGACTTATCAGTCCGGCTTCGGCAGCCAGTGGGTGCCCAGCGCGGCCTACCGGCACCTGTGGTCGCTGGGCGACGGCAGTGCGCTGAGCTACGGCGTGAGCTGGTCGCGCCCGGTCTACGACGGCCAGCGCGAACAACAACTTGGATTCGACCTGGATTTCCGATGGGGAGGTACGCCTTGATCCGCCTGCCGCTGTTGCTGGTCGCCTTGCTGCTGATGACGTTCGCGTCGTCGGCGCAGGCGGGCCTGCTGGTGCTCAGCTACCACGATATTCGCGACGACGTCGCCGCCAAGGGCGATCCCGATCGTTATGCGGTGTCCACCAGCAACTTCGCCGCGCATCTGGACTGGCTGCGCTCGCACGCCTACCACCCGGTGAGCGTGCAGCAGGTCCTGGATGCACGTGCCGGCAGGCGCACCCTGCCCTCCAGGCCAGTGTTGCTGACCTTCGACGACGGCTTGCGCAGCGTCTACACACGTGTGTTCCCGCTATTGCAGGCCTATGGCTATCCCGCGCTGGTTGCCCCCGTCACCAGCTGGGTTGAATTACCGGCCGGCCAGGTAGTGCCCTATGGCCATCGCGATTTCACCCACGATGATTTCGTCACCTGGGCGCAACTGCGCGAAATGCAGGACAGCGGCCTGATCGAAATCGGCTCGCACAGCGATGATCTACACAAAGGTATCCCCGGCAATCCATTTGGCAATCAGACCCCGGCAGCGGTCACCCGTCGTTGGGAGGCGGGCAAGGGCTATGAGAGCGAAGCGGATTATCGCCAGCGCATCCAGACCGATCTGCGCCATAGCCGCGACGCCATCGTGGCGCATCTGGGCAAACCGCCGCGCGCCATGGTGTGGCCGTATGCCGCTTACAACCGCGCCAGCAACGCCATTGCCGCGCAACTGGGCATGACGCTCAGCTTCGACCTGGAAGGCCGTTCGCACGAAGCCGATATCGGCCAGCAGGGCCGCGACCGCGTGGACGGGCAATCGCTGGCCAGCCTCGGCCGCCTGTTGCTGTTCAACAACCCCGATGTGCGCGACTTGGCCGGCGAACTGCGACGCGACCTGTCGCGCGACGGCCTGCGTGCGATCCAGATCGATCTGGATTACGTCTACGACCCGGACCCGGCGCAGCTGGCACGCAACCTCGACATCCTGGTCCAGCGCATCAAGGACATCGGCCCCAGCCATGTATTCCTGCAGGCCTTCGCCGACCCGGATGGCGATGGCGCAGCCGATGCGCTGTACTTCCCCAACCGGCATCTGCCGATGCGCGCGGATCTGTTCGGGCGTGTGGCCTGGCAGCTGCGCACCCGTGCAGGGGTGCGCGTGTTTGCCTGGTTGCCGGTGCTGGGCTTCCATCTGCCCGACGCGCAGCAGCAGGCGGCGCTGCAGATTCGCGGCAAGGACCCGAAGGATGTGCCGCGCCTGGATCCGGGCAATCCGCGCACGCATCAGCTGGTCGCCGACATCTACGAAGACCTGGCCGCCAACACCTACTTCGAAGGCCTGCTGTTCCACGACGATGCCTATCTGCGCGACGACGAAGTGCCTGCCTACGGCAATGGCGATCCTGCCACGCGCACGCAGCAGCTGATCGGCTTCACCCAGGAGCTGAAAGCAGCCGCCGAACGCTGGCGCCCCAAGCTGGTGACCGTGCGCAACCTGTTCGCGCAGCCAGTGCTGCAGCCGCATAGCGAGGCCTGGTTCGCGCAGCGCCTGGACGCATTTGCTTCGGCCTACGACTACACCGCGCTGATGGCGATGCCGTACATGGAGCAGGCCGACGACCCGCAACAGTGGCTGCAGCAGCTGGCGCAGCGGGTCGGCCAGCAGCCGCATGGTTTCGAGAACACCATTTTCGAACTGCAGACCGTGGATTGGCGCACCGGCAAGCCCTTGCCGGAGGGCGTGCTGCTCGAACACAGCAAGTTGCTCCTGGCTGCGGGCGTGCGCCACCTGGCGTACTACCCCGACGACTTCATCGGCGGCCACCCGTCTCTTACCGAAGCGCGCGAGGCCATGTCGGCTCGGCAATTCCCATATATCGAGCGGTAGCCGATGACGACCAGCCTCCTGTTGGGCGCCCTGTTCAACTTCGCGTTTTTCTATCCCATCATCATGGCGTTCTTCTGGATGATCGGAGGCACGTACTACTACCTGCGACGCGAACGCGGCACACCGGGTCCCTCGTCGCCGCCACCGTTGGCCAGCGAGCCGTTCGTGTCGTTGCTGGTGCCCTGCTACAACGAGGCCAAGCATGTCGGCGAAACCATCGCCGCGATGAGTGCGCAGAACTACCCGGACTTCGAGATCATCGCCATCAACGATGGCAGCAGCGACGACACCGCCCAAGCGCTCGACGATCTCACCCACCAGCATCCGCGCCTGCGCGTGGTGCACCTGGAGCAGAATCATGGCAAGGCCAACGCGCTGCGCGTCGGCACGCTGGCGTCGCGCTCGGACTATCTGGTGTGCGTGGATGCCGACGCCATCCTGGACCCGAACGCCACCCGCTGGATGGTCGGCCACCTGATCTCCGGCCCGCGCGTCGGCGGCGTCACCGGCAACCCGCGGGTGCGTAACCGCACCACGCTGATGGGCCGCATGCAGGTGGGCGAATTCTCCGCCATCGTCGGTTTGATCAAGCGTGCGCAGCGTGTTTACGGGCGGCTGTTCACCGTGTCGGGCGTGATCTGCGCGTTCCGGCGGTCGGCGCTGCATCACGTCGGCTTCTGGTCCGACAACATGGTCACCGAAGACATCGACATCTCCTGGCGTCTGCAGCTCGACGACTGGGATATCCGTTACGAACCCAACGCGCTGTGCTGGATCCTGATGCCGGAGACCTTTCGCGGCCTGTGGATGCAACGCCTGCGCTGGGCGCGCGGTGGTGTGGAAGTGTTGCTGAGCCATGGCCGCCGCGTGCTGTCCTGGCGCAGCCGACGCATGTGGGGCGTGCTGCTGGAATATGCGCTCAGCCTGGCCTGGGCCTACACGATGCTCTTCATCATCGTGCTGTGGCTGCTCGGCAAGGTCATCCCGCTGCCGCCTGCCCTGTACGTCGACACCATCCTGCCGCGTTGGCATGGCCTGGTGCTGGCGGTGGTGTGCCTGATGCAGTTCGCCACCAGCCTGGTGATCGAACGCCGCTACGAAAAAGGCCTGGCGCGCCAGTTCTTCTGGGTGATCTGGTATCCGGTCGCCTTCTGGATGATCGGCATGCTCACTGCCGTCATCGCCTTCCCCCGTGCCCTGCTCGCGCGCCGCAGCAAACGCGCCCGCTGGAAAAGCCCCGACCGAGGAATCCAATGACACCGCCCATCATCAACCTGCCGCAACGCCTCGGCCGCTCGCGCCGCCTCGCCTACGGCGCCGCCACCGCTGGCGCCTGGATGGTCTACTTCTATCTGTGGGCACCCCTGGCAACGCTGATCGCCTGGTTCTTCGGCCTGCGCAGCGCCTACACGGAGCTGTATCTCAAGCACAACGCGCTGGATCCGTTCGCACTGGGCGCCCTGCCGGTAATCGCCCTGATGAGCGCCATCACCACCGTCGGCTGGGCCGAGTACAACCGCATCCGCTTCGCCAAGGCCGATCAACGCAAACGCCGCCGCACCGTGCTCGAACCGGAAGTCGATCAACGCCTGGGCGTCCCCGAGCAACTCGGCAGCCTGCTGCGCCATAGCCGCATCTCATCGGTGGCGATGGATAAATTTGCAAGGCCGGTAGGGGTGCGGGTTGTGCGGCATGGGTGAGAAAGGTGGCGTTTGCGCAACGACAAACGAACTAGGGCCTGTTTTGCGCGGGCAGGTCTTGGCCCGTAAGCGCTAGTCAGGAAGGTATCGGAACGCCCTCACCGGTGACGCCCCGGATCTTGGCAATAACACGCTCAGCGTGTTCTCTCGCCTCACGTTCATTGCGAAATTTGAAGTCACGCAGCCAAAGCATATGACGTGCCCGGCCTTCGAGGCGCCTGCTCAAAATGCCGGCCACGGGCTTCCCCTTTTCATCCGTCTCCACATGGGCGGAAACTGTCCACCCATCAATTTCGCGCATGGGCATATCCATCTTTCCTTAGACGCAGCGGAGCCTGCTTGCCCGCACCGCAGCAAGTCAAGTAACCAGCGGTGCGCTAACTCGCTCGTTAGCCTCTGCGAGGCGCAAGTGCCTACCTCCGCTGGCACCAGAGCGGCGTACCTCACCGCATCTGCCTCGGACGCCTCGGCGCTCATAAAGCTGAAGAAATACCAGCAGCGAAAGAAGCTGAGCCGACGCATGGCGTACGCATCCTTGCGCGCCTGCCACTGGTGAGCGTCTACCTTGAGTGGTACGTGGATTGGTACGCGGCCAATCCCCCCGCTACAGCAGGCAAGGCGCGAGGGGAATTGAAGCGCTTCATCGCCAACTTCGGCCACGCGAGCACGCTTGTGGCAACTGTGGCAGTCGGCTGTGGATATGTCTCTAAATCTGGCAAGACCCGAAAAGAAAATCGGCGCTAATTCGTTGATTCATGGTGACCCCGGCCCGATTCGAACGGGCGACCTTCCCCTTAGGAGGGGGACGCTCTATCCAGCTGAGCTACGGGGCCAAGGTCGGCATTGTCGCACGATCGTTGCGATTGCCAAGCCGGCGGGTGGTCGGCGGAGCCTGCTAAAATCGGCGGCTACCGTGTCGTGGGGGGCCGCTGGCCGCCACGCGACCGTCCCGACCTTTGGAGATCCCATGTCCGCTGACCTGCTCAAGGCGCTCGACCTCGCCGCGTCCAATTCCGGTACCTATCTTGGCGAGGCGACCTGGTCGCAGGCCACCGGCGCCGGGGTGCTGCAGCCGCTCAATCCGACCACCAACGCGGTGATCGCCGAGGTGCAGGCCACCACGCCGGAAGACTACGAGCTGATCGTCCAGCGTGCACAGGCCGCCTTCAAGGTGTGGCGGACCACGCCTGCGCCGCGCCGTGGCGAAGCCGTTCGCCTGTGTGGCGAGGCGCTGCGTGCGCACAAGGATGCGCTGGGCTCGCTGGTGGCGCTGGAAATGGGCAAGAGCAAGCCCGAGGGCGACGGCGAAGTACAGGAGATGATCGACATCGCCGACTTCGCAGTCGGCCAGAGCCGCATGCTGTACGGCTACACCATGCACTCGGAGCGGCCGGGCCACCGCATGTACGAGCAGTACCAGCCGCTGGGCCTGGTCGGCATCATCAGCGCGTTCAACTTCCCGGTGGCGGTGTGGGCGTGGAATGCGTTCCTGGCGGCCATCTGCGGCGATATCTGCATCTGGAAGCCGTCCAACAAGACCCCGCTGACCGCGATCGCGACGATGAAGATCTGCAATGCGGCATTGAAGGACGCCGGCTTCCCGGACATCTTCTTCCTGATCAACGATGCCGGCACGGCGCTGTCGCAGAAGTTGGTGGAAGACACCCGCATCCCGCTGATCAGCTTCACCGGTTCGACCCAGATCGGTCGCGTGGTTGCGGAAAAGGTCGCGCACCGCCTGGGCCGTTGCCTGCTGGAGCTGGGCGGCAACAACGCCATCATCCTGGACGAAACCGCCGACCTGAAGCTGGCCATCCCGGGCATCGTGTTCGGCGCGGTGGGCACCGCCGGACAGCGCTGCACCACCACGCGCCGCCTGATCGTGCACGCATCCATCTACGACAACGTGCTGGCCACGCTGGTCAAGGCGTACAAGCAGCTCGACAGCAAGATCGGCGACCCGACCGACCCGGCAAACCTGATGGGCCCGCTCAACAGCCAGGGCGCGGTAGAGCAGTTCCTGGCCTCGATCGCCAAGGCCAAGGCCGCTGGCGGCACGGTCGAAGTGGGCGGCACCGCGATCGACCGCCCCGGCAACTTCGTGCTGCCGGCCATCGTCACCGGGCTGCAGAACAGCGACGCGGTGGTGCAGCACGAGACCTTCGCGCCGATCCTGTACGTGATGAAGTACAGCACGCTGGACGAGGCGATCGAGCTGCAGAACGGCGTGCCGCAGGGCCTGTCGTCGTCTATCTTCACCCAGAACCTGAAGGCGGCCGAGAAGTTCCTGTCGGCGGCCGGCAGCGACTGCGGCATCGCCAACGTCAACATCGGCACCTCGGGTGCGGAGATCGGCGGTGCGTTCGGTGGCGAAAAGGAGACCGGCGGTGGCCGCGAATCCGGCTCGGATGCGTGGAAGGTCTATATGCGTCGCCAGACCAATACGATCAACTACTCCGACTCGCTGCCGCTGGCGCAGGGCATCAAGTTCGATCTTTGATCGAGGTGCAGCGCGCCGGGCATCGAGCCGGCGCGCTGTCGCAAGCGTACCGGAGCATGGCTGCCACGTTGCGCCTGCGCACGGCTCGGCCAATCAGCGGCGGCCTGGTGCCTGGATCATTTGCAGTGAGTCACGCTGTTGCGCACGACCTCGGTGCTCAACGTTTCATCGGCCGCTAGTCCCGATGTCGGGCACGGCCAGAGATGCAGCCTCGCCCATTCCGGTCAAAACCGGCCACGCACCGCGTCAGGCCGCGGACGGCACGCCATTCGGGCGGCGGCTCTGGGATAATCGGCCCACGCCAGCCGTCGGCTGCCGCCACTTCAGGAGTTCATGATGAACGTCGTCGTTCGACAGACCAGTGCCATGGCCATCGTCAGCCTGGTCTCGGGCATTCTCGGCTGGACGCTGATCCCGTTCCTCGGCAGCCTCTGCGCCATCATCACCGGCCACCTGGCGCGCGGCGAAATCCGCCGCAATCCGCAGGGGCTGGACGGCGACGGGCTGGCCATCGGCGGGCTGATTCTTGGCTGGCTGGCGGTTGCGCTCTGGGTGGCAGGGGTGGCGATCTTCATCCTGTTCTTCGGCGGCCTGGCCTGGCTTGCGGCCGCCAACAGTTGAGCATGGCCGCCCCCTCCTCCGCCCAACGCTTCAACGACCGCGTCGCGGCCTATGTGCGCTACCGGCCGAGCTATCCGCCGCAGCTGCTGCGCTGGCTGCACGAAGAGCTGGGCCTGACGCCGGCAATCCCGGTGGCCGATATCGGTGCCGGCACCGGCATCTCCAGCCGGCTGTTTCTGGAGGCCGGTTATCCGGTCACGGCGGTGGAACCCAACCCGGCCATGCGCGCAGCCGCGCAGCAGTGGCTGGCGGAGTTCCCCAAGTTCCGCGCGGTCGACGGCACTGCCGAGGCCACCGGGCTGGCCGATGCCAGCGTCGGCTTGGTGTCCGCGGCGCAGGCCTTCCACTGGTTCGACGTGCAGGCGGTGCGTGCCGAGTGGGCGCGCATCCTGCAGCCCGGCGGGCTGGCGGTGATCTACTGGAACAGCCGCGAGCTGGACACCACCGACTTCCTGCGCGGCTACGAGCAATTGCTGCTGGACTACGGTACCGACTATTCGGCCGTGGCCGAACGCTATCAGGACGATGCCACCATGCAGGCGTGGTTCGGCGAAGGCTTCCGCGCGATGGCACGCTTTCCGAATGTGCAACGGCTGGACTTCGATGCCTTGCGCGGCCGGCTGCTGTCTTCGTCGTATGCGCCGCTCGCGCATGACCCACGCCATGCCCCGATGCTCGCCGCACTGCGCACGCTGTTCGACGCGCATGCGCGCGACGGGCTGATCGACTTCCAATACCAGACCCGGGTGTTCGCCGGGGGATTGAACTGACCCGCATGTATTCGCTTGCCCGCCCCTTGCTGTTTTCCCTCGATGCCGAGCGCGCCCACGCGCTGGCATTGCGCTCCATCGATGTCGCCTACCGCACCGGCACCACGCCGCTGCTGGCCAAGCGCCCGGTGCCGCTGCCGACGCCGGCCTTCGGTCTGATGTTTCCCAACCCGGTCGGGCTCGGTGCCGGCCTGGACAAGAACGGCGAACACATCGATGCGCTGCTCGCGCTGGGTTTCGGCTTCGTCGAGATCGGCACGGTGACGCCGCGGCCGCAGGAAGGCAATCCCAAACCGCGTATGTTCCGTTTGCCGGAATACCAGGCGGTGATCAACCGCATGGGCTTCAACAACCTGGGCGTGGACGTGCTGGTGGCCAACGTGCAACGCGCGCGGCGTCGCGGCGGCCTGCTCGGTATCAACATCGGCAAGAACAAGGACACGCCCAACGAGGAAGCCACCAGCGACTACCGCTATTGCATGGAGCGCGTATACCCGCTGGCCGACTACATTACGGTCAACATCTCGTCGCCCAACACTGCCGGCTTGCGCGAACTGCAGGAAGAACAGGCGCTGCGCCGGCTGATCGCCGATCTGCGCGACACCCAGGAAGCCCTGGCCGCGCAACACGGCAAGCGCGTGCCGATGCTGGTGAAGGTAGCGCCGGATCTCAACGATCGCGACATCGATGCGGCCGCGCGCGTGCTGGCCGATCTGGCGGTGGATGGTGTGATCGCCACCAACACCACGGTAACGCGCACCCTGATCGCCAACCATCCGCTGGCTGCCGAGGCCGGCGGCCTGTCGGGCGCGCCGCTGCTGGGGCAATCCACGCTGGTGCTGCGCCGCCTGCGCGCGCGTTTGCCGGAGTCGATTCCGTTGATCGGCGTGGGCGGCATCAACTCCGGTGCGGATGCGGTGGCCAAGATGGCGGCCGGCGCGACGCTGGTGCAGTGCTACAGCGGCCTGGTCTATCGCGGGCCGCCGCTGATCGGCGAATGCGTGGACGCGATCCGTCGCCGCCGCGAAGCGCCCAGCGGTGGTGCGGTGTCGCCGCTATGAGCGCTGCAGCGCAGGCCGGCTGGCGCTTGAGCGAACACGCGCCCCTGCGCGCGCTCAATACCTTTCATGTCGATGCCACGGCGCGCTGGTTGCTGAGCATCCACGCACCCGATGCCTTGCCGCAGGCGCTGGCAGCGCCGGAGATCGCCGGGCAACCGCTGCTGGTATTGGGCAGCGGCAGCAACGTGCTGCTGGCCGGCGACCCGCCGGGCTGCGTGCTGTGTTTCGAGAACCGCGACATCGCCATCATCGCGCACCACGCCGACCACGCCATCGTGCGCGCCGGTGCCGGCGTCAACTGGCACGCGCTGGTGCTGTATTCGCTGCAGCAAGGCCTGTCGGGGCTGGAGAATCTGGCCTTGATTCCCGGCACTGTCGGCGCCTGCCCGATCCAGAACATCGGCGCATACGGCGCGCAGGTGGGCGACTTCATCCATGTGGTGGATGCCTTCGATCTGCATGCCCAGCAGTTCGTGCGGCTGACCGCGGCCGAGTGCGCCTTTGCCTATCGCGACAGCGTGTTCAAGCAGCAGCCGGAGCGTTATCTGATCGTCGCGGTGGAATTCAATCTGCCGCTGCTGCACGAGTTGCGGCTGGACTACGCCGGCATCCGCGAGGAGCTGGCCAGCATGGGCGCCGACCTGGCCGGTGCCGCCGATGTGGCGCAGGCGGTGATCAACATCCGTCGGCGCAAACTGCCGGACGCGGATGTGCTCGGCAATGCCGGCAGCTTCTTCAAGAATCCCTTGCTGCCCAGCGAGCAGATTGCCGCGCTGCAGGCCACCTTTGCCGATATGCCGGTCTACCCCGGCGAACAGCCCGGCCAGGGCAAGTTGTCGGCGGCCTGGTTGATCGAGCAGTGCGGCTGGAAGGGCCGGCGCGAAGGCGATGCCGGGGTGTCGCCGGATCACGCCCTGGTGCTGGTCAATTACGGCACCGCCAGCGGTGCGCAGCTGCTGGACTTTGCGCGGCGCATCGCCGAATCGGTGCGCGAGCGTTACTCGGTGATCCTGGAGCCGGAGCCGCGCATCATCGGAGCGCATTGGTGACAACGCAGCAGGCATCACGACGTGCTGCGCTGTGGATGCTCACCAGTACCTTCGCCTTCGGCCTGATGGCCATCTGCATCCGGCTGGCGTCGGGCACGATCGCCACCACCGAGATCGCGTTCTTTCGCAATGCGTTCGGGCTGTTGGCCCTGTTGCCGCTGATCCTGCGCGCCGGCAAGGCGCCGCGCACGCGGCAATTGCCGCAGTACCTGGCACGCACCCTGATCGGCCTGGCGTCGATGCTGTGCGGGTTCTGGGCGATCGGCCACCTGCCGTTGTCGCAGGCGATCTCGCTGTCGTATTCCACCCCGTTGTTCGTCACCGTGCTGGCCGTGGTGTGGCTGCACGAACAGGTGCGCCTGCGCCGCTGGCTGGCGGTGGCGGCCGGATTCATCGGCGTGTTGGTGATCCTGCGGCCAGGCTCGTCCACTTTTACGCCCGGTCTGCTGATTGCGCTGCTGGCAGCGGTGATCAGCGCCGTGGTGGCGATCCAGATCAAGCAGCTCTCGCGCAGCGACGACTCGGACACCGTGGTGTTCTACACCTATGTGTTCTGGGTGCCGATGTCGCTGATTCCGGCACTGTTCCAGTGGAGCTGGCCGCAGGGCATCGACTGGCTCTGGCTGGCGGCGACCGGCATCTTCGGCACCGCCGGCCAGCTGTTCTGGACGCGCGCGCTCAAGCTTGGCGAAGTCTCCGCACTGCAGCCGATCAGCTTCATGCAGCTGCCGCTGGTGGCGCTGCTGGGCTGGTGGCTGTTCGGCGAGGCGATCGAACGCCATACCCTGATCGGCGCGGCCATCATCATCTGCGCCAATGTCTACATCGCCCATCGTGAAAGCGTGCTGGCGCGTCGCGCCGCCACGCACGCACCGCTGGAAGGCGCAAAACCGGGCGAGTGATCGACCGTCTGCGAGCGGCCTGACCGGCCCGCGCGATGGCGTGGCGACGATGCCGACGTACACTGCGCTGGTACGCGCTCCCCGGGTATCGAAGGGGCGATGCGCACGCACTTCGTTGACTGTTCCAATGTGAGGTCGGCATGCCGGTTCCAAGCAAAACCATCGGCCTGATCGGCGGCATGAGCTGGGAATCCACCCTGCCCTATTACCGCATCATCAACCAGCGGGTGCGCCTGGCTTGCGGCGGCCTGCATTCGGCCAGGCTGTTGCTGTACAGCGTCAATTTCCATGAGATCGAGCGCCTGCAACACGCCGGCGACTGGGACGGCGCAGGCCAGGCAATGGCGGCAGCGGCGCGCGCGCTGCATGCCGGCGGTGCCGACTTCCTGGTGCTGTGCACCAACACCATGCATTGCGTTGCCGATGCGATCACCTCCGCAACGCCGTTGCCCTTGCTGCATATCGCCGATGCCACCGCCGATGCGTTGATTGCCGCGGGCGTCACCCGGGTCGGGCTGCTCGGCACGCGTTTCACCATGGAACAGCCGTTCTATCGCGAGCGCCTGGCTGCGCGTGGCCTGCAGGTGCTGGTACCGCCGGCCGACGCACGCGCGCAACTGCATCGGGTGATCTACGACGAACTCTGCCAGGGCATCATCCGGCCGGAGTCGCGCGGCTATTTCCGCAAGGTCATGGCCGACCTCGGCCAGCACGGTGCGCAAGCCATCATCCTGGGCTGCACCGAGATTTCGCTGCTGGTGGACAGCAGCGATGCGCAGCTGCCGTTATTCGACACCACTGCACTGCATGCCGAAGCGGCGGCGCACGCAAGTGTGCGCGACTGATCGGCACCGAAGGCGCAGCCAGCGCGCCTTTCCCGAAGTGCATGCGCCTGGCCGTGGCGGGCAAGCGTGCAAGTTGCGCGTTGCCGCAGCAATGGCACGGATGACTCATACCTCACTGCTCCAGCACGCGCATGCGCGCGGGCACCTGCCACAGGATGTCATGCCTTGAAGACCCCTTCCGCAACAGGCACTGCACCCACAAGCCAGCTCACACGCGGCGATTACAAGACCCTTGCCCTGTCCGCGCTGGGCGGCGCGCTGGAATTCTACGACTTCATCATCTTCATCTTCTTCGCGACGGTGCTGGGAGAGCTGTTCTTTCCGCCGGGCATACCGGACTGGATGCGGCAGTTGCAGACCTTCGGCATCTTTGCTGCCGGCTACCTGATCCGTCCGCTGGGCGGGATCGTGATGGCGCACTTCGGCGATCTGCTCGGTCGCAAGCGCATGTTCGCGCTGAGCATCGGATTGATGGCCTTGCCGACGCTGGCCATCGGCGTGCTGCCGACCTATGCGCAGATCGGCCTGGCCGCCCCGCTCCTGCTGCTGACGATGCGGTTGCTACAGGGCGCAGCCATCGGCGGCGAAGTCCCCAGCGCATGGGTCTTCGTTGCAGAACACGTGCCTGCGCAACGCAGGGGACTGGCCTGCGGAACACTGACCGCCGGCCTGGCCGCAGGGGTGTTGCTCGGTTCGCTCAGCGCCGGGGCGATCAATCGCGCCTTCACGCCGCAGGAAATCGCCGACTATGCCTGGCGCCTGCCGTTCCTGGCCGGCGGCCTCTTCGGCCTGCTTTCCGTATATCTGCGGCGTTGGCTGCACGAAACACCGGTGTTCGCCGAGCTGATGGCGATGCGTGCCGTCGCGCGCGAAACGCCGCTCAAGCTGGTGCTGCGCGATCATCCACGCAGTGTGGCGCAGTCGTTGTGGCTGACCTGGATGGTGGCAGCCGGGGTGCTGGTGGTGTCGTTGATGACGCCGACGCTGCTGCAGAGCGCGTACCACTACCCGGCAGCGGTCGCCTTGCAGGTCAACCTGCTCGCGGTCCTGCTGCAGGCGATCGGCTCTATCGTGGCCGGCGCCTTGTCCGATCGCTACGGCAACGGACGCGTGCTGCTTGCCGGCAGCGTGTTCCTGGGCGCCAGCGCCTGGCTGTTCTATCGCCTGGCCGGTGATCCGCAGTTGCTGTTCCCGCTGTACGCCCTGCTGGGCGCGGCGCTAGGCGTCCTGGGAGCGGTTCCGCGCGTCATGGTCGAAGCGTTTCCGCCGGTGGTGCGCCTGTCCGGCGTGTCGTTCGCCTACAACCTGGGCTATGCGGTATTCGGTGGCCTGACCCCGCTGGTGGTGGTGATGTTGCTCAAGCAACACCCGATGGGCCCGGCGTATTACATGATTCTGCTGGCTGCAATCGGCAGCGTGATCGGGCTGCAGTTGTGGCGCCGGGAGCGCGTACGTCGTTACTGAGTCAAGGCAGTACCTGTCTGCGCCACGCTCGGCACCCGCATTTTTCGCCCACAACCTTCGACGTCGCGCGGCCGTGCCCTCAGGCCGAGGTGAGATGGCGACGCCAATGCGGCCGCCGTGCGCCGCGAAACATCACCAGATACAGCCCGACCACCCATACCAGCGCGGCCGACCAGCCGCCCAGGATGTCGGAGGGATAATGCACGCCCAGGTAGATCCGCGACACACCGACCAGCACCGCGAACAGGCTGGCGGCAGTGGTCACCGGCCAGCGCCAGCGCGTGTTCCAGGCCAGCGCGATGACCACCGCAGCGAGCGTCATCGAGCCCATCGCATGCCCGCTGGGAAAGCTGAAAGTGCTTTCCGGGGCGATCGATTCCCACAGGCTCGGGCGGTCGCGCTGGAACACCTGCTTGGCGCCCATGTTCAACAAGGCCGAGCCGCCAAAGCCGAGTGCGGCAAAGGTCCCCTCGCGCCAGCGCCGCAACATCAGCAACACCAGCACGATGGCGATATCGGCCGGGATCACCCCGTATTGGTAGCCGATCTTGGAGACCACCCCGAAAAACGCATCCAGCCCCGGCGTGGCGATGCTGCGCATGCTCCACAGCAGGGGCTCGTCGAAATAGAAATTTTCCAGCTCGTGGACTTCGTCGGCCAGGTCGACGAACAAGCCCAACGGCAACAGCACGCCGGCAAACAGCAACGCCATGCGCCACGCATTGCTGCGCAGCCATCCCCTGAAACCCGCCGGCGATTCAGCCGGCGCGACGGACATAGGTGCGTTCGACGTACTGATCGATCAGATCGATGAACTCGTAGGCGATGTTTTCACCACGCAAGGTGACGCTTTTTTCGCCATCGATGAACACCGGTGCCGACGGCGCCTCGCCGGTGCCCGGCAACGAAATGCCGATGTTGGCGTGACGCGATTCGCCCGGCCCGTTGACCACGCAGCCCATCACCGCCAGGGTCATGTTTTCCGCGCCGGGGTTGCTGATCTTCCACTCCGGCATCTTGGCGCGCACATGGTTCTGCACCACGCCGGCCAGTTCCTGGAAGAACTCGGAGGTGGTGCGGCCGCAGCCCGGGCAGGCCGTGACCATCGGCGTGAAGGCGCGCTGGCCGGTGGTCTGCAGCAGTTCCTGCGCGACGATCACTTCCTGGGTGCGCGACTGGCCCGGTTCCGGCGTCAGCGAGATGCGGATGGTGTCGCCGATGCCTTCCTGCAACAGCACGCTCAGCGCGGCGGCGGAGGCCACGATGCCCTTGCTGCCGATGCCGGCCTCGGTCAGGCCCAGATGCAGCGCAAAGTCACAGCGGCTCGCCATGTCGCGATACACCGCGATCAGCTCCTGCACACCGGATACCTTGGCCGACAAAATGATGCGCTCGCGCGCCAGCCCCAGTTCCACCGCGCGCTCGGCCGAATCCACTGCCGAACGGATCAAGGCCTCGCGCAGCACGCGGCCGGCATCCCAGGGGGTGTCGCGTTGCGAGTTCTCGTCCATCAGCTGCGCAGCCAGCGACTGGTCCAGCGAGCCCCAGTTGGCGCCGATGCGCACCGGTTTGTCGTACTTGATCGCGAACTCGATCAGCTGCGCGAACTGCAGGTCCTTCTTCTTGCCGAAGCCGACATTGCCCGGATTGATGCGGTACTTGGCCAGCGCTTCGGCGCAGGCCGGCTCGGCGGCGAGCAACTGGTGACCGTTGTAATGGAAGTCGCCGATCAACGGCACCTCGATCCCCATCATGCGCAGCTTGTCGACGATGCGCGGAATGGCCGCGGCCGACTCTGCGTTGTTGACGGTCAGGCGCACCATTTCCGAGCCGGCGCGCCACAGGTCGGCCACCTGCTTGACGCTGCCGGCGATGTCGGCGGTATCGGTATTGGTCATCGACTGGACGACCACCGGGTGGCCGCCGCCCACAGTCACGCTGCCGATCTTGACGGCCTGGGTGATGCGGCGCGGCCAGGCGGTGGCGTCGGCGGGAGGGGTTGGGCGAGTCACGGCGTCGTACATCGCGGTATTTTAGCCTGTCATCGGTCCGCTCACAGCTGAAGCGCTGCGCAGGCCGTCTTCCGGGCCGATGCGACGGTTTGTCGCAGGCCGCCACGCCCCCGAGCGCATAGCATTGCCGTGATGAATTCCTCAGACGCCTCCTTCCTGCGGACCCTGTGCAGCCTGCGCTGGCTGGCCACCGCCGGCCAGGCCGCCACCATCCTGGTCGCCACCGGCCTGATGGGCCTGGACCTGCCGCAGCAACCCTTGTGGGCCGGCGTGGCCGCACTGGCGGTGTTCAACCTGTATGCGCAACTGCGGGTGGCCCACCGCGGCGCGGTCAGCCCGGCCACCGAGTTCGGCCACATCCTGGTCGATGTCACCGTGTTGACCTGGATGGTGGGCTGGAGCGGCGGCATCGCCAACCCGTTCGGCTCGCTGTTCCTGGTGCTGATCGCGCTGGCCGCGCTGGCCCTGCCGCTGGGCTGGGCGATGGCGGTGGCGGCGTCCTGTGTAGCCGGCTATGTGATCAGTGCGGCGTTCGGCCTGCCGCTGCCCTACGGCAGCTTCGACCCGCTCAGCCTGCACATGTGGGGCATGGCCGCTAACTTCCTGCTGTCGACGGTGGTGGTGCTGGCCTTCGCCACCCGGCTGGCCTTGTCGATGCGCGAACGCGAGCGCGAGATCTCCACGCTGCGCGAGCGCTTTGCGCGTAACGAGGGCATCGTCGCGCTGGCCACGCATGCCGCCTCGGTGGCGCATGAGCTCAACACGCCACTGGCGACGATGACCCTGCTGGTCGACGACATCGCCGATCAATGCGACCAGGGCGAATTGCGCGAGGATCTGGATACCCTGCGCGAGCTGCTGGTGCAGTGTCACGAGCGCGTGCTGGCGCTGGCCGCACCGGCCGACAACGGCCACCTCAGCCGCGAAGTGGCGGTCAAGGACGTGCTGGAACAATGGCGGCTGGTGCGCCCGACCATCGAGCTGCGCCGCAACGACGATGCACCGATGCGCCTGCTGCTGCAGCCCGGCGTCAGCCACCTGCTGATGGTGCTGCTCAACAATGCGGCCGATGCCGGCGAACGTGCCGGCCGGCCGCAGATCGATCTCACGCTGCGCGTGGAGCAGGACCATCTCAGCGGCGAAGTCCGCGACTACGGTCCGGGTTTCGACACCTCGCAGGCCATGCTGCCGGGCACCTTGTTCAACAGCGGCAAGCACGACGGCATGGGCGTCGGGCTGGCGCTCTCGCACGCCACCGTCGAGCGGCTGCAGGGCGAGTTGTGGATGCTGCCCGCCGAAGGCAGCGGCGCCCGCGTCGGTTTCCGTCTGCCGCTCTCCGAACACGAGGCACTCGCATGACAAGCACTCCCCTGCGTACCGGCCTGCTGGTCGACGACGACACCCTGTACCTGCGCACGCTGCAGCGCAGCCTCGCCCGCCGCGGCGTGGAAACCCTGACCGCCACCGACGCGGCCAGTGCCCTGTCGACCGCGCGCAGCGCCCTGCCCGATTTCGCCTTGATCGATCTCAAGCTCGGCCACGATTCCGGCCTGAGCCTGATCCAGCCGCTGCGCGAGATCCGCGCCGACATGCGCATCCTGCTGGTCACCGGCTATGCGAGCATCGCCACCGCGGTGGAGGCGATCAAGCTCGGCGCCGACGACTACCTGCCCAAGCCGGCCAATATCCCGACCATCATGCGGGCGCTGGGCGAAGAGGACGACGAGCTGCCGGAGCCGGACGAAGAAGAAACCGCGCGGGAAATGATGACACCGCTCAGCCGCCTGCAGTGGGAGCACATCCAGCAGGCGCTGCACGAAACCGGCGGCAATGTCTCCGCCGCCGCACGCCTACTCGGCATGCACCGCCGCTCGCTGCAGCGCAAGCTGACCAAGCGGCCAAGCCCGGGGCCGTTACGCGAGCCCGGGCGCTGAGACCTCACATCGAGACGTTGAACCAGGGTGTTTTTCAGGCCCTATTCCAGGCTTGATCCATTTAGCCATGGCCGTGTTTTTTCGCTCGATCCGATGCTTTAGTCAGAGCTCGGTGAGTCGAGAGCGCGGTGCCCTCGCCGCTTGCGGGACACGCCGTGAATCCGTCCATGGAGGCTCCTTGGCGGCATCCATGCCGCCAAGGGTCCCGCAACCGGCAAGGACACCGTGCCAGACAGTTGGCCGGCTGCTTTCTTGAAAGCGTGTTGCTCGGATTGCGGCAGCAGCTGCGACGTTTGCAGCTTGCGTGTTGAAAGCCCGTTTGCTGCTCGGCTTGCGACGCGAAAATAGTCAGAGGTTGATCGAACGCTTAGTGATCCGACCAGCACATGTCATGCATCGCTTCCCCTATGCATACCGACCATCTCGACTGGTCCTTGCCCGCCCACCGTCGCGGGACCTTACGCGGCATGGATGCCGCGTAAGAGCCTACATGGACGTACTTGCGGCGTGTCCTGCGATGGTGGGCGGGCAAGGGCCCTGCAGCAAAATCACAGCGTCGAGAACACGGCGATGACACCGCACCGGTTGCTGGCTGTTTTGTTGAACACCATGCACACCGACCATCTCGACTGGTCCTTGCCCGCCCACCGTCGCGGGACCTTACGCGGCATGGATGCCGCGTAAGAGCCTACAAGGACGTACTTGCGGCGTGTCCTGCGATGGTGGGCGGGCAAGGGCCCTGCAGCCAAGCCGCAGTTCAACTGCGCTGCAGCTCTGCAGCAAACTATCCAGGCATCCCCAAAAACCAGAGACGCTGACCGCAGGGCGTCACTCTCACCGTGGCCCGAACACGCTCGCCCTGCGCGAGGTCGCGGTGATGCCATCGGCGCCCAGGATCAGGTTGCGCCCCCAGCTGCTGAGGCGCGTGGCGTTCCAGCCGATTGCGATATCCAGCGATTGCGTGCTGCTGTCATTTCCCGACCACGACCAGCCCAGATAGCCGACGTTGTAGTCGCGGGCACGGCGCATGATCGCTGCCTCGTCCACGTGCGCGCCGCGATGGTCTCCACCGAACTCGCCGATCACCAGCGCCAGCTTTTTATCGCGGAAGGCGCGCAAATAATTGTTGACCGTCGCATCGCTGCCGAACACTTCGTACATGTGCACGCTGAAGATCAGGTTGCGGCGGCTGTCGCGCGCCAGCAACGCGGCAGCGTTGTCGCGCATGTAGAACTTCCAGTCCTGGCCCCAGTTCGGCGCATCCACCATCAGTGCGTGAGTCAGTCCTGCCTTGCGCAATGCGGCGATTGCGGTTGCATGGCCGTTGACCCATTCGCTGGCGCTCAACTGATTGCCGAACGGCTCGTTGCCGATGTTGACGATGACCTGGTCTTCGTTGCCGATCAGCGCCTTGCGGATGCTGGTCCAGTACGCAGTAGCGTGGGCGAGGCCAGCGGCAGCGCCGTCTTCGCCATAGCCGGTGGTGTCGTGCACTTCCAGCACCGCGATCAGGCCCAGGCTCTTGCAACGCGCGATGATGCGCGACACCTCGGCCTCCGGCGTGCGGTTCCAGCGATAACCGGAACTGAGCACCACGCGCACGCTATTGGCGCCGGTGGCAGCGATGGCTGCCAGGGCCGCGTCGGTGCGGCTCGCGTACCAGGCATGCGGCAGATTGACGCCACGCAGGACCACGGTGTTGCCATTGGACTCACGCAGTTGTGTGCCGGACACCGACAGCCCCGCGTGCGCGGCAAACGACACTGCTAGGCCTGCAACGACCAGCAGCATGCGGTGGGCAAAACGAGACAACGGTGATTTCACGATCGATTTTTCCAGACAGAGGGGAGGAGGACGAGCGATGGCGGCACTCACAGCGCGCGTGAACACTGTGTCAATTTGACGTGCCTGCCGATGCAACCCCTGTCACATATCGAACAAACGCCGAAACAAGTGCGCTGAACGATTACGTTGCTGTGGGGGACAAGGCAGGCGCCCCCTCAGTCATCGGCGAGGGGTCGGCAATGTTTAGCGGCCGTGCGCCAGCGCCGACCGCGGCGCCGCACGTTTGCTTACATCACGCATGACGTGAGAGTCAGAGCGACCGTCGACCTGGCATGTAGGCCGCCTCGTCATGCTGTGGCCTGATGCCATCGCCCCGCTGTTGTCCCTGCAGCGGCGTTGGCGCAGCCATCGCGCGGCAATGCCGCCTCAACTGAACGCCACCTAGCAGCGTCGATCAAGGGATTACGCTTCAGGCCGATAGAAGCACATGCAATCCGTGCTTGCTCCTGCCAATTCCCCTCTTCCGCCCGTGGTCGACGAGTCGACCCGGTTGTCCGTCCTGCGTGGCCTGTGCCTGCTGGACTCGCCGCCGGACCCGGTGTTCGAGACCATCGCCGCCATGGCCGCCCGCAACCTGGGCGCGGAAATCGCGCTGGTGTCGCTGGTGGATGAGCATCGTCAGTGGTTTAAGGCCCGCATCGGCCTGGAACCGCAGGAAACGCCGCGCGACCAGGCGTTCTGCGCGCATGCGATCCGCGCCCCCGAGGTGATGGTGGTGCCCGACGCGCAACTGGATCCGCGCTTTTGCGATAACCCGCTGGTGCTGGGACCGCCGTTCATCCGCTTCTACGCTGGCGCGCCGCTGACGCTGCGCGACGGCCACCGCATCGGCACCTTGTGCGTGATCGGGACCAGCCCGCGCCCGGGCCTGGATGCCGAAGCGATCACCCAGCTGGAAGGCCTGCGCGACCTGGCGGTGCTGCGGGTGGAAAACCTGCGCAGCACCACCTACCGCGACGGACCGACCGGGCTGCCCAATCGGTCGCGCTTTGCCGAAGACCTGGATGCCTGGCTGTCGCAACGCGACAGCGCGCCGGCCACCACCGCGGTGGCGGTCGACATCTGCGGCAGCGATTACTTCCGCGACATGGTCAAGGCGCTGGGCTGGGACTACGCCGATGGTTATGTGGCGATCGCGCAGCGTCGGCTGGCCGCCTATCTGCCTACCGGCACCGCGCTGTATCGGCTGGACCCGACCACCTTCGGTTTTCTGGCCCAGGCCGAAACGCAGCGTCTGTCCGCGCTGTGCACCAAGGTCTCCAAGGCCTTTGCCGAAACGCTGGAACATCAGGGCATTCCGCATACCGCAGTGGCCTCGATCGGCGCGGTCTCGCTGCAGACCAGCTATGGCGCGGCCGACACCATCCGCTCGCTGACCACCTCGGTGGACATCTCGCGCGAACGTGGCGTGCCGTGGAGCATGTACGAGCGCAAGCACGACGTGGCCCAGCGCAACACCTTCCGCCTGCTGGCTTCCCTGCCCGCCGCGCTGGACAGCGCCAGCCAACTGCGCCTGCACTACCAGCCGCGCGTGGACCTGCACGATCACCGCTGCGTCGGAGTGGAGGCGCTGCTGCGCTGGCAGCATCCGATGATCGGCCCGGTGATGCCCGCCGACTTCGTGCCGATGGCCGAAAAAACCGCGTTGATCAACCGCATTACCGCCTGGGTCATCGACAACGGCATTGCCCAGGCCGCGCGCTGGCAGCAACAGGGCCTGGATTTCAATCTGGCCCTGAACGTGTCGGCCGCCGATCTGGACCGGCCCGGATTCGTTGGCCTGCTGCGGCGTGGCCTGGAGCGCCACAACCTGGATCCGCGCCGGCTGGAAATCGAATTCACCGAAAGCGCGATGATCCGCCACCCCGAGCATCTGGCCGAGCAATTGGCGGCCATCGCGGCGCTGGGCGTGCATATCGCCATCGACGACTTCGGCACCGGCTACAGCAATTTCAGCTATCTCAAGCAGCTGCCGGCCAGCTCGTTGAAGATCGATCAATCCTTCATCCGCTCATTGCCGGACAACCGCACCGACCGCACCCTGGTGCCGGCGATGATCCAGCTCGGCCACAGCCTGGGCCAGCGCGTGGTCGCCGAAGGCATCGAGTCGGCGGAGGCCTACGCGCAGCTGCGCACCTGGGGCTGCGACGAAGGTCAGGGCTACTGGATCGCCAAGCCGATGCCGGCGGCCGCACTGGAAACCTGGCTGCAGACGCCGTGGCATGAGCAGCTGGAAGCGCCGGTCAATCTGCTCGCCGCAAGCCTGGCCGCGGCGCGGGTGTAAGCGAAAGCAGCACAGCAGCCAAAACGCACGCGGCGCGACACCTGAGTGTCGCGCCGCGTGCGCACAACCAATTTCAGCGGACTGGCTGGGCGATTACCAGAACACCGCGTACAGCGCGATCAGGATCACCACCACCCCGATTGCACCGACCTTGAAGCCCAGCGTGGTGCCGTAGGCCACATCGTCGGTACGGATCAGGTCGCGCGCCTGGGTAGGCGCGGTCATCAACGACACCAGCACTGCCAGCACCAGCGCCGCCACGAACACCACGCCGATGCGGTCCATGAACGGCAGTTCCGGCCAGGCGAACTTGAGCGCGAACGACAGCACCACCGAGCCGATCGCCGCGGTCAGTGCGCCGGCCTCGTTGGCGCGCTTCCAGAACAGGCCAAGCATGAAGATCACCACCACGCCAGGCGTAAAGAAGCCGGTGAATTCCTGGATGAACTGAAAGCCCTGATCGAAGTTGCCCAGCAGCGGCCGCGCGGTCAGGATGCCGATCACCACCGCCACGATGGCCACGATGCGACCCACGCGCACCAGCTGCTTCTGCTCGGTCTGCGGGCGGAACTTGGCGTAGAAATCCAGGGTGAAGATCGTCGCCACCGAGTTGATCTTGGAAGCCAGCGAGGCCACGATCGCTGCCACCAGCGCCGCGAACACCAGGCCCAGGATGCCGGTCGGCAACAGCTGCATCATGGTCGGATAGGCCTGGTCGGGCTTGGCCAGGTCCGGCGCCAGCACCACCGCGGCGATGCCCGGCACCACGATCACCAACGGCATCAGCAGCTTCAGGAACGCGGCGAACACCATGCCCTTCTGCGCCTCGCCGATGTTCTTGGCCGCCAGCGCGCGCTGGATGATGTACTGGTTGAAACCCCAGTAACTGATGTTCATCACCCACAGACCGCCCAGCAGCACGCTCAGGCCGGGCAGGTCCTTGTAGAACGGGTTGTCCTTGCTCAGGATCATGTGGAAGTGCTCCGGGTGCGCACTCCACAGGTGCTTGAAGCCGGCCAGCACGCCGGCACCGTCGCCGATCCGTGCCAGGGTCAGTCCGGCCACCAGCAGGCCGCCCAGCACCAGCAGCGTGACCTGCACGATGTCGGTCAGGGCCACCGCTTTAAGACCGCCGTACAGCTGGTAGACCAGCGCGAACACGCCGATCAACGCCAGCGCCAGGGTCTGGTCCATGCCGGTGACCTGGCTGACCGCGATCGACCCCAGCCACAGGATCGAGGTGAGATTGACGAACACGTACAGCAGCAGCCAGAACACCGCCATCAGCGTGCGGATCCACTTGCCGTAACGCTGTTCCAGGAACTGCGGCATGGTGTAGATGCCGTTGCGCAGGAAGATCGGCAGGAAGAACTTGCCGACGATCAGCAGCGTCAGCGCCGCCATCCACTCGTAGGAGGCAATCGCTAGGCCGATCGCATAGCCGGAACCGGCCATGCCGATGATCTGCTCGGCCGAGATGTTCGCGGCGATCAGCGAGGCGCCGATCGCCCACCACGGCAACGACTTGCTGGCCAGGAAGTAATCCTCGGCGCTCTTGCTGTGACCTGCCTTCTCGCGCGAGACCCACTGCGCGAGCACGAAGATGCCGGTCAGATAGACAAGCACAATCACGATATCCAACGTCGCCAAACCCACTGCACTCTCCTGTCTGGCTCTGGGCCGAGCGTCGTGGACCGGACAGGTCTGCAGACTGCCGCCGCCCGCACTGCGTGCGTGGCAGCAGCGCGGCGAACCGCAGCTGCAGGCCGTCCCGGCCGATCGACGCGCGCGTCCCGCGGCGGCTGATGACACCACCGCTGAGGGTGGCCGCTTTGACACGTCGCCGGGGCCGGCGACGCATGTATGGGGTTGTTACCTGGGCACACCCGCAAGCGCGCCTGCGGGTGTGCTGCTTACTTGACCGGGCAGTCGAGCGTGACTTCGGCCTCGTTGAGTGCGCCCAGCGCGATCTTCGACACCGACAGGTCCAGCGCCGCAGCGCTTTCGATGCTGGCGACCTGGGTCAGCTTGGTCACATCCGCACCGGCCACCGCGAAGCACTTCAAGGGCACGCCGACCACCTTCCACTGGCCCTGCGGCAGTGCGGCCAGGGTCTTCTGCGCATCGACGCGGCCGCCGCACTTGTCGCCACAGCCCACGCCCAGCCATACCGGCGCGGTCACCGCGCTGTCGCGGCGCACGGTCAGCTGCAACTGCACATCGCCGTTGCTCTCACGCGAGACATCGACCGGCTTGCCGGACACCAGCAACACGCTGGAGGCCTTGGCACCGGACCAGACCAGACGCCGCGCATCTTCCTGCGCCTTGTGATCGACAGCGGTCATCTTCAGGCTGCCATCGGACAGACCCACCGGCAGCGTGGTGGCCGGCATGTTGGCCTGGCCGGCATTGGACAGCTGCATCGCAATGCCCAGTGCCGGCTTGCCGCGCACGAAGTACACCCCGCCCACCGACTGCTCGCCGGACACGCCCGATTCCTCCGGCAACGCGACCAGGTCGCCCTTGTCGGCATAGGTCAGGCCGAAGCCGAACTTGAACTGCGGGTCGTAATCCTTCTGCCCGACGTTGTTGGCGAACTGCACCGCGGTCTTGGGCCAGGAGAAGCTCAGCTTGCCCTTGAAGTCGTTCTGTACCGTGCCATCGGCCTTGCGCAGCAGCACGTCGGCAATGCCCTCGCCTTCCGAACCCGGCAACCAGGCGGCGACGAAGGCATCGGCGGCGTTGATGTACTGGTTCATCCACAACGGACGCCCGCTCAGGAACACCGCCACCACCGGGATGCCTTCGGCCTTGAGCTTCTTGATCAGCGCCAGCTCGCTCTCGTCGCCCGGCTTGTACAGCAGGGTGGCGATGTCGCCCTGGAACTCGGCGTACGGGTTCTCACCGAATACCACCACCGCCACGTCGGGCTTGGTCTTGTACGCACCATCGACTGCCAGCTCGGCCTTGCCGCCGGCAGCCTTGATCTGCTTGTCCAGGCCTTCCCAGATGGTGTTGCCATTGGGGTAGTCGCTGCGCTTGGTGCCGGTGCCCTGCCAGTTCAGCGTCCAGCCGCCGGACTGCTTGCCCATGTCGTTGGCACCATCGCCCAGCACCAGCACGCGCTTTTTTGGATCCAGCGGCAGGATGCCGGCCTGGTTCTTGAGCAGCACCAGCGACTCGCGCACCGCCTGGCGGGCGATCGCGCGGTGTTCCGGCGCGCCGAGCAATTCGTACTTGCCGCCGAGCGGGCGCTTGGACGGCTTGCCGGCTTCGAACAGGCCCAGGCGCAGCTTGACGCGCAGGATCCGGCGCACCGCATCGTCCAGGCGCTCGGCGGAGATCTGGCCCGACTTCACTGCCGCCAGTTCGGTCTCGTAGATGCCCTTCCAGCTGTCGGAGGCCATCGCCATGTCGACGCCGGCAATGAACGAGGCCGGGCAGTTTTCGTTGGTGCAGCCCTTGACCTGGCCGTGGCCATTCCAGTCGCCGACCACGAAACCGCCGAAGTTCATGCGGCCCTTGAGCACGTCGGTCAGCATGACCTTGTTGCCGTGCATCTTCTCGCCGTTGAAGCTGTTGAACGAGGCCATCACCGTCTGCGCACCGGCCGCGATCGCCGGCGGGTAACCGGCCGCGTGGATATCGCGCATGGTGGCTTCGGACACCTTGGTGTCGCCCTGGTCCTTGCCGTCGGTGGTGCCGCCGTCGCCGACGAAATGCTTCACCGAGGAAATCACGTGGCTGCCATCGAGGAACTGCGGCGTGCCCGGCACGCCCTGCACGCCTTCGACCATCTTGCCGGCGAAGCTGGCCACCACCTCCGGCGACTCGGAATAGCCTTCGTAGCTGCGGCCCCAGCGGTCGTCCTGCGGCACCGCCACGGTCGGCGCGAAGGTCCACTCCATGCCGGTGACGCGGGTTTCGGCGGCGGTGACTTCGCCGATCTGCTTGATCAGCTCCGGGTTGCGCGTGGCGCCCAGGCCGATGTTGTGCGGGAACAGCGTGGCGCCGACGATGTTGCTCTGGCCGTGCACCGCATCGATGCCGAAGATGATCGGAATCGCGTTGCCGCCCTTGGAGGTGTCCATCGACGCTTCATAGAAGGCGTCGGCCAGCTTCAACCACTCGGCCGGGCTGGCGTCGTACTTGCCGCCTGGATCGGAATTGCCGCCGGCCAGCACCGAGCCGATGCGGTACTTGCGCACATCGTCCGGGGTCATGCTGGCGATGTCGCCCTGGATGGTCTGCGCGACCTTCTCTTCGACGCTCATCTTGGCCATCACATCGGTGATGCGCTGCTCCAGGGCCTGGTCCTGGGCGAACGGCCACTTCGGCGACGGCCACTGGTCGGGATGGATCGTGGTGGACGCCTCGGCAGGTGCGGCGGCCGGTGCGGTCTTGCTCGCCTCGGCAGCGGTGTCTTTGCCTTGGCAGGCGGCCAGCATCAGCACCGCTGCGGCGGTGGCCAGAGAGAGGGCACGACGCGCCACGGGCGCGGCGGTACGACGAAGCAGCTTGTCCAAGATCCAGGTCTCCAGGTGGTTCTCCCCACGGCGATGCGTGACGCCGCAGGCCATTAGGCGGCGTACGCTTGCGTGATTCCCCTACCCTGTCAACAACGCGCGCTTGTATGCCAAACGCCGGCCAACTTATTGGCCCGGGCTATAGGCTTGGAATACCGGCAGCACCTGTCAAACCACGGCAAAGCGCCGAATCCGGCGTGGCGCTTGATCTTTCGCGGCAGCGCAGTTTGCTGCAATGCACCACTGTCCGCGATCACCATTGCGCAGCTCCTGTCACCTGCACGCGCGTTGCTGGGTTCGCTTGCTGCACCGTGTACGAACGCCCGCCAACGGGTGAGCTCGCCGTCAAACAACTGTCATACCCCGGGCCTAGCGTGACCGGCTTGCCGATGCGCCACCGGCCATCGTCGATCGTCGTCTTTGCCTGGAGTTTCGATGTCTGCCTCCCCCGATCCCGCCCGCCGCCGCCTGATGCAGTTGCTGGCGTCCGTCCCGCTGTTGCCGCTGGGCAGCGCCAGCGCCGCCGCCCTACAACACCTCGGCGGCGCGGCACTGGCCGCACACCCGTTGCGGCCGTCGGACAACCCGACCCAGCTGGTGTCGGCCACCTTCCATGGCATGCCCGCACCCAGCCTGGCCAACCCCGCGGCGATGGCCACCACCACGGTGGGGTCGGCGCTGACGGTGGCGCGCAGCGACGGCAGCAGCCAGCGTTATGCGCTTGCGTACCACCCGTTCTTCGTCACCGGCGACCAGGTGCCCGACGGCAAGGGCGGCACCGTGCTGGCCGGTGGCTATTACGACATCCAGCATCGGCCAATCATCGACCGCTCCAAACCCGGTGCCGAGCGCCCGTTCTTTTCCGATTGCCCGGACGGCTCCTCGCTGCTGACCCTGCCCGATGCCAAGGTGCCCGGCGTCAAGGGCAACCACGTGTTTGCGGTGGTGCAGTTCGAATACACCACCCGCGACCAGGCCGGCAACGACACCAACCGCCACCTGCCCGCGCCGATCGCGGTGCTGACGCTGGATCAGGACCCGGCCACCGGCAAGCTGTCGCTGGTGAAATACCACAACGTCGACACCGCGCCGGTGCACGGGCTGTGGACCACCTGCGGCGCCAGCCTGTCTCCGTGGAATACCCACCTGTCCAGCGAAGAGTACGAACCCGACGCCACCGCGCTGGCCGGCAACACCCAGTTCCGCAGCTACAGCACACATCTGTACGGCGACCCGGAAAAAGCCAATCCGTATCACTACGGCCACCTGCCCGAAATCACCGTGCACCCGGACGGCACCGGGAGCGTGCGCAAGCACTACTGCCTGGGCCGCATCTCGCACGAGCTGGTGCAGGTGATGCCCGACCAGCGCACCGTGCTGATGGGCGACGACGCCACCAATGGCGGTCTTTTCATGTTCATCGCCGACCGCAAGGCGGACCTGTCGGCCGGCACCTTGTATGTGGGCAAGTGGCAGCAGACCTCGGGCGTGGGCCCGGGCGCGGCCACGTTGCGCTGGATCAAGCTCGGCCACGCCACCAGTGCCGAGATCCAGGCCATGGCCGACCGCCTGACCGCCGCCGACATCCTCGACGTGCATCTGAGCGACCCGGGCGATGCCTCGTTTACCAAGATCCCGTTCAACGGCACCTTCAACTGGATCCGCATCAAGCCGGGCATGGAGAAGGCGGCGACCTATCTGGAAACCCATCGCTACGCGGCGCTGGCCGGCGGCAGCCTGGGCTTCACCAAGCTCGAAGGCACCACCGTCAACGCGCGCGACAAGATCGCCTACATGGCGATGTCCTACATCGTCACCAGCATGCGCAACGGCTCGGGCGACGTGAAGGTGGAAGGCCCGGATGCGGGTGCGGTGTACGCCCTGAATCTGCGTGGCGGCCAGCGCGACAACCACGGCGCGCCGATCCACAGCGACTGGGTGCCGATCGACATGGCCGCACCGGCCGCGCTTACCGGCCACGATCTGGCCAAGGCCGACGCGCTGGGCAACCTGGCCGACCCGGAGCGGCTGGCCAACCCGGACAATCTCAAGTTCTCCGAAGCGCTGCGCACCTTGTTCATCGGCGAAGACAGCAGCCTGCACGTGAACAATTTCCTGTGGGCCTACAACGTGGACAGCGGCACGCTGACGCGGGTGCTGTCGGTGCCGGCCGGCGCCGAATCCACCGGCCTGCACGCGGTCGACCAGATCCACGGCTGGACCTACGTGATGAGCAATTTCCAGCATCCCGGCGACTGGGAAAGCCCGCTGCACGACACCGTCAAGGCCACGCTGGATCCGCTGATCCGCGCCAACTACAAGAACCGTTTCGGCGCGGCGGTGGGCTATCTCACCGGCGACCCGGTGGCGGTGAAGCTGGGCAAGGCGTAAGCGCCGCCGTTGCAGTTACAGCGCTGCGTGACGCTACAGCCGAGTGGCGTCTCGCTGCTGTCGCAAGGGCCGGTAGGAGCGCACCTGGGCGCGAGGAGCTTTACCGGTATGGCCTGTCGCGCCCGGGTGCGCTCCTACGGGTGAGGCCGACACGTGCAGCATGGCGTTCTCGCTGCTGTCGCAATGCCAGTAGGAGCGCACCCGGGCGCGAGGAGCTTTCCCGGTATGGCCTGTCGCGCCCGGGTGCGCTCCTACGGGTGAGACTCACACGTGCAGCATGGCGTTCTCGCTACTGTCGCAAGGCCGGTAGGAGCGCACCCGGGCGCGAGGAGCGTTCCCGGTATGCCTGTCGCGCCCGGGTGCGCTCCTACGGGTGAGGCCGACACGTGCAGCATGGCGTTCTCGCTACTGTCGCTAGGCCAGTAGGAGCGCACCTGGGCGCGAGGAGCGTTGCCGGTATGCCTGTCGCGCCCGGGCGCGCTCCTACGGGTGAGGTCGCTGGATGTCTGGCCGCGTCGGTGAGAAGCAGATCAGACCGCACGTGCCTGAGCGTGCGATTCAGGACTGCCGCAACTCCAGCGCCGCCATCACAATGGGCTTGGCCCAATCGGGCACCTGCGCCAGTTCTTCGGGCGTTTGCGGGTATTGCAGGCCGTTGCGGTCCAGTTCCAGCACCAGCAGCGGCGCGACCTGCCCGGTCGCGTCGGCAGGCGCGCTGTTGTCGTAGACATGCAGCACCGACAGGTGCGGCAATAGTGCGATCAGGTTGGCACGCGAGGCATCGTAACGCTCGCGGATCTTGTGCTCGGGGATGGCATGCCCGCCAGCGGCCACGCGCGCCGCCACACGTGCGATATGCAGCTCGACGCTCGACAGGCCGCAGAACCAGACCGCCACCGTGTGCGTCGCGCAGGCCTGCCACAGCAGGCGCGGGATGGTGGTCGCGCCCAGGGTGGTTTCGAACGCACAGTCATGGCCGGCGTCCATGGCCTGACGCAGTCGCCGCACGCCTTCCTGCCAGGCTTGTGCATTGGCGTCTTCGGGTGACCAGCCCTGCTCCACCAGGTCCCGGGTGAACGCATCCGGGTTGAACCAGGTGGCGCCGTCTTCCCGCAGCAGGCTGCCCAACAGCGAACTCTTGCCGGCGCCGTTGACGCCGGCCAGCACCAGAATGTTCCCCACGATTTACAGCGACGGCCCCAGCGCGATCTTGCTGCCCCGGCGTGCCGGCTTGCCGATCACCTGGGCCAGGCCTGCGCCGTCGGTCACCGCCGCAAGATGTGCATCGAACCTGGCCTGCAGTGCCTGCAGCGACTGCGCGCGCGTCGAGGCGGCCGTCGCTGCACTTGCCTGGCTGACCAGCCGGCGGTATTCCTCCGCGTCCACCACCACCGCCTCGGGGTGATTGTGGTTGGTGATGACCACCGCGCCATGCGAGCGCACCTTGCGCATCAGGTTGGGCCAGCCCTTCACCTTGATGTCGGCAGCGGGGGATTTTTCGAGCTCGGGCAGATCCTGGAGGCGAGACATGGGACGGTCCTGCGCGCTATGGTGGCCCCAGCCTACTCCCAACGTCCCATTTTGGGAAATTTGGCCATTTGGCCCAAATTTATTGCCACGCAGGAACTCCAGAAACGAAACGGGGCCCGCAGGCCCCGTCGTCTGACACCATCGATACGCGACAGGCTCAGCCGCGCAGCTTGGCCAGCAGCTCGCGCGTCACCGGGTCGGCCACGTCGGCCGACTCGCCCTTCAGCGCCGGCAGCAACTGGCTGGCCAGCTGCTTGCCCAGCTCCACGCCGAACTGGTCGAACGCGTTGATGCCCCACATCACCGACTGCACGTAGACGCTGTGCTCGTACATCGAGATCAGCGCACCCAGCGCCTGCGGGGTCAGCGCATCGAGCAGGATCACCGTGCTTGGGCGGCCGCCCGGATAGCTGCGGTGCGGATCGCTGCTGTCCTGGCCGTTGGCCAGCGCTTCGGTCTGCGCCAGCACGTTGGCCATCAGCGCGACGTGGTTCTCCGCATACGGATCGTCGTTGTGCACGGTGCCGATGAAATCGGCCGGCACCACGCTGGTGCCCTGGTGCAGCGCCTGGAAGAAGCTGTGCTGCACATCGGTACCCGCACCGCCCCACCACACCGACACGGTGTCGCTGTCCACTGCAGAACCGTCGAGCTTGACCCGCTTGCCCAGGCTTTCCATCACCAGCTGCTGCAGGTAGGCCGGCAGCAGGGCCAGGCGCTGGTCATAGGTCATCACCGCATGCGTGGCGCTGCCGAGCAGGTTGCGGTTCCACACCGCGGTCAGGCCGTGCAGCACGGCGACGTTTTCTTCCAATGGCGTGTCGAGCACATGCGCGTCGAACTGCGCAGCGCCTTCCAGCAATTGTTCGAAACGCTCGAAGCCGATCGCCAGCGCGATCGGGAAACCCACCGCCGACCACAACGAATAACGCCCACCGACCCAGTCCCACATCGGCAGCACGCGGCTCGGTGCGATGTCGAAGGCCTTGGCAGCGCGCTCGGGATTGGCACTCACCGCATACAGGCGCTCGCTGCCGCCCAGCCAGGCGTGCAGGATGCTGCCGTTGAGCAGCGTTTCCTGGGTACCGAAGGTCTTGGAAATCAGGATGCCGGCGGTGTGTGCCGGGTCCAGCGTGGCCAGCGTGCGCTGCATCGCCGCGCCATCGACGTTGGAGACGAAATGCACGCGGAAACGCGCGCCCGACGGCGCCCGCAAGGCATCGGCCACCAGCCGCGGCCCCAGGTCCGAACCGCCGATGCCGACGCTGACGATATCGGTGACGTCGGTGGCTTCCAGCTGCTGGATCAGCGCGCCCATGCGTTGGCGGACTTCCGCAGCGGTGGCATACGCTTCGGAGGCCACCGGCGCATCGGTCAGGTCGCCGCGCAATGCGGTGTGCAATGCAGCGCGCTGTTCGGTGACATTGACCTGCTCGCCGCGGAACAGGCGCTGGAACGCGCCGGCCAGGTCACGCTCGCGCGCGATGGCGAACAAGGCATCCAGCGCGGCGCGGTCGTACTTCTGCCGCGCGAAATTGAAATACAACGGACCGACCTGCCTGGCGTATTGCGTCGGCCGTTGCGGCTCGGCGGCAAGCAATGCGGGGATGGCAGCGCCGCGCAGGCGCTGGGCGTGGGCGTGAAGCGCGTCGAATCCGTTGGTATGTGTCATGCGGCCTGCGTGGGGATGCTGTGGTTGGTGTGGGTGATCGTGTTGCTGCCGTCCACATATACCAGATTGGGCTTGAAGGTCTCGGCTTCGGCTTCGCTCATGCTGGCGAAGGCGGCCACGATGATCAGGTCGCCGACCTGCACGTGACGCGCGGCGCCGCCGTTGAGCGAAATGATGCCGCTGCCTTCGTCGGCGCGGATGGCATAGGTGCTGAAACGCGCACCGTTGGTGACGTCCCAGATATGCACCTGTTCGAACTCACGGATGCCGGTGGCTTCCAGCAGCAGTCCGTCGATGGCGATCGAGCCTTCGTAATTGAGCTCGGAATGGGTGACGGTGGCGCGGTGGATCTTGGCTTTCAGCAGGGACAGGTGCATGACGGGCAACGGCAAAGGAAAGCCGGCATTTTAGCGGAAAGCGCCGGTGTCCACCGGCCTGCCGCGCAACCGGTGGTGAGGGCTTCAGGCCGGCACTGGACAACTGCGCCTGTGCGCAGGATCGCAGGCGTTGCCGGTTGCGGCGTGACGCAGCGCCTGCAGCGGTATCAGACCGCTCAGAATTCCAGGTTGTCGATCAGCCGCGTGCTGCCCAGACGGGCGGCGATCAGGGCCACGCGCGCGCCGGCA
Organism: Xanthomonas sp. F14; assembly: GCF_014199865.1. Lineage (NCBI taxonomy): Bacteria > Pseudomonadati > Pseudomonadota > Gammaproteobacteria > Lysobacterales > Lysobacteraceae > Xanthomonas > Xanthomonas sp. F14. Next base: position 925,546 of record NZ_JACHOM010000001.1, on the reverse strand, counting down.
TGGCTGTCGCCCGGCTCGCTCAGGTCGGGCAGCCGCACCACCGCGTAATCGACGCGGAAACCGGCCTGTTCCAGCGCCTGGGTGGCGGCGTCCTCGACCTGCGAACGCGGCGTGCCGGCGGCGTAGCTGTCGCGCATCTGCAGCAGCACCTTGCGGATCTGGGTCGAGCGCGGGCGCTCGTCGGCGGTCAGATACTGGTTGCGCGAGCTCATCGCCAGGCCGTCGGCCTCGCGCACGATGCTGCCGCCCAGGATCTCGATCGGAAACGCCAGGTCGGCCACCATCTGGCGGATCACCGCCAGCTGCTGATAGTCCTTCTTGCCGAAGGCGGCCACGTCCGGCTGCACCTGGTTGAACAGCCGTGCCACCACCGTGCACACGCCGTCGAAATGCCCCGGTCGGCACACCCCTTCCAGCACGTCGCTGACGCCCGGCGCGTGGATCGGCGTGGCCAGTGCGGTGCCGAGCGGATACATGGTGTCCACGTCGGGCAGCCACAGTGCATCGCAACCGGCGTCTTCCAGGCCGCGCAGGTCGGCCTCCGGCGTGCGCGGGTAACGTGCGAAGTCTTCGTTGGGGCCGAACTGGGTCGGGTTGACGAACACGCTCGACACCACGCGGTCGGCGTACTGGCGCGCCAGCATCACCAGCGAATAGTGGCCGGCGTGCAGGTTGCCCATGGTCGGCACCAGCGCCACGCGCAGGCCCTCGCGCTTCCAGCCGGTGACCAGTGCGCGCAGGGTGGAAAGATCGGTCAGGGTCTGGATCATGCGGCGTACGCGTGCGCTGCGTCGGGGAAGCTGCCGTCGCGCACGGCCTGCGCGTAAGCGCGCACCGCGCCCGCCACCGAGCCGCCTTCGGCGAGGAAATCCTTGACGAACTTGGGCCGGCGGTGGCCGCTGTCCAGGCCCAGCATGTCGTGCATCACCAGCACCTGGCCATCGCAGCCAGGGCCGGCGCCGATGCCGATGGTGGGCACGCCGAGCGCGGTGCTGATCTGGGTGGCGATCGGCGTGGGCACGCATTCCAGCACGACCAGGCTGGCACCGGCATCGACCACGGCCTGCGCGTCGCGGCGCAACTGTTCGCCGGCTTCGCCGCGCCCCTGCACCGTGTAACCGCCGAAACGCAGCACCGATTGCGGGGTCAGCCCCAGATGCGAGCAGACCGGGATCTCGCGCTCGACCAGATAGCGAATCACCTCGAGCTTGTGCCCGGCGCCCTCGATCTTGACCATCTCCGCGCCAGCCTGCAGCAGTTGGGTGGCAGCGTCTAGTGCGCGCTCGGGCGTGGCATCGGCCTGGAACGACAGATCGGCCACCAGCAACGCCCGCTCCAGCACCCTGGCCACTGCGGCGGTGTGGTAGACCATGTCGGCGGTGGTCACCGGCAAGGTCGAATCGTGCCCCTGCACCACCATGCCCAGCGAATCGCCAACCAGGATCAGGTCGACGCCGTTGGCATCGAAGGTCCGCGCAAAGCCGGCGTCGTAGGCGGTCAACATGACCAGTTTTCGACCCTCGCGCTTGGCCTGCGCCAAGGCGGGCACGGTCCAGGGCTTGCTGTCGGTATGGCTGCTCATGAAGTCATTACGTGGGGTGATAAGCCGGCCATTATCTACCCAATCGGCTCCAGCCCGCAGACATCGATGGCCTGCAGGGCGTGTCGCACTGTTCCATGACCCGGAATGATCGCCTCCGGAGCGAGCTCGGACAGCGGCAGCAGCGCAAAGGCGCGCGCCTGCAGATGCGGGTGCGGAACCTGCAGGCGTGGCAGGTCGATCACCTGATCGGCGTACAGCAGCAGATCCAGGTCCAGCGTGCGCGGGCCCCAGCGCTCGCCGTCGATACGCTGCCGGCCGAAGGCCTGCTCGATGCCGAGCAAGGCCTCCAGCAGTTGCAATGGCGCCAGCGCAGTGCGCAGCTGCGCCACCGCATTGATGAAATCGGGCTGGTCTTCGCGGCCCCAGGCCGGCGTGCGGTACAGGCGCGAGGCGGCAATCAGGGTGGATTGCGGCAGCTCGCCCAGTGCGGCGATGGCCGCGCGCACGCTGGCCTCGGCCGGGCCCAGGTTGGCGCCCAGGCCGACGAAGGCGGTGTGCACGCCCCTACTCGCCTGCCGGTGCGCCGGTGCGACGACGGCGGCGCCGCCGCTTGCGCGGTGCACCTTCCTCGCCTTCGTGATCGGCCTGCGCGGTTTCGATCGCATCGACCAGTTCCTGGCCGGAGGACTTCTGCGCCTCGCGCCAGAACTCCACATCGGCGGCGTGATCGGCCGAGGCGAACTGGCGCAACACCAGGAAATCGAACGCGGCGCGGAAACGCGGATGCGACAAGGTGCGGAACACGCGCTTGCGCTGACGCGAGGAGAAGCGCGTCTGCAGCAGCCAGATTTCCTGCATCGGCAGCGAGAAACGGCGCGGCAGCGCCACGCGCTCGAGCTGATGCAGGGTGACCCGGTCGGCGGCGCGACGCTGCGCGTCTTCCGGCTGCACGCCCTGCGCCTGCAGGCCCATCAAGGTGCGGCAGAACGCCGGCCAGAGCAGCAGGGCGAACAGGAACGCCGGCGACACCGGCTCGTCGTTGGCCACGCGCGCATCGGTATTGCGCAGGCCTTCCAGCACCATGGCGCGCAATGCGCCACTGCGGTTGGAGCGCAATGCGGCCGCACTCTCCGGGAACAGCGCACCGAGCAGGCCGTAACGCTCCAGCCCCTCGAAACTGGCCACACCGTGTCCGGACAGGAACAGCTTGAGAATCTCTTCGAACAAGCGCGCCGGCGCGGCCTCGGACAACAGACCGGCCAGGCGCGGGATGGGTTCTGCGGTGCCGGCTTCGATATCGAAGTTCAGCTTGGCCGCCAGACGCACCGCGCGCAGCATGCGCACCGGATCTTCCTGGTAGCGCAGCTCCGGGTCGCCGATCAGCTTCATCAGGCGTGCCTGCACGTCCTCGAAGCCGCCGCAGTAGTCGCGTACCGAGAAATCCTCGATCGCGTAGTACAGCGCGTTGCAGGTGAAGTCGCGACGGATCGCATCGTCTTCGATGGTGCCGTAGACGTTGTCGCGCACCAGCCGGCCGTTATCCAGTTCGCGGTCGCCGCTGCCATCGTCGATGTTGGCGCGGAACGTGGCCACTTCGATGATCTCGCGGCCGAACACCACATGCGCCAGGCGAAAGCGGCGGCCGATCAGGCGACAGTTGCGGAATAGCGCCTTGACTTCTTCCGGCGTGGCGCTGGTGGCCACGTCGAAATCCTTGGGATGGCCGCCGACCAGCAGGTCGCGGACGGCGCCGCCGACCAGGTAGGCACCAAAGCCCGATTCGCGCAGGCGGTACAGCACGCGCAGCGCGTTGGGGCTGATGTCCTTGCGCGAGATGGTGTGCTGATCGCGTGGGATGACGCGCAGCGTGAACGGAGATGTAACTGAGGGTTCGATGATGGCGCTTCCGTCTTGTGTTGCAGGATTGCCCAACGGGTTTTAGCGCACTATACTAGCGCGCTGCACAAGACGCACCAAACGCTCCCTTCGTCTAATGGTTAGGACGTGGCCCTCTCAAGGCTAAAACAGGGGTTCGAGTCCCCTAGGGAGCACCACCGTCGTCTGACTGCAGAACACGCCAAGACCCCGCACTGCGGGGTTTTTGCGTTATTGGGCATGGGTGGTTGCCGCTGGTCGGGTGGATGCGCCTCGATCCCGCCCAGGGTCAGATAAGCGCAGCTCCCATGGCAACGCCATCGATCCAAGGTGCTGAGATGCGCCGACTGGCTGAGGCTGGTTACGGCGCCGGGCGCTGCGGGTTGCGCCTTGCCGCCGATCGCGCACTTCAGTCCTGCGGCTGCACGTCGTGCAACCTGGCGTGGGCGCATGGGCGTGGCTCTTGCCGATCACCCCAATAAAAAAATCATGTAAGGCCCAATCAACACATAGGCCTGCGCGACCGCGCGTCCGCATCGCCGCAGCGTGCGATCAATCTCGCATTGGCGCGCAGCAACGGCAGATCGACGTGGATGTTTGCATTGCATGGCAACTCCTCACTCGGCGAAGGAAGGAAACGCATCGGCATCGGCACTACTGTCGGTTTCGGCGGTGGCGTCATGGGCATGCAGACTTTCCAGGTGGCGCACCGCCACATGGAAGACGGCATGGCGCTCGGCCAGCACCTTGCGCAACCGCCGCGCGGCATCTTCGACATACATCAGGTTGGCGCCATTCAAGCGGGCAAACGCCTGCTCGTCGATGCGCCGTACCGCCGCCTGCACCGGCGTCGCCAGTGCCTGTTCGCACAGGCTGACCAGCTCGCGGATGTCCAAGCGCTGCGCGCATGCGCTCAGCTCCACGCGCACCTGCGCCACGCTGCGCTGGCTATGCGGCGTGGCGTACGAACCGTTGTGTTGCAGCCATTGCGCAACCTCTGCGAGCGGTAACGCATCGCGCCCTTGGTGCTGCTGCAAAAACGCATCGCTCAGCAACTGGCGCGACAAGGCCGCCGAACAGGGACAGGTGGAGGCATACAGCACATCGACCTGCAACTGGATCTCGGTGTGGCCTGCCCTGGATTGCGCATCGATGCGCACCGGATAGGCGCGCCAACCGCTCAGTCCTTCGCTGCGCAGCGCCGGCATCCGCAGCATCAACTCGAAGTTCAGCGCCAGCCGCGCCGCACGGCTGCCGCAATCGGCATGACTGTCGATCAGCGCCTGCAGCAGCTGCGACACCATCGCCGGCGACACCGGCTGCTCCAGATGCCGATCCAGCAGGCGGTACAAGCGCGACATGTGGATGCCCTTGAGTTCCGGGCGCGGCAGATCCACCTGCACGATGGCACGCGCGGCTACGCTGCCGCCGGGCCCGGCATCGGCCAGCCGCAGCGGCACGGCGATGTCCTGCATGCCGACCCAGCGCAGCGGCGCGCTCAGTGGGGAAGGTTCGGTAACGGCAACATCGGGCAGCGTGGCGGACATCGAAAGCTCGTAGAAGGGATGAGGGCAATCGCGCCTCAGGCGCGACCGGGAAACATCTGGAAGTAATCGTCGATACCGGCATGCAGCATGTGCGCCAGTTCGTCCTGATGCGTATCGCCGCACAGCCGCCGGCAATCGTCGCGATTGCTCATGAAGCCGGTTTCCACCAGCAGCGACGGAATATCCGGCGACTTCAACACGGCAAAGCCGGCCTGCCCGACCTGGTCCTGATGCAGCCGCGTCACCTGCTGCAGCCGCCCGAGCATCACCTTGCCGAACGCCACGCTGCTGGCGATGGTGCCGCTCAGCGACAGGTCGGCCAGCACCTGCGACAACACCGGGTTGCTTGGCACCCGCAGACGGCGCGTACTGTCGCCCATGTCGTCGGCGGCGTTTTCGCTGTCGGCGATCCAGCGCGCCAATGCAGAGCTGGCGCCGTTCTGCGACAAGGCAAACACCGACGCGCCGCGCGCCTGGCTGCTGGGCGCAGCATCGGCATGGATGGACACGAACAGATCGGCATTGCGGCGATGGGCGATCAACACCCGCTCGTGCAACGCCACGAAGCGATCATCGCTGCGGATCATGGTCGGCCGGTAACGCGGATCGGCCGCCAGGCGCTGGTGCAGCCGCCCCGCGACCGCCATGGCCACATGCTTCTCGTAGCGCGCATCGGCACTGACCGCGCCGGGATCCTTGCCGCCGTGACCGGCGTCGATGGCGACCACGTAGGGATGCAGGCGGGAGCGCGTGGGCGCAGCCGCCGCAACGGCCGGCTCGGTCGGATCGGCCGCGGACAACGACGCAGTGCCGGACACAGCAGCAAGATCGACCACCAGTGCACCATCCTCCCAGCGCGCCGTGGCTGTCAGCGGCTGCGCCAGATCGAGCACCACGCGCAGCCCATCGCCGTGCGAGCCGCTACGGATGGCGACGACCGCGAGATCGTCAGGCAATGGATCGATCTGCGGTGGTTGCGTCGAAACGCCCGGCAGGTCGATGACCAAGCGCGCTGGATTGGACAGGCTGAAGCTGCGGTAGGCGACCTGCGTACTCAATGCGAGCCGAAGTCGCAGTCCCGCGCCCTGACGCTGCAGATTGCAACTGCGCAGCAGCGGCTGCGGCTGCGCGTGGACCAGGTGCGGCGACAGCACCAAGGCGGCACCGACGGCGTGCAACACCTGCCGCCGCCTCATCGAGCCAACCCCGGAGGATCGACGTGGCCACCGCGCCACTTCGAGCACGGACGGTTCGGCATGGTGACCAGGCAAACGACACTCTGCGGCAAGGAACGCGACACGGCGTGACCGGACGAACGATGGATGAAGTGTTATAAAGTAACACTTATTGCGCAAAATCAAGCCCGCCGTGCCCCGCCACTGCCCTCACGTTCACTTTTACCGAAGAGCGCCACGATGTCGCCCGTCATCCCCGACAGCTATACCGCCTGGCGCCACTGCATCGAAGTCGACTGCGCCCAGCCACTGACCGCCCCTTTCATCACCCAACGAATCGCAAGCCTGCGCGATCTGAGCGACCACCACACCCAGCAGTTCTTGCGTCGTTGGGGCGAATCTCATCACCGGCGAGTGATTGGATGGTTTGAACGTGCCGGTGGCGAACTCGAGCCGAGCCGCTAAATAGCGCGCGCGCTCCAGCACTGCACATCACGCCTGACCGGATAGGTCCAGGTAACAGCGGATGCGGTTGACTGTTCCTCGCTGATCGGCGGACGGTATGCCGCAGCGATTTTCTGCGACAAACAATCAACAAAATCTGCCATTCAACACGTAACGTATAAGCGCCTGAATCGCAGGCGGAGTTGCCCCATGCAGGGGGAAGGCAAAATCATGAAGAACGCAAAAACCTGGCCTATGGCTTTTTGTTTAATCATCGGACTCTTCGCATCGAGCGCGGCGATGGCTGATTGCTGCCCCAGTGGCGGCATCGGCGCGCCCGCCGTCGGGCTTGGCGATAGCAATCCCAAGGCAGCCAACCTCGCTATGGACTCCTCGCTTGCCATCTACGAGTTCCATCGTGATGGCGTGACATATTTGCAAATCAACGACGTCACCGGTGTGGTCCACGCTGTCGTCGCCCGGGTGGATGACGCTCTATGGACCCTACCAATGGGCAAGGATGTGGATCGCGTTGTATTGCCCAAGAAAAATAAAATCTCCTCAGCTCCAAGCCTGAGCGAGCTGACTGCAAACGATGCAGCCCAGATCAATCAAGCCCAACTTGTCTATAAGACAAGAAACTTCACAGTGCTCACACGGCGCGGAGCAACTGGGGATCAGTGGATCGTGTCTCCCTGACCAGTACGGGATTGGCTTCAGCCACCAGGAATGTCAGAACCAATGCATGGCGGCGATGAAACATGCCGCCATGCGCTTTCAATCTTGCTTTCAGTTCTGCTTCTACGTCATTCGAGTCGCGCCGTACCGCGTCAACCGATGAGGAATCAGCAATAACACGCACTGCAACACCACGCGTCTCCCTCGCTATCCATGCACGCACCTGGATGAAATGCCTACCAGCCGGAGGCAGAATCTCGACGCAATTGAGCACACTGCGATAGGCACTCAACTGTAGCTCCAAAGACAGGCTCCTACAGTCGCCACGAAACACACATTGGAACTTGGAAGCGCAGAAGCGCTCAAGCGCCGGCGAACATAGCGCTTGATACAACCCATGCGTTTCTATTTCCAACGGATACAATGCAGCCACATATTGCTGCAACAGCTGCGATTCGATAACACCCACTCGTGTCATCTCCATCGCAACCGAATGCTGCCCTTTTGCTCTCAAATCGGCCACCACATCTTTGCGCATCCGATTGATCTGCACATTGATGTCGGAGTATTCAAGCACGCGATTGCGCAACAGGCGCTCGGCGCTGGCGTAACTTGCGCGACCAAAGGTATAAATATCATCCTTCGACTGATTCGATATACCGCCGCGGGCAGGCTCACGCAGACGGGCGTTGAAGACAAACAGAATCGTCGTCACAAACGCATAAAGCAGTTGGATATTGAAAACAGCCTGATCAAAGAACCCGAGCTGATACACCTTAGGCATCGAGAACTCAAGCGCAAAGCTTGCCAACAGCGCCCCTAAGGCATTCCCTCTCCACCCATGCCTGAAAGTCAGTACCACCATCGGTACGAGCATCGCGACCATCAAAACGTTTCGAATCGATGGATCATTCAGGACACTAAGAGTGAAGAAGAAGCTGAGGACAACAACCACAGCGACACCAACATCCCGCGGAAAACTGGAACGCACAGGGCTCTCATTCCAATTGGCCCACAACATTACCGGCAACAACAGGGTGAGCACGCCGAGATAGCTGCCCGCCCCATATCGCAACAGCAGGTCTATTACAGGGTAGATCGGCGGCCCACCGAGCAGCCCATTCAATAACAGGCTGCATAACGCATTCCAAAGCGCTAGCGCGAGAGCCGCGGGGACAAGCCACTGCTCCCGCTTGACGATGTAAGGAGCGCGGTAACGCAGCAGTCCAATCGCACAGGCGATCAAGGGCGCGTGCAATAGGGGGCTCAAATACGACCAGAGCGGGCTGAACCCCTGAAGCTCGCCCAAAGGAATCCGCAGGAACAACATCGCTGCGGCGTCCCCCGCCAACAGAAACGGCCACTCCCGATAAGGTCGATAGAGCAAGGTAACAACCCGCAAACCAACTGGTAGGTACCACTGATCAAGGGAAAAACGCCAAAGCATCAGAAACACCAGGCAGTAGCACACGCTGATCAGCATGCCCCTGACAAGCTCTTTAGCTACCGCCATACCACCACTCCTTGGTTCCACGATTCGCCCTAGTCTGGAGGGAAACTGCCTGGTGGAGTATAGCGGTGGCGCACAATTTGCAAAAAGAGCCGGTGCCCTCCCAGGCGGTTATCGCCGTTGAAGACGCGCATTGCACTTTGGTGGTGCGTTGGGCCACATGGGAATCAGGTCGCCTGACACAGCACAGGCCGGAGCAGCAGGCAGTCACGAGACGACGAATGCACCCAATCCAGCCCGACGATGACAGCCAGCGCGATTGGGGCGCCTGCAGCGATGCAGGCATGCGAGACATCGGCAAGGTCCCGGCAAGACCATTAACGAACAAGGCCGCGCAGTGCGCGGCCTTGTTCGTCTTCCATGCCGATATCCGCATAACGGAGCAGATCAGCCCTCCATCTGCTCCAGCTCCTTGCCCTTGGTCTCGTAGACGTACTTGAGCACGAAGAACACCGAGATGAAGGCGGCGACGGTGTAGATGCCGTACGCGCCGGCCAGGCCGATGCTGCCGAGCAGGATCGGGAAGCTGACGGTGATGGCGAAGTTGGAGGTCCACTGCGCGGCGCCGGCAATGGCCAGGCCCGAGCCGCGGATCTGGTTGGGGAACATCTCGCCCAGCATCACCCACATCACAGGGCCCCACGAGGCATTGAAGAACACCACGTAGACGTTGGCGGCCACCAACGCGAGCATGCCCATGGCATCGGACATGGCGAGCTTGCCGTTGGGGTCCAGCGAGGCGGTGGCGAAGGCATAGGTCACCAGGGCCAGCGAGACCGCCATGCCGGCCGAGCCGATCCACAGCAACGGCTTGCGGCCGATCTTGTCGACCAGCATCACCGTGACCAGGCAGGCGCCGATGCTCAGGCCACCGGAGAGCACGTTGATCAGCAGTGCGTCCTGCTCGGAGAAGCCCACCGCCTGCCACAGCACCGCGCCGTAATAGAACACCACGTTGATGCCGACCAGTTGCTGGAACACCGCCAGGCCCACGCCGATCCAGACGATCGGGCGGATCTTGCCGGTGGCCTTGTTGATGAGGTCGGAGAACTTGGGCTTGTGCTGGTCGGCCGACATCGAGGCCGAGATCTCGGCCAGCTTGGTCTGCGCGGCGGCGTTGCCGTATAGCCGCTTCAGCACCACCAGCGCCTGCTCGCGGCGGCCCTTGACCACCAGGTAGCGCGGGCTTTCCGGGATGACCAGCAACAGCAACAGGAACAGCAGCGAGGGAACCGCCTGCATCCAGAACATCCAGCGCCAGGCGGCCTGCCCGGCCCATAGCGGCTCGGTGGAGGCACCGGCGGCGTTGGCCAGCAGGTAGTTGCTCAGGAATGCGCAAAACAGCCCGCTGATGATGGCGATCTGCTGCATCGTGGCGAGCCGGCCGCGATAGCGCGCGGAGGCGACCTCGGCGATGTAGGCCGGCGAGATGACGCTGGCGGCGCCCACCGCAAAGCCGCCCATCACGCGAGCGAAGATGAAGAAGCCGGAACTGTGCGAGGCACCGGCGCCAATGGCCGAGAGCAGGAACAGTGCCGCAGAAATGATCAGGACCGCACGGCGGCCCCAGCGGTCGGCCAGACGGCCGGCAAAGAAGGCGCCGATGGCGCAGCCCAGCAGCATCGAGGCGACTTCGAACCCGGTCTCGGCGGCGCTGGAATTGAAGGTCTGCTTCAGGCCGTCGACAGTGCCGTTGATCACACCGCTATCGAAACCGAACAAAAAACCGCCGATCGTGGCTACGCAACTGATCAGGACGATAAAACGGGTGTTCTCACCGGCATCGGGGGCGCCGTTTACGGAGACACTGGACATGGATTCACCTGGAAGCATGCAAGGGAGCGGCCACGGGGGCGGCCGACATCGGCCGGCGACGCGCAGTGCGCCGCCGGCCACGGGACATCAACGGGTCAGATACTGGTTGATCAGGTTCTCGTAGGCTTCCTGACGGCCGCTGAGCTGCTTGGGTTCGTTGCCGGCGGCGTACTTGGCCAGATCCACCAGCGTGCTGCTGCCGTTGGCGAAATCCGCACCCGCGCCGCTGTCGAAACTGGCGTAACGCTCGGCGCGCCACTGCTCCAGCGGCGAGGAAGTCAGCAGCGCATTGGCCACTTCCAGCCCGCGTGCGAACGCGTCCATGCCGCCGATATGCGCCAGGAACAGATCCTGCGGGTCGGACGACTCGCGGCGCACCTTGGCATCGAAGTTCAGTCCGCCCGGTGCCAGCCCGCCCTGACGCAGCACCACCAGCATCGCGCCGACGGTGTCGTACAGGTCGGTCGGGAACTGGTCGGTATCCCAGCCGTTCTGCGGGTTGCCGCGGTTGGCATCGATGCTGCCGAGCAGGCCGGCATCGGATGCCACCTGCAGGTCGTGCTCGAAGCTGTGGCCCGACAGCGTGGCGTGGTTGGCTTCGATGTTGAGCTTGAAGTCCTGGTCCAGGCCGTGCTGGCGCAGGAAGCCGATCACCGTGGCGCTGTCGAAGTCGTACTGGTGCTTCATCGGCTCCATCGGCTTGGGCTCGATCAGGAAGTTGCCGGTGAAGCCGATCGCGCGGCCGTAGTCGCGTGCCAGGGTCAAGAAGCGCGCCATGTTGTCCTGCTCGCGCTTCATCTGGGTGTTGTGCAGGCAGGCATAGCCTTCGCGGCCGCCCCAGAACACGTAGTTCTCGCCGCCCAGCTCGACGGTGGCATCGATCGCGGCCTTGACCTGCACCGCCGCACGCGCGACGACATTGAAATCAGGATTGGTCGACGCACCATTCATGTAACGCGGGTGCGAGAACAGGTTGGCGGTGCCCCACAACAGCTTAATGCCGGTGTCGGCCTGGCGCTGCTTGGCGATGCCGACCATGTGCTTGAGGTTGCTCTGGTACTCGCCGATGTCGTCGGCATCGGGCGACAGGTCGATGTCGTGGAAGCAGTAGTACGGCACGCCGAGCTTAGTGAAGAATTCGAACGCGGCATCGGCCTTGGCTTCGGCGCGATTCAACGCAGTGTTGCCGATATCCCACGGGTACGCGCGCGTGCCCGGGCCGAACGGATCGGCGCCGTTGCCGCAGAAACTGTGCCAGTAGGCCACGGCAAAGCGCAGATGCTCGGCCATGGTCTTGTCGCCGACCTGCTTGTTGGCGTCGTAGACCTTGAACGCCAGCGGGTTGTCCGAGTCACGGCCTTCGAAGCCGATCTTGCCGATACCGGGGAAATATTCCTTGGCGCCGATGTAGACGGTGTTGCTCATGGGGTGGAATGTCCTTGCTGCTGGGGGAGTTGTAGAAAGCGTGTCGATCAGCCGGCGTAAAGCGGGCTGACCACATGCAGGTGCTTGAGGAAGTGCTGGTAGTGCTGCTGATACTGGGCCACGCGCTGCGGATCCGGGCGCGCCGACAGGCTGTCGTCCACCTGCAGATGCTCCAGCACCACATCCGACAACGCGTGCGTAGCGCCGTCATCGCGATCGCAGGCCCACAAGGCCTGCAGCGCGGCACCGAAGGCAGCGCCTTCGGGCTGGGTCGGCACCACGACCTGCAGGTTGAAAATATCGGCCACCATCTGCCGCCATTGCGCGCTCTTGCTGCCGCCGCCGGTGAGCAGGATGGTGTCGAACTGCAGACCCGCCGCAACGAAGGCATCGAAGCCGTTGCGCAGGCTGTAGGTCGCCCCTTCCATCGCGGCGCGATAGAAATGCGCCGGGGTGGTGTTGTGCAGGTCCATGCCGAACAGGCAGCCGCGGGCGGCCGGCAAGTCCGGGGTGCGCTCGCCGTTGAAGAACGGCAGCAGCACCAGCCCATCGGCGCCCGGCGTGGTACTCGCGATCAAGGCGTCGGTCTGCTCGCGGGTGATCGAGAACATGCGCATCACCGCCTCGGTGGCGACGGTGCAGTTCATGGTGCAGATCAGCGGCAGCCAGCCGCCGCTGGACGAACAGAACGCGGCCCAGCGTGCCTCGTCGTCCACCACCGGGTGATCGGCGTAGGCGAACAAGGTGCCCGAGGTACCCAGGCTCATGGTCAGGCGTCCCGGCACCACGTTGCCGGTGCCGATGGCGGCCATCATGTTGTCGCCGCCGCCGGTGGTGACACGCACGCCGGCCGGCAGATTCAAGGCATCGGCGGCGGCGTCGGACAAGGCATAGACCGCGCCGGTCTCCACCAACGGCGGCAGTGCCTCGCGCAGGTCGCGCTGCGCGTCCACCGCGCCGAGCATGCGCTCGGACCACTGCCGCGTGCGCACGTCCAGCCAGCCGGTGCCGGAGGCATCGCCGACTTCGGCAAAGCGCTCGCCGGTGAGCCAGAAGTTCACGTAGTCGTGCGGCAGCATCACCGTGGTCATCGCCGCATACGCCTCGGGGCGATGCTTGCGCGTCCACGGCAGCTTGGAGGCGGTGTAGCCGGCCATGATCGGGTTGCCGGCGGTGGCCACACTGCCTGCGGCGCCGCCTACCGCATCCATGATTTCCTCGCATTCCAGTGCGGTGCTGGTATCGCACCACAGCTTCACCGGTGCGGTGACGCTGCCATCGGCGGCCACCGGCACGAAACCGTGCTGCTGGCCGGAGACCGAGATGCCACGCACCTGCGCACGCTGCTCGCCATCGAGCTGCGCGAAGCAATGCACGATGCCGTCGATCCACCACTGCGCCTGTTGCTCGCGGGTGCCGTCGTCGCGGCTGATCAGTTCCATCGGCGCGGCGATCGTGGCGACCACGGCGCGCTCCTGTGGGTCGTAGGCCACCAGCTTGACGCTCTGCGTGCCCACATCCAGTCCTACGTACAAGCTCATTGCGTCACCAATCGGTTGTTGTTGAGGCCCACCTGCCGGGTGCGGCCGGCACCCAGTTCCAGGTCCAGGGTCTGCCCTGCGTAAGACAGTTGATAGCGCCCGCCCCGCTCGCTGTGCACGCGTGCCTGCTGCAGGCGGCCGCCCTCCCAGTGCAGGTCCACGCTGGCACCGCCGCGCACGCGCAAGCCACGCACACTGCCGCGCGGCCATGCCTTGGGCAAGGCAGGCAGCAGGAACACGCTGCCGCCCCAGCTTTGCAGCAGCATTTCGGTGATGCCGGCGGTGCCGCCGAAGTTGCCGTCGATCTGGAACGGCGGATGCGCGTCGAACAGATTCGGGTAGGTGCGCTCGGGCGAGATCAGCAGTTGCAGGATGCGGTAGGCATGCTCGCCATCGGCCAGCCGTGCCCACAGATTCAGCCGCCAGCCGATGCCCCAGCCGGTGGCGTTGTCGCCGCGCGTTTCCAGCGTGCGCTTGGCTGCGGCGGCAAGCTCGGGCGTATCGCGCAGATTGATCTGGCTCGAAGGATGCAAGGCGTACAGATGCGAGACGTGACGGTGATGGATCTCCGGCGCCTGCATGTCCCAGTCCTGTTGCCACTCCTGCAATTGCCCCGCCTTGCCGATGCGGTTGGGCGGCAATTGCTCGCGCAGCGTGCTCAGTTGTTGCGCGAAGGCGTCGTCGACCCTGAGCAGCTTGCTCATCGCGATGCATTGGGCGAACAGATCGCGCAGCAGCTGCGCATCCATGGTGGGGCCGGCACACAGCGCAGCGTTGAACGGATGCTGGTTTTCCGGCGACATCGACGGGTTGGTCACCATCGCGCCGGTCTGCGGATCACGCACCAGCGTGGCGACGAAGAACTCCGCCGCGCCCTTGAACAAGGGGTAGATCCTGTCCAGATAGGCACGGTCGCGGCCGTAATCCCAGCGGTCCCATAGCTGTTGCAACAGCCAGACGCCACCCATCGGCCACAGGCTCCACTTGGCGCCATCGATCGGCCCGGCCTGGCGCCACAGATCGGTGTTGTTGTGCACCACCCAACCCGGTGCGTCGTACATCGCACGTGCGGTGTGCGCGCCGGTCTTGGCCAGATCGAACAACATGGATTCCAACGGTTCGACGCACTCGTGCAGCGCGTTGGCCTCGCTGGGCCAGTAGTTCATCTCGGTGTTGATGTTGATGGTGTACTTGCTTTCCCACGGCGGCTGCATCAGGTCGTTCCAGATGCCCTGCAGATTGGCCGGCTGGGTGCCGGGCCGCGAGCTGCAGATCAGCAGATAACGGCCGAACTGGTGATACAACGCGGCCAGCGCCGGGTCGTTGCCCTGCGCAAAACGCTGCACGCGCTCGTCGGTGGGCAGTGCCGCCGCCTCGCTAGTGCCCAGATCGATCGCCACGCGCCGGAACAGCCGCTGGTGATCGGCCAGATGCGCACGCAGCAGTGCGGCATAGTCCAGCTTGCCGGCCTTCTGCATGCTTGCTGCGGTCAATGCCAACGGATCGCCATCGACTGCATCAAAGCGTTGGTAGCTGGTGGCGGCGGTGAGCAGCAGCACCACTTCATCGGCGGCCTCGATGCGCAGGCGGTCACGCAGCCCGCTGAGCGTGCCGCCCTTGACCTGCGGCAGCACGCGCAAGGCAAAACGCAGCTTGCCGTCGATGCCGGCGAAGCTGCCGTTGCGGCCGCTGAACAGCAGCCCGTCCTGCTCCACCGTGACCGCGCCGGTCTGCGGGCTGTCGATGCCCACGCGCAAGGAAATCGCGCGTGTCCGATCGCAGGACAGGCGCACCACGATGCATTGCGACTGTGCCGACACGAACACTTCGCGCTTGTGCACAGCACCGCCGGAGCGGAACGTGGTGGTGGCGACGCCGGTATCCAGATCGAGCTGGCGGCGATACTCGCTGATGCCGTCGGCACGATCGAAATCCAGCAACAGATCGCCCAGCGGTTGATACGGCATCTGCTTGAGCGGACGCGAGAGCATCTTGGCGTCGGCCAGGGTTTCGGCTTCGGCATAGCGCCCGGCAAACACGAGCGCGCGCACCTGTGGCAAGGCCGCCAGCGCGTCGGGGCTGGTGGCATCGTACGGGCCACCTGCGTACAGCGTGTCCTCGTTGAGTTGCAGGCGCTCGTGGGCAATGCCGCCCCACACCATCGCGCCCAGCCGGCCGTTGCCGACCGGCAGCGCCTGCACCCATTCGTTGGCCGGTTCGCGGTACCACAGCTGCAAGGCATCGCCCGCAGCAACGGCAGGCAGCGATTGCTCGCCGGCAGCCTTGGCCGGCGCAGCAATGACGGACGCAGCCGGCGCAGCGCCCAGCGCCGCGAGTGCGGCACCGGTTGCCTTGCAGACTTCCCTGCGGGTCAGCACGTGCACCACCGTGCTGCATGACCGGACCTGCACGCCCGAGCCTTGCGGCGATCCGGCATCTGCGCACTCACTGACTGACAACGAGTTGCGATCATCGACGACGCGCTTTGCCGGACGCAATCTTGCGCTGCAACACGCTGACCGGATTGCCGTCGTACTGGATGCTGGCATCGGTCCTGGGCTCCAGCGCACCGGCGTCCTCGCGCGGGCCGTCGACAAAGCGCACATTGACGGTGCGCTTGGCCTGCATGCCGGTCCAGCTGCCTTCGCGCTTGCCGATGCTCAGCTCGCCCTTGGCCTGGTTCCAGCGCAGCGGAATGCGGCTGAACTCGCTCTTCTCGTAGCCGTAGCCCTTGCCGTCGTCCTCATACAGCGAGAACTGGCCGTCGGCGCCGGTGTAGACCACCACGGTGAGCGGCGCATCCGGCTTCTGATCCACGTATTCCTGCACCGGGCCGGTCGGCACGATGGAACCGGCGCGCACGAACAACGGCATGCGCTCGATCGGCGCGGCCGCCTCGATACTCTGGCCGCCTTCATAGCGCTTGCCGGTGGCGAAATCCAGCCAGCTGCTGCCGGCCGGCAGATAGACCTGACGCGAGGTGGCGCCGAAGCGGGTCACCGGTGCGACCAGGAAGGCCGGGCCGAACAGGTACTGGTCGTTGATGTCGCGGACCTTGGGGTCGTTCGGGAAGTCCATCATCATGCCGCGCATGATCACGCCATCGCGCTGATAGGTGTCGCCGGCCAGGCTGTAGATGTACGGCAGCAACGCGTAACGCAGGCGGTTGTAGTACGCCATGCTGTCGTAGAACGGCGTGCCTTCCGGGGCGATGTTCCAGATCTCGCGGTACGGGAACTGGCCGTGCGAGCGGAAGATCGGCACGAATGCGCCGAACTGGAACCAGCGCGTGTTGAGTTCGCGCCATTCCGGCAGGTGTGCCGGGTCCTGGTTCTCGTAGCGCTTCTCCACCGCAAAGCCGCCGATGTCGAAGGTCCAGTTGGGCAGGCCCGACAGCGCCATGTTGACGCCACCGGAGATCTGGTCGCGCATGTCGTCCCAGCGCGAGACGATGTCGCCGCTCCACACTGCCACCGCATTGCGCTGGGTGCCGGCGTAGCCCTTGCGCGAGAGGATGAACACGCGCTTGTCGTCGGCCGCACGGTCGCCCACGTACACGCCATGGGTGTGCGGCAACGGGTAGGAGTTGAAGTATTCGGTGGACGAGCCCAGCGCGTTGGGCGTGGTGCGCGCCTTGCGCTCGCCGATGTCCAGGTTGGAATGCACGTCCGGTTCGTCGGCGTCCATCCACCACGCATCGAAGCCCTTGCTGTTGAGCTTTTCGTTGACCTGGCGCCAGTAGATCGCCTGCGCCTTTTCCGAATACGGATCGTAGAACGAGTTCTTGTAGCCCTTGCCGATCCAGTCCAGCTCACCCACTTCCACGTTGCGCTTGAACATGAAACCGGCCGCGTCCAGTTCCTTGTAGTTGGCGGTGGTGGGATAGAACTTGGGCCAGATCGAAATCATGATCTGCGCATGCATGTCGTGCACCGCCTTGACCATGCCGTCCGGATCGGGGAAGTGCTGCGGGTCGAAATCGTGCGAGCCCCAGGCATTCTCGGGCCAGTACGACCAGTCGAGCACGATGTTGTCCAGCGACAACTTGCGCTTACGGTATTCGGCCACCGCGCCGACCAACTCGTCCTGGCTCTTGTAACGCTCGCGGCTCTGCCAGAAGCCGTAGGCCCACTTGGGCAGCATCACCGACTTGCCGGTGAGCTCGCGGTAGCCGGCCACGGCCTGATCGTAGGAATCGGCCGAGACGAAGTAGTAGTCGATCATCTGGCCGGCTTCTGACCACAGCGACAGGTCCTTCGCTTCGGCGGCTGGCAGCGGGTCGCGGTGCAGCAGCGCGATGTAGCTGGGGTCGATCAGGTCCCATTCGACCTTGACGGTGTGGCGCGTGCCCGGCTCCAGATCCAGCGTGAACTCGTGATTCCACGGGTTCCAGTTCTGGCGCCAGCGATCGACGACCAGCTTGCCGTCCACGTACAGCTTGGCGTACTCGCTCGAATACAGCGAGAAGGTGTGCTCGCCACCGGTGAGCGCTTCGATCTCGCCCTCCCAGGTGACCTGCATGCGGCTGTCCTTGTCCTTGGTGATCGCCTTCTTCGGATACTTGGTCAGGTCGCTGAGGTACTGGTAGTTCACCTCGCTCTCGCGGCGTTCCACGATCTGCTTGCCGTTGATCGCATAACGCGCGGTCAGCGCACCGGCCTTGCCCTTGGCGTCGTACAACTTCAACGTCTTGGGCAGCGGCTGCAGGCCGCGCGGGTCGCCCAGGCGGCTGATCGAGTTGTTGTCCCACAGCAGGCCGTAGTTGCGGCTGGACACCAGGTACGGCACCGCCATGTCGATATTGTTCTGCTGCAACTCGATGTTGCGGCCCTTTTGGTTCATCCAGCCCTGCTGGTGCTGGCCGAAGCCGTAAAGCGCTTCGTCGTCGGGCGACTGGAAGCGCTGACGCACGCTCAGGTACTGCTTGCCCTCCACTTTCAGCGGCGCAAAGCTGCGCCCGCCGGCAACCTCCGACAACACCGGCTTGCCATTGGCATCGGCGAAGCTGACATGGCCATCGACGGTGGACACGGTGGCGGTGACCTTGCCGGTCTTCAGCTGCACGCTGTCGCCCTGCTCGGCCAGCTGGAAGTTGCCATCGCCCTGCACCGGCACGCGCATCAGGCTGGGGCTGCGCGCGAAGTCGCCGTCCGGGTCGGCACTGACGCGGATGATGCCGGCATCGACCACCTGCAGACGCACCGGTGCGGCGCCCTTGGCGCTCGGCACCACGGTGACGCCATCGGCGGCCTTGCGCACTTCCTGCGCGTGCGCGGCATTGGCCAGCAAGGCCAGCGACAACGCCAGGCACTGCGCAAGCGGTGTAAGTCGGGTGGCAGGCGCATGGCCGGCGGAACGGTTGATGGTTTGCATGTTCACTCCCTTGGAATTACGAAACGCTGCCGCGGGGGCGGCAACGCATGGGTTCATTGCGTTCGACCTGGAAGCGGGCCTGCTGCGCAGCGATCTGGCTGCGCAGCAAGTGGCCGTGCAGGTTTACTTGTAGGTGGCCAGCTTGATCTTCAGCAGCTGCGGCGCGCTGGAAAAATTGACGCCGTAATCGGTCTGGTCGCCGTTCCAGTTGCGCTCGAACTTCCAGTCGCTGCCGTCGTACACGCCTTCCTCGACGCGGTCGTAGAGCATGTTGGCGGTCGCCTCGCTGGCCGGATGCAGGGTCACGCGCACGTGGTAGCCGGTGACCAGGAATTCGTCCGGGCCAAGCTCGGCGATCAAGGCCGCGCCGATCGGCTCGGGGTTGCCCGGCGGCTCGCCCTTGAACCAGAACTGCGGCACGCCGTAGGTGATGGTGGCGCCCCAACGCTCGTTGAGCTGCAGCTCCTGCACCGCCTGGCCGGGTTCTTCGGCCGTGCCGTGCAGCTTGCCTTCGGACGCGGCCTTGGCGAACGGACGCATGCCGCGCTTGACCAGCTCAAACCCCAGCGCAAACGGGGCCAGGGTTTCTGCGTTGACGTGCTTGGCGCCCAGCGGATAGTTGGAATAACGCGTGTAGTCCATGCCGAACGCCGACCAGCCGATGCCATCGTGGCCCAGCGTGGGGAACAGATAGCGCGCGTATTCCGGGCGGTTGCCGGTTTCGGCGACGAACAGCGCATTGTCCGGGCGGGCGTAGCGCTCCAGTACCGTGGTGTAGGTACGGTATTCGGGCATGTAGATGTCCGGCGCCAGCAGGTCGATATGCGGGCCGGCGGCCTTCCACACATCCAGCACGTTGTCGGTGGGGCCGCCGCTGGCGTACTGGCCGGGCTGGCCGGGATTGAACGGGCCACGCAGTGCGGCGTTGACGTACATCGGCAGCGGGTATTCGGCCTTGCCGGCTTCGGCCACCTGGTCGATGTAGCGACCGATCGACCAGGCATGGAAGATCTCGTCCGCATCGGCACCGAACACCTGTGCCCAGCTGCCCGGCTGCTTGTTCAAGCGCTTGAGCAGCTCTTCCGGCACCGGGCCGTCGAACAGCTTCTGCGCCATCGGCGAGAAGTCGCGCACGCTGCCGTAGGTGCCCGGCTCGTTCTCGGGCTGGATCATGATCACGGTGTGCTGCGGATCGACCTGCTTGAGGTGCTGCATGAAGGCGACGAAGGCCTTGCGGTCGGCATCCAGGGTGGCCTGCGCATGCGGCGACAGCGACCCGATCGCCTTGCCCTCGCGCGTCACCACGCGCGGAAAGCGCTGGTTGTCGGTCTTGACCCAGTGCGGCGCGTACGCCGGGCCGTTGTTCTTCCAGGTCGCAAACCACAGCAGCACCAGCCGCACCTTGTGCTCGCGTGCCTGCGTGAGCAGCGTATCGACGAAGGAGAAATCGAACTTGCCTTCTTCCGGCTCGACCTGCTCCCAGGCAATCGGCACCTGCACGGTATTGGGGCCCAGCACCTGCATCGCCGGCCACACCTTGTCCATCACGCCGGGATAGTTGCTGGAGTTGTTGACCTGCGCGCCCAGGATCAAGAACGGCGCACCATCGACCATCAATGCGTGTTTGCCGTCCTTGCTGACGAACTGCGGCATCGGCGTCTGCGCAGCCGGCGCCGCTGCCGTGGCAGGCGCGGTCGCTGCGCTACCGGCAGTCGGTGCGACTGCGGCCGGTTTGGCTTGGTCGTTCTGCTCGCCGGATTGGCACGCTGCCAGGGCCAGCGTCAGCGCGGACAGCAGCAGCGGACGCAGGCAACGGCGTGCAGGGGAAGAAGCGATCACACGTGCAACGGGGGAATGCATGGACATAGGACTCCGTGTCACCAGGTATCGGTGCGGAAGGGGGAAACGGGAAGCTGTTCGCGATTGACCAGGTTGGCGTCGTCCGGGTTTTCGCTCCAGCCGTAGCGCACCGCGACCGGTGCAGCCACCGCGTCGCTACGCACGATCACGCGATCGCCCTCAATGCGCGCGGTAGCCGAATGGAAGTGTTTGTCGGCACCGGCGACGCGGAAGCCTTGCACTTCGCCACCATTACGCACCTGCAAGGCACTGCCCTGCAGATCGAAACTCAGCAGTGCCTGACCATCGGCAAAGCGCGCCTGCTTGAACACCGGCGCGCTGTACACCAGCGTTTCGCCATACGCCACATGACGTGCAGCAATCGCAAGGCGATGGCCGACATCGCGCTTGTTGGTGGGATGGATATCGGTGGGGTTGCCGATATCGATGATCACCGCCTGCCCGGTCGCCGGCAGCGCCAGCGTCTTGGACTGCGACTCGCGCAACAGTGCCCACGGACTCAGCTCACCCTTGTCGCCGCCGGCCTTGAAGTTGGCCAGCTGCACCCACAGGAACGGCAGCGTTTTCGCGCCACGTTCGGCGCGCCATTGCTGGATCATCGCGGCGAACTGTTCACGGTACTTCACCGCGCCGGTGTCACTGGCATTGGTTTCGCCCTGGTACCAGATCACGCCCTTGACCGGGAACGGCTGCAGCGGATGGATCATCTGGTTGTACAGCAGCGTGGGCAGCTGATTCTTGTTGTCGACCAGCGATACACGCACGGCGGCCGGGCGGAATTTCCAGCCGCCCAACGCGCGTTTGGCACCGGCGCTGGTCTGCACGAAGCGCTGCTCGTCCGGACCATGCATGCCGCCACCGCCACTGAGATCTTCCACCCGCACCGCGATGTGGTTGACCCCTGCATGCAAGGCCGAAGCCGGCACGCTGTAGACGCGCGGCAGGTTCCACTGCTTTTCGGTCGTGCCGACCTGCTGGCCATTGACGTAGGTGATGTCCGAGTCGTCGATCTGTCCCACGCCCAACGTGATGCCGGCCTTGGCTTCGGCAGCGCTCAGGGTGACCGTGGTGCGATACCAGGCGATCCCGTCCATGCCGTCATAGCCGCTGGATTCCCACTGCTGGGTGGTCGGGATGCTGTCCCAGTCGCTGTCGTCGAATGTCGCTTCGCGCCACTGCGGCATCTCGCCATCCACCTTGGGCCAGCGCGCGATGCGCTTGCCGGTGGCCGCCTGCGCAGCGGCATCGCGCTGCTTGATCGCTTCGATCGCGCCCTGGTTCTGCCCGGCATCCAGGCCCAGCGAGGCCGCATCCATCCACGCCTCGATCGCGCTGCCGCCCCAGGTGCTGTTGACGATGCCGATCGGCACGCCGGTGCTGGCGCGCAGCTCCTTGGCGAAGAAATAACCGACTGCGGTGAACTCGCCGGCGTTGTCCGGCGTGGCGGACTTCCAGTCGCCGCCGGTCAGGCGCGCTTCCGGCTGCAGCGACCACGACTTGGGCACCTTGAAGTGCCGCAACTGCGGGTCGTTGGCCGCCGCCACCGCCTGCGGGCCATCGCTGGCCTGCGCCAGCGGCCACTCCATGTTCGATTGACCGCTGGCCAGCCACACATCGCCGACCAGCACATCGCGCACCTGCAACTCGCCGCCGTCGCCCTGCACGCTCAGCACATAGGGGCCGCCGGCCTTGTGTGCGGGCAGGCTGACCTTCCACTGGCCTTTGGCATCGGCCTTGGCGGTGGCCCGCTTGCCGTCGAAGCTGACCGTGATGGCGGCATGGGGCGTGGCCCAGCCCCACACCGGCATCGCCTGGTCGCGCTGCAGCACCGCGCCATCGGCGAACAACAACGGCAGGCTCGGTTGCGCCAATGCAGCAGGGCTGGCGAGCACCAGGCCCAACAGGCAGCCACGACGGATGAGGGAAACAGTCATGCAGTGATCTCCAGGGTCGGCGCGGCCACTCGGCGCGCAGCGATGCGACGGCGCATGCCGCCGTACACGGTAAGACAGCGCGATGACGCGCACAGGGACGCAGCGCTCATCGTGGATCGCCGTAGAAGATGCCACGCCCACCGGTGGCGAAGTACACGCGCCCGGGGAGGCGCGGGTCGCCGGTGACGCTGTAGGGCTTGCCGAACCGGTGCGCGTCGTCGTTGATGCGCAACCAGTGCGCGCCTTCATCGTCGGAGCGGAACACGCCGTCCACTCCATCCACGCGGCCGGCCAGATACAGCGCCGGCGGTGCGCCATCGCGCAGTGCCTTGCCGATGCCCAGCGAACGCGCCTCATCCGGCCTGGACAAGGTCTGCAAACGCCCATCCTGCCAGCGCATCACGCCCAGCGCGGGGCTGGCCAGATATACCACCCCCGCCCGCCACGGATCCGGGCGCAGCTGCGGGCGCGCCCGTTCGTCGCGCGCCGGGTTGCCGGCCTGTGCACCGGTGTCGCGAAAGCTCGCTGCACCATCGCGGCTCTCGTACAAGCGCCCGCTGGCGGTATCCACTGCATACCAGCGCCGCGCATCGACGCGATCGGCCACCGCCAACGCTGTCTCGGGCAGGCCCTGCACACGTTGCCAGTGCTTGCCGAAATCGGCGGTGCGCCAGTTGCCGCCTTTCTCGGGCGCCCACACCACATGGGATGCATCGGCGGCAATGGCGATGTTGCCGGCGCCCTGCCCGGCTGGCGGCTCGCTGGCGAACGCCGTCCACTGCGCGCCGCCATCGCGCGAGTACAGCGCACGGATCTCGTTGTTGCGGCGATCGCGCACGGTACCGCTGCGCACCACCCACTGCGCGGCCTGCCCGGCGGCATCGATGCTCTCGCCATTGGTCAGGCGCGGACCGGCGTATTGCAGCTGCGCACGCTCCAGATCGTCGTGCCGGAAGCCGTCGATATCGCCCAGCGCACTGAGCAGGTGCGCGCCCTGCATCGGGCTCAGCAGATCCAGCGGCACGGTCTCTTCCAGCCCACGATCCTGGAACCACCACTGCAACGGCTGCTGCTGCCTGGCGAAATCCTGCAGGTTGCGCGAGGCCCAGATGCCGTAGCCGGTGACAAACAGCGCGTGGTTGCTGTCGAACGGATCGATCGCCAGCGCGCCCATCCAGTGTGGCGTGGCCTGCGCGGTCCACGGCGCTGCGCTGTGATCGAACTGCGCGCCCGCCAGCAACGGCGTCCAGCTGCGCCCGCCGTCGACGCTGCGGAATAGCTCATCGCGCGGGCTACGACGGCGGAAGGTGCTGGCCAGCAGCACCTGCGGCTGTTGCGGATCCACCGCCACCGCGCCCCAGCCGAAACCATCGCCGCTGGCCGGCTGCGCGATCGGGCTGATCTCGGTCCAGCGCCCCTGCGCCGGGGTGTATTTCCACAGCGCGCCGCCGGCCATCAGGTCCGGCCCGGGCTGGTCGCCGTAGCTCAGGTACCACTGCCCATCGCTGCCGCCGGCCATATGACTGGGACGCAGGCCCTTGGGCTGCCCGGCCACTGCCGACCAGCTGCGGCCGGCGTCGTCGGAAACATACAGACTGGTCTGCGCGGTGGACACGCCGACATAGATGCGCGGGGTCGGACGGCCGGGGCGGCCGCTGGCGGCATCGAAGACGACAAAGGCGATGCCCACCGCCTGCTCGCGTCCGACATGATTGCGCGCCGTCGCGCCCGCCATTGCCTCGGCGGGAAATGCATCCACCCGCGCCCAGTGCGCGCCGCGATCGTCGCTGCGCCACAGCCCTGCATCGCGTGAGCCCAGCAACAGCACACGGCCATCGTGCGGGTCCACCGCCAGCCGTTCGCCATTGGCACGGCCCAATTGATTGCCGCCGAGTTTGAACGGCAACTCGGCACGCTCGAAACTGCGGCCGCGATCGAACGAGCGCAGCACCGCGGCATTGCCGGCGCGCTCGTGCATGTAAGTACCTGCAGCCAGATACAGCGCCTGCGGGTCGGCAGGATCGACCGCGAATGCGTCGATCCCCATCAGGTTCCAGTCGTCGGCACCCAGCCAGTCGGTCAGTGCCACCCACTGCTGCGCGCGCGCATCCCAGCGGTACGCACCACCGACATCGGTACGTGCATACGCAAGGTCGCGCTCGGCGGGATGAAACAGCACACCGGTGACGAATCCGCCACCGCCGATGGCGACGCTGCGCCATTGGTAAGGCCCCTGGGACGCCGGATCGGCGGCCTGCAGCGGCAGGATCGAAAGCGACAACAGCACCAGCAGTGCCAGCCATACACGGACCGGCCACATCGCTGCGGTAACGCGGCGCACAGTAGGCGGATCGATCACAGCGATCATTCCTCCGGCTCCTCTTGCGATCGACGGCCTGCCGTCGATAGGAAAAACACCGGCCCGACGGGCTGCCTGCACAGCTCGCCGGACCGGAGACGCACTTCCTACGGCGCGTTCTACAGGCTGGCCCGCAATGTCAGGCCATACCGACGATCGTTGATCACGAAGTCACGGTAGCGCGACTCGGTGCCCAGATAGCTTTCGCGACGGGTATCGAGCAGATTCACGCCATCGAGCGAAATCGACCACACATCATTGATGTTGAAACGCAGCGAGGCATCCAGCTGGCCGAAGCCCTTGTTGTAGACCGGCAGGTTGCCGGTGCCGTTGCCCGCGGTGGTCACCAGCCAGTCGCTGCGCCAGTTGTAGGCCACACGGCCCTGGAAGCGCGAGGTTTCGTAGCTGAGGATCGCGTTGTAGCTGTTCTTGGACAGACCTTCCAGCGGCACGGTCAGCGCCTGGCCGTTGGTGTCGGTGGCGGTGGGGCTCGGCGCCTCGCTGTCGACATAGGTGTAGTTGGTCTGCAGGCCGAAGCCGCTCAACCAGCCCGGCAGGAAGTCGAAGAACTGCGTATAACCCAGTTCCGCACCGCGGATCTTGCCGGCATCGCCGTTGACCGGACGGGTGATCTGCCAGACCTGGCCGTCGTAGACCTCGTTGAAGACGGCATTGGCGATGAAGCCTTCGACCTTCTTGTAGAACAAGGTGCCGTACATCATCGAGCCCTGGCCGAAGTACCACTCCAGCGCGGTGTCGAACTGGTCGGCCTTGACCGCTTCCAGACTCGGGTTACCCGCGGTACCGGTGAAGGTCGAGGCACCATTGGAGGTGCCGGTGCTCAGGCTCAGGTTTGGGTTGAGCCGGTCGAAGGTGGGACGGGAGATGCCGCGCGAGGCCGCAAAACGCCACTGCAGCTGATCGCTCAGCATCCAGCGCAGGTTCAAGCTGGGCAGCACGTCGGTATAGGTCTGCTGCGCATCCACCGGGATCAGTCCGCCGCCTTCGCTGTCGGTTCCGGTGCGCACGCCCTGCGAGCCCACCTCGGTCCGCACCACGCGCACGCCGATGTTGCCGTCGAACGGAATCGAGTCGCTGTCCACGCCGAAGCGCAGCACGCCATAGGCCGCGTAGGTCTTCTCGTTCTGCGTATTGATGTTGTTGGGCGCAAATTCCAGCGGGCTGGCGCCGAAGGTAGCCAGGGTCTGCTCGTAGTTGGCCACTGCCGAGTCGGCAGCCGTCAGCGTGCGGCCGAAGGTGCTGCTCTCACCGCGGAAAAAGTCGGTGATCGGGTTGGTCACCAGACCGATGGTCGGGTACTGCGAGAACGGCGTGCCCGAGCAATCGTTGATGCACATGAAACGGTAGATATTGCCCTTGGTCTCGGCATCGCGGTCGGTGTAACGCACACCGGCCTTGAAGCTGCGCACGAAGTCGCTGTCGAAGGCCAGGTCCATGTCGGCGCGCCAGGCGAACTCGGTGCCCTTGTTGTCGTCCTTGTTGTCCAGGTGCCAGCGCCAGCCGTCGTAGTTGTTGGCATCGGCCAGATAGCCTTCCGCGCCGCTGGCATCGGTCACCGACAGGCGCGGCAGATCGCCACGGAAGTCGACGTTGAACTGCGGGCTGGTGTCCTGCCCGGTGGCGACGATGTAGCGCGTGCCCTTGGTGGTGGCATCGACGTACTGGAAGTCGGTGCTCAGGGTCAGCTTCTCGTTGACCGTCCACTTGGCGCCCAGCGAGTAATCGGTGGTCACCGAATGCCGCTCGGTCAGACTGGTGTTGGATTCGGTCGGCACGTTCTGAAACGAGCCATTGACGAACTCGTTGCGGTCGTTGACCTGGATGCCCGGCAAGCCCTGCATCGGGTTGGCGCCGGTCAGGGCGAAGAACGAATAGTCGTGCCAGCTGAAGTCGTAATCCGAACGCAGCACCTGCGTGTAGACCTCGACCGAATCGTTCGGACGCCACTGCATCGCGAACGCACCGGTCTTGCGCTCGCGCTCACCGATGGTGGTGTTGATGCCGGCGCCGTGCGGCACCGACACGCCCTGGCCTTCATAGCCCGGCAGATCGGTTTGCGTGTACCACGGCTCGATCGAGATGGTGTCCTGGCGGAACGGGCTCTTCTGCTGCGAGTAGTTCACCAGCAGGCCGATCTCGCCGATGCCGGTCTGCCAGCGATCGCTGAACAGGCCCGAGAACGCCGGCTTGCCGTCGTCGGCCAGGTCGTAATAGTTGTATTGGACGCTGCCGGCGATCTTGCGGCCGTCATAGTCGAAAGGCAGGCGCGTGCGCAGGTCGACGGTGCCGCCCAGGCCACCTTCGATCATGTCGGCCGAGGGATTCTTGTACACGTTGACGCCGCCGAGCAGTTCGGCCGACACGTCCTCGAAGCTCAGGCCACGGCCATCGTTGGCGGTGAAGATGTCACGGCCATTGAGTTCGGTGCGCACCTGGGTCAGGCCGCGGATGGCGATCGAGCTGCCTTCGCCGTAGTTGCGCGAGATCTGGATACCGGAGATGCGCTGCAGCGCCTCGGCGACGTTGTTGTCGGGCAGCTTGCCGATGTCTTCGGCAACGATGGAATCGACGATCTGCTCGGCGTTCTGCTTGACCAGCTGCGCCTTGGTGACGCTGCTGCGCGTGCCGGTGACCTGCACCGTGTCGAGCTGCTGGGTGGTGGAGTCCTGAGCCGGGGTGGCTGTGGTGGTCGCGTCCTGCGCGTAGGCCTGCGTGCTCAACAGCGTGGCCACACTGAGGGCCATCACGGAGCGGCGGAAATCACGGATCGAACGCTGACCCACAGTCCGGCTTGCCGGAATGTGGCGATGTTGCACTGACATGGTGCTCCCTCCCAGGACGCATGTACTTCTAATTTTTAGCGGGCCGGTGCGCGAACGCCCTGCCCGTCGTTGGTGCTGGCCCGCATCCGCCCACGACCGGAAGGCCGGGCGGTGCGATGCGTGGTAATCCTGACAAGGCTTACCTAGCGGCTGCGGCCGGAGCATAGGGCGGCGCTGTCGTGCCACACCAATGAAATATTCCTGGAAAGCTATTCGTAAAAACTATAGCAACGCCGACAAACCCGCTGGGTCTGGCATTGCGGATCCGGACGGCCGGAGCGGCCAAAGCGGGCTCAAGTCTGCGAGCCCGCACACGGCAGTTCCGTGATGGCCTTCGCTTACCAGTTCATGCGCAGCACCAGCGAATAGCGCCGGTCGTTGACGAACGAAGAGCGCGTATACAGACGCGGATCCACCTCGCCGCCTTCGTACGAGGTCGGCCCCATCAGCACCTTGGTCACCGTGTTGGTCAGGTTGTTGGCCTGCACGCCCAGTTGCAGGTGCTCGTTGAAGCGGTAGAAGAACGAGCCGTCGAGCTGGCCATAGTCGTCGGCCCAGGTCGGCAGACGGGTGGACGCATCGCTGGTGGTCAGCAGGTAGCGCGAGCGCCAGTTGTAGGCCAGACGCAACGACAACGGGCCCTTCTCGTAGATACCGGCCAGGTTGTAGCTGCGCCGCGACAGGCCTTCCAGTGGCAGCTCGACACCGGTGACGGTGGTATTGGTGTACGGGTCGGTGGCGGTGTTGGCGCCGCCCTGGCTGTCGACGAAGGTGAAGTTGGCATTGACGCCGAACCCGCTCAGCCAGCCCGGCAGCTGATCGAAGAACTGGGTATAGCCCAGCTCCGCACCGCGGATGGTGCCCTCGTCCATGTTGTACGGGCGCGTCACCAGCCAGGGGCGGTTGTCGTAGATCTCGCTGCGGGTCTGGGTGGAGAAGTAATCCTTGACCTTCTTGTAGAACAGCGTGGCGTACAGCATGTCGCTGGTGTCGAAATACCACTCCAGCGCAGTGTCGAACTGGTTGGCCACCATCGGCTTGAGGTTCGGGTTGCCGGCGGTGCCGACAAAATCGGTCGCCTGGCCGGCGTCGTTGGTTTCCACGTTGAGCAACACATACGGCTGCAGTTGGGTGTAGTCCGGGCGCGCCATCGCCTTGGAGGCGGCAAAGCGCCACTGCAGGCTGTCGGTGAAGCGCAGCCGCAGGTTCAGGCTGGGCAGCACGTTGGTATAGCTGCCCTGGGAGTTGTTCTCGAAGTACTGCCCGGTATAGCGCGCCTGCAGTTCCGGCGAGACATTGAGCCCGGCCAGGTTCTGGAACTGGCCAAAGCCTTCGGCCTGGGTCTTGGTCTGCACCACGCGGATGCCGATGTTGCCGTCCACCGGCACGCCCCAGGCCTCGTCGTTGCCGAAGTACAGCGCCGCGTAGGCGGCCTGGGTGCGTTCGTGCTGGCGGTTGGTGTCCTGCGGCTGATAGGTGTCCGGCGCCCAGCCGTAGCCGCGCAGCGCCACGATCTGCTGGATCATCTGCGAGGCGGAGCGGTAGTTGTTGACCAGGCTGCTGTTGGGCACCACCAGCGTGGTCGGCACGTTCACCCCGCCGCGAAAGAAGTCGGAGAAGGTGAACAACGACGACTGGTCGGTCATGAACTCGGACATATTCGCCAGGCCGTTGCTGGTGCCCGGAATGGCGGCCCAGTTGTCGGAGATCACGCCCCAGTTGTAGCCGGAATTCTTGTTGATCTGGTTGCGGTCGGTGGCGCGCATGCCGAAGCGCGCAAAGCGCAACCAGCTGCTGTCATCGAAGGTGTATTCCAGATCCACACGCGTGGACAGCTGCCGCCCGCGGTTCTTGCCCAGGTGATCCATCGCCGCCGCCCAGAAGTAGTTGGACGGGTCCTGGGTAAAGCCCGGATTGGCGATCTGCACGCTGGGATATTTGCCCGACACGTCGTACGACAGGCCCGGCAGATAGGTCGCACTGAACACGGTGAAATCCAGCTGTTCGTTCTCCGACTCCACCAGCTGCATATCGCCCTTGATCTGCAGGTTGTCGTTGAAGAAATGGCTGAAGCCCACCGACATGTCGGTGGTGGTGGTGCGCTGTTCGGAATAGCGGTTGTCGGTATTGAAGCGCACACCATCGCCGGTGAGCACCCCGCGCCACGAGCTGGATACCGGCGAGCCGCGCAGGAAGGCGCCGCGATCGTCGTAGTCGAAGGTGGTGCCCGGTGCCGGCGTGATGCTGTTGTTACTGTCGTTGAAGAACGCGGCGCGCTCCTGCCAGTTCATCTCGTAGCGCGAGCGCAGGAACTGCGCATAGATCTCGGTGGCATCGCTGGGCTTCCACTGGAACGCCGCCGCGATCCCGTCGCGCTTGCGCTCGAAATCCAGCTGACGCCAGTTCACCCCGCCCGGCACGAACACTTCGCTGCGCCCGCTTCCGGCCAGCACGGCCTCATCGGTCCGCCGCACGTACGGCTCCACCTGGATGCCGTCCGAGCGCGTGGCCAGCTCCGAATGCGCGACATCGATCATGAAGCCCATTTCGCCGATGCCGGTGTTCCAGCGGTCGCTGAACAGGAACGAGGCCGACGGCTTGTACTTCTTGCTCATGTCGCCGTAGTTGTAATCGACATTGCCGCCGACGATCCGGCCCGGATTGTCGAACGGCATGCGCGTACGCAGATTGACCGTGCCGCCCAGCCCGCCCTCGATGATTTCCGCCGAGGGGTTCTTGTAGACGTCCACACCGGCCATCAACTCGGCCGGCACGTCTTCGAAGCTCAGCCCGCGGCCGCTGGCGGCGCTGAAGATGTCGCGCCCATTGAGTTCGCCGCGCACCTGGGTCAGGCCGCGGATCATCACGCCGCTGCCTTCGGCGGAGAAATGGTCCGGATCGCTGCGTGCGGCGAAGTGATCGATGGTCACGCCGCTGACGCGCTGCAGGGTTTCGGTGACGCTGCGGTCGGGCAAGGCGCCGATGTCTTCGGCACTGACCGAATCCACGATCTGGCTGGCATCGCGCTTGATCACCTGCGACTTGATCAGGCTGGCGCGCACGCCGCGCACTTCCACCGTGTCCAGATCCACCGCGCTGGTGCCGCCATTGGCGCTGGAGGCGGCCTGCGACGACTGCGCCTGTTGCGCATAGACGGGGGCGGCGAGCAGTAACCCGATGCTGACGGCCATGGCCGAATGACGCAAACGCGGGGTACGACGTGCGTGCACGCCCGTCCCTGCCGAGGCATGGCTTGAAAACTTGTACATCTGAATCCCTCCCAGGACGCAAGACGACTGAAGACTGGTTGTCGCGGCGCCGCGACGCGGCCCGCGTGATCACGGCGGAGCCGGCACGGACGCCTGCCCCTCCCTCTATCTGACGGTTTGCCCGCCGATCACCTGCCCGACTTCACGTGCGCTTCAGCGTGCGATCTGGCTCACAGATATAGGCGCGTGGTCTAGCGCCAGCCAATGAAAAATTCACAGCCTGGTATGCCGTGCCGGAATACAAATGGAAGAGCCCGCTTAACCAGTGGATTCCGGCCCGCGCAGACCGGGGTACAAACGCCGCGCGGTGGTGCGCAGCGCCTGCAGAATGCGCTCGGCGCCGGGCGGCAGGATGTAATCGCGCCGCCGGATGATGCCGAACGACTCCATGCGGACGCCCAGCTCGATCGGCAGCACGGTCAGCAGCTTGGCCTGGATCAGCGGCGCCACCGACTCCACCGGCAAGGCGGTCAGCATGTCGGTGCCACGCAACAGCGTGGAGGTCACCGGCAGCGACGAGGTCTCGATCGCGTTGGTCGGTGTCTGCACGCCGTGCTCCATGAACATCGAATCCAGCCGCGCGCGCAGCACGCTGTCGGCCGGCGGCAGGATCCAGCCATGCCGCACCAGATCCGCATGCTGCAGGCCGGTCCGACTGGCCAGCGGGTGGCCGGCACGCGCGATCACCGAATGCGGCTCGTCGGCCAGCGGCTCGAACTCCAGCTCGCCCACGCCTTCGGGCCCCAGGATGCGGCCGATCACGATGTCCAACTGGCCGTCCAGCAACTTGGCCACCAGCGGGCGGCTGTAATCCATTTCCACCCGCACTAGGATGTCGGGGAACTCGCGCTTGACCTCGGCGATCGCCTGCGGCACCAGGTTGGTGCCCGGATTGACCACGGTGCCGATCGAGGCCTGGCCCATCCTCCCGGCGCGCAGCGCGGCGATTTCCTCCTGCGCCCGGCCGATCTCCGACATCGCCGCACGCGCACGCCGGATCAGCACATGGCCGTACCAGGTGGGCTCCACCCCGCGGGCATGCCGCTCGAACAGTTTCACCCCCAGCATGTCTTCCATTTCCGCCAGCAGCTTGGAAGCGGCCGGTTGGGTCATGCTGGCAGCCTCGGCCGCGCGCAGCACCGAGCGTTGTTCGTGCAGATGCAGCAGCAGCAGGAGCTGGCGCGTCTTGAGGCGGGCAGCGTTGAACCAGGGAGTGCCGGAATTTGCCATGGGGTATCGCCACGCAGCTGTATTCGTAGGAGGAATAGAATATGCCGAAAATTTCATTTGCAGCACATATCTCCCCGCGCGAGGCTATCGAACGCCGCAGCAGGAGCCCCTACCTCCCGGGCGCGGCCAGAACAGACGTGACCCATCTTCCACAGGATGGCAACACGCACGCCATGATTGCGGAGGTGGACGACGATGACGGCAACTTGCCGGCCAATTGCAGGCCGTTGGAGTGCGCACGCAAGTGCCGCAGCCACCTCGTCGCGGCTGCCTGCCGCCCTCCGCGCGCTGCTATGCAGCGCTGCAACTTCCCCCGACGCTGGCGCCCATCCGGACGCCGACGGCCGCTTTCCGCTCTATCGCGAGTAACACGATGACCTCAGACACCACCGCCAGCCTGTTCGCCCTGCCGCTGATCGCCATCCTGCGTGGCATCACGCCGGAAGAAACGCTCGACCATGTCGGTGCACTGATCGACGCCGGCTTCGACGCGATCGAGATCCCGCTCAATTCGCCGCGCTGGGCCGAGAGCATCGCCCTGGCCCAGCAGACCTACGGCGAGCGCGCCTGGATCGGCGCCGGCACCGTGCTGCGCAACGACGATGTCGACACCCTGGCCGAGATCGGTGCGCGCTTCATCGTCACCCCGAATACGCGCCCCTCGCTGATCCGCCATGCGGTGTCGCGCGGGCTCACCGTGGTCGCCGGTTTCGCCACCGCCAGCGAGGCGTTCGACGCCATCGATGCCGGCGCCACGATCCTGAAGCTGTTCCCGGCAGCCACCTATGGCGCCGCGCATGTGCGCGCGCTGCGCTCGGTGCTGCCCAAGCACATTCCGGTCTACGTGGTCGGCGGCGTCAGCCCGCAGACCCTGGCCGGCTTCGTTGCCCAGGGCGCCGCCGGCGCCGGCATCGGTGGCGAACTGTACAAACCCGCGCAATCGCTCGAAACGACCCAGACGCATGCACGCGCCTTCGTGCAGGCCTACCAGGAACTGCAAGGATGAAGATCACCCGCCTCACCACCTACCATGCCGCACCGCGCTGGCTGTTCCTCAAGGTCGAAACCGACGAGGGCATCACCGGCTGGGGAGAGCCGGTCATCGAAGGCCGCGCGCGCTCGGTGGAAGCCGCCGTGCACGAACTGGCCGGCTACGTCGTCGGCAAGGATCCGGCGCGCATCAACGACCTGTGGCAGACCATGTACCGCGCCGGTTTCTACCGTGGCGGCGCCATCCTGATGAGCGCCATCGCCGGTATCGACCAGGCCTTGTGGGACATCAAGGGCAAGGCCCTGGGCGTGCCGGTGTACGAGCTGCTGGGCGGGCTGGTGCGCGATCGCATGAAGACCTACCGCTGGGTCGGCGGCGACCGCCCGGGCGCGATCATCCAGCAGATCACCGACTACCGTGCGCTGGGCTTTGACACCTTCAAGTTCAACGGCACCGAGGAAATGAAGCTGATCGACAGCGCGCGCGCCGTCGATGCCGCCGTGGTCAAGGTCGCCGAAATCCGCGAAGCCTTCGGCAACAGCATCGACTTCGGCATCGACTTCCACGGCCGCGTCGGCGCGCCGATGGCCAAGGCGCTGCTGCGCGAGCTGGAGCCATTCAAGCCGCTGTTCGTCGAGGAACCGGTGCTGGCCGAGCAGGCCGAGTACTACCCGCGCCTGGCCGCGAGCACCTCGATTCCGCTGGCGGCCGGCGAGCGCATGTTCTCGCGCTTCGAATTCAAGAACGTGCTGTGCGCCGGCGGTATCGGCATGGTGCAGCCGGACCTGTCGCATGCCGGCGGCATCACCGAGTGCGTCAAGATCGCCGCGATGGCCGAAGCCTACGATGTCGGCTTCGCCCCGCACTGCCCGCTCGGGCCGATCGCGCTGGCCGCCTGCCTGCACGTGGACTTCGTTTCGCACAACGCGGTGCTGCAGGAACAGAGCATCGGCATCCACTACAACGAAGGCGCCGACCTGCTCGATTACGTCATCAATAAAGACGATTTTCAGTGTGTCGATGGCAGTATCGCCGCGCTGCCCAAACCCGGGCTCGGTGTGGAGATCGACGAAGACATGCTCAAGCGCGCAAACGAAAATCCGCCGGACTGGCGCAACCCGGTCTGGCGTCACAGCGATGGCAGCATCGCCGAATGGTGAGCACGCCCGAACACACCGCCGTGCTGGCGGTCGACAGCCGCTGCACGCATGGCGAAGGCGTGCTGTGGTGCGAGCAACGTGAAGCGCTGTACTGGGTGGACATCAGCGAGAAGCGGCTGTGGCGGCATCATCCGCACAGCGCACACACGCAGTACTGGACGCTGCCGGACCGCCCCGGTTGCCTCGGCCTGATGGACGACGGCCGCGTGATGATCGCGCTGGCCAAGTCGGTCTGCATCGCCGACCCCGACAACGCCGACGCCGACACGCTGCCGCTCGAGCACCTGGCCGATATCGAAGCCGACAACCCCCACACGCGCAGCAACGACGGCCGCGCCGACCGCAACGGCAACCTCGTGTTCGGCACCATGGACGAGCACGACCACAAGGCCGCACGCGGCGCGATGTACCAGTTTTCGCTGCGCCACGGCCTGCGTGCGTTGCCGCTGCCGGGCGTGTCGATCCCCAACTCGATCTGCTTCAGCCCCGACGGCCGCACGCTGTATTACTGCGACTCGCTGCGCCCGCAGATCCTGTGCTGCGATTACGACGCCGACACTGCGCAGACCAGCAACGTGCGCGTGTTCACCACGCTGGATCGCGACGATGCCGAGCCGGACGGCTCCATCATCGACAGCGAAGGCTATCTGTGGAATGCGCAATGGCGCGCCTGGCGCGTGGTGCGTTACCGCCCCGACGGCAGCATCGAGCGCATCGTGCAGTTGCCGGTCAAACACCCCACCTGCAGCGCCCTCGGCGGCGCCGCGCTGGACCGCCTGCACGTGATCAGCTCGCGCCTGGACCATAGCGCCGAAGAACTGGCGCGCACGCCGGAAGCCGGCGGCCTGTACGTCTGCGACGTGCCGATCAAGGGCCTGCCCGAGAGCCGGGTGACCAGCGCATGATCGCCATCGACTGGGGCACCAGCAGCCTGCGTGGCTACCTGCTCGCTGCCGACGGCACGGTGCTGGAGCAACGCCGCGGCAGCGACGGCATCCTGGCCTGCCAGGGCCGCTTCGCCGACGTGCTGAGCACGCTGATCGACGGCTGGGATGGCCCGCTACTGCTGTCGGGCATGATCGGCAGCCGCAATGGCTGGGTCGAGCAGGCCTATCTGCCCTGCCCGGCCGATACCGCCGCCCTGGCGCAGGCGATGCGCAGCTACACCGACCTGCTGCCCGGGCGCACGCTGTGGTTCGTCCCCGGCGTAAGCACCGGCGAGCAGCACGGCGTGCCCGATGTCATGCGTGGCGAGGAAACCCAGCTGGTCGGCCTGATCGCCGCACTCGGCGATGGCGAACACGTCGCCTGCCTGCCCGGCACCCACAGCAAATGGGCGCAGATCGCGCACGGCCAGCTGACCGGTTTCGCCACCGTCATGACCGGCGAGCTGTATGCGGTGCTGCGCCAGCACAGCATCCTGGGCAAGTTGATGCAGGACGACCCTGCGGACCTGGACACCGATGCCTTCGCGCAAGGCGTCGACCGCAGCGCCGCGCCCGGTGGCCTCAGCCATCACCTGTTCGGCGCCCGCACGCTGGGCCTGTTCGACCGCCTCGCCGCCACCGCACTGCCGTCCTACCTCTCGGGCCTGCTGATCGGCCACGAACTGCGCGAGCAGCGCGGCAGTCACGCCACCGTGCACCTGGTCGGCAGCCCCGGCCTGGCGCAGCGCTACGCGCTGGCGCTGGCGCAGCTGGGCGTGCGGACGCAGCTGCATCGGGAAGATCTGGCTGCGACGGGATTGTTCGCGCTAGCCAGGCAGCGCGGCTTGGCCTGACCGGAGACGGTCAGGACCGCGCCGAGCGGCCAGGGCTGGAGGCCGACAAATCCCGGCCAACCCCACACCGGCCACCGGACTGCTTTAGAATTGACAGGCTAAACGCCGGATTCCGCCATGCCTTTTGTTGTCACCGAAAACTGCATCAAGTGCAAATACACCGACTGTGTCGAGGTCTGTCCGGTGGATTGCTTCCATGTCGGCCCGAATTTCCTGGTCATCGACCCGGATGAGTGCATCGACTGCACGCTGTGCGAGCCGGAATGCCCGGCCAATGCGATCTACCCGGAAGACGACGTCCCGGCAGGCCAGGAAGGCTTCGTCGCGCTCAACGCCGAGCTGGCCAAGGCCTGGCCGGTGCTGACCGTGCGCCAGGAACCGCTGCCCGATGCCGCCGAGTGGGACGGCAAGCCGAACAAGCTGCCACTGCTGCAACGCTGAAACGGCGCCTGGCAGCATCCAGCTGGCGACAACGCAGCGACAGAGCGATACCACGCACCAGAACGCAAAACGGGCGCCCGAAGCGCCCGTTCTGCTGTCTGCAGTTGCTGCAGCGGCCTCAGCCGCCCAGCTTGCCCTTCAACGCTGTGATGACCGCCACCGGCGCTGCCGCAGTGGCCGGCATGCCGCGCGGATCCACCGCCGACACATAGCTGCCGGCTTCGACCTTCACCACGCGCACCAGGAAGCTGGAGCCTTCGTAGCTGACGTCGTAGGAACCGAGCATCTGCGCCTTGCTGGCGATGGTCAGGCCGGGAATGTCGGCCAGCGCCGCGCCAACCTTGGCGAACACCTCGTCGCGCTCGCCCGGCACGGTGAAACCGCTGTTGGCGCTGGCGGACGGTGGCGCCGAAGTGTTCTGCTGCGCGCTCGATGCCAGCGTCGGCACCTTCATCGCACCGGAGGTGTCGGGCAGGTTCAGATCCGGCGGCACTTCCAGCGGACGGGCTTCCGGGGCCAGCGCGTAGTCACCGCGTGCGCCCTTGTGGAACCAGCTGCAACCGCTCGTGGCGGCGACGGTGGCGGTCGCCAGCAACGCGAGCGAGAGCACGCGGACGGGGGAAACGGAATGACGCATCGATAAATCTCCTGGGTCAGGCCGCGAGCATTTCGCGGCTGGAAAGCGCTTCCAACGCAACAGCGTCGGCGGCAAGGCGGTCGGCGGCAGGCTGGTGCGCCGCA
Organism: Xanthomonas sp. F14; assembly: GCF_014199865.1. NCBI lineage: Bacteria > Pseudomonadati > Pseudomonadota > Gammaproteobacteria > Lysobacterales > Lysobacteraceae > Xanthomonas > Xanthomonas sp. F14. Next base: position 888,012 of record NZ_JACHOM010000001.1, on the reverse strand, counting down.
GAAAGGGGCAGTAACGGCAGGCGCAGGCCGTGCCCGATCCCGGCGCGCTGCAGCAGCGCCTTGACCGGGATGGGATTGGATTCGATCCCGCAGAAACTGTGGTACTCGCTCAGGCGTGCGTCCCACGTGGTGGCCGCCTCGCGCTGGCCATCGCGGGCCAGATCGCACAGCCGCCGGTACGCCGACGGCAACGCGTTGGACGCGACCGAAATCAGCCCGTCGGCACCGGACAGCATCGCCTGCGCGGCGCTGCCATCGTCACCGCTGAGCACCACGAAGGACTCGCTGCGCAGCGCCACCAGCGCGGCGACGCGCTCCGGCTCGCTGCGTGCTTCCTTGATGCCGACGATATTCGGATGGCCGGCCAGCGCGGCAACCGTCTCCGGCAACAGGTCGCATCCGGTGCGGCCGGGCACGTTGTACAGCACCACCGGCAGCCCGCCGTTGTCGGCAACCGCCTGGAAATGTGCCTGCAGCCCGGCCTGGGTCGGACGCACGTACGGCGGCGTCACCACCAGCGCGTACTGCGCACCCAGCGCCGCAGCGCGGCGCGTCTGCGCGATGGTCTTGGCGGTGCCCGACAGGCCGGTACCGGCCAGCACCGGCACACGGCCGGCCACCTGCGCGACGGCGGCACGCAACAAGGTGTCGTACTCCTCGTCGCTCAATGCCGCGGCCTCGCCGGTGGAACCGGCGACGACGATTCCCTGCACGCCGCCGTGCAGTTGCTGTTCCAGCAACCGCCGCCAGGCATCCAGGTCGAGTGCGCCGTCCGGACCGAAAGGGGTCGCCAGCGCGGTGATGATGCCGGAAAGGGACAAGATTCTGCTGCTCTTACGTGACAGGAAAGGCCCGCGCGCACGCGGGTTGTGGCCGCCTGCATGTTACTTGCGGCGCGAAACCACGGGCAAGTATGCTGGTCACCGCCAGGGCGCCTGCCCGGGCGGCCATTCAGCCTGATGCAATGCCGGAAGCCCCTTTGACCGACTCGACTCCCCGGCCTTCGCCGACCGAAAACCACCTCCTGATCAACGCCTATACGACGCATCCGGAGTCCCCCCTGTTGCCCGTCACCCGCCGCATCGCCGACAGCGGCTGCAATCTCGTAGACGCCCGCCTGGCCACGGTGGGGCGCGATGTCTCGGTCACCGCCCTGGCCACCGGCTCCTGGGATTCGGTCGCCAAGCTCGAAGCGATGCTGACCCGGCTCGAGCGCGAGGAAGGCCTGAAGCTGGTGTGGTACCGCACCGGCCCCAAGCAGACCCAGTCCAACCTGCTGCCCTACATCGTCGAAGTCATCGCCGCCGACAAGCCGGGCATCCTGTTCCAGCTGGCCGATTTCTTCGACCGCCAGGGCATCACCATCGAGAATCTGCAGAGCACGCGCTACCGCGCCATGCAGACCGGCGCGGAGATGTTCTCGGCGCAGGTGACCATCGGCGTGCCGGCCAACATGCACATCGCCGCGTTGCGCGATGATTTCCTGGAATTCTGTGATCACCTCAATCTCGACGCGATCATGGACCCGATGAAGTTCTGAGGCAGACGTTCCGATGGCCATTGCCCTTTCCGCCCTGAAACAGATGTTCGAGCACATCCGCTCCGAGACCGACTGGAATCTCGACGGGCCGTTGCGCTGGGAATATTTCTTCGCCGACCCGGCGCAGCAACCGCTGCAACACCTCGCCGAGCAACTGACCCGGGACGGCTATCGGGTCATCGACATCTTCCTCGGCGAACGCGACGAAGACGATGGCGACGACGAAGAGTCGTACTTCCTGCACGTGGACAAGCTGGAGCAGCACACCATCGAGTCGCTGAATCAGCGCAATGCGCAGTTCGATGCGCTTGCCAAACGTTTCCACGTGGCTGCTTATGATGGGATGGACGTCGGCCCGGCTTGACCGCGCCGCACGCCCCTCCACTTAGGGCTGAGCAACGATGACCGACGCTGTATTCGAACTACCCGCTGCAAGCTTCGACCTGCCACTGTCGCTGTCCGGCGGCACCCAGACCACGCTGCGTGGCTACGCCGGCAAGTGGGTGGTGCTGTACTTCTACCCGAAGGACAGCACGCCCGGCTGCACCACCGAAGGCCTGGATTTCAACGCGCTGCTGCCGCAGTTCACCCAGGCCGGCGCGGTCGTGCTGGGCGTTTCGCGCGACTCGGTGAAGTCGCACGACAATTTCTGCGCCAAGCAGGGATTTACCTTCCCGCTGGTCAGCGATGGCGACGAGGCCCTGTGCCGCGCCTTCGACGTGATCAAGGAAAAGAACATGTACGGCAAGCAGGTGCTCGGCATCGAGCGCAGCACCTTCCTGCTGTCGCCCGAAGGGGTGGTGGTGCAGGCCTGGCGCAAGGTCAAGGTCGCCGGCCACGCCGACGCCGTGCTGGCCGCGTTGAAGGCGCACGCCAGACAGTGACGCCCCCTGGTTTCCCGTGTCCTCCATCACCCTGCCCTGCAGGCGTGATGGCTCGCCCCTGCTCCATCACTTGGAAGACCCAATGACCCGAGGCAAGCGCATCTACGTGCTGGACACCAACGTGCTGATGCACGATCCCACCGCGCTGTTCAAATTCGAGGAACACGACGTGTTCCTGCCGATGCAGGTGATCGAGGAACTCGACAACGCCAAGAAGGGCACGTCCGAAGTCAGCCGCAATGCGCGCCAGGTCAGCCGCTTCCTGGACGAATTGCTGGAGAACACGAATGCCGAGCAGATCCAGGCCGGCATCCTGCTCAGCCATCCGCAGGGTATCCAGCTCAAGGGCCAGGCGACGATCGGCCGGCTGTATTTCCAGATCCATCCGATCGACCCGGGCCGCACCTTCGGCGCGATGATCCCGGACAACAAGATCCTGGCCTCGGTGCTGGCGCTGTGCGAGGAGCATCCGGATGTGCCGGTCATTCTGGTGTCCAAGGACATCAACCTGCGCATCAAGGCCTACATCAGCGGCCTGAATGCGGAGGACTACCAGAACGATCGTGCGCTGGACGATTTCAGCCTACTGTTCACCGGCGCCATCGAGCTGCCGGAAAATTTCTGGGAAAAGCACAACCAGGACCTGCGCAGCTGGAACGAGCGTGGCCGCACCCATTACGAGATCGTGCTGGCCGAGGACGAAGACTGGTATCCGAACCAGTACCTGTACCTGCCGGGCGAGGACGAAGTGGAGCTGCGCGTGGCCAAGGTCGGCGGCGGCAAGGCCACGCTGTGCCTGGTCGACGATTTCCGCAGCGGCCAGCATGCGGTCTGGGGCATCGTGGCGCGCAACCGCGAGCAGAACTTCGCGCTCAATGCCTTGATGGACCCGGAAATCGACTTCGTCACCCTGCTCGGCACCGCCGGCACCGGCAAGACCCTGCTCGCCCTGGCCGCCGGCCTGGCGCAGACGATGGATCAGCAGCGTTACCGCGAAATCATCATGACCCGCGCCACCGTCAGCGTCGGCGAAGACATCGGCTTCCTGCCCGGCACCGAGGAAGAAAAGATGACGCCGTGGATGGGCGCACTGACCGACAACCTGGAAGTGCTCACCCACAACCAGGACGGCGGCGCCTGGGGGCGTGCGGCCACCAACGACCTGCTCGCCAGCCGCATCAAGATCCGCTCGATGAACTTCATGCGCGGGCGTACCTTCCTGTCGCGCTACCTGATCCTGGACGAGGCGCAGAACCTCACTCCCAAGCAGATGAAGACACTGATCACCCGTGCCGGCCCCGGCACCAAGATCGTGTGCCTGGGCAACGTCGAACAGATCGACACGCCCTACCTCACCGAAACCACCTCTGGCCTGACCTATGCGGTGGATCGCTTCAAGGCCTGGCCGCACAGCGCGCATATCACGCTGCGGCGCGGCGAGCGTTCGCGTCTGGCCGACTTCGCCTCGGAGGTGCTGTGATGCACAGGCTGCGCGGCGCGGCGGCACTCGCCGTGATGGCACTGGCCGGCTGCGCGACCGCGCCGCCGCCAGCGAGCGTGCCGACCAACCTCAAGAACGGGCAGTCCTGGGTCATCACCCGCCAGGGCATCGCCGAGCAGGTGCTGGACACCTGCTCGCGCGACAGCCCGGCGCGGCATTCGGGCCAGGTCACCGGCTACTGGACACCGAGCCAGCAGCAGATCGAACAGCTCGAATCCAGGCAGGATGCCTTGACGCCGACCATCCCCGAGCCGCGCGATTTCGATCGCCAGTACGTGGGCGTGGTGGTCCAGGGCCAGCAGCTGATCTACATCAACGCCTTCAAACTCCCGAACGATCCGCCGGTGAAACCGGCCAAGGAAGCGATCCGGGTGTGCGATGGCGGTAGCGCCTTCTGGGGGGCGCTGTACGATCCGCAAACCGGCGCGTTCTCGCAGATCGCCGTCAACGGTACGCCCTGACCCGCGATGGGCCTGCTGCTGCCGCGCTGGGTCTGGATCGGCGCGGTGGCGTTATCGGGCGTGGCCGGCATGGTCAACGTGGTCGGCTACCTGGGCTCCGAGCATCAGGTGGTGAGCCACCTCACCGGCACCACCAGCCTGCTCGGCGTGGCCCTGGTGCAGAACAGCGCACCGGAGATCGGCTTTCTCTGGGGCATCCTGATCGCCTTCTGCGCAGGCGCCATGCTCAGCGGTCTGATCATCCAGGACGATGTCTTGCGGCTGGGACAGCGCTACGGCGCGGCGCTGCTGCTCGAAGCGTTGCTGCTGCTGGCCGCAATCCCACTGTTCAAGCTGCACCATGTCGGCGGCGCGTTGGTCGCCGCAGGCGCCTGCGGCCTGCAGAACGCCATGGCCACCACCCTCAGCGGCGCCGCAGTCCGCACCACCCATCTGAGCGGCATGTTCACCGACCTGGGCATCGGCCTGGGGCATCTGCTGCGCGGGCGCCCGCTGCAGGTGCGCCGGCTCACGCTGAGCGGGCTGATCATCGGCGGCTTTCTCGGCGGCAGCATGCTCGGCACCTGGCTGTTCCAGCGCTGGCACTACGACGCGCTCTACCTGCCAGCCAGCCTGACCGGAGTGACCGGTGCAGGCTACGTTGGCTACCTGCAGTGGCGTCGCTGGCGCACGCGCTGATCCGCACATCCGCCAGACAGCAGTGCAGAATCCCCCCCATGACCACGTCCAGCACGCTGTCCGCCCTGACCATCGCCGGCTCCGATTCCGGCGGTGGTGCCGGCATCCAGGCCGACCTCAAGACCTTCGCCGCGCACCGCGTGCACGGCTTGTCGGCGATCGCCGCATTGACCGCGCAGAACACCCGCGCCGTCACTGCCGTGCATATCCCCCCGGTCGCGTTTCTGCGGGCGCAGATCGATGCCTGCTTTGCGGACTTCGAAATTCAGGCAGTCAAGCTCGGCATGCTCGCCAACGCCGAGGTCATCCATTGCGTGGCCGATCTGCTCGAAACCCATCGCCCACCGTTCGTGGTGCTCGACCCGGTGATGGTGTCCACCAGTGGCGCCCGCCTGCTCGAAGACGCCGCGCTGGAGGCCCTGCGCGCGCGTCTACTGCCGCTGGCCACGCTGATCACACCGAATACGCCCGAAGCCGAACTGCTGACCGGCCGCCGCATCGACGATGCCGACGCCGCCGAGCATGCCACCGCCGCCCTGCTCGAACTCGGCGCCAACGCGGTACTGCTCAAGGGCGGTCACCTGCACGAGGGCGCGCGGGTGATCGACCGCTTCGATGACGGTGTCACCCAGGACGTGTTCATGCATCCGCGCCTGCAGGTCGATGCGCATGGCACCGGCTGCAGCCTGTCGGCGGCCATTGCCGCGCAGCTGTGCCAGGGCCTGTCCCTGCTCAACGCCTGCGAAGCGGCCATCGACTACATCGCGCGCGCCATCCGCCTTGGCCACAGCCCCGGTCACAGCGAGGTGCTGGTGCTGGACCATTTCGGCGCCGCGCCCAGCCCATGAGCGTGCAGGCCAGCACGCTCGCCGTGACCGCAGCGGATGGACATGCCTGGCAGGTGCTGCGCCACGCATCGGCGCGGCCGATCGCCAGCCTGCTGTGGCTGCCGGCACTGGGCGTTGCCGCCCGGCACTACCAGCCGTTCGCGCACGCCCTGGCGAGCGCCGGCATTGCGGTGTATCTGCACGAGTGGCGCGGCAACGGCAGCAGCACCCTGCGCCCCTCGCGCGAGCACGACTGGGGCTATCGCACGCTGCTTGCCGACGATATCCCTGCCAGCCGCGCGCTGCTCGACCTGCATGACCCGCAACTGCCGTGCGTGCTGGGCGGTCATAGCCTGGGCGGCCAACTGGCTTGCTGCCATGCCGCGCTGCAGCCGGCACGGATTGCGCAGCTGTGGCTGGTCGCCAGCGGCTCGCCGTACTGGCGCAATTTCCCGGTGCCGATGCGCTACGGCCTGCCGCTGATCTTCCGGCTGCTGCCATGGCTGGCACGCACGCAAGGCGTGCTGCACGGGCGAAGGCTCGGTTTCGGCGGCACCGAGGCGCGCAGCCTGATCGCCGATTGGGCGCAGGTCGGTCGCAGCAATCGCTATCGTGCGGCAGGCACGTCGTGGGATCTCGAGCAGGCGTTGGGCCAACTCGATCTGCCGATCAGCGCAGTGACCTTCGCGCGCGACCGCTTCGGCCCGCCCGGCGCCTTGCAGGCCTTGCTGCGGAAAATGCCGCAGGCACGTGCCGAACGTGTCGCCTTGGACGATGCGCAACTGGGCGTGCGCAGCGATCACTTCGCATGGATGAAGACGCCTGCCGCCGTGGCCGCTGCACTGCGCCGGCGTCTTGGCGATGAGGCTAGCGACAATCGAATGTCACAAAGGGATTGACGAGGACTCCGGGCATCCGCATAATTCCGCTCCTGACGACGCGCCCGTAGCTCAGTTGGATAGAGTACCTGGCTACGAACCAGGCGGTCGGGAGTTCGAATCTCTCCGGGCGCACCATCTTCAGAACAATAAGAGACAGCCTTCAACCGCTGTCTTTTTAGTTACAAGGGTCCGATCGCACTGCGACGGATCTGCGAGTTGGAAATGCAAGTCAAAACAAGATAATGCGCCCGTAGCTCAGTTGGATAGAGTACCTGGCTACGAACCAGGCGGTCGGGAGTTCGAATCTCTCCGGGCGCACCAATCTTGAAGAAAACGACCAGCTTGCTGGTCTTTTTTTTGCCTGTCGTTCGAGCGCATGGCGTGGCCGCGCTGTTACCACGCAGCGAACGCGACGCAGCAACTGCCAAAGACCAGCACACCCGCCGCAGGACATCGCGTCACTGCGGTCAGGCCATCGCGCCCAGCACATCATCGGTACGGGCAACCACCGCCACCGGCAGCAACGAGGTCACCGGATGCCCGGCGTCGCGCCATGCATCCAGCCCACCCAGCAACGGCCGCACGTCGCCATATCCGCGCTCGCGCATCCGACCGGCCAACCACGCCGCCGACACCTCGTCCGGACACGCGCAATAAATCACCACACTGCGATCGCGCGGCACGCTGGCCAGGATCTGCGCAAGCTGACGCTCGTCGGCAAACACCGCGCCGGGAATCGTGTACGGCTGCAGATCGCGATAGCCCGGCGCACGGATATCCAATACCGTCGGCCGTAGCGCTTCGTCGCCATCCAGCAACGGCACTAGCTCGTCCACCGCAATACGCGCGTGCTCCAGCGAGCGCAGCAAGGCATGCCGCCGCCACCAACGCCAGCCGACGTAGCAGGCCAGCAACACGGCCAGCACCACCACCGCACCGGAGCCCAGATCGGACAGCAACGCGAGCACGTCCTGGACCTGATGCGCGAACAGCGCGCCCAGGCTCAGCCCGACGAACGCCCACAGCGACGCACCCAGGGCGTCGTAGCGCAGGAATGCCGCCGGGCGCACCCGCATCGCACCGGCCATCGGCACCGAGACCATCGACAGACCGGGCACGAACTTGGCCACCGCCAATACCCGCACACCCCAGCGCGAGAAGAACCGCTCGGTCTTCTTCATGCAGGTATCGCGCGACAGCGACAGCCGGCACAGCGACTGCAGGGTGCGGTTGCCGAAACGGCGGCCGGCCAGATACCAGGCCAGGTCACCGAGCAGACTCGCCAGCACCGACACTGCCAACGCCAGCAATCCGGCCAGCCAGGCGTCGCTGCCGCCCTGCAGCGCGTAGCCGGCACCAACCAGCACCAGGGTCGGCAGCGCCGGCACCGGCAGGCCCAGCGACAACGCCAGCACGTTGGCAAAGACCAGCGCCAATCCGTACTGTTCGATCAAGCCTTGCATGCGGCGACCCTGCGCGACGGCGAGGGCCCATTATCCGCCCTTCCTCACACGCGCGGCTGCCCGCCGGCGACGGAACGATACGTTTCGGCAAGCGACTGCAACCAGCCATCGAACAGTCCATCGCGGCGCAGTGCGCGCCGCCACCAACCCAGTGCCTCGCCCTCCTCGCCCGGCCGCCACGCCAGGTAGAAGGTTTCATCGGGTTTACGGGGCTCCACCTGCAGCGCACACAGCCGCCCGTCCTGTAGCGCGCCGCGCGCATACGGCTCGGGCAGAAAACCGTAGCCGGCACCGGCCAGCTGCAACTGCAGCTTGGCCTGCATGTCCGGCACGGTGAGCACATCGCGCGCGGAGAGTAGGCCCACCGTGCGTGGCAGCAGACGCCGCGCCGAATCCGCCACCGCGATCGCACGGTGTTCGGCCAGCTCGGCCGCGCCCAGCAGGCCGGTGCCCGCCAGCGGATGCGTGGAGGCCACCGCGAACACGAAGCCCAGCGTGCCGATCGTCTCGGCGACATAGCCGCCACCGCTCGGCCCCTCGCCCGCCGCCACGATCAGGTCCACGCGCCGATCCAGCAGCGCCTCCCAGCTGCCGGACAAGGATTCGCTCACCACGCGCAGGCGGGTGCTGTCGGCCACCGTGTAGAAGTCCAGGATCTGCGCCTGCAGCAAGGCCACCGGCAAGATCGCATCCAGCCCGATCGCGAAGTCCGACTCCCAGCCCGAGGCCACCCGCCGCACCCGCACCTCCAGCTCCTGCGCGGCCCGCAGCAGCTGCCGCCCTTCGCGCAGCAGTTCGCGCCCGGCCTGGGTCGGTGTCGCCTTCGGCCCGACCCGCTCGAACAGCTGCACGCCCAGATCGTCCTCCAGCTTGGAGACCGTGTAGGAAATCGTCGACGGCACCTTGAACAACACCTTGGCCGCGGCCGCGAACGAGCCGCGGCGGTCGATCGCATCCAGGATCTGCAGTGCTTCCAGGCTGATCTTCATTGTTCGATTTTTTCGATGGTAGCGACCAAATCTACTCGCTTTTTGGCGCCGGCGCGGAGGTAGAGACTAGCCACCAAGCCGCCGGGACACCGAGTCATTCCCTGGCGACACCAACCCTTTCAAGGAGAAGCAGCATGTTGAATGTCCGCAAGAGCGAAACCCGTGGCCGCGCCGAACATGGCTGGCTGTCCTCGCGCCATACCTTCTCCTTCGCCAGTTACCACGACCCGCGCCACATGGGCATCGGCCCGCTGCGGGTGATCAACGAAGACAAGGTGACCCCGGGCGAAGGCTTCGGCACCCATGCCCACCGCGACATGGAGATCATTTCCTACGTGCTGGGTGGCGCACTGGAGCACAAGGACAGCATGGGCACCGGCTCGGTCCTGCACTACGGCGATGTGCAGCGCATGAGCGCCGGCAGCGGCGTCACCCACAGCGAGTTCAATCACTCCGCCAGCGAACCGGTGCACTTCCTGCAGATCTGGGTGATGCCCGAGCGCAGCGGCATCGAGCCCAGCTACGAGGAGAAGCATTTCGATGCCGACAGCAAGCGCAACCAACTGCGCCTGATCGCCTCGCCCGGCGGCGAGCACGGCTCGCTGCGCCTGCATCAGGACGCGCGCCTGTATGCCTCGATCCTCGACGGCGAGGTGCGTCTGCAGCAGCCACTGGCCGAGGGCCGCATCGGCTACGTACAGGTGGCGCGCGGCAGCCTGAGCGTCAATGGCCAGGCGCTGTCGGCCGGTGATGCGTTGCAGATCATCGACGAGCCGGAGATCGTGCTGGCCGATGCACGCGATGCGGAAGTGCTGGTGTTCGATCTGCCGAGGTAAGCGCCACCAGCTCAGCGAACGGCGTGCCGCAGACCAGGCGGCACGCTGCGCACTGGGGATCGGCCGATATCAAAAAGCCCGCTTCCGGCGGGCTTTTTTGTGCTCAGGCACCTCTGCTTGCAGGGCAGCTGCGACGACGCAGCGCATCGACAATCCCGCGCAGCACTCTGCGCGGGATCATGCCGCCTGCGGCTTGGCAGGCCTGACAAGCGACTTGCTCGCGGGTTCGCTGCGCACGGCAGCCGCCTCCGCCGCGCCATCGCTGTCGCCATTGACCAGCGCAAACAGCGCATCGGCATCGGCTTCCAGCACACGCGCCGAGCGCGCCAGATCGTCGACCATCTGCGCCTGGTCGCGCGCCTGCACACCGATCGATTGCAGCGCGGTGTTGGCGGTGGAAATGTCCCGCGCCTGCTCCTGACTGGCAGCGGCAATCTGCTCCACGGTCGCGGTGACCCGCAGCACCGAGCTGACCATGTCCTGCATCACCGCCCCGGCCTGCTCGGCCAGGCGCGAACCATCGCCCACCTGGTCGGCTGCATTGTCGATCAAGCCGCGAATTTCCTTCGCCGAGACACTGCAGCGCTGCGCCAGGCTGCGCACCTCGGTCGCCACCACGGCAAATCCACGCCCCTGCTCGCCAGCGTGTGCCGCTTCCACGGCCGCATTCAAGGCCAGGATATTGGTCTGGAACGCGATGCCGTCGATCACCTCGATGATCTGGCCGATACGATCGGTAGCCGAGCGTATGCCGGCCGTGGTCTTGACCATGTCGGCGATGACGGTAGCGCCGCGTCGGGCAACATCGGCCGATGCCTCCGCCATGCGCTGCGCCGAGCCGGCACTGTCGGAATTGCTGCGTACGGTCTCTGCCAGCTGATCAATGGTTGTCGAGGTCTGCGCCACGGCTGCCGACTGCGTTGACGAGCGGCTCACCAGGTCCTGGTTGCTGACCGAAATATGGTGCGCCTCGCGCTGCACGTTCTGCGCAATGCTCATGGTCTGCTGCATCAACTGACGCATGCGCTCGGCCGAGCGCACCTGATCGGTGACATCGGTGGCGTACTTGACCACCTTGTACGGACGACCGGACACATCCAGGATCGGGTTATAGGACGCCTGGATCCACACCGGACTGCCGTCCTTGCGCAGCCGACGGTAGCGGCCCGCATCGAATTGCCCACGCGCCAGCTTCGCCCAGAAATGCCGATAGTCTTCGGAGGCACCGTAGTTTGCGTCCACGAAGATGCGGTGATGCTGGCCGATCGCCTCCTCGGCGGAGTACCCCAAAATGGCCAGGAAGTTGTCGTTGGCACTCAACACGTGCCCTTCCAGATCGAACTCGATCACGCCCATCACCTTGTCGATGGCCTGGATGCGACCATCGGCGTCGGCCGAATCGATCACCTGACGGGTCACGTCGGTGGCGTACTTGACCACCTTGTACGGCCGCCCGTGCTCGTCGAGCACCGGGTTGTAGGACGCCTGGATCCACACCTCGCTGCCGTCCTTGTTGAGGCGCTTGTAGCGCCCCGCGTCGAACGCGCCGCGTCCCAGCTTCTCCCAGAACGCGCGATAGGCCGCCGACTGACGCGTTTGCGCGTCCACGAACATGCCATGGTGCTTGCCGCGAATCTCATCGAGCCGGTAGCCCATCACCGCAAGGAAATTCTCGTTGGCATCGAGCACCGTGCCATCCAGCGAAAACTCAATGACCGCCATGACCTTGTCGATCGCATCGATGCGGCCCTCGAAGTCGGCGGTCTGGCGCACCTGCGTGGTGATGTCGGTGGCGTACTTGACCACCCGATAGGCCTTGCCTGCACGATCCAGCAACGGATTGTAGGAAGCGTTGATCCATACCTCGCGCCCGTTCTTGTCCAGCCGGCAGAATCGCCCGGCGTTGAAGTCGCCACGACGCAGCGCCTGCCAGAACTGCTGATAGCTTTCGCTGTCGCGGTCGCTGGGGGTCACGAACATGCGGTGATGCTGACCGACAACTTCGTCGAGCCGGTAGCCCATCAGCGACAGGAAATTCTGGTTCGCATGCAGGATGCGGCCATCAAGATCGAACTCGATCACCGCCATCACCCGGTCCACCGCATCGGCCTTGTGCTGCAGCCCACGGCTCCGGGAAGAAAACAGGCGTCCAAGCAGAGGCGGTAGGCGCATCGGGGTGAGATCCGAGAGAGGTGTCACAGCCTTAGCGACCCGTGCCCGGCTTACTTGAATCGCTGCATGCAGCGCGTTCGTGGCAATTCAGATGCTGAGGCCGGCACAGCCACCAGCGTGGCGCCAGCGATGCCACTGCAGACCGTCACTGACCTGCCGGCACAAATGAAAACGCCCGCAAATCAGGGATTTGCGGGCGCTTGAAACACTGGCGGAGCGAGAGGGATTCGAACCCTCGATAGAGCTTTTGACCCTATACTCCCTTAGCAGGGGAGCCCCTTCAGCCGCTCGGGCATCGCTCCAGTTTTTGCGTCCTGCCGCGGTGTCCGTTGCAGGCCGCGAAGAATACCGGGTAAGAGGGGCTAACGTAAACCCTTTATGACGATCAATTCGAAGAATCGTCGCCTTGATGCGCACCGGAAGCGACCGGCTCATCCCCACGCTGGATCCGCTGATAGATTTCCTCGCGGTGTACGGCAACATCTTTCGGTGCGGTGATGCCGATACGCACCTGATTGCCCTTGACGCCGAGTACGGTCACAGTGACCGAGTCGCCGATCATCAAGGTTTCGCCTACCCGGCGAGTGAGGATCAACATTTTGCAAATCTCCTGGAACCGGTGGGTTTCCCACCAGCATCGGCGGCCGACTGACGAGGCGCGCCCTAGGTAAAGGGAATAGACCGGAAATGGTAGCGGGACACCCTGCCAAGCAGCAAGGCATACCAGGACAAGTGTTCAGCCCAAGTGTTGCTTGACCCAGGAGGGCACGCCTTCCAGCGCGGTCGCAAGGGCGGGACCATCCTCGCCACCACCCTGGGCGAGATCCGGACGACCACCGCCCTTGCCTCCGATCTGACTGGCGATATGCCCGAGGAGTTCCCCCGCCTTCACCTTGCCAGTTGGGCTGCCGTTCACGCCGGCAACGAGCGCAACCTTGCCGGCAGCCGCGCCTGCCAACACGATGACCGAATCGCCCAACTGCTGCTTGAGGCGATCCATCGCATCGCGCAACGCCTTGGCATCGAAGCCCTCCAGACGCACGGCGACCACCTTGACGCCCGCCACATCGACCGCGCTGGAACCCAGGTCTGCAGTTGCGCCGGAGGCCAGCTTGGCCTTGAGCGACTCCAGCTCACGCTCGAGCCGCTTCTGCCGTTCGGTGAGCGCGCGAACCTTGTCGACCACCTCGGTGGCATTACCGCCGAGCAGGCTGGCCGCCTCAAGCAGACGTCGTTCCTCATCGGCGACATGGTCCAGCGCGCCCTGCCCGGTCACTGCCTCGATGCGACGCACACCCGAGGACACACCGCCCTCGGAGGTGATCTTGAACAAGCCGATGTCGCCGGTGCGGGTGACATGGGTGCCGCCGCAGAGCTCGGTGGAATAACCGCCCATCTTCAGCACGCGCACGTTCTCGCCGTACTTTTCGCCGAACAGCGCCATCGCGCCGAAATCCAGCGCCTCCTGCATGGCCATGTTGTGCACTTCCACGCTGTGGTTGGTGCGCACCTCGGCGTTGACCTTGCGTTCGATCACGGCGAGCTCTTCGGGTGTGATCGGCTGGAAGTGCGAGAAGTCGAACCGCAAGCGGTCCGGTGCAACCAGCGAGCCCTTCTGCTGCACGTGGGTGCCCAGCACCTCGCGCAGGGCCGCATGCAGCAGATGCGTGGCCGAGTGGTTGAGGATGGTCTTGCCGCGACGCTGCACGTCGATGCCGCCTGCCAGCACATCGCCCAATGCCAGCGCACCCTCGGTGATGCGCCCGACATGGCCATGGAACTGGCCGGCAAACTTCTGGGTGTCAGTGATCTCGATGGAGACATCGCTACCGCTCAGCTGGCCGCTATCGCCGACTTGACCACCGGACTCGGCATAGAACGGCGTGCGGTCGGTGAACACGATGACCTCGTCGCCGGCTTCCGCGCGTTCAACTGGACGGCCCTGCTTGAGCAACGCCACGACCTTGAGTGCATCGGCATCGTAGGCCTCGTAGCCCAGAAACACCGTCGGCGACATGGTGGCGACCAGATCGGCCGGCAATGCGACGCCGCCACCGAACTTGCCGGCGGCACGCGCGGTCTCGCGCTGACGCTCCATGGCGAACTCGAAGCCCTCCATGTCCACGCGCAAGCCGCGCTCGCGTGCGATGTCGGAGGTCAGATCGACCGGGAACCCGTAGGTATCGAAAAGGCGGAACGCATCGGCGCCGGGAATCACTTCCTGCGCGCGCGCGGCAACGTCGTCGAAGATCTTCATGCCGGCGTCCAGCGTCTCGGCAAAGCGCTCTTCCTCGGCCAACAACGCGCGCGCCACGGTCTCCCGCGCGACCACCAGTTCGGGATAGGCCTCGCCCATCAGCTCGACCAGGGTCGGCACCATCTTGCTGAAGAACGGCTGGCGTACCCCCAGCATCCAGCCGTGGCGCAGCGCACGCCGGATGATCCGACGCAGCACATAGCCACGGCCTTCGTTGGACGGCAGCACACCGTCGACGATCAGGAACGAACAGGCGCGGATGTGGTCGGCGATCACCCGCAGCGACTTGTTCTCCAGATCGGTGACGCCGGTCAGCGCGCTGGCCTTGCCGATCAAGGCCTGGAACAGATCGATCTCGTAGTTGGTATGCACGTGCTGCAGGATCGCAGCCAGGCGCTCCAGGCCCATGCCGGTATCCACGCACGGGGCCGGCAACGGCACCAGGGTGCCGTCGGGCTGGCGGTCGAACTGCATGAACACCAGGTTCCAGATCTCGATGAAGCGGTCGCCATCCTCGTCCGGGGAGCCCGGGGGGCCTCCGGCGATGTGGTCGCCGTGGTCGAAGAAGATCTCGGTGCACGGGCCGCACGGGCCGGTATCGGCCATCTGCCAGAAGTTGTCCGACGCGTACGGCGCACCCTTGTTGTCGCCGATGCGCACGATGCGGCTTTCCGGAATGCCGATCATGTCGCGCCACAGCGCGAAGGCTTCTTCGTCGGTGTGATAGACGGTGACCAGCAGCCGCTCGGCCGGCAGCTTCCAGACCTGGGTCAGCAGCTCCCAGGCCCAGCTGATGGCGTCCTTCTTGAAGTAGTCGCCGAACGACCAGTTCCCCAGCATCTCGAAGAAGGTGTGATGGCGCGCGGTGTAGCCCACCGAATCCAGATCGTTGTGCTTGCCGCCGGCACGCAGGCAGCGCTGCACGTCGGCCGCGCGGACGTAGCTGCGCTTCTCCGCGCCGAGGAAGACGTCCTTGAACTGGACCATGCCGGAGTTGGTGAACAGCAAGGTCGGGTCGTTGCCCGGCACCAGCGGCGCGGATGGCACGATGGTGTGGCCCTTCCTCTCGAAGAACGCGAGGAAGTCACTACGGATCTGGGAAGTGCTGAATTTGGCAGGTGCGTTCATGTGCTGGCATTGGGCGGGCGGCAGTCCCGGTCACCCAATGAGATGTGGGCGCAGATGAGCGGAACAACCTGAAACCACGAAGGGTAGCAGGCCTGACGCCCTCAGTCCTCAAGGTCGAAGCGCGTGGCGCTACGAATGCTGTTGCCATCGAAACCACGCCGGGCCAGCAGATCGGCGGCCTTGCGCCGCTGCGGCAGATCGGTGGGGCCCTGGTCGCCAAAGCGACGCCGGATCAGATCGCGCGCGTTTTCGGTCCAGTCGCCCTCAAATGTCGCCATTGCGGCGCTGATGGCATCGCTGTCCAGACCATGGGTTCCCAACTCTGCGCGGATATGCAGTGGGCCGTAGCCCGAGCCTGCACGAGTGCGCACGACCGAGGCCGCAAAACGGGTGTCGTCCTGCCACCCCTCGTCAGCCAGGCGCTCCACGGCCGCCTGTGCAGCGTCCGGCTCGATACCGCGGGCCAGCAGCTTGCGGTTCAATTCCTTGCGCGAATGCTCACGCCGCACCAGCAATCCCAGTGCGCGTTGTACTGGCGTCTGCTCCTTAAAGCGGCGTCCCCGCTTTGGCGCGGGCTGTTGCTCGTCCATCGTGGGTGTCCCGAGTACCAAAACCACACAGCATCAATGCGCCGTCCGTGGCGCCTGCCCTCCTGGCCTTCAATAGATCTACCGCGGGAAGCGACGGCACTGACTCCGCCGTCCCCGCGATAGAAAACCTGCCACAGCCGTCAGTGCTGCCGTTCTGCCATCAGGCGGACGCGGCCGGTAGGCAAAACCGGGGTGGCCCCACGCGGACGTCACGGTTCGCACTGCTGCCGAGACACCTGCCTGATGACGGCTGGGCTCGCACTGCCTGGCTGCTGTTATTCCTTCTCGACGTCGTCGCCGGCTTCGCGTGGCGCTTCGGCCGGCTGGAACTTCTCACGCAGCTCGGCTTCCAGCCGCACTGCAACCTGCGGGTTGTCGCGCAGATAGCCACGCGCGTTGTCCTTGCCCTGCCCGATGCGTTCTTCGCCGTAGCTGTACCAGGCGCCGGCCTTCTCGACCAGCTTGGCTTCTACGCCCATGTCGATCAGCTCACCCTCGCGGCTGATGCCTTCGCCGTAGAGGATTTCGGTCACGACCTGCTTGAACGGAGGCGCCAGCTTGTTCTTGACCACCTTGATCTTGGTCTGGTTGCCGATGATTTCGTCGCCCTTCTTGATCGCGCCGATGCGACGGATGTCCAGACGGACCGATGCGTAGAACTTCAGCGCATTGCCGCCGGTGGTCACTTCCGGGCTCTGGCCCGGCATCATTACGCCGATCTTGTGGCGCAGCTGGTTGATGAAGACCACCAGCGTGTTGGAACGCTTGATATTGCCGGTCAGCTTGCGCAGCGCCTGGCTCATCAGGCGGGCCTGCAGGCCCGGCAGCTGGTCACCCATTTCGCCTTCGATTTCCGCCTTCGGAGTCAGCGCGGCGACCGAGTCGACCACCACGATGTCCACCGAACCGGAACGCACCAGCATGTCGGCGATTTCCAGCGCCTGTTCGCCGGTGTCCGGCTGCGACAGCAGCAGGTCGTCGACATTGACGCCCAGCTTGGCGGCGTAGATCGGGTCCAGCGCATGCTCGGCGTCGATGAAGGCAGCGGTGCCTCCCTTCTTCTGGCATTCGGCAATCGCCTGCAGGGTCAGGGTGGTCTTGCCCGACGATTCCGGACCATAGATCTCCACCACGCGGCCCTTGGGCAGGCCGCCGATCCCCAGTGCGATGTCCAACATCAGCGAGCCGGTCGGAATGACTTCGACGGCCTCGATCACACGGTCGCCCATGCGCATCACCGAGCCCTTTCCGAATTGCTTCTCGATCTGGCTCAGTGCGGCGGAAAGGGCGCGCTTCTTGTTCTCATCCATCTGGGTGATCCTTGTCAGTGATTTCGGTGTAGGGCTAATGTAACGGCGGTGTATCGCACAGGCTGAGACTGGCTGCGACACACTCAGATTAGGGAGGTGGCCATGGCGATGGCAGCGGGAAATCCTGCGGCACCGGCTCGGGATAACGCCAGTGGGGCCATCGGCGCAGTACTCAACGATTCGGCCTCAACAGCCCGCAGTACAGGCCCTCGATCGCGAAATCCTGATCTGGCAACACTTCGATCGGCGCGTAGTCCGGGTTGCGCGGCAGCAGGCGGATGCGGTCCTTGCCGATCTTCAACAGCTTGACCGTGATCTCCTCATCGATGCGCGCCACCACGATCTGCCCCGAGCGCGCGTCGCGGGTGCGGTGCACCCCGATCAGGTCGCCGTTGAAGATGCCTTCGTCGCGCATCGAGTCGCCCTGCACCTTGAGCAGATAGTCCGGCGACGGCGAAAAGAACACCCGGTCCAGCACCACGAAGTCGTCCGAGCCGATATCCGCGCCAATCGGCAGGCCTGCCGCCACGCGTCCCAGCACCGGCAGGCGCAGCACATCGTCGCGCACCGGCTCGTTTGCAGCGGCAGGCGGGGTACGCGATTGGGCGCCCTGCCCGGCCAGGCGGATGCCGCGAGCCTGGCCGGGGACGCGACGAATCGCACCGGCCTGCTCCAATGCCTCCAGATGGTATTGCGCGCCGCGCACACCCTTGAAGCCGAAGGCGCGCGCGATCTCGGTCTGCGAGGGAGGTACGCCGTCGGCATCGATGCGCTCGGCGATCAAGGCCAGGATTGCTTGCTGGGTATCGGTCAGGTCCATGGTTAGTAGTATTACTACTAACTGGCGCCTGCGCAATAGCCGTGTCGTACGCTACGCACGGGTCAGCCACCGGAGTCGGCACGCGTGCCGCGTCTAGCGTCGGCTGCGCCAGATGGAGAACAGGATCCAGACGCCGCACAGGGCTGCACCGATGAACCCGCCGACGCCCAACGCGAGCAGCCAGCGGCTGGCACTGCCCCCGACACTGTTCATGACGATCGACGAGCCGATCACCAGCGCGGCAGTCACGATCCCCATGGTGAGCCGGTTGGCCGCGCGATCGACCTGCTCGCCGAACTCGCGCAATGCACGCGTTTCGATCTGCAGTTGCAGCTTGCCGCGCCGCGCGGCCTGCAGCAGCCGTTTGAGGTCGCGCGGCAGATCGCCGATCAGGTCGATCGCGCCGGTCACGGTGCGACGGCTGCGCCGCAGCATTGCGCTGGGCGCATAACGCTGCAGCACCACGCGTTCGAGATACGGGCGCGCCTCGGTGGCCATGTCGAAATCCGGATCGAGCTGGCGTCCCATGCCTTCGAGCGTCAGAAACGCCTTGATCATCAACGCCAGATCCGACGGCAGGGTCAGCCCGTGATCGCGCAGGATCGAGGTCACATCGCCCAGCATCGCGCCGATGCGCAGCTCCTTCAGCGGCACCCCACGGTACTCGTCGACGAAGGCACCGATATCCTGCTGCAGCCGCGACTCATCGATTTCCAGGCTGGTACCGGCCCACTCCAACAGTACGTCGATGACCGCTTCGGCGTCGTAGCTGACCATGCCATGCAGCAGTTGTGCGACCTGGAAGCGGCGCTGCTCGGAAACGCGTCCGACCATGCCGAAATCGATGACGGCGATGCGCCCGTCGCGCAGATAAAAAATATTGCCCGGATGCGGGTCGGCGTGAAAGCAGCCATCCTGCAGCACCATCTTCAACACGATCCCGGCGCCGGTGCGTGCGAGCGCCTTGCGGTCCAGGCCGGCCGCATCCACGGCGACCAGATCCCGCCCCGGGATGCCGTCGATGAATTCCTGCACGTTGAGCGATTCGCAGGTCCACTGCCAATAGACAGACGGCACCACCACCTGGGGGTCGTTGACGAAATTGGCTGCGATGCGCTCGGCATTGCGGCACTCGGCGGCGAAATCGAGTTCGCGCCGCAGGGAGAAGGTGAACTGCTGCACCACCTCGGCGGGGCGATAGCGCTTGAGATCGGGAGCACGCGTTTCCACGATTTCCGCCAGGCGTGCCAACAGGCGCAGATCCGCATCGATGACATCGCCAATGCCGGGGCGGCGGATCTTCAATACCACCGGCGTGCCATCGGCCAGCCAGGCGCGATGCGTCTGCGCCAGCGATGCCGCAGCCAGAGGCTGCTCGTCCAGGCGTGCGAACACGCTTTCCGGCTCCGCGCCCAGGGCTGCCACCAGTTGCGGGCGGATCTGTTCGAACGGCAGCGCGGGCACCGCGTTCTGCAGCTCGCTCAGCTCCTCGATCCACTCCGGCGGCAGCAGGTCCACACGCGTGGCCAGCACCTGCCCCAGCTTGACGAAGGTCGGCCCGAGTTCCTCGAGCGCGCGCCGCACCCGCGTCGCGGCGGACATGCGCAGGCGGCCCTCGGCGTTATGCCAGTGCAGCAGCTTGCCGGCACGTTCGAGCACGTCGGCAAGCCCGATGCGCCGCACCACATCGCCGAATCCGTAACGGATCAGCACCGCGGCGATTTCCTGCAGCCGCCCCAGGTCCCGAACGGTGCCGAGCGCTTCCCACATCAGCACACCGCCTGCGATCGCGCTGCGGCAACAGGACAAATGGCGTTAACGTGCATCGCTGCATGTGTGCCGTCGCTGCGCGCACCCATTGAGCATGCACGACCACGCGCAACCGCCATGGCGGCATGATCGCTTGCGCACACGATGGCGCACCGAGCGGCCGCCTCCGGCATCGGTTGCCTGCCGGATGCGCGCAGGCCATCGGGCAACACCGGGACATCGCCAGCAGATCGGCACGGTACGGACAAAAACAACGCATGAGCAAACAGCGGAAGCATCGGCATGCGGGTTGAAGACGGGACCTTGTTTGTAGCCGATCTGCACCAGCCTGTCGCGTCATGGACGTTTGCCGGCTTAGCCGAGGTTGCGCCTACGCTTGCATCCTGGTGGCTTGGCAAGGGCGTGCCCAGGTCTTCAAGCCTTCATCCCGTAATCGCAAGGTCACCCCATACGTGCGCGGCGCGCCCAGACAATCACGACTGCCGGGCAGCAGCGCAGCATCCGTGTAGCTGATCCCGCCCTGCCGCATCAGGCCGGGGATGACGCCCTGCCGCAGCAGTTCGGTATCGATGTCGCGCGACACCACGCTGGGAATGGCACCCACCAGAAGCTGGTTGCGAGGAAATGACTGCGCTGAAAGTCGCTGAAGTCCTGGTAGAACAGCGCGGCATTGAGCAGACGGTTGTCACCTAGCCAGCTGGCCTTGGCGCCGAGCTCGTAGCGGTCGACGGATTCGCCGGAATTAGAGCAGTGCGCTCAAGCCCTGCAGCGCGGCAACCACGGTCTGACGCCGCACTGCATCGCGATCACCAGCGAACTGGAACAACTGCGCAGTGGCATAGCCGCCGCGCCGCTTCCAGCCGATCCATACCGTGCCGACCGGCTTGTCCTCACTGCCGCCACCCGGGCCGGCGATGCCGGTCACCGCCACCGCGATGCTCGCACCGGAATTGACCAGCGCGCCCGACACCATTTCGATCACCGTTTCGCGGCTGACCGCACCATGCACTTCCAGCGTCTGCGGCCGCACGCCCAGCAAGGCCTGCTTGGCCTCGTAGCTATAGGCGGCCATGCCGCAATCGAACCAGTGCGAGGACCCCGCCACATCGGTGACTGCCTTGGCGATCCAGCCACCGGTGCAGCTCTCGGCAGTGACCAGGCGCTCGCGCGCGGCAAGCAGCTGCTGACCGAGGCGTTCGGCCAGCTGCTGCAGTTCGGAATCGGCGGACATGGACATGGGCACGGCGCATGAAGAAGCAACCGACGTTTTAGCCGAATTCGCCGCGCCTGTCTGCGCTGGCGCCCAATCCGCGCCAGCGACGACGTGGCCGAGGTTCAGTGGCGGTGTGCAGCCGATGGCAACGGGCATCGGCTGCGCTGGTAACCGGATCGCAAGGATATCGGCGGCTGGAGGACATTCTCACGCCTGCACGACTGCTGCAGACACGCATTCGGTCGCGCCAGCAACAGAACCCACCGTCACCCAGCGCGATCGCCACACCGCCGGCAGATATCGGCCTGCCCCGACAACGGCGATCTGCACGGCTGGCACAAGCCGACCGTGCAGCGCCGCTCACGACTCCCAGTCTTCGCGACGATCGGGCAGCATCGCCCGCAGTGGCGCACCGTCGTCGCCGGCAGCCAGGCGCTCGGCCTCGACCATCGGCAGGTCGACCTCCAGCAACCAGCCGTCCTCGTCGGACTGCTCGCCGCGCACCACTTCCAGTTGATGCAACTTCGAGCGCAGACGGCCGGCCGACGGCGGCAACCGCAGTTGCCCGGTCACATGGCGCAGGTCCAGTCGCTGCCCGAGCGCATGCTGCAATTCCTGCAGCCCGCGTCCGTCGCGCGCGGAGACCCACACGCGCTCACGCCGCGCCTGGTCGGGAATGCCGTCCTGCGCATCGTGACGCACCTGCGCGCCTTCGATCTTGTCGATCTTGTTGAATACCAGCAGCTGCGGCAGATCGCCCGCACCTACCGCATGCAACACCTCATCGACCTGCTGGATGCGTTCCTCGCGCAGCGGGTCGGCCGCATCGACGATATGCAACAGCAGATCGGCGTCGCGCGCCTCGGACAAGGTCGAACGGAATGCGGCGACCAGTTGGTGCGGCAGGTCACGCACGAAGCCGACCGTGTCGGCCAGGATCGCACTGCCGCCCGGCAGCGCGATGCGGCGCACGGTAGGATCGAGCGTGGCGAACAACTGGTCGGCCACGTAGGCCTCCGCACCGGTCAAGGCGTTGAACAGCGTGGATTTGCCGGCATTGGTGTAACCGACCAATGCAATCCGCGGCAGTTCGCTGCGCATGCGCGCACGCCGCATCTGGGTCCGCTGCACCTCGACCTTTTCCAGCCGCTGCTGCAACTGCTCCACCCGCTTCTGCAGCAGGCGACGGTCGGTTTCCAGCTGGGTTTCGCCAGGGCCGCGCAGGCCGATCGAACCGCCGCGCTGACGTTCCAGGTGGGTCCAGCCGCGGACCAGCCGGGTGGCCATATGCCGCAACTGCGCCAGCTCCACCTGCAGCTTGCCCTCGTGGCTGCGTGCCCGTTGCGCGAAGATGTCCAGGATCAGGCCGGTCCGGTCGATCACGCGCCGCTCCAGATAGCGCTCCAGATTGCGCTCCTGGCCGGGCGACAAGGTGTGATTGACCAACACCAGATCCGCACCGGTGGCCTCGGCAGCAGCCTTGATCTCTTCCAGCTTGCCGCTGCCGATCAAGGTCGACGGGTTCGGTTTGTCGATGCGCGCGGTGAGCGTGGCCGCCACCGTGGCGCCCGCCGACTTGGCAAGGTCGGCGAACTCCTCCAGCACATCCTCTTCGGCAGGCCCACCGGAGTGGGTCTGAATCAACAACGCGTGTTCACCCTTGCGTGAGCGATCAAACACGCACTACTCCATTACTGCTCGACGTCGTCATCTTCCGCCTGGTTGCCTTCATTGGATTGCACATACCCACCACCCGGTCCCACGCGCACATTGCGCGCCGGCACGACCGTGGAGATGGCGTGCTTGTAGACCATCTGACTCACGGTATTGCGCAGCAGGACCACGAACTGGTCGAACGACTCGATCGTGCCCTGCAGCTTGATGCCGTTGACCAGATACACAGAAACCGGCACCCGCTCGCGCCGCAGCGCGTTGAGGAATGGGTCCTGTAAAGATTGCCCCTTAGCCATCGAAAACTCCTCTTCATTATTGTTCTTATAGTCCCGGTCGACACCTGCCATCCCCAGCCGGCCCCGGAAACGGGATGTTACACGCCTGAAGCCTGCCGTACAGCGGGACGTTGGCCGAGGAAGCCGACAAGTGCACTTTCCAATCGTTGGCGGTCATGCTCCGGGTCGAACCAGCGCGCGTCGAGCTCGCCACGCAGCCAGGTGAGCTGCCGCTTGGCCAGTTGACGGGTGGCCTGCACCGCCTTGTCGCGAAAGTCGGCCAGGCGACCGGCCCCATCCAGGTACTCCCAAGCCTGGCGATACCCCACTGCGCGCACTGCGGGCAGATCCAGCGGCGCGGAGACTGCACGCAGTTGCGGCAGTGCCCGCAGACGTTCCACCTCGGCCAGAAAGTCCTGTGCCAGCATCGTGTCCAGGCGCTGCTCGATGCGTGCATGCAGCACCGCGCGCTCGCGCGGCGCCAGCACCACCTTCAGCACCCGCACCGGCAAACGGGGACCCGAAGGCAGCGCCTGCCAGTAGCTGATCGGCCTGCCGCTGATGCGGTAGACCTCCAGCGCACGCTGGATCCGCTGCGGATCGGTGGTGTGGATGCGCGCCGCCGCGACCGGGTCGACGTCCGCCAGTTGTGCGTGCATCCGCGCCCAGCCAAGTTCCCCGGCTTCGGCTGCGATTGCCGCGCGCACCGCCGGATCGGCCTCGGGCAACTGCGACAGCCCTTCCAGCAAGGCGCGGAAGTACAGCCCGGTGCCGCCGGCCAGGATCGGCAGCTTGCCGCGCGCCACGATCTGCTCGATCGCCTGCCGCGCATCGCTGGCGAATTCCGCCGCCGAATAGATCTGCCAGGGCTCGCGCAGATCGATCAAGTGATGCGGCACTGCCGCGCGCATCGCCGCATCCGGCTTGGCCGCGCCGATGTCCAGGCCGCGATACACCAGCGCCGAATCGACACTGACGATCTCGCCGTTCCAGCGCTGCGCGGCGTCCAGTGCCAGCGCGGTCTTGCCGCTGGCGGTCGGCCCCATCAGCGCAATCGCCAGCGGGCGGCGGTCGGCCGGCATCAGTCCTCGTCCGGCCAGCGAATGCTCGGTGCCGCAGGCGCGCTCACCCGCGGCAGCGGAATCGCCGTCATCGCGCTCCACACCTTTAGGGCATCCACGGTGGCGGCCACATCATGCACCCGCAGCAACATCGCGCCGTGTTGGGCGGCGATCAGATGCGCGGCGACCGAGCCGTATACGCGCTCTGCGGCGAGCTGGCGCCCGGTCAACTCACCGATGCTGCGCTTGCGCGACAGCCCCGCCAGCACCGGCAGACCGAACTCCTGCAGGCGCTGCAACTGCGCCAGCACGGTCAGATTGTGCGTGGTGGTCTTGTCGAAGCCGAACCCCGGGTCGAGGATCAAGCGGCGCTTGTCGATCCCGGCCATTTCGGCCGCGAAGATGCGCTCGGCCAGGAAGCGATGCACCTCGGCCACCACGTCGTCATAGTGCGGCGCGTCCTGCATCGCATGCGGCGCGCTGCGTGCATGCATCAACACCACCGGCACCCGCAATTCGGCTGCCGCATCCAGCGCCCCCGGCGAGCGCAGCGCATGCACGTCGTTGATCATGCCGGCGCCGGCCGCGACCGCCGCGCGCATCACCTCCGGCTTGTAAGTATCCACGCTGATCGGGACAGTGGTCTGCTGCGCCAATGCCTGGATCACCGGGACCACGCGCTGCAGCTCTTCCTCCAGCGATACCGGCGTGGCACCGGGGCGGGTGGATTCGCCACCGATATCCAGCACCGCAGCGCCCTGCTCGACCAGCCTCAAACCATGCGCGATGGCGGCGTCGCAGCTGGCGTGCTGGCCGCCGTCGGAAAACGAATCCGGCGTGACATTGACGATTCCCATCACCTGCGGCGCATCCAGTCGCAGCGCGCGACCGGCGCAATCCAGCTTGAGGGCAGTATCGAACATCGGTGGTGTCTCCTTGGATGGTTGCGATCAGCGCCGCCGGGGCGAGGCGTCGCTACAACGCATCAAGGCCGGGAATCGCTTCCCGGCCTTGATGGATGCTGCTGCAGCTGACCGATGCGTCGGTTACAGCTGCTCGGCCGGCCCGGCGATCGGCGGCAACGGACGCGGGCTGCCCTTGTCGTTGTTGTTGCCACCGTCCTTGTCGGACTTGCCCCAACCCGCCGGCGGCGGCGGCTCGCGGCCTTCCATGATGGCGTCGATCTGCGGCACGTCGATGGTCTCGTACTGCAGCAGCAGCTGCGACATCGCGTGCAGCTTGTCCAGGTTCTCGGTGAGGATGGCCTTGGTCTTGCTGTAAGCCTTGTCCAGAATCGAGCGCACCACTTCGTCGATCTTGCGCGCGGTCTCGTCGGACACGTTCTTGTGCTGGGTGACCGAGCGCCCCAGGAACACCTCGTCCTCCTCCTCGCCGTAGGCCACCGGGCCGAGCTCGTCGGACAGGCCCCACTTGGTCACCATGTTGCGTGCCATCTTGGTCGCACGCTCGATGTCGTTGGACGCGCCGGTGGTGACCTTGTCGCCACCAAAGATCAGTTCTTCGGCAACGCGGCCGCCGTACAGCGAGCACAGCTGCGACTCGATCGCCACGCGATTCATCGAGTAGCGGTCGCCCTCGGGCAGGTACATGGTCACGCCCAGCGCACGACCACGCGGAATGATGGTGACCTTGTAGACCGGGTCATGCTCGGGCACCAGACGGCCGACGATGGCATGGCCTGCCTCGTGGTAAGCGGTGAGCGTCTTCTCGTCCTCGCTCATGGCCATCGAGCGGCGCTCGGCACCCATCAGGATCTTGTCGCGGGCACGATCGAAGTGGTCCATGCGGACTTCCTTCTCGCTGCCGCGTGCGGCAAACAACGCCGCCTCGTTGCACAGGTTGGCCAGGTCGGCACCGGAGAAGCCTGGCGTACCGCGTGCGATGACCATCGGCACCACGTCGTCGGCCAGCGGCAGCTTGCGCATGTGCACACGCAGGATCTGCTCGCGCCCCTTGACGTCCGGCAGGCCGACCACGACCTGGCGGTCGAAACGGCCTGGACGCAGCAGCGCCGGATCCAGCACGTCCGGACGGTTGGTCGCCGCGATGACAATCACGCCTTCGCCGCCTTCGAAACCGTCCATCTCAACCAGCAACTGGTTCAGGGTCTGCTCGCGCTCGTCATGCCCGCCGCCGAGACCGGCGCCGCGATGACGGCCCACCGCATCGATTTCGTCGATGAAGATGATGCACGGCGCATGCTTCTTGGCCTGCTCGAACATGTCGCGCACGCGGCTGGCACCCACGCCGACAAACATTTCCACGAAGTCCGAGCCGGAGATGCTGAAGAACGGTACCTTGGCCTCACCGGCGATCGCCTTGGCGAGCAGCGTCTTACCGGTACCGGGCGGGCCGACCATCAACACGCCGCGCGGGATCTTGCCGCCCAGCTTGGTGAACTTGGTCGGGTCGCGCAGGAAGTCGACCAGCTCGCCGACTTCTTCCTTGGCCTCGTCGCAGCCGGCGACGTCGGCAAAGGTGATCTTGACCTGGTCCTCGCCCTGCAGCTTGGCGCGCGACTTGCCGAAGCTCATTGCGCCCTTGGCGCCACCGCCACCGCCCTGCATCTGGCGCATGATGAACAGCCAGAAGCCGATGATCAGGATGACCGGCAGGAAATTGAGCACCAACGACCAGAAGCCGGGCCCGGTGGAGGGCTTCTGGCGGGTCATTTCGATGTTCTTGCTATACAGCACGTCGACCAGCTTGTCGTCACGCGGACCGTAGACGGTGGCTTCGCTGCCGTCGGTGCGCTTGAAGCGGATCGCGTTGACCGCCAGGTTGGTCTCGTCGGTGTAGTCCACCGACTTCACGCGGCCCGAGTCCACTTCCTTCAGGAACTGGGTGTAGGTGATCGAGTCGGGGCCGACACCGCCCGCCATCCGCGGCGAGAAGCTCTGGAAGACGACCATCAGCACAACCGCGACGACCACCCACAGCAGCAGATTCTTGGTCAAGTCGTTCATCCTCATTGGCTCCGGTGCCCTCTACTCTTCAAATTCTTGAAACACGGTGGTCATTGGCAGCTTACTTGATCTGGGCACGCTTGCCCTGACCGAGCGCATAAACTTCCGGGGAGCGCTTGCGCGAGGCCGCCGGCTTGCGAATCGTCACCTTGTCATAGCGGCGGCGAAGCTCACGAATGTAATCGTCGGACCCGACACCCTGGAACAGCTTGATCAGGAACGCCCCGCCCGGTTTGAGGTGGGTGTCGGCAAATTCCATCGCCAGTTCCGCCAGGTGCATCATCCGCGGTTGGTCGACCGCATCCATGCCACTCTTATTGGGGGCCATATCGGACAGCACAAGGTCCACCGGCACATCGCCCAGCATCGCCTCGAATTCCGATAGGACGGTTTGCTCCCTGAAGTCGCCGTGAAGGAACTCCACGCCGGCCAGCGGCGGCATCTCCAGGATATCCAGCGCCACCACCCGGCCGCTGTCGCCCATGGATTTGCGCACCTGTTGCGACCAACCGCCTGGCGCCGCGCCCAGGTCGACCACCACCATGCCCGGCTTGAGCAGGCGGTCGCGCTGGAGCAGTTCTTCCAGCTTGTAGGCCGCACGCGAGCGCATGCCTTCGGCCTGCGCCTTCTTGACGAACGGATCGGCGAAGTGTTCCTTGAGCCAGCGCTGGCTACTTTTACTACGGGAAGGCATCGGCAAAGGGGTCTGAACGGGTCGCCATGATACCCTGAACACCCTTTGCTGCCCTTTGATCCTGCATGTCCATTGTTCTCACCTCCGCCCAGAACCGTTTCCTGCGCGGCCAGGCCCACGATCTCAAGGCACTGCTGCAAACCGGCGGCAAAGGGGTCACGCCTGCATTTCTGGCCGAACTCGAGGAAGTGCTCGAGCGCCACGAACTGATCAAGGTGAAGGTGACATCGGAGGATCGCGAGGCCCGTGACGCCATGATTGCCGAACTGACCGAGCAGACCGGCAGCGCGCTGGTGCAGCGGATCGGCCATGTCGCCATCCTGTACCGCCCCAGCAAGGAAAAGCGTCAGATCGTGCTGCCGCGCGGCTGACCCGACGAGTTCGACATGCCCTTAAGCCAGGAACACCCCGACTACACCTATGCGCTGCGCGCGGCCGATGGCCGCCACGCCAAGGTGAACGATCAGATTCTGCAGCGCAGCTTCATCCTGATGCCCGACGAGCTGGTGGAAGGCTGGCCGGTCTCCGGCCTGGAACAGCTCCAGGTCGCGCATATGGACGCGGTGCTGGCTCTCGCCCCGGCGGTGATCCTGCTCGGCACCGGCGAGCGACAGCAGTTCCCGAAGACGGACGTGCTGGCAGCCTGCCTGACCCGCGGCATCGGCCTGGAAGCGATGACCAATGCGGCCGCGGCACGCACCTACAACGTGCTGGCCAGCGAAGGCCGCCGGGTGGCACTGGCGATGATTCTTGAAGGCCGGGATTAGGGAGTCGGGATTGGGGATTCGCAACTGCAGGCTGGAGCAGATGTCGCTCTCATGCCAACAGCAGGAGCGACACCCCAAGCAATCTTCAGGCCGCTAGAACGCATCTTCCACGCGGCAGCATCAGCCCAGCGCCGTTGCCGTTGCGAATCCCAAATCCCGAATCCCGAATCACTTCCTCGGCAGATACAGCAGCGGATCCACCGGCTTGCCGTTGTAGCGGATCTCGAAGTGCAGCATGTCGCGGGCGGCGCCGCTGCGGCCCATCTCGGCGATCTGCTGGCCGGCCTTGACGCTCTGGCCTTCGTTGAGCAGGCGCTTGCGGTTGTGCCCGTAGGCGGACAGCCACTGGTCGTTGTGCTTGATGATGATCAGCTCGCCGTAGCCGACCAGGCCGGCGCCGGAGTACACCACCACACCGTCGGCCGCGGCACGCACCGCCTGCCCGCTGGCACCGGCGATGTCCACGCCCTGCTTGGTGGTCTCGCCGCTGACGAAGGTGCCGACCACCACGCCGTCGGCTGGCCAGCGCCACGGAAATCCGCTGCTGACCGGTGCTGCGATCGGGGTACTCGGGCGCGGTGGAACCACCGTACCGGCGCTGGAGCTGCTGCCGCCCGGCCTGCTGGCTCCGGGCGGATAGAGCTTGAGGGTCTGGCCGGGATAGATGGTGTTCGGCGAGGACAGGCCATTCCAGGCCGCCAGATCCGGCGCGGTGATATTGGTGCGGCGCGAGATGGCGTATAGCGTGTCGCCGCGCTGAACGGTGACGGTCGCGCCCGGGCGCGGCACCGACGGACGCGGCGCCGCGGACGGACGCGCGGACGCCGAACCGCCGCCGGCTCCGGGCGAGCGCACCACCGTGGCGCTGCTGCAGGCGCCCAGCCCGACGGCGACTGCGAGCAGGACTGCTGTCTTACGTACCGAGTTCATCTGCAACTTGCTCATCCGTTGGTTGTCTTCCACACCAGCCAGCCCGCGCCCACCGCCAGGACGGCCATGGCCACCCAGCCCAGCGGCTCGATCCAGCGATGCAGCGCGGCCTCGGCGCGCGCCCCACCCAGCCGGATCGCGCCGGCCACCAGATACACGCGCTTGCCGCGCCCCACCAGCATGCTGGCAATGAAGGGCAGGATCGGCACGCCGACCACGCCCGAGGCCCAGGTAAAAATCTTCAACGGGATCGGGGTAAAGCCCACCAGCACCAGCGCCCAGAAGGCCTTCCACGGCGAATCGGCGACCAGCGTGCGCAACGTCTCGATCTGCGCCTGGATCTTGGCGCTCCAGCCCAGCCATTCGATCAGCGGCTGCAAGGCGGCGAAGGCGAAATGGCCCAGCAGATAACCGACCAGCGCGCCGCAGACCGAGCCGATCAGGCTCAAGGTGGCGAACCACAGGGCGCGCCTGGGTTCGGCCAGCGACATCGGCGCCAGCATCACCTCCGGCGGTACCGGGAAGATGAAGCCCTCCACGAAACTGAGGCCGGTCAGCAGCGCCGGAGCGCGGCGATTGCGCGACCAGCGAATGGCCACGTCGTACAACGGCCCGAAGATCTTCATCGAAAAACTCTCATGGATTCAATCCAGCATGCCCGACAACAGCGGGACGAACGTGACCGGCGCCAGAACCTGCTGCTCGATCGCGCCGTCGGCAGCGCGCGTGAGTTGCACCAGTGACTGCGACGAGGCGCCACCGACCGGCGCGACCAGCCGCCCGCCGACCGCCAGCTGATCGACCAGCGCGTCGACCAGCGCCGGGGCGGCGGCGGTGACCACGATGGCATCGTAGGGGCCATGTTCGGGCCAGCCGATGCGACCATCGTCGTGCTTGCTGCGCACGTTCATGCCCAGATGGCGGAAGCGCTTGCGCGCCTGCCGCAGCAGGTCGCCGATGCGCTCGACGGTGTACACCTCCAGCCCCAGCGCGGCGAGGATCGCGCCCTGGTAGCCGGAGCCGGTGCCCACTTCGAGCACTTTGGTCGGGCCAACCTGCAGCACCGCCTCGGTCATGCGCGCGACCACCCAGGGCTGCGAGATGGTCTGGCCGTGGCCGATCGGCAAGGCAGTGTCTTCATAGGCACGCGAGGCCAGCGCTTCGTCGATGAACAGATGGCGCGGCACGGTGCGCACCGCGTTGAGCGTGGCCTCGTCCTGGATGCCAGCCTCGCGCAGGCGCTCGACCAGCCGGTCGCGCACGCGTTGCGAGGTCATGCCGATCCCGACCGATTCCGGTTGCAGCCGCAGCCTCGGCGTCATGCCGGCGTATCCAGCGCGGCGGTCAGGCCGCCCACCCAGCCGGCCACCGTCTCCAGCGCCTGATAGCGGGTCAGGTCGACATGGATCGGGGTGATCGAGATATGCCCGGTGCGCACGGCATGGAAGTCGGTGCCGGCGCCGGCGTCCTGCTCCGGCCCGGCCGGGCCGATCCAGTACACGGTGCGGCCGCGCGGGTCGCGCTGCGGCACGCAGGGCTCGGACCGATGGCGGTTGCCCAGCCGGGTGACCTCGAAACCGAGCACCTCCGACCAGGCCAGGTCCGGCACGTTGACGTTGAGGATGGTATCGGCGGGCAACGGGTCGGACTTCAGCCGTGCCACGATCTCCACCGCGGCGCGCGCGGCGGTTTCGTAGTGATGCGCTTCGTGATTGTGCGTCACCAGCGAGACCGCCACCGCCGGCAGGCCGAGGAAGCGGCCTTCCATCGCGGCGGACACGGTGCCCGAATAGATCACGTCGTCGCCGAGATTGGCCGAGTTGTTGATGCCGGAGACCACAATGTCCGGGTCGTAATCGAGCATGCCGGTCAGCGCCAGATGCACGCAGTCGGTCGGCGTGCCGGCAACCGCGCAGGTCTGCGCGTCGATGCGGCGGGTGCGGATCGGCACATCCAGCGTCAGCGAGTTGCTGGCGCCGGAACGGTCGCGGTCGGGCGCGACCACCATCACTTCATGACCGGCATGGCGCAGCGCCTCGGCCAAAATCTGGATGCCGGGGGCGTCGACACCGTCGTCGTTGCTAACCAGTACGCGCATGGGACTCCTCGGAAAACCGGGTCATGATACCGGATGCGTCCGCGCCCTTCGCGCTTGATCTTCGCTTGCGCCTGAGGTTGGGCAGGTTAGGCTGTGAGCATGTCGCATCCTGAAGACGAAGACGACGGCGCGCTGTTCCGCGCAGCGATCGGCGCGGTCAAGCCGATTCGTGAAGTCGCCCCACCGGCCAATGCCAAGCCGCGCCCCAAGCCGCGCGCACGCATGGCCGAGCGCGACGATGCGGACGCGCACACCGAATTCGCGCGTCTGCTGCGCGACAGTGCGCCGCTGGAGGCGGGCGATACCGCCAGCTACCGGCGCGAGAATCTTCCCACCCGATTGTTTCAGCGGCTCAAGCGCGGTCAATTCTCGATCCAGGACGAACTGGACCTGCATGGCGCTACCGCCGCGCAGGCCGAATCCCTGCTGCGGCAGTTCCTGCTGGAAGCGCATGCGCACGACCATGGCTGCGTGCGCATCATCCACGGCAAGGGGCTGCAGTCGGACAACGGCGCGCCGGTGTTGAAAAACCTGATGGATCGCCTGCTGCGTCAGCGCAACGACGTGCTGGCGTTTCATTCCGCGCCGGCCACGCAAGGTGGCACCGGAGCATTGCTGGTGTTGCTGGCACGGCGTTAGCGCCGATTGGGCGACGGGTCGCTGGTGCAGGCATGCGCTTGCGCAAAGGACGCGTTGATGGGCAGGCCTGTCGCGGCCAGGTCCGCTCCTACGGCGGTGACGTGTTTGCCGGGCAGCCAACGACAACCGGGCAGGCCTAGGCGTCGGAACCCAGGCCAGCGTTGAGACGGCCGGCGTCGCTGACCTCGCCCAGCTCCCACAGCACCGCGGTGGCGTAGCAGCCCGGCGGCAGTGCGAATGCGATCTGCAGGCTATCCGCATCCAGCCAGCGATACTCCAGCTGTTGCGGACGCAAGCGCAGTGCGCGGCGCTCCTGCTTCAAGCCCGCGGCCTCCAGACCTTGTCGCAGCACCTCCGATTGCGGATCGGACAACGCGCCCTGCTCCACCGCCGCGGCCTGCGCGGTCGAACGCAGCTCGCCGGCGCCCCACAACGGCCCGCTGGGATGGATATCGAAACGCGCCAGGCGCTCTGCCAGTACATCGGTGAACGGCTCGGGGCCGAACACGCTGCGCGAGCCATCCAGCATCCACGCCTCGCCATCCAGCGCGGTGTCCCAGCTGCCCTGCTCCACGCGCGCGGTGAGCACCCGATTGAACAACGCCGAGCGCGCCGCCGACAGCAGCATCGAGCGTTGATCGTTGCGCAGCCGCCGCCGGGATGCCGGCGCCGCCGACAAGGTGCCGTCGGCATTGGACACATAACCGAACATCGCCAGCGCGGAGGCCACGTTGCCGCCATCGCGGCCGAAACGCTGTTCGCCAAACCAGTTCGGGATACCGCGCGCGGCGATCGCCTGCAGGCGCTGTTCGATCGCCGCACGCTCGCCGTGCACCTGGCGCAACGTCAACACGAAACGATTGCCCAGCAGTGCGCCGCGTTGCAGCTTGCGGTTATGCCAAGTACTGGCGATGACCTGCATCTCATCATCGTCGAGCGCGGCGAGCTCCGGCGCGATGCGCTTGGGCAGATGCACGCTGAAGCGCTGCGTGGTCACCGCATGGCGGTCCTTCAGCCCGGCGTAGCTGACGCCCATCTCGGCGATTCCGGCCCACTGCGCGAGTTTCTTCGCGATATAGGCGGTGTTCTGCCCACGCTTGCGGATGGTGAGCAACAGGTGCTCGCCCTCGCCGGTTGGCTCGAAGGCAGGCAGCTCATCGACCTGAAAATCTTCGGGCGTGCTGCGCATTGCCGCGCCGAGGACCGCAGCGCCATGCGCGCGCGGCAGAACAGAGGTGTCGCTCATGCTGTGATTTACCTTCGCGCCGACAGGTCGTGCGCTATGTGCCGAATGCCTCGGCGCGGTGATGTCGCGGTGCGACGCCAAGACGAGCCCGGCGCAGGTAACCGCGATCTGGAGCGGCTGGAACAGCTAGCCGGCAGTGGCCGGATGCGTGGACGGCAGGCTCAGCACTGCAGGGTATGCGGGATGATCGCCATGCCCGGCACCGTCCATGCCACCGACGGTGCGCAGGCGTCTGTGAGCCGCGGTCAGCCGGCGATCCTGCCGAGCAAGACTGCCGCTTGCGCAGCGATGCCCTCGCTGCGGCCGGTGAAGCCGAGTTTTTCGCTGGTGGTGGCCTTGACGCTGACCGCATCGAGTTCGATCGCCAGCAGGCTGGCGATGCGTTCGCGCATCGCCAGCGCATGCGGGCCGATCTTGGGGCGCTCGCAGATCACGGTGACATCGGCATTGCCAACGCGCCAGCCACGCTCGCGCAGCAAGTGATCACAATGCTGCAGGAACTGCGCGCTGTCGGCATCCTTCCAGCGCGCGTCGGACGGCGGAAAGTGCTGACCGATATCGCCCAGCGCCAGCGCGCCCAGCATCGCATCGCATAGCGCGTGCAGCACCACGTCGCCATCGCTGTGCGCGAGCACGCCATGGCTGTGCGCGACGCGCACGCCGCCCAGCATCACGTGGTCGCCCGCACCGAACGCGTGCACGTCGTAGCCCTGACCGATTCGAAAATTGAAAGACATGGTAATCCGTGGTGATTAGGGAGCGTCGGCGTCGTGGTGCGCGCCAGCGGACAGCGCATCGTTGTGGCCAACGACCGCGCCGGCGCGCGGGTCGGTTGCAGGCGACTGGGCATCCACTGCAACACCTCGGCGCGCCAGTTCGAATTCGAAGCGCGCCAGATCCGTTGGCGTGGTCACCTTGAAGTTGTCTTCAGCACCTTCCACCAGCAACGGGCGCAATCCCAGCCGCTCCATCGCCATCGCCTCGTCGGTCACGTCCACCCCGGCCGCCGACGCCTCGGTGAGGCCGCGGATCAGTTGATGGCGACGGAACAGCTGCGGGGTCAGCGCGCGCCACAGCCGCTCGCGTGGCTCGGTGGCATCGATGCCCCCATCGTCGCCGGCCCGCTTGAGCGTGTCGCGCACCGGCGCAGCCAGGATCGCGCCGACCGGATCGCCGCGGCCGATCTCCAGCAGACGTTCCAGATCGGCCAGCGCCAGATTGGGCCGCGCGGCATCGTGCACCAGCACAAAGTCATCGGCCCGCACGCTCTCCGGCAGGGCAAGCAATCCGGCCAGTACCGATGCCGCACGTGTCCCGCCGCCGACGCAGGTGAGCACCGGCTTGCCCTGCACCGAGGTCCAGCCCGGCCAATCCGCATCGTCGGGCGCGATGGCCACCACGATGCCGGCCACCACCGGATGCGCGGCAAGCGCCGCCAGCGTGTAGGCCATCAGCGGTTGCCCGGCAGCGCACAGATATTGCTTGGGGGTCTGCCCACCAAAACGCGTGCCGCGCCCGGCGGCCGGCACAATCGCCCAGATCGAACCGGTCATGGCTGTTCCGCCGGAGCGTCAGGCTCGACGGGCGCAGCGGACGGCGCGGCCACTGCGGGCGGCAGCGGCGGTGCATCCTCGACCACGCGATAGAACGTCTCGCCCGGTTTGATCATGCCCAGTTCGCTGCGCGCGCGCTCTTCGATTGCCGCCTCGCCGTCCTTCAAATCCTTCACCTCTGCTGCCAACGCCTGGTTGCGTTGGCGCAGACCTTCGTTGTCCTGTGTCTGATGCGCGACCTGGGCTTCCAGCATCATCACTTCGCCGGAATTCCCAGGCCCGAACCAGAAGCGGTACTGCAGCCAAGCCAGCAGCACCGCCAGCACCAGCAGTAGCCAGCGCCAGTTGCGCACGGCTTAGCGCTTGAGCGAAACGAACGCGTCGCGGCCGGCGTAACGCGCGCCGGAGCCCAGCGCCTGCTCGATGCGCAGCAACTGGTTGTACTTGGCGACGCGGTCGCTGCGGCACAGCGAGCCGGTCTTGATCTGCGTGGCGGTGGTGGCCACGGCGATGTCGGCGATGGTGGTGTCTTCGGTTTCGCCCGAGCGGTGCGAGACGATCGAGGCATAGTTGGCCGCATGCGCCATCGCAATGGCTTCCAGCGTCTCGGTCAGCGTGCCGATCTGGTTGACCTTGATCAGGATCGCGTTGGCGGTGCCCGAGTCGATGCCCTGCTTGAAGATCTTCGGGTTGGTGACGAACAGATCGTCGCCGACCAGCTGCACCTTCTTGCCGACGCGGTCGGTGAGCAGCTTCCAGCCGGCCCAGTCGTCCTCGGCCAGGCCGTCTTCGATGCTGATGATCGGGTACTGCGCGACCCAGTCGGCCAGGAAGTCGACGAACTGCTCGCTGGTCAGGCGCTTGTTTTCGCCAACTAGGTTGTACTTGCCGTTGTCGTAGAACTCGCTGGAGGCCACGTCCAGGCCCAGCAGCACGTCTTCGCCGGCGGTATAGCCGGCCTTGCCGATCGCCTCGAGGATGGTGTCCAGCGCTTCGACGTTGCTGCGGAAGTCCGGCGCAAAGCCGCCTTCGTCGCCCACTGCCGTGCTCAGACCGTGGCCCTTGAGTACCGACTTGAGCGCGTGGAAGATTTCGGTGCCGGCACGCAGCGCTTCGGAGAACGAGCTGCAGCCGACCGGCAGCACCATGAACTCCTGGAAGTCGACGTTGTTGTCGGCATGCGCGCCGCCGTTGATGATGTTCATCATCGGCACCGGCAGCGCCACGTCGGACTCGGTGATGGTGGACAGGTACTGCCACAGCGGCTGCTTGCGCGAGGCGGCCACGGCATGCGCGGCGGCCAGCGACACACCCAGCAGCGCATTCGCGCCCAGGCGGCCCTTGTTCTCGGTGCCGTCCAGGTCGATCAGGCGGCGGTCCAGACCCTGCTGGTCGGCCGCGTCAAAGCCCTTGAGCGTCTCGGCGATGGTGCCGTTGACGTTCTGCACCGCATGCAGCACGCCCTTGCCCAGGTAGCGGGTCTTGTCGCCATCGCGCAGTTCCACCGCTTCCTTGGTGCCGGTCGAGGCGCCCGAGGGCACGGCAGCGCGGCCGAACGAGCCGTCGTCCAGCGTGACTTCGGCCTCCAGCGTGGGGTTGCCGCGGGAGTCGAGGATTTCGCGGGCGAGGATCTTGGCGATAGTGGTCATAGGTCGATCGGTTACCAGTAAGGGGGAAGTACACCGGAAACAAGCTGCGGGATTATCGCCGCACACCGGCACATTGCCAAATCGCGTGAAGCTGCCGCACGCAACAGGCCGGCACACATGCCGCTAGGCCATCAAGCCCAGCAGCGGTAGCCCAGACAGCAGCAGCAAGACCGACAGCAACACCAACGCAAAGATCGCTGCGCCGGATTGGCGAGCCAGCCGCAACGCCAGCGGGCCGGCGATCAGGCAACTTGTGATCGCCACCGCGGCCAGCAGCAGCGTAACCAGCATTGGCACCCGCGTGGCCTGCATGGCATGGTCGCCGTCACCCGGCATGCCGATGCTGGCAGCGACCAGAAACACCATTGCGGCCATACACGCCCACGCGGCGATCGATGCGACCAGCGCGATCCAGCCCCAGGGCCAGTGGCGCCACTGCCGAGGCTGGCGCTGCGACGCGGCCAGCGCCCAGGGATCGGAACTCATGCGAAGCGCGCGAACCCGTGCTTCTTGGTGACGGCATCCAGTTCCATCAGGGTCTCGAGCAGCTCTTCCATGCGGTCCAGCGGCCAGGCGTTGGGGCCATCCGACAAGGCCTTGGACGGATCCGGATGGGTTTCGGCAAACAGGCCGGAAATGCCCACCGCCACCGCCGCGCGCGCGAGCACCGGCACGAACTCGCGCTGGCCGCCGGAACTGCTGCCCTGCCCGCCCGGCAACTGCACCGAATGGGTGGCATCGAACACCACCGGGCAGCCGGTGTCGCGCATCACGCTCAGCGAGCGCATGTCGCTGACCAGATTGTTGTAGCCGAACGAGGCGCCACGCTCGCAGACCATGATCTGCTCGTTGCCGGTCGACTTGGCCTTGTCGACCACCGGCTTCATGTCCCACGGCGCCAGGAACTGGCCCTTCTTGATGTTGACCGGCTTGCCGGCGGCGCAGACGTTCTTGATGAAATCGGTCTGGCGCACCAGGAAGGCCGGGGTCTGCAGCACGTCGACGACGGCGGCGACCTCGTTCATCGGGGTGTATTCGTGCACGTCGGTCAGCACCGGCACGCCGATCTGCTGTTTCACCGCCTCCAGCACCTTCAGGCCCTCTTCCAGGCCCGGGCCGCGGAAGCTGGTGCCGGAGGTGCGGTTGGCCTTGTCGAAGCTCGACTTGAAGATGAAGTTGATCCCCAGCTTGCCGGTGATTTCCTTCAGCTTGCCGGCCACGTCCAGCTGCAGCTGCATCGACTCGATCACGCAGGGGCCGGCGATCAGGAACAACGGCTGATCCAGGCCAACGTCAAAGTCACACAGTTTCATCAGGTCACCTATTGATTAAAGCCCCTCTCCCGTCGGGAGAGGGGTTGGTGTGCGGGTACGGTTGCGAAGCGCTGCTGACGTGCGATGGTTTGTCCTGGCTGACGCGTGGCGACGCGTTCGTCATGGCTGCCATCTTCCGGTGCGTTGCAGCGCACCTCATCCGGCGCTGCGCGCCGGCTTCTC
The DNA here is from genome assembly GCF_014199865.1 of Xanthomonas sp. F14. NCBI lineage: Bacteria > Pseudomonadati > Pseudomonadota > Gammaproteobacteria > Lysobacterales > Lysobacteraceae > Xanthomonas > Xanthomonas sp. F14. The sequence continues at coordinate 849,623 of NZ_JACHOM010000001.1, read as the reverse complement.
CCGACGGGAGAAGGAGCGGCTCAGGCACGCGCTTCCTTCAGCAGTTTTCCGCCCGCCTTCTTCTCGCGCGCGGCGCGCACGAAGCCGATGAACAGCGGATGCCCGTCGCGCGGGGTGGACAGGAATTCCGGATGTGCCTGGCAGGCCAGGAACCACGGGTGCGCATCGCGCGGCAGCTCCACCATCTCCACCAGCGTGTCGTCCATCGACTTGCCGGAGATCACCAGGCCGGCGTCTTCCAGTTGGGTGCGGTAGCGGTTGTTGAACTCGTAGCGGTGGCGGTGACGCTCGGCGACCACGTCCTTGCCGTACACCTCGCGCGCCAGCGTGCCCGGCTTGAGCCGCTGCTCCTGCAGACCCAGCCGCATGGTGCCGCCCAGGTCGGACTTCTCGTCGCGCTTTTCCACTTCGCCGGTTGCGGTGCGCCATTCGGTGATCAGGCCGATCACCGGGTGTGGCGACTGGCGGTCGTTCTCGGTGCTGTTGGCTGCATCCAGATCGGCCACGTGGCGGGCATAGTCCACCACCGCCGCCTGCATGCCGTAGCAGATGCCGAAGTACGGCACCTTGTGCTCGCGTGCATATTTGGAGGTGAGCACCTTGCCTTCAAAACCACGGTCGCCGAAGCCGCCCGGCACCAGGATGCCGTCGATATCCTGCAGCGCAGCCATGTCGCTGCCTTCCAGATCCTGCGCTTCCAGCCACTTCAGGTTGACCTTGGTGCGCTGGCGCAGACCGCCGTGACGCAGCGCTTCGGCCACCGACTTGTAGGCGTCCTGGTGGTCGACGTACTTGCCGACCACCGCAATGGTGACCTCGTCCAGCGGGTGCTTGACCGCATCCACCACCGCAGCCCATTCGGACAGGTCGGGCGCAGCCACCTTGTCGCGCAGCTTGAACTGATCGATGACCAGTTCGTCCAGGCCCTGGCGACGCAGCTCCAGCGGCATGCCGTACAGCACGTCGATATCGGGGCAGCTGATCACCGCGCGCTCGGAGACGTTGGTGAACAGCGCGATCTTGCGGCGCTCCGAATCCGGTACCGCCTGCTCGGAACGGCACAGCAGCACGTCCGGCTGGATGCCGATCGAGCGCAGTTCCTTGACCGAATGCTGGGTCGGCTTGGTCTTCAACTCACCGGCGGCGGCGATGTACGGCACCAGGGTGAGGTGCATGAACATGGCCTTTTCGGCGCCACGCTCGGTGCGCACCTGGCGGATCGCTTCCAGGAACGGCAGCGACTCGATATCGCCGACGGTGCCGCCGATCTCGATCAGCGCCACGTCGAACCCGGCGGTGGCCTCGTCGATGCAACGGCGGATCTCGTCGGTGATGTGCGGGATCACCTGCACGGTGGCGCCCAGGTAATCGCCGCGACGCTCCTTGCGGATCACGTTCTCGTAGATCCGGCCGGTGGTGACCGAGTTCTTGCGCGACAGCCGCGTGCGCACGTAGCGCTCGTAGTGACCCAGATCCAGATCGGTCTCGGCGCCGTCGTCGGTGACGTAGACCTCGCCATGCTGGAACGGGCTCATCGTGCCCGGGTCCACATTGATGTACGGGTCCAGCTTCATCATCGTGACCTTCAGGCCACGCGCTTCCAGAATGGAGGCAAGCGAAGCGGCGGCAATGCCCTTGCCTAGCGAGGACACTACGCCGCCGGTAACAAAAATCAGGGGGGTCATGGGGCTTGAAGCCTCCCGGAAAGCCATAGTTTAGCGGGTGACGGGCGAATGCCCAAGGGTTGCGTGACGATCATGTCGTCACAGCGGCGAAAAACGCGCTGCGCCTGGCGCCCAAATGCAGACGCCCCGACCAAGGCCGGGGCGTCCGTGTGGCGTTGTGCCGTCGCGCGATGGAATCAGCGCGCCGGCTTTTCTTCTTCCTCTTCCTCGCGCGTGGCGGCGTCGGCCTTGGGCTTGTGTGCCGCGGCGGCGGCGCGGCGCTCGGCCTTGCGCTCGGCTTCGGTCTTGGCCTTGGCGTCGTCGGCCTTCTGCGCGCTGGCACCGGCGCCCTGCCCGGTCTGCTGGGGAGCGGCCTGGGCCATGGCAGGAAGCGCGGCCACTGCGGCAGCACCGAGGGTGAGCATCAGGATGTGCTTGAACTTCATGGTGTCCTCCGGGTTCGGTGACATCCCCAGGTGGGGACGTTTGGTTCCGAATCCAACGCCAGGGTATCCAGCCGCACCCCGCCCTGCACTGAACGCCTGTCGCGTGCAAAAAATCGGCCCAACCCCCACACTTGCGCGTCGTTTCACGTGCCAACGAGATGCATGAACACCCGTTATAACGCCGCCGATATTGAAGTGCTGTCGGGCCTGGACCCGGTCAAACGCCGCCCTGGCATGTATACCGACACTGCGCGCCCGAACCATCTGGCGCAGGAAGTGATCGACAACTCGGTCGACGAGGCGCTGGCCGGTCACGCCAGGCAGGTCGAAGTGACCCTGTACAAGGACGGCAGCTGCGAGGTGTCCGACGACGGCCGCGGCATGCCGGTGGACATGCACCCGGAAGAAAAGATTCCCGGTGTCGAGCTGATCCTGACCCGGCTGCATGCCGGCGGCAAGTTCAGCAACCGCAACTACACCTTCTCCGGCGGCCTGCATGGCGTGGGCGTGAGCGTGGTCAATGCGCTGTCGACCAAGGTCGAGCTGTTCATCAAGCGCGAAGGCAGCGAGCACCGCATGGAGTTCCGCGACGGCCACGCCGCCTCCAAGCTGGAAGTGGTCGGCACCGTTGGCAAGAAGAATACCGGTACGCGGCTGCGCTTCTGGGCCGACCCGAAGTATTTCGACACGCCCAAGTTCAACGTGCGTGCGCTGCGCCATCTGCTGCGCGCCAAGGCCGTGCTGTGCCCCGGCCTGACCGTCAAGCTCCACGACGAGGCCACCGGCGAGCAGGACAGCTGGTACTTCGAGAACGGCCTGCGCGACTATCTCAAGGGCGAGATGGCCGCGCACGAGATGCTGCCGGCCGACCTGTTCGTGGGCAGCCTGAAGAAGGACACCGAGATCGTCGACTGGGCCGCGGCCTGGGTACCGGAAGGCGAGCTGGTGCAGGAAAGCTATGTCAACCTGATCCCGACCGCGCAGCACGGCACCCACGTCAACGGCCTGCGTTCGGGCCTGACCGATGCGTTGCGCGAGTTCTGCGACTTCCGCAACCTGCTGCCGCGTGGGGTCAAGCTGGCGCCGGAAGACGTATGGGACCGGGTCACCTTCGTGCTCAGCCTGAAGATGACCGACCCGCAGTTCTCCGGGCAGACCAAGGAGCGGCTGTCCTCGCGCCAGGCCGCCGGCTTCATCGAAGGCGCCGCGCACGATGCCTTCAGCCTGTATCTGAATCAGAACGTGGAGATCGGCGAGAAGATCGCGCAGATCGCCATCGACCGCGCCAGTGCGCGCCTGAAGACCGAAAAGCAGATCGTCCGCAAGAAGGTCACCCAGGGTCCGGCCCTGCCCGGCAAGCTGGCCGACTGCATCAGCCAGGATCTGTCGCGCACCGAACTGTTCCTGGTCGAGGGCGACTCGGCCGGCGGCTCGGCCAAGCAGGCCCGCGACAAGGACTTCCAGGCGATCCTGCCGCTGCGCGGCAAGATCCTCAACACCTGGGAAGTGGCATCGGGCAGCGTGCTGGCCTCCGAGGAAGTGCACAACCTGGCGATCGCGATCGGCTGCGACCCGGGCAAGGACGACATCACCGGGCTGCGTTACGGCAAGGTAGTGATCCTGGCCGATGCGGACTCCGACGGCCTGCATATCGCGACCTTGCTGACCGCGCTGTTCCTGCAGCATTTCCCCGCGCTGGTCGCGGCCGGCCACGTGTTCGTGGCGATGCCGCCGCTGTTCCGCGTGGACGTGGGCAAGCAGGTGTTCTACGCGCTGGACGAAGAGGAAAAGACCACGCTGCTGGACAAGATCGCGCGCGAGAAGCTCAAGGGCCAGGTCAGCGTCACCCGCTTCAAGGGCCTGGGCGAGATGAATCCGCAACAGCTGCGCGAATCGACCATCCACCCGGATACGCGTCGCCTGGTGCAGCTGACCATCGACGATGGCGAACAGACCCGCTCGCTGATGGACATGCTGCTGGCGAAAAAGCGCGCCGGCGATCGCAAGCAGTGGCTGGAGACCAAGGGCGATCTGGCGTCGCTGGAGGTTTGAGTTCGCTGAAATTCTGAAAACACCAAGCAGCGAAAGCCCCCCCAGCGGGGCGAGAAGGCACTGCTTGCGCAGGTCTCTTCGAGCGCCCGCGCTGCCAGCCCGGGCCGGGGGTGCGAAGCGGAAGTTGGGGTGAGGGTGAAGCCGATCCCCACCCTTCGGCTCAGACGGCCACCTGCAGTGGCACATGCTGCTTCTAGCCAGGCAGGCCACGTCGGCCAACGCGACACACATGCCTTTGTGCACATCCATCCGACGCCATCGGCGGCCTAGCATCCTCGCTCCCTGCCGAATCTCCGATGCTCATGCCCTGCTTCCTCCGTGCCAGCCTGCTGGCCTGCGTCCTGCTCAGCGGAACCGCGCTGGCCGACGCGCCCGACAAGAACGCTGCAAAAACCGACACCAAATCCGATGCCGCGGCCGCCAAACCCGTGCCACTGCCGGCCGATGCCAGCGTGCGGCAAAGCACCCGCGTGGGTGGGCGCACGCTGAGTTACACCGCAACCGTCGGCACGCTGCCGGTGCGCGATGCGCAGGGCAAGACCACCGGCGAGGTGGTGTTCACCGCCTACACCGTCGATGGCAAGGACCGCCCGGTGACCTTCGCGCTGAATGGCGGCCCCGGTGCGTCGTCGGTGTATCTGAACATGGGCGCGATCGGACCCAAGGTGGTCGGTTTCGGCGCCGAAGGCGACAGCGCCTCCGCACCGGCGGCGCTGCGCGATAACCCCGGCACCTGGCTGGACTTCACCGACCTGGTGTTCATCGACCCGGTCGGCACCGGCTTCAGCCGCGCCCTGATCGGCGACGATGAAGCCAAGAAGCAGTTCTACAACCCGCAGGCCGACGTGGAATATCTCTCGCGTGTGGTCTACGACTGGCTGCTGAAGAACCGCCGCCTGCAGGCACGCAAGTACCTGGTCGGCGAAAGTTATGGCGGCTTCCGCGGCCCGCGCATCACCCAGTACCTGCAGACCCGGCTGGGCGTGGCGATGAACGGCGTGGTGCTGGTGTCGCCGTATCTCAATCCCACCCTGGACGACAACAGCGATGTGTCGCCGCTGGCCTGGATGATGACGCTGCCCTCGATCGCCGCCGCACACCTGGAACGCCAGGGCCAGCTAAGCGACACGGCGATGCGCCAGGTGATCGATTACACCCGCGGCGACTACGCGGTGGCGCTGATGAAAGGCCGCACCGACCCGCAGGCGACCGAGGCGATGCTGCAGCAGGTCACCCGCATGACCGGGCTGGACGCAACCTATGTGCGCCGCTCCGGCGGGCGCCTGGAAACCCAGGCCTATCTGCGCGAGGTGTTCCGCGACAAGGGCGAGCTGGGCAGCCGCTACGACTCCAACGTGACCGCGTTCGACCCCTTCCCCAACGATCCCGAGCAGCGCGCCAACGACCCGCTGCTGGACAGCATCATCGCGCCGACCACCACCGCGATGGTGGACTTCGTCACCCGCGTGGTCGGCTGGAAGGTCGATGCGCGTTATCAGGCGCTCAATTACGACGTCAACAAGCTATGGGACTGGAACGACGAACTGCGCAAGGGCGCGGTCACCCAGCTGCGCCAGTCGGTGGCGATCGACCCCAAGCTGCGCGTATTGATCGCGCATGGCTGGAACGATCTCTCCTGCCCGTTCATGGGCTCGGTGCTGACGGTGGACCAGATGCCGACGATGGGCAGCGACCCCAAGCGCGTACAGGTGCGCGAATATCCTGGCGGCCACATGTTCTACAACCGCGCCGACAGCCAGGCCGCATTCCGCAACGACGTCAGGACGATGTACGAAACCCGCTGAGCACCACCATCGCCGGCCGCAAACGCGGCAGGCGATGCATTACGCCAGCGGCAACTAAACGCGCAACCAGCCACGCTGCCACCAAGCAGCGCAATCCCCCTCCCGACCGCCGCGCACACGCCTTACCCCCATCAATCCAGAGTGGCAATCGCCTTCGGACGCTAATCAGCCGCACATATCAGGAAGCGCACCAGCTGCTACGAATCCCGAATCCCGAATCACCATTCCCGATTCCCGATTCCCGATTCCCGATTCACAACGCCCCAGCCCGAACAGCCTCCACATTCCACCCCAGCCACTCGTAAACCCGATAGCGCGCAATGCCCAGGTACTCGTGCAAGGCGACATCGGCCACGGTGAAGTTGTAGCTCTGCGGCAACCACGCCCACGACGCGGTCAACCAGTCCGAGCGCACTGGCGTGGCGTCGATGCCGAAGTGGCGGAAGTACAGCTCGGCACGCCGCAGATGCGTGGCCGAGGACACCAGCACGACCCGCTCGGGGCGGTACTGGCGCAGCAATGGCTGGCTGAACTGCGCGTTCTGCCAGGTGTTCATGCTGGACGGCTCCATGATCAGGTCGGCCTGGTCGATGCCCAGCCCGATCAGCACCTTTCGATACACCACCGCCTCGGACAGGCCCAGCCCGCGCGCGTCGCCGCCACTGATCTCGATCTTGCAGTCGCCGCCATGCGCACGGCACTGCCGGTACAGCCGCGCCGACTCGACGATGCGGCCGTAGGCGAACATGTTGGCCTCGGCGGTGGCGTCGGGGCCATCCGGCCGCACCGTGCCCGCGCCCAGCAGCACGATCATGTTGCGCGCGCGCCAGTCGTTGAAATCGTTGACGCCGGTCTGCTGCAGCCCGTGCAGCATCCAGCTCGCCAACGGGCCGCAGCCCACCAGCAGCAGCAACGCCAATGTGGCCGCTGCCAGCGCACGCGCACTGCGCAGCCAGCGCCGGCGGCCGATCAGCCAGGACAGCAAGAACAGCACGCACACCAGCGCAAGCATCATCGGCGCGTTTCCTCAGGCAGGACGCGTTGGCACATCAGGGTCGAACGGGGGGCCTGCAGGGCACGCCGCGGGTGGCGCGCATGCTCGCCCACCGAGGTGACCACAGCACGACATTGCTCAGGTCCAGCCGAACCATTCGAAGCAGCGCAGGATCAGATACGCCACCCCGCCGGCGGCCGGGATGGTCAGGATCCAGGCCCAGACGATGCGCTCGATCACGCCCAGCCGCAGCGAGCGCGGGTTCTTGGCAAAGCCCACACCCATGATCGCGGTGGAAATGCTGTGCGTGGTCGACACCGGCATGCCGAAGTGCGCGGCCACGGTCAGCACGGTGGCCGAGCTGGTTTCTGCGGCAAAGCCGTGGATGGGATGCAGCTTGACCATCTTGTGGCCGAGCGTCTTGATGATCTTCCAGCCGCCCGAGGCGGTGCCGGCGGCCATCACCACCGCACAGGTCAGTACGATCCACATCGGAATGCCGGCGCCCGCGGCCAGGCCGGTGCCCGGATGCAGGAACGACAGCCAGCTCGGCAGATCGTCCAGCGCACCGGCCGACTGCGCGCCGATCAGGGTCATCGCGATGATGCCCATGGTCTTCTGCGCGTCGTTGTGGCCGTGGGCATAGCCCATGTAGGCGGCCGAGGCGATCTGCGCCTTGCCGAAGAACGCATTGACCCAGCGCGGACGCGCCAGCCGCCCGATCGGCCCGCCCAGCCGGGCCATGCCGGCGATGATCGCCCACAGCAGCAGCATCACCACGATACCGAGCAGGAAGCCGGCGATCGGCGAGGTGATCATCGGCACGAACACCTTCCACAACAGGCCCTTGTTCTTGGCCCAGTTGCCGATGTTTTCCGACCAGATCAAGGCGTTCCAGTTGTTGTGCGCGGCGGCCAGGCCGGCGCCGCACAGCCCGCCGATCAAGGCGTGCGAGGACGACGACGGCAGGCCCTTCCACCAGGTGATCAGGTTCCAGATGATTCCGCCCAGCAGCGCGCACAGGATCACCTGCGGGGTGACCTCGACCACCTCGGTGTTGAGCAGGCCGGAGGCGATCGTCAATGCCACTGCGGTGCCGGTGAGCGCGCCAATCAGGTTCATGCCGGCGGCCAGCATCACCGCCCAGCCCGGCGACAGCACCTTGGTGGCGACCACGGTGGCGATGGAGTTGGCGGTGTCGTGGAAGCCGTTGATGAACTCGAACACCAACGCCGCCAGGATCACCACCAGAACTAGGGTAAGCACGCGGCGACCTCAGCTGTTCTTCAATACGATCTGGTACACCACCACCCCTGCCTCGCGGCAACGGTCGATGGCCTTTTCCAGAATCTCGAAGAATTCCTTGAGCAGGAACATCTGCAGCGTGTCCAGGCGGCCGGAATAGATGTCGCGGTACAGCTCGAGCATCAGCCGGTCGGCTTCGTTTTCCAGCATGCGCAGCTTGTCGTTGAGCGCGGTCATGCGATCGATGTTCATCTGCGGCAGGTCGGCCACCATCTCCACCACCACCGCGGCGGCCTGTTCCAGCATCGCCGCGCGCGGGGCGAAGTCGATGTGCTCCAGATGCTTGGTGGCCAGCGAGTAGCGGTCGGCGAACTTCTCGACCTGCTTGGGAATCTTGTACAGGGCCGAGCCCAGCGCTTCGATGTCCTCGCGCTCGATCGGGGTCATGAAGCTGTCCACCAGCGCCTGGCCGATCTTGTCCGAGGCGGCGCGTTCGCGCAGGCGGGCCAGCTTGAAGGCGTCCAGCGCGGGTTGGCGGTCGGACGTGCGCATCATGGCGTGCAAGGCCTTGGTGCTGTCGTAGGCGGCCTGCGCCGCTTCGTTCAGAAGCGCATAGAACTGCTTGCCGGAGCCGAAGATGGTCTGCAACGAGAACATGGGTGGAAAACTTCCTGCCGTCGAGGGAGAGACGGACGCCAAGCGCGAATTATGACCGTTCCATGACCTGTCTGGGTATCTCGGCGGCGCAGGCGGCCTTCACATCGGCATTTCCCGGCTCGAACCACCCTGTGGTTTGCTAACATGCTCCCGCGCCCTCGGGTGCACCCTATGGAAGACGACCCTATATTCCCCCGTTGCCGCCCCGCCCCCGTGCGCGCCGGCCAACCCAGTGCTCGCCCGCCCTCCCCTTCACTGACCGGGGAAGACGCCCGTGGTTGAGTTTCTGATCGTCATCGCGCTGATCCTGTTGAACGGCTTCTTCGCGATGTCGGAAATGTCCCTGATGACCTCGCGCAAGAGCCGGCTGAAGCAGATGGCCGGCTCCAGCAAGCGCGCCGCCCGTGCCCTGGCGCTGGCCGAAAGCCCGGAAAACTTCCTGTCCACGGTGCAGATCGGCATCACCCTGATCGGCATCCTGACCGGCGTGTTCGGTGGCGAGGCGATCGGCGAGGCCATCAGCAGCTGGCTGCAGGGGCTGTTCCCGGCGCTGTCGGCCTCGTTCGAGCTGGTCGGCAAGCCGCGCCCGTATTCGGTGGTAATCGGCAGCACGCTGGCGGTGGCCCTGATCACCTTCCTGACGCTGATCTTCGGCGAACTGGTGCCCAAGCGGCTGGCGCTGCGCAACTCCGAGGACATCGCCGGGGTGGTCGCGGTGCCGATGGCGTGGCTGGCAAAGATCGCCGCGCCCGGCGTGTGGGTGCTGGCGCGCTCGACCCGGCTGGTGCTGCGCATGCTCGGCATGGGCAAGGACGAATCGGCATCGGTGACCGAAGAGGAGATCCGCATGCTGGTAGCCGAAAGCCACGAGGCCGGCGTGATCGATGCGCACGAACGCGACATGATGAACCGCGTGATGCGGCTGGGCGACCGCACCGCTGACAGCCTGATGACGCCGCGCAACCGCATCGCCTGGCTGGATGCCAACGCCGAGCCGGAACGCAATCTGTTGGTGATGCGCGAGCACGAATTCTCGCGTTACCCGGTCTACCGTGGCAGCGACCAGGACATCGCCGGCGTGCTGGAGGTCAAGTCGCTGGTCACGCGCATGGACGGACACGGCGCGCAGCTGTTCCAGGCGCTGCGCGACACCTTGTTCGTGTCCGAATCTACGCATGCGATGAAGCTGCTGGAGATCTTCCGCGAAGAACAGCAGTCGATGGCGCTGGTGGTGGACGAATACGGTGAAATCCGCGGGCTGGTGACCATCAGCGACCTGATGGGCGCGGTGGTCGGCCGCCTGCAGGCGGTGGAAAACACCGACGAGGATGCGCTGGTGGTCACGCGCGCCGACGGCTCGCTGCTGATCGACGGCTCGCTGCCGGTGGAGGAACTGCGCGAAGTGCTGGGCGCCGAACTGCCGGAGGCCGACGAGGGCGACTACCACACGCTCGCCGGCCTGTGCATTTACTACTTCGGGCGCATTCCACAGGCGGGCGAATTCTTCGATTGGGCCGGCTGGCGCATCGAGATCGTCGATCTGGATGGCGCACGCGTCGACAAGCTGCTGCTGAGCCGCGTCAGCGACGAGGGCAGCGATGACATCGTCGGATAACCGCGTACCGCCATCGGATGGAGCGGACGGCGCGCAGATGCGCTATCGCAACGAAGGCATCCGTAGCCTGCTGGCGGCCTTCAGCGAGGGCGATCCGGAGCATGTGCTGCGGGTGCGCGAGATCCTGGCCGATCTGCAGCAGAGCGCATTCGGGGTGTTCCTGTTCCTGGCGATCCTGCCGTCGTTCATTCCGATTCCCGGCCTGGCCGGCGGCATCAGTGGCCCGCTGACGGTATTGATCGGGCTGCAGATGATGTGCTGCCTGCGCAAGCCGTGGGTGCCGCGTTTCATCGGCGATCGCGGGCCGCGCCGCAGTACCAGCCAGCGTTTCGTCGCACGGCTTGCGCCGACGTTGCAGCGCCTGGACCGGCTGCTCAAGCCGCGCCTGCACGGCATGCTGGACCGGATGCCTGCGCAGATGGTCACCGGCGTGCTGCTGGTGCTGGTCGGCATCCTGCTGACGCTGCCGATTCCGTTCACCAACTACATCTTCGGGCTGATCCTGCTGCTGTTTGCACTGGCCCTGCTCGAGCGCGACGGCGCATTGCTGCTGGTGGGCTGGGCCGCTGCGCTGATCTCGGTGGCGGTGTTCGGCGTCACCTCGGACCAGTTGCTGGACCTGATCCGCAGTTGGTGGCCGGCCGCCTGGCGCTGAGCGCGCGACGGCCGGCGCACCTGGAGCGCAGTTACTTCAGCCGGCGCACCTGGAGCGCAGTTACTTCAGATCGACCACGCGGTTGTCCGACAGGCTGCCGGTATCGTCGGTCACGGCCGTCATCACGAAGTACAGCGCCTTGCCGAGCAATCCGCTCGGGCCATCCCAGTATTCGGCCGACTCGGCGCGCACATGGATCAGGCGCAGGTTCGGGTCGTCCTTGCCGCCGGGGAAGAACACCTTCATCGCCGGTGACCACAGCTGCTCGATTTTGGCGCGGTCATCGACCACGCGTGCGGTACCGGCGACCGAGACGTAGCTGTTCTTCGAGGTCGAGGCATAGGCCACGTTGACGCGCGGATCGGCGGCGATTTCAGCCACCTTCGGGCTGTCGGCGGCGGTGGCGAACCACAGGTCGCCATCGAATTCGACTTCCTGCGTCCCCAACGGCCGGCTCACCAACTTGCCATCGGCCGACACGGTCGTGAACATCGCGATGTCCACGCCGCGGATCAATTCCGCCAACTGCTTGATGCTCTCGCTGCGTTCCTGAAATTGCATGCTGGTGTTCCCAATGGAGGTGCATGCATCTGAGCGGATCGCCGCGCAAAGCGACGTGAATCACGCAGGAGTCACGTCCAGCTCGCGGCAGGCCATGGCGGCGATTTCGAACGAACGCAAACGCGCGGCATGGTCGTAGATGTTGGCGGTGAACAGCAGTTCGTCCGGGGTGTGGCGCTCGATGAACTCGGCCACGCCCCGCGCGATCTGCTCGGCATCGCCCAGCACCGTGCATGCCAACGCACGCTCCACGCCGGCACGCTCGTGCGGCTGCCAGAAGCTGTCGATATCGTCGATCGGCGCGGGAATCTTGCCCGGCTTGCCGCGACGCAGGTTGACGAAGCTCTGCTGCTGGGTGGTGAACAGGCGGCGTGCCTGCGCTTCGGTCTCCGCAGCCACCACATTCAAGGCCAGCATCACGTGCGGCTTGGCCAACTGCGCGGACGGACGGAACTCGCGGCGGTAGATCGCGACCGCCTCGTCCATCGCGTCAGGCGCGAAATGCGAGGCGAACGCAAACGACAAGCCCATCGCCGCAGCCAGCCGCGCACTGAATAGGCTGGAACCCAGCAGCCACACCGGCACGTCGAGACCGCCCCCCGGCACTGCCTGCACCAGTTGCCCCGGCACCACCGGCGCGAAGTAGCGCAGCAGCTCGGCCACGTCCTGCGGGAAATGGTCGGCGCTGTCGAAATAGCGGCGCAGGGCGCGCGCGGTCGGCTGGTCGGTGCCGGGCGCGCGGCCCAGGCCCAGGTCGATGCGCTGCGGATACAGCGAGGCCAGCGTGCCGAACTGTTCGGCCACCTGCAGCGGCGCATGGTTGGGCAGCATGATGCCGCCGGCGCCGACGCGGATGGTCTTGGTGCCACCGGCGACATGGCCGATCAGCACCGCGGTGGCGGCGCTGGCGATGCCCGGCATGTTGTGGTGCTCGGCCAGCCAGTAACGCTGGTAGCCCCAGCGCTCGGCGTGCTGGGCCAGATCGAGCATGTTGGCGAAGGCGTGGGTGGTGTCGCTGCCTTCGCAGACCGGCGCCAGGTCGAGCACGGAAATGGGCGTCATCGGATGACTCCGGGGAATGAATGATGTGCAAGAGATGGGGCTGGCCAGGCGGCTTTGCCACCTGCCCAGGTGGCGCTGGGGGGATTACAGCATTCCAGTGGTCAAACAACGGGAGGATCTGCAGCTGGCCACTCCCCCGCTCCGTGCCCAGGCCCGCGCCTTGTTGCACAGGCGCTGCAACGCAGGCGCGGCAATGGCGTGCAAGCCATGCATGCGCCCCGGAGAGCGGGCCTTCGGGCCATGCGCGATGGCTGTTGATGTCTGGCGCTCGCCGGATCGCCTGCGAATGCAGTTGCCTGACCGCGAAGCACGGGCGCCGCGTGACAGGGCTGCTGGCTATGATGGACACCGCACTGGCAGCGCCTGCATGACGATGGCTTCGACCGCTCCGCTTGACCCCGCTTCCGCCACCCTGCACATCGCCGCGCGGATCGACCGGCTGCCGGCCAGCGCCACGCTGTGGCGGCTGATCGGCCTGCTCGCGCTGGGTGGATTTTTCGAGTTGTACGACCTGTTCCAGACCGCCTACATCAGCCCCGGGCTGATCCGCGACGGCATCTTTGCCAGCGCTGCCGATGGCGCGTTCGGCATGTCCGACCAGGCCGCGTTCGCGGCGGCGACATTTCTGGGCCTGTTCGTCGGCGCCGCCCTGTTGAGTCCGTTCGCCGACCGCCTCGGGCGCCGTCCGGTGTTCACCTTCGCCCTGATCTGGTACACCGCCGCGACCGTGGCGATGGGCCTGCAGCACACCGCCACCGGGGTCATCGTGCTGCGCTTGGTGGTGGGGATCGGCCTGGGCATCGAGCTGGTCACCATCGACACCTATCTGTCCGAGCTGGTGCCGCGGCATATGCGCAGTGCCGCGTTCGCGTTTGCGTTCTTCGTGCAGTTTCTGGCGGTGCCTGCGGTAGCGCTGACTGCCTGGCTGCTGGTGCCGCATGCACCGCTGGGGGTGAGCGGCTGGCGCTGGGTGGTGCTGCTGAGCGGGGTGTTTGCGCTGGCGATCTGGTGGTTGCGTAGCCGGTTGCCGGAATCGGCCCGCTGGCTGGCGGCGCAGGGACGCCATGCCGAAGCCGATGCGGTCTTGACCCAGCTCGAAACGCGCTGCGTGCGCGATCTGGGCGCGCCCCTGGCCGCACCGCAGCCGCTTGCCCCCTCGCCGGCCGGCGACATGCAGACCGCGGCGCTGTGGCGTGCGCCGTATCGCGGGCGCATCGGCATGCTGGTGGTATTCCATATCTTTCAGGCGATCGGCTTCTTCGGCTTCGGCAACTGGTTGCCGGCACTGATCTCGGCGCAAGGCACCGGCGTGACCAAGAGCCTGGCCTATTCCTTTGCGATTTCGCTGGCCTACCCGCTGGCGCCGCTGCTGTTGCTGCGCTTTGCGCAGCGCTGGGACAACAAATGGCAGATCACCGCATCGGCCCTGGGCGCGGTGCTGTTCGGCGTGCTGTTTTCGCTGCAGCATCAGGCGCTCGGCATGGTGCTGTGCGGGGCGATGATTGCGTTCTGCAATGCCTGGATGAGCTTTGCCTATCACGGCTATCAGGCCGAGCTGTTCCCCACCGGCTTGCGCGCGCGCGCAGTAGGCTTTTGCTATTCCTTCAGCCGTCTTTCCACGGCGGTGAGCAGCGTGCTGATCGGTTGGCTGCTCGCCCAGGTCGGCAGCCAGGGCGTGCTGGCCTTTATCGTGATCAGCATGTCGATCGTGGCCAGCGTGATTGCGCTATTGGGCCCGCGCACGCGCAATCGGGCGCTGGAAGAGATTGCCGGCTGATCGCGGCGCCGACGCGGCCACGCCATCTGCCATCACGCGTCTGAGCTAGCAACCGCATCGGCGTGGGCAGCGGTCTGCGCAGCCACTGCGGTGCCCAAGGCAACCGTGCGATCGGCCACTGCGGCCAGGCTGGTGCGATGCGAGACCACCACCAGCACGGTCTGCGGCAGGCGTTGCCGCAGCATGCACAACACCTGCTGTTCGGCCTCGGCATCCAGTGCGCTAGTGGCCTCGTCCAGTACCGCCAGGGTCGGCTTGCGCAACAGCACCTGCGCCAGCAGCAGGCGCTGCGCTTCGCCACCGGACAGGCGCCCATCCGGGCCGTTGATCGGGGTGTCCAGGCCTTGCCCGGCGCGCTGCAGACGCGCGCCCAGGCCGACGTCGGTCAATACCTGCCACATGCGTGCATCGCTGGTGCCGGGCAATGCCCAGTCCAGACAGGCGCGGACCGTGCGCTGCCACGGCCGCGCCCCCTGGCCGAGGTAGGCGCCATGCCGCACCAGGGCGCGATACGCGGCAAAATCCAGCCGGCGCCCGGCCATGTGCGCGGTGAACTGTGCAGTCGGGGTCTGACCCGAGAGCACGTCCATCAGACTGCTCTTGCCGATGCCGGAGGGACCGACGACCAAGGTCAGCTCGCCGGGCAGCAACAGCAGCGGATCGAGAGCGAGCCTGGGCAACGGCGGTGCCAGGCCGATGTGTTCGAGATGCAGGGCGGCCGGCAACGGTTGTGCCGGTGCGGCCGACGCCGGCGGACGCGTTGTGCCCAGCGCGACATGGCGCCGCCACAGCTGCAACGCCGGCCACGCCGAGCGCAGTTGCTGCACGCTCTGCCGGGTGCTGACCAGATACGGCAGCAGGCGCCCGAGCAGCAGGCTGACGGTGATCAACGCAGCGCGATCCGCGCCCTGCCACAGGTTGGCCAGCACCAGGATTCCGGCGATCACAGCCACTGCGGTGGCTTCGAGCATCAGCCGGCTGCCCGCCACCAGCGCCTGCTGCTGCGCATAGCCCTGCCCCAGCCGTGCGGAAATGCGCTCGTAATGGCGGGTTTCCAGTGCTTCGCGCTGGAACGAACGCACATGCCGCAGGCGACGCGGGAAATCTTCGCTCAGCCAGAACAGCTGCGTCATGTCGGCCACGTAATCGCGGCTGATGCGCGCCTGGGTGCCGCTGCTGGAGATGCGCAAGCCCAGCCACGCCAGTGCCAGCAGCAGCGGCGTCGCCATCAGCAACGCGGGGGCGATCATGACCGCGATGCAGATGCTCACCAAAGCTGTCATGCCGGCCACCAGCAGCTGCAAGGCGGCACTGAAGCCCTGGGTGGCGATCTCGATGTTGTAGGTCAGCACATTGGCGATTTCCGCCGAGCTGGCACCGGACAGCGCCGGCAGCGGCGCATCGATCAACGCCGCATGCACGCGCTGCCGCAGCCCGATCGCATAGCGGCTGGTCAGCCGTGCGGCCAGCCGTGCGCCATGCCAGCGCAGTGCGGCAAACACCAGACTGACACCGGCAAACAGCGTCACCTGCATCGCCAGACCATCTGGTAACGCCAGCGCGTAGCCGGCCAGGCGGACGGCATGACCAGGCTGCACCAGTGGCACCAGGCTGACCGCGACCAGGCTGCCGGCCAGTGCGGCCAGCAGCGACAAGCCCACGTACAGCACGATGGTCGACACATCCGCCGGCACCAGCGTGTCGACGAAATCGCGCCACAGCGCGCGCATGGGCTTGCGATCTGCAGCCGCGCGTATCTCAGTCACGCCTGACCCTCACTGTGGGATACGGCATGGCGTCGGCTTGAAAGAGGACGCGCGGCTGCCGCGTTGCCGGCGCGCTCACCGCAACACCTGCAGCAGCGCATCCAGCGCGGCCTGCGGATGCGCTCCGCGGCGCAGGGTGAACATGCCGATGCGCTGTACCTGTTGGACAAAGCGCTGCCAGCCCGGTTGCCCGGCCGCATACGGCTGATCATTTGCCAGGCAAGCGGCGATGCGTTCGGCGGGCATTGCCAGCAACAGCTGTGCGGGATCGCTCGCCGGCATTGCCGACAGCATCACCACCGCACACAGCTGCAAGGGCGCGTGTGCCAGTTGCGCACGGCCGTGGCGGATGTCGATCTCGAACTTTTCCACACCGCTGCGGCGACGGATGGTTGGCGAGGCGCTGATCCACGCGCGGGTGTCCGCATCGACCAGGCTCAGCGCGTCGGCGCGCAGATGCAGAAAGTTGGCAACGCCGGTGGTGAGCAGACTCTCCGGCGCCACGAACACACCGTCTTCGGCGATGAAATCCAGGCCATGCAGCAGGCTGTGCAGCGCCAGGGTCGATTTGCCGGCGCCACTGGCGCCGAGCAACAGCACACAGCGTCCCTGCCGGCCCACGCAGGCGCCATGCAACGGCACCAGGCCCATGCCGCGCGCCGCCAGCAGGAACACCGAAAATTCGATCAGCTCATAACGCACGTGATAGGCGTGGGCGAGCATGTCGTCGGAAACCACCAGCATGGCGCGGCGCGCGGGCACCGACAACATCAGGTAATTGCAGGCATCCATGACGCCACACAGCAAGCCGCCGCTGGCATGGGTGCGCACCGGTGGCGGCTGTGCGCTCGAAGACGCGTGACCACGCGCCACCAGATCCAGCGTGATATGGAATTCCGGCGCACCCGGCAGGCGATGCGCGGGCAGGCCCGCGTAGGCCAGGTCCACCAATGCCAGCAGCGCTTCGCTGTCGCTTTCGAAGTGGAACAGTGCGCCGAGGATCTGCCGGCGCACGCACTGCCGACGCGGCCGATGTTCGCCGAACGGATCTGCTGCCACTGCCGCCGCATCCGGCGCGCCAGTGCCTGCGTAATCGCCCACCGGCATCAATTGCGCCAACGCAGCCGACTGCGGCATGCCCTTCCACCCATTGCATCGATCAGCCGGTGTGTGCCGAACGGCAACAGAAAGGTTGCCGCATCCGCATCGGCACGCGTGCCCAATACACACCAACGACAGCATGCCGATCGGCGCAACCAAAGCCACCTGCATCCGCACCTACTGCCGAGCCGAATGCCGGTGCCTGCGCACGCCGCCGCTGCGCGCACCTGGCGACAGAACGAGAGCCTTGTGCAGATGCTAAAGATCCAGGTCAGTCATTCGTATTTCCTGCGTTACGACCCCAAGCAATGGGAGCGCGGCAAGCCGTATCCACCGCTGGCAACGCTGCAGGTCGCGGCATTGCTGCGCGAGCGTGGCCATGCACTGAGCCTGTTCGACGCGATGCTGGCCGACGACGTGCAGGACTACACCGGCGCCTTGCACGCTGCGCAGCCGGACCTGGTGGTGTTCTACGAAGACAACTTCAACTTCCTCACCAAGATGTGCCTGAGCCGCATGCGCGAGGCGGCCTGTCAGATGATTGCGCAAGCGCGCGCGGCCGGCTGCCGCGTGCTGGTCGCCGGCTCCGATGCATCCGACAACCCAGATGTGTTTCTGGCTGCCGGCGCGCACGCGGTATTGATCGGCGAAGGCATCGCACCACTGCTCGAACTGGTGGCGCGCGTCGAAGAAGATCCCATCATCGATACAGACGCCTGGCTCGCGGGCGTTGCACGTATCGCCGTCAGCTCATCTGCTGCAGCACACGTGCATCGTGGCGCACAACCGCCGGACGCGCGCCTGAGCGGCCTGCCGGCCTGGGACCTGGTCGACATGCCGCGCTATCAGCGGTTCTGGCGGCAACGGCACGGCTATTTCAGCCTCAACATGGCCGCCTCGCGCGGTTGTCCGTTCCGCTGCAACTGGTGCGCCAAACCGATCTGGGGCAACCACTACAAGCGCCGCGATGCGGACGACGTGGCTGCCGAAATGATCCATCTCAAGCGCAGCTTCCAGCCCGATCACCTCTGGATGGCCGATGACATCTTCGGCTTCCATATCGATTGGGTGGAAACCTTTGCGCAGCGCCTGAGCGACGCCGATGGCGCGATCCCGTTCACCATCCAGACCCGTGCCGACCTGGCCAGCGAGCGTATGGCTGCTGCGCTGGCACGCGCCGGCTGCGCCGAGGCCTGGCTGGGTGCCGAAAGCGGCAGCCAGCGCATCCTGGACAAAATGACCAAGGGCACCGAGGTTGGCGAGGTGATCGCCGCACGCCGGCGCCTGGGTGCGCACGGGATCCGCGTGGGCTTCTTCATTCAACTCGGCTACCTGGGCGAAGAACTCGAAGACATCCTGGCCACGCGCGCACTGGTGACGCAGGCCAACCCGGACATCATCGGCGTCAGCGTGTCCTATCCGCTGCCCGGCACCAAGTTCTACGAAGAAGTGAAAAACCAGCTGGGCGGCAAGACCCATTGGCAGGACAGCGACGACCTGGCGATGATGTTCCATGGCGCGTACGACTCGGAGTTCTACCGCAGCGTGCGCGATCTGCTGCATATGCAGGTGGACCTGCAACAGGCGCGCGCCACGCTGGGCGCCGATGCGTTTGCACAGGCCTCGGACACGCTGGAAGCGCGCTGGTCCGCCTTGATCGCCAGCGAACGGCAACATCGCACAGAGCCGCTTGCCGGCGCTGCCGAACGCCAACCGCGCCAGTTGGCCAGCGTGCTGGTCGGCTGACGCGCAACCCGCCGACCTCGCTTCCCGACCTCACGTTGCCTTTCTCGGAATCTCCGCCGCATGCAGCCTTCCCTTCGCACCATCAAGCACGGCCTGCAGACGGCCACCGAACGGCTGGCCCGGGAATTGGCGCAGCCCGGCGAGGCGGTGCCGCAGTGGGACCGGCTGCAATGGCAGCTGGCCGCGGCCGCGGCGGCCGCGCATGGGGTGTCGCCGCTGCTGCAACGCCGCTCGCTGTGGCAGGACGCCGACTGGACCGCGTTCCTGCACGAGCAACGCCGCCATGTCGAAGACCGCCATCGGCGCATCGCGCTGCTGCTGACGCGCATCGACGCGGCAGCGCGTGCGGCGGGCATCGCTCTGGTCGGTCTCAAGGGCACCGCCTTGCATCGGCTCGGCGTCTATCTGCCCGGCGATCGCCCGATGGCCGATATCGATCTGCTGGTGGCGCCGGAGGATGCGCCTGCGGCGGCGGCCCTGTTGTGCGAGCTGGGTTACGTGGCCTCCTTCGAACAATGGAAGCACCAGGTGTTCAAGCCGCTGCAGGGCGAGGCGGTTGCGGGACTGGGCGAGCATCGCGATGCGCCGATCAATCTCGAGCTGCATACCCGCATCCAGGAACGCCTGCCGCTGAATAGCGTGGACATCACCGCGCGCATCCTGCCGGAGCGTGCGCAGCCGGGATTGAATCCCTATCCGTCGGTCGGCGCGCTGATGTGCCATCTGCTGCTGCATGCGGCCGGCGGCATCTGCCAGCGCAGCATCCGCCTGATGCATCTGCATGACCTGGCATTGCTGGCCACGCGCATGGGCCCGCGCGACTGGGAACAGTTGTGGGACGACCCGGCCATGGCGCCGTGGTGGGCGTTGCCGCCGCTGCTGCTGTTGCAACGCTATTACCGCAGCGTGGTGCCGCCGGCAGTGATGGCGCGGCTGCAGGCCGATTGCCCGCGCCTGCTGCGTATGCGTGCGGCCCGCCAGACCCTGACCACCGCCTCGTGTTCCAACCTGTGGTTGTCGGCCCTGCCCGGCATCGAATGGTCACGCTCGCTGGGCGAAGCGCGCCAGTACCTGCGCAACCGGGTGGTGCCGTCGGCCGAGAGCCGCAAGGAACGTGCGGATATGCTGCAGACCCAGTTGTGGCTTCAGGACCAGCCATGGGTGCGGCAGACCCAGCTGCGCCGGGTGATGACGCGCCTGACCCGGCCGGTGCCGCGCACCGACATGCTGTATGTGGTGTGTGCAGCGCTGGACGGCTATCTGCAACCAGTCTGAGCGCGGCTGACAACGCTGCTGCACTCACTGCCGCGCCGGCGCGGCCGATGCCCGGAGGCGGCAGGTATCTACCGCCCAGTCGGATTCCGGGCGCGCCGGCCGCATCCATCCATCGGCCGATCGCGACGTCTTGTTGGTGATTCCAGGACTGCAGCAGGCGTGCACAGGCTGCCGCTTTTCAGCCGATCGCCCTTGCGAGGATGTCACCAGGTTCGGCCTGGCAGCCTCGTTGCTGCACCGCGCGTATTGCATGGCGGCCGATGCAGGCTGCGTCCTTGCAGGCGCAGTCAGCGCAGCGGCCGCGCCTCGCACAGTTGCCGATACAGCTGCTCGAACAGCCGCGTGGTCAACGCCGCGTCCTCGCGTACCGCACGGCATTGCGCTGCCCAGGCCAGGCGCAGGCGCAACTCGTCGTCGGCCAGGACCTGGCGGACGGCTTCTGCCAGTCCGGCCCAGTCGCCCGGCGGTACCGCGAGCGCGCACACCGGTGCCCACTCGACCAGATGCCCGACTGCGGTACCGACGGTAGGCACGCCGGCGACCGCCGCTTCCAGCAGCACCAGCGGGCCGGCTTCGTGCAAGGACGACAGCACCAGCAGGTCGGCCGTCTGCATGATCGGGCGCAACTCGCGCTGGGTCTTGAAACCAAGAAAACGCACCTGCCCGCCCAGGTCCAGCTGGTGCACCAGGCGCTGCATGGCACCATCCAGCGTATCGACGCCGACCATGTCCAGGGTAAAGGCGACACCGGCGCGTTTCAGCGCCGCCATTGCCTGCAGCAAGGTGGTCTGGTCCTTGACCGGATTGAGGCTGGCCACATGCAGCAAGCGGGCGATGCCGCCGCTGCGTGCACGTGGCGCCGCCGGTGGCCAGGCCCGCAGATCCACGCCCAGCGGCACCCGCTGCGCGTGGATGCCGAGCGCCGTCAGCGACTCCAGGATGGGCACGCTGGCCGCGGTGACGCGGTCGGCCAGGCGCAGGATCACCGCTTCGCGTAAACGCCCGCGCCAACGCTGCCGGCCGCCGTAGCCGATGCCATGCAATGCGACCAGTTCGCCACCGGCGATATGCACCACGCTGGGACGGCGCAACAGCCTTGCCGCGGCGACCGCGATCAGGCTGCAATAGCCGGAAAAGATTGCCTGGATCACATCGAAGGGGGCACGCCGGTGTTCGCTGGCGATGGCGGCGATCGCGCGCGTGCGGGTGCGCCTGGCGCCGATGTTGTGCACGGTGGCGCCGCGCAATGCCCAGGTACCGGGCAGCGGCTCCTGGTGCAGCACGAACACATGCACCTGGTGATGGCGCGCCAGCCATTCGATCAGGGTGAGGAACACCGGGATCACGCGGACCTCGCCGCTGCGGTCCACGCCGCCCGGGACCACCAGGGCCAGTTTCATGCGGCCCGCCCTGGCGCGGCCAGCAACCGGGTGTACGCATGCTTCCAGCGTTGCCCCACCGCGGCAAACGACAGCCGTGCATCGAAATGCGCGCGCACCTGTGCGCGGTCGGGGCGTTGCCGGAAGAGCCGCAACAGCAGTTCCGCCAGGGCCGAGGCATCGCCCACCGGCCACAACGCACCGACTGCGCCGCCATCGCTGAGCGCACGGAAGGCTGGGATATCGGTCAAGAGCGGCAAGGTGCCGCAGGCATAGGCTTCCACAGCCGCGTAACCGCAGCTCTCCGCATGGCTGGCGGAGACGAACAGATCGCAGGCACGCAACAGCGTTTCCACGCGCGCATGCGGCACCTTGCCCAGTAGCTGCACGCAGCGCGCCAGCGACGGATCGGCGCGCAGGCGTTGCTGCACCTGCTCCAGCAACGGCGCCTGGTCGAACACGCACCACAGCCGCAGGCCCGGCAACACGCGTGCGGCCAGGGCGACGGCATCGAGCACGCACAGCGGATCCTTGGCCGCGCTCAGATGCCCGACCCACAACACGCAGGGGTCGCCATGCAGGCGGGTGTGCTCGCGTGCCTGCAGGCGATCGCCCGGCGAGAAGCGGCTGCTCGATTCGGGAATCGCAAACAGCTGCGTCCTGGCCTTGAACAGGCGCGCCTGTGCGAACGGCTGCGCCATGTCTAGCGAGGTGAACGCGATCCCGGCGGCGGCAGCGTAGCGACGCCGCCACACACTCCGGGCCCACCAGCGCGGCGGGCGGTTGGCGTGATCCTGCAGCAGGATCGGCGTATGCGGCAGCAGGCGGGCGAGACGGCGTGCATCGCCGGCAAATTCCAGACCGTGGACATGGACCACATCGGCGCCGATCTCGCGCAGCATCGCCGCAAGCAGCGCTGCGCGCTGTGCACTGCCGCGCGCACCCAGCTCGACGAAACGGTAGTCCACGCCCTGGCGGGTGAGCCGCAGGTTCAGTGCAGAGGCCTGGACCACCGCCACGCGCACCCCGGCGCTGGCGACGGCCTCGGCGATATCGGCCAGCGATGGCCATTGCGCGAACACCTGCTCCGCCGTCAGGCCGGCCGGCGTCGGCACCAGGTTGAGTTGTGCCACCCGCAAGCTCATCACAGCGACCGCGCCCGGATTGCACGGCCTGCAAGCGCGATCGGGCCACGTGCCGCGCACCGCGCGGCGCGCAAACGGCAAGGCTTGCCCGCGGCCGAGGTGCTGCAGGCACACGCCAGCATGACCGCCACGGCGCTCACGCGATGCGCCGCAGCCGCAACACCAGCGCAACCGGCACCTGCAGCGCGGCCTGATCGAACCGTGCACCGGGCGCGATGTCGGCCGGGTCCAGCATCGGCTCGGCCACCGCTTCGATTTCCATCCCTAGCGCCGCACAGGCCGCATGCCAATGGCTGTAGAGATGTTGCGTGTGCCGCACCGCGTACTGCCGGCCATCGGCCTTGAAGTCGCGCCGCCAGCCCAGCGCATGGCCGATCGGATGCACATCGCTGCACAGCACGATGCCGCCGACGCGGGTGACCCGATGCAGTTCTTCCAGCGCCGGCCATAGCCGCTGCAGATGGCCGACCACCAGGCCGCAGACGCTGAGATCGGCCACTGCATCGTCCAGTGGCAGTTGCTCCAGGCTGCCCTGTTGCAGGTGCATGCGCGCCGCTGGCCAGTGCTGCGACAGCTCGGTGTGCGCACGCTGCAGCATCTGCGGCGACAGATCCACGCCGGTGACCTGCAGCGCGCCGCGCCGCAAGGCATGCAGCATGTAGCGGCCACTGCCGCAGCCGGCGTCCAGCACGTGCTGGCCCTGCAACACGCTCGGCATCAGCGCGAGCATGGCGCGCTCCTCGGCCAGCATCACCGGATTGTGCGCATGCGGCGGATACGCCTGCGCCCACAGCGCATACGCCGCCGCCGGCTCCAGCGTCGGCACTGCGCTCACGACAGCGCACCGCTGGCGGCCATGGCCACGCCGGGCCGGTGCGCAGCCTGCGCCACGCGCTGCAGGCCCGGTTCCAGTGCCAGCACCGCCGGATCGGCCAGCGTGGCATCGAGCAGCTTGGGTCGGCCATCCAGCAGTACCGGCACGGTCTGGACACCTGCAGCGTCGAACCAGTCGGCAAAATCCGGGTCGGCGATGCGCGGGACGCCATCGCGTATCACCGCACGCAGGTCGCTGCGTGCGCAGCCCACCACGCTGTCGGCCGGGTCGCCACCGCGGTCGCGCACGATCACCAGATCGGCCGCCGCCCCCGGCGCCAGGCGTCCACGCGTGGCCATGCGCAGGATGCGCGCCGACTGATGGGTGACCAGGCCGAGCAATAGATCCGCGGCCAAGCCGCTGCTGGCGGCAATGCGCAGTTCTTCCAGCAGATCGCGCGAACCGCTGACGCGCGAATCGTTGCCCAACGCGAGCCGGCCCGCCATGCACAGGCGCCAGGGGTCGAGCGTGCGACCCAGCAGCGCAAGATTGCTCGACGGGCACCACACCACCGCCGCGCCGCGTGCGATCACCCGCTCGATATCGCACTCGCCCATGCCCACGCCGTGGATCAGCACGCTGTTGGAGGCCAGGCAACCAAGCCGATCCAGTTCCTCCAGCTCGGCGGCCGCCGCCGCGTCGGTGCCTTCGGCCAGGTGGATCATCCAGGGATGCTCGGGCGAGGTGGCGGCAAAGCTGCCCTGCACCGGTGGGCCATAGCCGGTCCATCCCAGTGCATAACTCCAGCCGAACTCGCGCAGCAGGCCAACCGGAAAGCTGGCCTCGTCCAGGGTGGCGTGCCACGGGTCGTGCTGCGCCACGCAGGTGACGCCGGCCAGCAGATTCTTCAATCCACCGTGACGCAGACGCACCGCCTTGGGCACACGCAGGGCCGCGGCCACCTCGGGATGCTGGAAATGCGCCTGGAATGCCTCGATCCACGCATAGCTGTTGGGAAACGCCGCGCCCTGCGGCAGCGGCGGCACGCAGTTGACCTGCAGATGATCGTGCGCATTGATCAGGCCGGGCGCCAGCACATGCCCCTGCAGGTCCAGGCGCAGGCTGCGCGTGCCGAGCGTGCCGCCGAAGCGCCCTGCGAGGATGGTCAGCGGCGCACGCGAGGGGCCGGCCAGGGTGATCGAGCGCGCGCCCTGCAGACAGACATCGGCCATGGACATCGGCGTCTCCACTCAGCGCTTGCGCATCACGATCAGGAAGTGGTCGCCCATGTCGCGCAGCAACGGCAGGCCGCCCAGCCGGTCGTCGCACTGACCCAGGCGCGCGGACAGGCGCGGATGCCGTTCGCAAAAATCCACCAGGTACGGCGGCGGCAGGAACAGGCTCAACGCGCGATAGCGGTCCAGGACGAAGTGCTTGGCGAAGGCGCGGTAGAACTCGCGCGGCAGGTGGTACCAGGTCCAGATGGTGTGGCCGTTCATGCCCACCGCGGTGACCCCGCGCGCGGCGCGCACCGCGGCGCGCTTGAACCGCCCGCGCACGCTGTAATGGCCGATTTCCCAGGGGCAGATGCGCCCGATCACCGAGAAAACCAGGCAGCCATCGGCGCGCAGCAGACGCGCGCATTCGGCCGCCACCGCCGGCAGATCCGGCGCGCAGTTGAGCGGGCCGAAGTTGGAATACATGCCGTCGAAGCTGCCCTGCAGCTGGTCGAGCTGCTGGATGCCGACATGGGCCGCGCTCAGGCGCTCTTGCAGGCCTTGCGTGGCCGCGCGATGGCGGGTGCGCTCGACCATCGCCGGCGACCAGTCGGTGGCCAGCACGTGGTAACCGCGGCGTGCGAATTCGCCGGCATCCAGGCCGGTACCGCAGCCCAGGTCCACCAGGTGCGAGCCCACCGGCAGTTCGGCCGCGACCGTGTCCCACAAGGTGGTGCGCATGCGCTGGATCAGCGCGTTGTTGCCGCGTGGGCCGTCGTAGTCGGGCGCAACGCTGTCGAACGCGCGTTGCGTCTCCAGCAAGCGCTCAGGGGCCACCGTGCCACCGCGCGCCGCATGCTCATTGACCATCGACATGCGCAGCCTCCCACACCGATCCAGCTGTTCTCACGACACTCTCCAGGCGCGACACCGCCAACGCGGCACCGCTTGATTGACCGGTGAGTGCCGTGCGCCGGCGGTTTGGTTGCAGCGTGGGCAGCCTTGCGTAGCGTGCCGCACGGCGCTGCGCAGATCAGCCGGCAGCGCGCGGTGCGGCAACCCTGCGGCGCCGCCATGCATTGCG
This sequence comes from Xanthomonas sp. F14, assembly GCF_014199865.1. Classification (NCBI taxonomy): domain Bacteria; kingdom Pseudomonadati; phylum Pseudomonadota; class Gammaproteobacteria; order Lysobacterales; family Lysobacteraceae; genus Xanthomonas; species Xanthomonas sp. F14. The sequence continues at coordinate 823,563 of NZ_JACHOM010000001.1, read as the reverse complement.
CAACACCGCCGCCAGCACCGCCAGGCCCGCCCCGCCGAGCAGGCCGGCGGCCCAGGCGGTGACGGCATTGGGAAACGCCTGTTGCTCGGGCACGTACAACGGCCATGCCAGCGAGGTCTGATAGGTGTAGCGCGTGGTCAGCCGGGCAATCAGATCGTCGCGTTCGCTCTTCAATGCGCGCACGGTGGTGTTGCTGTCGGTCAACAGCACGCCTGCCAGAACCTGGGCCGGCGTGGCCGCGGCGGCGCCCTGCCCGGCCTGCACCTGCTGCTGCAACCGATCGCGGTTGCGGATTGCCGCGCGCAGATCGTCGGTGAGGCCTTGCAGGCGTGTACGCGCCAGTGCGAGCGCCACGGCGTTGGTGTCGCCGTGCAGGCCCTGCAAGGCGGTCACCGTCGCCATCGCCAGCTTGCGCGCCTGCGCCGACGATTCGGCCCGGATGGTCACCCCGATCAGATTGGCATACGGGTCCGGGTCCGGCTTGAGGCTGCCGCGGTACAGCTGCGCAGCGCGGCTTTTCAGCGGCACGCCGGCCTGGCGCAGCACCGCATCCTGGAACAGCCGCGTCTTCATGCGGTCGATCACGCGCTGGAACGGTTCGACCTTGGGGTCGCGCCCGGCCGGCGTGGGGCCGATCTCGCCGACCTGGATCCAGGCGGTGGCTTCCCACTGCGGCCTGGCCAGGCGGGTGAAGGCCAAGGTCAGTGCTAGCACCACCAGCAGTGCGGCCAGCGCCCAGCGCCATTCGCGGCGCAGGATGCGCCACAGGTCGATCAGATAGATATCGTCGTGTTGAGTCATGGTGCACCGGCTCTGGAACAGGGTGAAGCGGAGCGGCCGCGCATTACGCAGCAGCGGTGGGTACGGCATTGCGGGTAGGCAACAGCACCGTGCAGGCATGCAACACCAGGCACAGCGCGATGAAGCCGAAATTGGTCCAGGTGAAGGCCTGCGGCGCAAATGGCGACACCAGGCAGGCATAGGCGATGCGCAGGAAGATCAGCACATGGAAGATCGACAGCGAGCGGTTGAGCAGGCGCATGCTCCACACCAGCCCTGCATACAACGCCAGCAGCGCCAGCAACGCACCCGGCGCCCCCCAGGCCATCAGGAACGGAAAGAATTCGGTCCCCACATTGATGTTGGGCGCATCCAGCGGAATGCTGGTGCCGGCAGTGGCGATCGAGCCACTGAACGGCACCAGCTGATTGACCAGGAAGCTGGCGTTGACATAGCCCTTGGCCAGGATCGCGCCGAAGTTGTACGGCCCGGCGCTGATGTACAGCAGCAACCACTGCACGCCCTGCGGCATGGCGCGATACAAGGCACTGAACGGCAGGGCCACGGTAGCCAGCGAGCCGGAACGCAGTGCGCCGAGGATGGAAAACACCCCGCCACCGGCCAGCACCAGCAGGCCGATGGTCTTCCACGGCAGGCGACGTGCCGGATCGCGGCGCAACAGCATCACCAGCACGAACGAAAACAACCCGGCAAAGATCCGGTTGCGGTCGATCACCACGATCGGAAACACGAATCCCAGCGTCAGCATCGCCGCGCGCAGCCCGCGATGGCGCACGCACAGCAACGCGATCGGCGGCAGGATCCAGCACATGTTGGAGATGTGCCGCACATGCGCGCGCAGCGGGCTCAAGGTCGCATACGAGGACGGATCGCTGAACAGCGGAATTGGAAACAGCGCCACATCCACGATGCAGAACAGCGTCACCACTGCCGCCAGCGTCATCACCAGGAAGGCATCACGGGTGCCGGCGTAACGGTAGGCGCGAAAGCGCTCCACCGCAGGCAACTGCACGCGCAGCACGGCGTCCAGCACGCAGGTCGCGGCGGCGGCGGCGGCCAGCAGCGCGATGCCGTCCGCATAGTCGCCGGGCAAGCTGTAGGTCAGCAGCGTCAGCGCGCAACTGAGCAGCATCGGCAGTGCCAGATAGGTCGCCGGCCGGCGTAGCAGCATGCTCATGCCGGTTTCACCGTGCTGCGCGCCGACCTGGGCCGCCACCTGGCCGGCAGCGACATCCAGGCATAGGCGAGCAGATGCCCGATCACCCGGTGCGGCCGGCGCTGCAGGAACGCCACCTTTGCGGCGATGTAGTGCGACTGCGCGTGCAGCAAGCTGCGCTCGGGCGCATCGAACAATTCCGCACAGCGCCGTGCTACCTGACGCGACTCGCTCAGGTTGGCGATGCGCGCGCGCACGTCAACGGTCTTGCTGAGGTTGTGGCCATGCAACCGGTACGCGCACACCGGCACGTCGACAAAGCCCAGCGCATCACGCGCGGCCAGACGCAGGAAGAAATCCCAGTCTTCGATCCGCAGCGACTCGTCCCAGCCGGCGCGCGCATCGAAGGCACTGCGGCGCAGCAGCGCCACCGCGCCGCCGACCGCCCACTGCTGGATCACCGCGCGGCGGATGCCGGATGCAGAGCGGTACAGGTCCACATCCACCCGATGCAGGTCGCGCATGGCGCTGCCGTGCAGCAGCTGCCCATGCTGGTCGACCACACAGGCATCGCCGATCACCGCCAGTTTCTGCGGATGCGCACGCAGGTAGCGCACCTGTGCATCCAGCCCGCCGGCCAGCAGATAATCATCGCTTGCGCCCAGCCGCAGGTACTCGCCGCGCGCACGCAGCGCCAGCTCGTTGAGTGTGGCCGCCACCCCGCGATTGGCGCGCTGTACGAACTGCACCGGCAGCCGGTGGCCATGGCTGGCGATCCACTGCGCAATCTTCTCGCCGGTCGCATCGCTGGAACCATCGTCGATGATGACCAGTTCCTTGCACGGGTACGGGTCCTCCAGCACGCTGTCCAGACAGCGTTGCACGAAGCGTTCGTGGTTGAAGGCCGGGATCAGCACCGAGACCAGCGGCCAGCGTGCACGCCCGAGGGGTTGGGTGGAATCGCTCATGCCGGCTGCACCAGATAGCGCCGCACCACCACGATGTTGAACAGCAGATACAGCACGTAGTTGGCGAGGAAGGCATACATCGCACCGATCAGCCCCCATTGCGCGGTGAACAGATACACCAGCGCCAGATAGCTGGCGGCAAACACGCATTCGGAGATCACGAACAGCCGCGTCATCGCCTTGGCCAGCATCACGTACGACAGCACGAAGGCGGCGATCTTGATCACATCGCCCAGCAGCTGCGGGGCATACAGCGGGGAGGCCTGGGCAAACCGGGCGTCGAACAGCAGCCAGGTCAGCCAATCGCGACACAGGTAGACGCCCAGCGCCATCAAGACCACCGCCGGCAGCACATGGCGATACGCGGCACGCAGCTCGCGCCCGAGCGCTGCGCGCTCCTGCAGCGATGCCAGCTTGGGCAGGTAATACACGTTGATCGCGGTCGTGAAGAACAGCAGATACGCATCCGACACCCGGCCCACCGCCTGCCAGTAACCCACCTGCTGCCAGCCGAACTGCAGCGCCAGATGGTCGCGCACTAGCATGGCCACCAGCTGCGGCACCAGCGTGGAGGTCAGCGTCATCACCGAGAACGCCGCCAGCCTGCGCGTCATCTGCGCATCGAAGCGCATGCGCAACATCTCGCGTCGAAAATAACCGCTGCGCCGCAGCGCCGGCACGCCGGCCAGCAGCCACAGCACCTGCCCCAGCACCAGTGCCAGCAAGGCGCCCTGCAGCTGTGCCCGGCTGGACAGCCATGCCACCAGTGCCGTGCTCAGCACCGCACCGCTGACCTGCACGAATGCCAGGCGGCGCACATCCATGAAGCCGTTGATCACCGCCAGGACGTAGTTGACCAGTGCGATGCCCAGCTGCGCCACCGCCGCCACGCAGATCAGCGGCCGGTATGCCGCATCGCCAAGCAGGCGCTCGGCGATGGCGCCACTGAACAGCAACGCTAGCACCGCCATCACGCAGGCCGCGCAGAACGCGTACCACAGCGCCGCGCTGAGCAGACGTGCCAGCGCAGCCGCGTCGTCGCGGTACTCGGCCACGTACTTGACGATGCCGGCACTGATGCCGCCGCCCGCCAGCACCGCCAGCACCGACATCAGATTGAGGAACTGGCCCAGCCGGCCGACCCCTTGCGGGCCGGCGTAGACCGCCACCAGCTTCACCACCACCAGCGCAGCCAGCAGCTTGGCCAGCGTCGCAACGCCGGTGTAGGCGCTGCTGCGCACGACATTCATGCGGGAGCGCCAAACGACTGGCATGCGGCAATCACGCGCGCAATTGACGCATCGTCCAGCGCCGGCCCCATCGGCAGGCTCAGCACCTCGCGGTGCAGCCGCTCGCTCACCGGCAGGCAGGCATCGCCCAAGGTGGTGTAGGCCGGCTGCCGATGCGGCGGCACCGGGTAATGGATCTGGGTATGGATGCCCGAGCGCAGCAGATGCGCCTGCAAAGCATCGCGCTGGGCGCTGCGCACCACGAACAGATGCCAGACGTGCTGCGCTTCGGCCACCACCGTCGGCAAGGTGATCAGGGGGTTGTCGATGCCGTGCAGGTAGCGCTGCGCCACCGCGCGGCGGCGGGCGATCTCATCGTCCAGATAGCCCAGCTTGACCCGCAGGAACGCCGCCTGCATCTCGTCCAGCCGTGAATTCACGCCCTGGCAGAGGTGGTGATACTTCACCTGCGAACCGTAGTTGCGCAGCGCACGGATGCGCTCGGCCAGGCGCGCATCCGAGGTCACCACTGCGCCGCCGTCGCCGAGTGCGCCCAGGTTCTTGGTCGGGAAAAAACTGAACGCGGCCGCATCGCCAAAGGCGCCGGCACGTCGCCCGTGCGCACTGGCGCCATGTGCCTGCGCGGCATCTTCGATCAGCAGCAGCCCGTAGCGACGCGCCAGTGTCTGTAGTGCCGCCACATCCACCAACTGCCCGTACAGATGCACTGCCATGATGGCGCGCGTGCGCGGGCCGATCGCCTTCTCCACACTGGCCGGGTCGATGTTGAAGGTTGCAGGGTCCGGCTCCACCGGCACCAGCACCAGGTGGTTCTGACTGATCGCAAGAAAGGTGGCGATGAAGGTATTGGCGGGCACGATGATTTCGTCGCCCTCGCGCAACACGCCCAGCTCGCGATAGCCGCGCAGGATCAGCGACAACGCATCCAGCCCGTTACCCACACCCACCGTCTGCGCGGCGCCGCAGTAGCTGGCGAATTCCTCCTCGAAGGCGGACAGCTCCTGCCCAAGCACATACCAGCCGGCATCGATCACCCGCGCCGCAGCCACCTTCAGCTCCTCCGCATATCGCGCATTGACCGCGCGCAAATCCAAGAACGGCACATCCATTACAGCATCCACCGATAAAAATCCTGTACCACGGCGCGTGCGCCGAAACGTTCCTTTTGTTCGACCAGACCGTCGTTGAGCACCTGGCCGGCCTGCTCGGTCGAGATACCGAAGCTGAAGTAATGGCGCTGCGCATACACCTGGGTGATCAGCTCGGCCAGCAGCAGGCTCAGTGCATCCAGCTGGCGACCGCGCGCGGACACCGCCAGATACTGGGTGTGCACGCTGCGGCCGAAATCCAGCACCAGCGCTGCCGCCAACAGCTCCCCTTCGGCTCGCGCCTCATGCAGCACGATCTGCTGCGGAAACCGGTGTTGCAGCAATTGCAGCTCGTCCAGCCGATGGGTCGGCGCCACGTGGTGGCGCTGCAACACCTCGGTCAGCAGGGCATGAAATTCATCGAGTCGGGTGCTGGCCTGGATCTGCATACCGGCCTTGCGCGCCTTGCCCAGCGAGCGTCGACGTTCGGCGCTGAACGCAAATGGCTCGCGCAACGCGATCGCCGAGGACAGATCGCGCCGGTACAGCTGCGCGCCCACGCGATACAGGGCATACAGGTCTTCTTCGGCCGGATATGCGTGAAAGATATGCGGCACCGGCTTGTACACAAGCTCGCGCACCCCACGCACGCGATAGTGCGCGGCGATCTGTTCGAACACCTGCAAGGTCGCACCCGCGCGCAGGGCCGTGGACGACAGCAGGCCCGCATAGGTCAGGCCGGCGTGGCTGCTGACACAGTCGCCCTCCACATTCGCCGGCAGCACCGCCACCACCTCGCCACCGCGTTCGATCAGCAACGATGCGTCCACGAAGCGGTCGGCGTGATAGTCCATGTAGCCGCGCCGATGCAACACATTGCCATTGCGCGAGGACGCCACCAGGGCATCCCAGGCAGGCGCATCGCCGGGCAGATACGGCCTAACCGAAAACATGGCGCCCCTGCAGGTCCGGCGGCAACGCTGCATCGGCCAGGCCGAAGCCGGCCTGGCCCATCGCATTGCCGTTGTAGAACATCAACACCCGATCATGCTGCTGGATCAAGGCCGGGTAACAGAGTGTTTGCGCATCCCAGCCCTGCTCGGACAGCTGCAGCCCCAGCTGGCTGTCATCGCGCTGCCACTGCACACCGTCGCGACTGAATGCGAAACCCGGGAAATAACCGCCGTGCGTATCGCCGCGGGTGAAATACATCAGATAGCGATCACCCAGGCGGTACACGCGCGGACGGCCGATACGGTATTCATCGCCCTGCGGACGCAGGCACACCACATCGTCGACAGGGATATGGTGCAGATCGTCGGTCTCCGCATAGCGGATGTGGTAGCGCGGATACGGCTGGCCGCCGATGCTTTCCCAATCGTCGCCCACCGCGTACCACAGCCGCCACCGCCCATCCTCGAAACGAGCCGAGTGCACCGCGGCAATCGTGCTGCGCCCGGGCGCGCGATCCAGCAGCGGGGTGTCCTGCACGCGCTGGAAACGCTCGCCGCCGTCGCGGGACAGCGCAAGCCCGGTGAAGGCCAGGAACTTGGCCTTGGCCACACGCTGGAAGCCGACATAGAACATGTACAGCCCCTCCGGCCCGGCCACCACATCGCCGAGAATCATGCCGTTGTCGTCGAAACAGCCAGCGCGGCCGATGTCCAGCACCGGCTGCCGGCTGACACCGACGATCTGCGTCGGTGCGTCGGCGCGTACGTCCACATAGCCGATCCGGCTTACGCCCTGCGCATCGCGAAAGCCCGCATAGACACGCAGCACCTGCGCAGACAGCCGGTAGGGCGTCGGCGTCAGCGCGGCGTGCTGCATCCAGCCGCCCACACCATCGCGTGCGACGTCGAACACCAGGCCGCGCTTGGTCCAGGCAAACATGCTCACAGCTCCACGTCGAAGCTGGATCTGCCGGCCACCGCGCGCGCCGGCGAGCCGACGTAGACACGCTCGGCATCGGTATGCCGGGTCACCAGCGCACCGGCGCCGATGATGTTGTCGGCGGCGATGCGTACCTTGTCGCTGAGCGTGGCGTTGACACCGATGAAGCTGCCGCGCCCGATCTCGCAATAGCCGGAAATCACCGCGTGCGAGGCGATGAAGACATTGTCCTGCACCACGGTGCGGTGGCCGATATGGTTGCCGCTCCACAGGATGCAGTTGTCGCCGATCCGGGTGAATGGCTGGATCACGTTGCCTTCGAACAGGAAACAGTTGGCGCCGATCTGCGCATTGCGCCAGACGAACGCACGCGAGCTGACATAGCTGGCGCAGCGATAGCCACGCCGCAGCATGTCCTGGAAAAAGCGCGTCCGCAGGCGATTGAGCTGCGTGGCCGGGATGGCGACGAAGACCTCGTACTGTTCGGGCGGATAGCGCTGCTCGAGCTCTTCGTAGGCCACCACCGGCAACTCGGCCAGCGTGGGCCGCAACAGGAAGTCGCGCTCCACGCTGAAGGCCACCACCGTGTAGTCGCTGTCGTGCTGAAAATACTCGCAGGCGATCTGCGCAAATTCGCCTGCGCCCACGATCACCAGGGGCTTGTGCACGCTCATGCTTCCAGCCTGCGTGCATCCAGACCGCTGCCAGCGCGCACTTCGCTGAGGAACTGGTCGTAATCGAGAATGTAGTCGGCGGGATCGTAGAACTGGTCGGCCAGCACCATCAGCACGCAGTCGGGGCTGAAGCGATGCAGGTCGCGCCACACCATGCGGCCGAGCAGCAGGCCCTGCGATGGATCGTCCAGCACTACTTCCTGCTGGCCGTGGCCGTCGCCCTGATCCAGCAGGATCGTCACCGAGCCATGCAAGGCCACCGCCAGCTGGTTGAGCCGACGGTGTGCATGCTGTCCACGATGGACGCCGTTGCGGGTGCCGAACAGGTAATACACACGACGTATCTCGAACGGGACATTGCGCTGCTGCTCCAACGAGATGAGCAGCCCGCGATCGTCGCCGTGGGTATGCAACTGGATGCGTTCGATAGCCATGATCGGAAGGGCGTAACCGCTGACTGCACGTAGTGCGACATGCCTGAGTGCGCCGGCATGCGCGAAAGGTTGCGCGGCGTCACGGCGCTGCGAACCCAGGTGCGCGCAAGCGCAGTCGCTGCCGCCAACACCGTGCCCAGGCACGTCATCACTGCACGGCGATGCAACCTTTCAGCGGCCGCGCCGCACATATCGGTGCACGTTCACGTGGCCGCAGTTCGGCCGGCGTGGGGAGCCAGGCCTGGCAGCGCACCGCGTACTGCCGGATCCAACGACACCAGCGCAGGACACCGATCGATGAGTTCATCCCCCCACGCGCCCGATGCGGTTGCAGCCGACAGTGCCACGGCGCTGCCGGAGCAGGCCGCACTGCCGGCGCGCGTCATTCCGCTGCCCAGACCGGTGCGCGTATTGCATTGGCTGACGGTGTTCTGCCTGGCCATGGCGGCCGCGCTGATCCTGCTGCGCGCCGAGCTGGAAGGACGCGCCCTGCGGCAGTGGCTGATGGAAGGCCATCGCCACTTCGGTTTGATGGTGCTGCTGCTGTTCGTCCTGCGGGTGGGCCTGCGCATCCGCCTGCGCGCGTTGCCGCCCGGCCCGCCATCGCCGCTGCCGATGCGGCTGGCTGCAGGCGCCACCCACCTCGCGCTGTACGGCTTGATGGTCGCCCTGCCGCTGATCGGCTGGTCGTTGAGCAATGCCTACGCCAAACCGGTCTATCTGTTCGGACTGACGCTGCCGAACCTGGTTGCGCCGGACGAAGACCTGGCCGACACCCTAAGCACCTGGCACTTGAATGCCGCCTGGGTGTTGCTGGCCTTGGTGATCGCGCATATCGGCGCCGCCCTCTGGCATCACCTGGTGTTGCGCGATGGCCTGCTGCACCGCGTGCTGCCGGGAACACGCCGATGAGCTCCGCCGTGTTGCCCGCTGTCCCCTGCTCCCGCAGCGCCGCCCCCCGTACCGTCGAACAAGGACTTTCCATGCCTACACCCCAGCCCGCTCCGCGTCGCACCACTGCCACGCGCACCGCTTCCCTGACCTCCTTGTTGTGCGTGTCCGGCCCGTTGCTGCTGCTGGCCAGCACCCAGGCGCAGGCGATTCCCTCCTTTGCACGCCAGACCGGTTCGTCGTGCGCGGACTGCCATGTCGGCTCCTACGGTCCGTCGCTGACGCCATACGGCATGCGCTTCAAGCTCGGCGGCTTCACCGATACCGACGGCAACGGCACCAAGATCCCGGCCTCCGGCCAGGTCACCTGGACCCGGCGCAATCCCAGCCGCGGCGACAGCAGCGCACGCATCAACGAAGCGGACCTGTATCTGGCCGGACGGGTCAACGACCACGTCGGCGGTTACTCCAAGATCCGCTCCAACAACGGCGGCAACGACACCTTCAACACCCAGCTCGACGATGTGGATCTGCGCTTTGTCAGCAAGCCGTTCCAGCTGGCCGGCAAGGACGCGATGGTCGGGGTCAGCATCAACAACAATCCCGGCGTGTCCGACCCGATCCAGGTGCTGCCCAATGCATCGACGTTGAGCCCGGTGTCCAACGCCGGCTCGGCCAGCATGCTCAGTTCGTCCTCGCTCTCCAACCGCGTGATCGGCGCCACCGTGTACGGCCTGTTCGACCGCAACTGGTACGGCGAAGTCGGCAGCTACAGCGCGCTGTCCACCGACGCGCAGGACCACCTGGGCTGGAACCCCAATGGCGACCCGGGCAAGCTCAGCGACACCGGCTATGCGCGCCTTGCCTACATGAAGGACATGAAGCGGCAGTTCTTCTCGGCCGGCCTGACCGCCATGACCACGCGCCGCCAGCGGCTGCGCAGCGGCGGCCCCAGCGATGACCTCACCGACCTGGGCTACGACCTGACCTATCAGTTCCTCGGCACCCGCGAGCACGTGCTGTCGCTGGCCTACGTCAACATCTACGAGCGCCGCAAATACGGCAGCCCGTTGCTGCCGACCGACCCGAGCATGTCCCCGCGCGATCGCGGCAGCGTGCGCGACCAGAACATCAGCATGAATTACGCGTTCAAGCAGACCTACGGCGTGCTGGCGGCGCATCTGATCAACAGCGGCTCGTTCGATGTGGCGCGCTATCAGCCCTACGGCATCCCCGACACCACCGCCAATCTGATCCTGCTGTACTGGACCCCGTTCGGCAAGGAAGGCACCTACACCACCAATGCCAACGTGCGGTTCGCGGCCACCTGGTTCCGCTTCGACAAGTTCAACGGCAGCACCAGCAATGTGTTCGGTGGCGGCATTCCGATCACCAACCCGCGCGATCTCGACAGCTTCGCGCTGTCGGTCAATGTCTCGTTCTGATCCCCCGCACGCGTAAGGACCCCCATGAAGTCATTCCACCAGACCCTGTTGTGTGCCCCGCTGGCCGGCCTGCTGCTGGCCGGCGCCCTGCTTGCCCCGCCTGCGCACGCGGCCGACGGCAAAGGCGTTTTCATGACCGAATGCGCCGAATGCCACAGCGCCGCCCAGGGCAAGAACAAGAAGGGCCCGTCGATGTTCGGCGTGGCCGGGCGCCCGGCCGCCAGCCTGGCCGACTACAGCAATTACTCCGATGCGCTCAAGGCGAGCAAGTGGCAGTGGACGCCTGCCCAGCTCAAGACCTATCTGTCGCAGTCCTCCTCCAAGGCCTTGCCGGGCACCAAGATGAAGTACGAAGGCCTGGAAGATCAAAAGGAACTCGACGCGCTGATCGCCTACCTCAACACCCTGCACTGATCGCCACCGGCGTGCTGGCGCCAGCGCTGCCGGTTGGCATCCGGGAGCGCGATCGCCGGCGCATACCGGCACTGGTGCGCGTTGCCTGTGCCGGTTCCTTCGCGTATACGGACGGAACAACCGCCGTCGCAGCGGTCTCGTCTTGCGTGATGGGTCACTATCGCGCCCCTGTTCCATGTAGACGCTTACCCCATTGCCGAATGCCTTGACTGCCAGGCCCTACCCGCTCCGGACGCGACGCAGCTGCGCCTGCGACGGGCAGCCGTGGCTCGCGAGCGGCCACTGGGCGGGCCGGCGACGCTGCCCCACGCCCCGGGGCATGCCGCACTGCCGGCATGCGCAGGCCGCACGCCGACGCGCCGCGTTGCGCCACTGCCTGCTGCTGGCCCTGGTGTTGGGCCCGGGCAATGCCATCGCCGGCACGGTCGGCGGCGCGGTGGCGCTGACCTCGCAGTTGATCGACCGCGGCATCTCGATCGCGCCCAACAAGGCCACCCTGCAGACCGCCGGCTACTGGCTGCCCGCACCGGGCTGGTCGATGTCGGCGTCGGTCGCGCTGCAATCGCCCTCGCTGAGCCGGCCGGTGGCGGTGACCGCCCAGGCCGCACGCGCCTGGATGCTGGGCGACCGCTGGCAGATGCAGGCCAGCGCGTTGTATTACGGCTACCCGACCAACCAGGCCACGCGCACCTTCGACCGCCAGGAGGCCAGCCTGGCCTGGTCCTATCGCGACGTGCTGACCTTCTCGGTGTCGACCTTCAATTTCCCGCGCGCCGACCAGTCGCCGTGGAATATCGCCATCGACGTCACCGCCAATGTCCCGCTGCGCGACGACCTCAGCCTGACAGTCGGCGCCGGCTCGTCACGTTTCCCGGCGATGGCCTACGGCGCCGCCAGGTCCGGCCGCTATCAGTATGGGCAATTCGGCCTGCGCTGGAGTCGGGACCGATGGACGCTGAAGCTGGAACGCATCGTCACCAGCGACAACACCCCACGCCTGCAGGGCGGCCCCGGCGAAACGCCCTGGCTGAGTACCGCGTCGGTCACCTTCTGATCCCCACGCAACCTTTTGCCCGCCCGCGGGCACTGACATGCGTCCTAAGCCGTGCCTGCCTCGATGAATGATTCCGACACCCTGGGTGATGCCACCGATCGCATGCTGCTGCGCCGCATGGCGGCGGGCGATCGCGCCGCGTTGTCCACCATGTACACCAGCTATCACGGCCGGCTGTGCCGCTTCCTGTCGCGCCTGACCCGGCGCCCGGACATCATCGAAGAAGCCATCAACGACTGTTTCTGGATCGCCTGGCAGAAGGCCGGCGACTTCCGCGGCGATTCGCAGGTTTCGACCTGGATCATGGGCATTGCCTATCGCTGCGGCCTCAAATGCCTGCGCCAGCACGACGGCGAGGCCATCGACGATACAGCGGTGGTGGAAGACCACGCCCCCAGCGCCGACGACAACGACGACCGCGAGCTGCGCGACTGGCTCGACAAGGGCATGGAACGGCTGTCGCCGGACCAGCGCCTGGTGATCGAACTGGTCTACGGCGTCGGCCACAAGCTGGAAGAAGTCGCCGAGATCATGCAGTGCCCGGTAGGCACCATCAAGGCCCGGCTGTTCCATGCGCGGGTCAAATTACGCAATGTGCTGCCCGGCCTGGCCGGCAGCGCCCCCTATACGGAGACCATGCAATGAAGACGTTTTTCATCGCGCCTGGCAAGGAATGCTCGCACGCCTGGGAACTGATGCCCGCGGTCCTGCTCGACAGCGCCACCGAGGAAGAGAACACCTGGCTGATCGCGCACGTGGCCAAGTGCGCCTCGTGCAGTGCCGAGTTCGCCCAGCAGAACCGCCTGCGCCAGGCGCTGGCGCTGCCGTCGGCAGTGAAGCTGGACGCCAACGCCGGCCTGCAGCGCCTGCTCGGCCGCCTGGATGCGCCGGAGCAGGCCAGCGCGCCCGCGCCGCCGGCGGCGCGCCGCTCCGGTAGCTGGACCGTGCGCGCCCTGGCGGCCGCGGCGCTGGTGCAGGCGATCGGCCTTGGCGTCATGGGCGTCAGACTGGCCGCGCCTGCGCCCTCGCACGACTACCGCACGCTCAGCAGCGCCACCGCCCAGCCGGTGCCGCAAGGCGCCATCCGGGTGGTGCCGGACGCCAAGATGACCGTGGCCGACTGGGACCGCCTGCTGCATGCACAGCAGTTGCAGGTGATCGGCGGGCCCAACGAGATGGGCGCCTACACCGTGGTGCCGGCCCAGCCGCAACCGCCGGCCCAGCCGCAGCAGACCGTGCAGCAGCTGCGCGCCAACCCGGGCATCCGCATGGCCGAGATCGTGTCCGCACCATGAAGCGCCTGCTCGCCATCGGCATCATCGCCGCCTGCATCGGCCTTGGCCCGCAGGCCGCCGCGCAGGAGCCGGCGCCCGTCGCCGCCAGCGCCAGCACGCCACCGGCGGCCGATGCGCACACGCCCGACAGCAGCCGCGACATCCTGCTGGCGGTGGCCAACCCACTCAGCGCGCCGCCGGCCCGCGCCGGTTCCAGCCTGATCGGCTACGCCTCCAGTTATTACGGCGCCGGCCAGAAGGCCGCCGTGCGCATGGAAGCACTCAAGCAGCGCTACAAGCTGCGCGAAGTCTCCGGCTGGCCAATCACCTCGCTGGGCCTGTATTGCGCCGTGCTGCAGCCGCCGCCGGGCGTGTCGCGCGACGAACTGGTCAGCGCGCTGGCCGACGACGACGGCGTGGAGCTGGTGCAACCGGTGCAGGATTTCTCGGTGTTTTCGGCCGACGCATCGGAAAAGACCACCGCGCTGTCCGGCTACAACGACCCCTACGTGGATCTGCAGCGCGGCTTCATCGCCACCGATGCGGCCAGCGCGCAGACCGTCACCCAGGGCCGCGGCGTGGTGGTGGCGGTGGTCGACACCGGCGTGGACACCACGCATGCCGACCTGAAGGCGCGCATCCGCGACGTGCACGACCTGGTCGACGATTCGCCGGTGATGACCAGCAGCGACTCGCACGGCACCGAGGTGGCCGGCATCATCGCCGCCGGCAGCAACAACCATCAAGGCATCGTCGGCATGGCGCCCAAGGCCATGCTGAGCATCTACAAGGCCTGCTGGTATGCGCCCACGGTCGGCGCCACCGCACGCTGCAACACCTTCACCCTGGCCAAGGCGCTGGCGGCGATCAACAACAGCTCCGCGCGCGTGATCAACCTGAGCCTGGGCGGCCCGGCCGACCCGCTGCTGAGCAAGATGCTGCAGCACCTGGTGCAGCAGGGCCGCATCGTGGTCGCCGCGATGCCGCCCAACGGCCGGCTGGACGGTTTTCCCAACGATGTGCCGGGCGTGCTGGTGGTACGCAGCAGCAGCCCCACCGCGGCCATGCCCGGCGTGCTCAGCGCCCCCGGCAAGGACATCCTGACCACCCAGCCGAACGGCCGCTACGACTTCACCTCCGGCTCGTCGATGGCCACCGCGCATGTCAGCGGCGTGGTCGCGCTGCTGTTGTCGCTGTCGCCGTCGCTGGACGCCACCGCATTGCGCGAGCTGATGCAGCGCACCAGCAAGCTCTCCGACGGCCAGTTGCAGGTCAACGCCGGTGCCGCCGTGCAGGCGCTGGCGCCTCCCGCCAGACATTCCAACTGACGACACCGGCATGGCCAAGTGGATTCCCTTGTGGCTGCACAGACTCAGCTCGCCGCCGACCTTCTATCGCGTGGCCGGACGCGTGCGTCCGTGGGCCTTGGGCCTGGCGCTGTTGCTTGGTGCGGTGGCCGCCTACGGTGGGCTGGTGCTGGTGCCGCCGGATTACCAGCAGCACGATGCCTACCGCATCATCTTCATCCACGTGCCCAGCGCCTGGATGAGCCTGTTCATCTACGCGGCGATGGGCGTATCCGCGTTCATCGCACTGGTCTGGCGGATCAAGCTGGCCGAGGTGGTGACCATGGCCTCGGCGCCAATCGGCGCGGCCTTCACCTTCATCACCTTGTGCACCGGCTCGCTGTGGGGCAAGCCGATGTGGGGCACCTGGTGGACCTGGGATGCGCGGCTGACCTCCGAGTTGCTGCTGCTGTTCCTGTATCTGGGCGTGCTCGGCCTGTACCACGCGGTGGAGGACCGCCGCCAGGCGATGCGTGCGGCCGGCTTGCTGGCATTGGTGGGCCTGGTGAATCTGCCGATCGTGCATTACTCGGTGGTGTGGTGGAACACGTTGCACCAGGGCTCCACCGTGCGCCTGCTCGGCCCCTCCACGATGAGCGCGGACATGCTGTGGCCGCTGCTGACGATGACGCTGGCGACCAAGTGTTACTACGTGGCCAGCCTGTTCGGCCGCGTGCGCGTGGACCTGCTCGCCCTGGAAAGCGGCAAGGACTGGGCGCGCCGCATCGTGTTCACGGAGCGCACCGCATGACGGCCCTGCTGGCGATGGGCGGTTACGGGCAATACGTGTGGACCGCGTACGCGATGTTCGTGCTGGTGCTGCTGGCCGACCTGGCATCGCCATGGTTGCGTCGTCGCCGCCTGCCGCGCGAGCTGCGCGGCCAGCTGCAACGGCAAACGCCGCGGCGCACGCGCGAGTTGTCGGCAACAGCGCCGCTGGAGCGTGACGCCTCATGAACGCCACCCGCAAGCAACGCCTGTGGCTGGTGATCGGCGCACTCGCCGCTGCGGCATTGGCGGTCACGCTGATCGTGCTCGCGCTGCAGCGGAACATGAGCTACCTGTTCACGCCCAGCCAGGTGCATGCCGGCGAGGCGGCCAGCTACCGGCAATTCCGCCTCGGCGGCATGGTCAAGGCCGGCTCGATCCAGCGCGCCAGCGACAGCCTCACCGTCCACTTCACCGTGATCGACAAGCACGCAGCGACGCAGGTCGAGTACACCGGCATTCTTCCGGACCTGTTCCGCGACAACCAGTCGGTGATCGCCAACGGGCGCATGCAGGGCGGGCGCTTCGTCGCCAACGAAGTGCTGGCCAAGCACGACGAAACCTATATGCCGAAGGAACTGAAGGACGCGATGGCCGAAGGCCATGTCGGCAAGCCGATTCCCGCCGCCGCGGTGCCGCTGTCTGCGCCACGCTGATGCGGCGCGCAGGCTGTTCTTTCCCTCGATGATCTTTATTCGCTGCACGATGCGATTCGCCCATGACGCCTGAACTCGGCCAGATCGCCCTGATCCTGGCGTTACTGCTTTCGCTTGCCCAGGGCGTACTGCCGCTGATCGGTGCCTGGCGCGGCAATGGCGCGTTGATGGGCATTGCGCGGCCGGCCGCGGTCGGTCAGGCGCTGTTCGTGTGGATGGCGTTCGGCCTGCTCGCCTGGTCGCTGCTGTCGCTGGATTTTTCGGTGCGCTATGTCGCCGACAACGCCAACATCGCCCTGCCCTGGTACTACCGCTTTGCCGCGGTGTGGGGCGCGCACGAAGGCTCGTTGCTGCTGTGGATCGGGATCCTGTCGACCTGGACGCTGGTGCTGGCCGCCTTCAGCCGGCATCTGCCGCAGCATTTTGCCGCGCGCGTGCTGGCGGTGCTGGGGCTGGTGTCGGTGGGCTTTCTGGCCTTCATCCTGCTGACCTCCAATCCGTTCGCGCGACTGTCGCCGATTCCGCTGGATGGCAACGAACTCAATCCGGTGCTGCAGGACCCGGGCATGACCTTCCACCCGCCGGTGCTGTACACCGGCTACGTCGGCTTCTCGGTGGCGTTCGCGTTTGCGGTGGCGGCCTTGCTGGGTGGCGAACTGGAACAGGCCTGGGTGCGCTGGGCGCGACCGTGGACCAATGTGGCCTGGGCCTGCCTCACCGCCGGTATCGTCGCCGGCAGCTGGTGGGCGTACGCGGAACTGGGCTGGGGCGGCTGGTGGTTCTGGGACCCGGTGGAAAACGCCAGCTTCATGCCGTGGCTGGTCGGCACTGCGCTGATCCACACCCAGGCGATCACCGAAAAACGCGGCAGCCTGCGCGCCTGGACCATCCTGCTGTCGATCCTGGCGTTCTCACTGTCGTTGCTGGGCACCTTCCTGGTGCGCTCGGGCGTGCTGACCTCGGTGCATGCGTTCGCCGCCGATCCGCGCCGCGGCCTGTACATCCTGATCTTCCTGATCGCCGTGGTCGGCGGCTCGTTGCTGCTGTATGCGCTGCGCGCGCCCCGGATCGCCAGCGGCAAACCGTTCGCCGCCGCCTCGCGCGAGACCGCCATCCTGATCGGCAATCTGCTGCTCACCGTGGCGGCGGCGATGGTGTTGCTGGGCACCTTGTTTCCGCTGGTGGCCGATGCCTTCGGCCTGGGCAAGGTGTCGGTGGGGCCGCCCTACTTCGGCTTGCTGTTCCCGCTGCTGATGTTGCCGGTGATGCTGTTGCTGCCGTTCGGCCCGTACCTGCGCTGGGGCAAGGCCGAGGCGGCGCCGTTGCAGGCACTGGGCACGCGCGCCGGCATCGCCGCAGTCGCCTGTGCGCTGGTCGGCAGCCTGTTTGCCGAGGGCCAGCCCCGGGCGATCGCCGGGATCGGCGTTGCCGCATGGGTGGCGGCCGGCACCGCGCTGTACATGTACAAGCGCTGGCGCGAGATGCCGCGCGGCCGGCGGTTTCCGGCGGAAATGGCCGGCATGCTGCTCGCGCACGCGGGCGTGGCGGTGTTCGTGGCCGGCGTGCTGGTGTCGGAAAGCCTGTCGGTCGAACGCGACGTGCGGCTGTCGCCCGGGCAGACCGCCGAGATCGCCGGTTACGCCTTCCGCTTCGACGGCGTGCAACTGATCGACGGGCCGAACTGGAAGGCCGAACAAGGCAGCGTGCAGGTCAGCCGCGATGGCCAGTTGGTCGCGCAACTGCATCCGCAAAAACGCCTGTACAGCAGCGAGCGCATCCAGACCGAATCGGCGATCGACCCCGGTATCACCCGCGATCTGTATGTCGCCCTCGGCGAGCCGCTGGACGATCAACACATCGAATACGACTGGACGCTGCGGCTGTACTACAAACCCTTCATCCGCTGGATCTGGGCCGGCGGCCTGCTGATGATGCTGGGCGGCTTCGTCAGCGCCTGTGCCCGCCGGTTCCGTGCGCCGGCGCTCGCCACGACGGCGGCCACGGCACCGGCACACGGCACCAGTGTCACTGCGCAGGAATCGCACGCATGAACCGTCTGCTGCCCTTGCTGGGTTTTCTGTTGCTGGCGGCGCTGTTCGGCTTCGGCATTTACTGGACGATGCAGCACAACCCGCGCGATGTGCCCTCGCCGTTGATCGGCAAGCCGGCACCGGCGTTCTCGCTGCCGCGGCTGGATCGGCCCGAGCAACGCGTCAGCCGCGATCAGCTGCTGGGCAAGCCTTACGTCCTCAACGTGTTCGGCAGCTGGTGCGCCGAATGCGTGCACGAACATCCGGTGCTGATGGCGCAGGCCAGCCGGCTCGGGGTGGCGTTGATCGGCTATAACTACAAGGACGCGCAAGCCGACGCCACGGCCTGGCTTGCGCAGTACGGCAATCCGTATGCGTTGGTGATTGCCGACGAAGCCGGCCAGACCGCGATCGATTTCGGTGTCTACGGTGCGCCGGAGAGTTTCCTGATCGATGCGCAAGGCGTGATCCGCTACAAGCACATCGGCGTGCTCACGCCTGCGGTCATCCACGACGAGCTGCTGCCCGCCATCGCCGCACTGCCCCAGGGCACGCGGTGATGGCGGCGCGCTGGGTTTGGCGCTGGTACTGGCGCATGCAGGGCCGGCAACTGCGTGTGCTGCTGGTGCTGCTGCTGGGCGTGCTGCTTGCACCGCCGCTGGCGGCGCAGGCGGTGGACCCGCTGCCGTTCAAGAACCGCAGCGACGAAGCGCGTTATCAGCGTCTGACCGCGCAGTTGCGCTGCCTGGTGTGCCAGAACGAGAACCTGGCCGACTCCAATGCCGAGCTTGCGCGCGATCTGCGCCACCAGGTGTTCGCGCAGTTGCAGGCCGGCAGGAGCGATGCGCAGATCAAGCAGTACATGGTCGATCGCTATTCGGACTTCGTGCTGTACGACCCGCCGGTCAAGCGCGGCACCTGGCTGCTGTGGTTCGGTCCGTTGCTGCTGCTGGGTGCCGGTGCGGGCGTGGTGATCCACACCGTGCGCAAACGTGCGCGCGCCGGCACGCCGGTGGCGCCGCAACCGGAGGAAGAATGGTGATGACCGGTTTCTATATCGCAAGCGCCGCGCTGGTGGTCGTCGCCTTGCTGTTGTTGCTGGTGCCGTTGCTGCGTCAGCCAACGCGCATGGGCAATGCACGCTACAGCCTGCCGATTGTGCTGGTGCTCGGCTTGCCGATCGCCACGGCCGGCTTGTATCGGCTGGTCGGCGCGCCGGATGCGATCGCACGGCGTGTGCATGCGACAGCGCAACCGACAGACGCGCCTGCCGTCGCCGCGGGTGAGCAAGCCCGGGCCGCAGAGGCCAACGCCGACGCTGCGCAGGAGCAGGCGCTGGAGTCGTGGATGCAGCAAGCCAGGACCCACGAGCAGGACAACCGCCCCGCCGATGCGCGTGAGGCCTATGCGCAAGCGCTCAAAATCGCGCCGGATCTCAGCGCCGCCATCGTCGGCTGGGTGGCCGCGGACATGGCCACGCGCAGCGATTTCGCCATCGACGCCGACTCACGCAGCCGCCTGCAACAGGTGGTCGCACGCGAGCCGGACCATCAGCGCGGCCTGTGGCTGCTGGGCATCAGCGACTTTCAGCAGCAGGACTACCGCGCTGCCAGCGAGCACTGGCGGCATTTGCATGGCTTGCTCGACGCCGGCTCGCCGATGCAGAAGGCGGTGGCCGACAAGATCGCCGTGGCCGAATCGCTGGCCAGCGCGCGGCAATCCGGGCGCGCAGCGCCCTGAAGCCAACCTCAGGCTGCATCCCTCATCAAAGACGCCCCGGTGCCAGCCGATGGCAGCATCGTCGTGGTATCAGGCGCGATTGACCGCGCAACGCCATCAGGCCGACGGCCCCAACACCTCGTGCAGCTTTCCGCTGAACTCGCCCAGCGTAAACGGCTTGGCGATCATGCTCATGCCGTCGGCAAGAAACTCGCCGCGATCGCGCGCGGTTTCCGCATAGCCGGTCATGAAGATCACCGGTAGATCCCGCCGCGACTGCCGCGCGATCTCCGCCAACTGGCGCCCGTTGAGCCCGGGCAGGCCCACATCGGTCACCAGCAGATCGATGCGCCGTTGCGAAGCCAGGATCGGCAGCGCCGCATCGGCGTCGGCCACCACATCGGCCTCATAGCCCAACTCGTTGAGCAGTTCGGTGACCAGCAGCCGCACCTGTTCGTCGTCTTCCACCACCAACACCTGCTGGCCGCGCCCGGCCACCACGGCACCGGCTTGCGGTTGCGGCGACAGCGCCTGCAGATGGAGACCGGCAGGCAGATACAGGCTCACCGTGGTGCCCTTGCCCAGCTCGGACTCCACCCACACCTGTCCGTTGGACTGCTGCATGAAGCCGTAGATCATCGACATGCCCAGGCCGGTGCCCTGCCCGATCGGCTTGGTGGTGTAGAACGGTTCGAACACGCGCTCCAGCACATCGGCCGGCATGCCGGCGCCGCTGTCGGTCACCGACACCACCACGTAATTGCCCGGCGCCAGCGTCACCGCGCGCCCCAGTTCCAGCGGCTGCGCTTGGACCTGCAACTGCCGGGTGGCGATGCGCAACTGCCCGCCGTCGGGCATGGCGTCGCGGGCATTGATTGCCAGGTTGAGCAGCGCGCTTTCCAGCTGGTTCTCGTCGACATACGCCTGCGGCAGGTCGGCCTGCAGATCGGTTTCCAGATGCACCGATTCGCCCAGCGTGCGCGCCAGCAATTCCTGCAGCGATACCACCAGGTCGTTCAGATGCAGATGCCGCGCTTCCAGCGATTGCCGGCGCGAGAACGCCAGCAGCCGTTGCGTCAGTGCGGCCGCGCGCAGGGCCGAGGCCGACGCCACATCCAGAAAGCGGCCCAGCCCTTCGGTGCGACCCTGGTCGATGCGCAGGCGCGCCAGATCCAGCGCCGACAGGATGCCGGTCAGCATGTTGTTGAAGTCGTGTGCGATGCCGCCGGTGAGCTGGCCCACCGCCTCCATCTTCTGCGCCTGGCGCAATGCCGCTTCGCTGGACTCGCGTGCCAGCATCTGCTGCTGCAGCTCGGCGGTGCGTTCGGCCACCTTGACCTCGAGCAGGCTGGCCTGCTGCTGGATCGATTCCAGCGCCAGCGCGCGCGCGGTGATGTCAGTGGCAAACACATGAAAGCCGTCCACCTGGCCGTCCGCATCCAGGCGCGGCATGTAGCGGATCTCCGCATCGCGCCGGCGTCCGTCGGCGTGCGGCCAACTGGCCTCCACCGTCAACGCCTGCCCGGCCAGTGCGGCCTCGATCCAGGCGCGGCGCTGCTGCACCATCGCCGGCCCCACCACATCCACCATGGACCGCCCGATCACCTCGGCAGGGGGGATGCCGATCCAGTCTTCATACGAGCGGTTGGCGAAGCGGTACACCAGATCCTTGTCGATGAAGGCAATCAGCACCGGTAGTGCGTCGGTGACGCGGCGCAATTCGGCCTCGCTCGACATCAGGGCAGTCCTGCTTTCGGCCAACTGCGCCATCTGGTCGCGAATCACGAACTGCTTCTGGCGCGAGCGCAACGCAGTGGAGATCGCGCTCAACAACGACGACGAGCTCAGCGGCCGTTCCAGCTCGATGACGTTGGTCACTTCCGCCGGCAGCGTGGCCTGGCGCCCGTTGTGGCTGCCACGCGGCGCACGCAACAGCACGAACGGAATATCCGACCAGGCGGCCTGGCTCTGCAGGGCATGCGAGAACTGACGCAGATCTCCGCCCACCGCTTCCTCGGTCAACACCACCACGCCGGAGGCATCGAGCAGGTCGTCCGCCAGCGCAGCCAGCGATCCGTACACCCGGCGCGTCAGTCCGCGCTGACCGACGATGCCGGCAATGCTCTCCGCATCGCGGCCGAACGGCGCGATGATGTGGACGATGGACCCATCCGGGTCACAGGTAGTCAAGTGGACGATCCAGCAACGGCGTGTCGTCCCCAACGAAATGCGGAGTACCGGTCAGCACGCCGTGGAATTTCTCCAGCGGCTCGCTCAGATGGATACCGCCCGTCCCGATGCGCAACTCGCGGATCGAATCCTCATGCGCGCCACTGCGGTTCTTGATCACCGACACGGCCTTGCGGATGCGCCCCTGCGCCTCGAAGAAGCGGAACAGGATGACGGTGTCGGCCATGTAGGAGATATTGAGGTTGCCGGTGGACATCGTGCCGACCAGGCCGTGCTGCGGATTGACCAGGAACGTGGTCACACCGCTCTGGTTGAGGTAGGACAGCAGTTCGTGCATCTGCAGCATCAGCTGCTTTTCCTGCGGCATCGAGGTGAGATAGCCGTTGAGGCTGTCGATCACCAGCACGCGGCAGTTGCGCTGTTCCACACTGGCGCGCACCGCCCAGGCGAACTCGCCCGGGGTCAGCTCGGCCGGATCCATCTGATGCAGTTCCAGCAGGCCCGCGTCCAGATACTTGCGCAGATCCATGCCCAGGCTCTCGGCCCGCGTCAGCAAGGTGCCGGTGCGCTCGTCGAACTCCAGGATGCAGCAATGCTCGCCGCGCTCGCAGGCGGCGGTCACATACTGCAGCGCGATATTGGTCTTGCCCGAACCGGCAGGCCCGGTCAACAGGGTGCTGGTGCCGCGCAGCGGCCCCCCGTGCAGCAGCGCATCGACACGCGCCACGCCACTGGACACCGCATCGCCGATGAACGGCACATGGTGATCGGAGGCGATCAGCCGCGGAAAGATCCGCATGCCGCCGGTGGTGATGGTGATGTCGTGGTAGCCGGCGATGAAATCCACGCCACGCAACTTCTGCACCTGCATGCGCCGCCGCGCCGCGCCGAAATCCAGCGTCATGCGTTCCAGCGAAATCACCCCATGGCACAGGCTATGCAGATGCGCATCGCGTTCGCCGTTCTCGCCGGTGAGGTCATCGACCAGGAACACGGTGATGTTGCGCGGCGCAAAGAACTGCTTGAGCGCCAACACCTGACGCCGGTAGCGCAGCGAATCCTGCGCCAGCAGGCGCAACTCGGACAACGAGTCGAACACCACACGCGTCGGCTTGACCCGGTCCACCTCGGCCTGGATCAGCTTGATGGTGCCGTCCAGCTCCATTTCCCACGGATGCAGGATGGACTGCTGGCGTCCATCGCCCAGAAACGCTTCGGCCGATGCCAGCTCGAAGATATGCAGCGCCTCCAGCGACCAGTTGTGCGAGGCGGCCACTTCGTTGAGCTCGTCGATGGTTTCCGACAAGGTCACGTACAGGCAGCTCTCGCCCTTGGCAGCGCCATCGAGCAGGAACTGCAGCGATGCGGTGGTCTTGCCCGAGCCCGGCTGGCCCTCCAGCAGGTACAGGCGATTGGGCGGCAGGCCGCCGCGCAGGATGGTGTCAAGCCCCGTCGTACCAGTCGTAATGCGGTTTGCGATCATCGGCTTCAGATTTCCCATAGGCTTAAATTTATCACGGGCGCATCACTGCCCGCTGCGCACCACTGAATCGATCAGCTTGCTTGGCGCGAGCTGAGCCCCCGCGATATCGGTAGCGTGCTGTGACCTGCGCCGCGCTTTATGACAGTTCCGACACGTTCGTCACGCGCGTGGGCCTAGCGTTGCACCTGAAGTGCATCGCATGGTTGCGATCGCTCGAGGACTGCGGTGAACCACGCATCATGTAACGCCCGTATCTTGCTGGTCGAAGACGACGATGCCATTCGTGCGATGACCGCAGATATCCTGGGTGACGAGGGCTACCAGGTCATCGTGTCGCCAGACGCCGAGCAGGCGCTGGAGCAGCTCAACCAGGCGCGTCCGTTCGATCTGCTGCTGTCCGATATCTGCCTGCCCGGTATGAACGGGCGCGACCTCGCCGACAATGCGCGCCGTCTGTATCCCGCCCTGCCCATCGTGTTCATGACCGGCTATGCCGGGTCCATCGCCAAGCGTGCGGATTTTCTCGATACCGGCATGCGTCTGTTGACCAAGCCGTTTTCGTTGCGCGACCTGCTGGGCATCGTGCAGACCGCGCTGTAAGCAACCCCGACCGAATCATCGCCAAGCCTGCACGCAGGCCTCAGTGCGATTTGCGTTCCAGCAACTGCGCCACGCGACGTTCCAGGTCCACGGCCAGAAACGGCTTGGTCAGCACCTCCATGCCGTCCTCCAGTTGCCCGGCGCCCACCGCCGCGGTTGCCGCGTAGCCGGTGACGAACAGCACCGGCAGCGTCGGCCGCGACTGCCGCCCCGCGTCGGCGACCTGACGTCCGTTCAATCCACCGGTCAGGCCGACGTCGGTCACCAGCAGATCGATCGTCTCCTGCGAGCGCAGGCGCTCCACTGCGGCGCTGCCTTCGGCGGTCTCGATGACGCGGTAGCCCGCTTCGCTCAGCACTTCGGACATCAGCACGCGGATCGCGGTTTCGTCTTCCACCAGCAGCACCGTGCAGCTTGGCGCGGTGGAACGCAGCGGTTGCTCGGTCGCCGGCACTGCCTCGTCCTGCGCCAGCACGCCATCGAAGCGCGGCAGGTACAGCGCCATGGTGGTGCCGATGCCCACCTCCGAATCGATGCGCACGTGGCCGCCGGACTGGCGGGTGAATCCGTAGATCATCGACAAGCCCAGACCGGTGCCCTGCCCGATCGGCTTGGTGGTGAAGAACGGCTCGAACACCTTGGACATCACATCGGCGCTCATGCCGGTGCCGGTGTCCCGCACGCTCAGGCACACGTACTCGCCGATCGGCAGGTCCAGCTGCTGGGCGGCGCCGGCGTCCAGCACCCGGTTGGCGACGGCGATGGTGAGCTCGCCACCATCGGGCATCGCGTCGCGCGCGTTGATGCACAGGTTCAATAGCGCGTTTTCCAGCTGCGGCGCATCCACCAGCACTTTCCACGGGTCGGCTGCAGGGCGCAGCTGCAAGGCGATCGAAGGCCCCAGCGTGCGCGCGATGATGTCGTGCATGCCCTGCACCAGTGCCTGCACCTCCAGCGCGGTCGGCGCCAGGGTCTGCCGGCGCGAAAACGCCAGCAGCCGCTGGGTCAGTGCGGTGGCGCGCGCGGCGCTGGATTGCGCCATTTCCACGTAGCGCTCCAGGCGGTCGTACTTGCCCTGTTCGATGCGCGTCTGCAACAGCTCCAGACCGACGCTGATCGCCGTCAGCAGATTGTTGAAGTCGTGCGCCAGCCCGCCGGTCAGCTGGCCGACCGCCTCCATCTTCTGGCTCTGGCGCAGCTTTTCCTCGGCCAGCAGCAGCGCCGCGCTGCGTTCGCGCACGCGCTCTTCCAGCGTTTCGGTCAGTTGGCGCAGCTGCTGTTCGGCCAGCCGCTTGTCGGTGATGTCGGCCGCGGTGCCGAACCACTCCACGATCTGCTCGCCCTCGTCCAGCAAGGGGATCGCGCGCATCAGGGTCCAGCCCACCCGCTGATCGGCATCCAGCACGCGGTATTCCACATCCAGCCCGGTCTTGTTGATGATCGAATGCGCAATGGCCTCGGCCAGCCGCGCGCGATCGTCCGGGTGCACCATCTCCTGCTGCCAGTTCAAGCTTGCCGAGAGCGCATCGCTCAGCGCCCCCTCGCCAACCAGTTGGCGAAGCTCGCGCCAGTCGGCGCTGGCCGAAAAGATCGACTGCGAGGACGCGCGCACCAGCGCATCCAGCCGGCGCTCGCTCTCGCGCAAGGCTTCGCTGGCCAGCCGCTCGGCGGTGCGGTCGCGCAACACCTTGACAAAGCCGATCGCCGCGCCGGTTTCTTCGCGCAGCACCATCAGCGACCCGTTCGCCCAGAAACGCTGGCCGGACTTGCGCACATGCCAGCGCTCGTCCATGCCGCTGCCGCTTTCCAGCGCCGCCGCCGCCTCGATCAGGATCTGCCGGCGCTCCACATCTTCCGGGGTGAAGGTGCGCTCCAGGGTCTGGCCCAGCATCTCGGCCTCGCTCCAGCCCAGAATGCGCTGCGCGCCCTCGTTCCAGGACGTGACCAGGCCGTGCAGGTCGGTGGCGATGATTGCGTAGTCCATCACGCTGTCCAGGATCTGCCGGTTGCGCACTTCCGCCTCGCGCACCGCGCGTTCCAGGCCGATGCGGTCGGTGATGTCCAGGCCCTGCACGAAGATGCCGGAGACGGTGCCGTCGGCACCGGCGATCGGCTGGTAGACCAGATCCAGCAGGCGTCGCTCCATCGGGCCGCCCGGCTCGGCCTGCACGTTGTAGGCCAGCGCACTGGCCGCATAGGCACGCCCGGACTGATACACCTCGTCCAGGCGATGCAGATGCCCCTGCTCGACCAGATCCGGCAGGGCCTCGGCCAGCGGCTTGCCGATCACGTCGCGGTGCCCGATCAGGCGCGAATAGCACGGGTTGGCGAACTCCACCCGATGCTGCGGACCGCTCAGAAACGCCATGAACATCGGCGCCTGCTCGAACAACCGGATCAGCCGCTCGTGCTCATCGGCAAGCCGGTTTTGCGCCACCTTGCGGTCGGTGACTTCGTTGGTGACGCAGAACGCGCCGCCCACACGCCCATCGTCCAGATAGATCGGCGAGAACGAAAATGTCCACCAGGTGTCTTCCGGCGTGCCGTAGCGGTTCATGCCGATCGGCACTTCCTCGAAGCGCGAGGCGCGCCCCGCGAACGCGGCCTCGATCGGCGCACGTACCGCCTCCCAGGCATCGGCCCACAATTCCCGCAGCGGCGCACCCAGCGCATGCGGCTGCCGCGGCCCAAGGATCGGCGTGTAGGCATCGTTGTAGAAGAAGGTCAGCGCATCGCCCCACACCACATACATGCTTTCCGGCGAGCTGAGCATCAGGCTGACCGCATTGCGCAGCGGCGACGGCCACTGCGTGGTCGGCCCCAGCGGTGTTGCGGCCCAGTCGTAGGCGCGCACGGCCTGCGCCATGGCGCTGTCGCCATACGGAAACGGCGCGCTCACGTGGTGCCCAGGCGCGCTGCCGCCCAGCGGCAGTCGTCATGCGGACAATACGCAACGCGGTGCGCGGACGGCTTACCAATCACCCAAACAAGCATCTTTGACGAACCATTGAAGAAGAACCAGGATCAAACGCCGCGCAGCGCCGGCAGGCAGGAACGGAACGGGCCGAGATGCCGGCCGCACCTGCCAGAGCCATCCGGCGTTGCCGGTGGCGCCCTGCAGGGCGTGCAGCGCCCGCCTACGTTACAACACTCAGGTGACGATGCCTGCCGACTGCGCGCCGGGCCCACCATGGCGCGCTGCCGCGGCAGCCGGCATGGATGTCTCGACGCGGCGCGCAGGCAATGCCCCGTGGTGCGCGTGCCCGGATAAAATCGCGAGATGGCCCAACGGCGTGGCACGATGACGCAAATGCAGGATCGCGATGCACTCATTCACCCGCTGGCTGCGGTGGCCCCGGGGTATCTGGCCAACCATGCTGCACGGGTCTTCAACCGTCTGGTGGATGCGCAACTGCGCCCGCATGGCATGTCGCTGGCACTGCTCGGGCCGATCATGCTGCTGTCCTGGAAAGGGCCGATGCTGCAACGCGACCTGGTGATCGACTCGGCGGTGAAGCAGCCGGCAATGGTGGCCCTGCTGGACAAGCTGGAGGGCCTGCAGCTGATCGAGCGCGCCCCGGCGCCGCAGGACCGCCGCGCCGCAGTGGTCTCGCTCACGTCGCGCGGGCGCAAGATCGCCGAGATCGGCGGCAAGATACTGATCGATCTCAATGCCGATGCGCTGAAGGACTTCTCCCCCGAGGAGGCGCAACAGACTGTCGCGTTCATGCAGCGCCTGATCGCCAACCTGGAGCAGCGCGACCAGGGCATGTAATATCACTTCTGATATTTCTTCTTTCGGGTGATCTGTCATGCCGCGTCGCATCCTCATCACCGGCGCAAGCGTCGCCGGCAACACCGTGGCCTGGGCGCTCGCCCGGCAGGGATTCGACGTCAGCGTCGTCGAGCAGGCCGCGCAGTTTCGCGATGGCGGCCAGAACATCGACGTGCGCGGGGTCGGCCGCGAGGTCCTGCAGCGCATGGGCCTGGAGCAGGCCGCACTCGATCACGGCACCGGTGAGGAAGGCACTGCCTGGGTCGACGACCACGGCCATGCGGTGGCGACCTTCAAGACCGACGACATCGATGGCGATGGCCCGACCGCAGAGCTGGAAATCCTGCGCGGCGACCTCGCCCGCCTGCTCTACGACGCCGCCCGCCAGACGGCCGAGTACCGGTTCGGCGACCGCATCGCCAGCATCGACGACGACGGCGAGGCTGCCACCGTCCGCTTCCAGAGCGGACGCAGCGACCACTTCGATGCCGTCATCGTCGCCGAAGGCGTCGGCTCGGCCACACGCGAGCTGGTGTTTCCCGGCGAGAACGACCCGCGCTGGATGGATCTGACCATTGCCTACTTCACCATCGCACGCACCGCCGACGACGACCGCCTGTGGCGTTGGTATCACACCACCGGCGGGCGCAGCATCTCGTTGCGCCCGGACCAGCACGACACCACACGCGCGATGCTGTCGCTGCAGAAAGCCCCCGAGGGCGAGCAGGACTGGGACGTGGCGACCCAGAAGGCCTATCTGCGCGAACGCTTCACCGACGCCGGCTGGCAGGCTGCGCGGGTACTGGACGGCATGGACACCACCGACGATTTCTACTTCGATGCCTTGCGGCAGGTGCGCATGCCGCGCTGGCACGCCGGCCGCGTCGTGCTGACCGGCGACGCCGCCTGGTGCGCAACCCCGCTGGCCGGCATCGGCGCCACTCTTGCGGTCACCGGCGGCTACGTGCTGGCCAACGAGATCGCACGCGCCGCAACGCTGGAACACGCCTTCGCCGCCTACGCCGACGCCATGCGGCCGATGGTGGAACAGGGCCAGGGCGTGCCGAAGATCGGCCCGCGCCTGATGAATCCGCACAGCCGGCTCGGCATCCAGTTGCTGCACGGCGCACTGAAATTCGCCAGCCAACCCAGCATCCAGAACATTGCCGCCAAGCTGATGACGCCGTCGATGAAGGCGCCGGATCTGTCGCGCTATGACTGAGGCCGCCTGGATGGCCGTGCTGCGGTGGCGGCACGATGCATGCTGATCGACGCCTGCCATCGGCCGCAGCACCGGCGCCGCGGCCGTCTCCACGCCTCGGTCACTTGCCGCGCCTGAATCCGCTTCTGCCCCGGCGCTGACCGGTACCAAAGCGCTGCGCTGCAGCCGCGACCGCTGGCTTGCGTTCTGATCGCCATGGCTGACGGCATTGCGAAGCCAACCGTGGATGAATCCTGCCACCGCCGGCGGTTTCATTTCCGCTGACGCAGGCCGCTAACGAACAGGTCGAGACATCCTTCGTGCAGCGGCGACGCTGCCGACCCCATCGGTGTCCCGGGCGCATCGCCTCCCAGCTGTTGCTGGGATTCTCCCCCGCTCTTCCGCTCGCCGGATCACCGATCAAACTCCCTATGTCCCTGCTTTCGAATCTGCGCATCGGTCAGCGCCTGGCCCTCGGCTTCCTCGCGATCATTGTGCTGATGGTGATCCTCACCGTCGTCGGCATCCAGCGCGTGCGCAGCATCGACCAGCAGCTCACCGCCATCAACGAAGTGAACAGCGTCAAGCAACGCTATGCGATCAATTTCCGCGGCAGCGTGCACGACCGCGCGATCGCCCTGCGCGATGTCGTGCTGCTGGACGACCCAGTAGAGCGGCACACGGCAGAACAATCGATCGACAAGCTCGCCGCGGACTACGCCCGCTCCGCCAAGCCACTGGACGACATGATCGCGGCCTCCACGGACGCGGAAGAAAAGGCCATCCTCCAGCGGATCAAGGCCATCGAGCAGCGCACCATGCCGTTGATCGCGCAGGTGCGCGCGTTCCGCGATGGCGCCGACAAGCCGCATGCCGAACAACGCCTGCTGCAGCAGGCGCGCCCCGCCTTCGTCGCCTGGCTGGCCAGCATCAACGCCTTCATCGACCTGCAGGAAGCCAAGAACCGCGCGGCCGCCAAGGACGCGGTGACCACCGCGCGCGGCTTTGCAATGCTGATGGTGGTCTCCACCGTCATCGCCTTGCTGCTGGGCGCCACCATTGCGTGGTTGCTGACCCGCAGCGTGGTGCTGCCCTTGCGCCAATCGCTGCGGTTAGCCGAGCGCATCAACGACGGCGACCTGCGCAGCCAGGACCTGCCCACCAGCAAGGACGAATCCGGCCAGTTGCTGCGCGCCATGCAACAGATGCAGCGCCGCCTGCAGGATGTGATCTCCGCCCAACGCAACATGGCGGCCCGCCACGATGCCGGCGAGATCAGCTACCGCACCGACGCCCAGCAGTTCCCCGGCGAATACGGGCACATGGTGCAGGACACCAACGCCCTGGTACATGCGCACGTGCAGACCCAGCTGCGCATGACCGAGGTCATGGGCAGCTATGCCATCGGCGACCTGGCTCCCGAAATCGAGCAATACCCCGGCGAGAAAGCCGCCATCACCGCCACCATGCAGCAGGTCAAGCAGAACCTGCGCGCCATCAACGCGCAGATCCAGCAGCTCACCCAGGCTGCCTGCGCCGGCAACTTCGCGCTGCGCGGCCAGCCGGAAAAGTTCGAACACGACTTCCGCCTGATGGTCGAAAACCTCAACACCATGATGGCCACCTCCGACACCAACCTGGCCAGGTTTTCCGACCTGCTGCGGTGCATCGCCGATGGCGACCTGACCGTGCGCATGACCGGCAACTTCCACGGCGTGTTCGCCTCCATGCGCGACGATGCCAACAGCACCGTGCATCGCCTGACCGACATCGTCACGCATATCCAGACCACCTCCAACAGCATCGGTTTTGCCGCCGAAGACATCGCCAGTGGCAACCAGGAACTGTCCCGCCGCAGCGAACAACAGGCCGCCAGCCTGGAAGAAACCGCAGCATCGATGGAAGAGCTGACCTCCACCGTCAAGCAGAATGCCGAGCACGCCGGCCGTGCCAATCAGCTCGCGCTGGGCGCCGCCGCCATTGCCTCGGAAGGACGCGACGTGGTTGGCCAGGTCATCGAACAGATGTCCGGCATCGAAGCCTCGTCCAGGCGCATCGCCGACATCATCTCGGTCATCGACGGCATCGCCTTCCAGACCAATATCCTCGCGCTCAATGCCGCCGTCGAGGCCGCACGCGCCGGTGAACAAGGCCGCGGTTTTGCCGTGGTGGCCTCGGAAGTGCGCACCCTCTCGCACCGCTCATCGGACGCCGCCAAGGAGATCAAACGCCTAATCGACGACTCCGTGCAGCGCGTCGCCGACGGTGCAACGCTGGTGCACAAGGCCGGCACCACCATGGGCGAGGTCGTCACCAGCGTCCAGCATGTCACCGACATCATGGGCCACATCTCCGCCGCCTCGCAGGAACAGGCCGGCGGCATCGAACAGGTCAACCTGACCATCGCCCAGATGGACGAAACCACCCAGCAGAACGTCAGCCTGGTCGAAGCCGCGAGCACGGCGGCCCGTTCGCTGGAAGCACATTCGACCCAGCTGACGCAGGCGGTCGAGGTGTTCAAGGTCAATGCCTCGGTGATCTGACTAGCCGGGTAGCGCGATCCTTAGTGACTGGCCGTGTTGCTGCCTGCGCTCGCGCAATGCTGCGCACTTGCGCGGGCGCGTCACGGCGAAGTGACGCTGCATCGCATTGATGTGGTCGCTACATCCGCACAGCGAACTGAGACATCAGCTTGCATCTCCACAACACACGGGCATGATTGCCGCCATGGAACGTCTCCGCCCCTTCCGCAGGCTGATGCTTGCAACGCTTCTGGTCACCTGGCTTGCCGCGTGCGCGGCAGCTGGGTCCATCACCAGCCAGCCCATCGAAGGCCCGGTGCGGCTGGGAGAAATCGCGGCGGTCGATGGCCCCAAGGTACGTCCCGACCGCGTCATCGAAGACAGCCGTTGCCCGGCCGAGGTGCAGTGCGTCGTGGCGGGCCGGCTGATCGTCAGGGCAACCGTGCTCGGCGGAGGCTGGTCCAAACAGATCGATCTCACGCTTGGCGTTCCGGTGGCTGTGGCCGATGGCCAGTTGACGTTGGTCGACGCCACTGCCCCACCAGCAGACTCGGCAACGGCTGCCGCGTCGAACATGCGCTTCACCTTCCGCTTTCAGGGTGGGCGTTAATCAAAGTGCTTCAGGCCCGGGGCGATGCAGCACGGACGCGATGCCCTGCAGGCGCCCACACGTCATCCAGTGCTGCTCGTAGCCGTTGAACCGAGGCATACGCTTGTTCTCGCGTTGCAAAGCCTGAGAATCCCATCAGCAAACCGCCCGACGATGAGGGCCGGATTCGCCACCTGCTCAATGCCTGAAGTGGCAGTCCGTGTGCTTGGGCGGCCTGCGCCAGCAGCGCATCGAGTTGGACAGCCTGGCCGGGTGGCGGGTGAGTCCGCATTTCAGCGACCGTGAGCGCCTGGCCCTGGGGTGGACCGAGTCATTGACAGATATCGCAAACAGCCGAGCCCCTGACGATGACTTTGCTCTTCTAAAAGCCCATTTCAGTGACGCCGAGATCGCTGACCTGAGCTTTGCCATCGCGCTGATGGCCGCATTCAATCGTTTGGCGATTGGCATGCGTCAGTAAAGTCCAGCGCGTCAATGCAGACTGCCCGCCCTGTCTCGCAACGCTGATAGCCGCCAAGGCTCAGAACAGGAGCTTGACGGCCGGCTAGCGTCCGGCGCCAGCACACTGCACTGCTGGCGACTGCTCATTGTCCCCTTCGCTGATCCAGGCGCGGCGTATGACTACGCTACGCACTGGATGGCCAGGTGCTGTGTGTCGAGCGGAATGGCAAGCGCTGCCTTGCAGTAGCCCGGGCTAGGATTGCCCTCTGGCCTGGGGAAAACAGCGCTCCATTCGATCCGTCCACGCTGCCAACTGCTCAAGCGTATACGCCTCGATCGGCTTTGCCATTGTCGAGGAGGCCTTGTGTTGCGAAACGGTCGCAACCAAGGAGGAGGAAAGGCGATCCCAACACCGCATCAGCAGCACCGGGGATGGATGCGAAGCAACCAGCGCCTCAAGCACCGCGCCCTGCGCCACCCTTGCTGCCTGCAGGTCGCTCAAAGCATCCACAACCGCTGTCATCCATTGCTCGTTCAACTGCTCCATACCTTTCAACAACGCTGTGGGAAGCGCATAGCGTATCCGGATCCACATGTCCTTGGTGGTGCGTTTTGCCAGTCGGCGCAAACACAGCTGAACAAGCAAGGTGATGCCGAGTTCAAGCAGAGCACTGCGTGACAGACATCAGCGGTCACCACTAGCTAACCTAGTTTCTGCAACGTAGAACCATGGCTTGAAGAGATGCATGCCAGGACGAAACCACGCTGATTGGTCGATGATCGATACCAGCTGACGTTGAGCCCGGCAATCAATGCTCAAGCTGTGATCAGGCAACTCAAGCCGGATGGCGAAGGCACCAAGGACATCGTCACTTCGGAGCGATGTGCAGTCCAACCTGAAACGAATCCCCAGCCACCACCAGAAAATGAAATGAGAGCGTGGAGCAGCTGCCAACTGAAACGCTGCGCTGATGCAGACCTTGCTTGAACTCAATGCAAACCTGCCAGCAATGAAGGTTGAAATCCAGGCGCTGCCAGCAGCGTCTTCACCGCACACGGCGACATCGGCCGGCCTTACTTCAATGGGCGGATCACGGTCGAGCGCCTGAAACAGCGCATGTCTTTCCCTCGTCGCAGTCAGCAACCCATGCCCTCTGGCACAGGACGCTTGTCAATCTCGTGGTTACCGTTCGAGCACCTACTCGATCCTTCGTCCAGCATGTTTCAACAAGGCTCCTCAAGCGCACATCCCCGCCCGGGCATTCCTGTACTGGGACATCCTCTGGCACGCATCGCAGCGATCGCCGTCATCCTCGCACTGGCGCACTACCGCTGGGTGCAGTTTCCCTGGCGGATGCCGCTTGTCGGCATTCTAGCGATTGCCCTGGTCTGGCTGGAAACGCGCTCGCTGAGTGCCTGCGGATTAAAGCATCAGTCGTCTCGCGCCTGGTTAGGCTGGACACTGCTGCTGCTTGCGCTGGTCATCGGCGTCATTAATCCGTTCGTGCAACCGCTGATCGATGCGCTGACCGGGACCAAGGCCGACTACAGCGGGTACGGCGCACTGCTTGGCAACGTCAACGCGGCTGCCCACCTGGCAGGCGGCGCCTGGCTCAGCGCGGCGCTTGGCGAGGAACTGGTCTTCCGTGCGTTCCTGATGCACCACCTCGATCACCTGCTGGGCCGCCATCGTGGCGGACGCGTGATGGCGGCAGTGGCAGGGGGAACCCTGTTTGGCGCGATGCACCTGACCCAAGGCATCTCGGGGGTGCTGCTGGCCGGGCTTGTCGGCGCGTTGTTCGGCTATGTCTATCTGCGATCACGACGCAACCTCTGGGCGATGATCCTGGCGCATGGCTTGATCGATACCTGGGGCATTGCGACGCTGTATCTGGGTTGGTATTAGCAGACACCCACCAGGATCCGCCTGCTTCGGTGCCTCACTGCCAGCAAATCCTTGGCACGTCATCCACGGATGCTGGACGATAGCGCCTTGTCCCTCTCTACACGAGCATTGTCAGACATGGCCACCGATAGCGTGCTCTCGATCGTTCAAGCGCAGCTGGATGCCTACAACGCCAAGGATATCGACGCCTTGCTGGCCACCTATGCTGACGATGCCGAGCATTACACCTTGCACGGAACACAGCTGGCCAAAGGGCATGCCATGCTTCGCGAGCGGTTTCTGGCCCGCTTTCAGGAGCCGGACCTGCATGCGCAGCTGTTGTCGCGGACCGTCGTCGGCAACATCGTCGCCGACGCGGAGCGCATCACCCGCAACTTTCCTGAAGGGATCGGCCGTGTTGAGATGCTATGCATCTACGAGGTGGTCGATGGAAAAATCCGGAGAGCCTCATTCGCGACCGGCGCACGCATCGACACCGCACCTGCCCGATGAAACATTTCAGGCGATCGGTCTAGACCGGGCGCCTTTTCAGGCCGGGCGTAGAAAAGCCATTGAACGCATTCTGGTTTCCAGTGCACCGCCCTGCTTCCCGGCATTACCAGGTCACAGGGCGGCATTGGCTACACGCGTTATGCAGCCAATGCGAGCTTCGTCTTGCCGGAGGCGCTGCGTGAGCTGTTGGCAACACTCTCCACCAACGCAGTCGCCTGATCCTCAAGTGCGCGGGCCGACGATGCCATGGTGTCAACAAGAGCGGAGTTTTGCTGGGTCGCTGCATCCATCTGCGAGATGGTTTGGTTGATCTGCTCGATGCCAGCGCTTTGCTCGTGACTGGCCGCGGCAATGCCGCTCATGATGTCGTTGACCTGCCGCACCGAGGAAAGCAGTTCTTCCATGGCCTTGCCCGCCACGTTGACCTGCTCCGCGCCCTGCCCCACCTTCGCACCCGAGTCGGCGATCAGGTCGCGGATCTCCTTGGCCGCCATGGTGCAGCGCTGCGCGAGGCTGCGTACCTCGGACGCGACGACCGCAAAGCCACGCCCCTGCTCGCCGGCCCGCGCCGCTTCCACGGCAGCGTTCAAGGCAAGGATATTGGTCTGGAACGCGATGCCATCGATGACGGTGATGATTTCGCCGATCTTCCGCGACGACGCCTGGATTGCCGCCATGGTGCTGACGACACCATTGACCAGCTCACCGCCATGCAACGCGGTCTCCGCGGCCTTGCTCGCCAGTGAATTGGCCTGACGCGCACCTTCGGCGTTCTTGCGAACGATGCTGGTCATCTCCTCCATGGAGCTTGCAGTCTCCTCGAGCGCCGCCGCCTGCTGCTCCGTGCGCCGCGACAGGTCATCGTTGCTGCGCACGATGTCGCCTGCCGCACTGCTGAGCGTGTTTGCCACCTCGCCCAGCTGACGCCCGGCTTCCACGTCCATCAATGCTCCAACCGCGCGCAACGGCGTGCCATCGGCAGCGCGCTTGGTCAGGCCGCGTGCGCGGAACCAGCGGTACTGGCCGTTCTTGAGCTGCAGGCGATACTCGATATCGAAGTTGGTGCGGCCACTGCGGTCGTTCAAATGCGCCGCGAACGCGTTCAGCGAACGCTCCTTGTCTTCCGGGTGCAGCCGTGACGCCCAGCTATCGAGCACGTTGGGGAAGTCCTGCTCGGACTCGAAGCCGAGCAGGTGGCGGAACTGCTGCGACCACCAGAATTCGTTGTTCGGATTGATCGGGTCACCCGCGATCACGCTCATGTCCCACAAGCCGTCGCTGAGCATCTGCGAGCCGAGCTCGAAGCGCGTCAGCGTGATGTCGAGGAACTGCTCCCGCGCGCGACGCTCGGTGATGTCGGTGAGCGAACCCGCCACCCGGAGCGGCAAGCCCTGTGCATCGCGCTCGGTAGTGCCAAATGCGCGGAACCAGCGATATTCGCCGGACTTCAGACGCAGGCGGTTTTCGACGTCGTAAGGAGTTCGACCGCTGCGATCGGCAAGGTGCGCCGCAAAGGCATCCAGCGTCGGCTGCTTGTCATCCGGGTGCAGGCATGCGACCCAACTGTCCAGGACATTGGGAAAATCCTGTTCAGAGGCAAAGCCCAGTAGCCGACGCATCTGCGGCGACCACCACACCGGGCTGTCGGGGTGGCTGGGATCCCCGGCAATGACACCAATGTCCCAGAGCCCGTCGGTCGTACCACTGGCGACCAGCTCGAAACGGCCCTCCAGATGGCGTAACGCGGTCGTCGCGTCTTCCGCCTGGGCCTTGGCCAGATCACGCTCCTGCTGGGCCGCATACAAACGCTCGGCCATTTTCTTGAGCAGCAGAGCCGATCCGTTATTGGGCCACTGCGCACTGCCACCTTTCAACGTGGCATCAACCGCCTTGGTCAGTGCGTCCACCTTGTGGCTGTCGGAGAAAAACATAGCGGCCTCTGCTGCTTGCGTTGGGGATGCGTCCCTAGCGGCAGCGATCGGTCGTTCTTGATGGTCCTTTCCCGATCCATCACCCTGGGTGAGTCGAGCATTCAGCTAGACAGCAGCAGTCCCGGTGGATCGAGTCCGCTGTCTGCTAGTCCTCGCCAAACGCAGCGGCGGTCACCCTGGCATGCCACGCGAGTCGACGCAGTCGCTCAACGACTGATCAAAATCCTCGCCTGGCAGCTGCGATCCAGGGGCACTCCGGCCCCCCGGATACAGGCGTGCTGCACGACACGTGCACGCAGCAGGAGCAGCTAGACGCCAGTCGGCTCGTGGATCGGGCAGCGATTGAACTCGGAGCGGAATCGGCGCGAGGCTGCCATCACGATACGGCGCGCCCGGTTGATGGCGCCCAGCGGCCGGTGCGCGGCCAAGGCATGCCACGGCGAGAAGGCGATGCGGTCTTCCAGCTGCTGCGAGTTCTCTCCGTCCCAACCGGCCTGGCGCTCGACCACCACGCGCGCGACTGCCACAAAGGGGCTGATGGATTGCGGCCATTCTATCGACGCATCCTCGACCGGCATCTTTTCCACGTCCCGGCACAGCTGCACGCGCAGCTCCCACTCGGCCGGGCTATCCAGGGTGCTGATGGCGTGATGAACGGCCTCGCGCTGCGCATCCGGGGAGTCGCCAACTTCCTGCCCATCGAGTTCAACGAGATTGCTGGATATCGGCGCAAGCGAGAACTTGGCGATGTAACGCCCGTAGAGATACGGCACCTGCGAGAAAAACGTCTCGCCCAGCGGATGAACCTGCGGCTGTCCGCCCATCTGCTTGATGCTGCCGCTTCCCCCGCCGATCTTTTCAAGCGTGTGCTCGACACCCCGAAGCACTTTTGAAAGCGCCGCCTTGGCGCCTGGCGCCTTTTCCGTGGTCGTCGCCAGCACCCGGAAATTACGCAAGAACCCGTCGGGACCGGGGGTGGTGAAGGAAGGGCCATTGACCATCAAGAAATCCTGGCTGTGCTTCTCGTCTCCGCCCTCGACGCGCTCGCCGCTGACACCCAACACCTTCAACGCCAGGGCACGCGGAGTCGACACAGCATCGCTCAGTTGTTCTGCAGGTGGCGATGACAGGCGGATGTAAGCATCGTATTGCCCAGGCCCTGCGAACAGGCCTTGTCGCAGCTCTTCAGGCAGATCGTTGAATACGCTGAGCCTGGCGGTGAACAGGCCCTGCCCTTTCGCATGGACTGCGCGGTGCGCATGACCTTCCTTTTCCGCCACCGTCGTTGCCATGTCAACGAACAGCGCTTCCAGGGAACGAATGGTTTCCTGCTCACTGACGCTGGGCGTTTCCAGATCGGGGCGATATTCGACGGGCGCGTTCATTGGGTTCCTGGCTTTATGGCTGGTCAGGCCAATGTGCTCCACCCGCTGTTTACGCTCCGTCGAAGCCGTAGGCAGTCACTTGTCGAGGGCCACACTCCTACTCTGGCCTGCCGTTGCAATGGCAATGGCTAATAGACGGGCGATGCAGCCTACGCCCGGCATTCCTTTCGCTTTTCTGGTCGAAGCTGCCGCTTCGTTGGAGAAACCCGCGGCAGTACTCGCAGGCGGCTGATCTTGCTCATTTCATGAACAATTTATAGCCAAGCCACGCCCCTGATGTTTTTCCTCGTTCGCTGCCGCAAGGCTTAACTCCCATCAGCACACCAACACACAGTAATCACCGTTTGAAAGACGGCGGTGTTGTCGCACTGGCAGCCTGCACCTGCACCGAGGTCAGGGCACTCGCTCAAACGACACCATATCGCGTTGACCATGCAAGAGCAGCGAAAGCACGGCGCTGCCATCCGGACGCATCTGCATCCTGGCTTGGCTGTCGCTGAGCCCCCGGCAGTAGCCTCTATCGTTGGCACCGATCCAGGCAGTCAAAGCACCTGCCTCATGCCCGGCATAGCGCAATTCCACTTGGCAGTCCCGAGGAGCGCCATAGCGCAGGCGACCGACCACATCACCCGGCCGGACCGCCGTCGCCACCAGGTCCAGCTGCGCCGACGTCAGGCCGCTTGAGCGCCAGCGCCCTGCTTCGGTCAACGCTGCATCGGCCTTCTGGTCCAGGGCAATGACAAGCGGCGCCTCGCGACCCAGCAGCGTGAGCTGAATGCCTGGTGCCATCCCATCCCCTGCCTGGAGCTGGGCACGCCCGCCGGAGAGCGCATCGCAGAACTTGCCACCATTGCGCGACTGCAGCGCGTAATCGTCTGCTTGCGCACGCAGCTCCAGTGCGCAATTGAACGGGGGCCCGAATCGCAGGTCCGCAC
Organism: Xanthomonas sp. F14; assembly: GCF_014199865.1. Taxonomy (NCBI): domain Bacteria; kingdom Pseudomonadati; phylum Pseudomonadota; class Gammaproteobacteria; order Lysobacterales; family Lysobacteraceae; genus Xanthomonas; species Xanthomonas sp. F14. Next base: position 784,231 of record NZ_JACHOM010000001.1, on the reverse strand, counting down.
CCTGCCTGCCATCGGCTCCTGCTGCACGAGCTCTCAGAACGACATAAACCGGCCCGGTGCCGCCGCGGGTGGACAGGATTCCGCGCCAATCCCCAGGCGGAATGCTGTCAGCCGCAGCAGCCGCAGCAGCCGGTGCTGCAGGCAGCACCAGGCAAAGCGCGAGCGCCGAAATCATGCGAAAGATGCGACGCAGACGATGATGTCGAGCAGACATTGGAAGCCCCCATGGCGAATTTGACCGAGTGAAAAGGCCGTCCCGGCGCTACCCAGCAACGGCCGCAGCGATCGCGGAGACGGCAAGCAGATGATGGCCATAAATCAGCTGCTGCGCCGAGACAGACGGCAGAGATTTGCACACGCGTTGGCCGCATCGGTTGGCGGCTGCCCCGCGCCTGATTCATACGATGGGCATGAACGTCGCTGATCGCCGCCCGGCGATCGGATGACACCCACTTCAAGCCCCAACACACGCGAGCAGGCATCAACACACCGCAGTGCCATGAAGAAACCCTCCGGCTGTCCACGGCTCGACGACTCAGTGACCGCGATGACGAACGGACCGCGGCGCCAAGTACCGGACAGGAGATGGGACGAATCGGCGGGTCTTGAAAAAAGCGGGCGCCTTAGTGCTCTGCAGCGACATATGGCGGAGAGAGTGGGATCGGATCACCTCCGAATTAACCCATTCAATCCGTTGCAGAAAGCGTGCTCGGCAGGTTTCCTTTCAATGTTTCCTCGATCATATCCGCCCAACACCGTGCATTGCCAGCGAGGCGATGCAGGACAGTGCTCCGTTAGTCAGGCTACCTGCCGATAGCTCCACGGCAATACCTACCATCAAATTCCAGTGAGTCAACTCGTTGAATTTGTGAAACAAATCGCCAAGCGAGCTCTTACGCACAAAGCACCAACTGCTTCTATGTGTGCTTACCCAACACAGGAGCACCCATGCATCACCAAACGCAGATCCAGGTCGCCAGTCGCCTGCTCGGCCACCTCCTTCAGCAACGCACTACGCGCCTTCCCCCTCAAGAAGTGGAGGACATCCAATACGCGCTCGATCTGGCTGCCGAGCTGCTGAGGCTCGGCGGGCCAGGGCCGGCCGGTCAAATGCAGGCATCGACCATGGCCCCCTCCCAGCCCATCCTCGTTAGACGAGCGGCTGTCGATCGCAGCGTCGTGCCAACCATGCCTGCTTCAATCGAGGAATGGCGAGAGGCGCGCAAGAAGAAGAACAAGGACAACGTCCCCCGCCCCAAGGAGCCCACTGCGATTGAACACATAGACCTGCGGCCTCGCCCCCGGCATTAAGGCCAAAGAAGAAAGCCCCGCAGATGCGGGGCTTTTGACATCCATCAGGGGCGTGGCCGACGGCGTGTTGGTTGCGGCGCTGGCATCGGCATCGGGGAGGGCTTGGGTGCAGCAGAAGCGGCCTTGACCGACTCAATAGGCCGGCTCGCGATGTCGAGCTCAGGACTCGCAAGAACCTCCTCGCTCCACTGCTCCACCTCAGCTGTGCGGAGCTCAACTTCATTCTCGTAGTCGTTCCAATGCTGCTCTGAGACGACTGCCTGGGCTGCCGCCAGTTCGGCTGTGCGCTTTTCAAGAACAGCCAAGCGTCGCCCCCGCCGCTTTTCCCATTCTTCAGAGGACCACTCTCCGTTGGGGCGGGGATGGTCGCCGTTGAACTGCTCCCAGCCCTGCTCGGCCAAGTTGAAGAGACGCTGGGCACGCCCCAGGGCGCTGGTCCGCTGGGCGAACTTCAGCACACTCCGTTTCAGACGGCCCAGTCCGTCAACCAGCTTGTTAAGCAACCTGCGCAAATCAACTCTGTCGACAAGGACAGCCGCACGAACGGTCCACTGACCTACCAGACGCTGCGTGGCGGTCAACGCCAGGTCTGGCCGGGTCGAGAGGATGTCTGCCAGGTCCCGAGCCGCCTCACTGACAAGCTCACTGATAGAGCGTAGCGGTCGCACCTGGGTATCTTCCGCACGCCGGCCTAAAGCATCGGAGAGGCGCATGCCACGGAGCCCATGGATTTCCAACCCGGGCACAGCGGTTTGAAGGTCGTTCGTGGCGCCAACCCGGCGTCGACGGTCGCGCCGCGCCTGGTCGTGGCTATGGCCGGTAGGGTTCGGAGTTGCCCTACCCTCTTGCTCGGCTTGAGCGAGCAACCGTTCGAAGGCTTCTTCGTTTTCTCGAACGATGCGCGCGTTCTCGGCGGCACGGTCGGTCATGACGCCTTTGCGCGCCAATGCCGTGGCTGTCTTGCCCATGTGTTTTGTGGGCTGCCGGGACAGCATCATGGCCTCGGCCCAGTCGCCACGAGCCAGGGCTTCTTCGGCCTGGACCTCCAAGCGACGGTGGTCGACCCGCGCATCAATTCCCGCGGCGGCCAAATGCCCGTTGATGGTGGAAGCAATGGTTTGGCGTATCCACTCGATCTCGATCTTCCCAGACGCTCCGCCGTCCAGCTCCCTCGTTTTCTCGGCGAAGCCCTCGCTGGTTAGCCGACGCGTTGTGGCCAGCAGATGGACGTGGTGGTTCAGCCCATCGCGAGAGCCCGGGGAGTGGATGCTGGCCTGCAAAGCGAAACCGTAGCGGGCGACCAGGGCTTGCCCGATGGTCACAGCGAGCACGGACCGCTGCTCGTCGTTGAGCTCGTGGGGCAAGGCGACCTCGAACTCACGGGCCACCACCGAATTTTTGCGATTCTCCGCCGCCTCGGCCTTTGGCCAGAGCTCGGCCGGGACGAAGGCCCATGCCGGCGCATCCTCAGGGGCCAGACACTCGGACGCCACCACTCCACCGCGGCGGCGGTAGTCGTGGCGCTGGCCAGTGAGGTGGTCGATGAGTAGCAGCCCGGCCCGGTAGGCGGCTGCGGCAACAGCAGAGTCGCCTCGGGAACGACTAAAAACTTTGACGCGGGAGTGGTAGATGGCCATGCAAAGCTCCAGATGAGGTTGCTCTCTTTATGCCGTGGCTTTTGATTTGCGCAAGCGCGGAGCGCTTGGGGGTCCGGGGGCGTAGCACCTGGCGCGCGCAATGTCGCAGACATTGCATCAGTGCGCTCTTGCTTCTTTCTTTTACGCACTGTTTTTCAGCATCGAACAACTTTTGAGTGCTGGAAATTTTTGAACCCGCATAAACTTGACTAGGTGGTTTTCCGTGATTGACTCAAAGACGGGATCATTGGAGAAACGCATGACTGCCACAAGCCACTACCACGACCGCATTGCCCGAGCCACAAAGCAGTTAGCCCAACTGCAAGCGAAGGAGCTTTTAGCCAACCAGCGCATCGAGTTGAAGGCCAGGCAAACCGCGAGGCGAGAAAAAGCGAAGCGGCGGCAGAATGTGGCCGACTTGGTCTTCTCAGTTGACGCCCATGTGCTGGACGACGACGAGTTAGCAGGAGCGTTGCTCCAACACCTGGACGCCCGCAAAGAACTCAGTGTCAGGCAAGCCGCTCGTTTGCGAGGTGCCGCGCGAGCCGCATTACCAAGCACTTAAAGGGCTCACGATCTGGCAATTCAAGAAACGGGAGACGACGGTGGGAAAAAGGCGGACGGCACAGCGCCGCCCTCTTCCCGCAAACGCTGTGCTCCTCAATCGGCTGTCAGTGTTTTGCTCACCTTGTTCGTTGCCAAGTCGACGGCCGAAAGGCTCAGATCCTCGTTAAGGACATACGCCTTCTTGAGGTCCTTGCTGAAGACAATGGCCTGCCTTGGGGCTTTGAAGCCCGAAATCGTTCCAGTCACTTTCAGCGTCTGCGTGTCGATGACCGACAAGGTATTGTCCGCCATGTTCCCCGAATACACGTGCTTGCCATCGGGCGTGAGCGCTGCGCCGTAAGGGTCCTTCCCCACGGCAATAGTGGTGGTGATCGAACGCTTGGCCGTGTCGACCACAGCCACGGTGTTGCTGCCGCTGTTGGCGGCATACAGCGTTTTGCCGTCCGACGAGATGGAAATCGCCCGCAGTTTGTTGAAGCCGGTGATTTCGCCTTGAATCGTATTGGTCTTTGTGTCCAGCAAGCTGATCTTGTCGCCCTTGAAATTGGTGACGTAAGCCGTTGCACCATCTGGGCTGATACGGATGCCCTGGCGAGGCTGCGAGAAGCCAGTCACTACCGCCACCGGGCGATCGCTGTTCAAGTCGAACACCGAGACCGTGCTGGCCGCTTCGTTGTTGACATACAAAAGGCGTCCGTCCTTGCTGAGGGTGGTTCCAAAGGCCCCGGCACCCAACGGAAGGTCGGCAACCGTTTTGAGCGTCTGACTATCGATTTTGCGCACCACGCCCAAGCTGCTATCGGAGACGTAAAAGAACGCGCCGTTCGGTGAGAACACGATGTTTCGGGGCGTGACGTAACCCGATAAAACCCGTTTGGACTTGCCCGCCTTGAGGTCATACACCACGATTTCCGGGCGCTGACTGTAGGACACCACGGCCGTCGCCTCATCCGGGCTTACAGCAAGCGAGTTGTTGCGGATGTCGCCGTCAAAGGTCCACCGTTCCTCGGCGGCTTGTGCTCCCAGCGATACAGCCATCGCGCCGCCGAAAACCAAGCCGGCAATCGTTTTTTGTAACAGGTTCATCGCATCCTCCGGTTCTGCGCGACTGCGCGCGTGATCGTTCTCATCGCAGCAATCTGCTGGACCTCACTACTCTGGCCCATGGCAACGAAGAAGGAAAACAAATTATTCCTGTTTCACCGACCTATTTTTTAGGTATCTTCTTTTTGGGGTCTCGCCCCATTTCCAGGCACTGTTCCCAAGCTCCGGCCAACCCCTGAGAGATGAACTTGTCGCGGTGCTTGACCAAGTAGAACTGACGGGCCAACGAGGGAAGCACGCCCTCAAGGGCCACCAGTCGCCCGGAAGACAGCAAGTCGCTCACCACCCAACGGGAGAGGCAACTGACGCCGATGCCCTGGACCAACGTGTTTTTGATGGCCTCGGAACTGCCGATCTGCTGCGTGTTGGCCAGGTCATTGAGATGGCGCAATAGAAGCGCCTCGACTTCCTCCCGGGTGCCAGACCCTTGCTCTCGCAGCAGCCAGTCGGCCTGGCGCAGGTCCGCCTTGGTGACTTTCGAGGCCTTGGCCAGCGGATGCTGGGCCCCCGCGACGATCAGCAGTTCGTCCGTCAACCAGGGCTCGGCATGAAGTTCCGGAAGATGAGAAGGGCCTTCCAGGAGCCCCATGTCGAGTTGGAAGTCGGCGACCTTTCGCGCAATCGCGGCGTTGTTGGCCACGTCGGCGTCCACGTGAATGTGGGGGAACGACTTGCGCAAATCGGCAAGCAAACGGGGCAAGACGTAGTTGCCGATGGTCGTGCTGCAGCCGATCCGTAGCCGCACCGGACGGCCGGAAGCGCCGGGGCGGTAGCTGGTTTCAATCTGGCGTGCGCCGTCGAGCAGTTGCCGTGCCTGCGGCAGCAGGCGTTCGCCTTCGGCATTGAGCAGCAACCGCTTGCCGACTCGGTCGAACAACCGCGTTTCCAGCACGCTCTCCAACTCGTTGAGCGCAGCGCTCGTGGCCGACTGCGAAAGCGCCACCGCGGCGCCGCCGCCAGTGGTGCTGCCATGCTCGGCCACGGCGCAAAAGATTTGGAGCTGACGGAGGCTGACCTTCATTTCAATCCACTAAACAGGTAACTCTTACCAAGATTACCCGTTTTACAGATATTGGAAGCCGCCCTAGACTCTGCTCGTTCCCAACACCCCGCTGCGAGGCTGCTGCAATGAGCGAAAGCAAACTGATGGCCATCATGGGCGGGCACCGGCCCCTAGCCGCTCTTTCCAACCCTCGCGAGGCCATTCGGCAGTTCACGCCGAACTGGTTTGCCGCGACCATGGGCACCGGCATCCTGGCGCTGGCCTTGGGCCAACTTCCCTTCCCGTCCCCGTGGGCCAAGGCCGTTGGCGAAGCATTGTGGTGCTTCAACATCGGGCTCTTCATTTTGTTCAGCACGCTCTACGCCAGCCGTTGGCTGCTGTTTTTCAACGAGGCCAAGCAGATCTTTGGCCATTCCACCGTTTCCATGTTCTTTGGGACCATTCCCATGGGGCTGGCCACCATCATCAATGGCTTGCTTCTTTACGGCCTGCCTAGGTGGGGAGCGGATGTGCTTCCGTTGGCGGAGACGCTCTGGTGGGTCGATGTGGCCATGTCGTTGGCCTGCGGGGTGCTGATCCCCTTCATGATGTTCACGCGCCAACAGCACAGCATCGACCAGATGACCGCCGTTTGGCTGTTGCCGGTGGTGGCGGCCGAGGTCGCGGCCGCAAGTGGTGGGCTGCTGGCTCCCCACCTCACGGACGCCGCAAGCCAATACCATGTGCTGATCACCAGCTACGTGCTGTGGGCATACTCGGTGCCGGTGGCCTTGAGCATCTTGGTTATCTTGTTGTTGCGCATGGCGCTGCACAAGTTGCCGCACGAAAGCATGGCCGCGTCCAGTTGGCTGTCGCTGGGCCCCATCGGAACCGGCGCACTGGGGATGCTGGTGCTGGGCACGGATGCCCCTGCCATCCTGGCTGCCCAAGGCCTCGAGTCGGCAGGAAGCATGGCGGCGGGATTTGGCCTCATCAGCGGGTTGTTGTTTTGGGGATTGGGATTGTGGTGGATGGTGCTGGCCATGCTCATCACCGTGCGCTACCTCCGAAACGGCATCCCGTTCAACCTCGGCTGGTGGGGATTCACCTTCCCGCTGGGCGTGTATGCGGTGACGACATTGCGCCTCGGGGCCACGCTTCACCTGAGCTTCTTCGAAGTTCTGGGCACGGCGCTGGTCGTGTTGTTGGCCGTCATGTGGGCCATCGTCTTTGCCAAGACACTGGCCGGCGCTTACCGGGGAAACCTGTTCGTTTCTCCCTGCATCGCTTCGCTCAATAAGGGGAGTTGATTCACCCTTCGCGTGGGGCAGCGGGAGCGGTCTGAAGCGAGCGCTTGGCTTCGCTCAGGACGGACAAGATGCGCTTGGTAACCTTGGGGCTGGTGCAGACCGACAGCGGGCTTGGGTGAGGCATGCCGAAGAGGGCCAACAGAGGGAAGCTCTCTCTGACACTGGGCATGCACTGCTGGGCGACTCGCCCCGCAAAGACGATGGCGTGAAGCCTTGGAAGGCGGGAAAGCACGTCCAGGAGCATCACCACCCCTTCCTGTAGATCTGCCTTCCTAAGTGGTTTCTTGGTCTCACCTGCCGATGGCAGCCATGGCACCGCGTTCCAAAGGATGGTCTCGTTGCGCGGCAATGCCACCTGTTCGAGGAAGTGTTTCAAGTTTTTCTGCGCAGGAACCGGGTTGTCTCGCGACACAAAGCGCGGCGTGGCGGCATGGCGAGCGGGGCTTTCCAGCAACACCATCATCCGAGCCCTTTCACCCCCATCCAGCGGGTCGAAAAACGGCAGCGCTCGACCACGCTGGCATTGGCCTCGGACCCACTGGTTGAGGCTTCGGACGTGAGCACTGTCGACCAGCGTAGAACGGTCTAAGGTGGAATCAGGCATACAAAAGTGGAGTGACCGATTTCATAGCGCCGTTTTGGTATCGCTCAAATGCACTTCCTCGTTTTCCATCGGACATGCCATGCCGAAAAATGACATCAAGGCCCACCCATGGTCATTCGTGGCCCCTGTTCCTGCTGAGCCGTCTGTTGCTGCGTTTGTTCCATCTGCTGCTGACGCACTTGGTCCTGCTTGATAACCTCTGCTTGCTGGAGGTTTTGCTGGGCCGGCTGTTGAGACGCTTCTCGACCGTCCACGTGGGCGTGGAACTGCGGCGCTTTGTCCACCCCATGCGGGGCATAGATCGCAACGACGTTCTGAGCGCCATCGTTCCCCAAGCCTCCCGTGACCCTGTCCACCCGCTTGAGTAACGGGTCGTCCACCTGCTGCTTGTAAAGCGCAGCTGAGACATTCCTGGTCTCTTCGTCGTTCCAGTTGCCCGTGCCTTTGACCCAGTCATGGATGCGGGCATAGGTCTGATGGTCGGGGTGCACCGGGTTGTCGGCCAGCACCGCCTGGCCGCGGGAGATGGGTTGGGAAGCGAGGTCCGGCTGGCCGGCGTCCCCTTTCCCAACCTGCCGCACCTCGGAAGGCCGCAGCTGTCCGCCAGAGGTATCGGTGAATCCAAAGGCCTTGCCCTGCCCACCCAAGGACACTCCAGCCGCTTGGATTTCTTCCGCTGAAGCACCAAGCTCCTTCAGGTTCAGGCCGAGACTTGGAATCGGTTGACTGGAAGCCCGGTCCAGGTCCCGAGACACGGTGGCACCGGCGGACACGACGTAGGACAGGTAAAAAGCGTTGTAGTCGGACCGGCCCAACGTCCCCAGGCTGTTGCCGGAGCGGTCGAACTGACAGATGGCAACGGCTTCCACCGCAGGGCTACTGATGCGGTTGTCGGTGTGCTGCAAGCCGCGGACATCCATCTGGATGCCCGGAGCCAGGCGCCCGTTTGTAACGCAAGGCGTGGTCGGGTCCAGGCGCCGCAGCAGTTCTGCCTCGCTGACCTGGCTGTCTTGGTGCTTGACCCGGCTCGCCACCGAATTCATCGACACCAGCTCGGCCAGCGCCTCGTTCTGACGGGAAGCGCTGACGTATTCCTTTGCCAAGGGAGTAATGTCCACTGTTGCGTCGCCGTAGCGCGCGCCCTCTTTCAGCGCCTCATCGATTCGGTAAGACAGCTTGTAGGTGCTGATTTCGTTGGAGCGCGCCATCAAGGCATGCCCCGTTTCGTGCCCAAGGACTCCGGTGAGCTGATCTATCCGCTCTGACCGCGTCGGTCGCTGCAACACGTCGGCGTTGACGCTGATCGTCTTTTCGGCATGGTTATAGTGCCCACCTTCGTTGGGCGTGTGAGCGAACCTGATGTGCTCAAGGTCGCCGTTGTCGATGGCTTTGGTCATCACCTCAACCAGGTAAGGAGAGGACTCCACCGCCTCGCGGAGGTCCTTGGCTGCACCTGGGGACAGAGACGATTGCTGCTCGGTCTCTTGGAGCATGCGCTCAATGCGAGGGTCAAGCATCGCTGCGCTCCATCTCAAAGCTGACGACCGTCACGCAGGTCGGCGCGTCGCGTCGGTCGGGGGTCACAGCGATGTAGAGCCCCAGCGAGGGGGCGACGATCTTGTCAAACGTGATTCGCTGGTCGTCGCCAAACGTCGGCACATACACCCGGAAGCCGTTGGCCTCCATCTGCCTCTTTAATGTGTCGTAGGCGAGACAGGCGTCCGGAGTGAGGGTCAGCTCTACCCGGTGCCCGGGGAGGTTCGGAGAACCCTTCCACACGGCCCAATCGTAAGTGCCTCTACCCACCTTTCCCGTCACCCCTCTCCGCTTCCCTTTCGCGTCAGGAGGAAGCGCGAGAACCATGACTCGCTCCACTTTGGCGGGCTCGGAATCGGCTTGCGCATGCAGGGCCTGGGCGAGTGCTTCGATTTGCTTCTGAAGCTGGTCAGGTGTGAGTTCGGGCCCTGGTCGCAATGCAGGGTGACCGTCCCAAGTCATCATCGGCGCCGAACCGGGAGGGAGCGCCGCATCTGAGATGGCAGCAGCCTTGTCCTGCTCGCGCCGAACGTCAGCGGACGTAGGTTCCCTCATGGTTTTCTCCTGATGGGCGTTTGACGATTGCGCGCATGCGGCCACTCCCAACAGCAGTGTGCCTGTTGAAAGGGCTTTGGCGATGCGCCTTCCTTGACTAAAGATATCCATGGCCAACATCCGGGTGTCGGGAGGTTGGACAGCTTAACGCCAGCGACTGGGCGCAGGCCAACCCGGTAGGTAGAGGGAGGGCTATGCCCACCCCCTTGCGGCCAGGCTGGTGTGCTGACGCCCGCCGATGACCAGATGGTCGAGGACGCGGATGTCGAGAAGCGACAGCGCCTGCTTCAGGCGTTCGGTGACCTTGCGGTCTGCTTCGCTCGGCTCCGGGTTCCCGCTCGGGTGGTTGTGAAAGAGGATGACGGCGACCGCGTTGAGCTGAAGAGCGCGCTGAGCAACAACTCGCGGGTGAACTTCGCAGCCATCGATGGTGCCGGTGAAGAGGTGCTCGGTAGCCAGGATGTGGTGCTTGGTGTCGAGGAAGACGACGCCGAACACTTCGTGCGGCAGGTGGGCGCAGCGGGCGACCAAGTAGTTGCCGGCTTGGTCGGGGCTGTGAATTCGGCCTTGGCGTTGAAGGCGTTGTTCGAGGATGGTGGCTGCTGCGAGGAGAATCCCTTCCTCGTCCATCTGAAGTTGATACTGGACTGCTCGGTCTTGGGCGCGCTTCATCGGTTCTTGTCCACCAGCGCGTTGTGCGCCTCGTGGGAACCGGCAGGCGAAGCATTCGGCTCGACCGCACCCGGGAGTGAGCACCGCTGGCGGCGCGCAGCGGAGGGCCGCAACAGAGCGTCAGCGTCGAGGAGGAGGCCTGCCCTTGCGGTCGGGACAGCGGAGCAAGGATTTCCGTTAAGAGGCCCAGCGCTGGTGGAGACAGCACCATGCATGCCCTAAAAGGCCTACGAGCCAAACAGCATTCGGATGGTAGCGGTCAACTAATGGCAGCAGGCGATGACTGGGCTTTGCAGCCAGCGATGGGCTACTGCGGACCTGTGCTTGCTTGCCTTACGCACGCATCGCTGCGTAAGAGCAGCACGGACACGAGAAGATTGCGTTTTGCTGCCTTTGACCTGACACAGACTCCCAACATGGGCAATGATCCGCAACTTTGGCCTGCTCCACTGGCCAACTTAGAGAGTCGGCTACTTAGCCAAAGCAACACAACCAATGGCACAGGCTGCTCACTTGATTTCTTCTCTACCATCGAAGTCCTCTCCATTAGGACGCAATGATGAAAGCAAGACTTCTGTTACTCGCTCTTCTAGGAATCTGTGCACATGCCGATGCTGCGCCAAGTGGTGAAGACCAAAAGACGACCCGAGTCGTCGTGTTGGGGGTTGACCATGCTGCTCAGCTGATTGCGCCGAACGACAGCCCTGCCATACTGACTGCTTTTCTAAGACGCGTTAAACCCGATGCTATCTGCATAGAAAGATCACCAGAGGCCTTTGCCCGAAACGACTATTACGAGTTCACCTACGAAGTTCAGGACGTAATAGTTCCTTTTGCACGAAGCAATGGCATCGACCTGTGCCCGATCGACTGGGAGCCACCAACAGATGACGCGAGATTGGGCTTCGGCATGGATCTGGATGCGGTGCCAGAAGTTCGTCCTGTTACAGGGTTCCAACAATTTCTGGTTTTCAATCAACCATCCCAGCTGACCAGAACTCTATTCCATGCCGACGATCCGAAAAACGTAGCCAAAGTTACGCAGTGGGCTGCCACGCCTACCAATAAAACCAAAGACGATCTGCCACGGCGACTCTATCTATATCGCACATTCTTACAAGCAAAGAGATTAGCAGCCGCGGCAAAGGCCCATGTCGGCGGCACCGTTCTTCTTGTCGTAGGCGAATTCCACAAGCGCGACATCGAAGCAATTCTAGCGGACGAAGTGGGCATCGAGATTATTCAGCCAAGCTCACTCGGAGCCCCCACACGCGAGGAATCGATCGCGGCAGAACGTAGTGACTACTGGTTTGCCATCGCGAGCTTTAACCTATTAGGAATTCAATCTACCACTGGAAACATCGACTTCGCGTTCGTTCGGAGAGCAGTTGCCGAGTTAAGGCGTTTGCATGACACTCCAGAAACTGCACTCTTGACAACACGCTTGGATTTGCTCGAAAAACGTATTCGCCCCCAAGATGCAATCAAGCGTTATAGGTCGATAGCAGCATCAGCAGGCGATCGACCGTTTAGCTGGACCGGCGTCTTAGACCCTACACGTGTGGACTCTTACTTCGACCCTTTCGGAAACGTTGAGGTGGGGCAAAGGGCACTTATCGAAGCCGCCCGCGAGCTCAGTAGCCTTGGAGACCACAGAGAGGTTGAGTATATTCATGATCAAATTGCTCCCAAGCTGGAACCCTTGAAAGGTAGACAGTTTGAAACCTATTGGAAGCGCTATATCGCAGGGCCCGTGGCAACCGAGTCTGCCGTGAACTAGTCCATGGAAAGCTAGGTCGGCGGGTCATACGCCCCCAGTTGAGGCTTACTTTGACTAACTAGCTCATTAGCTCGCCTTCAACGGCTCAATGCCGAATGGTCGGCGACCGCTCTGTTGAGCATCGACTCCGGGCCTATCCAGGCCCGACTGGGCCTCTTTGCCGCTCAGAAGATAGATAGAGCGCTCGCCCCCGGCCCCTCCCAATCCTGACCACATTTTTAGACGATGTCGTGCCTTGGCGCTACCAGTCCTGGAATCGGGGTGCCTGCAAAGAACCAGCCGGGCCCGCAGCCGCCTTGAAAGCAATGGCACCTTACTGCATAGGTTGCTTCGCACAGGTAGGCAGCCCATTCTTCGGCGGCAATGACTACGCTGACTCCGATGATCGCCCCAGTCATAGCGATCGGGGCGGCGAAGCGAAGATTTCCTTTAAGAGGCCCAGCGCTAGAGGAAACGTCCAACGTATGCTCCAACAAGGATCGCAGGCTAAACGGCACGAGGATGGATGGGACAGATGTATGACACCAACCATCCCTAGGCTTTAGCTGCTCGTATTGAGACTTCTGCGAACTTTTCTTGTTTATGTGACGCCCGCATGCCTACGCACCAGAAGCGCCCGCCACTTAGGGGATGAAACATGGCAGCACCAATGGACTCAGACGTTCTGGTCCTCGCTCTCGAGCCCATGCCAAGACAAGATTTCCTGAGCTCGACGACCAACAAACTGCATGTCCTCGCTCGTCACCGCCTTGCTCTCAATGGCAGCGACCATGCTGGCGAAGGACTGCCAAAAGTGGCGGCGGTCAGGACTGGATGCACGCAGGGCGGGCACCGCAGCATCCAGGCGTTCGAGGTGAAGGCGCAGCTCGGCTCTGTCCATGGGCCTGATTATCGGCAATGCCGTCGCACCTTGCGATACGCAGCATCGCCACCATGACACTTAGCGACACTTCCTGCATCACACCTAGAAATGACGGAACTTCAAGCCCACTCAGCCTTTTGGAATAGCTGTTAGCAAAAACGCAGTCGCCCAGCTGTAATCGTGAAGGTTGACTTTACCAATCACACGGTAGCTCGACCTCTCCAGCTCCGCCGCCCAAGCGTCTGCCGGCTGCTCATAGTTGGAGGGGGCGATAGATCGAAGCTGACCTAACAACATGGGCGCCAGGAACCCTCCCGCTACCAGCGCGGCGTTCTCACCATACTCCGACGCGGCACGCTCATAGCGTTGGGCAAGCGATTGGTAATAGGCGTCGCTGTTGGGCGCCAAATCTGGCACATCGAACTCAACGATAACAAGTCGATCCACATGACCAGCCAAGGCTGCCAACGCCTGCTCACGAGCCGTTGCCTCGATGGACTGGAGAGCGAACGTGGATTGCGCCAAGGCCCAATGGTCCTCATCGTCAAATCCTTCCACAAAATTTTCCATCGTCATCCGATACCCCCGGACGAGAGGGAGCGACGCTATCAGCTCGCCCAAGAGCACATCGTTGGGCTCAACCACGTCAACTTGGTCGGGCACATGAACGCTTGCCTCGATTGCGGGCACCAACGCCATGCCATCGCCTGCGCCAATGTCTAATACCGTGCTTGGCCGAAGTATGTTGTAAAGTTTGGTAAGCTCCGCGCTAACGGCTTCATAGAGGGCAACGTTGCCCCCGCCACGAACGAAGACTTCGAAGGCCCGAGGTTTGTCGTAGGCGTTGCAAGAGTCCCCATTTTCAAGGGCTTCTTTGATAGCGCGACCCATAATCGAGCCTTGCTGGACAGCGCGTTCAAGGGGACGAATACTTTCTGCATCGTCTCCAGAGCCCAAGGCCGCCAACGCATCGGCGAGATTAATGCTTGTGGAAACTAGATATGCCATGTCCTCATTTGGCCTTTGCCATCAGGGAAGCGCTGCTGGCTGGCAATCTTAGCCGGATGGAATCTCTCGACGCGCAAAGACATTCCTGCGACTGGTAGGCCAATCCCCATATAAATGCTCCGTGGCATTTTTCGATAGCCTTCTACGCCCCCACAATGTTCACTCGTCCAACCAGAAGCGGTTCAGGCCACACATGCTGATGCGACGAATCAACAATGTTTTGACAACTACTTTTCACCGCTTGATTCGCTCTTTGGCATGGGAGAAAAGACGTCTTCTAATGCCACTCGTGCACGCTTTGCTCTGCCACCTTTGCTACCAATTCTCGACATGTGTTCCTTGTCCTGACTGACGGCCTGGCCTCCTTTCCTTCCCGCCTCAACAGCCCGTTCCGACGAAAAGCGATATGCGTTGCCACTGGCCTGAACCGCTCTACCCCCACGACTGGACAACTCCAATCGTGCTTCGACGGACATCGTTGCGAAGCCACGTTTCGTCACTTTTCTTGCTGCATCGTCTACGTCTGACATGCTCTCTATCCCAAGCCTTCTCAGTGAAAGCCTAAGGAGCATTTGGGATGAAATCCGTGAAGCTTCAAGAGGCCTCACCCACCGGAAGTAAACCGTTAACACAAGAACTAATCCGAAAGCGCTAGAGGCCCATGCTATTTCTTGCAGCACACGGGGCATATGATGTGACCATTCCAAGTTCAGCTTTTCCGGCTTTGTTCAGCTTTAAAGCACCGAGTCTGATGAATGAGACACCTTCCTCTGGCCGTTGTGGGATTAGAAGTTCCTGAAGACGAGGCAAGTTCGCATCGCCAGGGAAAGCCCACCGTCGTCTACCTTTCTTTTGCCCCAAGCGCCGACTGGAAGCAGGCCTTCGATGCATACGTGGATGCAACTGGAGGAAAACTCGCGGCAGCGCGCCCACTTGTCGTCGGCAACCGGATCATTGCCTACCCTTGCTTTGGGCAAGCGGCTGGCGTCGCATCGCAGCTAAGGGCCGTCATAGAGGATTTTCGCTGCCTTCAGCTACATCTGTAGTGCCCTCGGCCCCAGCTCTGAATCCTCCTCCTCGTGGAGTAGATGTAGGCCAGAGGTGTCCATGCTGCGCAGGCTCTACGCTCCGCCAACGTGCGGTGGGCAATCGAAAGGCGCGCCTCCTTCCTTTGCCCCCTTTTTTGACTGTATAAATCCATTCGAAGCCAGTTGAAGCACGAAGCGTTTTGGCTCAATCTCGGCTACCGTTGGGAATTGCTGTGAACCGCCACTTTGACAAGAGTCAATGCGTCGTTGACCAGGATCAACCCACCTTTAGCGACAACGGGGAACATCGCAGGGGCCAAGGCCGACCGGTGGGTTCCCCCGGTTGGAGTCCCATGCTGTTCATGATTGATCGATTTGCAGTTTATGTGACACCTCTTGGCGAACCGCTGAGGTAGGTGCCCGCTGGACGGTGTCTTGGCGCATCGACGATATTAAGCAACTGAACCAAACGGTGAACAGAGGCTCACTGGCTGAAATGTTTCCTACCGCCGCCCTTGCTGCGCAAGCGGGGCGGCGTGCCTCCTTGGAACAGCTAGACCGGCTGATCAGCGAAACAGAGCGCAGTGCCAGGCGGGCCTATATTGAGCCAGAGGATGACACAGACTAGTTCAGGGACGCTGACACATCAGGTGAACCGAGGCCAATCAACAGGGCTCCAGTGCTCGACACTCTGCACAATCTCAATTCCTGCCGAGCATGCGCCACTGCTTCTGCGTAGGTTGCAAATCCCATTGTTTGCAGTTGATAGCAACGCAGGGTTAAGCCGCCAGATCTCGAGACCAGGATCTCCGGAAAGAACTGGGACCCTACAGCTGCGACATGGGCCGTAAGCGCATAATCACCCACCTGCCGGATCATGACGGAATTCCTTTTCGCCGCTCTAGTGAAACCATGATAGAACTTTTGCCCCACCCGAGCTATCAGGATATTTCTCACAAGTGAAGTGGAGTTTCCTGATAGTCGACGACATCCCGCTGATGTAAATTGGCGTCGGATGTCAGGCTATCTCACACCGTCGGAAAGGCGGTGACTGACATGCAGTGGCTTAGTTTTGTTGTTGTATTTGAAAGCCGCCGGTAGATGCCGGCGGCATTTTTATTTGCTCTACTTAGTCATGGCCACTTAGACTTTGAGATGCGGTTTTTTTCAAGATGGGAGGACCAGTTCGGACCCCTCCCAAAACGTTAGTAGGTGCTGGATCGCTTTCGGCTTTTCACCCGCAACAGTCAATGCGAGTCGCGCACGGTTCCAGCGCTGCGCACTGACTTCCACTATAGAACCAGGCAGAACTTTTCGGCAGGCCATCTGCCATTGCGGGAAGTAGCGCTCGGAGACCTGGCCGTTATAAACCTCGGCGACGAGGTCGTGACGATTTGACCGTTTGATGCGGTCGTAGGTGTCCCAAAGCTGTGCAGGCGAACCTTCGATGTATTGGAAGAATCGTTGACCGTCGTAGAGCAATACGCCGGTGATAGAGTTCTGCGCATTCAGCGCACTTGACGAAACCAACAAACGATCAACCTCAGCCAGCGTCCAAGGACGTCTCACCTCGCTGACATAGGCGATCGCGTGCAGGGGGCTGGTTAACAAGCGGCTGACCTCAATATGGCCGTGTTCGCCTCCCTGGCGTGCGGGCCAAAGCTAGCCGGCATGTCCTGGCGCCGGACCAACAATAGTATCGTGCGACCCGTCACAGTCCACAAGCCCTCTCTGAAAGCCGCATTGAGGAACGCTTGCTACCAACTTCCACGGCAATCTTTTCGAGATTGCACCAAGCCAAGAAGATGGCTCAACTGGAATGGAATCCATAGAGCGCGGCATCAGCGCTGAGTTGCTCCCAATCTAGGGCCGCTGCTCGACCTGCCCTCAGAGCTTCTGCCCTAGCAACGTAGCGGTCGCTAGAACAGCCCGCGTGGGGGAGTTTTTCGAGTATCTGCTTACTCCAGCCAACGTGCAGATAAGCATGCGCCACCCATACGCCGCATAGGCGATGCTCGTCGGTCGTTACCCGCATCTTTCCACCCGGAATGGTTGAGCTCATGGGTTGTGACCCTCATAACGCTCTACTACGCCAAATCTCGCGTAAAGCTAGGGTCAGGCCGAGCTCAACCTCTCTTCGAGGAATAATGCCGCCTCCAGTTGATGCGCCTGCCCGGCGGCGCACCACTCCTGACGCAGAAAAAGTCATCGCAATCTTCCAGGCATCAATGTGCAAACGCTTGTGGGTGGTGTGCCCTTAGAGCAAAAGGCAGCGGACAGCCCCTTCTATCTCGTCACGGTTCTGAGTTCGCAGCATACATATACGCAAAAGAGGCCCACCAACTGCCGATTCTGATGCAGGAGCGTTCTTAGATTTACTTAGCAACCGCGAGGCCTACGATGTTCCCTTGCCTCTGGGAAAACGAAGCTCGATGCGTTTATTCCATGCCGCCAATTGTTCAAGCGTCCGAGCCTCGACAGCTTTGGCAGATCCCGCCGCTTTGCGTTGTGCAGCAGTCGCCGTCAATGACGATGACAGACGATCCCAACACTGCGTCAACAACTCAGGATCTGGGTGTGAGGCTAGCATTGCTTCCAACATCGCCCCCTGTGCCACCCTGGCGGCCTGTAAATCGCTCAGCGCATCGGCGACAGCGGCCATCCATTGCTCCTTAAAACGATCCATTCCTCTCACACCGGTTCTAGTTGCCTTACAGCGTAACCTCTCACGGCCGTGTCGATCATGTCCGACATCCAAGTGTTGAGGAGTAGATTTGGAAACAAGTGAACGCAAGAACTCGCCACGCTTGAGGAAAACACCGGCCTCGCGGACTCGGGGCGTTCGTAGAAATTTCAGAGTAGATCCCTCCCCCCCTTGCTCTATATGAATCGATGAACACCTCGAATTTCAGAAATGAAGAGGACCGCCGCTACTAGGACCATCTGGCCTACTGGCCCGCCCTCTCAACCGAACTGAAGAGATCCACATGATCAATTTTTTACAGCAGCACAACGTCGGACGGCGTTTGGGAGCGGCATTTGGTATCTTGATTCTTCTTTCGGGGTTACTGGTTGCCGCAGGCCTAAGGACCATGTCTGAAGCGAGACATCAGCTCGACTTCATCGTGCTCGACCGCATGGCCAAAATCCAAATCGGCAATGGGATGCTAGATGCGAACTCATCCTTGCTGATCGCACTAGGCACCTATGCGATGACCACCACCGAAGACTTGAACGTGGCCGCCGTCAAAACAATCAAAGAACAGCGACAACGCTACAACGGCCTGCGCGCCAAGCTCGATACCCTATCAAGCTCCGAGGAGGGACGCAGAATACGCGCAGCTATGGACGAGCGTCGCGCTGCCTCTGCCGAGCTCAACAATGAAGTGATGGCGCTTGCCGCCAAAAATGACAACCAAGCAGCACAAACCCTTTTAAGTGAAAAAGCGCGCCCAGCTACGTTGGCTTGGCAAGGGAAAATTCGCGAGCTGGTCTCACGACAGGAAGCACAGAGCCAGCAAGCTTATGCTGACGCCGTTCGTTCAATGACGCGCGGCAGGATGTTGCTTCTCGTTGGCGGTGGCGTTGTGGTTCTGGTAAGCAGCCTGTTGGCCTGGCTTATCACTCGCAGCCTCACGTTGCCGTTGGCACGCGCAACCAAGACTGCCGAGGCAATTGCTCTCGGTCAGCTCGATAACAATGTGCAGACGCATGCTAAGGACGAAACCGGGCGCCTCCTGCGCGCGATGGCTGGCATGCAGGCCCAGCTTCAAGCCTTGCTGAGTGCGCAAGGCGAGATGGCCAAACGCCATGACGAAGGACAGGTCAGCTTTCGCATCGATACCAATGCGTTTCCAGGGGACTACGGTCGCATGGCCAAAGACACTAACGACTTAGTCGCTTCGCATCTTAATGTGCAGTCCAATCTGGCGCGGATCATGGGCCGCTATGCCATCGGCGACCTGAGCGAGAGCATGGAACGCCTGCCTGGTGAGAAGGCCGTGCTTACCCAGACCATGGACGAGGTCAAGGCGAACCTGTCCGCGATGAACATCGAGATCAAGCAGCTGGCTCAGGCTGCCGCCAACGGTAACTTCACCGCGCGCGGCGATGCCGAGCGTTTCCAATACGACTTCCGCGTCATGGTGGAGAGCTTGAATCTGCTCATGGCCACCGCAGACAGCAACCTGCAATCGCTCTCCACCCTGCTGCAGTCCATCGCCGCTGGCGATCTCACCGCACGCATGAGCGGCGAGTTCAAGGGTGTGTTCGCGCAGATGCGCGATGACGCCAACACCACTGCCGCGCAGCTTGCCGAAATCGTCGGCCGCATCCAGCAGTCGGCAGTGTCGATCAACTCGGCGGCCAGCGAGATTGCCGCCGGCAACCAGGACCTGTCGCAGCGCACCGAACAACAGGCGGCCAACCTGGAGGAAACTGCTGCCTCGATGGAAGAGCTGACCTCCACCGTCCGCCAGAACGCCGAACATGCGCGTCAAGCCAACCAACTGGCGATCGGCGCGGCAGGCGTGGCGTCCCAGGGCGGCGAGATCGTGAGCAAGGTCGTTGGGACCATGGCCGGTATCGAGGCCTCGTCCAAGAAGATTGCCGACATCATCAGCGTCATCGACGGCATCTCGTTCCAGACCAACATCCTGGCCTTGAATGCCGCCGTGGAAGCGGCACGTGCCGGCGAACAGGGGCGCGGATTTGCCGTGGTTGCCTCGGAAGTTCGCACGCTGGCCCAGCGCTCCACCGCCGCGGCCAAGGAAATCAAGACGCTGATCGACGACTCGGTCGAACGCGTCACCGAAGGCTCTGCGCTGGTGCACACGGCAGGCACCACGATGGCTGAGATCGTCTCCAGCGTGCAGCGCGTGACCAACATCATGGGTGAGATCTCCGCCGCGTCCCAGGAACAGTCGGCAGGCATCGAGCAGGTCAACACTACGGTCACGCAGATGGACGAAACGACGCAGCAGAACGCAGCCCTGGTTGAGGAAGCGACGGCGGCGGCCCGTTCCATGGAAGAGCAAGCCACGCAGCTCACCGAGGCCGTGGCCGTCTTCAAGATCGAAGAGGGGAAGGCTCTCCCGGTCGGTGCGGGTCATGCCAGGTCAGCCATTGCAGGCTTTGGCGGCAGGAAAGCGGCAGGTCCCGTGAAGACACCCTCAAAGGTTGTTCCGCACCGGGCACCACGCAAACTCGAGCCCATCACTGGCTCGACGGACGGCGCAGGCTGGCAAGAGTTTTGACCCAACCAACGTGGGCCCAGAATCTGGACCCACTGGCGTTCTGAGCGGACACATCATTCCGCCAAACCCAGCAAAGGCAACCGCTTGTCCTAAACGGTCGCGCCCGCTATAAATCGCATAGCGAGATTAACCATACCGACATAGCGGCTGGGTGGGCTTGCTCATGGCCAGGCTATGACTGCGGCCACCGTCTGCACACAAAGGGACGTCAATGCAAGGGCTGATAAGCGACCTGGAATTGTTGATGGCAGCTTGGGATGCGCAGGCACAAAGTTTTGAGTCGTCTGATATGCCTGCATCAGCCCTTGCTTTTCGAGAGTGTCGACGACGCTTAGGCTTGGTCTTGGCATCGCATGTTGGAACCTTAGGCACACGTCATAGTGATGCCGACCTCATTTCTCAAAAGGGTTGCGGGCGAGACGCTGCTCAAGCGTCCCGGGAGGTGAGCGACCATCGGTCCCGCGTCCGGCAGAATCAAATTGTGCTTCTGGAATTCCTGAAACCATAGGTCTCAAGCCCTACGGGATGTCAGGACGTTCTTAGCCAGCCGTCGTCCAATGACGCCAACTTCCCCCAGGCATCTCCGACGCGACCAAGTCACGGCCGCACAGAAGTGACGGGACACCCAACCGGGCTGCTGCCCCGCCGTCAGAGCCACTTGACCTAGATGTTTAGCGCAACCATCGCGGGGTGTGGCTGGGCCGACTTCAGGCCAAACGTTTCGCCACCAGGTCCATCCACCCGGACTGGGATGCGGAAGCTTGTGCGCTCAACGGGCCGCGGCCTGGGATGACCTGGAGCGCGTCCACGCCAGCCTGATCCTGGGGAAAGAACGGCCCGTCGACGCCCCTGACGAAGTGATCGCCTTGAATGGCCCCGCATGCCTTGCAATGGTTGGCCCAATAGGTCGCATTCGCGGTCTTCGAGCTCCCCGGCTTGAGCCATGGTGCAACCGCTTGGATGTGCGGCGCTGTGCCTGGGTCCAGCGCCTTGATGTAGCCCAGTGTGGCCGCGCCACCTATCTCGGGCTCGTCGTCTGGTTCTTCCACACCCTCGTTGTCGACGAAGGACGGCACCCACACCATAGTGACAGGAATGGCTTTTGCGCACTTCCAGCACTGAGTGGTCGCTTGCAGGAGGGCATAATCTGGAGCGCTAAGAGTCAGCGGGGTCATGGGGTCGTATCCGTGTATGCACCGCGATTCCAGGAACGATAGCGCCAAGGCACCACCTCCTCCAAAAACGTGATGCGGGGGCTGGGAAGGTTGCCAAATCCTGCGATGCTGGCGCGCAGCCGCTCGGCCTGAGCCTCGGGGACAAAAAGCCAAGGCCTCACCGTCCAGTCCAGCGGCACACCGCTGTCTCGCTCAAGGGCGCCCCTGATGCCGGTCCAGTTCTCGTTCCATCCCTTCAGGCGAGCAATCAACGAAGGGGACCGGGCTGCGTAGCTGATTTCGCACAAATAAGCCGCCGCCTCCTTGAAACTCACGGCCACCGCATCGCAATACCAATGCGGGCCGCTGGTGTCCGGGTTGGCGCCCTCGTTGAGCTGGATGCAGCACTGGCTGTTGACGAACAGCGCGCGGTCCGCTCGGAGGTAGTCCA
The DNA here is from genome assembly GCF_014199865.1 of Xanthomonas sp. F14. NCBI lineage: Bacteria > Pseudomonadati > Pseudomonadota > Gammaproteobacteria > Lysobacterales > Lysobacteraceae > Xanthomonas > Xanthomonas sp. F14. Next base: position 762,415 of record NZ_JACHOM010000001.1, on the reverse strand, counting down.
ATACCACGCCTTCAAAGTGATCCACGCTTTAGTTCCCTTAGCAGACATAGGCTCAGTCCTACATCTCATCTTCGCATGGGGAGATGGGTGACGCGCTCCGAGACAGGACCACCCACCTGCATCGTGATGGAAGTTTGCACGAGTAAATAAAATAGAAAAAACTAACTAAATTCGACCAATATTAACTACATTTTAACTGGCGTTCATTTTAAATTTACATTAATTTTAGTTTTTAGCTAACCAATTATTTTTAAACACCACGGCCTCGTTGCTGAGCCGACGGCAGTCGCCTTTTCGTCATGCCGAATGACTTACATAGGAAAAACGAGATCTGGCTTGCCTACCTGCCATTTAAATAGTTGAGTAGGGCATTGTCTGCTGACGCTGCCAACCAATCCCGTGGATCCCCATAAATGCAAAGCGGCCTAACAAAGGGCTCTGACTTTGACAGTGCCGTCAATAAAGAGACTTCAGACGTCAGAACTCCGCCTATCATTCTACTAGAGACTATTACTGGGCAGAATCTGGGTCTACCAGTCAAGGTATTCCATTGCCCCACAGAGGCTTTACCTGACAAGAAAAAAGAAGAAACAAAACCGACTACTTGAATGAAATATCTCTTCTCATCCCATAATGCACGGTCGTCCGAATGCAGATCTTCAAGTGTTTGATCATAGATGAAAGGTGTCCGTCGAATTTTCTTGCGTCCGAACTTTGCTCGAAAAGAGCGTGTCAGCAGCCCATCTCCCGTAAACACGTCCATATAGCGATGGTCATCGACTATGGCAGGCCGCTGTGTCTTCTCTAAAATTTGCAGGACTTTGATCAAGAATCCTCCGCTGCATCGTCAAACAGATGGACGATGCTCTTGGGTAGACAGCTTCCCCTTTGGCTTTTTAGCAGGCAACGAGCCCAAGAACCAGAAGAAGCATGAATCGTTCATGCTCAGCCACTAGGCCGTCCGCTCCGCCCGACGCCGTAACACTACCGGCACCAATACGCAGATAAGAGTCAATTGATGCCCGCTTTATTGTGCCCGCTACAAGCCTTCTTTAGAGCCCGCTCCTTCGCACGTAGGCGAAGCACCGGTCCTGCCGCAACCGGGACCGACCACCGCGCAAGCGGCTCACGGCGAAGGGCCACAAGAAAGCGTCAGTGACGAGAAGGAGGCCTACACTTTCGGATTGTCAGAAAGTTCCGATCCAGGCATATGGCTGCTTTGAATATAAATTCAGACTAACAATAACAGGCTAACATTTAACTTAAATTCATTTTAAAAATCGAGCAACAAGCTCATTTAGTTAGCTTATCTACTGCAAACAGTACAGAATTGACTGCGATAAATCGACACGAATTCCCTCGCAACCCTTGGTTTATAAAGGTTTCCGCCAGGTAACGGATTAGCGAATCTGGAGGGCATCCCAGAGGGGACACCCTGACGCCTAAGGACTGCGCCGACACCGCAGATTTTTGTATCGCCCCCGTTGACGAATTTTCGTCCTGTCATATCCCTACTTCCATCTCTCGATGGAAGTGACCCATGACCAACAACCCCTCCGCAGCACTCAACGATTACATCGCCTCGCCGTTCGGTCTCCTGCATTTGGAAGGCATCCACATCGGACGGTTCCGCATTGACCGCGCCATCATCCGAGGTCGGGAAGCCGCCATCAACCTGCAAGAATGCATCCTCGCTGCGCTCGACGAAACCGGACGGAAGAGCGGTCTGAAGAACAGCACGCGCTATCCCGCTCAGCTGCCCATGGGCACTCCGTCGCGTCCTCTGGCCAAGGAGATCGAGGATCATCTGGAGGACATGCGTCGCCGGCAACTGGAGCCCAAAACCATCCAGTCCACCGAGCGCACGTTGAAGCTACTGCTTCTCACCTGCGGCAACATCTCGGCGGCTCGAGTGGACTATTACCACATCCAGGCGCTCTGGAAACTGCTGCGCTGGGCCCCAAGGAACCTGGTGTCGGATCCGCTGCTGAAGGACCTTACTTTCGACGAAGCCATCGCCATGGGCAAACAGCAAGACGTGCCGCCGCTGTCACCTGCCACGGAAGAACGTCACCGCCGATTCCTTGTTGCCTTCTTCAACCACTTGGTCAACGGACAAGCCATCGACTTGTCACCGATGAAGGCGTTTCGGAAGCCCAAGGAAGATCACACCATCAACCCCGACAAGGCGATCCGCTTGTTCGAGGACGCAGACTTGCAAGCCATTTTTGACCCCGCAACCTTCATCCCCTGGGCAAAAAAACCGCAGTATTGGTGGGCACCGATGATCGGCTTGTATACCGGTGCCAGGGTCAACGAAGTCTGCCAGCTGAAGTTGAGCGACATCATTGAGGAGCGCGGGGTGTGGTGCATCGCTTTCCAGAAGACGTTGGACCAAGACTTGGCCGCAGACCCGAAGCGACGGCGGCGCAGCCGGCAAAGCATGAAAGGCGCGGGCTGTATGCGCATCATCCCCATCGCCAAGCCGCTCCTGGAGGCAGGCTTCTTGGAGTTCGTGGAGGACATGAAGGACACGGGCCATCCTCGGCTGTTCCCGCTGCTCTCCGCTGGCGTAAACCGCACGACAGGCGAGACCAATGCGCGTTACAGCCAACAGTTCGTGGTGGACTTTGGCCGCTACCTGAAAAGCCTGGGCTTTCCCAAAGGCGTCGGATTCCACGCGTTCCGCCACACGCTGGCCACCGAGCTCGATGTCCAGGACGTGCCGGAGAAGGAGATTGCCCTGGTCACCGGCCACAGCACCGATCCACGGGACCGGGTTCAAGTCCTACGCAGGCACTACCTCCACAAGAAGCCGCAGGTGACGCGAAGCAAGCAGATTAGCGCTTTGGAGCTGTATCAGCCCGACGTGGACTTGCCGCGCTACCAGCGGGGCCAGTTCACATCTCTGCTATCCGATGCCAGCAAGTTCTATCCCTAGTCCAAAGACTTGTGGTGCTTACTACCAGCGCATAGCATCGAATCGAGCCACGGATCGGCCAAAGGCCAGCGTGCTCATTTCAAAACGATCACAAGGAAAAAGGAGTTTCACATGTCAGAATTTTCTGGACTGGATGCGGAAACGGCTCGGAAGTTTGCTTTGACCCCCGCAGGCAATGGCGAAGCTGCGCTTAAGTATTTTGAAGAGGTGATCGGGTTCGCCGCCAAGAATCAACGCAAAACAGAGGCTAAGGTGAGCCTGCCAAAGGATGCTTTTACACCGGAGGGAATCACCTACGCGGTTACGCAGCTCTCTGGACGTGGTTTTGAGATTAGCAAAATTGAGGGAGCTCAAGACCCGACTTACCTTGTGACGTTCTCATAGACATCTGAAGCAGCCGGCAGACCGCTACTGGCCTGCCGGCACATCGGCTTCCTCCGACATACGGACTTTGGCCAAGTCCAAATAATGTCCCCGGACGATGCCCCCCTTAACCGCAGCATGAAGACGCTGCGCTGCGCGCTCCCCATAGCCCACAAAAAGTGATCCCATCGGGCACGCCTTGCCTGGATTTCCATCCTCACGGCAGAAGGACAGGCGCCCCTTGGTGAACACCACCGCCGAAGCGTTGGGATGGGTCAAGACCGACGAGTGCATGCATCCGGTCTCCATTCGGGCAAAAATCAACGCCACCCCGTTTCCGTGCTCGGCCGCTTTGGAAAGCCAGGCGTCCATGCCCCGTCCATACGGCGGATTGAGCCACACAAATGACTTCCGGGGCCAGAGTGCTTTCAACCCATCGTCGCTCGGCTTGAGCATTTTCCTGGCTGTGCGCCAAGGCATCCCCTGTTCCGGCGTTGCAGGGTCCAAGTCAAAGGGACCAAGCGCTTTCAGCAAGGCCGGGGGCGTCAGCCAGGTCTTGGTCGTCACACTGCAACGGTCGTAGCCGACCTTCAGAGACGCGGGAACACGAACAGATTTCTGGGCGGCGGGCATGGGTATCTCCGGAGCTAAGTGTGCATGGCTCCGCTACCGCGCCAGGATTGACGCGCTCAAAAAACGAGTCGACGGAGGACACCGAATGCGAGCTCCGGCTATGATCCCGGGCCGCTGTCGGCGTGGGGACATGATCCGAATTGTGGATCCGGCCTGCTGCCTCTGAGGGGCGCGTGCCCCTCAGAGCTGAATCGCGATTCATGCACCACGTGCGGGGAAGCCACCACGCCCTAGAAGCGAAATGGCACCGGCTTTCGCGCTGGAGCCGCCGCAGGCAATCCCGCCTCCATAGCAGCCGTCCTGAGCTCTGCCCTGACCAGGGTGACGGTCCTCGCGGTGTCCTCAATGAGAGCCAGCCGTGCCTTCAACTCCCCTATCTCCCGCAGCGCTTCGCGCTCGTGCTGCGCAAGCAATGCTTCAAGGTGCGCAAGGAACTGAACGTAAAGGAAGACCAAGGCTTTCCGGAGTTCCGGCTCTGCCCAAGGCAGATTGAAGACCTCCTGAAGCGGCAGCTCTTGCCTGGCAAGCGCAGCGAAACCTCGTTCGTCGACCTCAACCACCCTCGCCTGCTCCCGCAGAAACGCTTTTAGCATGGCCTTGGCAGCCGGAGTGTGTTGCTCCAGATCGATCCAGGCCACAACCTCGGCGCCGTCTTGGCCGCTCAGCACCACCCTCACCTTGTGGCCCTTGAGCTCCTGGAACTTGGCTCTTATCTCGGATGGGGTTCGCGTAGCACCAAGGATCTCGCCATCTTCTCGTGACGCACGCCAATCCCGCGCCTTGGGCACGCCCTCGGCCCACTCCAGTAGACGAACCAAGCTGATCGAGGCCACCACGCGGGACTTGCCCGGCTCTTGCTCGGGGACCAAGCGCCCCGTGGGCCCGTCAGCCCGGGCAAGCTCATTGAACGTTTTGTAGGAAAGCCTCAGAAGGCCCGCACATTGCTCCGCGGTATACGGGATGGCAACGCTGCGAACCTTCTTACCCAGCTGCTTCGCTGCCATCTCAGCTCGCTCGGCTGCGGCCTCCCGAGCAAGGGCGTCCTTGAGCTTGGCCCACGACACCCCTAACCCAGCCCGGAACGTCTCATCGTTCCTTCCGTAGGTCTCGCCATAGCGCTTCACAAGCGCGGCTTCAACCTTTTTGAGCGAGTCAGTGGACATAGAGATACGGCCAAATGGTTGCCCCCGATGGTATCGATGGCCGTTTCTTGCTGCTACCAATCAGTGAACTCGAGAATGTTCGCTCGGCGAACCAGCTCGACAGGGCGATCAAGCAACTCTTTCCAGAAGTCGCTCCTGTCCTCTTCGCCGCCTGCACCGTCCCATTCCACCACGCGAATCGCCGCAGGCCCACGCGAACGAAGAAGCGAGTTGAGATGCTTGTCGCACCCGGAATAGCCCACGAGAACAACGCAGGGGGACTCCGCGAACGCCTTTGCCAAGAGCTCCCAATAGTAGCTCAGGAGTGGCGACGCAGAGATCACCGTCTGCTTGTGCTTGACGTGAGTAAGAACAATGTGGGAGCCGATGGTGTCCTCGTTCTTCCCCAAGTTTGCTTGCTTGAGCTTGATGACACTTTCATCGCGGTCAACGAAAAGAGGCGATCCATGCAGATGCATGTAATACCCGAAGGTCCTGCCGTATTTCCTTTCAAGGTTCTCTTCGGCGAAGCCAGCGCCATGAAACCCGTCAACCAATGCTCCGCCGTAGCCGTTGAGGACGTAAGCCTCGATCATCGGCTGGTAAAGAAGGTTGTCGTAGTTCAGCGTCGCGACATGGGACTGTGTTTCGTGAAGGAAAGCCGCCAGTGGCCTTGTGAACTCCAAGGGCAGTCCAAAATCCCCCTGATGAAAGCGGAGCGAGGTTTGGTAGAGGAACTTCCTAACTGCGGCGGGGAAAAGCTTTCCGTGCTCGCTCAGCCAATGAATCTCACCGCCGCCGGTGCGAGACAGAAAATCGCAAGCGGAAACGACAAGCTGGAGCTCATCTAGGTCCTCTTCACCATGAGGACGGTCGGCTTCGTCGCCCAAACAGCAGCGCACCAGATCCTTGGTCTGCTCGTCCAAGGCCGGGCTTTCTTCCCAGATCCGCCCAATAGCGTTGTCCAGCGAGAAAAAATCTGGGGCCAGGGCCATGCCCAACCCGTTCCCAAAAATCAACGTCTTTCTTGTCACCATCGCTCATAGATGCCGGTGAGGCATGCCGCAGTCACCACCCTTGTCGGCAGTGTTGCCTACTTCTTGAGTGCCGTGATGCGAATGTGTGACTGCTCGCTCCTCAGCGAGAATCCATCGCCAGATGGATCACCTTGCTGCTCATTCCTTTGGCTTGAGGGCCGCCTTCGTCAGCTGCTTGGCCAAAGCATTTCGCTCAGCGGCCGTCATTCTCGACAGAGACAAGATGACCTCAGCAGTAGCTCCGTCCTGAGCCACCAAGTAGGCCATCGGAACCCCTAGTGTGTCGGCCAGTTTTCCCAAGGCGTCCAGGTCAATGCCGCTGGTTTCGTTCTCGTAGCGATTGACCCGGCTGCTTGCCAGCTTCTTATCGAGCCCCATCAGAACTCCCAGCGCTCGCTGGCTGGCGATGCCGCGCAGCTCCCGGGCCTGTTTGAGGCGGGCAGCAAAGAGAGCTCGGGGGGAAGCCTTCAGCACGTGAACGAATGTTTAAAAGTTGGCCGGACAGCATGACTTGCTCCTCCACTGCATGGCAGACTCTTCATGAAATGTAGCACCCTTCACCAACAGACGGGGATTTCATGAAGACCGCAAAAACTGCAGGCATTGCCCTGCTCGCATTGACCGTGGCCGGCGTCGCCCAGGCCCAGGACGCACAAGAACAGAAGCCCGGCTTCTTCCGCCAGCTCGGAAAAAGCCTGACCGACTCGGGCAAGCAAATGGTCGGCATCCCGCCGAGCGCCAGCACCAAGGCCGGCAGCCAAGGCGCCGGCTCGATCTACGAACCCCTCAGCGGTGCCGGGAAGCTGCCCGGGCTCTTCAAGGGCGACAACCACCAAGCGGCGCAGGGCGGGAAGTTGGATTGGCCTCGCGTGGCGCTCACGTTCACCGAGTGGGGCGCCTCCCTGCCCTGTTGGACGGCTGAGGCGCGCATCTGGACCAGCCCGACCGCGTCGAGCGTCGAGACCTTCCGCACCTGCTTCGCTGCTGCCGTGACGGAAGCGGACGACCTGGGCGAGACAGCGGAGCTCAACAGCGCGGCCCTGTGGAAAGGCCGGGACTCGCTCAACGGCGTCCGGGTGCCGCCCAGCAAGCCCAACACCGGCGCCCAGCGCTCCGCCGGTCCCAACCCTCCGACTCAGCCCTTCGTCGTCAACGTGAGCCGCCCTGGCGTCGCTGACCGTGCCGTGGAGGTGTCGTTGCGCATCGCTTGGGTCTCCGGGTTTATCCAGACCGCCGACTTGCACCCCGGCCCCTCCGGAATGCTGACGCCCTTCAAGGACACACGGATGTGGATCGCGGGGTTCAAGCCCGACGGGAACCGCGACAAGTAACCCTGCCTCCTAACTTCTCAATCCCTCTCTCTATCAAAGGACAGACATGAAACACGCAAGGATCGGCCTGGTCGCGTTGACCATGGCCCTGGGCCTGACCGCCTGCGGCGGCAAGCCTTCGTCTGACAACGCCAAGGAAGCGTTAGTCAGGCTGCTTCAACAGAGTGGCGCCGGCCAGGTCACCGACATCCAGAACTTCGAACTTACCGGCTGCGTGGAAGCGGAAGGCGTGGAGGGCTACCGCTGCGACACGCGCGGCCAGGTCGTGCTCAACATCGAGGGTCGGCAGGTGTCCATCCCGCTGAGCAAGAACTTGCGCTACGCCAAGAGCGACGGCTCCTGGAGGGCCTACGCCAAATGAAGACCGAATCGAATTCGATGGACGGCACGTCGGTCAGCGCTATGGGTGGCTTTCGTGGGGACGGCGCGCTGCTCGCCGCTCCCAAGAAGGTCCTGACGCCTCACACGCGGTTCTTCCGGTGGTTCTCGCTCAGCCTGCTCTTCCTGGGCCCACTCGGCTTCATCGTGGGGCCGTTAATGGCTCGGCGGGGTCTGCGGAAGGCGGAGCGGCTCTACCCTCAAGAAGCCTACGCGGCGAGGCAGCGCGATCGGGGCTTTAGCTGGTGGCAGTGGTGGGTCATGACCCCGCTGACCGTCATGGGCGCCTTTTGGGTCACTTCGGTGCTGAGCGGCCTCCCGATGGTTCTGTTTGTGCTCTATGCGCAACTGACGCGCTAGACAGCAGGACTACTCGAGAATGCGACGGCGGCCTGATGCGGCGCCCCAGCCTCCGCAATCAGCTTCCATCAAGGACAAGGCACGCCCAAAGTGAAGCAAGCACCCTGTCCTGGCTGCGACTCCACATCGACGAAGCCGTTGGCCCGACGCATCGTGCCGTAGACCTGAGACAGGCCCAGACCCGTCCCTTTCCCGGGTGGCTTGGTGGTGAAGTAGGCTTCAAACAGCCGTCCCAGCACCTCTGGCGCGATGCCTTGCCCCGTATCGTGAACCTTCACAAGCACATAGCGGCCAGGCGAATGGGATGCGCCGTCGGGCACACGCCCGATGGAACAACTCTCCGTAGAAATGGTGATGGTGCCTGCATCGCCGCACGCATCCCGGGCGTTCACCACCAGGTTCATGATGGCCCGTTCCAGGCTGTGCAGATCCACCATAGCCAGGGGGAGGTTGGATTCCGCTCGGAAGTCGATCGTGATGCCGAGACCCACGGCTTGGTTCAGTAGCGGCAGCATCCCCTGCACGACCCGGCCGACGTCAACGTTCTCTGGCAGATAAGGGTGCTGCCGGGCAAAGCCGAGCAGCCGCTGCGACATGGTCGCCCCTTGCTGCAACGCGCTTTCTGCCATGCCCAAAAGCTTGCGATTCTTATCGTCGATACCCTGGCTTAGAAGCACCATCTCCACCGCGCCGGAGGCCGCCTGCAGCACGTTGTTGAAGTCGTGCACCATGCCGGCCAACAGCTGACCAATCGCGTCCCCTTTCTGGGCCTGCTCTGCGATTGCCTCGGCCATACGCTGGGCGGCCTTTGCAATATTGAGCTCCCCCTCTAGCTGCTGTGCCCGCTGGTTGGCATGGCCCAACTTCTCATCAATGGCATCGGCCAGCTCGGCGTGGGCCAAGGCTAGTTCAGGCTGACTGCTCAAGCTCTCATTGAGCGTGCGCAGCGCCACTTCAGCCTGGCGGCGCTCGGTTACGTCTCGATTGACGGCCAGGACGGCTTCGATTTCCCCGTCGGCATTGGTCAGCGGACTGGTAGAAACCAGCCAGAACCGGCGCTCACCGCTGGGTGTTGTGCAGGCCGCATCGAACTGCCGCCGTTCCCCACGAGAAGCTGCGGAGATTGCCTCTTCGACGGTGTCGCGGACCTCTTCAGGCCATAGAGACGACCACTGTTGCCCCAGCACACGCTCCGCATTCTCCACAGCGATCCGCGCGACTCCGTGGGAGTTCACAAAACGCACCTTGCCGTCGAGAGCAATTTCTTTGATGGAGTCCGGAGACAGCTCAACGATCTGTCGGTAGCGGTCTTGAGAGGGAAGCATCTGGATCATTCAGTGGGGGCAGTTCGGCAATCACGCGCATTTTGCACTGTAGGGGCCAGTGTCGATAGCTAGATCCGCGACCAGACGACCCCCATGGCTTCTCTTGCTGAATGCGTCATCCTAATTGTCGATGACGATGAACTTACTCGTGAGCTGGCGGAAATACTGCTGACCGAACACGGCTATTGCGTGGTAACCGCAGGGGATGCAAGCCAGGCACTGGACCGGCTTGCCGATCATCCTGAGATAGGCTTGATCTTCACGGACTTGCAAATGCCGGGTGCCATGGACGGGAAGGAGATGCTCCACCACCTCCGATTGGACGGATGCAACCTTCCTGCCATTCTCACCTCGGGCATTGGCTACATTCCTGGCGACTTGCCCAGTCGAACAAAATTTCTAAGCAAGCCCTACAAACGCGCTCATTTGGTCAACCGCATCCAGGAATCGCTGGCGGCCTGATTGGACCCTGGACGCGATTATCCGTCGCATCTGTCTTGCAACAAGGGCTGGACCATGGCAAGACGGGCGCTGAGCGCCTTGCGACTCAGTGGCCCCCTCCGTCAGCGCGAGATGGCCCATCGTTCCGCAGTGGAGGTTCCACAGCATAGCGCCATTCTCTGTCAGAAACGTCCTACGCCTTGGTAAAAAGTGGCGGTGGCCGAGTCACGAGCGTCCACAAGATTTGGATTTCTCGCCAGCACTTTTTGACTAGCCGGTAATAGAGCTTCGGCGCTTACCGATAGGTCTTGGCGAGTGGGAGCACGTCAAGAGCATCCACCGTGCCCCTGCCTTATTGCGTTGGTTTGGCTAGAAACCCACGATTGGCGGGCGTGCGGCCTGACATGGCGAGGACTAGGCCCCACGCTCGGGTGGACAGCGCTGCTGGTGCTCTTCGTCACCGCGATCATCACACCGTTTTTCCAGCCGCTGATCGACTACCTCACTGGCACCAAGACGGATTACAGCGCCTACGGCGCGCTTCGCAATAACGCACCAGCAGCCATGCAGCTGATTGGGTATGCATGGATCAGCGCCGTCATCGGGGAGGAGCTGGTGTTCCGAGCGTTTCTGATCCACCAGCTTGAAGCGTTGTTCGACCGCGTTGGCCTAGGCCGCATCGGAGCGGCTGTCGCGGGCGGAGTTGTGTCGCCGCCATGCACGCGAGTCAAGGCGTTTCGGGAGTTCTACTGACGGGCCTTGTTGGGGCAGTTTTTGGCTATGCATACCTGCGCTCAAACCGAAACTTGTGGGCGCTCATCTTGGCGCACGGGTTGGTGGATACATGGGGCGTCACAACGCTCTACCTTGGGTGGTATTGAACGCTCCACACTCGCTCTGAAGGGCTAGTTGCCCGCTAGGGGCCTATGCCCACCTCGCAAGAAACGGCGGCATCGCCAGGGCAATCGGCGTTGGGGGCGTCGAGACCTATTCGTGTTGGTGCTTTAGCCTGCGGCGTTGGTGCTCTAGCCTGCGGCACCGCAGACCCACCGACGTCCAGAACTTCGAACTGACCGGCTGCACCAAGGCCGAGGACGCCGACGGCTATCGCTGCGATACCCGCGGCCTGGTGACCCTGGAAATCGCCGGCAGGCAGGTTCCCGTCCCCGTCAGCAAAAATCTCCGCTATGCGAAGGCCGACGGCACGTGGAGGGCTTACGCCAAATGAGCGTGCCTCCACCTCTGCATGACCCGCCGGTGCCCGCCCGGCGCAAGCTCAAGACGCCACGGGACCGATTTTTCTGGTGGTATACGCTTTCCCTGCTCTTCCTAGGACCTTTTGGGTTCCTTGTCGGGCCGCTAATGGCCCGGCGAGGAACACGGAAGGTAGGACGCTTCTACCCGGCCGAAGCTCGACTGGCTCAGGCTAGGGACAAGGGGTCCGCTTGGTGGCAGTGGTGGGTCATGACCATCCTCACCCTGATGGGCGCTGTCGGGGCCTTCGCGATCCTGAGCGGGCTGCCCATGTTCCTGCTTGTGCTTTATGCGCAGCTGACCCAAGCCTAAAAGCGTTCGCGAAATAAGGAAGGCCCCTAGTTAGAGATTACAGCAAGGGGCGCATAAATCGCGGGGGCCAAGTGGCGCCAACCCAACACCTTGCCACGATAGGAAGCATTTCTCTGGAACAGGCGCTGACTTAGAGCCAGCTGCGTCACTTATGAGACGTGAGTAGATGGCGCTTTAGACGCGCATAATCGCGCCAAATGCCTTTCGTAGAAAGCGTCACCTTGGATCCCGCTTCGGAATTCGGCCTCCGAGATTAATCAGCATCCAAAATTGATGAGAGGACCTGAACCGCCAAAAGATGAAGCCATTAATCTTCAGGGCTTTTCGCAATACAACCTTTAACCATATCCCTCAACCCGGAGGCGACACTTGACAAAAGCCAATAATCACCTAAAAAGGTCACTCCAAGTCAATCACACCTTCACATGCGCAAGCTGAATAATCTAACAAAAGATGAAAGATCAGCGCTTATTATTTGCCTCATCGCATACTCTCTTGCAGCCATTGCATTGATTGCTTTAACCATTGTGGCCATACTATCCATCCCGCAATAATTATCGACAACCAAGCTACTGAAGCCGCAATATTTGCCAGCATAATTCCCATGGCGATAGGCTTAAAAATAATATCACCCCGTGTAGGATTCGACCTGGTATTCCTATAGTTAATCGCTACAGAGAATGTCGAAATGAAAGACCCCAAAAGACCAAATATAGCGAAATAAAATTCAGCAAAAGCACCTTTAGAGCCCACGAAGAACATGAGCGACAAGAGCACAAGAAGAGCAGATGCCTGAAAGCAAGCAACTTCCGGGGAATATTTCCTGAAAAACCCTTCCCGCTTCCAAGCCTCTTTAGCTTCGCGTTTATCGAAACGCACTACTTGCCTCATCAGCGGCTTATTTAGATACAAGCCTCCGGCGGCGACCAAGCCTGCATATAGTGGAAATATGTAGGCCAAATACTCACAAAAAATTTTTACGTCGCGAGCATGGGCCCCCAACCCCATAACTGCGATGGATGCGACAAGAAAAAACAATAGTATTGCACTGAATAAATCAGGCCTGAACGACAAGCTCGCGCGCGCACTTAAAACGAAATAAGCCTTAATTCTGCGCACATCCCTATTTGAGCGCTCGAATTTTACACTGGTGCGCTCCAAGGCGTCCACCCGCCCCTCGATTTGCTTAACATGTTCTCGGGCCATGCGGAGTTCCGCTACAGAAGCCGCCCCTCCTTCTAAACTTTCGTTCACTTCCAAATGCGCAATTCGATCCGCTCGAGTATCACCTCGCAACAACGAAAAAATCTTCTCGATGATCGACTTCACTGCATCCAGCATGGAATCTCCTTTCTTACTCAGCAAGTCTCGGCCTATTTCATAAGCCGGTATTTAACAGAGCCCAATCCAGGCGAGTGGTGCCCAAGACCATTAAGCTTTTCCCGAACATTGAATTCTCGACTATAGGTTGAGTGGTGCTCGTCGTCGATTTCATGCCCGACGATCTGCGCACGCAACTCGGATACCACCCCCGCCCCCTGCAACTCTTGGATAAACGATTTTCGGAGTGAGTGGAAGCCTCGTTTCGCTGGCTCCCAGCCCTTTCCCACGTCAGCCAGGTGTCTACTAAACGCTTTGGTGATCCAGTTACCCTGCCCGTTCACCGCGGTGGCCTTGGCCGCCGGGAACAACCTCGTTTCACCGGCCTTACGCTTGCCATCGACCCACTCCAGGAAGCCCATCTTGAGGAGCTCAGGGTGGAGCGGCACCGTCCTAAGGCTGACCTCGGTTTTCACTTTCTGGTGGTCGCCTTCGTCTGAGATGCGGATGCACGGGATGCCGTCCTCTTCGAACACGTCTCGGATCAGCAACTGGCCGACCTCTGACGCCCTCGCCCCCGTATAGAGTCCAAGGAGCGAGGCCCAGCGGGCCGACTCGGACAGCCTGCCGAGCGCCTCGGGCGCGAACAGGGCTTGGATCTGGGCCCTGTCGTAGGCCTTGAACCCGAGCTTCTTCCGGGCCCGCTTCTCGCGCTGCGAGTAGCTCACATGACCGGAGGCAGGATTGTCGCCACGAGGATAGTGACCCGACGCCATGGCCCATTCGAAGAAGCCACCCTTGCCGCCGATGTAGCTCTGCTTATTCGTGAGCGTCGGTGTAGACGCTCCCTTCTCCCGCATGTCCTGATACCACCGCGCCAAATCTGAGCGAGTGATGGCATGGACCTTGGCCCTCTCGCCGAGGAAGCTCACCAAAGCCTCAATAGCGGTCTTCTTGATGGTGTATGTCTTGGGCAAAGTCGAGCCCTTCAGGGTCGCCAAGAACGCGTCCCGAGCTTTTCCCAGCGTCATCGTCTCGATGGCCGGCGCAGATGATTGCCGAGCTGGGGTGGTCTGGCGCGACGCTCCGAATGTGTTGAACGCGGCAGCTGGGAGCCAGGACGGTTGGGCGGTTGCCCCACCCCTTGCTTCCAGCTCCATCAACTGCCGATACAACTTCAGGTCTTTTGGGCTGTCAATCTGCCACTGCTCCGTCAACGTCCCATCCGGCTGGCGGGTGCGGTTGAGCGTCAGCTCCTGGAGGTTCTCGGCGCTCGTCAGGCGAGCGATCAGGAGGTCAGCGTCCGACTTACTGAGCTTGGTCACGCGTTGATCCTTCAACTGAGCGAAGAGCCGAGCATAGCCCGCCCCAAGCACGACCGCACGCACGTGAGCCTGCGCCAAGTCCTTCGTTTGCAGGGTGCGTTTGATAAGCCGGCAGCCCATCACGGTTTGCAAATCGATGGGCACACGTTGGACGAACGACCAGCGGCCGGTAGACGACCGGCTCAAATGATGAGGGATGCGCATGCGAGTTTTTCCTCTACATGCTTCCTGCCTCCAATCAATCCGCCTAAAAAATTAGTGATTAAAATCAATAACTTAGACGTGACTGGCGGAGAGAGTGGGATTCGAACCCACGGAAGGTTTGACCCTTCGCCGGTTTTCAAGACCGGTGCCTTAAACCGCTCGGCCATCTCTCCGATGCTGCCTTGCGTGACCGCCGAAGACGTCGGGTGATCACACTTGCGCCACGCGCGATGCGGGTGACGCATGTCGATGGACGCCGCATTGCGCGCTGCCATCGACCCGGGATTGCTCCCGGGCGCGCATTCTCGCATGCCCGGACGCGCTTTGCTAAGCGCTGCGTTTTGCCGAGCTGCTAGGCTTTGCAAAGCGGTTCCGCTTGCCAGGTACGCAGCGTTCCCGACGACGCGGCCTTGCCAGGCGGCGCAGCGCTGATGTGCCGACGTCGACAACCAGGACGTCGACAACCAGGCGCAGCGCTTGGCCGGCTTCAGCCACGAACAGGCACGGCGCTCAGCCGGCTTCCGCCACGGCCAGGCGCGGTGCGGTCGCGGCCGCACGCTTGAGCTTTTCGGCCAGCTCGGCGCAGTTACCCCCGCAATCCAGGCGCGAACGTTCGATTTCCTGCGGCAGGTGCTCGGCCAGGAAGTCGATGAACACCCGCACCGCCGGCAGCAGGCCGCGGCGCGAGGCGAACACCGCGTGGCAGATGCCTTGCGGCAGCGACCAGTGCGGCAGCACCACTTCCAGCTCGCCGCTGCGCACTGCCTGGGCGCACACGGTTTCCGGCAGCATGGTGATGCCGAAGCCATCGCGCGCCATCGACTGCAGCAACGGGAAATCGAAGCCGGCCAGACGCGGCTGCAGGTCCACGCGGCGCATCTCGCCGTTGGGGCCGTGCAGTTCCCAGCGCTGGTGCGCTTCGTCTTCGCTGGTGCTCATGGTGGTGTGGTTGGCCAGCTCGCTCGGGTCCTTGGGACGCCCGGCGCGGTCCAGGTATTTGGGGCTGGCCACCAGCAACTCCTGCACCTGGCCGAAGCTGCGCATCACCAGGCTGCCGTCGTCGTCCAGGCGCGAACGCACACGCAGCGCGATGTCGTAGCCTTCGTTGATGACGTCGACGCGGCGATTGCTGATGTTGAGCTGCAGCCGCACCTTGGGATACTTGGCCAGGAATTCCGGCAACAGCTTGGGCAGCTGGATCTGCGCCAGCGAGACCGGAACGCTCACACGTACAAGACCGCGCGGCTCGGCACTGAGACGATCCACCACCTCGCGCGCGGCCTGGGCTTCGGCCAGCATGGTCTGCGCGTGCCGATGCACGCTGGTGCCGACGTCGGTGACCGCAAAGCGGCGAGTGGAGCGCTGCAGCAGGCGCACGCCCAGGTCGGTTTCAAGCTGGCTGATACGGCGGCTCAGGCGCGACTTGGGGATCCCGAGCGCACGCTCGGCCGCGGCGAAGCCGCCGTGGTCCACCACCATCGCGAAGTAGTACAGGTCATTCAGGTCGTGCATGGCGCAGGCATCCATGGATAGAACGATAAGTGACATTTAATCACCTTTATTCCAGCAGAGCAACGACCTGATACATCAGAAATGTAGTTCCTTGCATCCAGACCATCGGACTCTTGCGCAAGGAGCTTCATCTTTTTTACCAAGGCAACGCCCCAGCACCCGGCACAGATGTCGGCAGGTAGCGCTCGCTAGATCCGCCGGGGTCTTCCAGGCGCCGCAGCAGGCCTTGCGCCATGAAAATGCAAACGGGGCCAGTGATGGCCCCGTTTTTGATCAATATGTTTAACAACTCCGCCATCGCAACCTGGGCGGCTGAGCGGCCGCGCGAGCAACACGCTCAACAAGGCTGACGAGCGAGCCGCAGCTGGCAGTCGCCAGCCGCCAGTCGAGGCTGCCTGCCCGCCCGACATCGAGCATGAAGATGCACGCCCATTCCAGGCATCGGCCGCGCCCGTCTGGACACCGCGCAGCCGGTGCCTCGGCCGCTCTTATCCGATCCGCTCGAGCCCGCCCATATACGGACGCAGCGCCTCGGGCACATCGATCGAGCCGTCGGCGTTTTGGTAGTTCTCCATCACCGCGATCATCGCGCGTCCCACGGCAGTGCCGGAGCCGTTGAGCGTGTGCAGCAGCTCCGGTTTGCCGCTGGCCGGGTTACGCCAGCGCGCCTGCATGCGCCGCGCCTGGAAATCGCCGCAGTTCGAGCACGACGAAATCTCGCGATAGGTGTCCTGCGACGGCAGCCACACCTCCAGATCGTAGGTCTTGATCGCCGAGAAGCCCATGTCGCCGGTGCACAGCAGCACCTTGCGATACGGCAGGCCGAGTTTTTCCAGCACCACTTCGGCGCAGCGGGTCATGCGCTGATGCTCGGCATCGCTGTGTTCCGGCGCGCAGGCGGTGACCAGCTCGACTTTTTCGAACTGGTGCTGGCGGATCATGCCGCGCGTGTCGCGGCCGCCGCTGCCGGCTTCGGCGCGGAAGCACATCGAGTGCGCGGTCATGCGCAACGGCAGACGCTCGGCATCGACGATTTCGTCGCGCACGATATTGGTCAGCGGCACTTCCGAGGTGGGAATCAGATAGCGGCACGACTCGCCCACTTCGGTCTGAAACAGGTCGTCCTCGAATTTGGGCAGTTGTCCGGTGCCGCGCATCGACTCGGCATTGACCAGCAGCGGCACGTTGGTTTCTTCATAGCCATGCTCGCCGACATGCAGGTCGAGCATGAATTGCGCCAGCGCGCGGTGCAGCCGCGCGACCGGCCCGCGCAGCACGGTGAAACGCGCACCCGACAGCTTGGCGGCAGTCTCGCCGTCCAGCCAGCCGTGCGGTGCACCGAGTTCCACATGGTCTTTGACCGGGAAGTCGAACTGGCGCGGCGTGCCCCAGCGCGACTGCTCGACATTCTCGCTCTCGTCCTTGCCCTGCGGCACGTCGTCGGCCGGCAGATTGGGCAGGCCCAGCGCGATGGTCTCCAGCTTGGCGCGAATCACCTCCAACGCGTCTTCGGAGGCCTTGAGCTCATCGCCGAAACCGGCCACTTCGGCCATCAGCGCAGTGACATCCTCTCCCTTGGCCTTGGCCTGCCCGATCGCCTTGGACTTGGAGTTGCGCTGACTCTGCAGCTCCTGCGTGCGCACCTGGATGCGCTTGCGCTCGCTTTCCAGCGACTCCAGTTCCGCGGTGTCCAGGGAGAAACTGCGCGTGCTGCGCAGGCGCTCGGCAAGGTCGGCGGGATGTTGGCGAAGCAGGGCCGGATCTAGCATCGGGAGTCTGTGTGTCGGTAGGAAGCGCGAGATTATCGCCTGTTCCGTCACCTGCTGCGATCGATTCACCGCCGCTATGCCAGAATTGGCCCGATCCTTCAGGTGAGCCCTATGCCCGCGCCCCGCCCTGCGTCCGATCGGCAGATTGTCCTGCGACTGCCCCGCCACACCCTGAAAATTGCCGGTATCGCCTTCGTTGCCGGCCTGCTGCTGTTCCTGCTGGTGTGGGCCACCGGCCGCAAGGACGACTTCTACAAGGCCTCGCCGGCGCAACCGGCTGCAGGTGCGCAGGCCGACGACAACATCCAGCCGCTGCCCGCGCCGCTGCCGGCCCAGGACGGCGCCAGCGACATGCCGCAGGCCAAGCCACCGGAAGAAACCCCGACACTGGTGGAAACTGCGCCACCAGCCCCGCCCGCGCCGACGCCGTTGCCGGAGGACGCGGTTCCCGGCGCGCCGGGCGCAGCACCGGCAAACGCCGCGGCGGCTGCAGGCGGAGATCGCCCGGTGCCGATGCAGGGCCAGATGCCGCCGCCGCGCTACCCCGCGGCTGCCCTGCGTCGCGGGGATGCCGGCGATGTGGTGGTGCGGGTGGACGTGGACGCGGCGGGCAATCCGGGCGGGGTGACGCTGGTGCAACGCAGCGGCTCGCGCGATCTGGACCGCGCCGCGATGGAAGCGGTGCGTCACTGGCGCTTCCATCCGGCGCAGCGCAACGGCCAGCCGATTGCCGGCAGTCTGGATATCCCGTTCGAGTTCAAGCCGGCGCAGTAAGTCCACCGATAGCTGCGTCGCATACACCGCAAAACCGATGACGGCCGGACTGCCGCAATCGACGAACACCACTGCGCGTTAACCGGACAAGGCGGGGCGAACCAGGCCCCGACTCGGCTTGACCAAGCTGAATGTCTACCGCCGTTTAAACCTTCCCGAGCGCCCTGCCTTAGCTGGCCCTCAGGCAAGGCCGACCAGACTGGCCACGTCATCCCAAAGATGCGCCAGGAGGCCGGCCATGTCCTTCATCTCCAATCCTTCGTCACACCCTACCCAGGCACTGCCGCAGCGCCCCGTGCATGCGGAAGACCGCGTGGGCGACGACACGGCCGACGGCGCCTCGCCATGGCTGTGGGCGACCCTGCTGGCGTTGCTGGTGGTGGTGCCGACCTGGTGGTGGGCCCGCCATAGCGATGAATCGTTTGCGACCGACACGCGCCCCGCGCCTGCGGCCAGTCGCCAGATCCTGCCGACCTCGGAGGGTCCGCGTGCGATGACCATGATCGCGCACCAACCCGCGCGCGCGGCGATCAGCACCCAAGAAGCGATTCCGCTGCCGGGCAATGCGGTGCCGCGCTACCCGTCGGACATCGCGCAGGCCGGGATCGCAGGCAGCCGCACCGCGCGACTGCAGCTGGACGTGCAAGGCCGGGTGAGCGATGTGAGCATCGTCGACCGCAGCGGCAGCAATGACCCGCGCCTGGATGCAGCGGTGATCGACAGCTTGCGTCAGTGGCGTTTCGAGCCAGCCACCCGCGATGGCCACGCCGTCGTCAGCAGCGTGCAGGTGCCGGTGGAGTTCACCGCCGAGCACTGAGCGGGATCATCAACCAAGTCGGATCGCAGTGGCGCCGTGCTGGCTGCAATGCGGTATCCAAGCGTTGACTGACAGGCGTTACGACGCCTTTGGTCGACCGCTCCTCATCCGAAGAGCAGTCCTCAACCAGCAAGACAACTGCCCGCCTTTCCTACTGAAGCCGTTTCACTACTCAGGCCGTTTCAAGCCCGAAACCGGCGCCCCGCGCCAGGCTGTCGAAGCCCGGGAACGAGGTTGCGACATTGGCCACGTCATTGACCCGCACGCTGCCGGTGGACAGCTGCCCGGCAATGGCAAACGCCATCGCGATGCGGTGGTCGCCGTGGCTTTCGATCACGCCGCTGCCGATGCTGCCGCCGTGAATGGTGGCACCATCCGGGGTTTCGTCCACTCGCACGCCCAGCGCGCGCAGCCCGGTGGCCATGGCTGCAAGGCGGTCGGACTCCTTGACCCGCAGTTCGGCAGCGCCGGTGACCACCGTCTGCCCGGTTGCGGCAGCGGCGGCCACAAACAGCGCCGGGAATTCGTCGATCATGTCCGGCACCAGCGCTTCGGGAATCTGCACGCCCCGCAACGGTGCATAGCGCACGCGCAGATCCGCCACCGGCTCGCCGCCATGTTCGGCATGACGTTCTTCGGCGATATTCGCGCCCATCAGCCGCAGTGCCGCCAGCAACCCGGTGCGACGTGGATTCAGGCCCACCGCACGCAGCAGCACCTCCGAACCGGGAATGATGCTGGCTGCGACGATGAAGAACGCCGCCGACGAGAAATCGGCAGGCACCGCGATATCGGTGGCGCGCAGACGCTGACCACCGCGCAACCGCGCCTTGCCGGGCGAGAAATCGATTTCCACACCAAACGCAGACAACATGCGCTCGGTGTAATCGCGGGTGGGATGCGGCTCGCTGACCGACGTCTCTCCCTGCGCATAGAGGCCCGCCAGCAACACCGCGGATTTGACCTGCGCACTGGCCACCGGCGAGACGAAGTCGATGCCATGCAAGGCCTGGCCGCCGTGCACACGCAGCGGCGGGGTGCCGTCGTCCTCGGTGTCGATGCGCGCGCCCATCTGTGCCAGCGGGCCGGTCACGCGCCGCATCGGGCGCTTGGACAGCGACGCATCGCCGACCAACTCGCTATCGAAACGCTGCGCGGCCAGCAGGCCGGCAAGCAGACGCATGCCGGTGCCGGCGTTGCCACAGTCCAGCGCCTGGCTGGGCGGCTGCAGGCCATCCACGCCGACGCCGTGCACGATGCGCTGCGACGCCGACGGCGTGTCGATGCGCACACCGAGCTGGGCGAAAATGGCCGCGGTAGAGCGCGTGTCTTCGCCTTCGAGAAAGCCGTCGATCTGCGAGACGCCATCGGCCAGCGCGGCGAACATCACCGCGCGGTGCGAGACCGACTTGTCGCCGGGAATGGCCAGGCTGCCCTGCAATGCGCTGCCCTGCCGGGCGATCCAGTGGTGCGTGCTGCTGCTCATGCGTGTGATCCGATTGCTGCGGCATCGCCCTGTGCGGTGATGCGCGTTGAAAAGTATCGTGGCGCTGCCGTCACCTCGGCCGGTGACGGCGCGCCCGTCAGGACGGCGCTGGCGTGACGCCCGGCGCTCAGGGAATGGCGACCGGGTACGAGCCCAGCACCTTGATCTGCGCCGAGTGCGCTTCCAGTTCGGCCAGCGCCTGCTTCATCGCCTCGTCTTCCACGTGGCCGGCCAGGTCGATGAAGAAGCCGTATTCCCACTTGGCCTGGTGCGAGGGACGCGACTCGATGCGGTTCATGCTGATGCCATGCCGCGCGAACGGGCTGAGCACGTCGAACAACGCACCTGGCTTGTCGTGGATGAACACCAGCACCGAGGTGCGGTCATGCCCGGAGGTGGGGAAGATCTGCCGGCCGATCACCAGAAAACGCGTGGTGTTGTCGTCGTCGTCTTCGATCGACTTCATGATGACTTTCTTCAAGCCATACACATGCGCGGCGCTCTCGCCGCCGATCGCCGCGGCGTCCTCGGCATTGCGGGCGCGGCGCGCGCCTTCGGCATTGCTGGAGACGGCGATCTTCTCGACCTTGGGCAGGTGCGAACGCAGCCAACCGGCGGTCTGCGCAAACGACTGCGAATGCGCGTAGATGCGCTCGATGTCTTCCAGCCGGCCGTTGCGCGAGAGCAGGTACTGGTGCACGCGCAACTCGACTTCGCCGCAGATTTTCAGGTTGGAGGTCAGGAACATGTCCAGGGTGACCTGGATGGTGCCCTGGCCGGAATTTTCCACCGGCACCACGCCGAAATCGGCATTGCCGGCTTCCACTTCCTGGAACACTTCCTCGATGGTTGCCATCGGCAGGCCGACTGCCGAACGGCCGAAGTGCTTGAGCACCGCCTGCTGGCTGAAGGTGCCTTCCGGGCCGAGATAGCCGATCTTCAACGGCTCCTGCTGGGCCAGGCACGCGGACATGATTTCGCGGTACACGTGCACCAGCACTTCATCGCTGAGCGGGCCTTCGTTGCGGTCCACCACCATGCGCAGTACCTGCGCCTCGCGCTCGGGCCGGTAGTAATCCACCGCTGCGGCGAGCTTGCCCTTGGCCTTGCCGACCTGATGGGCGAAGTTGGCGCGTTCGGCGATCAACGCCTGGATGGTGCGGTCGATCTCGTCGATCTTGGCGCGCACGTCGGCCAGCACCGGCGCAGCGGTGGCCGGCTTGATCGCGCGCTTGTCTGAGGCGTTGGCCGCGGACTTGGCGGCGGACTTGCCTGCCGGTTTGGTCTTGCCGCCGGTGGCGGCACTGGGCTTGCTGGACTTGGGAGCCATCGCTCGGCATTCCTTGAATTTGCGGCGCATGCGCCTGCGCGGCATGCGCCGCGGTCGAATGAAAGACTCAGCCGTGACGCTGCTGGAAGTCGTGCATGAAGCTCGCCAGCGCCTGCGCGCCCGCCACCGGCATCGCGTTGTACAAGGACGCGCGAATGCCGCCGACCGCCTTGTGCCCCCTCAGCGCCAGCAGACCGGCTGCCTTGGATTCGCTGACGAACAACGCATCCAGCTGCTCGTCGGCCAGGAAGAACGGGATGTTCATGCGCGAACGCACCGCCGGCTTGACCAGGTTGCGATAAAACCCGCCGGAACCATCGATCGCGCCATACACCAGCGCGGCCTTTTCGGCGTTGCGGCGGGCGAACTCGTCCACCCCTCCCTGCTCCAGCATCCACTTCACGGTGAGTCCGAGCAGATACCAGTTCCAGGTCGGCGGCGTGTTGAGCATCGAATCGCGGGCGGCATGCGAGGCGTAGTTGAAGATGTCCGCGCGCGGCTGGCCGGCGCGTTCGAGCAACTCGCGCCGCACGATCAGCACCGAGATGCCGACCGGGCCCAGATTCTTCTGCGCGCCGGCATAGATCAGCCCGTAGCGCGACACATCCAGCGGCTCGGAGGCGATCGACGAACTGAAATCGGCAAACAGCGGCAGGGTACCCACCGTCGGCGTGTCGCGGAACTCGACGCCGTGGATGGTTTCGTTGGCGGTGATGTGCACGTAGGCCGAGTGCGGCGACAAGGTCCAGCTGGCCACCGGCGGAATGTCGGTGAAGCCGCCCGCCTGGCCGTCTGCGGCAATGCGCGCATCCACATAGGTGGCCGCCTGCTTGATCGCGGTCTTGCCCCAGTGGCCGGTGATCACGTAGTCGGCGGCCTGGCCGGGTGCGGCGAAATTCAGCGGCAGCAGCGCCTGGATGGTGGTGGCGCCACCGGCAGTGAACAGCACCGCGTAATCGTCGGGAATCGACAACAGGGTGCGCAGATCGGCTTCGGCCGCGGCCGCCACGGCCATGAAATCGGCGCTGCGGTGGCTGATCTCCACGATCGAGGCGCCGACGCCGTTCCACTCGACCATCTCTTCCTGCGCCTGGCGCAGGACCGATTCCGGCAATGTCGCAGGGCCGGCACTGAAATTGAACGCGCGTGTCATGGCACACCTTGGCGAGCTAGCCTTCTAGTATGCCGCAGCGCACCGGCCTTGGCAGCGTTGCAGAAAAGTTGCATGTGCATCCTTCTCACCCATGGCGACGTATGGTTTGCGTAGGCCATCGGCAGCGTCATCACCATGGTCCGGTATTCTCATCAGCAGCCACTGTCAGGAGCGAGCCATGTCCCTTCGCGATGTCTTGAAGACGCCGTCCAGCGAGATCACCGATGAGGCCGTCTACCGCGACCGACGCCGGCTGCTGCAGCTGTTTGCGCTGACCCCGGCGCTGGGCGTGGCCGGCTGCGCCGAGGCCGATCCGCCGCCTCCGCCCAAGACCGTGGTGACCCCGGCGCAGGCGCGCAGCGGCTTCCGTACCGCCGAGGAACTGACCCGGCTGGAAGACGTCACCAGCTACAACAACTTCTACGAGTTCGGCACCGACAAGACCGACCCGTCCAAGGCCGCCAAGACCCTGAAGCTGTCGCCGTGGTCGGTGAAGGTCAGCGGCGAATGCGAAAAGCCCGGCAGTCTGTCGCTGGACGAGTTGCTCAAGGGCATCAGCGCGGAGGAACGCATCTACCGGCTGCGCTGCGTGGAAGGCTGGTCGATGGTGATTCCGTGGACGGGCGTGCCGCTCGGCGAGGTGCTCAAGCGCTTCGCGCCGACCTCCAAGGCCAAGTACGTGGCATTCACCACACTGGCCGATCCGCAGCAGATGCCGGGCGTGCGCTACCGCTCGATCAACTGGCCGTACCGCGAGGGCCTGCGCATCGACGAAGCGATGCATCCACTGACCCTGCTGGCCACCGGCCTGTATGGCAAGCCGCTGCCGCAGCAGAACGGCGCGCCGCTGCGGCTGGTGGTGCCGTGGAAGTACGGCTTCAAGAGCATCAAGTCGATCGTGGAAATCCGCTTTGTCGAAAAGATGCCCGAGACCGCGTGGCACGATCTGCAGCCGTCCGAGTACGGCTTCTTTTCCAACGTCAATCCGGCGGTGGATCACCCACGCTGGAGCCAGAAGACCGAGCGCCGTATCGCCGGCACCGCGAGCAAGTTGTTCGCCGAGCGCATCGCGACCAAGCCGTTCAACGGCTACGCGGACCAGGTCGCCTCGCTATACGCCGGGATGGACCTGAAGAAGTGGTTCTAGGCAGTGATGTCCCCCGCGTAGGAGCGCACCCGGGCGCGACGGGCGTTACCAGGAATGCCCGTCGCGCCCGGGTGCGCTCCTACGATGCATGTTGATGCCCGCGCGGCATCGCTCCCTTCTTCGAGATCGCATGGCCAAGACCTCCGCATCCCTGATCGCCGCCAAGACCCTGGTGCATGTCGCCGCGCTGACCCCAATCGCCTTGCTCGGCTGGCAGTTCTGGCAGGTATGGCAAACCGGCAGCGATGCGCTGGGCGCCGATCCGGTGGCCGAAATCGAGCACCGCACCGGGCTGTGGGCGCTGCGCTTCCTGTTGATCACCCTGGCGATCACGCCGCTGCGCCAGCTCACCGGCCAGGCGACGCTGATCCGATTCCGGCGCATGCTCGGGCTGTACGCATTCTTCTACGCCAGCGTGCATCTGGCGGCCTACCTGAGCCTGGATCTGCGCGGCTTCTGGACGCAGATCTTCGAGGAGATCCTCAAGCGCCCCTACATCACGGTCGGCTTTGCGGCATGGCTGCTGCTGGTGCCGCTGGCGATCACCTCCACCCAGGGCTGGATGCGGCGGCTCAAGCGCAACTGGGGCCGCCTGCACATGCTGATCTACCCGATCGGCTTGCTGGCGGTACTGCATTTCTGGTGGCTGGTGAAATCCGACATCCGCGAACCGGCGCTGTATGCCGGCATTCTGGCGGTGCTGTTGGGCTGGCGGATCTGGAAGAAACTCAGCGCGCGCCGAACCACAGCAAGGCGCTCAACGCCGCCGCCAGCAACACCGCGCTGAGCAGCAGCCACGGCCAGCGCGCCACCTTGACCGGCGCACGCGCCGGTTCGCCGGGCGCGCGTGGTGGTGGCAACGGCTCCGACTCGGGAAGGTCCCAGGTGGTGCCGTGATGGGTGCGCGGCACCTCCACGACAAAGCGATGGCGGGCATCGAACACGACCTGGTCGCCGGCCTGCAGCCAGCCGTCGCGCACCTGCACGCCGTTGATCCAGCTGCCTTCTTCCGAACCCAGGTCGCGGATCAGCACGCGGTCGCCGTGGCGTTCCAGGCGCGCGTGCTGCGCGGCGAAGGCCGGGTCGTCGATGACGATGTCCGCCGCCGGGTCGCTGCCGACCAGGCGTGAGCGGTCCAGGGTGAAGCTGCGCCCGTGATGGCGTCCGCCCAGCCCGCGTAACAACAGGCAGACCTCGCTCAGGCCGGCATCGTCGTCTGCAACGTCGTTGGCCGGCGCGCTTGACGGCGCACTGCGCAGCAGCATCTCCACGCCGTCGGCGTAGATCGCATCGCCGGGGCGCAACAGCGCCATGCGCCGCACCGGACGTCCGTTGACGTGGATGCCGCGGATCCCGTTGGCCACCTGCAGCCACAGCCCACGCTGGTCCAGGCAGAACTGCGCCAACAGCAACGCCCCCTGCGCATCGGCAACCACCCGCACACTGCCAGAGGCATGGCGGACGATCCGGTGGACGCCGGGCTTGAGGGAATGATCCGGCTGCTGCCGGTGGGTGAAATGAACTTGCAGATCGCGCACCCGCCGCAGCCTAGCAGGTTTGCCCCGCGCCGCGGCCAACAATGTGACCGGCGTCCGGCCGACGCAGGTACCGCACCGAGGTGTGTCGCTGCTCGGCCACACGCGCGCCGCACTTGGAGCCTGGCCCGCGCATGCGCACAATGCACGCTTCTTTCGTCTTCCCCATGGAACCCATGTCCAGCATCGATATCCGCCACGACCATGCCTTGCCGCCGGCCCAGGCCCGCGCAGCGATCGACGCGGCGGCGCGCAAGTTGACCGATCGCTATGGCGTCGCCTCGCATTGGGAAGGCGACACCTTGCGCATCGCGCGGGCCGGCGTGGATGGAGCAATCACCCTGCTGCCGCAGCAGGTACATGTCACCGCCGAGCTCGGCTTCCTGTTGTCGGCGATGCAGCCGATGGTGGAGTCGGAGATCCGGCGCCTGCTGGCCGAAAAACTCGCCTGAGCATGCCGTGTCGCTGGTCCGGGCCTGATCGCTTGGCCAGAGCCTGACCGCACCGGTGCTTCAGCGACAAGTCACCCGCGCGGCCCGTGGCAGGCGGATGCTCTGAACGTGCTTCACCTGCTCGATGCAGTGCCGGGACTAGGGTGAAGGCAACGTCACTTTGGCAACCCACAGGAGCATTCCATGACGACCGGATACGATCAGAACGGCAAGCGCGACGATGCCGCGCACGGCTTCCAGGCGCAGGCAGAACAGATTTCGCGCCGGCTCGGCGAATCTGCGCAGACGGTGTGGCTGGCCGGGCTCGGTGCGCTGGGACGGGTACAGAGCGAGGGTGGCAAGTTGTTCGATTCGCTTGTGCGCGAAGGCGCAGCCTACGAGCGCAGCGGCCAGCGCAAGGCGGCCGAAAGCGTCGATGAGCTGCGCGAAGAGGTGGAAACCCAGTTCGAACAGGCACGCGACACTGCCGTGCGCGGCTGGGACAAGCTGGGCAAGGCCTTCGACGAACGCGTCAAGGGCGTGCTGCGCACGCTCAACATCCCCGAGCAGGACGAACTGGAAAACCTGCGCCGCGAGGTGGAATCGCTCAAGGCCCAGGTGCGCGCCAATACCGCCGCGACCAAGCGCGCCAACCGCACCGCCAATCAGGCAGCACAGGCCGCCAGCAGCGACACCACCGGCTCGACCAGCGGCAACTCCAGTCCTGGCAGCGCTGCGTTCGATGGTGAATAAGCCGGCCCGATGATGTTGCAAAGCAGCATGATTTTTTAGACAATCGGGAAGGACCCGCCAGTCCTGTAATACGAAGTCCGTTTGCTCCCCTCCCCTCACGGCTTCGGACTGGCGGGTCTTTCGCTATCTGGATCACGGTGCGTGGTATCGCCGCCCGCGATGCATTGACGAATCTGCGGCGAAAGATTCTTCTAGGCGTACCGCTTCGTCATACGTTCCATACCTTCGCTTGATGCTCATGTCTTCCTGGATTGTGGCGCTTGTGGCTTCCCTGCTGCTCTGGCTGGGAGTGTGTGCGTATGTGTGGCTGGTGCGCCGCCGTGCCAACGAAACCAGCGAGGGCGTGCGTGCCTTGGCGGCGATGCACTGGCGCGACTTTTCCGCAGTGGTGCAGCGCGTGCTGCAGGAGCAACGCGGCTGGCAACCCACCCAGGTGCCGCAGGACGGCCTGCCGACGGCCGACTTCATGATGCAGACCGAGCACGGCACGCGCCTGGTGGCCTGCAAGCACGGGCGCGGCTACCGCATCGGCGTGGCAGCGGTGAACGAGCTGGGGGCGATGGCGCGGCTGGCCGGCGCGGGCGGCGGCGTGATGGTGACCGAGGGCCGCATGGAACGCGAAGGCCTGGCGGCCGCCGAGAAGCAGTCCATCGAAGTGCTGGATGGCGTGCGCCTGTGGCCCTTGCTCAAACCGTATCTGCCGGGCGATGTGGAGACCGGCGTGGTCGGCATGGCGCGCCGTCGCGCGATCCGTCACAGCCTTATTGCCGGTGCAGCGCTGGCGACCCTGGCGCTGGTCGCGGTGCTGGCCTTGCAACCGGTGGCGCCGCCTGCGCCCACGCAGCAGGCAACGGTGGTGGCCGCCCCACGCACTACCGCAGCGGTCGCTGCAACACCTCCACCGCAGGGCACAAGCTCGCCGCAGGCCGCGCCGCCATCAGCGGCACCGCCTGCATCGACGCCACTGGCAGGCGATGCCGAACCGGATGCGGCAACCATGCAGGGCTATCAGCGCGAGGTGTCCAAGGCGCTGGCACAGACGCCCGGCCTGGTGCGCGGCATCTGGATCACCCAGGCAACGCTGGCGGTGGATCGCTCGGTTGACGATGCGGCGGCGTGGCCGTTGATCTGCCGCGAACTGCAGCGCTACCCCTACCTGCGCACCGTGCGCGTGCAACTCAATCCGCGCCCCGGCGTGGACGAAGCGGTGCGCTGGCGGCAGTGCACGACGATCTGATTCATGCATCGCCCCATGCGCCTGCGCGCGAGGCTTGAGGCTCAGCGCATTCCCGGTGCGAACCGCGCTACCAGGTCGTAGGATCCGCCCAGGAACAGCTGACGCACATAGGTGACCGGCTGGTCGCCGCGCCAGGTGTGGCGATCGATGACCAGACAGGCCGCGCCATCGTCCACCTGCAGGCGTTCGGCTTGCGCGGCGTCCGCACTGACGGCACTGATGCGGTGTTCGGCGCGCGTCCACGGCACGTTGCGCAACAACCAACTGCCCGGCGCCACGTCGGTGAACGGCTGCAGCAATGCCTCGGGCACGGTGGTGATGTCGATCACCCGCTGCTCCAGCGCGAACGGACTGCCGTCTGCCAGGTGCACGCTTTCCAGCGCCAGCACCTTGCCGCTGCTGCCCAGGGTCCGCTCCTGCGGCACGCGCAGGCGCGGGCTGCGCAGTCGGCGCGACAACAGCGCGAACCGGTAGAGGTGGCCGCGCGCGGTCATCTCCACTTCGATGTCGGGGATCGACAACGCGACCTGCTCCAGATGCGGATGCGGGCGCGCCACGAACGAGCCGGTGCGGCGCCGGCGTTCGATCATGCCGGCATCGGCGAGCAGGCCGAGTACCTTGTTCACAGTCATGCGCGAACAGCCGTATTGCGCCATCAGCTCGTGCTCGGGCGGCACCCGGTGCCCGGGCGGCCAGTCGCCACTGTGGATGCGGCGTTCCAGATCCTGCCGGATGCGTTGATGCAGGGTGCCGGGCGCGGCGATGGGGGTGGCGGTCAAAACGGGTCTCCGGTCAGACCCGCATTGTGCGCGCATCCGCTCATTTGCTCAGCAGCGATCGCAGAACCCCGGCAAAACGCGCGGCAATCCGCGCGCGATCCACATGGCGCCCGTCGCGCACCACCGGTTGCCCGGCGCGCCAGACGGTGCGCACCGCACCGCCGCGCGCGGCGAACAGCCAACTGTCCAGCAACGCATCGTCGTTGCGGGCCAGCAGCGCCGGATGGGTCGGGTCCAGTTCGAGCAGATCGGCCGATGCGCCGACCCGGATGCCGCTGCGCGCAATGCCCAGGGCCTGCGCGGCACCCTCGCCCGCCTGCTCGAACAACCAACGCCCGCTGGAGGCACCCGCCTGCGCCAGCACATTGCGTGCCTGCAGCTGCAGACGCTGGCCGTATTCGAGCAGGCGCAGTTCTTCGGCCGCGTCAATCAACACATTCGAATCCGAGCCGACACCAAAGCGCCCGCCCGCGGCGGCAAATGCCTGCATCGGGAACAGGCCGTCGCCCAGATTCGCCTCGGTGATCGGGCACAGCCCGACCACCGCGCCGCTGTCGACAATACCCTGCAGCTCGCTCGCGTCCACATGCGTGGCATGCACCAGGCACCAGCGCGCATCCACCGGCGTGTTGGCCAGCAGCCACTGCAGCGGGCGCTGGCCGGACCAGTCCAGGCAGGCCTGGACCTCGCGCTGCTGCTCGGCGATATGGATATGGATCGGGCCATCGGTGAGCGGCACCAACGCCGCCAACTGCTCCGGCGTGACCGCGCGCAGGCTGTGTGGCGCCAGCCCGAGCACGGCATCCGGCAATGTCTTCAGGCTGCCCTTGCAGTCGTCCAGCAACCGCGCGAAACCGTCGAGGTCGTGGATCAAACGACGCTGCGCTGCGCTGGGCGCGACGCCACCGAAATCCGCATGCGCATAGAACACCGGCAACAGCGTCAGCCCGATGCCGGTGTTGGCGGCGGCAGCGGCGATGCGCCCGGACATTTCGCCGGCCTGCGCATACGCCGCGCCGCCGGGGCTGTGGTGCAGGTAATGGAATTCGCCGACGCGGGTGAAGCCGCTTTCGAGCATTTCCACATAGGCCTGTTCGGCAATCGCCTGCAGGCTGTCCGGATCGAGCCGGTCGACGAAGCGGTACATCAACTCGCGCCAGCTCCAGAAACTGTCGCCGCTGCGCCCGCCCACTTCGGTCAGCCCGGCCATGCCGCGCTGGAATGCGTGGCTATGCAGGTTGCCCAGCCCGGGCAGCAGCCGCTCGACCCGGCTGTCGTCGGCAGCGGGCGTGGCGCCGGGCTGCACCGAGGCGATGCGCCCCTGCGCCAGCGTGATCCGCACGTCGCCCGCCCAGCCATCGGGCAGGAGAGCCCGCGCCGCCCACAACGCCTGCACCTGTTGGTCTGCCACTGGACACCCTCAATTGCCGGTTCTATTGTATATACATATCAGACACCACGAGCCTGCGCCATGCATTGCGACGTCCTCTGGCACAACGCACAGCTGATGACCCTGGACGCAGCCGATGGTGGCCTGGGCATCGTGGACGATGGCGTACTGGCCTGCCAGGACGGCCGCATCACCTACGCCGGCCCGGCCGCGCAGGCCCCGGCGCTGACGCCGGACGTTGCGCACGATTGCCGGCGCCGCTGGATCAGCCCCGGCCTGATCGATTGCCATACCCATCTGGTGTATGCAGGCAATCGCGCCAACGAATTCGAGCAACGCCTGCGCGGTGCCAGTTATGCCGAGATTGCCGCAGCCGGCGGCGGCATCGTGGCCACGGTGCGCGCCACCCGCGCCGCCGACGACGCAGCGCTGCTGGCCGCCAGCTTGCCGCGCCTGGACGCCATGCTCGCCGAAGGCGTGACCACGCTGGAAATCAAATCCGGCTACGGGCTGACGCTGGAGGACGAAACCAAGCAGCTGCGCGTGGCACGCCAGCTCGCGGCACTGCGCAAGGTCGAAGTGGTGCCGACCTTCCTCGGTGCGCATGCGGTGCCGCCGGGCGGCGATGCGCAAACTTATATCGACGCCGTCTGCACGCAGATGATTCCGGCGATCGCCGCGCAAGGGCTTGCCGAGGCGGTGGACGTGTTCTGCGAGCATCTGGCGTTCTCGCCCGCGCAGGCCGAACAGGTCTTCCGTGCCGCGCAGGCACATGGCCTGGACATCAAGATCCATGCCGAGCAACTGAGCAATCAGCATGGCGCGCAACTGGCCGCACGCCATGGCGCGTTGTCGGCCGATCACATCGAATACCTGGATGACGCCGGCATTGCCGCAATGGCCGGCGCCGGCACCGTCGCGGTGCTGTTGCCGGGCGCGTTCTATTTCACCCGCGACACCCAGCTGCCGCCGATCGCGGCGTTGCGCGCCGCCGGCGTGCCGCTGGCCCTGGCCACCGACTGCAACCCGGGCACCTCGCCGCTGACCAGCCCACTGCTGGCGATGAACATGGCCGCCACGCTGTTCCGCATGACCGTGGACGAGTGCATCGCCGGGTTCACCCGCGAAGCCGCACGCGCACTCGGGCGCGGCGAGCGACTGGGCCGGCTGTGCGCCGGCCTGCACTGCGACCTGGCGATCTGGGACATCGATGCGCCGGCCGACCTGGTCTATCGCATGGGCTTCAACCCTCTTCATGCCCGCGTCTGGCGCGGGCATTCCTGCTGAATCCGGAGTCATCATGAGTGCTTCTCTTGTCTTGCAGCCCGGCCAGGTCACGCTGGCGCAGTGGCGTGCGCTGTATCGCGGCGCCGACGTCGTGCTGGACGACGCTTGCGCGGCCGCGGTGCTGCGCAGTGCGCAGACGGTGGAGGCCATCGTGGCGCGCGGCGAGCCGGTGTATGGCGTCAATACCGGCTTCGGCAAGCTGGCCAGCGTGCGCATCGAGCGCGAGGACCTGCAGACCCTGCAGCGCAATATCGTGCTCTCGCACGCCGCCGGGGTCGGCGAGCCCACCCCGGTGCCGGTGGTGCGGCTGATGATGGCGCTCAAGCTCACCAGCCTGGCCCAGGGTGCTTCCGGGGTGCAGCCGCAGACGCTGGCATTGCTGGACGCGATGCTGCGCCTGGGCATCACGCCGGTGGTGCCCTGCCAGGGCTCGGTCGGTGCCTCCGGGGATCTGGCACCGCTGTCGCACCTGGCCGCGGTGATGATCGGCGTCGGCGAAGCCTTCGTCGGCAGGCAACGCCTGCCTGCCGCCGACGCGCTGGCGCAGGCGCAGCTGCAGCCGCGCGTGCTGGGCGCCAAGGAAGGCCTGGCGCTGCTCAACGGCACCCAGTTCTCCACCGCCTGCGCCTTGGCCGGGCTGTTCGAGATCGAAACCGTGTTGCAGGCCGCGTTGGTCACCGGCGCGCTGTCGGTGGAAGCGGCCAAGGGCTCGGACACGCCGTTCGATGCGCGCATCCATGCCTTGCGCGGCCAGCCGGGGCAGATCGCCACCGCTGCCGCACTGCGCGCGCTGATGGCCGATTCGAGCATCCGCGAATCGCATCGGCTCGGCGATGTGCGCGTGCAGGATCCGTACTGCCTGCGCTGCCAGCCGCAGGTGATGGGCGCGGCGCTGGACATCATGCGTCAGGCCGCACGCACGCTGGAGATCGAGGCCAATGGCGTCTCGGATAACCCGCTGGTGTTCAGCGATACCGGCGAGGCCTTGTCCGGCGGCAACTTCCATGCCGAGCCGGTGGCCTTCGCGGCCGACATGCTGGCGATGGCGGTCTGCGAAATCGGCTCGATCAGCGAACGCCGCACCGCGATGCTGGTCGACCCGGCCTTGTCGGGCCTGCCGGCGTTCCTCACCCCGCGCCCGGGCCTGAATTCCGGCTTCATGATTCCGCAGGTCACCGCTGCGGCCCTGGTGTCGGAAAACAAGCAGCGTGCGTATCCGGCCAGTGTCGATTCGATCCCGACCTCGGCCAATCAGGAAGATCATGTGTCGATGGCCGCGCATGGCGCGCGGCGTCTGCTGGCGATGGCCGAGAACGCCGCGCACGTGATCGGCATCGAACTGCTGGCGGCCGTGCAAGGCTGCGACTTCCATGCGCCGCTGCGCTCCAGCGCCGCGCTGGAAGCCGCGCGCGCACTGCTGCGCGCGCAGGTGCCGACCCTGCAGGACGACCGCTATTTCCATCCCGACATGCTGGCGGCCAGTGCGTTGGTGCGTTCGGGTGCGCTCGCGCAGGCGGTCGCCATCGCCTTGCCAGGCGTGGAGCAGCACGCATGACGCGCCACCTCGCAGCCGCTGGAATGATCTCGGCAGCGTGGTATCCGCGCGTGCAAGGTCTTGCGTCACTGCCGAGCGCGCATCTGCGCGACGACCATGCACTGCGGGCGATACGCGCGCGCGGACTGCTTGCGCGTCAGGCCGTGCTGCGCGCTTGCGCGCCGTGTGCCGACCGGATGCAGGCGCGACATCGTCGCGTCCTGACGATCGCACCAGCACAAGGCGCACCGCGATGAGCGCCCTGCCCTGGCTCGAGATCCACCGCGGCGATGCGCCGCTGATCCTCAGCTTCCCGCATACCGGCACCGAGCTGCCCGAGGAGATGGTCGACCAGTTCGTCTCGCCCTGGCTGGCACGCCGCGATGCCGATTGGTGGGTGCATCAGCTGTACGACTTCGCGCAATCCCTCGGCGCCACCACCGTGCGCACCGCGATCTCGCGCTCGGTGATCGACGTCAACCGCGATCCCAGCGGAGCGTCCCTGTACCCGGGCCAGAACACCACCGGCCTGTGTCCGCTGACCACCTTCGACAACCAGCCGCTGTATGCCGACGGCGCCGAACCCGACCAAGCGCAGATCGCCTGGCGCCGCACGCAGTGGTTCGACCCCTATCACGCTGCGCTCGCTGCCGAGATCGCGCGCCTGCGCACGCAGCACGCCAGCATCGTGGTCTACGACGCGCATTCGATCCGCTCGCATATTCCGCATCTGTTCGATGGCGAGCTGCCGCAGTTCAACATCGGCAGCAACGACGACCGCAGTTGCGATCCGGCCCTGGCCGATGCCGTGGAGCAGCTGTGCCGCAGCAGCGGCTCGAGCACCGTGCGCAACGGGCGCTTCAAGGGCGGCTGGATCACCCGCCATTACGCGCAGCCCGGGCATGGTGTGCATACGCTGCAGATGGAGCTGGCGTGCCGCGGCTATATGCGTGAGCCGGACACCATCACCCCGCAGAACTGGCCCACGCCCTGGCTCCCCGCGCATGCGGTCGCACTACGCGCGGTGCTGCGCCACGTGCTGCTGGCCTGCCTGCAGTTTGCCAATACCACCGCTCACTCCTCCGCCACCACGCCGCCTGCGGCGCACCGTTGATTGCAAGGAAACCGGCATGACCCGTCACGATGCAACCCGCGTCATCCGCGCCGCCACCGGCACCACGCTCACCGCAAAAAGCTGGCTCACCGAAGCGCCGCTGCGCATGCTGATGAACAACCTGGACCCGGACGTGGCCGAGCGCCCGCAGGAACTGGTGGTCTATGGCGGGATCGGCCGCGCCGCGCGCGACTGGGAATCCTTCGATGCGATCGTCGCCGCGCTGACCCGCCTGGACGACGACCAGACCCTGCTGGTGCAGTCCGGCAAGCCGGTCGGGGTGTTCCGCACGCATGCCGATGCGCCGCGCGTGCTGATCGCCAACTCCAACCTGGTGCCGCGCTGGGCCAGCTGGGAGCATTTCAACGAACTCGATCGCAAGGGTCTGGCGATGTACGGCCAGATGACCGCCGGCAGCTGGATCTACATCGGCGCGCAGGGCATCGTGCAAGGCACCTACGAAACCTTCGTGGAGATGGGCCGCCAGCATTACGGCGGCAGCCTGGCCGGCAAGTGGCTGTTCACCGGTGGCCTGGGCGGCATGGGCGGCGCGCAGCCGCTGGCCGCGGTAATGGCCGGCGCCTCGTGCCTGGCGGTGGAATGCCGCCGTTCCAGCATCGACATGCGCCTGCGCACCGGCTACCTGGACACCTGGACCGACGACCTGGACGAAGCGCTGCGCCTGATCGAGGAATCGTGCACCGCGAAGAAGCCGCTGTCGGTCGGCCTGCTCGGCAATGTCGCAGACGTGCTGGACGAATTGCTGCTACGCGGGGTCAAGCCGGACCTGCTGACCGACCAGACCTCCGCGCACGACCCGATCAACGGCTACCTGCCGCAGGGCTGGACGGTGGAGGAATGGGACGCGAAACGCGTGAGCGCGCCGAAGGCGGTGGAAGCGGCCGCGCGCGACTCGATGGCCAACCACATCCGCGCCATGCTCACCTTCCACGCACTCGGCGTGCCCACCGTCGATTACGGCAACAACCTGCGCCAGATGGCGCTGGAAGCAGGCGTCGACAACGCGTTCGACTTCCCCGGCTTCGTGCCCGCCTATATCCGGCCGCTGTTCTGCCGTGGCATCGGCCCGTTCCGCTGGGTCGCGCTCAGTGGCGATCCGGACGACATCGCCAAGACCGATGCCAAGGTCAAGGAGCTCATTCCCGACGATGCGCATCTGCACCGCTGGCTGGACATGGCTGCCGAAAAGATCGCCTTCCAGGGCCTGCCTGCGCGGATCTGCTGGGTCGGTCTGGGCGACCGCCATCGGCTCGGCCTGGCCTTCAATGCGATGGTGCGCAGCGGTGAATTGAAGGCGCCGGTGGTGATCGGCCGCGATCATCTGGATTCGGGCAGCGTCGCCTCGCCCAACCGCGAAACCGAAGCCATGGCCGACGGTTCGGATGCGGTCTCCGACTGGCCGCTGCTCAACGCCTTGCTCAACACCGCGTCCGGCGCGACCTGGGTGTCGCTGCATCACGGCGGCGGCGTCGGCATGGGCTTCTCGCAGCACGCCGGCATGGTCATCGTCTGCGACGGCAGCGAGGCAGCCGACAAGCGTCTGGAGCGCGTGCTCTGGAACGACCCGGCCACCGGCGTGATGCGCCACGCCGATGCCGGCTACGCCATCGCCACCGACTGCGCGAAGCAAAAAGGCCTGGATTTGCCCGGCATTCTCGGCTGAGGATTCTCGGCCCCGGCTGTTTCGCCGACCGCGTGCACGCCGTATGCGGTCGGCATGCAGCACGCGGACATCACCGGTTGTGGGCGCAGCGTCCGCAGCAGGCGACGACGATCCGCCGCGTTCTGCCGGCGGCTTCCAGCTCCATCACGGTCTACTTGCAGGCCGATGCAGCAGCGGCCAGCAATGCGTTGTCATCGAGCACCGGTGCCGCCCCGCTTGCTGGATAGGCCGCTGCGATCGCCTTCGCCGCGCGATCGGCGTCCGCCTGGATATACCACTGCGACGACGGCGGCAGCGAACGCCCGCGCACCGCCTGCTCGAAGCGATACTGTCCCCAGTAGATCGCCAACGGCTCTTCCAGCGCATTGAGCGGGTTACGCAAGGTGGCCGCACCCGGACACAGCCGCACGAAGTTGGCAGCGAGCATGCGTTTGCGCGCCGATGGCTGCCCCGCAGACAGGTAGTGACTCAATTCATGCAACACGATCGGCGCCCAGTCCATCGAGGCCGTGCCGGTACGCGCATCATGCTGCGAATACAGCAGCATGGTGCGTCCGCGCACCTTGGCCTGGGTGGTGTCCGGCTCCGGCCACCAGACGAATCTTGCCTGGAATACCGCAGGCTCCGGCACTGCAAAGAACGCCCGCATCTGCGCTGCCAACCGCGAGACGGCGGGCTTGGACAGTTCCTCGCCCAGCTCGCGCGCCTGTTGCTCGAAACGCGGTGCAACGGCGACCAGGTGCCTGGCGCGCGGAACGAAGCGGGCAAAATACGCGCGCAACATCGCCTGGTCGTCTGCCGACTGCTCGGCAATGGCGGCGTCCGCTGAGGCCTCGAATCCCGCATTCCCGAGGAAATGCCGGGAGAAAGGATCTACCTCACGGGTGGCATCTGGCGCAAACACACGGTCGAGTACCTCCAGATCGTCGTCCTTTGCCAGCCCCGAGGTGCGCCGACGGAAATCTGCGTAGGCCACAAGCGCTGCACGATCGGCCGGGTCCAGCCCGCCATGGGTTTCGAAATAGCTGCGATAGACGGGCG
Organism: Xanthomonas sp. F14; assembly: GCF_014199865.1. Classification (NCBI taxonomy): domain Bacteria; kingdom Pseudomonadati; phylum Pseudomonadota; class Gammaproteobacteria; order Lysobacterales; family Lysobacteraceae; genus Xanthomonas; species Xanthomonas sp. F14. Next base: position 725,276 of record NZ_JACHOM010000001.1, on the reverse strand, counting down.
CCGTATAGCTGGGCAACCAGTCCGACAGGTTATCCAACAGGTTGAACAGGTCCGTGGCCTCGCTGTAATCCACCTGCACGGGCGCCGATAACGGCATGGCCGGCGCGGCCTGCACGGTGGCACACATCACGACCCAGATCAGTCCGGCTGAGCGGACGCGCCGCAGCGTTGGCGGCCAGCGATCGATCCATCTGCGCATGCAAGGCTCCGGGCTGGCGGGTGCGCTGATTCGAGCATGCCGGGATACCGCCCGCCACGTGCCTTTGGTCAGGGGGCGCGAGAGCTTTCCTGCTTCGGGTTGCAAGCGAGGAAATCGTTGCCCATCACATTCTCGACGATTGCCCTCAAGTCCGCTGCGTGCGGGCCGACAAGGTATGCAACGTTTCGAGGGATCTCCATGGGCATCTTGATCTACCTGGTGCCTGCATTCGCGCTCTGGGCGCTGATTGCCACCGTGCTGGCGTTCGTGCGTGGCCGGCAGCTGCGCGCCGAATCCGGCCAGCTCGCCAGCACCCAGGACAGCCTTGCCCGCTACCAGGCCGCGCTCTCGCAGGCGAAGGCGCGTGCGGCCGCCAGCGTGCTGGAGCTGGAATCGCTGCAGCGCAGCTACACCGTCCTCAAGCAATCGCTGGAGCAGCAGGAACAGACGGCCGCCGAACAGGCGCCGGCTGCCGACAGCCAGGTGATTCCGATGGTGATGGTGCAGCGGCTGGATATCGCCAACGAGATCGGCACGTTGTTCGCGCACGTCGCACGGGTGGCACGCAGCCTGCGCCGCTACAGCGCCTACAGCCGCGGCCACACCGCGCCGGAACCGGCCACCGCCCGTTACGACCTGCATTGGCTGGCCGATTGCCTGCACAGCTTCGACCAGATCGGCTATGCCCTGTTGCGCGGCAACGTCGCGGCGCTGATCACCGCCTGCCAGGACCTGCTGTCAATGTACGACCACTATCTGAAGGACGGGTCCGGCTACAACAGCCGCGACACCTTCCAGCGGCTGAGCAGCGATGTGCCGCTGTCGGATGCCACCGATGCCATCCGCTCGATCATCGTCAAGGCGACGCTGGCGCAGGATGTGCGCGATGCGGTGATGGAGGATGCGGTTGCGGCTAATGTTGGGTGAGTGGGGAATCGGGAATCGGGAATCGGGAATCGGGAATCGTAAGAGCGTCGGTGCGGGGTTCTGTTGGGTCAACAGGTAGATGCATGCTGTTTGACCACTTCCCGATGCAGGTTGTTTGCCGACTGCCGTGATGCGATTGCCCATGAAAAAAGCGCACCGCTTGCGGTGCGCTTTTTCGTTTCAGGCCTCGGGAATGGCCGGCTTGCCTTGGTTGGCGGGCTTGGTCCCTGCCTGCGTCATGGTGCCTGCTGCGGCAGCGCGTAGGCCACCACGGCATCGCCTGCGGGCGTTTCCATGAAGTGGTGGCCGCCGGCCATGATCACCAGATACTCGCGGCCGTTGTAGGCGTAGACCATCGGGTTGGCCTGGCCGCCGGCCGGCAGCTTGGCATGCCACAGCTCCTTGCCGGTGGACAGATCGATGGCGCGGATCAGGTCGTCGGTGGCTGCGGCAATGAAGATCAAGCCACTGGCCGTCACCACCGAACCGCCATTGTTGGGCGTGCCGATCTCGATCGGCAGACCTGAGCGGATGCCGAACGGACCATTGCCGCGTGCGCTGCCGAACGGACGGTCCCAAAGGGTCTTGCCGCTGGCCAGATCGATCGCACGGATGCCGCCATACGGCGGCTGCTTGCACAGCAGCTTGGTGAACGGCAGGCGCCAGCCGGCGTTGACGTTGATCGCGTACGGCGTGCCGGCCTGTGGATCGCCCGCACCCTCCGCGCCACCAGCATCGCCGCGCACTTCATCGCGCGGTGCCCAGCCCAGTTTGTCGGCCTTGGCGCGCGGCACCAGCAGGTTGTAGTTGGGCATGTCGTTGTAGTTGGCCACGATCACGCCGCGCTGCGGATCCACCGACACGCTGCCCCAATCCGAACCGCCGTTGTAGCCGGGATATTCAATCGAATGACGGTCGGCTTCCGGCGGCGTGTAGATGCCCTTGTAGCTGGCCTTGCGGAACTGGATACGGCACACCAGCTGATCGATCGGCGTCATCCCCCACATGTCGCGCTCGGTCAGATCCGGCTTGCGCAGCGTGTGGTAGAGCGAAAATGGCTGCGTCTTGGCACGCATCTGCGGCTCCACGCCACCGCCCGGCACTGCGCGTTCTTCCACGCCCACCAGCGGCTTGCCGGTACGCCGATCCAGCACGTACAACTCGCCCTGCTTGCTCGGCAACAACACTGCCGGCACGTTGACGCCGCCCTTGGGGAAGTCGATCAGGCTCGGCTGCGAGCCCAGGTCGTAATCCCACGCATCGATATGCGTGGTCTGGAAATTCCACACCGGCTTGCCGGTGGTGACATCCAGCGCCACCAGCGAGGTCGCGTAGCGATTCTCCTGCGGCGTGCGCGAGCTGCTCCAGTAATCGGCGGTGGAGTTGCCCATCGGCAGATACACATAGCCCAGCTGTTCGTCGGCCGCGGCGGTGGTCCACATGTTCGGCGTGCCACGCGTCCAGGTCTGGCCCGGCGGCGGTGCGCCGTTCCAGTCCGGATGGGTCATGTCCCAGGCCCAGCGCAATTGGCCGGTCACCGCATCGAAGCCCTCGATCACACCGGACGGCTCGTAACGCTTCTGCCCGTCCAGCACCTGATGGCCGGTGACCACCACCCCGCGCACGATGGCGGGCGGCGAATTGATCGACACATAGCCCGGCGGCGTCTGCCCCATGCCGACGGTGATGTCGACCTGGCCGTTGTTGCCGAAATCCGTGCACGGCTTGCCGCTACGCGCATCCAGCGCGATCAGGCGGCCATCCAGCGTGCCTTCGATGATGCGCGTGCGGCACAGCGGCGCCCCCTCCGCTGCCACTGCTGCGGCGGCGTCGTTGGCTGCCACCGGCACCTGGTAGTACGACACACCGCGGCAGGCGGCCGTATACGGAATCGCCTCGTCCTTGACCTTGGGATCGTAACGCCAACGCTCCTTGCCACTGGCGGCATCCAGCGCGATCACCTGATTGCGCGCAGTACACAGATACAGGCTGTCGCCCACCTTCAGCGGCGTGGTTTCCGCACCCCAGCGCTTACTCGGCAGGTCGCCGGTGTGGAAGACCCAGGCCTGCTTCAATTGCGCAACGTTGTCGCGGTTGATCTGCTGCAACGGCGAATAGCGCTGCCCGGCCTGGCTGCGTCCATACGCGGCCCAGTCGTCGTCGGCAGGCGCATTGCCCGGCTGCCCGTCGGCGGCGACCGGCGCTGCAGACGCGCTGCGCTTGACCAGGCCCGCGGCCATGCCGGCGGCGTGTGCCAGCGCGCCATCGGCCTCGGTCACCCCAAACGGCACGAAGGCGAGCGCGAAGGCCACCACGAACACCGCCGCCAGAACGCCGGCCACGCTGCGCGACACCGCACGCGACACCGGGCGCTCCAGCTTCGGCAGCAGCAGCGCCAGCACGAATGCCAAGCCGACGATCAAGCCCAGCCGCGGTACCCAACGCCAGTAGTCGCTGCCCGATTCCCACCACGTCCACGGCAACGTTGCCGCCACCACTGCGGCAAACCACCACGCGCCCGCATTGCGACCGCGAAACAGCAATACGCCGGCGATCAGCAAGGCCGCGCCCGCAGGCGCGTAATACCAGGAGCCGCCCAGCGCGGCCAGCCTCACGCCGCCTGCCAGCAGCACGGCGCCCAGCACTCCAATCACGCCTCCCAACGTCGCCAGCGCCCAGTGGCCGCGACGGGAAGGACGATGCAATGTCGTCATCAGTTGTTCCTCTTCGATCTGCGGCGACGCAACGCCGCCGCACCGCCCACAACCTTCGACCCGCCGCGGTGAAAAAACCGCGTTCTTTGCGAACGCCGTCGAAAAACACTGCGTTGCAGATGTCACCGCGTGCAATAAAAAACGCCGGCTGTGCGCCGGCGTTTTTCTTCAGCTGCGTTGCTCGCCAGGTGCGATCACGCTTCGGTCGGTGGCAGGTCGCCTGCACTTGCTGCCGGTGCAACCGCTGCATCGTCCAGCACGTCCTCGGCCTCATCCAGCGAGGCATCCAGGCGTTCGACCGCCTGCAGCTTTTCGCCCTTGGACAAGCGGATCAAGGTCACGCCCTGGGTATTGCGACCCACGCGCGAGATCTCCGAACCGCGGGTGCGCACCAGCGTACCGCCATCGGAAATCAGCAGCACTTCGTCGGTGGCGCCCAGCAGCACCGCACGCACCAGCTTGCCGTTGCGCTCGGTGGTCTGGATGCCGATCACGCCCTGCGTACCGCGGCCCTTGCGCGGGTACTCGGTCAGCGGGGTGCGCTTGCCGTAGCCGTTCTCGGTGGCGGTGAGGATGTAGGCCATGTCGTCGCTCTCGGCGACGTCGATCACTTCCGCCTCGACACCGTCCATGCTCTCCACCACGTCCTCGACACCCTCGTCCTCGACATCGCCTTCGATGCCGCCGGCACGCTCGGCCACGATCAGGCTGACCACCTCTTCGCCCTTGGTCAGACGGATGCCGCGCACGCCGGTGGCGGTACGGCCCATCGAACGCACGGTGGATTCGCCAAAGCGCACGGTCTTGCCGTTGGAGGCGAACAACAACACGTCGCGATCGCCATCGGTCAAGGCCACACCGACCAGCGCATCGCCCTCATCGAGGTTGATCGCGATCTTGCCGCGTGCCAGCCGGAACGCGAATTCGCTCAGCGGGGTCTTCTTGACCGTGCCGTTGCGCGTGGCAAAGAACACATAGCGATTGTCGGCGTATTCGCGCACCGGCAGCACCGCCTGCACACGCTCGCCGGGTTCCAGCGGAATCCAGTTGATGATCGGACGGCCACGCGCATTGGAGCCGGCCTCCGGCAACTGGTACACCGGCAGCCAGAACACCTTGCCGCTGCTGGTGAAGGTCAGCAGCGTGTCGTGCGTATTGACTAGCCACAGCTGGTCGATGAAATCCTCTTCCTTGGTCGCCGCCGCCGACCGGCCACGGCCACCACGGCGCTGCGCACGATACGCGCTCACCGGCTGGCGCTTGGCATAGCCGGCATGCGAGAGCGTCACCACCACGTCTTCCGGCGAAATCAGGTCCAGGATGTCCAGATCTTCTTCGCTGTGACGGATCTCGGTGCGGCGTTCGTCGCCGTACTCCTCGCGGATGTTGATCAGCTCGTCGCGGATCACCTGCAGCAGCACGTCCGGGTTTTCCAGGATGCGGATCAGGCCCTGGATGACCTCGAGCAACTGCTTGTACTCGTCGGTCAGCTTTTCCTGCTCCAACCCGGTCAGGCGATGCAGGCGCATTTCCAGGATCTGCGAGGCCTGCACTTCACTGAGCTGATAGAAGCCGTTGGCCAGGCCCACGCCCGGGGCCAGATCTTCCGGCTTGGAGGCTTCGGCACCGGCGGCGCCCAGCAGCGCACCGACCAGACCCGGTTCCCAGGTCTTGGCCAGCATGCGCTCGCGCGCTTCCTGCGGGTTGGCCGAGGTCTTGATCAGCTCGATCATCTCGTCGATGTTGGCCAACGCGACGGTCAGGCCTTCCAGCACGTGCGCACGCGCACGCGCCTTGCGCAGTTCAAAGATGGTGCGGCGGGTGACCACTTCGCGGCGGTGGCGGATGAACGCCTGCAGCATCTGCTTGAGGTTCATCAACTGCGGGCGGCCGTCGATCAGCGCGACCATGTTGATGCCGAACACCGACTCCATCTGGGTCTGCTGATACAGGTTGTTGAGCACAACCTCGGCCGACTCGCCGCGCTTGACCTCGATGTAGATGCGCATGCCGTCCTTGTCGGACTCGTCGCGCAGCTCGCTGATGCCTTCGAGCTTCTTTTCCTTGACCAGCTCGGCGATCTTCTCGATCAGCCGCGCCTTGTTCACCTGATACGGAATCTCGGTGACGATGATCGCTTCACGGCCGTTGTCGGCCACTTCCACATCGGCCTTGGCGCGCATGCGCACGCGGCCACGGCCGGTGCGGTAACCGGCAGCGATGCCGGCGGTGCCATTGATGATGCCGGCGGTGGGGAAATCCGGGCCGGGGATGTATTCCATCAGGCCTTCGACATCCAGCTCCGGCGTGTCGATCAAGGCGATGCAGGCGTTGATCGCCTCGGTCAGATTGTGCGGCGGGATATTGGTGGCCATGCCCACCGCGATACCGGCCGAGCCGTTGACCAGCAGGCTCGGGAACCGGGTCGGCATGACCGTCGGTTCCTGTTCCTTTTCGTCGTAATTGGGCTGGAAATCGACGGTTTCCTTGTCGATGTCGGCCATCAGCTCATGCGCCAGCCGCGACATGCGCGACTCGGTGTAACGCATCGCCGCGGCGGAGTCGCCATCGACCGAACCGAAGTTACCCTGGCCGTCCACCATCATGTAGCGCAGCGAGAACGGCTGCGCCATGCGCACCAGCGTGTCGTACACCGACTGGTCGCCGTGCGGGTGGTATTTACCGATGACGTCGCCGACGATACGCGCCGACTTGAAGTAGGCCTTGTTGCTGTGTGCGCCCAGCTCGTGCATGGCGTACAGGACGCGGCGGTGCACGGGTTTGAGGCCATCACGGGCATCGGGGAGTGCGCGGCCCACGATCACGCTCATCGCGTAATCGAGATAGCTCTTGCGCATCTCGTCTTCCAGATTGACCTGGATGATTTCCTTGGCGGTTTCTGCCATTCGGGTTCCGTAAGTGAGGTGGCGGGCGAGCCGGAAAGCCGCGTCGGGGGCGCCCTGACAACAGGCTGCCGACCCCACGCTCCCGCCGATCGATTCAAGCCCCGGATTGTATCACGAAGGGGCACCACGATGCCGCCGGTTTACCGGCCAGAAACAAGCACTTGCAGGATTTTGACGGGACGATGCGGCGATAGTGCGCCGCACTGGCCTCAGCCGCCGAACGCCGCCTGCATGCGCGCCAGGTCCGGCTGCGCGATCACCCCGCGTTCGGTGACGATCGCATCGATCAGGCTGCCGGGGGTGACATCGAACACCGGATTCCAGGCATTGATGCCATCGGCCACCGTGCGCACGCCGCCGACCCCGAACAATTCGCCCGGATCGCGCTGCTCGATCTCGATCTGATCGCCACTGGCGGTGTCCATGTCCACCGTGGACGACGGTGCCACCACCATGAACTTGACGCCGTGGTGGCGCGCGGCGATCGCCAGCTGATAGGTGCCGATTTTGTTGGCGGTATCGCCGTTGGCGCAGATGCGATCGGCGCCGACGATGACCCACTGCACCAGCCCGGACTTCATCAGATGCGCGGCGGCCGAATCGGCGATCAGGGTCGCGTCGATGCCGTCCTGCTGCAGCTCCCACACGGTCAGGCGCGCGCCCTGCAGCCACGGCCGGGTCTCGCCGGCAAACACCTTGGCGATGCGCTGCTGCGCCATGCCGGCACGGATCACGCCCAGCGCGGTACCGAAGCCGGCGGTGGCCAGCGAACCGGTATTGCAATGGGTCAACACGCCGCTGCCGGTCTCGATCAACGACGCACCGAGCGCGCCCATATGCCGGTTGGCCGCCAGGTCTTCGTCGGCGATGGCCTGCGCCTCGCGCGCGATCACCTCGCGCCAGTCGGCGCCGGCAGCGCCCAGCACGCGACGCATGCGCATCAGCGCCCAGGCCAGGTTGACCGCGGTCGGACGCGCGGCATTGAGCCGCAACAGCGCCGGTTCGAGCTTCTGCAGGGCCGCACTGCCGTCATCGGCAACGATGTCGCGCGCCGCCAGCACCACGCCCCACCCGGCCGCAATGCCGATCGCCGGCGCGCCGCGCACGGCCAGCGAATGGATCGCCTCGGCCACGGCATCGCTGGTGTCGCAACGTACATGCTCGACCACGAAGGGCAGCTTGCGCTGGTCGAGCAGTTCCAGGGCATCGCCCGTCCACAGCAGCGGGCGGATATGGTCGTAGCGGGCGTAATCGATATGGGCGCTGTCGTTCATCCGGACATTGTAAGGCGCGCGGGCAGCCCAGTCAGTGGCCGCATCGCTCGGCCCGCCGGCGATGCCGCAAACCGAACTGGTCGAGTGCGCGGTGCCCGCACCGCGCCAGAACGTTGGCCTGCCGCTTCTTGGAAGCCCGTTGCGCAGCCTGCGCGAGGCGGATGAGAAGTTGGCGGGTGGCGTGTTGAACGCCTTTCAGTTGCCGGGCTTGCAATGGCAAGGCAAAGAGAAGCTGGCCGACGCACAGTGCTCCAACCAGCGCACGTCATGCCCTGCCTGCACCATGCACACCGACCATCCCGACAGGTCCTTGCCCGCCCACCGTCGCGGGACCTTACGCGGCATGGATGCCGCGTAAGCGCCTACAAGGACGTACTTGCGGCGTGTCCCGCGATGGTGGGCGGGCAAGGGCCCCGCGGCCAAGCCGCAGATCGCCCGCTCCACACCCGACGCATCCGCAACCGTTCAATCACATCTCAAGACAACTGGAAGCTTGAGCTTCAGCATGGTCTGGATGTTCCAAGCAGAGCTGGTCAAGGGCTAGACACCCTCACCAACCTGGTCGCGTGCTGACGGGGGCCACGGCGCCGGCTACGCCCACCTATGCGATGGAGAGCAGCGGTTTCGTCAGTCCATCAGTCGACGATGAACTCGGCGCGGCAGCCGTCATTGACCCATACGCCGTCGCGGCTCCAGCCCCAGGTCTGGCCTTCCACGCATTCCTTCTTGGAGATCTGCCGGCCTACCCGCACCTGGCGCTCCACCGAGATCCCGCAGGTGCGGCGTGCGCCCTTCTTCGATTCGCAGGTCACCATGCGTGGCATGGCCACGAACCCGGAACCGTCCTCGGCAGCGACCTCGAATTCGCCATCGCAGCCGCGCGAGACCCAGATTTCGTTACGGCGCGCACCCCAGCTGCGGCCTTCCTTGCACGGCCACACCGAGCGCTGGCGCAGCAGGCGCACCGGCGCACCACGCAGCACCACCGGGCATACCACCTTGCCGCCGTTGGAATCGCAGCGCACCACGCGGCGCATCTGCGGAGCGCTCAGCGCCCGTGCGGCCGCGAACTCTGCACGGCAGCCCTGTTCGACCCAGACGCCACCGCGCTCGATGTCCCACTCGCTGCCACGGATGCAACTGGTCTCGGACAGCTGGCGCACCAGCTGGACGCCGTGCTCGGTATCCATCGCACAATGCACGCGCGCCATGTCCTTGGACTCGCAGCGCACCACGCCGGCGGCGCGATCCGCCGCACGCGCATCGGCCAGCATCAGCAGCGGCAAGCACCACAAACCGCATAAGCTGATCAGCCACTTCATGCCGACAATTCTCACCCAAACACACTCTGCGCCGCGCCCCCGTGGACGCCACGATGAGAGCATCATCGATGTGAAGATAGCAATACGGTGGCGATGACAGCGAGATGGCACCGGGCGCGCGCCCGGTGCCGCGCAGGCACTGCGCACCGCCGCGGGTCAGGCGCGGGCGAAAGCGAAGGCCAGCACATCGGCAATCTGCGTGGTGCCACGCATGGCCATCAACAGCCGGTCCACACCGACCGCCACCCCCGCGCAATCGGGCAGTTGCGACAACACCGCCAGCAGCCGCTCATCCACCGGCAGCTGCGGCAATCCGCGCGCCGCACGCACCGCGTTATCGCGCATGAAACGCGCCCGCTGCTCCTGCGCATCGTTGAGCTCGTGGTACCCGTTGGCGACCTCGTAAGCGCCCAGATACAGCTCGAAGCGCTCGGCCACCGGCGGCTCCCCGGGGCGGATGCGCGCCAACGCGCACTGGCTGGCAGGCCAGTCGTGCACCACGGTCAGCGTGTCGCTGGCAAAGCCCGGCTGGAGGCGATGGGTCATCAGCAGATCCAGCCAGTCGTCGCGGGTCAGGCCATCCGGATCGATGGCGATGTCGTGTAGCGGTGCGCGCAGCGTTTCGATCGGATCGTGCAACGGGTCGATGCCCAGCGCCTGCACGAACAGCGCGCGATAGCTCAGCACCTGCACCTGCGCCTGGCGCCCGACCAGCGCAAGCACGCGGTGCACCAGCTCAACGGTCTCCTGCGCCAGGGCGCGATCGTCCCAGCCCACCCGGTACCACTCGAGCATGCTGAACTCGGGATTGTGGCGGCCGCCGGCCTCGCCATTGCGGAACACCCGCCCCAGCTCGTAGCAATCGCCCACCCCGGCCGCCAGCAGCCGCTTGAGCGGATATTCCGGCGAGGTGCGCAACCAGCGCACCGGCGCGCCGGCATCGACATGGCCGCTGAAGCGCGTGCTGAAACTGTCGATATTCGGCTCGGTGTTGCCGGCCTCCGACAGCACCGGCGTCTCCACTTCCAGCACGTCGCGCTCGGCGAAGAAAGCGCGGATCAGCGCGTTGAGCCGCGCGCGCAACCGCAACGCGTCCAGATCGACCTGCATCGCGCTCATGGTTGCTGGCCGTGCTCGCCGAGGAAGGCCAGCAAGCGCGCCTCGTCCCAGATCTCCACGCCCAACGACTGCGCCTTGTCCAGCTTGGACCCGGCCTCTTCGCCGGCCACCAGAAACGCGGTTTTCTTGGAGACGCTGCCGGCGACCTTGGCACCCAGCGCTTCCAGCCGTTGCTTGGCCGCATCGCGGGTGAGCGCGGCCAGGGTCCCGGTGATCACCACGGTCTGGCCGTCGAGCGGGCCGGTTTGCAGCGCGTCGGCGTCGGGCAGACGCGACAGCACCGTTTCCATCGCCTGCTGCGCAGCGCTTGCCAAGGCCGCATTTTCCGGCCGCTCCAGCCATTGCAGCAGCGACGCCACCACCGGCGCGGGAACGCCGGCCTGCAACAAGGCATCGGACCCGGCGCTGCGCAGCGCATCGAAGGAGGCCACCGCGGCAGCCAGCTGCTGCGCACGCACCGGCGTCACCTTGGGGATATCCATGTCCTGCAGCACGCTGGCAAAGCTCAGCGCCTCGCGCAGTTTAGGTGATGGCGGATGCGCATCGCCGATGCGCACGCCACGTTGCAGCAGGTCGTCGATGGCCTGCTGATTGCCGGGCTGGTCGAAGAAGTGCCCGAGCGAGCGCGCCACCTCGCCACCGATGTCGGGCACGCGCTTGAACAGCGGCCACGGCAGATGGCGGATCAGCTCCAGATCGCCGAACCACGCCGACAAGGCCTTGGCGGTGCTCTCGCCGACATGCTCGATGCCGAGCGCAAACAGGAAACGCTCCAGCGTGGTATCGCGCGATTGCTCGATCGCCTCGATCAGGTTTTCCGCCCATTTGGTGGCGATCTTCTTGCGGTTCCAGTCGAACGCCGGCAGCCCGGCGCGCAACAGATCCGCCTGCCAGGTGTGCGGCGCCTCGCGCTCGCCGGCCAGGTCCACACCGATGCCGACCACGGTGTTTTCCAGCTGGCCGTACGCACCGCTGGCCAGATGCTCGCGCGCCTCGCGCAGGAACGCGTGCGGGCTTTCGGCAGTGCTGATCATGCGCAATTGCAGCAGCTGGTCCACGTTGAGCAGATACAGATCGGCCACGCCCTGCACCACGCCGCTGTCGACCAGCACCTCGATGAATTTTTCGCCCAGGCCATCGACATCCATCGCGCGGCGCGAGACGAAATGCCGGAACGCTTCCTTGCGCTGCGCCGGGCAGGTCAGCTCGCCGGAGCAGCGCCACACCGCCTCGCCTTCCTCGCGCACGATCTCCGACCCGCAGACCGGGCAGTGCGTGGGCATCTGCCATGGCTGGGTGCCGGGCGGCCGTTGATCGGCAACCACGCCGGCCACTTCGGGAATCACATCGCCGGCACGCCGCACGATCACCGTATCGCCCACGCGCACATCCAGCCGCGCGATCTGGTCGGCGTTGTGCAGCGTGGCGTTGGTGACGATGACCCCGGCCACATGCACCGGCTTGAGCCGCGCCACCGGCGTGGCCGCACCGGTACGGCCGATCTGGATCTCGATCGCCTCCACCGTGGTGGACTGCTCCTGCGCCGGGAACTTGTGCGCGATCGCCCAGCGCGGCGCGCGCGAGACAAAGCCCATCTCGCGCTGCCCGGCCAGATCGTCGAGTTTGTAGACCACGCCATCGATATCGAAGGGCAAGCCGTCGCGCGCCTCACCGATGCGTTGGTAGTACGCCAACAGGCCGTCGCTACCCTGCACCACCTCGACCAGGGCGCTGACCGGGAAACCCCACGCACGCAACTGCGCCAGGATCGCCGAATGCGTCTGCGGCAACGCACCTTCACTCACTTCGCCCACGCCATACGCAAAGAAACTCAACGGGCGCTGCGCAGTGATGCGCGCATCCAGCTGACGCAGCGAGCCTGCAGCGCCATTGCGCGGATTGGCCAGCACCTTGCCGCCCTGCAGGCGCATCTGCGCGTTGTAGGTCTCGAAGGCGGCGCGCGGCATGTACACCTCGCCGCGCACCTCCAGTACCTGCGGCCAGCCTTCACCACGCAGGCGCAGCGGAATCGCCTTGACGGTGCGCAGATTGGCGCTGACATCCTCACCGGTGGCGCCGTCGCCCCGCGTTGCGCCCTGCACGAACTCGCCGTTTTCGTAGCGCAGGCTGATCGCCAGGCCATCGAGCTTGGGCTCGGCCGAGAACAGCGGCTGCTTCACCTCCAGCCGCTCGCTGATACGCCGTACGAACTCGGTCACTTCCTCGTCGCTGAAGGCATTGCCCAACGACAGCATCGGCAGGGCATGCCGCACCTCGGCAAAGCGCGACGCGGCCAGGTGGCCGACGCGCTGGGTCGGCGAATCGGCGCTGGCCAGCTCCGGGTGCGCAGCCTCCAGGGCTTCCAGTTCACGCATCAGGCCGTCGTAGTCGACGTCGGCCATCTGCGGCTCGTCGAGCACGTGATAGCGGTAGTTGGCGTCCTCGATACGATGACGCAGGGCGTCGATGCGCTGAGCGGGATCCGGGCTGACAGTCATACGATCGCTGGGCTGGCTCTGGGCCGCCCATTCTAACGGGCCGTGCCGGTGTGCAAGTGCTGCCGGACCACCGACCAAATCGCGCGACAGCGAGCCCGGCAGCGATTTCCCGATAGGCAGACAGGCACAAACCCGCTAGCGTGGCGCCCTCTTTGCCTGCTCGCCTGGAGCTCACCGTGCCGTTGCCCGTTTCGCGCCGTTCGTTTCTCAGCCTTGCCAGCGTTGGCGTGGCGATCTCCGCACTGGGACTGGCACCGGCAGCCGAGGCAGCCCGCAAGCGTGCCGCTGCGCCAACCAAGCCAGGCGTGGCGCCGGCAGCGGGCGCGGTGTTTCTCAATCTCAACGAGCATCCGCTCGGCCCCTCGCCCGCCGCAGTGGACGCGGCAACGCGCTCGCTGGCACGTGCGGGCCGCTATCAGTTCGAGATGGAGCAGGACCTGCGCAACCTGATGACCGGCGAGCTGCAACTGCCCGGCGATCATCTGGCGTTCTTTCCCGGCTCCAGGGACGCGCTGCTTCGTGCCGGCAGCCTGTTCACCTCGGCACGTGCCGGGCTGGTGGTAGCCGACCCGAGCTTCGACCCGATCATCGACAGCGCCACCGCCCGCGGCGTGCCGGTACGCAAGGTGCCGCTGCGGGCCGATGGCGCGCACGACGTCAAGGCGATGGCCAAGGCCGACCCGTCCGCCGGCCTGATCTACCTGTGCAACCCCGGCAACGCCAGCGGCGCCATCACCCCGCGCGCCGACATCGAGTGGCTGCTGGCCAACAAGCCGGCCAGCGCAGTGCTGGTGGTCGACGAGGCGTATATCCACTACAGCAACGAGCCGTCCATGGCGGACCTGGTGCGCCAGCGCCAGGACCTGATCGTGCTGCGCAGCTTCTCCAAGCTCTACGGCATGGCTGGCCTGCGCCTGGGCGCCGCGCTGGCGCCGCCGGGGCTGCAGACCAAGCTCGCCAGCCTGGGCAGCAACCCGTTGTCGGTACCGGCAATGGCCGCCGGCATCGCCAGCCTGCGCGACCCGCAGCTGGTGCAGACCCGCCGCGCGGAGAACGCCCGCGTGCGCGACGACACCATCGCCTGGCTCAAGAGCAAGGGCTACACCTGCCTGCCCACGCAGGCCAATTGCCTCCTGCTCGACGTCAAGCGCGACGCTGGCGTGTTCGCCGATTCGATGCAGAAACAGGGCGTCATCGTCGGCCGCAGCTGGCCGATCTGGCCCAAGCGCGTGCGCGTGAGCGTCGGCACCGAGGCGGAGATGCTGCGCTTTCGCGAGGCGTTTACCAAGGCCAAGCGCTGATCGCCAAGCACAGAGTGGCCATCACTTCCCCTCTCGGGAGAAGGTGCCCCGAAAGGGCGGATGAGGGTGCGCCTAAGAGATCTACCATCACCTGTAATGACAAACGCGTCGCCACGCGCCATCAGACCTGAATCACCGACTGCTGCACTGCTTCGCCTCCGTACCCTCACCTCAACCCCTCTCCCGCCGGAGAGGGGCGTTGATTTCCTATCGCGTGGGAGTTGGAAACGGCGCGGCAGCATTCGGACGCAACATGCGCCGGATCCACACGTAGCTGAGCGCAAACGTCAGCGCCATCGACACCGCAATCCACACCAGGAGCTGGCGCAGCATCGGCGGGCCCTGAAAGATGCGCGCGTAGTAGCTGGCATCCAACAGCGCGATCGCATGCGGCAGGAAGACAGTGACGATGGGCGTTGGCACTGGCGCAACCAGCAGCGCCACTGCAGCGGCAAACCCGATCGACCTCCATTGCGCGCGATGTGGGCTTGTCGACGCGCCTTTGCGCAAACGCAGCGCAATCCGCGACGCCATCCATAGCAGCGGTGCGGCCAGGATGGCCCACACCGCCAGCAACATCAGCACCGCCAGCGCGCCCTGCAAGCTCCACATCGTTCACCTCTACGCTAGGACGCGTCCTGCGGCAGGTCGCGACTTAGACCGCGTATGGACGACTCACGGTCGGGATGACTCGCGGTCAATGGCTCGCAATCACTGACTCAGCGACGCTCGATCACCAGCGGTGCGCAATCACCACCCACGCACATCACCAGCAGCGCACACTTGAAAGCAATACGCACTCACCAGCGCGGCGACTTGGTCAGCGGCGGTGCCTGGTGCTGGCGATCGTAGGCGCGCAGTTCGTCGCGGATATGCGCCACGCGCTGGCGGCCCAGCGCATTGCGGCTGTCGTCCAGCACCACGCCGTCGAGCAGTTCAGCCATGCGCTGCACGGTCGGCAGCATCTTTTCCCAGGCATCCAGCGCGGTCATCGGCGCCGGCAAGGTGAGGAAGAACGCAATCGCCGGGGTCTGCATCTCGCGGATGTTGGCCATGTCGAAGCTGCCGGGCTTGAGGATGCTGGCCATGCTGAAGATAGGCCCGCGCTCCGGATGCCCCTCCACCAAACGGTGGAAGACATTCATGTGACCGAACACCAGCCCGGTCTTCTCCGCAGCGACCACCACATCTTCGCCGCGCAGCACCTGGCCGGCCTTGGCGGCCACGAACAGCGAGACGATCTTGTCGAAATCCTGGTTGGGCCGCTTGCCGACATCGTTGCCGCCGGCCGTATCGGCATCGTCCAGGTTCAGTTCGCTTTGCTCGGCGCCTTCATTGCGCTCGAACGGGTCGCCCTCCACGCCAGGCTCGCTGGAGATCACCGGCTCGCGGCGCTCGCGCGGTTGCCCGTCGTCCTTGTCGACCCGGCGCCCTTGTGGCGATTTTTTCGGGCGACCAAACAGGAAGATGGCCGCGACCAGCAGCAGTCCAGCGATCAGGATCCCGATCCGGATCATGGCCATGTCGGACATTCAGCGTGCCTCCGCATAAGAGTGACAGGTGTCGATATTCCGACAAGCATGGCACGTCATGCCGCACCCGCCAAACGTGCGGCCTCTTCCAGGTCCACGCTGACCAGGCGACTGACGCCCGGCTCACGCATGGTCACGCCGGAGAGCTGGCGCGCAGCCTCCATCGTGGCCTTGTTGTGGCTGACGAACAGGAACTGCACCTTCTCGCTCATTTCTCGCACCATGTTGGCCAGGCGGCCGACATTGGCTTCGTCCAGCGGCGCGTCCACCTCGTCGAGCAGGCAGAACGGCGCGGGATTGAGCTGGAAGATCGCAAACACCAGCGCCACCGCGGTCATCGCCTTCTCGCCACCGGACAGCAGCGAGATGCTGGACACGCGCTTGCCCGGCGGGCGCGCCATGATGGTCACGCCGGTGTCGAGCAGGTCTTCGCCGGTAAGCTCCAGATACGCGTGGCCACCGCCGAACAGGCGCGGATACAGCGCCTGGACGCCGGAATTGACCCGGTCGAAGGTGTCCTTGAAGCGGCCGCGGGTTTCGCGGTCGATCTTGCGGATCGCCTCTTCCAGCGTCTCCAGTGCGGTGTTGAGATCCAGATTCTGTGCGTCCAGATATTCCGAACGCTGCGCCGCTTCGCCGTACTCCTGGATCGCGGCCAGGTTGACCGGTTCCAGCCGCCGCATGCGGCCGTCGATCTGGCCGACCGCGGCTTCCCACTCGGCCACGTTCGCGGCTTCCGGCAACCCATTGACGACGTCCTCGAGCACGAAGCCGGCTTTCACCACGGCGGCCTCTAATTGCTCTGCGCTGAGCACCAACGCCTGCTGATCGAGCTTGCGCTGGGAGATGCGCTCGCGCTGGGCCAGCGCCTGTTCGTCGCGCTGCTGGCGGGTCTGCTCGTAGCTGCGCAGCTCGCCATCGATGCTCTCCAGCATGGTGCGCGCTTCGCTCAGCACGCGCTCGGTGCGCACACGCTCGCTCAACGCGGCCTGGTGCTCGTGCTCCAGCGTTTCCACCGGCGAGTCGCCGTCGCTGAGCTGGGCGACCAAGTCCTCCAGACGCGTATCGAGCTGGCCGCGCTGGCTGTCCATGCGTTCCAGCGTCTGGCTCAGCGAGGTGATCTGGGTACGTTGCGATTCCAGCGTCAGTGCCAATGCATGCATCGCATCGCGCACGCCACGTGCGGCATCGCGGGCCTGATCGCGCGCATCGGTGAGCTGACGGCGTTCGTTCTCCAGCGCCTCGCGAGTGCCTTGCAGGTCGCCCATCAGGGTCACCGCGTCTTCGAGCTTGGCGCGTGCCTCGCGTGCCTGCTCGCGGCTGGTGTCCAGCGTTTCCAGCAGCTGCGACAATTCGTTTTCGATGCGTTCGATGCGCGTGCGCGCGGCATCGACCTTGCCCTGCTGACTCTGCAGCTGGCCGGCCAGCTCGGACACGCTGCGGTGCGCCATGTACAACTGGCGCTGCGCATCTTCGCGTTGCTGCTCGGCCGCCAGCAGTTGCTCGCGGAAGCTGCCCAGGCGCTGCTCGAGTTCGGCCTCGCGCTCCTGCAGCGTTTCGATCTGCGCACGCAGCTCCTGAATCTCGCGCTCGCGCAGCAAGGCGCCCTGCTTGGCGGCACCGGAGCGCGACACCCGCACCCAGCCCTCGCCCAGCCGCTCGCCGCTGCGGGTGATGACCGAATCGCCTTCGGGCAGGCTGCGCTGCAGCGTGCGCGCGGCCTCCAGATCCTCGGCCGCGTGCAGGCGCGCGAGCAGGCGACGGATCGCGATCGGCCCCTGCACCTTGGCCGCCAGCGAGGTCGGCGCGAAGCTCGCGTTGTCGCTGGCACCGGACACCAGCGCGATGCGGCCCTCGCCCAATTCGCCCAGCGCATCGACCAGTTGTTCCGGCGCATCCACCAGCACGCCTTCGATCAACTGCCCCAACGCGCCTTCCACCGCGTTTTCCCAGCCGCTTTCGACCGTGATGCGCTCGCCGACACGTGCGGCAGAATCCAGCCCGCGCGACTTCAGCCACGCCACTGCGGCGCCCTGCTCCTGGCCGAGTGCGGCCTGCTGCAGGGTTTCCAGCGACGACAGCCGACCACGCGCGGCCTGCGCCTGCTTGCGCACGTCGGCCAGTTCGCCCTGGCTGGCGCGCTGTTGTTCCTGCAGCCCGCCGAGCGCGTGCTTGCGCGCTTCGACCTGCTCGGTTAGCCCGTCCAGCGAGGTCTTCTGGGTTTCGTGGCGCAGCTCGATCTGCTCGAACGCCTCGGCCAGCGCATCCAGGTCCAGCCCGGCGCGCTCGTTGACCAGCGCTTCGCGGCGGCGCTCGGCCTCCAGCGACTGGCGATCGAGATAATCGACGCGCGTGCGCTCCACTTCGCCGGCACGCGAGGCTTCGCCGGTGTCGCGGTTATGGGTTTCCCAGCGCTGCTGCCAGTCGGCCAGGCGCGCCTCGGCCTCGCGTAGCGACTCCTGGCGGAATTCGTGGTCTTCGCGCAGCTGTTCCAGTTGCGGTTCGGCAGCGTCCACCGCCTCGCGCAATACCGCCAGCCTGGC
This sequence comes from Xanthomonas sp. F14, assembly GCF_014199865.1. Lineage (NCBI taxonomy): Bacteria > Pseudomonadati > Pseudomonadota > Gammaproteobacteria > Lysobacterales > Lysobacteraceae > Xanthomonas > Xanthomonas sp. F14. The sequence goes on along the minus strand of NZ_JACHOM010000001.1, from coordinate 706,941 downwards.
CGAATCGCCGCTGATGTGCTGGGTCAGCTCCTGCAACTGGCTCTGCGCCTCGTCACGCGCCTTGTGCAGGCGATGCGAGAGTTCGCGCTGATGCTGGATCTGCTGCTCGATGCGCGCCAGTGCGCCACCGACCTGATAGACATCGGCCTGCGCCTTGGCCACCGCTTCGGCGGCTTCCTCGCGACGCGCGCGCCCGGTTTCGATCCGCGCCTCGGCATCGCGCTGTTCGGCGATCAATTGCTGCAGCCGGGTCTCTTCTTGATTCAGTTTTTCGCGCAGGCCCTGTAACCGGCCATCCAGGCCGCGGTATTCCAGCGCCTTCCACTCGGCGTCCTTGATCCGGCGCTCTTCCTGCAGGGCCTGATACTGCTCGGCCTGGCGCGCCTGGCGCTGCAGATGCGCCAGCTGCTTGGTGATCTCTTCGCGCAGGTCGCCCAGGCGATCGAGGTTCTCGCGGGTATGCCGGATGCGCGTTTCGGTTTCCTTGCGGCGCTCCTTGTACTTGGAAATGCCGGCGGCTTCTTCCAGGTACACGCGCAGGTCTTCCGGGCGCGCCTCGATGATCTGGCTGATCATGCCCTGCTCGATGATCGAGTAGCTGCGCGGCCCCAGGCCGGTGCCCAGGAACAGGTCGGTGATGTCGCGGCGCCGGCACTTGGTGCCGTTGAGGTAGTAGGCGCTGTTGCCGTCGCGGCTGACCAGGCGCTTGACCGAGATCTCGTTGAACGAGGCGAACTCGCCGCTGATGGTGTGATCGGAATTGTCGAAGATCAGCTCCACCGTCGCCTGCGACACCGGCTTGCGCGCCGAGGAGCCGGAGAAGATCACGTCGGTCAGCGAGTCGCCACGCAGGCGGCTGGCCGAACTTTCGCCCATCACCCAGCGCACCGCGTCGATGATGTTGGACTTGCCGCAGCCGTTGGGACCGACGATGCCGGTCATGTTGGTGGGCAGGTGCAACGTGGTCGGGTCGACGAACGACTTGAAACCGGACAGTTTGATCGTGGACAGGCGCATGGGACTGAAGGTTCCGGGCACCGCACGGGCGAGGCCGGCAGGCGCTTTTTCCTGTGAAGCCGCCCCCTAAGCCCTTGATCCACAAGATCTATGGGCCGTGGAACCGGCAATGGAGCATGAGTATAGCGGCCCTGGCATCGCTGGCGTGGCCGCAGAAAGACGAAGGGCGCCTAACCAGGCGCCCTTCGGGTACAGCATGCAGCGTGGATCAGGCGTCGGATTCGACGATGACCTTGACCGAGGTTTCCACATCAGCATGCAGGTGCAGCACAACGTCGTACTCGCCGACATTGCGGAATGCGCCTTCGCCCAGGATCACTTCGCTCTTTTCCAGCGGCAGGCCGGCGGCGGTGAACGCCTCGGCGATGTCGCGCGGGCCGACCGAGCCATACAGCTTGCCTTCGGTCGACGCATGCGCGCCGATGGTGACGCTGGCGCCTTCGAACTTGCCGGCGCGGCTCTGTGCGTCGGCCAGGATGGTGTTGGCCTTGGCTTCGTAATCGGCACGCTTGGCTTCAAACGCTTCAACGTTGGCAGCGGTGGCCGGAACGGCCTTGCCCTGCGGCACGAGGAAATTGCGGCCGTAACCCGGCTTGACGCTGACCTTGTCGCCCAGGCCGCCGAGGTTGGTCACTTTCTGCAGAAGAATCAGATCCATGGTGGTGCTCCGTTATTCGTTAGCGCCGGCACTTTGGCCGACGCAACGTTTGCTGTCCGAAAAGACGGGATTCGGGAATCGGGATTTGGGAATCGCAAGAGCACGATCAACACCGCATCTCGAATGACCGGCCTCTATATTTTTAATAACCCGCACATGGATGTGCGGGCTCTTGTGAGGGACTCACATACAACCGTGCGGGCTCTTGTGAGGAACTCACATCAACGACTCGGATTAAACGTCGTGATTGTCCGTGTACGGGATCAGCGCCAGGAAACGCGAGCGCTTGACGGCCGTGGCCAGCTGACGCTGGTACTTGGACTTGGTACCGGTCACGCGGCTCGGCACGATCTTGCCGTTCTCGGTGAGGTACTGACGCAGGGTGTTGAGATCCTTGTAATCGATCTCTTTCACGCCCTCGGCGGTGAACTTGCAGAACTTGCGACGACGGAAGAACTTGGACATGACAGCGCTCCTTAGGCGGCTTCGGCGTTGTCGCCGTCGGTATCGGTGGCGGCAGGTGCAGCATCGCCCTCATCGTCATCACGACGACGACGCTCGCTACGCTCGGGCTTGTCGCCCTTCTCGTCCTTGCTCTTCATGATCAGCGACTGCTCGGTGTCCGGGCCATCGCGCTTGACGACCAGGTGACGCAGCACCGCATCGTTGAAGCGGAAGCTTTCCACCAGCTCGCTCAGCACGGCCTGGTCGACTTCAATGTTGAGCAGCACGTAGTGCGCCTTCACCAGGTTCTGGATCGGGTAGGCCAGCTGACGGCGGCCCCAGTCTTCCAGACGGTGGATGGTGCCGTTACCGCCCTCGATCAGCGACTTGTAGCGCTCGATCATGGCCGGGACCTGCTCGCTCTGATCCGGGTGGACCAGGAACACGACTTCGTAATGACGACTCATGTTGTATTACCTTTCGGATGTGGCCACGTGGGCCGGACAGCTCCCCGGTGACCCGCGCAAGGCGGCCGGTGGAGCAAGGATTCCCACCCGGAACCGGGCAGGAAGCAGGAAAGTATGGCAGTTCAAGCGCTTAGCCGCAACTGGGCCGAGCCAGCGGCTGAGCCTAAGAACGTAACATCTACGTGGTGACTGCTTAAGCCCCTCTCCCGCCGGGGCGATAAGGCACCGCTTGCGCGCTACTGGCGCGCGTGCCTTGGAACGCCCGCGCCGCAAGCGCGGGCCGGGGCGCGGGGGTTGGGGTGAGGGTCCGCGGCGAAGCCACTGGTGACGTCTAACCGCGCGAGGCTTCGCCCCGTACCCTCATCCGCCCTTCGGGCGCCTTCGCCCGGTGGGAGATAGCGCGCACCAGCGAGCTCAGCGATGCTCGGCTTCGGTCGTGAAACTTTCCCCGCAGCCGCACTCGGCAGTCGCGTTGGGATTGCGGAAGGTAAAGGTCTCGCTCAGGCCGTGCTTGCCGAAATCGATGCAGGTGCCATCGACCAGCGGCAGGCTGACCGGGTCGACGAAGATGCGCACGCCCTCCTGCTCGAACACCGCGTCGTCGTCGCGTTTCTCGCGCGCCAGGTCGGTGACATGGCCCCAGCCCGAGCAACCTGTCTTGGTCACGCCAAAGCGCAGACCCAGCGTCCCCGGGGTCTGCTGCACGAAACGCTGCACGCGCTCCAGCGCGGCGGGGGTGAGGCTGATGGCCATGGGGGTGCTCCGGAAACGATGGTGGCAAGTATAGCGAGGCTGCAATCACCGGGGCTGCAGCCGCTGCGACGACGTGTTCCCCAGATGGGGCCATGTCCGGCCTTGGACAAGCGCGAGCACCCACAAGCGGTTCAGATGCTCGCGCCAGCGCGCCCGCAGCCAGTAAACTCGCAGACCATTCAAAGTCGCTACGGCGAGGACAAGTCATGACGGTGGTCAGCGTTGAACATGCGCTTGCGGGAAAACTCCCGGAAGGCGGCGAAGTCACGGTACGGGGGTGGGTGCGCACGCTGCGCGGATCTGCCGGACTGGCCTTCATCAACGTGACCGATGGCTCCTGCTTCGCTCCGATCCAGGTGGTGGCCAACGACACCCTGCCCAACTTCGACGAGATCAAGCGCCTGACCAGCGGCTGCTCGCTGATCGCCAAGGGCGTGCTGGTGAAGTCGCAGGGCAAGGGCCAGTCGTTCGAGATCCAGGCCAGCGGCGTGGAGATCGTCGGCTGGGTCGAAGACCCGCTGACCTACCCGATCCAGCCCAAGCCGATGTCGCCGGAGTTCCTGCGCGAAGTGGCGCACCTGCGCCCGCGCACCAACCTATTCGGCGCGGTCACCCGCATCCGCAACTGCCTGGCGCAGGCGGTGCACCGCTTCTTCCACCAGAACGGCTTCAACTGGATCAGCACCCCGATCATCACCACCTCCGACGCCGAAGGCGCCGGGCAGATGTTCCGCGTCTCCACGCTGGACATGGTCAACCTGCCACGCGATGCCAGCGGCGCGGTGGATTTCAGCCGCGACTTCTTCGGCAAGGAAACCTTCCTGACCGTGTCCGGCCAGCTCAACGTGGAGGCCTACTGCCTGGCGCTGAGCAAGGTCTACACCTTCGGCCCGACCTTCCGCGCCGAGAACAGCCATACCACGCGCCATCTGGCCGAATTCTGGATGATCGAGCCGGAAATCGCCTTTGCCGATCTGGCCGAAGACGCGCGCCTGGCTGAGCAGTTCCTCAAGTACCTGTTCCGCGCGGTGCTCGATGAGCGTGGCGACGATCTGGCATTCCTGGCCGAGCGCGTGGACAAGAACGCGATCGCCAAACTGGAAGCCTTCATCAATGCCCCGTTCGAGCAGATCGACTACACCGAGGCGGTGAAGCTGCTGCAGAACTCGGGCAAGAAGTTCGACTTCCCGGTCGAATGGGGTCTGGACCTGCAGACCGAGCACGAGCGCTGGCTGACCGAGGAACATATCGGCCGCCCGGTGGTGGTGACCAACTACCCCGAGCACATCAAGGCCTTCTACATGCGCCTGAACGACGACGGCAAGACCGTCGCGGCGATGGACGTGCTGGCGCCGGGCATCGGCGAGATCATCGGCGGCAGCCAGCGCGAAGAGCGCCTGGATGTGCTGGATGCACGCATGGCGCAGTTCGGCCTGGACCAGGAGCACTACAGCTGGTACCGCGATTTCCGTCGCTACGGCTCGGTGCCGCATGCCGGCTTCGGCCTGGGCTTCGAGCGCCTGGTGGTTTACGTGTGCGGGTTGAGCAACATCCGCGACGCCATCCCCTACCCGCGCGCGCCGGGCAGCGCCGAGTTCTGATGTGAGCCTGCTGGCCGCCGCCACGCTGCAGTTGCTGGCCTTCGCGGCGGCGTTGCTGGCAGCCGCACATCCGGGTGCCAGCGCGTGGTGGCAGGGTGACACGGCACGCAGGGCGATCATCCGCGCCGTGCGTCCGTTATGGTGGACCATCACTGCGCTGGTGATCGGCGCAGCACTTCCCCAACTCGCACTGATGCTGGCGGGCACATGACCCTGTTCTTCGCACTGTGTTTTGTCGGTGTGGCCGTTGCCGGCCTCACCGCCTTGCTGATCTTCTGGCCGCTGACGCTGGTGCACCTGCGCGACCGACATCCCGAGGCGCTGGCCAGCTTCGGCGAGCCGGCCTTCATCAGTCCTGCGGCGCTGCGCTGGTTGCTGGCGCGGCGCTACCGCAGCCATCGCGACAGTGCGCTGTCCGGCCTGGCCACGCCGGCCTGGCTGTCGCTGCTGACCATCTTTTTCGGCCTGGGCATGGCAGCCCTGCTCGGCCTGCTTTCCAAGGTAATGCCATGAATACTCCGCAAGACACCGCAGATGACGACCACGATTCGTGGTGGCTGGCCACGATCGGCCGCACGCTGATCTGGGCGCGCCTGCGCGTCAAGCAGGCCGGTACCGCCGAAGTCCTGGACAGCGACGGCAAGATCCTGCCCTACGACAGCGAAGACAGCGCCCGCGCGGCCTTGTTCGATGCCGAATTCGTCGCGCTCGACGGGCTGGACGAAGAAGACGCGCTGATGCGTGGCTTCTCGCTCGATGAGGTCTCGCCGCCGCGTGGCGACGACGATGCGGACCTACGCGAACGCATGGTGCTGACCCTGGGCGGTCGCGCCTGACATGTACGCCCCACGCGCGTTCGCGCAGACCGATCTGGCCTTGCTGGACTGGCTGATCGCGCGCGACCCGTTCGTCACCCTGATCAGCCACGGCGAGGACGGACAGCCGGCGATCTCGCATCTGCCGGTGCTGTACCGACGCGATGCGCAATCCGTGGTCATCGAAGGCCACTGGGCGCGCCCCAATCCGCAGGCACGCAGCCCCGGCGACGCGGTACTGGTGGTGCAGGGCCCGCATGCCTATGTGTCGCCCAGCTGGTATCCGGACAAGGAAGCGGCCGCACGCGTGCCGACCTGGAACTACGCCGTGGCGCATCTGCATGGACGCTGCGAGCAGGTGAGCGATGAGGCGGCGCTGGGCGAGCTGATCGGCCGCATGAGCACCCACTTCGAACAACGCGTCGGCAGCGACTGGCTGTTCGAGATGCAGCGCGACAGCCACCGCCGCCAGTTACGCGGCCTGGTCGGCTTCCGCTTCGTTCCCAGCCGCATCGAGCTGACCTTCAAGCTCAGCCAGAACCATCCGGCCGCTAATGTGGCGGCCGTGAGCGATGCATTGCAGCAACAGGCATCGGCCGACTCCCGCGAGGTGGCGTCGCTGATGCGCGATGCCCTGCTTGCACGCGACCGCGCGGTCTGAGCGGCGCGGCACACCACCGATTTCTGCAACACCGCTTCTCGCTCATCTGTCGATCACACACTGCCCTCCTTCCTCTGGAATACTGCGCGCATGAACGAGCTCAACCATTTGCTTGAAAACAACCGTGCCTGGTCCGAGCGCATCCGCCGCGAGGACCCGGAATTCTTCTCCAAGCTGTCCACCCAGCAGACGCCCGAGTACCTGTGGATCGGCTGCTCGGACTCGCGCGTGCCGGCCAACCAGATCATCGACATGGCCCCGGGCGAGGTGTTCGTCCACCGCAACATCGCCAATGTGGTGGTGCATACCGACCTGAACTGCCTGTCGGTGATCCAGTTCGCCGTCGACGTGCTCAAGGTCAAGCACATCCTGGTGGTCGGCCATTACGGCTGCGGCGGCGTGTTCGCCAGCCTGACCCAGAAGCGCATGGGCCTGGTCGACAACTGGATCCGTCACGTCACCGATGTGGCCGACAAGCACGAGGCCTGCCTGCACGACGCGGGCGACCTGCCGGTGCAGCACGCGCGCCTGTGCGAGCTCAACGTGCTCGAGCAGGTGGTCAATGTGTGCCGCACCACCATCGTGCGCGACGCCTGGGACCGCGGCCAGGCACTGCAGGTGCATGGCTGGGTCTACAGCCTGCGCGACGGACGTGCGCACGACCTGGGCATGTCGATCGACCGCCCGGAACTGCTGCAGGAACGCTACGACGCCGCACTGGCGCGCATCCAGGCCGATCACGCCGAACGCTGAGCCGCACCCGCACGCCATCCAGCCGCGGCGCCCATCGGCGCCGTCGGTTGGCTATGCTGGACGTCTTCTTTGCCGAGGAACGTCGATGCTGGTCCCGCCGATCAACCTGCAAGCCTGGATCGAGCAACACCGCCACCTGCTCAAGCCGCCGGTGGGCAACAAATGCATCCAGCAGGACGGCTTCATCATCATGATCGTCGGTGGGCCGAACGCGCGCACCGACTATCACTACGACGAAGGCGCGGAGTGGTTCTTCCAGCTCGAAGGCGAGATGGTGCTGAAGGTGCAGGACGAAGGCGTGGCACGCGACATCCCGATCCGCGCCGGCGAGATCTTCCTGCTGCCGCCGAAGGTGCCACATTCGCCGCAACGCGCGGCCGGCTCGATCGGCCTGGTGATCGAACGCGAGCGCTTGCCCAACGAGCAGGACGGCCTGCAGTGGTATTGCCCGCAGTGCAATCACAAACTGTACGAGGCGATGTTTCCGCTGCAGGACATCGAAACCGATTTTCCGCCGGTGTTCGATCATTTCTACCGTTCGCTCGCGCTGCGCACCTGCAGCCAGTGCGGGCATCTGCACCCTGCGCCGGAGCGCTATGCCACTGTCGAGGCATGAGTGGGCGATGGCCGAGGCAATTCCAGGCACGCGTCGCACAGGTCTTCGAGCGCATTCGCTCGGCGGTGGCCATCGGCGCGCCGCCGCGCCCTCGCAATGCCGCGCAACGCAATGACGATGCAGCTGCGCGCAGCGCACCGTGTGTCGAGCGTGTGCACGCGCCGCAGCCGCGCCGTGCGTCCGCATTGAACCCCATGCCATGCTGCGCACGCTGATCGACCTCAAGCCGCGCGACGTGCCATTGCGCGTTGCGTTGCGTAACACCGCCGCGGTGGTGCTGCCGCTGGCGGTCGGCGTGGCCACCGGGCATGTCGCCGCCGGTCTGGCCGTGTGTACCGGCGCGCTCAACACCATGTTCACCGACCAGCCCGGCCCGTATCGCGCGCGCCTGCAACGCATGCTGATGGCCGCGCTGGCAGCGGGCCTGGCTGCGTTGCTCGGCATCTGGGTCGGCCACAACACCCCGGCATTGGTGATCGCCGGGTTGCTGCTCGGCCTTGGCGGCGGCTTGCTGGTGGCACTGGGCCCGGTGGCAGCGCGGGTGGGGCTGACCAGCATGATCCTGCTGGTGGTCAGCGCCGACATGCGCCTGCCGGTGCAGCAGGCCGCGGGCGTGGCGGCATTGATCTTCGCCGGCGGCCTGCTCCAGGTAGTGCTGGCACTGGCGGCCTGGCCATTGCAACGCTATCGCCCGGAGCGCTTCGCGCTGGCCGACCTGATGCGTCAACTGGCCGGCATCGCACGCCAGCGTCCGGAAGCCAGCGCCCCGCCACCGGCCACCCAGGAAGTGCTCGATGCGATGGTGATGCTGCATGGCGAGCATCGCTCGCGCGCGATCGCCGTGCAGAGCTTCCGCATCATCGCCGAGCTGTGCGAGCGCGTACGGCTCGAGCTGCTGTCGCTGGCCGATGTCGATACCCGCCTGACCGACTCGCAGGCGCGCCCGGCGATCGAGCGCGTGCTCGAACGCAGCGCCATCGTGCTGGAACAGCTCGCGCATGCGATGACGGTGGGCGAAGACCCGCTCGCCGCCAATGCCTCGATGACCGGCTTCGACGATCTGGTCGCCGCACTGGCGCAGTTCCAGCACGACAACGCCGATACCCGCGAGCGCCGGCTGGTGCGCGTGGCGGTGGCGCGCGCGCAAGGCCTGGGCGGCCAGCTGCGCGCCCTGATCCGCAACGCGCATTGGGCCAGCAGCCGTGGCGAGATCCAGGCGCAGCTGGCCGAAGCGCGCCTGCCGGCGGCGCTGCGGCCCGCAGCGACCTGGGCCACGCTGCGCGCGAACCTGGATCTGTCCTCGGTGGCGTTCCGGCATGCCTTGCGTTGCGGCGTGTGCCTGGCGCTGGCGATCGCCTTCCAGCGCTGGCAGCAGATCCCGCACGGCTTCTGGATTCCGATGACCACCGCCATCGTGCTCAAGCCGGATTTCGGCGGCACTTTCAGCTTCGGCGCCTTGCGCGTGGCCGGCACCTTCGTCGGCCTGCTGGTGGCGACCTTGCTGGCGCACCTGGCGATGGACGGCGCCAGCGTCCGCCTGGCGTTGCTGGCGCTGTTCTGCCTGGGCTTCCGCCTGCTGACGCAGGTGAACTACGGCATCGGCGTGGCGTTTCTGACCGGCATGCTGGTGCTGCTGCTGTCGTTCGAAGGCGTGGCACCGGGCGAGGCCATCGGTGCGCGTCTGCAGGCCACGGTCGCCGGCAGTGCCTGGGCGTTGATCGCCTACGCGGTGTGGCCCACGCGCGAGCGTCGGCATATCCGCGCCTCGCTGGCGCAGCTGCTGAGCGCCTATCGCGATCATCTGCGCAATCTGCTGATCGGCAGGATGGACGATCTGGGCGACACCCGCGCTGCCGCACGCGTGGCGCGCACCAACGCGCAGGCCTCGATCGAACGCCTGCGCGGCGAGCCACGCAGCCGACGCAATCTGCACGAGCTCAAACTCGCCGAATCCTTGCTGGCCAACGGCAACCGGCTGATCCGCGCCACCCTGTCGCTGGAGGCGGTGCTGCGCGACGGCCATCCCCTGCCTGCGCTGGAAGCGCTGCCCGCCTTCGCGCAACAGGCCGACCAGGCGCTGTCCGAGCTGATCGCCTGCCTGGTCGACGGCGGCATTCCCGCCGCAGCCACCTTGCGCGGCGCCGAGCGCCAGCTGTCCGATGCATTGGCCGCCCTGCCCGACGGCTCGCCCGCCACCGCCGCACTGGCCGACACCATCGACCGCATCACCGACAGTATCGGCACCTTGACGCATCTACTGCGCCCTGCCCGGCCAGCCTCGACCAGCGCTGCAGCCGAGCCAGCGGCCGCGCATGACGGCGCACACGGTGCCGGCGGGTAAACTGCGTCACTGACCTGCGTTGCGAGCCGTGATCATGACCGACCTGCTGTCCCGCGCCCATGCCGTTGCGGTGGACGCCGCCGACCCGCTGCGCCACCTGCGCGATGACTTCGTGTTCCCGCAGCATGCCGGCCAGGACCAGACCTATTTCGTCGGCAATTCGCTGGGCCTGCAGCCTCGCGGCGCGCGCGCGATGGTGGCCGAGGTGCTCGACCAGTGGGGCGCGCTCGCGGTGGAAGGCCACTTCACCGGTCCCACCCAGTGGCTGACCTATCACCAGCTGGTGCGCGATGGCCTGTCGCGCGTGGTCGGCGCACAGCCCGGCGAAGTGGTCGCGATGAACACGCTGAGCGTCAACCTGCATCTGATGATGGCCAGCTTCTACCGGCCCACACCCGAGCGGGGCGCCATCCTGATCGAAGCCGGCGCGTTTCCGTCCGACCGCCATGCGGTGGAATCGCAACTGCGCCTGCATGGGCTGGATCCGGCCACGCAGCTGATCGAAGTGGAAGCCGACCAACCCAATGGCACGGTATCGATGGCGGCGATCGCCGATGCCATCGCACGGCACGGTCCGCGGCTGGCGCTGGTGCTGTGGCCCGGCATCCAGTACCGCACCGGCCAGGCCTTCGAGCTGGGCGAAATCGCGCGGCTGGCACACGCGCAGGGCGCGATGGTGGGTTTCGACCTGGCGCATGCGGTCGGCAATATCGCGTTGACGCTGCACGACGACGGCGCGGATTTCGCGGTGTGGTGCCACTACAAATATCTCAACGCCGGCCCCGGCGCGGTGGGTGGCTGTTTCGTGCACGCACGCCATGCCAACAGCGACCTGCCGCGCATGGCCGGTTGGTGGGGACACGAGCAGCAGAGCCGCTTCCGCATGGAGCCGCAGTTCGTGCCCTCGCCTGGCGCCGAAGGCTGGCAGCTGAGCAATCCGCCGGTGCTGGCGCTGGCGCCACTGCGTGCGTCGCTGGAGCTGTTCGATCAGGCCGGCATGCCGGCGCTGCGCGCCAAGTCCGAACAACTCACCGGGCACCTGGAACAGCTGATCCACGCCCGCGTGCCGCAGGTGCTGCAGATCGTCACCCCGGCCGCGCCGGCGCAACGCGGCTGCCAGTTGTCGTTGCGGGTGGCCGGTGGCCGCGCGCAGGGGCGCTCGCTGTTCGAGTACCTGCAGTCGGTCGGCGTGCTCGGCGACTGGCGCGAGCCGGACGTGATCCGCATCGCACCGGTGCCGCTGTACAACCGCTTCAGCGATCTGCATCGGTTGGTCGAACAGGTGGAAACCTGGGCCAGCGCCTGAGCACACGCGGCACAGACTGTGCCATCGACCAGATCGGTGCGTGGGCCGGAACCGGCACACGCGCACGTACACTCCGAACCCGCACCTGGCTGATCGCGGCAGGTGCCGTTGCCAGCCATCCACGTTCTCCCCCTTCGCCGGCACTTGCGTCCGGCCGCTGCCGGATACCGCATTGAGCGCAGTCTCTCCCCGTTCCCTGACCTTGATCGGCGCTGGCCTGGCCGGTTGCCTGCTGGCCATCCTGTTGTCGCGTCGCGGCTGGCAGGTCACCGTCTACGAGCGCCGCGGCGATCCGCGCATCAAGGGCTACGAGTCCGGCCGCTCGATCAACCTGGCGCTGGCCGAGCGCGGCCGCCATGCGCTGCGTCAGGCCGGTGCCGAAGACGCAGTGATGGCCAAGGCGGTGATGATGCGCGGGCGCATGGTGCATCCGTTGATCGGCGAACCGCAGCTGCAACGCTATGGACGCGACGACAGCGAGGTGATCTGGTCGATCCACCGCGCCGCATTGAATGTCGCACTGCTCGATCTGGCCGAACAGGCTGGCGCGCGCGTGCATTTCTATCGCCGCCTGCACACGGTGGACTTCGATGCCGGCTATGCGCGCTTCATCGACGACCGCGACGACCAGCCGCACGAAATCCACTTCCAGAGCCTGATTGGCAGCGATGGTGCCGGCTCGGCGTTGCGCGCGGCGATGCAGCGCAAGTCGCCGCTGGGTGAGCGCACCGAATTCCTCGATCACTCCTACAAGGAGCTGGAAATTCCGCCATTGCCCGGTGGCGGTTTCCGCATCGAAGGCAATGCGCTGCATATCTGGCCGCGCGGGCGCTACATGTGCATCGCGCTGCCCAACGACGGCGGCACCTTCACCGTCACGCTATTCCTGCCCAACGCCGGCGACCCCAGCTTTGCCACCACGCGTACCGGCGACGAAGCGCTGGCCCTGTTTGCGCGTGATTTTCCCGATGCCCTGCCGCTGATCCCGCAGCTCAAGGAGCATTGGGAAGAACATCCGCCCGGCCTGCTCGGCACCCTCACCCTGGACCGCTGGCATCTGGGCGGCCGCGCACTGCTGATCGGCGACGCCGCGCACGCGATGGTGCCGTTCCACGGCCAGGGCATGAACTGCGCCTTCGAAGATTGCGTGGCGCTGGCAGAGCAGCTGGATGCGCACGAGGATCTGGAGACCGCGTTTGCCGCGTTCCAGGCCGCACGCCGTGACGACGCCGCAGCGATCCAGCAGATGGCGCTGGAGAATTACCTGGAGATGCGCGACCGCGTCGACGATCCCGATTTCCTGCTGCAACGCGCGCTCGAACAGCAATTGCAGGCGCGCTGGCCCACCCGTTTCGTGCCGCATTACACGATGGTGACCTTCCTGCGCACGCGCTACTCGATCGCCCTGGCGCGCAGCGAGATCCAGCGCCAGATCCTGGTCGAGGCCACGCGCGGGCACAGCGACCTGTCGCGCATCGACTGGGCCGCGCTGGAAGCGGTCGTGCATGCGCGCCTGCAGCCGCTGGAAGGCGCGCACTGATCCACCCGCGCAGGCCGGCGTCAGCAGGTGTAGGTGCGGATAAGAGATACTAGGCAGCACTGGCGGCGCCCTGCGCAGTGCGCCACGGACCTGGATTTCATACGGCATGCCTGACAGCTTTCTCTTCTACGACCTGGAAACCTTCGGCCAGGATCCACGCCGCACGCGCATCGCACAGTTCGCCGCGGTGCGTACCGATGCGCAACTGCGCGTGATCGAAGAGCCGATCAGTTTCTACGTGCAACCGGCCGACGATCTGCTGCCCTCGCCGTACGCGACCATGGTCACCGGTATCACCCCGCAACACGCACTGCGCGAAGGCGTGAGCGAGGCCGAAGCGTTCGCGCGCATCTCCGACCAGATGAGCCGGCCGCAGACCTGCACGCTGGGCTACAACTCGATCCGCTTCGACGACGAGTTCGTGCGCTGCGGGCTGTTCCGCAATTTCTACGACCCGTACGAGCGCGAGTGGCGCGGCGGCAATTCGCGCTGGGACCTGCTCGACGTGTTGCGGCTGGTGCATGCGCTGCGCCCTGACGGCATCGTCTGGCCGCAGCGCGAAGACGGCGCCACCTCGTTCAAGCTCGAACACCTGGCCGATGCCAACGCAGTGCGCGAAGGCGACGCGCACGAGGCGCTGTCGGACGTGTACGCCACCATCGGCATGGCGCGCAGGTTCCAGCAGCATCAACCCAAGTTGTGGGACTACGCGCTGCGCCTGCGCGACAAGCGCTTTGCGGCGACGCTGCTGGACGTCATCGCGATGCAACCGGTGCTGCATATCTCGCAGCGCTATCCCGCCTCGCGCATGTGCGCCGCCGCGGTGCTGCCGTTGACGCGCCATCCGCGCATCGACAGCCGCGTGATCGTGTTCGATCTGGATGGCGACCCTGAAGTGCTGTTGCGCCTGAGCCCGGACGAGATCGCCGACCGGCTGTATATCCGCGCCGCCGACCTGCCCGAGGGCGAGCAGCGCATTCCGCTCAAGGAAGTGCACTTGAACAAGTCGCCGGCGCTGGTGGCCTGGCAGCATCTGCGCGCAGCGGATTTCCAGCGCCTGGGCATCGACCACGACGCGGTGCTGGCCAAGGCTGCACGCCTGCGCGAGCTCGGCCCTGAGCTGGCCGAAAAAGTGCGCCAGGTGTACGGCAACGAACGCGCTGCGGCGCCGGCGGTCAACGATGCCGATGCCTCGCTCTACGACGGCTTCCTGGCCGAAGGCGACAAGCGCCTGCTGGCGCAGGTGCGCGCCAGTGCGCCGGCCGAACTGGGCGCGCTGGAGTCGCGCTTCCGCGACCCGCGCCTGGTCGAGTTGCTGTTCCGCTACCGCGCGCGCAACTGGCCGCAGACGCTGTCGTTCGAAGAGCAGGAACGCTGGAATGTCTATCGCCGTCAACGCCTGCTCGACGACCGTGGCCTGGGCGAGGTCACGCTTGATCAGTTCCATGCGCAGATCGCGGATTTACGGCTTGCTCACCCAGACGATGCTACCAAGCAGTCCCTGCTCGATCAGCTCGCCGCCTGGGGTTTGGACCTCCAACGCACGCTATGACCACCTATTTTTCCGACGCCAGTTTCAAGTTCCTGCGCGCACTGGCGCGCCACAACGACAAGACCTGGTTCAACGATCACCGGCATCAGTACGAGGCGCATGTGCGCCAGCCGTTCCTGCAGCTCATCACCGACCTGCAGCCGGCCCTGGCCGAGGTCAGCGAGCACTATCGCGCCGATCCCAAGACCCAGGGCGGCTCGCTGTTTCGCATCTACCGCGATGCGCGTTTTTCCAACGACAAATCGCCGTACAAGAACTGGCAGGGCGCGCGCCTGTTCCATGAGCGCCGCCGCCAGGTGCCGGCGCCGTCGTTCTATATCCATCTGCAGCCGGGCGAGAGCTTCGTCGGTGCCGGGCTGTGGCATCCGGAGCCGGACACCCAGCGCAAGCTGCGCCAGTTCATTTTCGACAATCCCGCCAACTGGAAAGCGGCCGCCTACGAACCCAGACTGCGCCGCAAGTTCGCGCTGGACGACAGCGAGAAACTGGTGCGCGCGCCGCGCGGTTTTCCCAACGAGTTCGAGTTCATCGACGATCTCAAGCATCGCAACTGGGCGTACCTGCGTCATCTCGACGATGCCGTCATGACCGGCCCGCGCCTGCGCCAGACCATCGAGGCCGACCTGGTGGTGCTGGCGCCGTTCGTCGATTACCTGTGCGCCGCGCTGGATCTGGAATTTTGATGGATCGCGCGGCGCCGACGGCCATCGACGCGGCGCCGGCGACCGGCACACCGAAGCGATCTCTCGCTGCGCGGCGCTGTGCATCGCTGCGTCTTGCACCAACCACCGCGATGGACTGCACACCATGAACAAACGCTGGTTGCTATTGCCCGTACTGGCCGTGCTGCTGCTTGTCAGCTATGTGGTTGCAGGCCCGTACCTGGCCATTCGCGGCATCAGCCAGGCCGTCGCCAATCGCGACGCCGCGCAGCTGGAACGCCATGTGGATTTCCCCAGCCTGCGGGTCAACCTCAAGGCGCAGCTGGACGATTACCTGGTTCGCCAGGCCGGCAGCCGCATGCAATCGAGCCTGCTCGGCGGGTTCGCCCTGCAGCTCGCCAGCGGTATCAGCGGTGCCGGCGTGGACACGCTGGTGACCCCGCTGGGCATCGGCGCGCTGCTGCAAGGCCATAGCGTGTGGAATCGCGTCACCGGCGACACCGTCAGCCCGGACACCTATGCGGCGCCGGCGCCGGCGCGTCCGCTGCAAGGCGCCGAGCAGCGCTTCGAATCCACCCGCCGCTTCACCGCCACCACCCGCACCGCGACCGGAGCGCCGGTGGTGTTCGTGCTGACGCGGCAAGGGCTGCGCTGGCGGCTGACCGATATCCAGCTGCCGCTGGCAGATGCGGAAACTCCGCTGCCCCCATGACCGCGCGCTTGCGAGCGATATTGGGATTTTCTCCTGCGCAGGCTGACGCCGCGCGCCGGACAGCGGCTCACGAAAACCGCCAGGCCCGCTCCATCCACGCTGCCTGCAGCCGCAGCATCGACGGCCGCAGTTGCCGGCGCGCCGGCCACGGCAACGTCGCCAGCGCCTGCTCCGCAGTGCCTGGCGTGCGTTTGCCGTTCCAGGCGTACAGCAACTGGTTGCGCGGATCCGGCTCGGGCAACAGCAGCACCCGCCCATCGAATACCTCGCGCAGCGTGGCCAGATGCCCGGCCAGCGGCACCTGGAACAGGTTCAGCGCCAGCACACCGCCTGGCGTCAGCGCAGCGCGGCAATCGGCGTAGAACTCGGGCGTGCACAACGCCGGTGGGATGCCATCGGCATCGTAGGCATCCAGCAGCAACAGGTCGTAACGCCCGGTACGCGTGCCGATCCACTGCGCACCGTCGCCGTGCGTGACCTCAAGCCGCGCATCGTCGCGCGGCACGCCAAACGCATCGCGCAACGCCAGCACCTGCGCATCGGCGTCCACCGCCTCGATGCGCGTGCTGCGCAGATAGCGGTGGCAGAACTTGGCCTGCGCGCCGCCGCCGAAGCCGATCAGGCCGATGCGTTCGGGCCGCGGCTGCAGCCATAGCGCCGCCAGCATGCCGCGCGTATACGGCAGCATCAGCCGGTACGGCGCCCAGCGCGACATGCGGGTCTGCACGGTGTCGTCGGCGAAGTACAACTCCAGCTGGCGCCAGCTGGAGCGCAGCGCGGCGCGTCCGGCCGGCTTCGGTGCCTCGCTCACCTGCCCGGCGGATCGTTGGCCACGCCATGCGGTACGTGGCCGGCCGCCACGTGCTGGTGCTGGCGCGCACTGTCGATGTTGTGCTGCGAATCGTCGAAGAAGATGTCCGCGCCAAACGCCTCCAGGAACGGCCCCTTGTGCCGCCCACCGAGGAACAGCGCCTCGTCCAGACGCACGCCCCACTCGCGCAGGGTGCGGATCACCCGTTCGTGCGCCGGCGCCGAGCGCGCGGTGACCAGCGCGGTGCGGATCGGCGAGGCCTCGCCCGGCGGGAATGCCGCCTGCAGCGTATGCAGCGCCGACAGGAAATTGCGGAACGGCCCCACCGACAACGGCTCGCGCGCTCGTTCGCGCTCGTGGCGCCCGAATGCCTCCACGCCCTGCTCGCGCGAGATGCGTTCGCTCTCGTCGCCGAAGATCACCGCATCGCCGTCGAAGGCGATGCGCAGTTGGGTCGACAGGCGGCTTTCGTCGTTGTCCACGATCGCCGCGGCGGCCTCGGCGCGTTCGCCCGGCGCGCGCGGCATGATGGTCGCCGCCGCAATGCCATGGGTCAGCGCACGCCGTACCGACTCCGGGTTGGCCGACAGGAACAGGTCGGTGCCGAACGGCTTCACGTACGGCCAGGTCGGCTGACCCGAGGTAAAGGTCGCCCGCACGATGCCCAGGTTGTAGTGCTGGATCGAATTGAAGATGCGCAGCCCGGTGTCGGCGGAATTGCGCGACAGCAGGATCACTTCCACACGCGGGGTTTCTTCGGGCACATCGTGGTTGAGCGCCAGCAGCTTGCGCACCACCGGAAAGGCCACGCCCGGCTCCAGGATGTCGTCCTCATGCTCGCGCTGGAACGCCGAATACGCCTCCACGCCATCGGCCTCGAACAGCGCGTGGCCTTCTTCGAGATCGAACAGCGCGCGCGAGGTCACTGCGACGGTCAGGAGTCTTGGGGAGTTATCAGCCATAGGGGTGCCGGGAATGGGGAATCGGGATCGGGGAATGGGTTGGAGCAACAACGAATGTTCTGGGATTTGAGATGGTTACTTGCACTGCATCGTACCTTGGGCACGCGCAGGCTCGGCTGCACGTCGCGCTGCTGCCGTTGCAAATCCCGAATCCCCACTCCCCAATCCCCGCTCCTCAAACCGCAAACTGTTCGCTGAAGATGCGTTCTTCCAGATTGTGTTCGGGATCGAACAGCAGCGTCACCTGGCGCTGGGTGGATTCGCGGATGGTCACTTCGACCACGTCGCGGATCTCGTGCGAGTCGGCGGTGACGCTGACCGGGCGCTTGTACGGGTCCAGCACGCGGAAGCACACTTCGGTGTCGGCCTTGAGGATGGCGCCACGCCAGCGGCGCGGGCGATACGGGGCGATCGGGGTCAGTGCCAGCGTGTGCGAGCCCAGCGGCAGGATCGGCCCGTGCGCGGAATAGTTGTAGGCGGTGCTGCCGGCTGGCGTGGCGACCATGACACCGTCGCCGATCAGCTCGGCGATGCGGGTCTGGCCATTGAGATCCACGCTCAGGTGCGCGGCCTGGCGGGTCTGGCGCAGCAGCGAGACCTCGTTGTAGGCCAGCGACACCGTGCTGGCACCGGACTCGGTCTGCACCTGCATTTCCAGCGGGCGCAGGTGCGCCGGTTCGGCACGTTGCAGACGCGCGAGCAGGTCGTCCTCGTCGTCGCGGTACTGGTTCATCAGAAACCCGACCGAGCCCAGCTTCATGCCGAACACCGGCTTGCTGGCAGCGCCGTGCCGGTGCAGGGTCTGCAGCATGAAGCCGTCCCCGCCCAGGGCGCAGACGATGTCGGCGGTGTCCAGCGCATGATCGCCATAGCGCTGCACAAGACGCGCGCGCGCGGTCACCGCCGGCTCGGCGTGACTGGCGAGAAAGGCAATCCGGGGTGGTGCGGTCATCGTTGACTCCAGAGCATGCGAATCAGCATACCGCAGCGCTGTGGTGGGCTTGTTGGCTAGCCGCCCCGCCCTCGCCTGCGCGGACGCGCCTGCGCCTGCGCGATCGGGATCGGGATCGGGCGCCACCGGTGACACGGCGCACGTCAGCGCAACGGGCGCGGCAATCCCGCGCGCGCCCTGCGCGCGCTGCCCGGCCAGGCGTCACCGGGCCACTTCCTCAGGCGGTCAATCGCCAGGCGCGATGGATGCGCGCATGCCGCTCGAAATCCGGGTCGATGGTGCGCGGGCTGATTTCTTCGCACTGCGCAAACTCGGCCACCAGTTCCTCGTCGAGCTTGAAGCGGCGGAAGTTGTTGGAGAAATACAGCACCCCACCCGGCGCCAGGCGCGCCACTGCCGCGCGTAACAGCCGCACATGCTCGCGCTGGATGTCGAAGTCTTCGGCGCGTGCGGAGTTGGAGAAGGTCGGCGGGTCGCAGAAGATCACGTCGAAATGCGCGCGCTCGGCTTCCAGCCAGGCCAGCGCGTCGGCCTGCACCAGCTTGTGCTTGCTGCCGGCCTGCCCGTTCAGGGCCAGGTTGTCGGCGCACCACTGCAGATAGGTGCCGGACAGGTCCACGCTGGTGGTCGAGCTCGCGCCGGCCACCGCCGCTTCCACGCTGGCCACGCCGGTGTAGCAGAACAGGTTGAGGAAGCGCCGCCCCTTCGATTGCATGGCCATGGTGCCGCGCAACGGGCGATGATCCAGGAACAGGCCGGTATCCAGGTAATCGAACAAATTCACCCGCAGCAGCGCGCCATGCTCGCGCACGTTGATGAACTCGTTGCGCTGCTCGAAGCGGCCGTACTTGCTGCCGCCCTTGCCGCGCTCGCGTGATTTGAGCGCCACGCGTTCGCCCGGCACCTCGAACACCTCGCGTGCGGCGGCCAGCAGTTCGCCCAGACGGCGGCGCACGTCGGCTTCCGGAATCGTCGCCGGCGCCGCGTATTCCTGCACATGCAGAAACACGCGGCGATCGCCATCGGCTTGCTGGTACACGTCGATGGCGGCCGAGTATTCCGGCAGATCGGCGTCGTAGACGCGGAAGCATTCGATGCCTTCGCGTGCGCGCCACTTCTTGAACTTCTGCAGGTTCTTGCGCAGGCGGTTGGCGACCATCTGCGCGCCCTCGCTGAGCGCGGTCGGCGCCGCCAGCGGGGTGCGCCGCGGCACCGCGATCGGGTCGCAGACGATCAACGCGCACTCGATCGCGCCATTGAACAGCTGGTATTTCTTGCCCGCGCGCAGGCCGGTGGCATACGCCAGCTCGGCGTTGCCGCACAGCAGGCTGGCCCGCCATTGCGGCACGGCGCGCTGCAGGGTATCGCCCAGGCGGCGATACAGCGCCGCATCGGCGGCCAGACGTTCGTCGTAAGGCGGATTGCACACCACCACGCCGGTGGCCTGCGGCGGGGTCTGCAGGTCGCCCACCTCGCGCACGCCGAACCAGATCGCCTCGGCCACGCCAGCCACTTGCGCATTTTCTTTCGCGGCGCGGATCGCATGCGGGTCCATGTCGCTGCCGTGGATCACCTGCCGGAGCGCGGCGCGGCCGAGACTGTCGCGCTCGCGCGCTTCGCCCACCAGTTGCTGCCAGCCCTCGCGGTCGAAGCCGCGCCAGCGGCTGGGGAGATCGCTGCCATAGCGCTGCAGGCCGGGCGCCACGTCGGCGGCCATCAGCGCGCCTTCGATCAGCAGGGTGCCGCTGCCGCACATCGGATCCAGCAGGCCGCCGCCATCGGCGTAGGCGCGCGGCCAACCGGCGCGCAGCAACACCGCCGCAGCCAGATTCTCCTTGAGCGGCGCATCGTTCTGCGCCATGCGCCAACCGCGCCGGTGCAGCGGGCCGCCGCCCAGATCCACCGAAATGGTGGCGCGGCCCTTGCGCAGCGACAGGTTCAACCGCAGATCCGGGCTGTCCACGTCCACCGACGGACGTTCCAGGCCCTGCCGACGCATGGTGTCGACCACCGCGTCCTTGATCCGCTGCGCCGCGTAACGGGCGTGCGTGATCGCGGTACCGGAGACATGCGCGTCCACCGACAGCGTGTGGCCGACGGACAGGTGCTCGTCCCACGGCAATTCGGCCACCCCGGCATACAGCGCGTCCTCGTCCGGGCAATCGAATTCGCTCAGCGGCCACAACACGCGGCTGGCCAGGCGCGACCACAGCACGGCGCGCTGCGCGTCGCGCAGGTCGCCTTCGACGTTGACGCCGGAGATGGTGGCGGTGGCCTTGCTGGCCCCGAGCGACAGCAGCTCGTCGGCAAGCAGGTATTCCAGGCCCTTGGCACAGGATGCGAAGAATTTCACGTAGGCAGGTATCGATGGAGACGCTGGCCGTGGGGGCGAGCGTGGGAGCAGGACGCTGGGCCGGCGCCCGGGTGGGCAAAGCCGTGGCCGCCGCGGGCGGGGCGCAAATGGTCGGCCATCGGAGCCGGCTTTACCAGCCCGCCGGCCGGATCGCCCGCCGCGCGGTTCACCACGGCGCCAGCCGCCACTGCGGCTGCGCAGTCTCCAGGCGCTGCTGCAGGCCCAGCCGCTGCAGGAAGGCGGCATCGTGCGAGGCGACGATCAGCGCCCCCTGGTAGCTGCGCAGCAGCGCCTCGATCGCTTCCACCGCGGCCAGGTCCAGGTGGTTGGTCGGCTCGTCCAGCAACAGCAGTTGCGCCGGCTGCGCCCGGTACAGCGCACATGCCAGCGCCGCCTTGAGCCGTTGGCCGCCGCTGAGCTGGCCGGTGGGCAGGTCGGCACGCTGCTGGTCCAGCCCCAGCAGCGCCAGGCGCAGCCGCTGCGCGTGGGCTGGCGCGTCCGGAGCTGCATCCTGCAGCTGCGCAGCGGCCGAGCGCGCCGGATCCAGCAGCCCCAGGTGCTGATCCAGGTACGCCACCGGCACATGCACCTGGCAACGCCCCGCGCTGGGTTGCAGGCGCCCGGCCAGCAGCTGCAGCAACGACGACTTGCCGCTGCCATTAGGGCCGACCAGGCCGATCCGCGGCTGCCCATGTAGCAGCAGGTCCACCCGCCGCCCGCCCAGCCGTCCGTCGGCCAGCTCCACCTGCTGCAGCGTGGCCAGCTGCCGCGATGCACCGGCGGGCGATGTCGGCGCCAGGAGCGCGATCGTGGGGTCGTCCTGCACCAGCGCTGCGGCCTGCACCACCGCCTCGCTCAGCCGCGCCTGTTCGGCCTGGCGTTGCTGTTGCAGCCGCCCCGCGCTGAGCTCGCTGCGCTGCTTCTGCGCGCCGAGCAGGATCGCGGCCTGGTTGGCCTGCCCTGCGGCACGCGCGCCGCGTGCCTGGCGTTGCTGTTGACGCTGCTGCTGTTCGCGCAGCGCCTGCTCACCGCGTGAACGCGCCTGTTTGCGCTGGGCCAGCAATTCGCTGGCGGCCTGCTGTTCGATGGCGCGCTGCTGCGCATAGAACGTGTAATTGCCGCCGTAGCTGCGCAGCCCCTGCGCGGACAATTCAACGATGCGCTGCATCGCATCGAGCAGGTCGCGGTCGTGGCTGATCACCAGCAAGCCACCGCTCCACGCCAGTAACTGATCCATCAGCCGCTGCCGTTGCGGGCCATCCAGGTGATTGCTGGGCTCGTCCAGAATCAACAGGTCCGGCCGGGTCAGAAACGCACCGGCCAGTGCCACGCGCGTCGCTTCGCCGCCGCTGAGCTGCGCGGCCGGTGCACGCGGATCGCGCCCACCCAGACCTTGTCGTTCGAGTTCTGCGGCAAATTGCGCATGGGCGGTCCAGCGCTCGCCGACCAGTTCAAAATCGGCGGGCGCAACGCTGCCGGCGGCGATACGGTCCAGCGCATCCAGCAGCGGCGCGACACCGGCCAGTTCGGCAATGCTCTGCCCCGGCGCCACGCGCACGCGCTGCGGCAGGTAATGCACGCTGCCGTTGCGCACGTAACGCCCTGCGCTGGGCAGCACCTCGCCGGCCAGCAGGCGCGCAAGCACGCTCTTGCCCACGCCATTGCGCCCGACCAGGCCGGTGGCGCGTTGGTCGATGTGGATGGACAGATCGGAAAATAGCGGGCTGCCATCGGGCAGCACATACGCAACGCTTTCCAGCGTCAGCGACGGACAGGTCATACGGGTCTCCATTGCATGCCAGCACACGCACCGATCCAGCCGGACCGGCAGCGGGTAAGGCCGTCATCACGACGGCGGCATCAATGGCGCATTGGACCAATCCTCAGACAGTGGGCAATGCGGCAAAGTGTAGGTCAGCCTGCGAGCCAGGCCAAATCGCAGGCGTGGCCGCGGTCAAGCCCAGCATGGCGAGCACCGGCGTTCATGACGGTTCACGCTCCTGCAGGCCAGCACCTCGCCGACCTCCAGGCGCCCCCGGAAACCGCGGCGAGCGCTCGCCGGTACGCAATTGCCGGGATCCGGCGTCCCTGCGTCCTCAATCCCGCGAAAACCGTCCCCTGCCGACCCAGTGCCTGGCGTGGATCACGCCAAGCGGTCGCCAGCAGCTGGACTCAACCCAGCCCGAAAGCCGGGTGATAGGCGACATCGGCCAGCGGCAGCAGACGGTCGCCGAACGCCAGCGCCTGCAGCTCGGACGCCGGCACGCCGGGCAACACCAGCCCCGGTTCCACCGCAAAGCCCAGACGCCGGAAAAACGCCGGTTCGCCCAATGCCAGGCAACCGGCGGCGCCACGCTCGCGCAAGCTGCCCAGCGCCGCCTGCACCAGGCGCGTGCCCAGTCCCTGGCGCTGATGCCCCGGCCCGATCGCCAGCGGCCCCAACGCATACCAGCCAGGCGAATCGTCCGACAGCGACACCGGCGATACCGCCAGGTGCCCGACCACATACCCGTCGTGGTCGGCCACCAGCGACAGCGCCAGCGCGCCGTCGTTGCGCAAGGCGGCGATCACGTGCTGCTCGTCGTGGCGGCTATGTTCGTCGCGCATGAACGCGACCATCGTCAGCAGTTCGATCGCCGCAGCATCGCCATCGCTGGCTTCGCGAATCAGCACGTTCATCGCAGGCCCCGCAGCCCGCTCGTCTTCAGACCATTGCGCATCACAGGCTCTGCAACAGTTCGGCGAAGGCACGCGCCGACGCATCCACATGCGACGCCAGCCGGTGTTCGTCGTCGACCAGCAGCAAGCGCGCATGCCGCGCCTGCGCCCAGGCGATCACCTCGCCGGCCGGAATCAATTCATCGCGCCAGGCATGCACGATGGAAATCGGCACGCGCGCCGCATCCAGTGCCGGCAACGGCCCCATCCGGGTCGGCGGCACCATCAGGAACAGCCCGCGCGTGGGCACCTGCAACGACACCTGCGCGGCGATGTACGAGCCCAGGCTGGAGCCGACCAGCACCAGCGGGCCCTTGTCGGCCGCCGCCCGCGCGATCTCCAGCAGGCGTTGCAGCCGGCCCTGCACGTCGCCAAGCGAACTGACCTCGCGGCGTGCGTCCAGATCGGTGTAGTCCGGGCGCTCGTGGGTCCAGCCCAGCTGCCCGGCGACATCGGCCAGGGCGGTGACCTTCAGCGCATCTGGGCCGCTTTCGAAGCCGTGCGACAGGATGCAGTGACCGCGGCTCATAGCGCCTGCACCGTATCGCCGATGCGCAGCACGCCGCCACGCAGGATGCGCGCGCACAAGCCGCCATGGCCGCGCATGGCGTTATAGCCACCCGCGCCAAGTGCGTCTTCCATGCGCGAGCACGGATCGCAGGGGTCGGTGCCTTCCAGCTCGACATCGCCGATGCGGAAGCGCCGCCCCTTCAAGGCGATCAGCGGGATGCCGGACACCACCAGGTTACGGCGCAAGGTGGCCGGCGCAATTGCTGTATAACCGGCCAGCGCTGCGATCACTGGCAGATGCTCGGCCTGGATCAGGGTCACGCCGCGCTTGCCGCTGCCGCCCTTGTAGCGGTCGCCGACCAGGCCGATGCCGGTGGTGGCCTGCGCCGCGTCCACCTCGATCATGTCCACGTCGCGCGCCGGGCGCACGCCGATCCAGGTCACCTGGCCGGTCTGCGGCAGGGTTGCCATCAATTTGCCCAAAGGGCTGTCGGGATTCAAAGCCATCGTCGAATGCTAGCATCCGCCCCATGTCCGATGCCGTCCTGCCGTCGCCACCGATCACCTATGCGCCGTTGTCCTACGAATCGCGGCTGGCGCGACGCGCGCTCACGCAGATCGACATGGTGGTCATCCATTGCACCGAATTGCCCGACATGGCGATGGCGCGCGAATACGGCGAACGCGTGCTCTACGACAGCGGCACCGGCAACAGCGGGCATTACTACATCGACCGCAACGGCAGCATCCAGCAATACGTTGCGCTGGAGCGCGTCGCCCACCACGTGCGCGGCCACAACCCGCATACGCTGGGCATCGAACTGGTCAACAGCGGCCGTTATCCGCACTGGCTGGACTCGCGCCATCAGTGCATGAACGAACCGTACCCGCAGGTGCAGATCAACGCGCTGATCACGCTGCTGCAATGGCTGCAACAACAGTTGCCGTCGGTACGCCGGATTGCCGGCCACCAGGCACTGGACACCACCCAGGAAGCGGCCAGCGACGACCCGTCGCGCAAGATCCAGCGCAAGCTCGATCCCGGCCCGCTGTTTCCGTGGCCGCAGATCGAAGCGGCGGTCAGCTGGTCGCATGCACCGCGCTAGCAGCGGTGCCCCCATCGAAACAGCATTCTGCCTTCGCTGGTACAGCGCTCAACGCTCGGCTGCGCGGTAGGTCTTCTCGCCCGCATTCACCGCAAGATCCAGGCGATTTTCCGGCGATGCGATCGGGCAGACCACATGCGGCGTCAACGCGCAGGGCGGATTTTCGGCCAGATTGAAGTCGAGCACGAGCCGGCCATCGTGTGGCGGCGCGGTGTAGAGATAACGCGCGCCGCCATAACTTTCCTTGCCGCTGGTGCGATCGGCGAACAGGAAGAACAGGCCCTCCCCGTCGTCGCTGACGATCGGCTGCAAGCGGTACTCCTGGCCATTGCGCGAGAACACCGCCTCGCCCGGTATCTCGACGGTAAGCGGCGTGCCGATCGACGTCAGCAGCGTGGTCGTGCGCGGGGTGGGATACGCCTGCCAGCGCGCCTGGATGCGCCAGTGCGGATCGGTCGGAAAATATTCCAGCCCGGCGAAATGGCTCAGCAGCGGCGCTGCCGGGTCGCGGAAACGCCAGCCGAACAAGCTGCCGGTCTGCACCAGATAGAACTGCCGCCCTTCCACATCGAGGCGATCGCCCCGCTGCCCTGCGCGCTCCGGCTCCAGGCGGACGCGATCGACGCGCTCCCCGTTCAAGTACACCGGTACATGTGCGGCGGCGTCGAAGTGCACGCGGCCGTCGCCATCCAGCGTCAGCTGCCCCAGCTGCGCAGGACCGGCCGGCAATACCAGATCGCTGCGCGGATCGCTGCCCACCTGGTAACGGCCTGCGCGCACACGCCCGGAGCCGGTGTAGCTCAGCCAACCGTCGGGCGCGCGCAAGCGCTGCAAGCGCTCGGCGCGTGCACGTTCGAGTTCGACCTGATACACCGCATGGCGGTCGCTCTGTCCACGACCGGCGATGCGCGCACCGTTGGCGTCGGCGGTCGATCCCGCCGAACAGGCCGCCATCGACAGCATCGCGACGCACAGCGCGCCGACCTGCAACTGCAACCGCATGAGTCACCCAGCACTGCGAGAAACTGCGCTCCGCGCAGCGAACCTGCGTCCCCACAGGTCACCGTTCCTGCCGCCATTGTGCCTGCAATCAGGGGCCGGTCGCGACCGGGCGTGTCGCATCCTGCAACCAACCGCTCCAGGAGCCGGCGTAAACGCGCGCGCCCGACAAGCCGGCCACTTCCAGCGCCAGCAGCAGATGGCAGGCGGTCACGCCCGAACCGCACATCACCACTGCCTGCTCGGGGCGATACGCGCCCAGCAGCGCAGACAACTCGCTGCGTAGTTCCTCGGCCGGCTTGAAACGCCCATCGCGCAGGCTCACACCCAGCGGACGACTCACCGCACCGGGCACATGCCCGGCCACCGGATCGACCGGCTCCACCTCGCCGCGAAACCGCTCGGCGGCGCGTGCATCCAGCAACCAGCCCGGCGCCTGATCCAGCCGCGCCAGGATCTGCCCGGCCTCGACCACGGCATCGTCATCGAAGCTGCCCGGGTATGCCGCGCCATCGTGCAGTGCAGGCGGCTCGGTGCTTTCCGGCAACCCCGCCGCGCGCCAGGCGGCCAGCCCGCCATCGAGCACCGCCACGCGGCGATGCCCCAGCAACCGCAGCATCCACCATGCCCGCGCCGCGGCCATGCTGCCGTCGGCGGCGTCGTAGATCACCACCTGGCTGTCCGGGTCGATCCCCCACTCGCCCAGCCGCCTGGCGAATGCCGCGCTTTGCGGGAGCGGATGCCGCCCTTGCGCAGGCTGCGACAGATCGGCCAGATCCTCGTCGAGATCGGCGTAGTACGCGCCTGGCAGATGCCCCTGTGCATAGGCCTTGCGCGCTGCATCCGGGTCCGGCGCAGTCGGTGGCGCAGCGCGCGCGTCCAGCAGTCGCAACTGCGGATGCGGCAACGCCGCGGCCAGCGTGGCGCTGTCGACCAGCGTGGTCCAGTGGAGTTCCGCACTCATGCAACCTGCTCCAGACGACGACGAAGATTGAGGAGAATGGCCGCGGTGGCGCCCCAGATGCGGTGGCCCGGCCAGTCGTATTCCAGCACGCGGCGTGGCCTGCCGCGAAACTCCAGCTCCACGCTGCGCAGATTGTCCGGGTCCATCAGATAGGCCAACGGCACCTCAAACACCTCGGCCACTTCATCCGGCTGCGGCACCGCCACGAACGCCGGGTCGATCACCGCCACCACCGGGATGACGCGAAACCCGCTCACGGTCAGAAACGGATCCAGATATCCCAGCGCATGCACCTGGCCGGCGCCGAGCGCGATTTCCTCGCAGCTCTCGCGCAAGGCCGCAGCGGCCGCATCCGCATCCGACGGCTCGACCCGGCCACCGGGAAAACTGACCTGTCCGGCATGGTGACGCAGGCTGTCGGTGCGCCGGGTCAGCAGCACCATGGTGCCCTGCGCGCGCGGCACCAGACCGCAAAGCACTGCGGCCTCGGCAGACGCGCCGCCTTCGGTCAGGTCGATCAATTCGGCATGATTCCAGCCCGGCCCGTCGGGCGCGGTGTCCAGCGCATACAGCGCACGCTGCAGCTGCGCGCATTCGGGCAGCCGCGCGGCCAACGCGCGCGCGGGCAGAACCGTGTGCAGATACTCCTGACGTTCGCCGTCGCTCATGCTCATCCAGCGTGCAATTTCATCCAGGCTGCGCAGGCAGCCGACACAGTGCGCCTGCGCGTCCAACGAACATACACCGATACACGGGCTGGGCAGGCCACTGCGGTTCGAATCCGTGTCGCTCATCGCTGGCTCCCACCGCACCGCATCCTCACGCCGGCCGTCCATCCTGTCGCGCATCCGGTGGACCCAAACGACAACGCCGGCCTGGTGGCCGGCGTTGTCACAGCAACAGCAAACGCAATTACTTGACGCTGACCAGCTTGATCTCGAACTGCACGGCCACGTTCGGCGGGAACGGGGTACGCGGGTCGGCACCGTAGGCCTTCTCCGGCGGCAGGGTCACTTCCCACTTCGAGCCGGCCGGCATCTGCAGCAGCGTGTCGCGCATGGCCTGCATTTCGACTTCGCTGACCTTGATGGCCGGGATCTGCTGCGCCGGACGGGCCTTCTCGCGGTCGCCGAACGGGAACGGACCGGCCACTTCCAGCTGCACGGTGCTGGCCTGGGTCGGCTTGGCGCCCTTGCCGGCTTCGATCACGCGGTACTGCACGCCGCTCGGCAGCGTCTGCACGCCAGCGGTGCCCTTGTTCTTGGCCAGGAACTGGTCGCTCTTGGTCTTGTTGGCAGCAGCGGCCTTGTCGTATTCGGCCTTGGCCTGCTGGGCACGGCCTTGCTCACGCTTCTGGAACGCTTCGACAGCCGGCTTCAGCTGGTCGGCGGTGATCGCCGGCTGCTTCTTGGCATAGGCGTCCTGCAGACCCTTTACCACCGAGTTGATGTCGAGCTGCTCGCCGCGGCCGGTGAGCTCGGCAAGGTTGTTGCCGTAGTCATAGCCGAAGTAGTAGCTCAACTTGCCCTTCTCGGACGTCGTGTCCTGGGCCAGTGCATTGCCCGTCAGGGCCAGGGCCGCCACAGCGACCGCGATAGAACGCAACTTCATCAAACAATTCTCCAGGGTGGTGGCACAGGACGGGTCTGCCGCCTGAGATGACGCGCTAGGATAGCGGCCGCGATAGCGAACCGCTACTTATCACGAAAGCTATGACCAGCAAGGCTTTCGGAAGTTCCGCATTTACTAATTTTTTACGTTCGTAAGGATTTCCATGTCCAATCACGTCATTCTGATCGCCGACCACGCCAGTGTACGGACGATCACGGTCAATCGACCGGACAAACTGAACGCCTTGAACCAGGAAACGCTGCAGGCGCTGGATCACGCCTTCGCCGAGGCAGCGAGCGCGGACGACATCCGCGTGGTGATACTGACCGGTGCCGGCCCCAAGGCGTTTGTCGCCGGCGCGGACATCGCCGAAATGCGCGATCTGTCGGCGATGCAGGGCCGCGAGTTCTCGCTGCTCGGCCAGCAGCTGATGCGCCGGATCGAGCGCATGCCCAAGCCGGTGATCGCCATGGTCAATGGCTTTGCACTCGGCGGCGGGCTGGAGCTGGCGATGGCCTGTCATCTGCGCATCGCCGCATCCAGCGCGCGTCTTGGGCAGCCGGAAATCAATCTTGGCCTGATCCCCGGCTTCGGCGGCACGCAACGGCTGTTGCGTCTGACCGGGCGAGCGGCAGCGCTGGAACTGTGCCTGCTCGGCCTGCCGATCGATGCTGCGCGCGCGTTCCAGTTGGGTCTGGTCAATCGCGTAGTCGAGCCGGAGGCATTGCAGGACGAAACCCTCGCCCTGGCACAACGCCTGGCCGCCGCCGCACCGCTCGCGCTGCGCGGCATCCTGGATGCGGTGGTGTTCGGTGGCGAATGCGCCATCGAAGAAGGCCTGCAGCTGGAAACCGCGCAATTTGCACTGTTGTTCGCCAGCGACGACATGCGCGAAGGCACCGGCGCCTTTCTCGAAAAACGCCCCGCACACTTTCTCAACCGCTGATCGGCCTGCCATGACGTTCGACCCCACATCGGCACCACGTCCACTGGCCCAGCAGCTGTTCGACTGCGTCCACGCCGACGATCTCGATCGTGCCTTGGCACTGGGCCTGATGGAGTACCGGCCCGATCCACGCGACGACCTGCTGGATCCGGCCTGCCCGCAACTGAGCGCGGTGCTGCTGGCCGCACAACAACGGCTACGCGATGCCTGGGCAGCACGCGACCGCTACCGTGCACGCGCCGCGCGCCTGCAACGTCGCGCTGCCGAACGCGATGCACGCCGAACGCCGGCAGCGGCGCCCAGCCAACCGGCGGCCGCCGCATTACCGCCGCTGGCTGCGGCCATCCTGGCGCGCGCCAAGGCCAAGGCCGCTGGTGGAGCACAGCCATGAACGCGATCCACGTCACCGCGCCGGCACGGCGCGGCAGCAACATGCGCAAGCCCGAAATACAGGAGATGTTCGCGCGCCTGCGCGAGCTCAATCCGCACCCGACCACCGAGCTGGAATACACCACGCCGTTCGAGTTGCTGATCGCGGTGCTGCTGTCGGCACAAGCCACCGATGTCGGCGTCAACAAGGCCACCCGCAAGCTGTACCCGGTGGCCAATACCCCGCGCGACATTCTCGATCTGGGCGAAGAAGGCCTGAAGCGCTACATCGCCACGATTGGCCTGTTCAACGCCAAGGCCAAGAACGCCATTGCCACCTGCAGGATCCTGCTGGAGCAATACGGCGGCGAGGTGCCGCACGATCGCGCTGCACTGGAGGCCTTACCCGGCGTCGGCCGCAAGACCGCCAACGTCGTGCTCAACACCGCGTTCGGCGAGCCCACCATGGCGGTGGATACGCATATCTTCCGCGTCGCCAACCGCACCGGTCTTGCACCGGGCAAGGACGTGCGCGTGGTCGAGGACAAGCTGATCAAGGTCATTCCGGCCGAATTCCTGCACGACGCACACCACTGGCTCATCCTGCATGGCCGCTACGTCTGCAAGGCACGCAAACCCGATTGCCCAGGTTGCGTGATCCACGACCTATGCCGCTACCGCGACAAGACCCCCGCACCCGCCGAAAGGCCGATAACAGCAAAAGGCTAACGCGCGTCTCAACAACCAACCAATCCGCAAACCGACGGCCAAGCAATCACGCCGGCAAGGCCAGCGTGCGCTTTTACGAATCCCAAATCCCGACTCCCCAATCCCCAATCCCCGCCCAAAAAAAAATCGCGACCGGGATGATGCGTCTTGCGGCGCCATGCATCACCCGGTCACGATAGATGTCACCCGGCGCGAGCGCCGGGCGTCTGCAGCAGGTCTACGCCGCCTTGGCTTGCTCCACGCGCTGTTCGACCAGCGCGCTTTCCACCGTCGGCTGACCTTCCACGCGTCGATCCAGCTCGTTCCAGTCCACCACCAGCTCGCAGCCGCGCGAGGCCGCATTCCGGCTCCAGTCGCGCAGCAACTCGATGCAGGCGTGGTCGACGTGATGCAGCTTGGCCACGTCCAGGTGCAATGCGGTGTTCGGCGGCACGCTTTCCAGCGTACGCGCCATCGCCGGCACCTTCAGGAACGTCGCCGAGCCCTGCAGGGTCAGATGCATCTCGTCCTTCTTGTGCTCGTGCTCACGCACGTCCACCTTCAGGCGCGAAGAATGCAGGGCCAGACGGAACAACGACAGGCCGAAGCCGATCAGCACGCCGGTCAGCAGGTCGGTCGCCACGATCGCGAAGGTGGTCGCCAGGTAGATCGCCGCGGTGCCACGGCCATAGGTCGCCAGCTCCTTGACCTGCCCGATCTTGATCATCTTCACGCCCGTGTAGACCAGGATGCCGGCCAGACACGCCACCGGCGTCATCCGCAACAGCCACGGCAGCAGCATTGCGAACACCAGCAACCAGCCGCCATGCAGCACCGTGGACATGCGCGTGGCCGCACCGGCCTGCACATTGGCCGCGCTACGCACGATCACGCCGGTCATCGGCAATGCGCCCAGGAAGCCGCACAGCATATTGCCCACGCCCTGCGCCGCCAGCTCACGGTCGTACTGCGTACGCGCGCCCTGATGCATGCGATCCACCGCCGCCGCCGACAGCAAGGTCTCTGCGCTGGCGATGAAGGCAAAGGTCACCGCCGACACCAGCAAGGTCGCATTGAACACGCCGAAGATGTCCGCGACGCTGGGGATGCTGATCGCCGAGAACAGATTGGTCGGCACGTCGACCTTGTTGACGTTCAGGCCCTGCAACTGCACCGTCGCCGTGACCACCACCACCGCGATCAACGCACCCGGCAAAAAGCGCAGACGCTGCGGGCGCAGCTTGTCCCATGCCAGGATGATGCCGATGGTGGCCAGACCCACGAACAACGCGGTACGGCCGGTCCCCTCGGTGATCGCCTGCCACACTACGGCCGGCAATGCAGCGAAGTTCTCCAGGCCGCGCGCCTTGGGAGCGGCGTCCATCAGCACGTGTGCCTGCGAGGCCACGATCAGGATGCCGATACCCGACAACATGCCGGCCACCACGGCCGGCGACGTCATCCGGAACCACACGCCTGCGCGGCACAGGCCGGCAATCAACTGAATCGCACCGGCCAGCAGAATCACCGGACCGAGGGCGGCAACGCCATGCTCGCGAACCAGCTCGAACACCAACACAGCCAGGCCGGCGGCCGGTCCGCTCACCTGCAGAGGAGAGCCCGCCAGGAAGCCGACGACCAGCCCACCGATGATGCCGGTGATCAGACCTGCGGCCGGCGGCATGCCGGAAGCGATCGCAATGCCCATACACAACGGGAGCGCGACGAGGAAGACCACGACAGACGACAACAAATCACGTCCGAACAGTCCCTGGCGGAAATATCCGCCGATACCTGATGTGTTCATGATGTGCTCCGTCAGGCGAGTTCAGCGCGCACGACTTGCTGCAGTCGCGGACGTGGGGTGGCTTCGGGGGTGTTGTCCGCCAACAACGGACGGAAGCCACCCTTCTCGGCATCGAAGGCGCGGATCTCGCCATGGGCGATGTCATAGATCCAGCCATGGATGCGCAAGGTGCCGGCCGCCAGACGCGCGGCGACCACCGGCTGCGTACGCAGATGGTCCAGCTGCGAGACCACGTTCTCTTCGGTCATGCAGCTCAGCGCTTCCTGGCTGTGCGGATCGTGTCCGTGATGGGCAGTGACGTGACGCGCTGCATCGGTGTGCTTGAGCCAGGCCGCCACGGACGGCACGTCTTCCAGCGATTCCGGCTTGAGCACCGCCTTCATTGCGCCACAGTCGGTATGACCGCAGATCACGATGTGCCGCACGCCCAGTACGGCGATGGCGTATTCGATCGCCGCAACCACGCCGCTGACGTGCTGGGAGTAAGGCGGCACCACATTACCGATATTGCGATAGACGAACAGTTCGCCCGGCTGTGCGGAGAAGATCAGCTCCGGCATGACACGCGAATCGGCGCAGGTGATGAACAACGTATGCGGACTCTGGCCACCGGCCAGTTCCTGAAAGCGCGCACTCTGGCGCGGATACACTTCCTTACGGAAATGACGAAAACCTTCTAGCAAACTTTCCATGGGAGATACCTCTAGGCAACGGATGGCTCTCCGCGGCGCGAACCGCGAAGTGCAAAGACGAACAAGTCAAATGAATCCGGTGCGCTGCACCGGTTGACGCGACTAACGGAGGATCAGGCGCGCACTGCGTTGGGAGGACGCAGTTGCGGGATCAGGTCGCGTTTTTGAGTTGCCGGCGCGTAATGCGCGTACCAAGAGGGGAAATAACGTGCGACCACCGGCCATGCCTGGGAGAGCAAGGGGATATCGTCTGCAGAATGGGTATCGACCTGGGTCTGTGCGTCCCCGTCGCCCTGCAGATCATCGGCTGCATCACGTTCTTCGCCAGCGTCCGCCATTACCGCCACGCCGTCGCCCACAAGCGCATCGTGGATGCGGCTGTGCGCATCGGCCGCCGACCACGCAGTGAGCGCGAGCAGGCAGACCAACAGCAACTGGAGGAATCGAGGAAACATGGCCTCGAAACTAACAATTTAGAACGCGCCTGTGCAAGTGGTGCGACGCACAAAGCGCTTGATACGCCGCAGTTCCACTTAGTTGGTTCAGGTCGCAATAAGCTTGAGCTCGCTGAAACGGTGAACTGCGCCACTGTCACATCTGTCATACGACGCGGCCTGTTCAGACTCATGACACACACTGACAAAAAACAAACACGCGTAAATCTTTGTCTTTGTTGACAAAAATCAGATTGCAACGCGATCTGAAGGTGTCACATTAACGCAACTTTCACGCCATAGCCTGCGCTCACTTTCTCAGGTCGCAAGGCACATATGAAACTTTCTCCCACCCTGCTTGGCTCCGCCCTGCTGCTGGCGCTGGCCGCACCCGCCGCGCACGCCGAAATCGCCATCGACGTGATCGGCGGCTCGGAGATGTCGCTCGAAGGCCTGGTCCAGGCCGACGGCAACTGGTTCCACAACGATGTGCAGGACCTCAATGGCCCGATCGGTGCCAATGGCGACAATTCCGAATTCAGCATCCGCCGTGCCGAGCTGGTGCTCAAGGGCAAGGGCCCGGGCAATTTCGAATGGGTGGCCGGTTACGACCCCAGCGTGCTGAAGGAAGTCACCATCCGCGGCACCACCATCCGCAGCACCGGGCGTTTCCTCGACAACAACATCAAGTACAAGTTCGCCGGCAACGCCAACAACTACCTGCAGGTCGGCCAGTTCAAGCAGCCCAACAGCCTGGAAGAGCTGTCCAGCACCAAGAACAACGACTTCGTCTCCAAGGCCGCAGTGACCAACACCTACGGCATCTCGCGCCGGCTGGGCGTGGCCTACGGCATGGGCGACAACGACTGGAGCATCACCGCCAGTGCGTTCGGCCGCGAACTGACCCGCAACCAGGCACACGGCAGCGGCTACGGCGCGCGCGGCACCTGGGCGCCGATCAACGAGAGCGGCAATGTGCTGCACTTCGGTCTGAGCTACCTGGGTTATGACACCGACGACGACACCCTGCGCCTGCGCGCACGCCCGGACGCCGACCTGACCACGGTGCGCCTGATCGACAGCGGCGCCATCACCAACGTGGACCGCGTGGGTGTGGCCGGCGCCGAGGCAATGTGGATCACCGGCCCGTTCAAGCTGCAGAGCGAGTTCTTCCAGGAAAACGCCAAGCGCATCGGCAACAACGCCAACGATTACAAGAGTGACGGCTGGTACGTCAGCGGCGTCTGGAACATCACCGGCGAGACCTGGGGCTACAAGGCCGGCGTGCCGACCACCCCGCTGCCGAACGCGCCGGCCTCGGGGATGTGGCAGCTGGCGGTGCGCTACGACACCCTGGACCTCAACGACGGCCACCTG
The DNA here is from genome assembly GCF_014199865.1 of Xanthomonas sp. F14. Taxonomy (NCBI): domain Bacteria; kingdom Pseudomonadati; phylum Pseudomonadota; class Gammaproteobacteria; order Lysobacterales; family Lysobacteraceae; genus Xanthomonas; species Xanthomonas sp. F14. The sequence goes on along the minus strand of NZ_JACHOM010000001.1, from coordinate 671,724 downwards.
GTCTCCAACGGCACCACGCCGTTCGTGGACGGCGTGCTGGGCGGCAAGATGGATGTGTGGACGATCGGTGCCAACTGGTACTGGCGCTCCAACTTCAAGTTCGCACTCGACTACGCGAAGGTGGAAAGCACCCGCTACAACAGCGCCACGCGTGGCCTGGTCGACGACAACCCGTCGATCATCGAGGCACGTGCGCAGTTCTATTGGTAAGTGCGCGCTGGATCGGCTGCCGTGCTGCGCTCCCGTGAGCGTGCCACGGCGGCAATCACCCTGATCCCACCCGGCAACGCGCCCCGCCGCAACGCCGTCATCTGCATGTCATCTCCCGGACACCGCGCGGTCATGCCCCTGCCCTGCAATGGCACGACCGCGGGACGTCCTCATCCCTTCGCTACAGGAGCTGTTCCGTGATCCACTCTCTGAAGACCCGTCTGGCCGTCGGCGTGCTCACCGCCTCGCTGGCCTTGTGCGCCCAGGCCGCCGATGTCACCGGCGCCGGTGCGTCGTTCATCTATCCGGTGATGTCCAAGTGGTCGGCCGACTACAACGCGGCCACCAAGAAGCAGGTCAACTACCAATCGATCGGTTCGGGCGGCGGCATCGCCCAGATCAAGGCAGCCAGCGTGGATTTCGGCTCGTCCGATGCGCCGCTCAAGCCGGAAGAACTGGCCGCGGCCGGCCTGGCGCAATTCCCGTCGGTGATCGGCGGTGTGGTGCCGGTGGTCAACGTGCCCGGCGTGGCGGCAGGCGCGCTGAAGCTGGACGGCAAGACCCTGGGCGACATCTTCCTGGGCAAGGTCAGCACCTGGAACGACCCGGCGATCGCCGCGCTCAACCCGGGCGTCAAGCTGCCCGACGGCAAGATCACCGTGGTGCATCGCTCCGACGGTTCGGGCACCAGCTTCAACTTCACCAACTACCTGTCCAAGGTCAACCCGGACTGGAAGGGCAAGGTCGGCGAAGGCACCGCGGTGCAGTGGCCGACCGGCATCGGCGGCAAGGGCAACGAGGGCGTGGCTGCGTACGTGAAGCAGATCAAGGGCGGCATCGGCTACGTCGAGCTGTCGTATGCGCTGCAGAACAAGATGGCCTACACCGCGATGAAGAACGCCGCCGGCAAGTTCGTGCAGCCGTCCGACGAGACCTTTGCCGCCGCCGCCAACAGCGCCGACTGGGGCAACAGCAAGGACTTCTACCTGGTGATGACCAATGCCTCCGGCGACAACGCCTGGCCGATCACCGCCACCAACTTCATCCTAGTGCAGAAGAAGCCCAAGAACGCGGCCGGCCTCAAGAACACGCTGGAGTTCTTCCGCTGGGTCTACAGCAAGGGCGATGCGCAGGCCAAGCAGCTGGACTACGTGCCGCTGCCGGACAGCCTGGTGACCCAGATCGAAGGCTACTGGGCCAAGAACCTGCCCAAGTAACGCCAGCCACAGCGACAGGAACGACGCCGTCTCTCTCCCCGGCGTCGGCACCGGGACGCGGCCCCCACGGGGTCGCGTCTTTTTTGTGATGCCTTCTCCAAAAGGCACTGTCATGCACGTGTAACAAAAACATCATTTCATAGCGTGGTCTGCCGGGTCCCCCGGCCAACCCAGCCTCGGAGCTTCCATGAAACTGCAGTCGGCCAGCCTGACCGCCCTGTCCCTCACCATCGCCCTCGCCCTGGCCGCCTGCTCGCCCGGCAAGGATGCGCAGTCCGGCGACACCGCCAAGGGTGCCACCGCCGCAGGTGCCACCGCTGGCGACAGCAAGAGCGCCGAGATCTCCGGCGCCGGTGCATCCTTCATCTATCCGCTGGTCTCCAAGTGGTCGGCCGACTACAACGCCGCCACCGGCAACAAGGTGAACTACCAGTCGATCGGCTCCGGCGGCGGTATTGCGCAGATCAAGGCCGGCACGGTGGACTTCGGTTCGACCGACAAGCCGCTGGACAGCGCCGAACTGCAGCAGGCCGGCCTGGGCCAGTTCCCGTCGGCGATCGGCGGCGTGGTGCCGGTGGTGAACCTGGAAGGCATCGCACCGGGCAAGCTGCGCCTGACCGGCGCGCTGCTGGGCGACATCTTCCTGGGCAAGGTCACGATGTGGAACGACGCGGCGATCGTCGCGGCCAATCCGGGCGTGACGCTGCCGGCGACCAAGATCAACCTGGTGCATCGCTCCGACGGTTCGGGCACCACCTTCAACTTCTCCAACTACCTGTCCAAGGTCAGCCCGGAGTGGAAGAGCAAGGTCGGCGAAGGCACCTCGGTGCAGTGGCCGGGTGGCGTCGGCGGCAAGGGCAATGAAGGCGTGGCCTCGTACGTGCAGCAGATCAAGGGTTCGATCGGTTATGTCGAACTGGCCTACGCCCTGCAGAACAAGATGCCCTACGCCTCGCTGCAGAATGCGGCCGGCCAGTGGGTGGAGCCGAATGCGGAAAGCTTCGCCGCCGCTGCCGCCAGCGCCGACTGGGCCAACGCCAAGGATTTCAACCTGGTGATCACCAACGCACCGGGCGAGAAGGCCTGGCCGATCACCGCGACCAACTTCATGCTGATGCACAAGCAGCCCAAGGATGCGGCGCGCAGCAAGGCCACGCTGGACTTCTTCAAGTGGGCGCTGGACAACGGCCAGGCTCAGGCCAGCGAACTGCATTACGTGCCGCTGCCGCCGGAACTGGTCAAGCAGATCCAGGCCTACTGGGCCAGCGAGTTCAAGTGATGCCCTGCACCCGCTGTGAGGGCGGGCTGCGCTGCGGTGAGGTGCTTGCGGGCGCCTCGCCGTTCCTGCTGTCTCACGCTCCCGCCAGTGCGCGGGTGACGAGTCCAATCGAATGAATGCCACCGCCATTCCCGAAGCGATGACCGCCCCGCGCGGCCGCGACCTGCGCGATGCACGTGCCGATCGCCTGTTCAAGCTTGCGCTGGCCGCCACGGTCGTCTTCGTCCTGTTGGCGCTCGGCAGCGCCGCGCTGTCGATGCTGTGGGGCGGGCGCCATGCCTTGCAGATGCAGGGCCTGAGCTTTTTCTATTCCGCCGACTGGAATCCGGTGGAAAACAAATACGGCGCGCTGGCGCCGATCTACGGCACCCTGGTCACCGCATTGATTGCGATGGTGATTGCGGTGCCGGTGAGTTTCGGTATCGCGTTCTTCCTCACCGAGGTGGCGCCGCGCTGGCTGCGCGGCCCGGTCGGCACCGCCATCGAATTGCTGGCCGGCATCCCGTCGATCATCTACGGCATGTGGGGCCTGTTCGTGCTGGTGCCGGTGATGACCGAGCACGTGACGCCCTGGCTCAACGATCACCTGGGCACGCTGCCCTTGATCGGCCCGTTGTTCCAGGGCCCGCCGTTGGGAATCGGGTTGCTGACCGCAGGCTTCGTGCTGGCGATCATGGTGATTCCGTTCATCTCCTCGGTGATGCGCGAGGTGTTCCTGACCGTGCCGACGCGCCTGAAGGAATCGGCGTATGCGCTGGGGTCGACCAAGTGGGAAGTCAGCTGGGACATCGTGCTGCCCTATACCCGCTCTGCGGTGATCGGCGGCGTGTTCCTGGGCCTGGGCCGTGCGCTGGGCGAAACCATGGCAGTGGCGTTCGTGGTCGGCAACACGGTGCGGCTGTCGCCGTCGCTGCTGGAGCCCGGCACCACCATCGCCGCGCTGATCGCCAATGACTTCGGCGAGGCAACCGAAACCTATCGCTCGGCATTGCTGCTGCTGGGCTTTGTCTTGTTCATCGTGACCTTTATCGTGCTGGCGATTGCGCGCTTCATGCTGATGCAGCTGTCGCGTCGGGAGGGCAACTGATGTCCTCGGTCTCGCAATCGTTGTACAACCGCCGCCGCGTGACCAACGCGATCGCACTGTTGCTGTCCTGCGTCACCGCGGTGTTCGGCCTGTTCTTCCTGGCCTGGATCCTGTGGACCTTGCTGTCCAAGGGCGTGCCGGGCATCGACGTCAACCTGTTTACCAAGATGACACCGCCGCCGATGCAGGAAGGCGGCCTGCTCAATGCCTTCTTCGGCAGTGCGGTGATGTGCGGCCTGGCGCTGGCGATCGGCACGCCACTGGGCATTGCCGCCGGCACCTGGCTGGCCGAATACGGCAATGCACGCAAGGCCGGGTTGGTGGTGCGCTTCGTCAACGACATCTTGTTGTCGGCACCGTCGATCGTGCTGGGGTTGTTCGTCTACACGCTGTACGTGATGCAGACCGGCGGGCGCTTCTCCGCGTTTGCCGGCGCGCTATCGCTGGCCTTCATCGTGCTGCCGGTGGTGGTGCGCACCACCGACGAAATGCTGCGCCTGGTGCCGGCGCAGATGCGCGAAGCGGCGTTGTCGCTGGGCATCCCGCAATGGAAGGTCACCGTGCAGGTGCTGTATCGCGCCGCCTCGGCCGGCATCCTCACCGGCATCCTGCTGGCCCTGGCCCGCATCAGCGGCGAGACCGCGCCGTTGCTGTTCACCGCCTTCGGCAATCAGTACTGGAACAGCAACGTGTTCCAGCCGATGGCCAGCGTACCGGTGATCATGAATCAGTTTGCCGGCAGCCCCTATGAGACCTGGCAGACCCTGGCCTGGTCCGGCGCGCTGGTGCTGACCGTGTTCGTGCTGCTGGTGAGCCTGGGCGCGCGCGCGCTGCTATTGCGCAACAAGATTTCCAATGACTGACCTCTCCCTCCGGACACCCGACATGAACGATCTCCAAAACGCCATGCCGATGCATCGCATCGCCGTTCCGGCCGCCAAGGGAGCACCGGCCGCGCAGGCGCCGGTGAAAGTGGCCGCACGCAATCTGGACTTCTATTACGACAAGTACCACGCGCTCAAGGGCATCAACATCGAGATTCCGGAAAAGCGCGTCACCGCGCTGATCGGGCCGTCGGGCTGCGGCAAGTCCACCCTGCTGCGCATCTTCAACCGCATCTATGCGCTGTATCCGAAGATGGAAGCGCGCGGCGAAGTGCTGCTGGACAACGAAAACATCCTGTCGCCGAAGTACCCGATGAACCGGCTGCGCAGCAAGGTCGGCATGGTGTTCCAGAAGCCGGTGCCGTTTCCGATGACGATCTTCGAAAACGTCGCCTACGGCATCCGCCACCACGAAAAACTGTCCAAGGCCGACATGCAGAACCGGGTCGAGCAGGCGCTGCGCCAGGGCGCGCTGTGGGACGAGGTCAAGGACAAGCTGGGGCAAAGCGCGCTGGGCCTGTCCGGCGGCCAGCAGCAGCGGCTGTGCATCGCACGTGCGGTGGCGCTGCGCCCGGACGTGTTGCTGCTGGACGAACCGACCTCGGCGCTGGATCCGATTTCCACCAGCCGTATCGAGCAACTGGTGGAAGAGCTCAAGCGCGAATACACCATCGTGATCGTGACCCACAACATGCAGCAAGCGGCGCGTGTCTCCGACTACACCGCCTTCATGTATCTGGGCGACCTGATCGAGCATGACCGCACCGAAACGATTTTCTCCCAGCCGTCCAAGCAGCAGACCGAGGACTACATCACCGGCCGTTTCGGTTGATGTAAGGCGGGCTATCGCAACGCCGCATTGACGCAGCTCCGCCGCACTGCCCGGCACGACATTTGCATCATCTGCGATGTCGCCAGGGGTACGGCGGACATCCACCACCGCCACGAATCGAGATCACGATGAACCAGCACCTCAACGACCATATCGTCAAAAGCTACGACGAGGAGCAGCACCGTCTTGTCGCCGAGATCGTGCGCATGGGCGACACGGCGGTGGCGCAGCTGGAAGCCGCACTGGATGTGGTGGAGCGTCGCGACGACAACGCCGCGCATCGCATCGTGGTCAACGACGAGGCGATCGATGCGCTGGAGCATGCGATCAGCCACGACGTGATGCGGCTGGCGTTGCGTGGGCCGATGGCGCGCGACCTGCGCGAGATCCTGGCCGGCCTGCGCATTCCGGCCGATATCGAACGCATTGGCGATTACGCGGCCAATGTCGCCAAGCGCTCGATCGCGCTTAATTCCGCACCGCCGCTGCCACAGACGGTGGGCCTGCGTGCGCTCGGCCAGATGGCCGCCGATGCCGTGCGCGAAGCGGTGCAGGCGTACCGCAACAAGGATGCCGATGCGGCCATCCGCGTGCGCGACGAAGATGCACGCCTGGATGCGCAATACACCGCGCTGTTCCGCGAGTTGCTGACCTACATGATGGAAGACCCGCGCAACATCACTCCGTGTACGCACCTGCTGTTCATGGCCAAGAACCTGGAGCGCATCGGCGACCACGCCACCAACATCGCCGAGAACGTGTGGTTCCTGGTCCACGGCGAACAGCCGCTGCCGCCGCGCCTGAAGCGCGACGACACCAGCACCACCGGCGTCATCTGATCGTCAACGTGTGCCGGCGGCATCTGCCGGCACAGGTCGCAACGCCTTATTTCATTACGTATTCAGCTCCAAATGCCTACGGTGAGCTCGCACAGGCTGTTCCTGTGACGCAGGAGTAGGCAGATGAAACGCATCATCGGATCCCTCATGGTTGTATCGCTGCTCACGTCCGGCGCAGCGTTCGCCACGCCGCAACAGCATGACGACCGCGACCGCAGCGCGCAGCACCACGACGCGCATGGCCCGGACCGCCGCGACGATCATCGCGACGACAGGCACGATGACAAGCGTGACCACCGCCCCAGCGCGCACAACGACGACCACCGCAACGATCGTCGCGGCCCGCCGTATCGGCGTGGCGAGCGCCTGGCACCGGACCACCGCGGCATACGGGTGACCGACTACCGCAAGCATCACTTGAACACGCCGCAGCGCGGGCACGAATGGCGCCGCGTGGACAACAACTACGTGCTGATTGCGGTGGCCACCGGACTGATCGCAAGCGTGGTCGCCGCCCGCTGACGCCAGCGGTGTAGCACAGCTTCCAGGCCCGATCCGTGGCAACACGGGTCGGGCTTTTGTTTGCCGGATCGCCGCTCAGTACACGCGGGCAGGCCGCCAGTTGCCACGATCGAGCCGGCCGTGCGACCTGCTAGGCTATGCCGATGAACGAACCGGTCGACCTGCAACCTGCCCCCTCCTTCCTGCCCATGTCGCGGCGCTTCCGCGGCTACCTGCCCGTGGTGGTGGATGTGGAAACGGGAGGATTCGACTGGAACAAGCACGCCCTGCTGGAAATTGCCTGCGTGCCGATCGAAATGGATGCCGACGGGCGGTTCTTCCCCGGCGACACCGCCAGTGCCCATCTGGTGCCGGCGCCAGGACTGGAGATCGACCCGAAGTCGCTGGAGATCACCGGCATCGTGCTCGACCACCCGTTCCGCTTCGCCAAGCAGGAAAAGGACGCGCTGGACCATGTGTTCGCGCCGGTGCGTGCGGCAGTGAAGAAATACGGCTGCCAGCGCGCGATCCTGGTCGGCCATAACGCGCATTTCGACCTGAACTTCCTCAACGCCGCGGTTGCGCGCGTGGGCCACAAACGCAACCCGTTCCATCCGTTCAGCGTGTTCGACACCGTGACCCTGGCCGGCGTGGCGTACGGGCAGACCGTGCTGGCGCGCGCGGCACAAGCCGCGGGCCTGGAATGGAATGCCGCCGATGCGCATAGCGCGGTCTACGACACCGAGCAGACCGCGCGACTGTTCTGCACGATCGCCAATGCCTGGCCGGGGCCTGTTTGAGCAGGGATTGGGGATTAGGCATTGGGGATTCGCAAAGGCACGCTGCCTGACGCGTCCTTTCTGCTGAGCCACGATGCGCCGCACGCAATGGCACAGCCAGTCGGTGGGTTCTAAAGCAGACCAACACACTGCCCTTGCCAATCCCCAATCCCGATTCCCCAATCCCAGCACCTATCCCACACCGATACGATCGCGCCCCGCGCTCTTGGCCTGGTACAGCGCCTGATCGGCGCGCTGCATCAGCGATGAGCCGGTGTCGTCGTCGCGCAACTGGGCCACGCCGGCACTGAAGGTCACCTGCAGGCCTTCCACGCCGCCCCAGCCGTGGCGCGCGTGGAACAGCGCGCGGATGCGCTGGCACAGCGCCTGTGCATCCTCCAGCGCCGTGTCGGCCAGCAGCAGGGCGAACTCTTCGCCGCCCAGGCGCGCCGGCAGGTCCGACGCGCGCGCGGCGGCGGTCAGCAGCACACCGACTTCATGCAATACCGCATCGCCACTGGCGTGCGAATAGTGGTCGTTGATGCGCTTGAAATGATCGATATCCAGAATCGCCAGCACCAACGGCCGCCCGCTGCGGCGTGCGCGGCTGATGTCGCGCGCCAGCGCCTCGTCGAAATGCCTGCGGTTAGGCAGCCCGGTCAGGGCGTCCTCGTGCGCCTGGCGCTCGAACACATCCGACTTGATGCGCAGCCGTGTCAGCAGCTCGCTCTTTTCCTGGTTGGCCTGCAGCAAACGCTGCGCCTGCAGTTGCAGATCTTCGGTGCGTTTGCGCACCAGTTCGGCCAGGCGTGCGTTGTGGCTCTTATAGCGGCGTAGCAGGAACCGATACACCAGCGCCAGCAATAAAATCGCACCCAGTACCGCGGCAAGACGCACGTCCTGGCGCTGCCACCACAGCGGCAGCACCTCGAACGCCCACACCGCCTCGTGCGGACTCCAGGCACCGCCCGGGTGACGGGCCGCCACATGCAGACGGTAGCGCCCCGGCGGCAGACCGATGAATTCCACGCTGCGTTGCCGGCCACGCTCGGTCCAGTCGCTGTCCAGGCCTTCCAGGCGCGTGCGGTATTCGATCCGCTCCGGCAGCAGGAAGCTCATGCCGACGTAGGACACGTTCAGGCGATGCCCGCCCGGCAGGCGCGCCTGCTGCCGCCATGTCAGCGGACGTGCGTCCTGCTGCACGCTTTCGATCACCGCCGGCGGCGCGCGCCGCTCGCGAAAGCGCTGCAGGCGCGCCGGGTCGACCGTACTCACGCCGCCGGCGGTGACCACCCAGATCGAGCCATCGGCACGCGCGATCATGCTTGGCCCGGAGCTACCGTTGGCCTGCGCGTTGCCCATGCCGTCGATCTCGCCATAGCGTTCGATGACCAGCCGGCCGCGTCCATCGGCAACCGCGTCGAGCAGGGTGAGTTGCGTGCGCAACACGCCGCGATTGCTGCTGATCCAGGCATTGCCGAACCGGTCGCCGACCAGCTGGAACACCGTATCGACCGGCATGCCCTGCTCCAGCCCCACGCGTGCGAGCCTGCCGTTGCGCACCCGGTACAGGCCGCGATCGGTCGAGATCCAGACAGCGTCACCGATGCGCTGAAAACCGAACACGCTCCGCGCGCCGCCCAGCGCTTCCAGATTCAATTGCTGCAATTTTCCCTCGCGCAGTACCGCCGCGCCGTCGACCGAGCCCATCCACAGCGCGCCATCGATGCTGGCCAGCGCGGTCACCACGCCATCGGGCAGGCCGTCGACCGCCAGGGGCACCCGCTTGCCGTTCACCAGCTTCACCACGCCGCGCTGCGTGGCCAGCCACACCACGCCGGATTCTTCGATCACGATGGCGCGGATATGCCCGCTGGGAATGCCCTCGGCGTCGCCGTAATGCCGCAGCAGGCGTCCGTCGTGCAGCACGAAGACGCCATCGGCATAGGTGCCCACCCACAGATCGCCGTGCCGATCCAGCGCCAGGCTGAGCACCGAAAGCTTGCGCCCGGATGGCGTGGCCACCGCCACCGGCACGATGCGCCCGTCCGGCAGCATGCGATCCAGGCCGGCGGTGCTGGCGATCCACAGGCTGCCGTCGCGGTCTTCCAGCACCGCGCGGGCGTAGTCGCCGCTCAGCCCATCGCGTTGGCTGTAACTGCTGAACAACGTCTCGCGCAGCCGAAACAGCCCGCCGTTGGCGCCGACCCAGATGCTGCCTTCGGCATCCTCGCGCAGGCTGACGATGCGCCCGGTCGGCAGGCTGCGACCAGCCGGCAGGTGCTCCACTCCATGACTGCCGATGCGCAGCAGCCCCTGATTTTCGCTGCCCAGCCACAGGTCGCCATGGTGGTCCTGCAGCATCGCGGTGAAATGGCCCTGCCCGGGCACCCGCCGTACCAGCTCGGCAGTCTCGCCCCGCAGCCGATACAGCTGCTCGCCGGCGACGACCCACAGCGTGCCGTCCGGCGCGCGGTATGGCCACGCCAGCCCGGGTGGCAGGCCGAACGCGGCCGGGGCGCGATGCATGCGTCCGTCCGGTTCGCGATAGATCAGGCCGTCCAGCGTGCCGATCAGCAGCCGGCCTTGGTCGTCGAATGCCATGCGCGGAAAGCTGCTCTGCAGCGGCACGCCATCGCGCGGCGGAAAATACTCGAAGCGCCCATCCGGCCACAGGCAGCCCAGCCCGTGGCCCTCGAACAGCAACCACATGCGACCGCGCGCATCCATGGTCATTGCATGGATCAGCGCCTGCGGCCACGGTCCCTGCCGCTGCCAGTGCCGCCACTGCCCGTCGCTGCCGTGACGCACCAGATTGCCGCGCGCATCGCTGAGCCACAGCGCCCCGTCGTGGTCGACGTACAAGGCGCCGACGCCGTTGTCGGGCAGGCCGGGACGCGTGCTGCGGTCGATGATGCCGAATTCCAGGCCGTTGTAACGCACCAGGCCTTCCCAGGTGGCGAACCACAGGTAGCCGTCGCGGGTCTGGGCGATATCGCGCAAGGAGTTGTGCGGCAGGCCGTTACGCGAGCTCCAGCTGTCGATCGCGTAGTCGCGCAGTGGCGCCGTGCCGGCCGGTGCAGCCAGTGCCGCGAGCGAGCACAGCGCCAGCAGCATGCAGACAATGGCACCGAGCCAGCGCTGCGGCCGCTTGTCTCCCCGTGCCGACGCCTTGGCATCGCATCCGTTCTCGCCCGTCGACCAGGCCCCCGCCCCATCTCTCATCAGACATAACACGCCGTTCGCTGCCGATATGGTAGGCAAAAACGGGCGCGCGCGCCGGTCAATCGTCGCACGCCTTGGTTAACGTCATGCGCGGCGGGCCACCTGCGCGCTTGGCACTGCAGCGGCAAGCGCACCGGCGCCATGGTTTGCGCAGATCGGCTGCTGCATGTGTGCGCGGATCAAACCGCGCCGCACGCGCGATCTCGCCATGCCGATCGACCTGCGCTCGCCATTGGCACGCACGTGCGATGCAGAGTGGTTGGCGACACAGAGCGAACAGCCGCCAGCTGGATGCGGACGACGTGCAGCAAGCGCAGTGCACGGGTGGTGCGTGCCGAGTCGGGGCATCGGCCGCGCCCGCGCCCACCTGGCGGTGAGCGCAGTCGTTTCGGTGGCCGCCTCAGGCGCCCAGGCGCTGGCGTACCGCTTCGAACAGGGTCACACCGGCGGCCACTGACACGTTGAGGCTTTCGATATCGCCCGGCATCGGGATCTTGACCAGACCATCGCAATGCTCGCGGGTGAGACGACGCAGGCCGTCGGCCTCGCCGCCGAGCACCAGCCCGACGTTGCCGCGCAGGTCCACGCTGTACAGCGACGCCTCGGCTTCACCGGCCAGGCCATACAGCCACACGCCCTGCTTCTGCAGATCGCGCAGGCAACGCGCCAGATTGGTCACCGCGACCACCGGAATACGGTCGGCCGCACCGGCCGAGGTCTTGCGCACGGTCGCGTTGACCGTGGCCGACTTGTCCTTGGGAATGACCACTGCAGTGACGCCGGCCGCGGCCGCGCTGCGCAGGCATGCACCGAGATTGTGCGGGTCCTGCACGCCATCGAGGATCAGCAGCAAGGCACGTCCCTCGGCGGCGGTCACCAGCGCTTCGAGTTCGTTTTCGGCCCACAGCCGCGCTGCGGCATAGCGGGCGACCACGCCCTGGTGGCGCACCTGCCCACCGACGCCATCGAGTGCCTGGGTATTGACCCGGCGCACGTCGATGCCCTTGCGGCGGGCCTGCTCTTCGATTTCGATCAGGCGCGGATTCTTGCTGCCGGCCTCGATCAAGACCTCGCGCACGTTGTCGGCGTCGTTCTCGACGGACGAGGCGACGGCGTTGACGCCGACGATCCACTGATTCTGCTTGCTGCTCATTGCGCCGGATACGAAGAGATAAAGGGGAATGGTAGGGCCTGCGGCCTGCCACGTCACGGCCGGAGCGCAGACGGCGCTAGCGACAAGGAGATCGCGGTGCTCCTGGGCCACGGCCAGAACTTCAGCACGCTGTACGGCCGATTGCGGGGATCGAAGATGGCGCTCGCGCCGTTGTGATGGTGCCGGCACCTGCACGCACCCCGCTGTCGCGCGCCCCTGCGGTAGGCACTCACGCCTGCGGGCGCGGACTCACACTGGCCACTGCGCGGTATCGTGATCCGGGTGCTGCCTTGACACCACATCGGCCAGAAACGCCAATGCGGCGACATCGTCCTCGGTGGTGCGCGCCGGTAGATCGGCCAATGCATCGACGAACGGCAGCTTGCGCTCCACCCCGTACTGGATTGCCGGAGGCAGCTGCTCGGGCGTATCGAACGCACCGGCAGCAATCGCCAGGCCGTCGGGCGCTTCATAGGTCAGCGGCGTTCCACATTCGGCGCAGAAGCCACGCAACATTATCGATGAAGAGGCGAAGCGCTTCGGCTCGCCGCGTGTCCAGCTGAACTCGACACCGCGCACCGAAACCAACGGCGCGTAGTAGGCACCGAAGGCCTTTTGACACATGCGGCAATGGCAGATCGATGCGTCCGTCAGCCTGCCGCGCACGTGGAAACGCACGGCACCGCACTGGCAGCCACCGCTGTACTCGATTGCTGCGTCCATCGTCGCCTCAAGCCTTGAAAGTGGGCACCCAGCGCGCGTTGCGAGCGTCTGCCCGCAACGACCTGCCGCTCATATCCGGCGGTCCGCACGCATCGCGGGCCGCCGCCGGACGGCGGCTCGCGGTCCTGAAGACGCGCTTAGTACTGCTTCTTCTTGCGCTTGGCCGGCTGAGCACTCGGCGGCGGCGGCGGTTCGGGCGAATCGCCGCGATCCTCGGCCAGGCGGAAGTCGATCTTGCGCTCCTCCATGCTGGCTTTCAGCACCAGCACCCGCACCGGATCGCCCAGACGGAACGTGCGGCCACGGCGCTCGCCACTGAGCGTCTTGCGAATCGGATCGAACTGGTAATAGTCCTGCGGCAGCTGGGTGACATGCACCAGGCCGTTGACCTTGGACTGGGTCAACTCCACGAACAGGCCGAACCCGGTCACACCGCTGATCACGCCATCGAACTGGCCGCCGACATGCTTTTCCATCCACGCGGCGCGATACCGCTCGTCGACTTCGCGTTCGGCTTCGTCGGCACGCCGACCACGCTCGGAACACTGCAGCGACAAGGCCGCCATCTGACGCGGGGTATAGATGTATTTTTCCGGGCTGGCGCCGGTCAGGGCGTGCTTGATCGCGCGGTGCACCAGCAAGTCCGGGTAACGCCGGATCGGCGAGGTGAAGTGCGCATACGCCTCCAGCGCCAGACCGAAGTGACCGTTGTTGTCCGGCGAATACACCGCCAGGCTCTGGCTGCGCAGCAGTACCGATTCCAGCAGCGCCGCGTCGGGGCGCGCGCGCACCTTCTTCAGCAACTTGGTGTAGTCGCCGGGGCGCACCTTGCTCCATGCCGGCAGGCTCAGCTGGAATTCCTTGAGGAACTCCAGCAGGTCTTCGTACTTGCTCTCCGGCGGCCGCTCGTGCACGCGGTACGGCGCCGGCACATGCATGCTCAGCAGGTAACGCGCGGCCTCGACGTTGGCGGCGATCATGCATTCTTCGATCAACTTGTGCGCATCGTTGCGCACCAGCATGCCGGCCTGGGTGACTTCGCCGGTGTTGTCGAGCACGAAGCGCACTTCGGAGGTTTCGAACTCGATCGCGCCACGCTGCGTGCGCGCCTTGGACAGCACGTTGTACAGCTGGTGCAGGCGCTGCACCTGCGGCAGCAACGGGCCGATGAAGGCCTTGGTGTCGGCGTCGTCTTCGCCCACCGCCTTCCAGACCTGGTTATAGGTCAGGCGCGCATGCGAGTTCATCACTGCTTCGTAGAAACGCGAACCGGTGACTTCGCCGTCGCGCCCCACCTGCATGTCGCAGACGAAGCACATGCGGTCGACCTTGGGCATCAGCGAGCAGATGCCGTTGGACAGCGTCTCCGGCAGCATCGGCACCACGAACCCCGGGAAATACACCGAGGTGGCACGCTTCTGTGCTTCATCGTCCAGCGGCGTGCCCGGACGCACATAGTTGGACACGTCGGCGATCGCCACCACCAGACGGAAACCGTCGACATTGGGCTCGCAATACACCGCGTCGTCGAAATCCTTGGCGTCTTCGCCGTCGATGGTGACCAGCGGCATCTGCCGCAGATCCACGCGCCCGCCGATCATCTGCGGCTCGACCACCAACGGCACTGCCGCGGCCTCGTCCAGCACTTCCTGCGGAAATTCGTGCGGCAGCTCATGGCCGTGGATGGCCATCTCCACCACCAGCGACGGGGTGAGCTTGTCACCGAGCACCGCGATGATCTTGCCGATCGCCGGGCGCCGCGCGTCCGGCGGCGCGATCAGTTCGCACACCACCAACTGCCCTTCGCGCGCCTCGCCGATACCGTCAGGTGCGATCTGCACGTTGCGTTGCACGCGCTTGTCGTCCGGGTCGACATAGGCCACGCCATGCTCGTAGAAGAAGCGTCCGAGCATGCGCGACATGCGGCGTTCGAGCACGCGGGCGATCGCACCTTCGCGACGGCCGCGGCGGTCGATGCCGGTGACGTTGGCCAGCGCACGATCGCCGTGCATGACCTTGCGCATTTCATAAGGCGGCAGGAACAGGTCGTCGCCACCCTCGTCCGGCTTGAGGAAACCGAAGCCTTCCGGATTGGCGATCACCACGCCGGCGATCAGGCTGGTCTGCTGCACCGGCGCGTAGCCGCCGCGACGGTTCTGCACCAGCTGCGCTTCGCGCACCATCGCTGCAAGGCGCTTGCCCAGCGCGTCGATGCGGTCGCTGAGATTGAGTTGTTCGGCGATTTCCTCGGCGGTCTGCGGGCCATCGCAGGCGTCGAGCAACTGCAGGATGGCCTCGCGGCTGGCGATCGGCTCGGCGTAGCGCAGTGCCTCGCGGTCGGCATGCGGGTCCTTGAACTCCGCCGCCGGGGCGGGCGCTTCGGTCGGCGCCTGCTGGAAGCGTTCCGGCGGCGGCGCCGGCGGACCGCTCTTGCGCGGATGCGGTGCGCGTGGTGCCGGCGGCGTGGGCAGCGCGGGCGCTACCGGCAGCTCTGGCGAGGCGTTGGCGGCCTTGTCGGCAGCGCGTTTGTTGGCGGACTTGGTCGACGCACCGGCGGCGGCGCGGACCAGGAAGTCCGGCATCCAGCCCGGCAACTTCTGTTTTTCGGCGGTGGTGGACTCGCCCGGGCTGGTGGACTTGCGGCGACTGGGCCGATCGGAATCTGGGGTGTTTTTCTTTGTCATTGCTTACATGGTACCCCTTGCGGCCGCGCCATGGGCGGCACGCCTCGCCTGGCCGGTCGCAATTGCCTGCCACCAGGCATTGACAAGCCCGCCGGGAGTCTGCAAAATTCGCGGCTCACCTGCCCAGGTGGCGGAATTGGTAGACGCACTAGCTTCAGGTGCTAGCGGGGGCAACTTCGTGGAGGTTCGAGTCCTCTTCTGGGCACCAGTTTAAAAAGACCTCCGAGCGATCGGGGGTCTTCTGGTTTCTGGGGTCCGGAAAGTTCTGCTGGTGGCCGTGCGCTTGCGTTGCCGGCCGATGGCAGCCCGCTATTGATCGGCGGCCGGCGCTTCATTCCGCTCACGCCATGACGCGGCAACCGTGCAACCGGATAGCCTGCTGCGCGACAGCAGCGCCCTCTTCGACGCCGCTACCCTGACTCCGCAGCGCAGGACGGCCTATGGCGTTGCCGTGATGCCCGCCTCGCGCAGCGCCGTGGCCCAGATCGCATACCCGGTCTCACTGGGATGGGTGCCGTCCGGCATCAGCGCCTCGGGCAAGGTCCCGTCCGGCTGCAGCATCCGAGGGCCGATGTCGACCAGACGCACGGACCGATCCTTGCCATAACGCGCGGCCAGCAGCCGATTGGTCTCGGCAATGGGCGCGCGCTGCGCATCCCCGGCATGGCGGCCGCGCGGCATGATCGCCATCAGGATCAGCTGACTCCTGGGCAAACGGCGACGCACCTCGCTTACCACCGCCTCCACGCCCTGGGCGGCCTCGGCCGGCGTGGCGGCGCGCGCTTGCGCAGTGCCGGTGAGGTTGTTGGTGCCGATATGCAGCACCACCCAGCGCGGATCCAGGCCGTCGAGCTCACCCTGGCGGATGCGCCACAGCACGTTCTGGGTGCGGTCCCAGCCAAAGCCCAGATTCAGCACCGGGCGCCTGCCGTACAACCAGCTCCAGGACTCGGGGCCACTGACACGCGTGGCCTGCGGTGGGCCGGCCCAGAAGTGCGTGATCGAATCGCCGATCATCACCACCTCGGGCTTGAGGGTGCGCGCTGCGGCCAGCGCCGCATGGTGACGCGCGTACCAGTCGTAGGAGTCCTGCTCCAGCCGGTCGACTGGAATCAGCGAGGTCGCAAAATCGCGGCCCAGCGCGGCAACCGGCTTGACCGGCGGCTCGCCGAGCAGGCGCGCCAGGGTCGGCTCGATCGCCTCGGCCAGCATGCGCTGGCCTTGCGTGTCCGGATGCAGGGCAGCGGCCGGCGGGCGGAAACGGGTGTCGTAAAACAGCTCGGTGCGCAGCTTGCCGTCGCGCTGGAAGATCGACCCCACATCCAGATAGGTCACGCGTGCATTGTCGCCATAGCGCACCGCCAGGCCCTGGTTGATCTGCGCATCGCGGCGCGACTTCTCGCTGGAGATGCCACTGGGCAGCACGCCCACCAGCAAGATCTGAGTGCGCGGCAATTTCTGTTCGATCGCCGCCACCACCGCATCGATACCGAGCTGGGCCTGCTCCGCGGTCTGGCCGAGGTGGCCGGTGTTGTTGGTACCAATCAATACCAGCGCGACCTTGGGCTGCAGGCCATCGACCTCACCATTGGCCAGCCGCCACAGCACGTTCTCGGTGCCGTCGCCGCTGAAGCCCAGGTTGAGCGCGCCACGGCTGCCGTAGAAGGTCTGCCAGGTCGGCTGAAAATCCTCGTCCGGTGCCTTGGCTTTTTCGTAGTTCTGGGTGATCGAATCGCCGATCAACAACAGCGGCGTGTCGGCGTGCTGTTTCACCTGCTCCAGCACCTGCGCATGACGCTGCGCCCACCAGGCTTCCTGCAGGCGGTCGGTGGGCACGATCGAGGGCGGCGGCGTTTGCGCACTTGCCGCAGCGCAGACCAGCAACAGCCCCCAACACACCAGCACCGGAACACGGGCGGACAACGAAAGGCGGGAAAACACAGCGTGCAAGGACCGGGGCATGCGCGCACCAGAGGCCAGAGAAGCTGCGATTGTGATCCGCGCGCGCCGCGCGCGACAAGGTCGGGCGCAACTACGCGCGATGTAAGACTGTGACGTTGCTTGCGGTGTGCCGGCGCCAGGCCGCTGACACGGCGCCTCCGCGATATCTGACCGCTCACGTTTGCGTAGGAGCGCGCTTGCGCGCGATGGGGCGTTATCGATAACGCCCCATCGCGCGCAAGCGCGCTCCTACACCGTGCGAGGCAATCGCCAGCGCCACGGTGCCGGATCGACTGTTGCGCAGCTCGGGCCGATGGTGTCGACCGCGGCGTACTGCCGGATCAGGCCCTTCAGCGCAAGCCGGTCTCGCCACGCGCGATCACCAGGCGCTGGATTTCCGAGGTGCCCTCGTAGATTTCGGTGATCTTGGCGTCGCGGAAGTAACGCTCCAGCGGCATTTCCTTCGAATAGCCCATGCCGCCGTGGATCTGCACCGCCTGATGGGTGATCCACATCGCCGCTTCCGAGGCGGTGAGCTTGGCCACGGCCGCTTCGGTGCCGAACTTCTGGCCCTGCCCCTTCAACCAGGCCGCGCGCAACGTCAGCAGCAGCGCTGCATCCAGCTTGCACTTCATGTCGGCGATCTTGGCCTGGGTCATCTGGAAGGTGCCGATGGCCGCGCCGAAGGCCTTGCGCTCCTTGACGTAGGCCAGGGTCGCCTCATAGGCCGCACGCGCGATGCCGACCGCCTGCGAAGCGATGCCGATGCGCCCGGCGTCGAGCACGCTCATCGCGGTCTTGAAGCCCTCGCCTTCCACGCCCAGCACTTCGTCGGGCTGGGCGATGTAATCGGCAAATTCGATCTCGCAGGTGGCCGAGGCACGGATGCCGAGCTTGGGCTCGGTCTTGCCGCGATGGAAGCCGGCGCGATCGGCGTCGACCATGAAAGCAGTGATGCCGCGCGAGCCCTTGTCCGGCTCGGTCACCGCAAACAACACGATGTACTTGGCGACCGGGCCGGAGGTGATCCAGCTCTTCTTGCCGTTGATCACAAAGCTGCCATCGGCCTGCTTGACCGCGCGGCAGCGCATCGCCGAGGCATCCGAACCGGACTGCGGCTCAGTCAGTGCGAACGCGCCGATCTGCGCGCCTTCGGCGATCGCGCGCACGTACAGCTGTTTCTGCGCCTCGCTGCCGTTCTTCAGGATGCCGGTGCAAAACAGCGAGTTGTTGACCGACACGATGGTGGAATGCGCGCCGTCGGCGGCAGCGATCTCGATCATTGCCAGCGCATAGCTGATCGGGTCCATGCCGGCGCCACCGTACTCGGCCGGCACCTCGATGCCCATCAGGCCGTTCTCGCCGAGCAGGCGGATGTTCTCCAGCGGAAACTCGCCGCTGCGATCGAACTGCTCCGCGCTGGGGGCGATCTTTTCCTGGGCGATGCGGCGCGCCACATCCTGGATCATCAATTGTTCTTCGGTAAAGCTGAAATCCACGTCGCACCCCTCCAGGCCTAGGCTGAGCGTCCATTGTAGCCCCAACCATTCGCATGCGTATGTAGTTGACCCCACACCCTGCCCGGCCGAAAATATCTCCATATCGCGATATAGAGATATTCATGGATCTGGAAGACTGGTCGGCGCGCCTGAAGGTATTTGCCGACGCCACCCGCGTCCGCCTGCTGACCTTGCTGGAGCAGGAAGAACTCACCGTGGCCGAGCTTTCGGCGATCACCCGCCTGGCCCAGCCGCGCGTGTCCACGCACCTGGCCAAGCTCAAGGAAGCCGGGCTGGTGCGCGACCGCCGCGCCGGCGTGTCGGCTTACTACCGTTTCGACGAGGTGTCGCTGGACCCGGCGCAGCGCGCCCTGTGGCTGGCATTGAGCACCGGAAGCGACGACCCGCTGCTGCGTCAGGACGCCGAGCGCGTGGCCGCAGTGCTGGCCAACCGCGCCGCCGACCAGAACTGGGCCGACTCGGTGGCCGGCGACATGGAGCGGCACTACTCCCCGGGGCGCACCTGGGAGGCGCTGGCGCGCACCGCCCTGCCTCTGCTGGAAACCGGCGACGTGCTCGACATCGCCTCCGGCGACGGCGTGCTGGCCGAGCTGGTGGCACCACATGCCACCCGCTACATCTGCATCGACACCAGCGCACGCGTGGTCGCCGCCGCCAGCGAGCGCCTGCGCAAGCTGCGCAATGTGGAAGTGCGCGAGGGTGACATGCATGCGCTGCCGTTTCCCGATGCCAGCTTCGACCTAGTGGTGCTGATGCATGCGCTCACCTACGCAGCCAAGCCGGCGCAGGCAGTGGCCGAATCCGCGCGCGTGCTGCGCCCCGGCGGCCGCCTGTTGCTGTGCAGCCTGGCCAAGCACGAACACCGTGCCGCGGTGCATGCCTATGGCCACGTCAATCTCGGCTTTGCTGCCAAGGAACTGCGCAGGTTTGCCGAGAAAGCCGGGCTGGACGTGTCCAGCCTGGAGACGGTGACGCGCGAGAAGCGCCCGCCGCATTTCGAGGTGATTTCATTGATTGCGGTGAAGCCGGGAATTGGGAATCGGGAATCGGGAATCGTTGAAAGCAAAGGCGCTGCTTCGCGGAGAGCTGAATCATGACGCAGGTATCCAATCCCCAAGCTCCAATCCCGTTTGCACTGCCCTGGCTGCATCCCGAACGCGCCGCCAGACTGACTG
The DNA here is from genome assembly GCF_014199865.1 of Xanthomonas sp. F14. Lineage (NCBI taxonomy): Bacteria > Pseudomonadati > Pseudomonadota > Gammaproteobacteria > Lysobacterales > Lysobacteraceae > Xanthomonas > Xanthomonas sp. F14. The sequence continues at coordinate 651,675 of NZ_JACHOM010000001.1, read as the reverse complement.
CCGCGCTCGCCGAACGCATCCTCATCATCGACGGCGCGATGGGCACGATGATCCAGCGCCACGATCTGCAGGAGCCCGACTACCGCGGCAGCCGCTTTGCCGACGGTTACGACAGCGCGCAGGTGCACGTACATGGCCCGGGCTGCGATCACGCACACGCGCCGGAAGGCCACGACCTGAAAGGCAACAACGACCTCCTGTTGCTGTCGCGCCCGGAGATCATCGCCGGCATCCATCGCGCCTATCTGGACGCCGGTGCCGACCTGCTGGAAACCAATACCTTCAACGCCACCTCGGTGAGCCAGGCCGACTATCACCTGGAACATCTGGTCTACGAATTGAACAAGGCCGGCGCGCAGGTCGCGCGCGCCTGCTGCGACGAAGTCGAGGCGCTGACCCCGCATAAACCGCGCTTCGTGATCGGCGTGCTCGGCCCCACCAGCCGCACCGCCTCGATCAGCCCGGACGTCAACGACCCCGGCTACCGCAACACCAGCTTCGATGCCTTGCGCGACACCTACCGCGAGGCCATCGACGGCCTGATCGACGGCGGTGCCGACACGCTGATGGTGGAAACCATCTTCGACACGCTCAACGCCAAGGCCGCGCTGTATGCCATCGAGGAAGTGTTCGAAGCACGCGGCGGACGCCTGCCGGTGATGATCTCCGGCACCATCACCGACGCCTCCGGACGCACCTTGTCCGGCCAGACGGCGGAAGCGTTCTACGCCTCGGTCGCGCATGGGCGGCCGCTGTCGGTGGGGCTGAACTGCGCGCTCGGTGCCAAGGACCTGCGCCCGCACGTGGAAACGCTGGCGCAGATTGCCGACGCCTACGTCAGCGCGCATCCCAATGCCGGCCTGCCGAATGCCTTCGGCGAGTACGACGAAACCCCGGAAGAAATGGCCGAAACCCTGCGCGAATTCGCGCAGGCCGGCCTGCTCAATCTGGTCGGCGGCTGCTGCGGCACCTCGCCGGATCACATCCGTGCGATCGCCCAAGCGGTCGCCGACCTGCCGCCGCGGCAATTGCCTGGCGCGCAGGAGCTGGCAGCGTGATGCAGAGCGATGACACTCATCCGTCCTTCGGGCACCTTCATCCGCATGCGGGGGAAGCAGGCGTGCAGCGCCGGATGATTGCGGACGACTGCGTCCCGTCACTTCCTTTTCCGATCCGGGCTAGCAACGCGGCCGCCCTTCTTCAGAGCATCGCATGAGCACTCCCCGCCACACCCGCCTGTCCGGCCTGGAACCGCTGGTCATCACCCCGGACCTGTTGTTCGTCAACGTGGGCGAGCGCACCAACGTCACCGGCAGCGCGCAGTTCCGCAAGCTGATCAAGGAAGAGCGCTACGAGGAGGCGGTGGACGTGGCGCGCCAGCAGGTCGCCAACGGTGCGCAGATCCTCGACGTCAACATGGACGAGGGCCTGATCGATTCGGAAAAGGCGATGACGCGTTTTCTCAACCTGATCATGTCCGAGCCGGATATCGCGCGCATTCCGGTGATGGTGGATTCGTCCAAGTGGAGCGTGATCGAAGCCGGCCTAAAGTGCCTGCAAGGCAAGAGCGTGGTCAACTCGATCTCGCTCAAGGAAGGCGAAACGCTGTTCATCGAACAGGCGCGCAAGGTACTGCGCTATGGCGCCGCCGCGGTGGTGATGGCCTTCGACGAAGTCGGCCAGGCCGATACCTGCGCGCGCAAGGTCGAGATCTGCACGCGCGCCTACAATGTGCTGACCGAGCAGGTGGGCTTTCCGCCGGAAGACATCATCTTCGACCCGAACATCTTTGCCGTGGCCACCGGCATCGAGGAGCACGACAACTACGCGGTGGACTTCATCGAAGCCACCCGGCAGATCAAACGCACGCTGCCGCACTGCCATGTTTCCGGCGGCGTTTCCAACGTGTCGTTCTCGTTCCGCGGCAACGAGATGGTGCGCCAGGCGATCCACTCGGTGTTCCTGTTCCACGCGATCAAGGCCGGCATGGACATGGGCATCGTCAACGCCGGCGGCATGCCGATCTACGACGAGCTGGACCCGGAACTGCGCGAACGCGTGGAGGATGTGATCCTCAATCGCCGCAAGGACGGCACCGAACGCTTGCTGGAAATTGCAGAGCGCTACAAAGGCAGCAAGGGCGCGGCGAAAGTCGAAGACCTGGCCTGGCGCGAGAAGCCGGTGCGTGCGCGGCTGGCGCATGCGCTGGTGCACGGCATCGACGCATTCGTGGAAACCGATACCGAGGAAGCGCGCCAGCAGTCCACCCGCCCGCTGGACGTGATCGAAGGCCCGCTGATGGACGGCATGAACGTGGTCGGCGACCTATTCGGCGCCGGCAAGATGTTCCTGCCGCAGGTGGTCAAGTCCGCGCGTGTGATGAAGAAGGCGGTGGCGTACCTGCTGCCCTTCATCGAAGCGGAAAAGCTGCGGACCGGCGATGTCGGCAAGTCCAACGGCAAGATCATCATGGCCACCGTCAAGGGCGATGTGCACGACATCGGCAAGAACATCGTCGGCGTGGTGCTGGCATGCAACAACTTCGATGTGGTGGACCTGGGCGTGATGGTGTCGGCGCAGGTGATACTCGACCGTGCACGCGCAGAGAATGCGGACCTGATCGGTTTGTCCGGCCTGATCACGCCGTCGCTGGAAGAGATGTCGCATGTCGCGCGCGAGATGCAGCGGCAAGGCTTCGAGATTCCCTTGTTGATCGGTGGCGCCACCACCTCGCGCGCGCACACCGCCTTGAAGATCGACCCGCATTACACCGCCCCCACCGTGTGGGTGAAGGACGCCTCGCGCGCGGTGGGCGTTGCGCAATCGCTGATCTCGCGCGACCTGCGCCAGGCCTTCGTCGCCGCCAACGATGCCGACTACGCAGAGATCCGCGCGCGCCACCACAATCGCGGCGACGCCAAACGCCTGGTGTCGCTGGAAAAGGCACGCGCACAGCGTTTCGACGGTGACTGGGACACCTACACACCACCCGCCCCGCGCCAGCCGGGCCTGCACGTGTTCGACGACTATCCGCTGCAGGAGTTGATCGAGCTGATCGACTGGACCCCGTTCTTCCAGGCCTGGGAGCTGGCCGGCAAGTTCCCGGCGATCCTCAGCGACGAGGTGGTCGGCACCCAGGCCAGCGAGTTGTACCGCGATGCACGCAAGATGCTGCGCACCATCGTCGCCGAAAAATGGCTGACCGCGAAGGCGGTGTTCGGGCTGTGGCCGGCAAACAGTGTGGGCGATGACGTGGAAGTGGTGCTGACAGACCACCGGGATTCGGCAAACGGGATTGGAGATTCGCAGCAGCCCGGCCAATCCCAAATCCCGAATGCCCAATCCCGGCAGCTCTTGCACTTCTTACGCCAACAAGTCGACAAACCCATCGACCGCCCCGACTTCTGCCTGGCCGATTTCATCGCGCCCAAGAGCAGCGGCAAGCAGGACTGGATCGGCGCGTTTGCGGTCACCGCCGGCATCGGCATCGAGCCGCATGTGGCGCGGTTCGAAGCCGCACACGACGACTACAACGCGATTCTGCTCAAGGCCCTGGCCGACCGTCTGGCCGAGGCACTGGCCGAGCGCCTGCATCAACGCGTGCGCACCGAATTCTGGGGCTATGTGGAGGATGAGACGCTGGACAACGAGGCGCTGATCGCCGAGCGCTATCGTGGCATTCGCCCGGCTCCGGGGTATCCCGCCTGCCCCGAGCACAGCGAAAAGCGCACCCTGTTCGACCTGCTCGATGCCGAGCGTCATACCACGATGACGCTGACCGAAAGTTTCGCGATGCTGCCCACCGCAGCGGTCTCCGGCTATTACTTCAGCCATCCCAGGAGCCAATACTTCGTGGTCGGGCGCCTGGGCAAGGAACAGGTGGCCGACTATGCCAAGCGCAAGGGCATCACCGTAGCATTGGCCGAACGTTGGCTGGCATCGAATCTGGATTACGACCCGGAATAAGCACAGCCGCAGACCACAGACATCGTAGGAGCGCACCCGGGCGCGATGCGGCTTTACCGGTAAAGCCGCATCGCGCCCGGGTGCGCTCCAACGTGGCGCCGCCCCCAAGCGCGGCGGCGCCCCTGATCACC
>NZ_JACHOM010000001.1:139221-647568 GCF_014199865.1 Xanthomonas sp. F14 | reverse complement strand
CCGCCGCTTCCCACCCCCTCGGTCGGCGCCCCCCGGGGGGCTGGGGGGCTTCCCGGTAACCCCCCAAGCGCGCCCGGGTGCGCTCCTACGTGGCGCCGACGCATTGCGAGGCGGCGCCCTTGATCACGCCAGCATCAAGCAGCCGGCCGCAACACGTTCAAGACCTCGTAGCAGGCGCCCATGGTGTGGTAATCGGTCTTGCCGGCGGGGCTCTTTTCGTCGCTGTACTTGCGGTTGTCCGCGTCCAGAATGCGGTACCACGCACCATAGCGATGGTCGATCATGTGCTCCCAGGAATACGCCCAAAGCTTGTCGTACCACTGCCAATAGCGCGGCTCGCCGCTGCGCTGCGCCAGCAACGCCGCCGCCGCCAACGATTCGGCCTGCACCCAGAAATACTTGTCGTCGTCGCAGACCTTGCCGTCCGGGGCGAAGCCGTAATACAGCCCGCCACGCTGCGCATCCCAGGAGCGCTCCACCGCCACATCGAACAGGTGTTGCGCGGTCGGCAACAACCAGTCGGTCGGTGCGTAGCGATCCAGCAGCATCAGCAGCTTGGCCCATTCGGTCTGATGGCCCGGCTGGAAACCCCAGGGGCGGAACAGGTGCTTGGGATTGTCGCGGTTGTAGTCCCAGTCGATGTTCCATTGCAGATCGTAGTGTTCCCACACCAGACCGTCGGCCTTGGCCGCCTGGCGCCGGGTCATGGTGTCGGCCAGCGACAGCGCACGGTCCAGGTAGCGTTGCTCGCCACTGGCTTCGTACGCGGCGATCATCGCCTCGCACATGTGCATGTTGGCGTTCTGGCCGCGGTAGCTGGTGAAGTTGAATTGCGCATCGGCCTCGTCGCGGTATAGGCCGAATTCCGGCTCCCAGAAGTGCTTTTCCAGCAGCTGCCAGGTCTCGTCCATCCATGCGCGCGCCTCCTCGACACCCGCCTTCAGGCCGCACGAATACGCCAGTAGCACGAAGGCCACGCCGTAGCAGTGATTCATGTCGTCTTCGACCACGCCGTCACGCAAGGTCCATGCGTAACCGCCGGTGGCCGGATTGCGATGCACGTTGCGCAGATAGTCCAGGCCGTGACGCACCGCCTGCAGGTACTGCGCATCGCCGAATTCGCGATACGCCATCGCATAGTTGAAGACGAAGCGCGTGCTGCTGACCAGATGCCGATGCCCGGCATCGTAGATCGAACCATCGTCGCGGAAATACTGGAAAAACCCGCCCGCCGGGTCGATCGCGCGCGGGTGGTAGAACGCCATGGTGTCGGCGATATGCTGACGCAGCACATCGGCCGAACGGAAATCGGGTGCGGGGCTCGCAGGCAAACGGCTCATGATTGTTCCTGGATCAGGGAATGGACTTCATCGACGCTCGGCATGGCCGCAAACGCGCCCTTGCGCGTCACCGCCAGCGCACCGACCGCCGCGGCAAAGCGGATCACCTCGGTGATCGCAGCGGCATCGCCGGACAGCTGCTCCAGCGTGGATGCACGCGTCGCCAGCTGAAACAGCAAGCCACCGACGAACGCATCGCCCGCTGCCGTGCTGTCGCGCACCTGTACGCGGAAGGCCGGTACCTGACCCGAATCGGTGCGTGTCTGCCAGTGCACCGGGCCACCACCGTCGGTGACCAGCAACCAGCTGGCCTGGCCCTGCCAGAGCTTGCGGGTGACCGCGCTGGCGTCGCCATCGAGCGTGCCGGCCAGGTAATCGAGTTCTTCGCGCGAGAGCTTGACCACATCGGCAAGCGCCAACGCCTCCCACAGCAGTGCAGCCGGGTCCACATCCTGCGGCCACAGCATCGGGCGCAGGTTGAGATCCAGGCTGACGATGGCGCCATCGGCGCGTGCGCGGCGCATGCCGTCCAGCGTGCATTGCGCGATCGCAGGCTCGGTCATGCTGTTGGAACACACATGCAGCACGGCAGCCTGCGTGAAGCCGTCCGCGGCGAAATGCTCCGGCCGGAACAGCAGATCCGCCGCAGGCGGACGATAGAAACTGAAACTGCGTTCGCCGGCTTCATCCAACGCCACGAACGCCAGCGCGGTCTTGGCCTCATCGGTGCGCACGATGCCATCGGTGGCGACACCGGCCTGCTGCAGGCTCTGCAGCAGAAAATCGCCGAACATGTCGCGCCCCAGCATGCCGACGAAATGCGCTGCGCCACCCAGGCGCGCCACCGCGACCGCGACATTGGCCGGCGCACCGCCGGCGTATTGCGCAAACGTGCGCGCCTCATCCGGACCGGCCTGCGGCAGTGCCAGCATGTCGATCAAGGCCTCGCCAAAACATACCACCCGGTTCTTCAAGGCATTCATGCGCGTGCCTCCGCCAGTGCGCCGCGCAGACGCGAGCCCCAGATGCCGTAGAACACGATGTACAGGTAGCACACCAGCGGCAACACGAACGACTCGTGCAGACCGATGCTGTCGGCCAGCAGGCCCTGCAGATACGGCACGATGGCGCCGCCGACAATGGCCATGATCAACAGGCTCGAGGCGCGGCCGGTCAGCGGGCCAAGCCGCTCGATGCCCAGCGTAAAGATGGTCGGGAACATGATCGAATTGAACAGACCGATCGCCACCAGCGCATACACCGCCAGCATGCCGCCGCTGGCCATGGTCAGGCCCAGCAGCAGTGCGTTGATCCCGGCGAACACCGACAACAGCACGCGCGGCGACAACTTGGCCAGCAAGGCCGAACCGATGAAGCGGCCGATCATCGCCAGCGTCCAGTATGCCGACACGTAGTGGGTCGCTTCGCGTTCGGTGAACCCGCCGATCTGCGGCAACGAGAAATAGTTGACCATCAGGCTGCCGATCGCCACTTCCGCACCGACATAGAAAAAGATCGCCAACACACCAAAGCGCACATGCGGATGCGCCAGCGCATCCAGCAGCGAATGCCTGCTTTCATCCTTCTGCGCGCCCGCATCGGTCAGGGCCGGCAGACGGAACAGGAACACGAAGATCGCCAGCAGAAACAGCACGATGCCCAGACCGATGTACGGCCCCTGCACGGCTTGCGCTTCCTGCACGCGATAGGCCAGTTGCTCGGCTTCCGGCAGCACCTTGAGCTGGTCGCCGCTCATGACGGTGTTGGACAGGATCAGCCAGCCACCGAACAGCGGCGCGATCGCGGTCCCCAGCGAATTGAGCGCCTGCGCCAGGGTCAAGCGGCTGGACGCACTGCGCTCCGGGCCCAGCAGCGCGACATACGGGTTGGCCGCCACCTGCAGGATGGTGATGCCGGTGGCCAGCACGAACAACGCGCCGAGAAATGCGCCATAGACGCGCAATTCCGCCGCAGGCCAGAAGCCCAGCGCACCGACCGCGGCAACCGCCAGCCCGGCCACGATGCCTTGCTTGTAGCCAAGCCTGGCCACCAGCCAACCGGCCGGCAGCGACATCAGGAAGTACGCGCCGAAGAAGGTGAACTGCACCAGCATCGCCTGCGCGAAGTTGAGCTCGAACACCGCCTTCAGGTGCGGAATCAGGATGTCGTTGAGGCAGGTGAGAAAGCCCCACATGAAGAAGATCGTGGTAACGACCGACAACGCAACGCCGTTGTTGACGGGCGCCTTGTTGCCGCTAGGCACTGTGGACTGCGTGGAAAGGGAAACCATAGGAATTGCCTGGTCAGCGGCCTGAGGCCTTGGTGGGGGAATGGGCGGGGGAATCGCTGGGGGAGTGAAGCGGAATCACGGAGCTCAACGCGCTGGCGCTGCTGGCGCGGATCTTCAATTCGACTGCGGCGGTCAGGCGCTGCGATGCAAGGGCGGGACTCCCGATACGCTGCAACACCAATTGCGCAGCCTGGCGGCCACGCGCACGCGGATCTGCGGCCAGCGTGGTCAGCGCGGGCGTGAACAACGCGGCTTCGGCGATATCGTCGAAGCCGGTCACCGCGAAGTCGCGCCCCGGCACGATGCCATGCATCGCCAGCGCCGCCATCAGGCCCAACGCGACGCTATCGTTGTAGCAGACCGCCGCAGTTGCGCGATCGTGCTCGGCGCTGTCCAACATGCGACCGGCGCACAGCGCAGCATCCTGTCGATTCGGTGCGGATTCAACGTAATGCACGGCCAGACCGGCGTCGGCCATCGCGCGCGCGTAACCGGCACGGCGTTGCCGGCAGGAACTGGATTCGGCATGGCCACCGAAGAACACGATGCGCCGGTGGCCTTGCGCGATCAGATGCGCGCAGGCAAGCAACGCGCCCTGCTCGTTGTCCAGCGCCAGCAGATCCCAGCCCGCGCCCTCCACTTCGCGGTTGAACAACACCACGTTGTGTTGTCGCCCCAGCACCTGGGTCAGCGCCTGTGCCTGGCTGCCTTCGGCCGGCGACAGGATGATGCCGGCAGGGGTGTGCTCCATCAACGAGGTCAGCACCGCCTGCTGGCGCTGCGTCGATTCGCCGGTGCTACCGAGCAGGGTCACATAACCCGCCGCGCCCAGCGCTTCGTCCACGCCTGCGGCGAATTCGGCAAAGAACGGATTGGACAGATCGTTGATGACCAGCGCGATGCTGGATGAGGTGCGGCAGCGCAGATTGGCCGCAGCACGGTTGTAGACGTAGTGCTGCCGATCCAGTTCGGCCTCCACGCGCGCGCGCGTGCTCGCATGCACCAGCGGGCTGCCGCGCAGCACTAACGACACCGTCGCGCGCGATACGCCGATGGCACTGGCGATATCGCGCAGGGTCACCGCCCCGCGTCCGTTACGACGCGCGTCGCCGTCCTCCGAAGCGGAGGGCGCCGGTTTGGCACGCGTCACGTTGCCGACCTTGCAATGGGAGAAGTGCGCATGCATCTGGCGTCGATTGGATCGATCCAATTAGGCCTTTTCCGGGCACTCAATGCATGCGGCAGTGCAACATGGACAGCGGCCGCGACGCTGCCGCCGCCTTCCATCATGCCATCACTGAAAGGCAATCGACAGGCCGATCCCGCCCTGCCAGTCCGGGCTCTCCGAGGTCAGCCCGCGCAGCACCGAGACATCCAGCTGCATCGCATGCGGCAACTGCCAGGCACCGCCGGCGCCGGCCACGCGCGAATGCTCGCTGCCGGTATCGAAGCCTGCCTCGACATAACTGCTGAAACGCTCGCCGGAAAAGAACGTGTAGTTGGGCGAGAAGGTCCAGGTATGCCCGTCGCTGTCGCGCGCATAGTTGACGTATAGCGCCAGTGCGCGCTGCTGGGCCAGATCCCAGGACGCGGTCACGCCCAGTTCGCGCGCGTAGCCATCGCTGAAGGCAGCGCTGCCGGTCGGCACGCTGTAGCTGCCGAGCGCGGCCCAATGAAAGCTATCCGACTGCGACGGCAATGCCACCTTCAGGCCGATATGGCTATCGCCTCCGCCACGCACATGCGCACCGCCACCGTGCTGCCAGTTGTAGCTGTCGCTGCCCACCTGCAGTTCCACGTTCTGGAACAGGCCCAGGCGCAGCACTGTATCGGCGGTGTACTGGGTGATTCGCTGCCCGTCGCTGCGATCGGTACTCGCATCCGGCAGACCCTGCTCCCAGGCGAACACGCCGGGCTGCAGCACTTCGGCGGCAAACGGAATGCCGGGACGGTCGAACGCAGGGGCATCCTCCGTCTGTGCAGCGGCCTGCCCACTCATCCCGCATAACGCAAGCATGGCAGCGGCCAATACCGTGGCGCGCGTCGCCTGCAAACCCGAAGCGCCACGCGCGGTGGAGGCAACCGACGCAACGGCACGGGACTTCAACACGTTCGACAACATAGACATACGCGGCACCATCGGCAGGAGTGGCAGCGACGCAGTGGGCACCATGCCCGGCTGCGTCGACAATAACGCGGCGATGGTGCCGCGCGCGCCGTGACCGGCCCGTGTATCGCCAGCGGCACGTCAACCTTTCCTGAGCAGCCGGTCCTTTATTGAGCCACCGGTGCCGACGCCGGCAAGCCACGCAGATGCGCCGCGAAACCCGGCAGCAGCACACGGTTGCCATACCCGCTCAAGTGGTCGGCATCGAAGAACAGCGGCCGGCCCTGCTGTGTCGGCGCGCACACCTGCGCATCGCACAGCGACGGCAGCGGGTCCCAGATGCTGGCGCCCCCTAGCCCGGATGCGATGCGACGCAATCCATCAAGTGCCGGCGCGCGATAGTCTTCCATCGCCTTGCGCTCGATCTGCATGCCGTTGGCGCAGATCGCATTGCCACGATTGAACCAGTCCGAACATCGGTAAGGCGGTGCCCTGAGCACCGGTTTGGGCGCTTCGAACACAACCAGAACGCCCCGCGCCTGCACCGGTGCCAGCAATGCGATCGTCGCCGCCACCGTCGCATCGCGCTCGCGCTGTGCCGGCGCGCTCTGCAGCGTGGCGATATTGCCGTGCAGGTCGAACAACACGTCCTGCTCGGCCAGCCGCGGCACCCGCAAACCAGGCAGGAATAGCACATCGCCCGCACGCGCCCTGCCCGCCACGTCCTCCAGCGCCGGTCGCAGGAACGCGTCGCAACCTGCGCCCTGACCACCCGGCTGCATCGATGCGACCGCACACCCGGCCACGCCATACATGCGCACGCTGCCGCCTTCCAGCAACGGAAAACGCCGCAGCATTTCGTTGTAGGCCAGCGCATGCGAATCGCCGATCACAAAGACCTGGCGCTGACTGGCCGCAGGACGCGAACACTGCCCGCGCGCGAAGATGCGCACCGGCTGCCCGCCCACCGATGCGTTGCTGGCGATCAGGCGGCAGTCCGGCAGCTCCTTGCGCAAGCCGCGCGCATACGCATACCAATCCAGCGGGTGGCGGCTGACCACACTCAACGAGGTATACGGCGTCGACTTGATCACTGCCGATTGCACGCCGAAGGCCAGCACCAACGCAGCGAGGCCGGCCATCACCACGCGCACGTTCGACCAGCCACCCATACGCCGATTGCGCCAGGGCAGTTCCACCCAGCGATACGACGCCGCCGCGCAAACAACCGTCAGCACCAGCGCCAGCAGCTTGGCAGCCACCGCATCCAGCCCGATCGTCCAGCGCAGCAGCACCAGCACCGGCCAGTGCCACAGATACAACGAATACGAGATGCGCCCGATCGTCACCACCGGCCTGGCGGACAACACGCGCCCGATCCAGCCCTCGCTGTGCCGATGCAGCAACGCCAACACCACCAGCGTGCCAACCACCGGCCACAAGCCATCGCTCCAGGGCGAATGCCCAGGCCGCGCATTCCACAGTCCGTTGCCGATGGCTGCCAAGGCCAACAGCAACAGCACTGCGCGCAACGGTGCAGGCAGGCCGATGCCTGCTGCGAACACACGCTGCCCGTCGCGGCGGCGCAGCAGTGCCATCAGCTGAAACAACACCACGCCGGCACCCAGTTGCCAAAAGCGTGCGGTGGTCAGATAGAAGGAAGTGACCTCGTGTCCCGGCACCTGCGTGCGCTGCCAGGCATAGCCCAGCGAGGCCGCGCTGGCGAGCGCGAACAGGCCCAGCGACCAGGCACGTCCGGCACCGCCACGCATCCAGGCCAGGAACATCCACGGAAACAGCAGATAGAACTGCTCCTCCACGCCCAGCGACCAGGTCTGCGTATACGGATTGAACTCGGCACGCGGCGAGAAATAATCCTGGCCGACGCTGGCCAACACCCAGTTGCTCAGCCCGAACAAGGCCATGCGTCCGGTCTTGGTGCTGGCTTCGCTCAGCCACGACTCGGGAATGAACAAGGTCGAAAACAGCGCGGTAACCAGCACGCAGACCAGCAAGGCCGGTGCGATACGCCGCAAGCGGCGCGCATAAAACCGCGCCAACTCGGCGGCCACCACAATGCGCGGCAATCGATCGACCGACGCACTGACCACAAACCCCGAGATAACGAAAAATATATCGACGCCGGTGAAGCCACCGGGCAACCAACTGGCGTCCAGGTGATAGGCGATGACCGACAGCACCGCCAATGCACGCAATCCGTCGATATGCGCGAAGTAAGTCCCTGTCGCCGAGCGCGTCATCCTGATCCTCGAAGTTTCGTCACTTGCACACAAGCGGCCGCCCCTCATCGCGAACGGCCGACCGGCGCACTCTAAAACGCATACGGGCCGCCATGCAGGAAAACTAGATCTCCGCCTTGACGCATCGACCGCATCCACTTGGCGGCCACGCAATCGGGTTGACCACCACTCAACAGATGGGCACCCATCAGGTGCCCATGTGCCAACACAAACCTATCTACGCAGCCTTACCAGACCAGGTCGTCGGGCACCTGGTACTGGGGATCGGCATACGGGTCTTCGCCTGCCGGCGCATTCGGGTCCACCTTCAATGCCACCGACGGTGCGAATACCGCTTCGGCGTCGGCCAGTACTTCGGCAGTCACCAATAGATAACGACCGTTGAGCTGCAGCACGCCGAGCTCGCCGGCGTTGAGTGCCTTGAGCTGATCGGCAGTCACGTAGATACGCTTGATCTTGCCGCCATAGGGGAAATGCCGGGCGATATCCGCATCGGCATGATTGAGCCCCTTGTCCTTGAGCAGCTCTTCGAGCTTGGCCTTGGCTTCGCGACGCAGGCGTGCTTCTTCCTGTTTCAGCCGCTCGGCTTCGATGCGCTCGTCCTTCTCGCGTTGCGCGCGGATCGCATAGGCCTTGGCCAGGTCGATGTCCTCACGCGTGCGTGCCGGCCTGGGTCCGCGGCGGTCGGCCGTGGACTGCGGCGGACGCTGCGATCCTGCCGGCTTGCCATCGTTGCGACGCTCCGGCCTGCCGTCGTGTTTGCGCTCGCCCTTGCCGTCGGTCGCCGCAGCGGCATGCGGCCGCTGCGGTCCCCTGCCCTGGCCACCCGGCTTGTTGCCGCCGGGCGCAGGCCTGCCACCGTTGCCATGTTGACGCGCGGCAGGCCGTGCGTCGGGTTTGCGTTCGGGCTTGGGTGCGGACTTGAAGCCCAACCCAAGCAACTGGTCACGTAAGGTATCGCTCATGGCGGTGGCAATCTGCAATCAATAATGCGGAGGCGGCGGTTCATCCGCTGCGTCGGCAAACAACGTGGAGCGCACCTTGCCCAGATCCTCGAGCAGGTGGCGGATCAGTTCGGCATTGCGGGCGCCCGTCAAACGGGCGTCCGCAAGTGCTTCACTCAGTTCATTGAGCGCCTGCTCCTGAAAGGACAGGCGCGTTTCCAGTTCAACCAACCGCGCTTCCAGTTCCTGGTCGCGCGGCGAGAGTTGCTCATGCATGCAACGAACGGCCTCGTCCGATGGCGTAGTAGGCCAGACCTGCGGCTTCGATTTCCTGCGGGTCGTAAAGGTTGCGGCCGTCGAACACCACGTCGTCCTTCAAGGCCTGCTTGATCTTGCCGAAATCCGGGCTGCGGAACTGCTTCCACTCGGTGACCACGACCAGGGCGTCGGCGCCTTCCAGTGCGGCAAATGCCTCGTCGCAGAAGGTCAGATCGTCGCGCTCGCCGAAGATGCGCTTGGCTTCATGGGTCGCTTCCGGGTCGTAGGCACGCACGGTGGCACCGGCTTCCCACAACTGCTCCATCAGACGGCGGCTGGACGCGGCACGCATGTCGTCGGTATTGGGCTTGAACGCCAGGCCCCACACCGCGAAGGTCTTGCCGGCAATGCTGCCGGTGCCTTCGGCGCCGTAATGCCGCTGCACCAGTTCGAACAGGTGCCCCTTCTGCGCATTGTTGACGCTTTCCACCGCGTTGAGCAGGGTCGGCTCCATGCCGTACTGCTCGGCGGTCTTGGCCAGTGCCTGCACATCCTTCGGGAAGCACGAGCCGCCATAACCGGCGCCGGGATAGATGAAGTGCCAGCCGATGCGCGGATCCGAGCCGATCCCGTTACGCACGTGCTCGACGTCCGCACCGACGCGCTCGGCAATATTGGCGATCTCGTTCATGAAACTGATCTTGGTCGCCAGCATTGCATTGGCCGCGTACTTGGTCAGCTCGGCCGAACGCACGTCCATCTCCACGATGCGGTCGCGGTTGCGGTTGAACGGTGCATACAGACGACGCATGCGGGCAATAGCCGCCGGCTTCTTGGCGCCGATCACGATGCGATCCGGACGCATGCAGTCGGCCACGGCGTCGCCTTCCTTGAGGAACTCGGGGTTGGAGACCACATCGAACTCATGGTCCACGCCGCGTGCGTCCAGCTCTTCCTGGATCGCAACGCGCACCTTGTCGGCGGTCCCGACCGGCACGGTGGACTTGTTGACGACCACCGAGGGGCCATCGATATGGCGACCGACGGTACGCGCAACCGCCAGCACGTACTGCAGGTCGGCACTGCCATCCTCGTCCGGCGGCGTGCCCACGGCGATGAAGGTGATTTCGCCGTGCGCAATCGCCTCGGCCGCATCGGTGGTGAAGCGCAACCGGCCAGAGGCGTGGTTGGCTTTCACCATCGGCTCCAGGCCAGGTTCATAGATGGGAATCACCCCACGATTGAGACCATCAACTTTCGCCTGGTCGATATCCACGCAGATAACGTGATGACCTACTTCCGCCAGACAGGTACCGGTGACAAGACCAACATAGCCGGTACCAAAGATCGCAACTCGCATGGGTGGGGGTACTCCTGTGGGGGATCAGGGAAGGATACCCATCAGTTCGACATCGAACGTCAACGTTGCGTCTGGTCCGATCGGCCCCCCCTGCGTGCCGTTCGGGCCATAGGCCAAGTTGGATGGAATCCAGAAACGATATTTCGAACCGACCGGCATCAACGCGACGCCCTCGGTCCAACCTGCAATGACTTGATTCAGACCGAATTCGGCCGGCTGGCCGCGCTGGTAGGAGCTGTCGAACACCTGCCCGTTGAGCAGCTTGCCTTCATAGTTCACGCGCACCGTGTTGGTGGGCATCGGACGCTCGCCGCTGCCCTGGCGCAGTACCATGTACTGCAGGCCCGACGCGGTGGTGATCACGCCCTTCTCGGTCTTGTTCTTGGCCAGGAAGGCATTGCCTTCCTCGCGATTCTTGGCACCGGCGGCGCCCTGCTTGGCAGAGGCGAACGCCTGCATGGTGGCAGCGGCTTCCTGCTGGGTCAGACGCGTGGTGCCCTTGGCGAACACGGTGCGCACCGCTTCCATCAGGATCGACAGGTCGATCTCGTCCTTGATGCCGGCCAGCGACGGACCGACCGCGCGATCGCCGAGCATCAGGCCGACATTTTCCTTGGACGGCGCGGCCGGCGCGCTACCCGGCGCCATGCCCGGAACCTGCTGGCCGTTACGCGCCGCCAGCGCGGTGCGCAGTGCGGTGTCGGTAGCCTGGGTCTGCTCGTCGGACAACAGCGGCTTGCCGCCCTTGAATGCATTCTCGATGGCGCGTTGCAGTGCGCTCACATCGATGTCCTGGGCAATCGGCTCGAACGAACGTGCCACGTCCATACCGATGGCGTAGCTGACGTTGTCGCGCGTGCTCTTCTCAGACGATGCATTCAAAACTGGCTTCTCCTTGGTGGCCGCTGCGGCCGATTGCTGCGACATCGCCGGCATCGATGCCGACAGTGCCACCATCAGTAGCGACGCCGCCGCGCCGCGCTTTCCCATCTTCATTCGATGCACTTCCCGAAAGTGAAAAGACACGCCGACGCCGGCGCTGAATGCGCATTGTCGCATGTGCGCGTGGCCTTGCGAGCGCCGTGCTCAGCGCGACGGCGCGTTGAGCTCGCGTTCGATTGCCGCCAGCACGCTCGGATCGTCCGGTTTGATCTTGCTGGGGAACTGCGCCACCACCCGTCCATTGCGCCCGATCAGATACTTGTGGAAGTTCCAGCCCGGCGCCACACCCGTGGCCTGGGTCAGGCGCTGATAAAGCGGCGTGGCCTGTACACCCAGCACATGCACCTTCTCAAACATCGGGAACTTGACGCCATAGGTCAGCGTGCAGAATTCCTGGATCTGCTTCTCAGATCCGGGTTCCTGCCCCTGGAAATCGTTGGACGGAAAGCCCAGCACCGAAAAACCGCGGCTGCCGAAGCGCTGGTTGAGCGCCTCCAGCCCTTCGTACTGCGGCGTGTAGCCGCACTTGCTGGCGGTATTGACCACCATCAGCACCTTGCCGCCGTAGGTACGGTTCAGGTTGATTGGCGCCTTGCCGGCCAGCGGCCGGTAGTCCAGATCCAGCACCGGCGCGCCGGCGGCCAGCGCCGAGGCGGAGAAAAAGCCAGCGAATACAACGACCAGCAGACGCTTGAGCAACATGAGCGATCCCTTTCGATAGGTCCGGGCCACCCGCCGACGCGGGGTGCCATCAGTTGGGTATGACAGGCAGTTGACTGCCTGCGTGTCGGTGTTATAGTTGAATACAACACCAGTCATCCAACGCAGGGGAAAGCATGAACAGCACACGCTTCACGCGACCAGCTCCATTGCTGCTGTTCGGCAGCGCCCTGTTCGCCATTGGTTGCCTGGGAGCCGCTTCCAGTCAGGTCACGGAATCCGGCGCCGATTATGGCGTGTCGGAGGCGGTTACGGAAAACGCGACAACTCCCCCCGAGGCGCGCACCCGGCCCAGCCGGCACCTGCGCGCTTCGCTGTCGATGCCCTATTTCTCCTTCGCGCAGGTTCTGCGCCCACGGAGCTGACCATGAACGACATCCAATGGAGCGACGGCGCTCCCATCTACCGCCAACTCAAGGAACGGGTGATTGCCATGATGCTCGATGGAATCCTCAAGCCTGGCGACGCCCTGCCCTCGGTACGGCAGGTGGCGGCCGACTACCAACTCAATCCCATCACCGTCTCGCGCGCCTACCAGGAACTGGCCGACGAGAACCTGGTGGAGAAACGCCGCGGCCTGGGCATGTTCATGACCCCGGAGGCCGCACAGAAATTGCGCGGCAGCGAGCGCGAGCGTTTCCTGAATGAAGAATGGCCCGCAGTGCTGGAACGCATCCAGCGCCTGGGACTGTCCATCGACGATCTGTTGCCACAGGGAAAAACACCATGACCGCCGTCTCCTCCGACCATGTGGTCGACGCACGTGGCCTGCGCAAGGCTTACAAGCATCGGCTCGCGCTGGACAACACCAGCTTCACCATCGCCGCCGGGCGTATCGTCGGCCTGATCGGCCCCAACGGCGCCGGCAAGACCACTGCGCTCAAGGCGGTGCTGGGGCTGACCGATTTCGATGGCGACCTGAGCGTGCTCGGCATGGATCCGCGCACCCAGCGCAACGCACTGATGAACGAGGTCTGCTTCATCGCCGACGTGGCGGTACTGCCGCGCTGGCTGCGGGTTGGCGAGGCGATCGACTTCGTCGCCGGCGTGCACCCGCGCTTCGATCGCGCCAAGTGCGAGCGCTTCCTGGCCAATACGCAGCTCAACCGCAAGTCGCGGGTGCGCGAGTTGTCCAAGGGCATGATCGTGCAGCTGCATCTGGCGCTGGTGATGGCCATCGATGCCCGCATCCTGGTGCTGGACGAGCCGACCCTGGGCCTGGACATCCTGTATCGCAAGCAGTTCTACCAGCGCCTGCTGGAAGACTACTTCGACGAGCAGAAGACCATCATCGTCACCACCCACCAGGTCGAAGAGATCGAACACATCCTCACCGATGTGATGTTCATCCGCGACGGCCGCATCGTGCTGACCGCCGACATGGAAAACGTGGCCGAGCGATACACCGAAGTGCTGGTGGGTGCCGAGCATCTCGACGCCGCCAGAGGCCTGCAGCCGATCGACGAGCGCAGCCTCCCGTTTGGCAAGACCGTGATGCTGTTCGATGGCGTGCCGAAAGCGCAGCTCGCCCGTTTTGGCGAAACCCGCAATCCCGGCCTTGCCGACCTGTTCGTTGCGGTCATGAAGGGGACCTACGCATGAATGCACTCACCCACCAAGCTTCTCCCGCACGCACGTTCGGCTGGCTGCTCAAACGCGAGTACTGGGAACACCGTGGCGGTTTCGTCTGGGCACAGATCATCACCGGCGGCATCGCGGTGTTCTTCGCGCTGCTGGGCGCGGTGATCGGCGCGATCAGCGCGCGTCGCAACATGATCGGCGACAGCATCACGATGGACGATCTGGCCGAGTACACGCGCACCCTGGGCCAGGTCGGCGACGGCCTGCTGCTCGGCGGCATCGGCATCGCCTCGGTGGTCCTGGCGTTCGTGGTGTTCTTCTATTCGCTGGGCAGCCTGTACGACGACCGCCGCGACCGCAGCGTGCTGTTCTGGAAATCGCTGCCGGTGTCCGATGTGCAGACGGTGCTGTCCAAGGCCGCCTGGGCGCTGCTGCTGGCGCCGCTGGTCGCCATCGTGATCGGCGTGCTGGTCGGCCTGGCACTTTGGCTGATCGCCATCGTGGGCGCCTCGATCGCTGGCGTCCCCAGCCCCTGGGCCCTGGCGACCCATTCGCACCCGTTCGCGTTGCTGTGGCTGTTGCTGAAGACCGTGCCGATGAGTCTGCTGTGGGCGTTGCCGACAGTGGGCTGGCTGATGTTCTGCTCGGCCTGGGCCACCAGCAAGCCGTTCCTGTGGGCGGTGCTGTTCCCGCTGCTGGCCTGCGTGATGCTGAGCATCCTCTCGGCGATGCCGGGTATCTCGCTGCCGATCGGCTGGATCTGGTACATCGTCGGCTACCGCGGCCTGCTCAGCGCCCTGCCCGGCACCTGGTCGCCGCGCGCGGTCAGCGGCAACCTCGACAGCAGCGCGATGCAGAACCCCAGCG
Source organism: Xanthomonas sp. F14 (assembly GCF_014199865.1). Lineage (NCBI taxonomy): Bacteria > Pseudomonadati > Pseudomonadota > Gammaproteobacteria > Lysobacterales > Lysobacteraceae > Xanthomonas > Xanthomonas sp. F14. The sequence goes on along the minus strand of NZ_JACHOM010000001.1, from coordinate 632,898 downwards.
ATCTGGTGCAGTGGGCGCTGCAGCACACCGACAGCGCACGGGTCTACGGCAATCCGGACATCTGGATCGGCGCTGCAATCGGCGTTGCCCTGATCGCCGCCTCCATCTACCTGCGCCGTCGGCGCTCCGAAGCCTGAAGGACATCCCATGCGTCGTCTGCTGAGTCTGGCCATCCTGTTCGCCGTGCCCGGCGCTGCGTTCGCCGAGGAGCAATGCAAGTTCTCCGAACCGCGCAGCCTGGAGTTGAAACTGAGCGGAGTGAAGTCGGTGCTGTTCGAGGTCGGCTCCAACGACCTGCATCTGGACGCTGCGCCGGGCAACGGCGGGCGTTTGGGCGGCCGCGCCTGCGCGGCCAGGGCCGAGCTGCTCAAGGGCCTGACCGTCACCCAGAAGCGGGTCGGCGACAAGCTGGTGGTGACGCTGGCCGATGACCGCCCGCTGCGCATCTCCATCGGCGACAGCTATTCGTACCTGGACCTGCGCGGCAGCGTGCCGGACACGCTGCTGGTGCAGTTCGACGTGGGCTCCGGTGACGCCGAGATCAGCGGCGCTGCGGCCGTGAGTGCCGATGTCGGTTCCGGCGACATGGCCATCCGCCGCACCAGGGGCCGGGTCACCGCCAAGGTCGGTTCCGGCGATATCGAACTGGAAGAGATGGGGTCGCTGCGCGTGCTGGCGGTCGGCTCGGGCGATCTCAAGGCCAGGCAGGTGCATGGCGCGGCGGAGGTCGGCAAGGTCGGTTCGGGCGACGTCAAGCTGCGCGGCGTGGCGGGCAACGTCAAGTTCGGCACGATCGGCTCCGGCGATGTCGACATCGACGATGTGCAAGGCGATGTCGGCGTGGAAGCGGTCAACTCCGGCGCACTCAGCGTGCACAAGGTGCGCGGCGATGTCAGCGTCGCGCGCAAGGGCAGTGGCGATATCGACGTCAGCGATGTGGCCGGCACCACCCGCGTGCCGACCGACAACTGACCGCTGCATTGACCATTCAAGAGGGGGACGGCTGATGAAACTGTTGATTTCTGCGGTATTGGTGGGTGCGCTGCTGGTGGGTTGCGGCAAGTCCGAACCCACGGTCGTGGTGTCGGGCAAGACCAACGCGAACGGGGTGATCTTCAACGGCAAGAGCCTGACGCTCCACCGCGACGGCCTGCCTGCGGCCACCATCGGCGTGGATGGCGCGCTCAGCATCGCCGGCAAGCCGGTGAGCCTGAACGATGCGCAGCGGCAGGCGATGCGCGGGTTCTACGTGCAGATCCAGGGCGTCGCCGATAAAGGCATCGACATCGGCACGCAGGGCGCGGCCTTCGGTGCGCATGCCGCCGGCGAAGCGCTCAAGGGTGTGCTCAGCGGCAACACCGACCAGATCGGCGACAAGATCGAAGCGCAGGCGGAAACCTTCAAACACACTGCGATGCAGATCTGCGATCAGCTGGCCAAGCTGCGCAACGCGCAGGACGCCGCCGCGCAACTGGTGCCGGCATTCGCGCCGTACTCGACCCTCACCCAGCACGATATCGACGACTGCCGCAAGTAAGCGCGGCCTTTGATCGCCGCTGCGCCCGCATCGACGGCGGGCGCAGCGGCTGACCGGAAGAATCGGATGGATCGTCACGCCGATTGCTGCGCGCACGCCAGGCACCCAACATCGGCCCGCGACATCTTGTCAGCCGCGCCATGTGCCGCAGGCACCGATCGGCTGGCCGGAGCGGGATTACACTAGTGCGCTCCCCTGAATCCGGCGACCCCATGAACAAGTTGGTGATGCTCTGCATGGCGCTCCTGCTATGCGCCCTGACCGCCTGCGGCGACCAGTCGTCGCGGCGCGCCGAACGCGGCAAGCCGCGCGTTGCCATCACCACCCAGTCGGTGATGATCCGCCGCCCACCGGCCGCAAATGCGGAAATCACCCCGGACGGCACGCTGAAGATCGACGATATCGCGCTGCCGCAGAAAGAACCGACGCGCGCCAAGTTGCAGCTGCTGTTCGGGCACCTGCAGATGCTGCGCCAGCAGGCCGTCAACGAGGCTGGCGCGGACCCGGAATACAAGTCGATCAAGCTGACCGCCACGCCGGAGATCCAGAAGCTCAGCGGCGAATTGCTGGATGAAATCCCGTCGCTGCAGCCGTATCGCGAGAGCTTCGGCAACGTGCAGGCCGAGCGGCACTGAGTCCCGGCGACGCCGCGGATTCGCGCAAACCCATGTAGGAGCGCACCTGGGCGCGACGGGGCGTTGTCGATAAAGCCCCGTCGCGCCCACTGCGGTGGTCAGCCACCGCCGCCAGTGCTGCCGGCCTGGATGCCACCGCGGGTCAGCGCAGCCGGATCCAGCAAACGGCGCAGATCCGCCTCGCTGAGCCCGCTGTCTTCAAGCGCCACGTCCAGCACCGGGCGCTGTTCCTTGTAGGCACGCTTGGCGATCGCCGCGGCCTTCTCGTAGCCGATGATCGGGTTGAGCGCGGTGACCAGGATCGGATTGCGGTCCAGCGCCTCGCGCACGCGCTCCTGGCGCACCTTCAGCCCGGCAATCGCGCTATCGGCCAGCAGCCGCGCCACATTGCCCAGCAAGTTGATCGAATCCAGCAGGTTGTAGGCGATCAACGGCAGCGTCACGTTCAACTGGAAGTTGCCGGTCTGCCCGGCCACCGTGATCGCGGTGTGGTGGCCGATCACCTGCGCGCAGGCCATTACGGTGGCTTCGGGAATCACCGGGTTGACCTTGCCCGGCATGATCGAACTGCCCGGCTGCAGCGCCGGCAACTCGATCTCGCCCAGCCCGGCCAGGGGGCCGGCATTCATCCAGCGCAGGTCGTTGGCGATCTTGATCAATGCCACCGCCAGCGCATTGAGCTGACCGGACAATTCCACTGCATCGTCCTGCGCAGCCAGGCCTTCGAACTTGTTGTCCGCACTCTCGAACTTGAACTTGCTCAAGCCCGACAAGGCCTTGGCCACCTTGCCGCCAAAACGCGGATCGGCATTGATGCCGGTGCCGATTGCGGTGCCGCCCAGCGGCAGCCGCCGCAAGCGCTTGAGGGCATCGTCGATGCGCTCCTGCGCCGAACTCAGCTGCGCCGACCATGCACCGAATTCCTGGCCGAAGGTCAGCGGCATCGCATCCATCAGATGCGTGCGCCCGGTCTTGACCACCTTGTCCAGCCCCTTGCCGCGCTTGTCGATGGTCTTGCGCAGATGCTTGAGCGCCGGCTGCAGGTGTTCCTGCACCGCTAGCAACGCCGACACCCGGATCGCGGTGGGCACCACGTCGTTGGAACTCTGCCCGAGATTGACGTGATCGTTGGGATGCACCGCGTCCTTGCCGGCGCGCGTGGCCAGTGTGGCGATCACCTCGTTGGCATTCATGTTGGACGAGGTGCCCGAGCCGGTCTGGTAGACGTCGATCGGGAACTGCGCGTCATACGTGCCGTCGGCGACCTGCAGCGCCGCCTCCTGTACGGCCTTGCCGATCGACTTGGGCAGCAGGCCGAGCTCGGCATTGACGCCGGCCGCAGCGGCCTTGATCAGCCCCAGCGCGCGGATGAAGCCACGCGGCATCGGCTGGCCGGACACCGGAAAATTCTGCACGGCACGCTGGGTCTGCGCGCCCCACAAGGCATCGGCGGGCACCTGCAATTCGCCCATGCTGTCGTGTTCGGTCCTGAAACGTTCGCTCATCTGCACTCTCCGCACATGGTTGGTTTGTGGTGATGGATGGCTGGCAGCGGGCGTGCCCACGCTGGCGAGGCTGCCTACGATACTCGCTCGCAGCGTTGCGACCATGTCGTCGCAAGCCCTGGGCTAGACTGCCCAATGATCCATACGAGGTACCACGCCGCCATGGGCGACGACCCTGACTGTAGAAACGCATCGTTTGCGTCTTGCTTGCTTGCACACCGCCCCGGCACCGACGCGCAGCCGCTGACATACCGCGTCACTGCCGCTACGCGCCATGGAGGCGGACGCCATGTTGGGTAACGTGCTGCTGTTGTTCGTCGCATTGCTGCTGGTGCTGTTGAACGGCTTCTTCGTCGCCGCCGAGTTCGCGCTGGTCAAGCTGCGCCACACGCAGGCGGTGGGCCTGGCGCAGAACAACGGTTGGCGTGGGCGGTTGTTGCTCGGGGTACATGCGCATCTGGATGCCTACCTGTCGGCGTGCCAGCTCGGCATCACCCTGGCCTCGCTCGGCCTGGGCTGGGTCGGCGAGCCGGCCTTCGCGCATCTGCTGCAGCCGTTGTTCGATACCGCCGGCCTGTCGCCGGAAGCGGCACAGTTCACCGCACTGGCGATCGCCTTCAGCCTGATTTCGTTCCTGCACATCGTGCTGGGCGAACTGGCGCCCAAGACCATGGCAATCCGCCGCCCGGAGCGGATGTCGCTGTGGACCGCCGCGCCGCTCTACGTGTTCTATTGGCTGATGTACCCGGCGATCTGGGTGCTCAACACCAGCGCCAACCGCCTGCTGCGGGTGCTGGGCTGGGGCGATGTGGAGCACCAGTCGCATCGCTATTCGCGCGAGGAGCTGATGCTGATCGTCGGCCGCCAGGATCCCAACGCCGCCACGCCCGATCACGGGCTGGCCCTGATGAGCCACGCCCTGGAACTGCCCGACCTGGTCGCCGGCGACCTGATGCGCCCGCGCGAGCACCTGCGCAGCCTGCGCGAAGGCATGACGCTGGAATCGGTGCTGGCCGAGTTCAGCGAGTCGCGCTACAGCCGCTACCCGTGGTTCGACGCCGATGGCGAGCAGGTGCTGGGCATCCTGCATACCAAGGATCTGCTGGTGGCGATGGCACGCAGCCAGGACCTGGACGATCTGCGCCCGTTGCTACGCCCGCCCACCCTGCTGACCCTGGAAACCCCGATCCCCAGCGCGCTGGAGCAGTTCCGCACCGGCACCACCCATCTGGCGCTGTGCGTGGAGGAGGAGGGCCGCATCCTGGGCTTTTTCACCCTGGAAGACCTGCTGGAAGTGGTGGTCGGCGAGATCGAGGACGAGCACCGCCACGTGGTGCGCGATGCCCCGATCCGCAGCCAGGACGGCTCGCTGCTGGTGGCCGGCAGCACCTCGATCTTCCGCCTGGAACGTCTGCTGGGCCAGGACCTGAGCGCGCCGGACCACGTCAATTCGGTCGGCGGGCTGATCGTGCACCAATTGCAGCGGCTGCCCGAAGAAGGCGAAACCCTGGAGCTGGACGGCCACGCACTGACGGTGCGGCGCATGGCCGGGCACCGGATCCAGGCCATCACGGTGCGACCGATCGGCGAAGCCGGCGCCGGGGCGGCGTAGAATACGCACCCCCGCCAGCCTCCCAGTGCCCTGCCCATGTCGGATTCCGCCCTGCTCGCCCTGTCCCCGCTCGACGGCCGCTACGCTTCCAAAGTGGATGCGCTGCGCCCGATCTTCTCCGAATACGGCCTGATCAAGGCGCGGGTCAAGGTCGAGATCGAATGGCTGCTGGCATTGGCCGCCGAACCGGGCATCGCCGAGCTGGCGCCGTTCTCCGCGGCCGCCACCCAGACCCTGCGCCGCCTTGCCGACGACTTCAGCGTCGGCGATGCCGCGCGGGTCAAGCAGATCGAGCGCACCACCAACCACGACGTCAAGGCGGTGGAGTACTTCATCAAGGAACAGCTCAAGGACGATGCCGAGCTGGGCCCGGCGCTGGAATTCGTGCATTTCGCCTGCACCAGCGAGGACATCAACAACCTCAGCTACGGCCTGATGCTGGAGCAGGCGCGCCGCGAGGTGCTGCTGCCCACGCTGGACGGCATCACCGCCAGCCTGCGCGCCCTCGCCCATGCCCAGGCCGGCCAGCCGATGCTGTCGCGCACGCATGGCCAGACCGCCTCGCCCACCACGCTGGGCAAGGAAATCGCCAACGTGGTCGCGCGCCTGGAGCGGCAGCGCAAGCAGATCGCCGCGGTCGAACTGACCGGCAAGATCAACGGCGCGGTCGGCAACTACAACGCGCACCTGGTGTCGTACCCGGAGCTGGACTGGGCCGCGTTCGCGCAGCGCTTCGTCGAAAGCCTGGGCCTGGTGTTCAACCCCTACACCACCCAGATCGAGCCGCACGACAACGTGGCCGAAATCGGCGACGCCAGCCGCCGCGTCAACACCATCCTGATCGACCTGTCGCGCGACATCTGGGGCTACATCTCGCTGGGCTACTTCAAGCAGAAGCTCAAGGAGGGCGAAGTCGGCTCCTCGACCATGCCGCACAAGGTCAACCCGATCGACTTCGAAAATGCCGAAGGCAACTTCGGCATCGCCAATGCGCTGTTCGAGCATTTTTCCGCCAAGCTGCCGATCAGCCGCTGGCAGCGCGACCTCACCGACTCCACCGTGCTGCGCGCGCTCGGCACCGCGTTCGGCCATACCAAGGTCGCGCTGGATTCGCTGGCCAAGGGCCTGGGCAAGCTGACCGTCAATCCGCAGCGCCTGGATGCCGATCTGGATGCGGCCTGGGAAGTACTGGCCGAAGCCGTGCAGACGGTGATGCGTCGCCACGGCCTGCCCAACCCCTACGAGCAGCTCAAGGCACTGACCCGCGGCCAGGGCATCACTGCCGCGTCCATGCAGGCCTTTGTCGAGAGCCTGCAGTTGCCGGAGCAGGACAAGCAGCGGCTGCGGGCGCTGACACCGGGTGCCTACACCGGGCTGGCCGAACAGCTGGCGCGCGCGATCTAAGCAGCGGTATCCATCCACCGGTATCACGCCCTTGTATCCAGCTGTCAGGAGTATTGCCATGGCATTGCGCGCGCTGCTGTCTGTCTCCCTGCTTGCGTCGGTGGCCTGCGGATTGCTGGCCTGCGGGAAGCAGGCCACTCCCGACTCGCAGCCCGACTCCGCCGCTGCCGTGCCGCACGCGCCGGCCGGCGTGACGGCCGCACCGGTTCCGTCTGTTCCGTCTGTTCCGAGCATGGACGGCGCCACCCAGGTCGCCAGCAATGGCGAGCGGCCGACACTGATGGTCACCTCGACCAGCGGCACGGTCAGCTGCGACGGCCATAACGTCGATCTGACCGGCCAGAACGCCAATCTGGTCCTCAAGGGTGACTGCGGCACGATCGCAGTGCTGGGCCAGCATGCGATCGTGCAGATCGAGCGCGCCGAGGCAGTGCGCATGGTCGGCAACGATGCCCAGGTCAACCTCGCCGGCGATGCCAGCACCATCGAACTGTTCAGCCGCACCTCCACACTCAAGGCCGGCCGCATCGGCACGCTGCTGGTGCCGGGCGACGACAACCAGGTACAGGCGCAGGCGATCGCCTCCGCCACGCTGCACGGCCGCGGCAACCGCATCACCCAGCAATCCGGCACTGCGATGGTCAACGACTACGGCAGCAACAACCAGATCTCCACCCGCTGATCTGCTGACACCGAGACACCCAGCTGCATCCCCGGCCGTGCATGGCCCGGACGCGCACCGCAACCTCACCGCGACACCCGCATGCAAGGCAGCGCATGGCGGGCTGGGCGACAATAAGCCACCTCGCCGGCCGCACCGCGCCGGCCCTCCAGTCGGACCCGTGACACCATGAAAAAGACCCCCGCAAAAAAGATCGCCGCCAGGAAAGGCGCGCCACTGCCCTTCGAGATCCATGCCACCCGCGACCAGCCGCTGGGCATGCCGGTCGAGCGCTTCCTGCGCAACTACTGGCACAAGCACCCGTTGCTGATCCGCAACGCGTTTGCGGACTTCCAGTCCCCGCTGCAGCCCGAAGACCTGGCCGGCCTGGCCTGCGAAGACGGCGTGCTGGCACGCCTGATCAGCCACGACCGCGCCACCGACGACTGGAACGTGCGCACCGGCCCGTTCCAGGAAACCGACTTCCCCGGCCTGCCCGACCATGACTGGACCCTGCTGGTGCAGGACGTGGACAAGTGGGACGCCGACGTCCGCGCACTGCTGGAACAGTTCCGCTTCCTGCCGCGCTGGCGCATCGACGACATCATGATCAGCTTCGCCGCCACCGGCGGCTCGGTCGGCGCACACGTCGACCATTACGACGTGTTCCTGCTGCAGGGCCAGGGCCACCGCCGCTGGCAGATCGACGCACGCGCGCAGCAGGGCCGCAAGGCCGCGCCGCTGGCGTTCCGCGACGATGTCGAGCTCAAGCTGCTGCGCGACTTCAAGCCCACCCACGACTGGGTGCTGGGCCCGGGCGACATGCTGTACCTGCCGCCGCTGGTACCGCACCACGGCGTGGCCGAAGACGCCTGCCTGACCTTCTCCATCGGCACCCGCGCGCCGTCCTCGGCCGAGCTGATCGGCGACTATCTGGACACCTTGATCGCCGATGCCGACGAGGCCGTGCGCTATCACGACGAAGACCTCAAGGTGCCGGCCGATCCGTACGAGATCGACGTCACCGCGATGAACCGCGTGGTCGAAGCGCTCAACGCGCTGCGCATGAACGACCCGGATCGCCTGGGCGACTGGTTCGGCCGCTTCATGACCACCTACCGCGCCTCCGGCGACGTGGTGCCGGCACCCGAACCGATTCCCCGCGAGGCCGTCGAGCAGGCGCTGGAAGAGGGCGTGCTGCTGCACCGTCACCCCTGGTCGCGGCTGGCCTGGCGGCGCGCCAAGCGTGGCGCCACCCTGTTCTGCAGCGGCCTGGAATTCGCGCTGTCGGCCAAGGATGCCGCACGGCTGGCCGCGGCCGAAGAGATCGACGGTGCGCTGTATGCGCAGCTGTCCAACCGTGGCCGCGAGGTGGTGCTGGAGCTGCTGGCGCAGGGCCATTACCAGCGCGCCCACGAGGAGGCGGAAGACGACATCGAGGACATCGACGACGACCAGGCCCACGTCCTGAGCCTGTCGGCCGACCAAGACGATGCCGACGAAGGGGCCGACACACCGGACGCGGACGATGAGATCGACGCCGAGGCCGACGTCGAGCAGGTCGCCGATGCCGCGGACGGTCCGGCCCAGGCTGAGGAGGCCGAACAAGGCGAGGATGCCGACCAGGACGACGACAGCGGGCTGGCCGACGACGACGCGGCATCGGACGCTGGCGACGACGACGGGTCCGACCAGCGCGCATGAGTTCCCAGGCCGGGCTGCAGATCGTTTCGCTGGAGGCGGCGTCCGACGCCGCAGCCCTGCGTGCGCTGCGCCTGGCCTGCGGCACCGGCAGCACCGAGGACAGCGCTGCCGACTGGGACGCCCTGGACCCGCTCAGCCTGCACCTGGCGCTGCGCAGCGAGGACGGCCAGTTGATCGGCTCGGTGCGGCTGACGGCGGATCGGCGCATCGACCGGCTCGGCGTGCTGCCGGGCTGGCGCCGCCGCGGCCTGGCCGACCGGTTGCTCGCAGCCGCCGTCGCCACCGCACAACAACGCGGCTGGCCCGGCCTGCAAACCCGCGTGAACACAGACGCCGAGGCCGTGTTTGCACGCCTGGGCTTCCTGCCGGACACGTCTTCCGACCGGCACCCCGCTAGCGCGGCAACGGCGGGCGATCGCCCGGGCAGGCCCCTGCACCGCCGTCTCGACGGCCCGATGGCGGTGGACGACCTGCGCGCGGCCCTAGCCGCCACCACCGGCCTGCTGTGCGCCGCACGCCGCCAGGTGCTGATCTATACGCGGGCACTGGATCCGCCGCTGTTCGACAACCCCGCAGTGCTCGATGCGCTGCGCCGCTTTGCCACCGCCCGCCACGACAAGCGCGTGCAGGTGCTGGTGCAGGACACCGCCGTCGCGGGCGCCAACAGCAGCGCGATGCTGCGGCTGGCCCAGCGCCTGCCCAGCGTGTTCCGGTTCCGTGCGGTCAGCGATCCGGTCGATGCCAGCTACGCGTCGGCCTATGTGGTGGGCGATGACGCCTACTACTTTCGTCCAACAGGCCATCGCTTCGACGATGGCGAAACCTGGCTGTCGGGCGCGGCGCGCAGCCGCCAGCTGGAGCGCGAATTCGCGCAGATATGGGAGCGCAGCGCGCTTTGGAACGAACCACGCGCACTCGGCATCTGAGACCGCAGCGCCCTTCGCACGTAGGCGCCAGGCGCTTGCACCTACCCGTCCGGTCAGCTGGCAGACGCCCCCTCACTAGCGCAAGGGGGTATAATTTTTCGAGATTTGAGACCGACCGACAGGGCATCTCGCCCCGCCGCTTCCGCACAATCATCCCCACAGCAGACCCGACTTACCATCGTGGATAATCTCCTAAAGCAGTTCGCACAGTCATCGCAGCTCGCCGGCGGCAACGCCGCCTATATCGAGGATCTGTACGAGCAGTACCTCGTCGCCCCGGACAGTGTTGACCCGAAGTGGAAGAGCTATTTCGATGGCTTCAAGGGTCACGATGCCGGTGATGTGCCGCACTCGGCGGCCATTGCCCACATCCTCACCGCCTCCAAGCAGGCTGCCAACGCCGGCACCGGCGCCGCGGCCAGTGACGAGCGCGAGCGCAACGTCGGCCGCCTGATCACCGCCTACCGTGCGCGTGGCCACCTCGGCGCGCAGCTCGACCCGCTCGGCCTGACCCCGCCGGTCAACCCGCCCGATCTGGACCTGCCGTTCCACAGCCTGTCGCAGGCGGATCTGGACAGCGAGTTCAGCACCGGCGGCGTCGGCGGCCAGCCGCGCATGAAGCTGAAGGACCTGCTGGCCCGCCTGAAGGCGACCTACGCCAGCACCATCGGCGCAGAGTTCATGCACATCCAGGAATTCGACCAGCGCCAGTGGATCTACAAGCGCCTGGAAGATGCCGGCGGCAAGATCGCCGGCGACGCGGCCAGCCGCAAGCGCACGCTGGAGCGGCTCACCGCCGCCGAAGGCCTGGAGCGCTACCTGCACACCAAGTACGTCGGCCAGAAGCGCTTCTCGCTGGAAGGCGGCGACGCGCTGATTCCGATGATGGACGAGATCATTCGCCAGTCCGGCAACGATCAGGTCAAGGACATCGTGATCGGCATGGCCCACCGCGGCCGCCTCAACGTGCTGGTCAATACGTTGGGCAAGAACCCGCGCAAGCTGTTCGACGAGTTCGAAGGCAAGTTCGAGCACGCCCACGACGACCGCGCCCACACCGGCGACGTGAAGTACCACATGGGCTTCTCGGCCGACATTGCGGTCGGTGGCGACAAGCAGGTGCATCTGGCGCTGGCCTTCAACCCCTCGCACCTGGAAATCGTCGACCCGGTCGTGGTCGGCAGCGTGCGTTCGCGTCAGGAACGCTTCGGCGATGCCGAGCGCAAGACCGTGCTGCCGATCCTGATCCACGGCGATGCCGCATTCGCCGGCCAGGGCGTGGTGATGGAACTGTTCCAGATGTCGCAGGCGCGCGGTTTCGCCGTCGGTGGCACCGTGCACATCGTGGTCAACAACCAGATCGGCTTCACCACCAGCGCCCGCGACGACGCCCGTTCCACGCTGTACTGCACCGACGTGGCCAAGATGATCGGCGCGCCGGTCTTCCACGTGAACGGCGACGACCCGGATGCGGTGATGTTCGTGTCCAAGCTGGCCTACGAATTCCGCCAGCAGTTCAAGAAGGACGTGGTCATCGACCTGGTCTGCTACCGCCGTTGGGGCCATAACGAGGCCGACGAACCGGCAGCGACCCAGCCGGTGATGTACCAGACCATCCGCAAGCACAAGACCACCCGCGAGCTGTACGCCGCCAAGCTGGAAAGCGACGGCGTGCTGAGCGCCGACGAGGCCAAGGCGCTGGTCGATGGTTACCGCAACAAGCTCGATTCGGGCGAATACACCACCGAACTGGCGACGCGCAAGCCGGACGAATTCGCCATCGACTGGTCCAAGTATCTGGTCGGCACCGCTGCCGATCCGGTCGACACCCGCGTCAAGCGCGAGCAGCTGGACCGTCTGGCCAAGCTGATCACTACGATTCCGGAAGGCGTCGAGCTGCATGCGCGCGTCGGCAAGATCTACGACGACCGCGTCAAGATGGCCGCCGGCGAGCAGGCCGGCGACTGGGGCTTTGCCGAAAACCTGGCCTATGCCACCTTGCTGGCCGAAGGCCACAAGCTGCGCCTGGTCGGCCAGGACGCCGGTCGCGGCACGTTCTTCCACCGTCACGCGATCCTGCATGACCAGAAGACCGACAGCTATCACCTGCCGCTGCGCCAGCTGGTGCAGAACCCCGAAGACGCCACCATCATCGACTCGCTGCTCAGCGAAGAAGCGGTGATGGGCTTCGAATACGGCTACTCCACCACCGACCCGAATGCGCTGTGCATCTGGGAAGCGCAGTTCGGCGACTTCGCCAATGGCGCGCAGGTGGTGATCGACCAGTTCATAGCCGCCGGCGAAGCCAAGTGGGGCCGCATCGCGGGCCTGTCGCTGTTCCTGCCGCACGGCTACGAAGGCCAGGGTCCGGAGCACAGCTCCGCGCGTCTGGAGCGCTTCCTGCAGTTGTGCGCGCTGGAGAACATGCTGGTCTGCGTGCCGACCACGCCGGCGCAGTGCTTCCACATGATCCGCCGCCAGATGCGCATGACCACCCGCAAGCCGCTGGTGGTGATGACGCCCAAGTCGTTGCTGCGCCACAAGCTGGCGGTGTCGAGCCTGGAAGAACTGGCCGAGGGCGAGTTCCAGCATCTGATTCCCGACGCCAAGGCCGATGCCGGCAAGGTCAAGCGCGTGGTGCTGTGCTCGGGCAAGGTCTATTACGACCTGCTCGAAGACCAGACCAAGCGTGGTCAGGACGACGTCGCCATCCTGCGCGTGGAGCAGCTGTATCCGTTCCCGCGTGCGCAGCTGGCCGCCGAGCTCAAGGCCTATGCCAACGCCACCGACGTGGTGTGGTGCCAGGAAGAACCGCAGAACCAGGGTGCGTGGTACCAGATCCGCCACCACCTGAACTTCTGCCTGGCCAGCGGCCAGAGCCTGCATTACGCCGGCCGTGCCCGTTCGCCCTCGCCTGCCGCCGGCCATATGGCCGACCACATCGTCGAACAGCAGAAGCTGGTCGCCGATGCGCTCCTCAATCCGTTCAACGACCAAGTCGCTGAATAACTCACCTTCCCCAAAGAACGAAAACCCTAGGACGCTCCCCGAATGGCCACCGAAGTCAAAGTTCCGGTACTGCCCGAATCCGTTTCCGACGCCACCATCGCCAGCTGGCACAAGAAGGCCGGTGAAGCGGTCAAGCGCGACGAGAATCTGGTCGACCTGGAAACCGACAAGGTCGTGTTGGAAGTTCCTTCGCCGGTCGACGGCGTGCTGAAGGAAATCAAGTTCGAAGCCGGCAGCACCGTCACCAGCAACCAGATCCTGGCGATCATCGAAGAAGGCGCCGTGGCTGCGGCCGCACCGGCCGACGAGAAGAAGGCCGAGGCACTGGCGCCTGCCGCTGCTGCCCCGGCCGCCGCGCCGGCCCCGGCTGCTGCCGCTGCGCCTGCGGCTGCATCCAAGTCCGCTGCCGATGCGCTGCCGCCGGGTGCGCGTTTTTCCGCGATCACCCAGGGTGTGGATCCGGCCCAGGTCGAAGGCACCGGCCGTCGTGGCGCGGTGACCAAGGAAGACATCGTCAACTTCGCCAAGGCCGGCGGCGTGGGCAAGGCGTCCGGCGCCCGTCCGGAAGAGCGCGTGCCGATGACCCGCGTGCGCAAGACCATCGCCAAGCGCCTGATGGAGTCCAAGAACTCCACCGCGATGCTGACCACCTTCAACGAGGTCAACCTGGCCAAGGTCTCGGCCGCACGCAAGGAACTGCAGGACGAGTTCCAGAAGGCGCACGGCATCAAGCTCGGTTTCATGAGCTTCTTCGTCAAGGCCGCCGCCAACGCGCTGCAGCGCTTCCCGCTGGTCAACGCCTCGATCGACGGCGACGACATCATCTATCACGGCTACAGCGACATCTCCATCGCCGTGTCCACCGACAAGGGCCTGGTCACGCCGGTGCTGCGTAACGTCGAGCGCCAGTCGTTTGCCGACGTCGAACAGGGCATTGCCGACTACGCCGCCAAGGCCCGCGCCGGCAAGCTGGGCCTGGACGATCTGCAGGGTGGCACCTTCACCATCACCAACGGCGGCACCTTCGGCTCGCTGCTGTCGACCCCGATCATCAACCCGCCGCAGAGCGCCATCCTGGGCATGCACGCGATCAAGGAGCGCCCGATCGCCGAGAACGGCCAGGTCGTGATCGCCCCGATGATGTATCTGGCGCTGTCCTACGACCACCGCATCATCGACGGCAAGGACTCGGTGCAGTTCCTGGTCGACATCAAGAATCAGCTGGAAAACCCGGGCCGGATGTTGTTCGGTCTGTGATGAAAGCCGGGATTGGGGATTCGGGATTGGGGATTGGCGAGAGCCGCCCTTTCCCGAGCATCCCGCTTTTACGAATCCCCAATCCCCAATTCCCAATCTCGTGAGCGAAGAATGAGCGAACAAGAACAATTCGACGTCGTCGTCATCGGTGCCGGTCCGGCTGGTTATCACGCTGCGATTCGCGCGGCCCAGCTGGGCATGAAGGTCGCCTGCATCGACGCGGCTATCGGTAAGGATGGCAAGCCGGCGCTGGGCGGTACCTGCCTGCGCGTGGGCTGCATTCCGTCCAAGGCGCTGCTGGATTCCTCGCGCCAGTTCTGGAACATGGGCCACCTGTTCGGCGACCACGGCATCAGCTTCAACGACGCCAAGATGGACGTGCCCACCATGATCGGCCGCAAGGACAAGATCGTGAAGCAGTTCACCGGCGGCATCGCAATGCTGTTCAAGGCGAACAAGATCACCCCTTACTACGGCTTCGGCCAGCTGCTGCCGGGCAACATCGTCAAGGTCGCACAGCACGAAGGCGGCGAGATCGAACTCAAGGGCACCAACGTGATCCTTGCGGCCGGCTCGGAATCGATCGAGCTGCCGTTCGCCAAGTTCGACGGCGACACCATCGTCGACAACGTCGGCGGCCTGGACTTCACCGCCGTGCCCAAGCGCCTGGCCGTGATCGGCGCCGGCGTGATCGGCCTGGAACTGGGCAGCGTGTGGAAGCGCCTGGGCGCCGAGGTCACCATCCTCGAAGCGCTGCCGGATTTCCTGGCGCTGGCCGATGCCGAAGTGGCCAAGACCGCGCTGAA
Organism: Xanthomonas sp. F14; assembly: GCF_014199865.1. Classification (NCBI taxonomy): domain Bacteria; kingdom Pseudomonadati; phylum Pseudomonadota; class Gammaproteobacteria; order Lysobacterales; family Lysobacteraceae; genus Xanthomonas; species Xanthomonas sp. F14. The sequence continues at coordinate 617,842 of NZ_JACHOM010000001.1, read as the reverse complement.
GGAATTCAAGAAGCAGGGCCTGGACATCAAGCTGGGCGCCAAGGTCAGCAAGACCGAGATCACCGGCAGCGGCGATGCCAAGCAGGTGGTGCTCAGCTACACCGACAGCGCCGGCGAGCAGACCCTGACCGTGGACAAGCTGCTGGTGGCCGTGGGCCGCAAGGCCGCCACCAAGAACCTGCTGGCTGACGGCACCGGCGTCAAGGTGACCGACCGCGGCCAGATCGAGGTCGATGGCCATTGCCATACCGGCGTCGACGGCGTGTGGGCCATCGGCGACTGCGTGCGCGGCCCGATGCTGGCGCACAAGGGCTTCGAGGAAGGCATCGCGGTCGCCGAGCTGATTGCCGGCCTGCCCGGCCACGTCAACTTCGACACCATTCCGTGGGTCATCTACACCGAGCCGGAGATTGCCTGGGTCGGCAAGACCGAGCAGCAGTTGAAGGCCGAAGGCGTCACCTACAAGGCCGGCAGCTTCCCGTTCGCGGCGATCGGCCGTGCCGTGGCCATGGGCGAGCCGGCCGGCTTCGTCAAGGTCATCGCCGATGCCGAAACCGACCGCGTGCTGGGTATGCACCTGGTCGGTGTGGGCGTCTCCGAGCTGGTCCACGAAGGCGTGCTGACGATGGAATTCAACGGCTCGGCCGACGACCTGGCGCGCATCTGCCACGCCCACCCGACGCTGTCCGAAGCGATCCACGATGCCGCGATGGCAGTGAGCAAGCGCGCGATTCATAAGGCCAACTGACCGGGATTGGTGGATTCGGGATTGGGGATTCGCAACTGCGGCTCTCCGTCCCGGCCCTCTCCGGCAATGACATGGCGCCGGGTGAAAACCCGGCGTTATGTTTTTCAAGCCAGGCAATAACTCAAACAATTCAGCGCGCCCCCTGCCGATGGCATCACCTGCAACCAGCAGCGCTGCCTCGCTTTTACCAATCCCCAATCCCAACTCCCGAATCCCATGAAAAGCATCTGCGTCTACTGCGGCTCCAATGCCGGCAACAAACCCGCCTACGCCGAGCGCGCCACTGCGCTGGGCCAGCGCATCGCCGAGCAGGGCCTGCGGCTGGTGTATGGCGGCGGCAATGTCGGGCTGATGGGCACCGTGGCCAATGCGGTGCTGGCGGCTGGTGGCGAGGTGACCGGGGTGATTCCGCAGCAGCTGGCCGATTGGGAAGTGGCGCACCGTGGGCTGACCACGCTGGAAATCGTTGGCTCCATGCATGAGCGCAAGATGCGCATGTTCGAGCTGTCCGATGCCTTCGTCGCCCTGCCCGGCGGCTTCGGCACCATGGAAGAGATCTTCGAGATGCTGACCTGGCGCCAGCTCGGCATCGGCAACAAGCCCTGTGCGTTCCTGGATATCGAAGGCTTCTACGCACCGCTGATCGGCATGATCGATCGCATGGTGGAAGAGCGCTTCCTGCATCCGGACCAGCGCAGCGACCTGTGGTACGGCGCCGATATCGAACAGATGCTGGAGTGGATGCAGCACTACACGCCGGCGCAGGCCTCCAAGTGGATCGACGAGAAGCGCCGCTCCACGCTGGTGTGATGCGGGGCGACGCCCGCTCCCTGCCCTATCGCGGGCCATGCCTGGCGTCATGGTCAGGCATGCGCAACAGCAAGCGCGCAGCGGCGCTGTAGTCATACGTCAGCTGCGTGGAAGTAGCCACGCACCGGGCCATGTCTCACTTATGCGGGCATCGCTCCGGCGCGATGCCGCACCCGGCGGCGCTGCCGTGTCACGCACCGCGTCACGTTGCTCGCCAGGTCGACAGAGTAACGACAGCGCCCTGGCGCAACCGCCCGGGAGCGCGCGCGCTCATTGCGCATCCGTCCGGTCGCAACGCGCTGCCCCCTCCCCCCTGCCGATCTGCAAGCTTGCAACGGCAGTCACGATGGCTGCGGCGTCCGGCGCGACCGGCTCGCATAGAATGGCGACGATGCTCGATACCCTCGCCGCTGACGCGCACCACAGCCTGGACATCAAGCACAGTCGCTTTCTGGCCAATGCTGCGGCACTGGACTCTCCCGCGCAGGCGCTGGAGATCGTGCAGCGCGTGTCCGTTGCCGACGCCACCCACAACTGCTGGGCCTACCGATTCGGGCAGGACTACCGTTCCAGCGACGATGGCGAGCCCAGCGGCACCGCCGGGCGGCCAATTCTCGCGGCCATCGATGGCCAGGGCTACGACCGCGTGGTGGTGGTGGTCACACGCTGGTATGGCGGCATCAAGCTCGGTGCCGGTGGGCTGGTGCGTGCCTACGGCGGCGCTGCGGCCGAATGCCTGCGACTGGCGGCGCGACAGCCATTGATTGCGTTGTCGCTGCTCGACCTGCAATGCCGGTTCGACGACCTGGGCCTGGTGCATGCTGCCTTGAGCGCCTTCCACGCCGACAAGCTGGACGAGCACTTCGACGCGCAGGGCGCGGCACTACGCGTGCAACTGCCGGCCGATCAGCTGGCCGGCTTGAAAACGCGCCTGTGCGACGCCACTCGCAACCGTGTCCATCTCTCATCACCGGAAGCCGCATGAACCAGCCAGCCGCCGCCAGGCCCAACCCGTTGCGGAAGCTTGGCAGCCTGCGCACCTTGTGGCCGTTCGTGCAGCGCCAGCGTGGCCTGTTCGCCGCCTGGCTGATCGCACTGGCCATTTCCTCGGCCGCCACATTGAGCCTGCCGGCGGCGGTCAAGCAGATGATCGACCATGGTTTCTCCGGCGGCTCGCAGATCAACCACGCCTTCGCGCTGTTGTTAGCGGTGGCGGCGGTACTGGCAGTGGCAACGGCCGCGCGCTTCTATTTCGTCGCGTTGCTGGGCGAAAAAGTGGTGGCCGACCTGCGCGGCCGCCTGTATGCGCATCTGATCGGGCTGGACGCCGGCTTCCATGATCGCAGCCGCAGTGGCGAGCTGGTGTCGCGCCTGTCGGCCGACAGCGAGCTGCTGCGCGGGGTGATCGGCACCACCATGTCGGTGGCGTTGCGCAGCTCGGTGACGGTCATCGGCAGCATGGTGATGTTGTTCGTGACCAGCCCGCGGCTGGCCGGCTTCACCCTGATCGGCATTCCGCTGGCGGTGCTGCCGATCGTGCTGGGCGCACGCCGCCTGCAGAAGATCTCGCGCGCCAGCCAGGACCGCGTCGCCGATGCCAACACGCTGGCAGCCGAAACGCTGGGCGCGGTGCGCACCGTGCAGGCGCATGCGCGCGAGCGCTACGAGAGCCAGCGGTTCAGCCAGGCCCTGTTCGCCGCGATCGATACCGCACGGCTGCGCATCCGCACCCAGGCCACCGTGACGGCGGTGGCGATCATGCTGATCTTCGGCGCCATCGTCGGTGTGCTGTGGCTGGGCGCGCACGATGTCATCGCCGGACGCATGACCCCCGGCACGCTGGGACAGTTCGTGTTGTACGCGCTGATCGGCGGCGGCTCGGTCGGTGCCTTGGCCGAGGTCTGGAACGAGTTGCAGCGCGCGGCCGGCGGCATGGGCCGGGTCGGCGAACTGCTCGACGAGCAGCCGGCGATCGTCGCGCCGGCCACGCCGCAACCCTTGCCGCAGCCGCTGCGCGGCGCGATCCATTTCGATCAGGTGGTGTTCCATTATCCGCAGCGCCCCGATGCCCCGGCGCTGGATGGCTTCGACCTGCATGTCCATCCGGGCGAAACCGTGGCGCTGGTCGGGCCCTCCGGCGCCGGCAAGAGCACGGTGCTGGCGATGTTGCTGCGCTTCCACGACCCGGTCAGCGGCAGGCTGCGTATCGACGAGGTGGACCTGCGCGATACCGACCCGGTACTGCTGCGCGAACGCATCGCCCTGGTGCCGCAGCAACCCACGCTGTTTGCCGCCAGCGCCGCCGACAACATCCGCTATGGGCGCCTGGATGCCAGCGATGCGGAGGTGCAAGCCGCCGCCGCGGCCGCCGAGGCCGACAGTTTCATCCGCGCGCTGCCGCAGGGCTACGCCAGCGAACTCGGCGAGCGCGGCACGCGCCTGTCCGGCGGCCAGCAGCAACGGGTGGCGATCGCGCGCGCCTTGCTCAAGGACGCGCCGATCCTGCTGCTGGACGAGGCCACCAGCGCGCTGGATGCGCAGAGCGAACGCGCCGTGCAGCAGGCGCTGGACCGGCTGATGGAAGGCCGCACCACGCTGGTCATCGCCCATCGCCTGGCCACCGTGCTCAAGGCCGACCGCATCGTGGTGATGGATGCCGGCCGCATCGTCGCGCAGGGCACGCACGCGCAGTTGATCGCCGAAGGCGGCCTGTACGCGGAGCTGGCGCGGCTGCAGTTCATCGATCAATGACGCCTGGGTGACACCGGCGTGTGCTGTCATGCCAGCGTGTCTGCGGCAGCAGCCCGGGCCGATCCTGCGCCCCCACGCGCCCCCACCTGACGACGTCACGCATGCCCCGCCCCAGAACCACCATTCGCCAACTCAGTTATTTCGTCGCGCTCGCCGACACCGGCAGCTTCACCCGCGCCGCCGAGCAGATGGGCGTGTCGCAACCCTCGCTGTCGCAGCAGATCCGTGCGCTGGAAACCATCGTCGGCGCCGCGCTGTTCGAACGTGGCGTGCCGGCCATCCTGACGCCGTTGGGGCGCGACCTGCTCGAGCGCGCGCGCAGCATCCTGCTGGACGTCGCCGATCTGGAAGAGGTCCGCGCCACCTCGGCCGACACCTTGATCGGCACCATCCGGCTGGGCGTGTCGCCCACGCTGGGCGCCTACCTGATGCCGAGCCTGGTGGCGCGCCTGCACCGCGAACATCCGGCACTGCGCGTACACGTGCGCGAAGGCCTGCCGACCGCGCTCGCCAGCGGCCTGGCCAGCGGCGTGCACGACCTGATCCTGGCGCAATTGCCGGTGGCCGGGCGCGGCCTGCACAGCGAGCGGCTGTTCCGCGAACCGCTGCACGTGACCATGGCCGCCGATCATCCCTTGCGGGCCAAGACCTGCATCACGCCGGCCGATCTGCGCGGCGCCAACCTGCTCACCTTGATGCCCGAGTACCGCCTGGCCGAACAGGTGGCGGCGATCGCCATGGACGTCGGCGCCAATGTGCTGCGCGATTACGAAGGCACCAGCCTGGATGCGATCCGCCAGATGGCCGGGATGGGCATGGGTCTTGCACTGCTGCCAGACCTGTATGTGCGCCAGGAAATCCGCGAGGGCGACGATGTCGTGGTCCGGCCGATCAAAGGCGGACGCTACTATAGGGAGATCGGGCTGTTGTGGCGGCAGGGCGCAGGACGCGCGCCGGCCTTCGGCCTGATCGCCGATCTTCTGCGTGCGGTGGCCGCATAGGAAAATCCTATGCCTCGAATAAGTGCTGCGGCCTTGTTCGCCAGCTGCAACTCGTCAATGCTTCATTGAACTCATCAACGGAAATCGAATGGCGGGCAAGCAGATCGGATGGCGGGAAGCGGGAGCCTGGCTGGCGGAAATCGTCGGGCCGGACATGCCCTATGTGCGCCTGGCCATGGTGTACGGAGTCGCGATCAGCCTGCTGTCGCTGGCCACGCCGATCTCGGTGCAGTTGCTGATCAACAGCGTGGCCAATACCGCGCTGGCGGCGCCGCTGTGGACCCTGTCGAGCCTGTTGCTGGGCCTGTTGCTGCTGGTCGCCGGCCTGAGCGCGATGCGGGTGTGGATCATGGCGCTGTTCGAGCGCCGGCTGTTCGCACGCGTGGTGTCGGAAATCACCGTGCGCGCGGTGCATGCGCAGAATCCGTTCTTCGCCGACCAGAACCGCGGCGACATGTTCAACCGCTACTTCGATCTGGTGGTGGTGCAGAAAGCGGTGCCGAGCCTGGCCATCGGCGCCTTCACCATCGTGCTGCAATCGGCGGTCGGGCTGATACTCACCAGCTTCTACCACCCGTTCTTCCTGGGCTTCAATGCCTTGCTGCTGCTGGTCATCTTCGGCATCTGGATGATCTGGTCGCGCGGGTCGATCCGCACCGCGGTCGACCTGAGCCATGCCAAGCACGAGGCCGCGCGCTGGCTGGAAAGTGTCGGCGGCTCCAACGGCTTCTATAAATCCAGCCGCCACCTCAACTTCGCGATGGACCGCTCCGAGTCCGTCACCGCCGCCTATGTCGACCGGCATCGGCGCCACTTCCGTTACAGCTTCACCCAGACGGTGGCGTTCCTGCTGGTCTACGCGATCGCCAGCGCGGCGCTGCTGGCGCTGGGCGGCAACCTGATCCTGCGGGGCGAGCTGTCGATCGGCCAGCTGGTGGCAGCCGAGCTGATCCTCAGCGCGGTCTTTTACGGCATCTCGCAACTCGGTGCGTACCTGGACGCGTTCTACGACCTGGTGGCCAGCTCCGAGGAACTGTCGCTGCTGTTCGCCATCCCGCAGGAACGCGCGGTCGTGGCACCCGGCAAGACGCCCGGCAACAGCGCGGTGCGCCTGGACGGGGTGGTGATCGACGGCGCGCGTTTCGATTTTTCGCTGGCTGCCGGCGAGCAGTTGGTGACGATCGCCGATGGCGGCGCGGAGCGGCTGCTGGCGATGATCCTCAAGCGCCACGTGGTCCCCGATCGCGGGCTGGTCATGGTGGGCGGTGCGGACCTGGCCACCTTCGACATGTATCTGCTGCGCTCGGAAGTGACGGTGCTCGACCGGCCGACCATTGTCGAGGTCACCATCCGCGAATATCTGGCGCTGGCGTCGGCCGATGTGAACTCCGAAGCGATGCTGGAGGCGATCGATGCGGTGGGCTTGCGCACCCGTATCGCCGCGCTGCCGCAGGGCCTGGACACGCGGCTGGCCGCCTCCGGCTACCCGCTGTGGATCGGTGAAGTGATGGCCTTGAAGCTGGCCAATGCGCTGCTGGTGCGCCCGCGCGTGCTGATGCTGTCGCAGCTGTACGACCTGATTCCCGCCGACCGCCTGGCCGGCGTGCTGCGACGCCTGAAGGCGGCCGGCACCACGGTGCTGCTGTGCACCGGGCGGCCGGAAGACATCACCCTGGATGGCTGGTTCCACCTGCAGCCCGAGCGACAGCAGCGCTTTGCCACCCGCACCGAACTGGTCGCCTCCACGCAGGAGGCAAACGATGCAGCACGCTACTGATCGCAACGCGCACTTCCCCACCCTGGCGGCGATGCGCCCACCGAGCATTGCCAAGGCGCTGGCCTGGATGCTGCTGATCGGCATTGTCATTGCCAGCGCGATCCTGGCGCTGGCGCCGTGGGTGCAGACCGCCAGCGGCAAGGGCCAGGTGGTGGCGCTGGATCCGGGCGACCGCCAGCAGCAGGTCACCGCCTTCGTGCCCGGCCGGGTCGAGCGCTGGTATGTGCACGACGGCCAGCATGTCTCGCGCGGCGATCCGATCGCGCGTGTCGGCGACCTGGACCCGGATCTGCTCGCCCGCCTGGCCAGCGAGCGGGCCCAGGTGCAGGCGGAAATCACCGCGATCCAGCAATCGCGCGCGGTTGCCAGCATCGATGTGGCACGCAGCAGGCAATTGCTCGCCGAGGGGCTGGCCGGCCGCCGCGACTTCGAGCTGACCCAGATCAAGGTCGCCGAGGCCGATGCCAAGCTGGCCGAATCGCGCGCCAAGCTGACCCGCATCGACATCCAGTTGAACCGCCAGTCGGCGCAGTTGGTGCGCGCACCGCGCGATGGCCGCGTGCAGCAGCTCAACGCCGCCAGCGGCAGTGCGATGGTCTCGCCCGGCACGGTGCTGGCGGTGATCGCGCCGGAGCGGGTGGAGCGCGCGGTCGAGCTGTATATCGACGGCCGCGACGTGCCGCTGATCCGCCCCGGCCGCCCGGTGCGGCTGGAGTTCGAAGGCTGGCCGGCGATCCAGTTCAGCGGCTGGCCGTCGGTGGCGCACGGCATGTTCGATGGCCGCGTGCGCGCCATCGACCCCAATGCCGCGCCCGACGGCCTGTTCCGCATCCTGGTCGAACCGCAGCCGGGCAAGCCGGCCTGGCCGGCGCAGGAATTCGCCCGCCAGGGCGGCAAGGTGCGCGGCTGGGTGCAGGGCGAAACGGTGAAGGTGGGCTACGAACTGTGGCGCCAGCTCAACAATTTCCCGCTGGAGTTTGGCCGCCGTCCGGCAGCGACGACGACGCAGGATGAGGGCAAGGCCAAGGCGGCGCCCAAGGCCGAAGACGACGAGACCGGCAAGAAATGATCCGCCGTCTTGTCGCCTTGCTGATCGCGCTCGTACCGGGCGTGGTCGCCGCCCAGACCACCCCGCTGACGCTGGACGAAGTGCTGCGCTCCTCTGCACGCGCTTCCCCGCAGATCGTCGAAGCGCTGGCCAAGGTCCGCCAGGCCGAGGGCAAGGGCATCTCGGCCGATGGTGCGTTCGATACCGTGTTCGATCTCGACGGCCGTTCGCGCGAGGCCGGCTACTACGACGGCAGCACGATCGAAAGCACCGTCAAGCGTCCCTTCGATGACAACGGCGGCTACTACTACGGCGGTTACCGCTCCTCGCGCGGCGCGTTCCCGGTCTACGAAGACAAATCCTACACCGACCGCGGCGGCGAAGTGAAAGTCGGCGCGCTGTATGCGTTGCTGCGCGACCGCGTGGTCGACGAACGCCGCACCCGCCGCAGCGTTGCCGGTGGCGATATCGATGTCGCCCAGTACGAAGCGCAAATGGTCGCCATCGGTGTGCAACGCCGCGCGGTGGATGCCTACCAGAGCTGGGTCGCGGCCGGCCTGAAGCTGCGCGCGTACAACGACCTGCTGCAGCTGGCCGAGCAGCGCCGCAATGCGATTTCCCGGCAGGTGACGCTGGGCGCGCGGCCCACCATCCTGCTGACCGAGAACGACCAGAACCTGGTCCGCCGGCGTGCCCTGGTGGTGCGCTCGGAGCAGGACTTCGCCAACGCCGCCAATGCCTTGTCGCTGTACCTGCGCGACGATGCCGGCATGCCGTTGATCGTCTCCACCGAGCGCCTGCCGGCCGATACATCGGCGCTGGAAGGTCTGGCCGGTGCCAGCAGGATCACCGCGCCGGTGGAGCGCCCCGATTACCGTGCGGTGCTGACCCGGATCGACCAGGCCACCGCGCGGCTGATGCTGGCGCAGAACGATCTCAAACCACGCCTGGATGTCAGCTTCGAGGTCAGCAAGGACCTGGGGGCGCCGGGTGTGGGTGGCCCGAACCGCTCGCCGACCGATGCGATCATCGGCTTCCGCTTCAGCGTGCCGCTGGAAAACCGCACCGCCAAGGGCAAGGTCGCCGAAGCACGCGCCGAGATCGAGGCGCTGGATCAGCGCAGCCGCTACCTGCGCGACCAGATCACGGTGGAGGTCGAGTCGATCGTCATTTCGCTCACCGCTGCCGAGCGGCTGGCCAAGATCGCCGACGAAGAACGCAGCCTGGCCGACCGCCTGGCCGTGGCCGAGCGCCGACGCTTCGAACTGGGGTCGGGCGATTTCTTCCTGGTCAATCAGCGCGAAGAAACCGCCAACGATGCCCGCGTGCGCCTGATCGATGCGCAGGCGCGCATTGCCTCGGCGCGTGCCGAGCTGGCAGCGGCAACGGCCGACCGGGACGCGTTGCAGCTGAGCCGTTGAGCAGGCTTCTGGCCGGCTCGCCAAACGGTGCCGCAGTGCGCAATGACGCCCGGGTAACACCTGCCTGCGCATGCTCGCCTGCACCGGCCCGGCGCCGGGCGTGCGGTCCCTGGCGGCTCGCACTGCGACCCTGAAATCCTTCGGAGGTGCGTATGTCTTTCCGGCAATTTCCCGCAATCGGTGCAGATGGCGAGTCCTACGTCATCATCGAATTCCGCGACGAGCTCGAATCCCGCAACGGGCAGCAAGGCCGCATGCAAGCGCATACGGCGCCACGCTACGAACTGCCCGATGGCCGCCGCCTGCAACGGCAGGGCCAGCGCTTCATCACCGCTGGTGGCGAGCTGCGCCTGTCGACGCCCTGAAATAGCACTGGTCATTTTTTGACCAACCTGTCTGTAGTTGTTGCAGCGCAAAGGCTGCGCGCAGTTATCCACATGCTTGTGCAGGTTTCATCCACACCCTGTGTGGATGAAACCGGTCTGCCTTATCCGGCATTGCGCCCAACGACAATCACCCTCGCCCTTGGCGGCATCGCATGCGGTGTCACTCGGCAAGCACATGATCGGTGCCTGACATCTGCACCCTGATGCGGCCATCGACAGCGGGCAAGCCCACGGTCGCCCCGCACTGCTGCTACCCGTTGCGGTCGGAACGCTCCAGCACCCGTCCGATGCCGCTGCGGTCGATTTCGCTGGCCGCCTGCGCCAGCGCGGCGCGATCGCTGCCCGGCTCGAACCCGATGCGGAAATGCAGCTCGCCCACCGGCGTGCGCGAGGAATGGATCGACGACAGGTTCACCCCATGCTGCTCGAACACATGCAGCAACGCACGCAACGACCCGGGCTGGTCTTCCGGCAGATACACGCTCAAGGTCAGCGGTTCGGTGAGGTCGGCCAGCAGGTAGCCCACGCGCTCATAGGTGTAGTTGCCGGCCGCGAGCGATTCGCCCTGCAGCGCCTGCGCGTTGTCGTCCAGGAACCGGGCGCGAAACTGCGCGCGCGCCGCATCGTCGCCCTGCGCGACCAGGGCGCGCAGCTCCTGCAGTTGCAGCAACAGCCGATCGAGCATCTCGCCGACATAGGGGTTGCCGAACTGGATGTCTTCGTAGATTGCCGGATTGAGCGAGAGGATGCGTGCGATCACCGCGGTATCCAGCTCGAACGAGGCCGAGCGATACGGCATCAGCGCGCGCAGCTCGCCGAGCAGCGGCGCGTAGTCGCGCAAGGTGCCGGCCTGCGCCAGATGGGTGGCGTGCACCATTGCCTGTACCAGCGCCATCACGCGGTCGTGGTGCTCGGGCGTGGCGTACACGCACTCGGCCTGCAACGCGGTGCACAGCGCCTGTACCCACGTGGACCAGTGCTGCAGGCGTGCCTGGCAGACCACCATCACCCGCCCTTTCAAAGTGGGCGATTTGGGCGGTGCGGTCATCGGATGCAGACCGACGACCTCGGCCGGCGAGGCCAGCATCGCGGCCACCGGTGCCTGCTTGATCGAGGTGACATCCATCCACAACTGCGACGCGGCACGCGGGCCGGCAAGCGCCACATAGCGCTCGATCAAGCCGGCGGTGTGGCGGATCGGTGCAGAGAAAATCAGCACGTCCGCTCGCTGCGCCAATGTGGCTTCGTCGATGTCGCCGTCAGCTGCCGGATCGAAGCCGATCACCTCCAGCCGCATGCGCGTGCGCAGGAACTGCGCCAGCCAGCGTCCGTAAGCGCCGGCGATGCCGACGATGCCGACCACCGGCTGCGCCATCATGCCAACCGCTCGACGGCAAAGCGCGGTGCGGCCGCGAGTGCGGCCGGCGCGGCGGCCAGCACATCGAACTCTTCGAAGCCTGCAGCCAGGGTCGCTTCCAGCGCGCTGTGCACGCCGCTGAGCGCGTGCCCCACCGCCTGCTCGAACGGCACCTCGCGCAGCAGCAAACCGATCAGCAAGGCCATCAGCACATCGCCGGTGCCGGCCACATCCACCGGCAGATGCGGCGTGGCCCATCGATACACTGCCGCGTTGCTGACCGCCAACGTCACCAGTTCGCCGGTCGCACCGGCCACGCTGTGCGCAAGCACCCATTGCGGGCCGCGCGCCAGCAATGCGCGCGCGGCGACGATGGCATCGTCCTGCTGCAGACTCGGCAAACCGGTCAGGCGCCCGAGCTCGAACGCATTCGGTGTCACCAGCCAGGCATGCGGCAACAGCCGCTCGGCGAAGACGCGCTCCAGTCCAGGCTCGACATACGGGCCGGTGTGCGTGTCACCGATCACCGGGTCCAGGCAATACCGCAGCTGCGGCGCCTGCGGCAAGGTCTGCTCGAGCCAGTCGGCGAATGCTTCGCCATTGGCCAGGCTGCCGAAGTAGCCGGAGACCAGCATGCGCGCACGCTGCGGCAGGCCGCGCTCGGTGGCACCCAGCAACAGGTCAGCCAACCAGTCGGCCGGCAGGATGCGGCCGCGCAAGGTGGCGTAGAACGGCGCGTTGCTCAGCAGCGTGGTGGGCACTTCCGCCACCCGCAGGCCCAGCGCACGCAACGGCGGCACCGCCGCGCTGTTGCCGGCATGGCCGTAGACCAGTTGCGATTGCACCGAGATCACATCGATCGGCGAAGGACCATCCGGGCGCTGGCGGCGACCGTGGACGAGGTGACTGTCGGGGGCATTGTTCATCGCCGCATTTTACGCCAGCGCCACCGCGCGCCCGGCGTCGATCGATGCGCCCACCGTCCGCTCGCCGCTGCACGCGCCGCCACCAGGCCGGTCTGTGCGCCGGCAGCAGTCGCTATTGCTCTTACCTCTGCGGGCTCCCGCCGCAAAAACGCAAATGCCGGCCCCTGAGGCCGGCATTCGTAGGGAGAACTTCGCTCAGCCGTGCAACTCTCCGGGCATTCGGAAGCGGGCATCCGCTCCCACGAATCCAGAATCGCCACACTGGCGCACTACCCCGGCAGGCCGGGCCACACCGCCCTTACGATTCCCCAATCCCGATTCCCGACTCCCGGCCTCAGGACGTCATCCGATCCCAGAAGCCCTTGACGCCATCGATGAACGTGGCCGACTTGGGCGAATGCTTGCGGGCATCCTCACCGGTGAACGTGGCCTCGAACTGCTGCAGCAACGCGCGCTGGTCGGCGGTCAGATTCACCGGCGTTTCGACCACCACGCGGCAATACAGGTCGCCTTCGGTACGGCTACGCACCGAGCGCACGCCCTTGCCGCGCAACCGGAACAGCTTGCCGGTCTGGGTTTCGGCCGGAATGCGGATTTCCGCCTCGCCGCCCAGGGTCGCCACACGCACGGTGTCGCCGAGCGCCGCCTGCGAGATGCGGATCGGCACTTCGCAATGCAGGTCGTCGCCGTCGCGCTGGAAGATCGCATGCTCGCGCACGCGCACCTCCACATACAGATCGCCTGGCGGCGTGCCAGCCGGACCGGCCTCGCCCTCGCCTGCCAGCCGGATGCGGTCGCCGGTATCCACGCCGGCAGGCACCTTGATCGACAGCACCTTGTCTTCTTCCACGCGACCGGCGCCGTGGCAGGTCTTGCACGGATTCTGGATCAACGTGCCGCGCCCGTCGCAATGCGGGCAACTCTGCTGCATGGCGAAGATGCCGCGCTGGATGCGTACCTGGCCGCGTCCGTGGCAGGTCCCGCACACTTCCACCTTGCCGTCTTCCGAACCGCTGCCGTGGCAGGGCTCGCACTCGATCAGGGTCGGGATCTCGATGCGGCGCTCGATGCCGGCGACGGCTTCTTCCAGATCCAGTTCCAACACGTAACCGACGTCGGCGCCACGTCGCGCAGCGCGCGGACCGGCGGCGCCACCGCCGAAAATATTTCCGAAGATATCGCCAAAGATATCTCCCATGTCCGGGCCACCCGGCCCACCACCACCGCCCATGCCGTGCTCGAACGCAGCGTGGCCATGCGCATCGTAGGCACGACGCTTGTTGCCGTCCGACAACACTTCATAGGCTTCCTTGCACTCCTTGAACATCGCCTCGGCAGCAGCGTCGCCTGGATTGCGGTCCGGGTGGTGCTTCATCGCACAGCGCCGATACGCCTTCTTCAGCTCCTCGTCGCTGGCGCCACGGGCAACGCCCAGCACTTCGTAGTAATCGCGTTTGCTCATAAGCCGGTATTGGGGATTCGTGATTTGAGATTCGTTGAAACGCAAAAGCGGACAGCATGCGCTGGTCCGCCTTGGCGACGCGACGCGTAAAGGATATCGGGATGGGGATCGGCACCTTTAGCGGCTGCCAATCCCCACTCCCGACTCCCAAATCACGGCTTACTTCTTGTCGTCCTTGACCTCGGTGAACTCGGCGTCCACCACGTCGTCGGCGGCCTTGGAGGCCTGCGCGTTGCCGCTGGCCGCATCGGCGTTGCCGCCCTGCTCTGCCGCGGCGGCGGCGGCGTACAGCGACTGGCCGGCTTCTTCCAGGGTCTTGCTGCGGGCCTCGATCTGCGCCTTGTCGTCGCTCTTCATGGCGGTTTCCAGATCCGACAGCGCCGCTTCCACCTTGCCGATCACATCGCCACCGACCTTGCTGCCATGCTCGGTGATCGCGGTGCGGGTGGCGTGGATCAGGCCATCGGCCTGGTTACGGGCCTGCACCAGTTCCTGGAACTTCTTGTCTTCCTCGCGGTTGGCTTCCGCGTCGGCGACCATGCGCTGGATCTCTTCGTCCGACAGACCCGAACCGGCCTTGATCTCGACCTTCTGTTCCTTGTTGGTCTTCTTGTCCTTGGCCGACACGTGCAGGATGCCGTTGGCGTCGATGTCGAAGGACACTTCCACCTGCGGCATGCCGCGCGGCGCCGGCTCGATGCCGGACAGGTCGAACTTGGCCAGCGACTTGTTGAAGCGGGCCTGCTCGCGCTCACCCTGCAGCACGTGCACGGTCACGGCCGACTGGTTGTCCTCGGCGGTGGAGAAGGTCTGCGAGGCCTTGGTCGGGATGGTGGTGTTCTTTTCGATGATCTTGGTGAACACGCCGCCCATGGTTTCGATACCCAGCGACAGCGGGGTCACGTCCAGCAGCAGCACGTCCTTGACGTCGCCGGCCAGCACGCCGCCCTGGATCGCAGCGCCCACGGCCACGGCTTCGTCCGGGTTGACGTCCTTGCGCGGTTCCTTGCCGAAGAAATCGGCAACCGCCTGCTGCACCTTCGGCATGCGGGTCTGACCGCCGACCAGGATCACTTCGTTGATGTCGCTGGCGCGCAGGCCGGCATCGTTCAACGCGGTGCGGCACGGCTCGATCGACTTCTTGACCAGGTCTTCCACCAGCGCTTCGAGCTTGGCACGGGTCAGCTTGATGTTGAGGTGCTTCGGGCCCGAGGCATCGGCGGTGACGTACGGCAGGTTCACTTCGGTCTGCTGGCTGGTCGACAGCTCGATCTTGGCGCGCTCTGCGGCGTCCTTCAGGCGCTGCAGTGCCAACGGATCCTTGCGCAGATCGATGCCCTGATCCTTGTTGAATTCGTCGACCAGGTACTCGATGACACGGTTGTCGAAGTCTTCGCCGCCCAGGAAGGTGTCACCGTTGGTGGCCAGCACTTCGAACTGCTTCTCGCCATCGACTTCAGCAATTTCGATGATCGACACGTCGAAGGTGCCGCCGCCCAGGTCGTACACGGCGATCTTGCGGTCCCCGCCGTTCTTGTCCAGGCCATAGGCCAGGGCGGCCGCGGTCGGCTCGTTGATGATGCGCTTGACGTCCAGACCGGCGATGCGGCCGGCGTCCTTGGTGGCCTGACGCTGGCTGTCGTTGAAGTACGCCGGCACCGTGATCACCGCCTCGGTGACCTTCTCGCCCAGGAAGTCCTCGGCGGTCTTCTTCATCTTTTCCAGCACGCGCGCAGAGATTTCCTGCGGCGCCATGCGCTTGCCATCGCTGGTCTGCACCCAGGCATCGCCGTTGTCGTGGGCAAGGATGCCGTACGGCACGTGCGAGATGTCCTTCTGCACTTCGGCGTCGGTGAACTTGCGGCCGATCAGGCGCTTCACCGCGTAGAAGGTGTTCTTCGGGTTGGTCACCGCCTGGCGCTTGGCCGAGGCGCCGACCAGCACTTCGCCGTCCTTGGTGTAGGCGACGATCGAAGGCGTGGTGCGGTCGCCCTCGGAATTTTCGATGACGCGGGCCTTGCCGCCGTCCATGATCGACACGCACGAGTTCGTGGTGCCGAGGTCAATACCAATGATCTTGCCCATGGATACGCTCCTGATGATTCTGTAGCTGTGTCCGGCGACGCCGGGTCTGGCTGAGATGTGGGGGTGGTGCGCAGGTGTTCAAGCCACCTGCACGAATCTGCGTTTCGCGCAGGCGCCCGGCAGTTCAGCCGGGCGCTGCGGCTCAGTCGTGCTTGGCCACGACCACCAGGGCCGGGCGCAGCAGACGCTCGTTGAGCAGATAGCCTTTCTGGAACACCTGCACCACGTGGCCCGGGGCGATGCCCTCGGCCTCGCCCTGGCTGATCGCCTGGTGCTGGTCCGGGTTGAACGGCTGGCCGACCGGGTCGAGCAGGGTCAGGCCGTTGTCGGCCGCAACCTTGAGCAACTGCTTGTAGGTCATGTCCAGGCCATCGCGCAGCGGGCTGGGTTCGGTGCCGGCCGCGGTCAGGCCGGCGTCCAGGCTGTCGAACACCGGCAGCAGCTCGCCCAGCAGCTTCTCGTTGGCGAACTTGCGTGCGTTCTCGACGTCGCGGGCGATGCGCTTGCGCTGATTTTCCAGATCGGCCCGCTCGCGCAGGGCATCGGCCTTGACCAGCGCGATCTCGCTGCGCAGCGACTCGATCTCGGCCTTGAGCGGATCGGTCTCGGGTGGGTTCTGGGACAGGTCTTCGGAGTCGAATTCGGGGTGGTCTTGGTTCATGTGCAGTTCCCGGGCAAGCGGAACGCCCGCCCCAACGTCACCCCGTATGTGGGCGCGCGCGCGCGTTTCAAGCAAAACGATCGTATCGATCGCTGCCGCTTATCGCGTGCCGGGCGGTTCCATGGCCGCGCCCAGCACCTGGGCGGCGGTCTGCACCAGCGGAATCACCCGGTCGTAGGCCATGCGTTTGGGCCCGATCACGCCCAGCACGCCCAGCACCTGGCCATTGGCGGCATACGGCGCGGTGACCAGCGAGACATCGTCCAGCGACAGCATGCCGGTCTCTTCGCCGATGAAGATGCGCACGCCCGGCGCCTGGATGGTGCGTTCGAGCAGCTGCAGGATCTCGCGCTTGCTGGCGAAGGCCTCGAACAGCTCGCGCAGCCGGTCCAGGTCCGACAGGTCCTGCACGCCCATCAGGCGGGTCTGCCCGGCCATCACCATGTCGTCGGCGTCGGCCGGCACCAGCGCCTCGCTGGCCAGATCCACGCTGTGCGCCAGCAGCTGCTCCATCTCGTTCTTGGCCATGCGCAGCTCGCGCAGCAGCGAGGCGCGGATGTCCGACAGCGCGCGCCCGGCAAATTGCGCATTGAGGTAATTGGCCACCCGCTCCAGCTCGGCCGGTTCGTAGGCCCGGCGCGGCTCGATCACCCGGTTCTGCACCTCGTTGTCGGCAAACACCAGGATCGCCAGCACCCGGCGCGCGTCCAGCGCCACGAAGTCGATATGCCGGAACGCAAACTGCTCGCGCCGCGGCGCACTGACCACGCCGACGAAATGGCTCATCGCCGACAGCATCTGCGAGGCGCTGCCCAGCAGCGACTGGGTGCCGTTGCCGCTGGCAAGCTCCGCGCGCAGGCGGCGCACTTCTTCCTCGCCGGGCGGCTGCATCTGCACCAGGCTGTCGACGAACACCCGGTAACCGTGCGCGGTGGGCACCCGCCCGGCCGAGGTATGCGGAGAGCTGAGCAGCCCCACATCCTCCAGGTCGGCCAGGATGTTGCGGATGGTGGCTGGGCTGACGTCCAGCCCGGCGTGCTGGGCCAGCGTCTTGGAGCCGACCGGCTCGCCATCGCGGATGTAGCGGGCAATCAGCGTCCGCAGCAATTGGCGTGCGCGGGGATCGAGCGTTGGGGACTGTGACGCGCGCATGGGATCATCCGGTGAGACTGGGCATAGATAATGTCTGGCCCTGCGGTTGGCAAGCGTCTTATTCCCTGCCCGCCGCTCCCACCCTAAGCTTCCCCAAAGCGTTCACACTCGATCCCATGCTCAGACACCTCTCCATCAAGGATTTCGCCGTCGTCCGCGCCACCGAACTGGAATTCGGGCCAGGCATGACCGTGGTTTCCGGCGAAACCGGCGCCGGCAAGTCGCTGATGGTGGACGCGCTAGGCTTCCTGTCCGGGCTGCGCGCCGACAGCGGCGTGGTCCGCCACGGTGCCGACCGCGCCGAACTGTCGGCCGAATTCCAGCTGCCGGCCCAGCACCCGGGCCTGACCTGGCTGTCGGACAACGAACTCGACGACGACGCGCAATGCCAGCTGCGCCGGATCATCCGTGCCGATGGCGGCTCGCGTGCCTGGATCAACGGCCGCCCGGTGACCTCTTCGCAACTGGCGGAGCTGGCCTCGCGGCTGGTGGAGATCCACGGCCAGCACGAACACCAGGCCCTGATGGCCCGCCACAGCCAGCTCGCCCTGCTCGACGCCTACGCCCGCAACGGCGCGCAGCGCGAGCAGGTGCGCCAGGCCAGCCAGCGCTGGCAGGCCCTGCTGGACGAACGCGATGCGCTGTCCGCGCAGGGCGATGTCTCCGACCGCATCGGCTTTCTGGAACACCAGCTCGGCGAACTGGAACGCGAGGACCTGGACCCGGCCGCGATCGCCGCGCTGGACGTCAATCACCGCCGCCAGGCGCACGCCACCGCATTGATCGGCGCCTGCGACAGCGTGGCCCTGCAGCTCAACGGCGACGACGGCGCCTCCGCGCTGGGCCTGCTGCAGGACAGCCGCCATGACCTGGCGCGCGTGGCCGAGCACGAGCCACGCCTGGGCGAGGTCGATGCACTGCTGGACAGCGCGGTCATCCAGATCGAGGAGGCGCTGGCCCTGCTCGACCGCGTACGCGACGACCTGGAGGCCGACCCGGCCCAGTTCGAGGCGATGGAGCGCCGGCTCGGCCGCCTGCACGATCTGGCCCGCAAGCACCGCGTCACCCCGGACGAACTGGCCGCCCAGCGCGACCGCATGAGCCTGGAAGTGGAGAGCCTGCGCGGCGCCGACGAGCGCCTGCAGCAGCTGGACAAGCATATCGAGGCGGCGATCGGCGTCTGGCGCAGCGCGGCCAGCAGCCTCAGCGCCAGCCGCACCACCGCTGCCGAGGCCTTGTCGGCCGCCACCACCACGCTGATCGGCGAGCTGGGCATGGGCGGCGGGCAGTTCCTTATCCAGCTGCAGCCGCAGGACACCCTGCGCCCTGACCCCAACGGCGCCGAGCGGGTGGAATTCCTGGTCGCCGCCAACGCCGGGCAGCCACCGCGCGCATTGCGCAAGGTCGCCTCCGGCGGCGAGCTGTCACGGATTTCGCTGGCGATCGAGGTCGCTGCGCTCGGGCTGGACAGCGTGCCGACCATGGTCTTCGACGAAGTGGATTCCGGCATCGGCGGCGCGGTGGCCGACATCGTCGGGCAAAAGCTGCGCGCCCTGGGCGAAGAGCGCCAGGTGCTGTGCGTGACCCACTTGCCACAGGTGGCCGCCAAGGGCCACGCGCACTATCGGGTCAGCAAGGCGCCGGTGGACGGCATGACCCAGAGCGCGGTCGAACTGCTCGGCCCGCAGGCGCGCCAGGAAGAACTGGCGCGCATGCTGGGCGGGGTGGAAGTCAGCAAGGAAGCCCGCGCGGCGGCACGCAAGCTGCTGCAGAGCGCCTGAGCCGCCGGGCGCTGTCTCGGCCGCCATCGGGGTTGCCCAGGCAGCCGATGGCGGCAAACGCACAAGGCGGCCGAAGCCGCCTTGTCGTTACCGCGATGCCACCAGATTGTTGTCAGCGCGGACGCTTCTTGCGCACGTACAGCACCAGCGAGTGCTCTTCCAGCTCGTAGCCATGCTGGGCGGCGATCTGGCGCTGCAAGGCCTCGATCTCTTCGCTCTCGAACTCGATCACGTGACCTGTATCCACGTCGACCATATGGTCGTGATGGCCGCCACGATCCAGCTCATAGACCGCCTGGCCGCCTTCGAAATTGTGCTTCAGCACCAGACCGGCGGCCTCGAACTGGGTCAGCACCCGATACACCGTTGCCAGACCGATTTCGTCGCCATGATCGAGCAGCTGCCGATAGATGTCTTCTGCGCTGAGGTGGTGCTGGTTGCTCTTCTGCTCGAGCAACTCCAGGATCCGCATCCGCGGATGGGTCACCTTGAGCCCGACTTTGCGCAGGTCGTGGGTTTCCATATGTTCTCCGTTCATTGGCGATTTAGCGCCAGCTGCCATCAAACGGGTCGCGGCGACCGGCGGGAGTGTATCATCGGCGTGATTTCCTCAGCACTTAATCCCCGATGCGTAATCTCCTGCTGGTCGCCGCCGTTGCTCTTTCCACCGCTGGCTGCGGCATCATCTACAAGCAGCCGATCTACCAGGGCAATCTGATCAAACAGAATGCCGTGGAGCAACTGCAGGTAGGCCAGAGCAAGCAGCAGGTCAGCGCGTTGCTGGGTACCCCCTCGATCCCCGATCCATTCCATTCGCAGCGCTGGGACTACACCTCCACCCAGCGCGTGGACCGTCTGGCGCGCACCGAGATCAAGAACTTCACCGTGTTCTTCGAGAACGAGCAGGTCGTTCGCTGGGAAGGCGATTACTTCCCCTCGCAGGACGAGCAGCTGGCCAAGTCGGCACCCAAGCAGTTCGGTCGCAATCTGGCCCGCGACAAGAAAAAGCAGCGCGGCCGTTGATGCGCTTGGTCGCGCACTGCGCGATCGCCTGGGTGTCGCCGCACCAGAAAACGCATCCGTTTGAACGGATGCGTTTTTTATTTGCCTGGTCGCAGAGACGTGTTGGGTCAGGAACTGCAGCGCTGATCCAGATATCGACCTCTGCGGCTTTCTGTCAGCCGTCTTGCGGCGACATGCGCCTGTTCAAGCCACCGGCTGCGCTCGCTTGTCCAGATCGCTCAACAGAAGAGCTCGCTGTTGCGCACAGCGCACATGCATCGCAGTGCCGGCCAACAGCTATCCGTTGGGACCGGCCTTTTTGCTCGGTCCGGCACGGCGACGCCGTGCCTCCTTCGGATCCAGCAGCAGCGGTCTGAGCAATTCCACCCGGTCGCCGTCGCGCAGCACCTGATCCGCGCGTGCGATGAGCCCATGGATGGCCTGCGCGGCAGGCGGTCGATCCGGTGCCAGACCGGAGGCGGCAATCGCCTCGGCCACGGTGGCGCCCTCGGCCAGCTCCAGCGATACCGAACTGCAGCGGTCCGGCCAGGCCAGCACGACGTCGACCCGCATGCTCAGACGTCGCCGCGATCGGCGACCCGCACGAAATCGTTGACCATGCGGTCGGCCAGGCCTTGAAAGCCCAGCGCCAGCGCCGGACCCAACAGCCGCGAGCTGGTTTCCACCTCCAGGGTCAGGCTGACCTTGCAGGCGTTCTCGCCCAGCGACTGAAAATCCCACAGGCCTTCCAGGCGCTTGAACGGCCCGTCGCGCAGATGCATGACGATGCGCTGCGGACGTTCGAGCACGTTTTCGGTGGTGAACCAGGTGCGGAACGACCCCAACCCCAGATCCAGCCGCGCCACGATATGCGCCTGGTCCTGTTCAAGCACCTGCGCAGCATCGCACCAGCCGAAACGGCGCGGATAGGCGGCAACATCATTGACCAGATCGAACATGCGGGTGGCGCTGTGTTCGACCAGGGCGCTGCGACGGATGGTAGGCATTCGCTAACTTGTGAAAGACAGAAGATCGTTTGATGACGCCGAATCGGCGACAATGGCGGCATGAGCAAGAAACCAGCCAAGGATAAAGCAAACGGCGCGACGGCCACGAAAACCATCGCGCTGAACAAGCGTGCGCGCCATGAATACCACCTGGAAGAGCGCTACGAAGCCGGCTTGGCCCTGCAGGGCTGGGAGGTCAAGGCGATCCGCGCCGGCCGCGCCAACATCATCGATGGCTACGCCTATGTGCGCTCCGGCGAGATCTTCCTGATCGGCGCGCAGATCACCCCGCTGATCCAGGCCTCCAGCCACACCGTGCCGGTGGAACGCCGCGATCGCAAGCTGCTGCTGCACCGCCGGGAAATCGACAAGGTGCTGAGCAGCGTCGAACGCGACGGCTACACCCTGGTGCCGACAGCGCTGTACTGGAGCAACAACAAGGTCAAGCTGGAAATCGCGCTGGCCAAGGGCAAGCAGAACCACGACAAGCGCGACGCCGCCAAGGACCGTGACTGGCAACGCGACAAGCAGCGCGTGATGCGGCGGCATAACCGGGATGCGTGAGTAGCCGGGTTTGGGGATTCGGCATTGGGGATTGGTAAAGGCAAAGCCATTCGCAGCCGGCGTTTGCATGGCTCTAGGCCCCGGCGAGCAACGCAGCGCGTAGAATCCATGCTCTTGCGAATCCCCAATTCCTAATCCCGAATCACGTCGCTCCAAGCATCCGCATCAAATTCGGCACTCCCCTGCCCTGCACATAGCGATCGCGTTGCAGGTCGGTGCTGGTGTCCAGCATCAGCTGCTTGACCCGATCCGGGAAGCCGATGAACTCGCGGCGGGCGGAGAGGAAGCCGGCCAGCACGCCGGAGACGTGCGGTGCGGCCATGCTGGTGCCGCTCATCTCCACCATCAGGCTGGCCGGATCTTTCGGGTCGAAATCGTAATAGGCCGACAGGATCTTTTCACCCGGCGCCACGACATCCGGCTTGCCGCGCCCATCGGCGGTCGGTCCGCGCGACGAAAAATACGACACGCCGTAATTGTGCGGGCTGCTCTTGTGCACCGAGCCGACCACGATGGCGTCTTCCAGATTGCCCGGGTCGCTGATCGACAGATCCATGTTGGCCGGATACGCATCGCCATCGTTGCGCATCAACCAGGCCAGACCTTCGTTGCCGGCGGCCACCACCACCAGCACGCCTTGCCGCCATAGCCGCCGCAACTCGTTGCACAGCGGCGTAAAACCGCAGCCGTAGCTCTCCGGATCGAAGTAACCGCCCAGGCTCAGATTGACGCCGTGGATGACCAGCTCGCCGGCGCGCTCGTTGATCGCTGCCACCTGCTGCACCGCCTTGATCATCCAGGAATCACGGCCGTTGCCGGCATCGTCCAGCACCTTGAACCCGTACAGCTGGGTGTCCGGCGCCATGCCGGCAAACTCCAGCGGTTTGCCCGGGTTGCCCTGCGCGTCGGGAATCACCGCGCGGCTATGGCCGGCGATGATCCCGGCGATATGCGTGCCGTGCCCGTGACGATCCAGCCGAGCGAAGGCATCGCCGTCGGCGCGCGTCAATCGCCTGGCTGCACCCCGCCGCGTGCAATCCCATTGCGCGACCACCGTGTCGCGCTCTCCCTTTGCGAAGAAATGCGGGTGACTGGCTGCGATACCGGTGTCCAGCACCGCCCAGCCGATCTGTTGCCCGCGCGCGCGATACGCGGTGCGCGCCGCATCGGCATGCAGGACGTTGCCGGACACGTTGATCAACGCGCGCTTGCCGGCATCGCGCCACACGCGCCGGAATCCCAGCGCGCGGTAGCGGTCCTGCAGCGATTCGATCTCGAACCGCGTCAGCCGCGCCGACACGAACCGCTGCAAGCCATCTTCCAGCTCGATCGCCTCGTCCAGCGCATCGCCGCTCAAGCCGGTGGTCGCTGCAGCGGTCTGGCGCAACTGCGCCAACAGCAGCGCACGGGTGGCGGCCGGGTCGTCGCCCAGCAACCGGCGATCCAGCTCGATCAGCACCTCATGCCGGTACTCGGCGCCATGCGCTTCCAGCTGCTCGCTGAGATCCTTGATCAGCACCGCATTGGAGACCGGTT
Organism: Xanthomonas sp. F14; assembly: GCF_014199865.1. Lineage (NCBI taxonomy): Bacteria > Pseudomonadati > Pseudomonadota > Gammaproteobacteria > Lysobacterales > Lysobacteraceae > Xanthomonas > Xanthomonas sp. F14. Next base: position 594,367 of record NZ_JACHOM010000001.1, on the reverse strand, counting down.
GGTCGAAGCCGAGGCCCACCGCTTCGCGCACCGCCGCGCGCACCTGCGGAATCGACAGATAGCCCGAGCCCGAATGCGCGTTGTGCTGCCAGTCCGGATTCAGGCGCGCGCCCGCGAGGTTTTCGAAGCGCCCCTTGGCATTGGCGATGTCGTCGCCGAGATCCGGATCCAGCGCGATCGGGTCGCGCGTGTCGGCCACGTTGATCCAGCGCCGTACGCACGCGGGAAACGGCAGCTTGCGTGTGCCGGTCCAGCGCTTGAACATGCTGCGCACCTGCGGCAGGCCCAAGGGCGAGCCCAGGGTCAGGAACAGGCTGACCTCGCACTCTTCCGCCTGGAGCTGACGCAACACGTCAAAGGCGATCATCGATCCCTGGCTGTGCGCCACCACCACAAACGGCCCGCCACCCGAACGCAACCGCTGCGTCAGGCTCTCGCGCATCAGCGCCGCACGCTCGGGCACGAAGAACAAATCGTGCACGTCCTGCAGCAGCGCGGCGGAGATCAGCCGCAGCAGCACGCGGTTGATCGCATCGATCGGACCTTTGGCCTGCACCTGGCCCGCCGCCGGCATCGCGGGCGCGGCATCCAGTTCGTCCAGCAAGCGGTGCAGATCGACACGCTCTTGCTCGCTCTGCGCCAACGCATCGGCAAGCAGATGCAGATCCTGCTCGCCTGGCACCAGCCCAAGCGTGCTCAGGGCGCGCTGCACGCTCTGATTGAGCGCCGGGCCGACATCGCGTGCGTCGCAGTTACCGGGTTCGGCAACCGGATAGCGCTCGCGATTGACCCAGTACGCCAGGCGCGTGCGCTCGCCCATCGGCCGCCCGAACAAGGCCTTGTCCCACTGACAGCGCAGCACCTCGGCCGGCGGCTTGTTGCCGATGCCATGGATGTAGATCACGGTGCGCGCCTTGCCCTGCACGCGCGTCAGTACGGTGTCCTGCGCCTGCTGCTGCGCAGCCTTGGCTGCGCGTCGAGGCCTGGGGGCGTCGACGCCCGGTGCGCGTTTGCGGGGCGTGCTGCGTGCCTGCCGCGGACCTGGGGGCTTGCCTGTCGCCATCGTTTGGCTCCTTGATTACCAGACTTTTCCGTCCGATAGGACTGAAGCCACTGTAAGCGCTGCACGTCTCACCACTTGTGACAGGGCGCTCCGATCCCTACACTGATCAGGTCAGCGTTTTGATGCTTTCCCCGGGGGTGCACTGGTTTCGACGGGGGTCGCGAAGTCGCTTGGCGCATGCCGAGGGGGCAGCTTTCCTCGTTAATCCAGCAGCAAACTTTTAGTTGCCAACGATGACAACTACGGTTCGGACTTCGCTATCGCCGCTTAATTGGCTTTAGTTGTAGTTCTACAGCCGCCTAAGGCGAACCCCCGAACCTACTTGTGCCCGTGCTCGTAGGTGTAGGGTCATTATCACGGAACCATCGGTAGTGGCTGCCTGTCAGCTACCGGTTAGATAAAGCAGGCTGGTTTCCAGGTGCGCTTTGCCAACCGTGCTGCCTGGGAATGAGATCTAACGGAGGGCTAAGCATGTAGTGCTGGGGATGGAGTGCTTCCGGACGGCGGTTCGATTCCGCCCACCTCCACCAAACAACGGTCCTAAGACGACCGACTAAGGCCGGGACTCCTCGATGCAGAGGGCTTCCGGCCTTTTTCATGGGCGATACCCTGCCGTGGTGACGCACGCTCGGCAGCGACATGGCGCTGACAGAATGGCGCATCGCGTCTCGCCTGACAGCCCCTGCATCGCAGACGGCGGCGGGCTTACCTGCTGAGTCAATTAGTGACGTGGGCGGTCTGTTCGGTGCATTCGGTGGATGCGGTTGCGACGACGCTGTCCGCGTCATGCGCCGGCACTGCATCGCCACGCAGTTGATCGAATAGCGCGAGCAGTTCGGTGGCTTCCTGCTGCAGCAGGGCCAGGGCACTTTTGTTGGGCTCTTGCATGTCGCTTCCGTCCAAGACGCTCCCCAGCGTTGCTCAGGGCTGGAAGCAAACCGTATGCCAGCTGGTGCGGTGCCGGCGTGGTCGATGCGACCGGGCACGCATGCCGCTCACGCGGACTCGAGCTGCCGCTGCGCTTCGGCATGCATCGCTTCCAGCGTCACCATGCCGGCAACCCGGGCGGCGGCCATGGCGCTGCGGTGGTCGGGAAACGTGGCAGACAGGGCGCTGCCCGCCAGGTCGCCGGCGCTGCCGGCCCCAATCTGGGCGATCTGCCAGTCGGCGACCCAGCCGCGGCTGGGGCCATCGCCCCGGGCAGCGCGACAGGTCAATCGATAGCTACCAAGGAAAATGACCACTCTGTTGCCCGGCTCGGTGACGAGAATGAAGGATACCGTCGTGCCGGCGCCGGAGCGACCTCAAGCCCGTCCCGCAGCTGACTGACAAGCGAAGTGGAGCATGGGCACGCGACTTGCATCAGCCTCAACCAGACAATCGATGTCAGGGGAACACGGTGTTAACCAGGAACGCAAAACGTCACGCCGCCGGCGCCTTGTTGCTTGGCGGGGTGATCTTCGTCCTGATCGGCGTGGGCGGTTATTTCACCACGCAGCGCTCGCTGGCCGATGCCGGCTGGGTGACGCATACGCAGGAAGTGATCGCCAGCATCGACGAGATCCAGGCCGGTATGCTGTCGGCAGAGTCGTCGGTGCGTGGCTATGTCCTGACCGACAACGAAGCGTTTCTCGGGGTGTACGCCGATGCGATCGGGCGGCTTCCCGAGCGCATCGTGCGGCTGGATGCCCTGGTGCAGGACAACCCGGTGCAGCGGCGCAACGTCGTGGCGCTCGGACGCCTGGTGGACATGCGCCTGGTCCAGATCAATGACCTGTTGCACAGCTATCGCAAGCAGGGCCTGGATGGCGCGCGCGCCTCGATCGCACGCGGCGTGTTCCAGACTTCGTCGTCGCTGCGCCGCCAGGTGCAGACCATGACGGAACTGGAACGCCAGCAACTGGTGAAGCGTACCGACACCAATGCGCGCAGCGCGCAGTGGGTGCTGTGGGTCACGGTGGTCGGGATTTTCAGCGGCTTGCTGGTGATGTTGCTGGCCTACCGGTTGCTGTCGCGCGAACTGGAACGGCGCGTGCTCGCCGAAGACGCGGCCAGCACGACCAGCGAACGCCTGATCGAATCGTTCGCCACGCTCGAACGCACGTCGGCCGGGCTGGAGGCGCTGGCACGTTACTCGGGCCTACTGCAGAACTGCCGCAATGCCGAGGAAGCGCTGGAAATCACCGCCCGCACGATCGCTCCGCTGATCCCGGGCGCGGCCGGCGCGGTCTATTTGCTGCGCGCCTCGCGCGATCGTGCCGAACAGGTGGTGGCCTGGGGCACGATGGCCGACGACGACAACGCCAGCATCGCCCCGGATACGTGCTGGGCCTTGCGCCGCGACCGCACGCATGTGGTGGAAGACGCCAACCAGGGCATGCTCTGCCAACACATCGGCGCCAATCTTCCGGCGCATGCGAGCACCGCCTGCATCCCGCTATCGGCTCAAGGCACGCAACTGGGGATGCTGGCGCTACGCAGCGAGGATCCGCGCGATCTGGCCTCGTTGACCGTGGCCGAGGCCGCAGCCGAACAACTATCGCTGGCGTTGCACAACCTGCGCCTGCGCGAGACGCTGCGCCAGCAATCCATTCGCGATCCGTTAACCGGTCTGTACAACCGCCGTTATCTCGAAGAAGCGCTCAATCACGAACTGGCGCGCTGCACGCGGCGGGCCCTCCCTTTGTCGGTGCTGATGCTGGACGTGGACCACTTCAAGCAGTTCAACGATCTGCACGGCCACAGCGGCGGCGACCGCGTGCTGGCGGCGATCGGCGAATTCCTGCTGGCGCAGACGCGCGGCGAAGACATCTGCTGCCGCTATGGCGGCGAGGAGTTGACGATCATCCTGCCGGAAGTGGATCTGGCGACCGCCTGCAGGATGGCCGAGAAGCTGCGTGCCGGCATCGAAACGCTGCAGGTGATGGCCGATGGCGTGTCGTTGCCGAAGGTCAGCGCCTCGTTCGGTGCGGCCAGCTTTCCCCAACATGCGGGCAATATGGCGCAGTTGCTGCGTCGCGCGGACGAGGCGCTGTACCGCGCCAAGCAGGCCGGACGCAATCAGGTAGTGAGTGCGGGCACCGCAGCCGCAGGCTGAGACATGCCGTTATCAGATTGGACCTGCGTCTGCGGGCATACCGACGCGCCACGCGCGCCCGCAATGCAGGAACTGCACTGACCGCGCACAGCGGGCATCAAGCGCAACTGCGCCCGTCCGCATCGGTTGGAATCAGGCCGGCACCCGCCAGCATGTTGTCGACGCGGGTCCGCACATAGGCCGCGTCCTCGGCCGCGGCACTGCTGAGCACGGCCTGGGCACGCGCCTGAAAATCGAGATAGTCGAAATCCGCGTCTTCATCGGCCGATAGCTGCGGCAGTTCGTCCTGCAGCGCGTCCAGGCGCATGTCGAGTTCTTCGCGTGTGGGCATGGCAGACTCCGACGGCAAAGACGCTACGGTTGCGGCACGGCCGTCAAGGATGTGCGAAGCCCGACCCGGCAACGCTTCATTTTCCGACCCGCTGCCGCGGCGCGTGCACGCTCAACTTTCGCAAGGCTCCGCCGATAATGATGCCGACTCCTATAGAACCTTCCCTGTGATCCTCCACCTGCGGCGGGATTTCCGCCTCGGCATCGTCAAGATGCTGGGGCCGATCACCGCGCTGTTGCTTTGCCTCTATGCGGTGTACCTGGCCATTACCGGTCAGGCGCTGGCCTGCCTGATCACTGCATCGCTCGGTGTGCTTGCGATATGGCGTGGCTGGAAGATGCGCGATGCAGAGCGCACCGGCGCTGGCGGCGTGTGGCTGGCCTCGATCAATGTGGGCGGCTGTCTGGTGGCCTGCTGGACCGGCGGCGATGGCGCCCTGCCCTGGCTGTTTCCGGTGCTGGCCACCAATTACTTCCTGTGCGGCCCGCAACGCGCCGTGCTGCTGAGCCTGCCGCTGCTGGCGGCGCTGCTGCTGTTGCCGGGCCTGATCGTCAGCCCCGGCCAGGGCGTGTCGACGGTCGTGGTGACGCTGGTGACGCTGGCGGTGGGGTATGCGTTCTCGCTGCGCATGCAGGATGACCGCGTGCATCTGGAAGAGCTGGCCTCGCTGGATGCGCTGACCGGCCTGCCCAACCGGCGCATGCTGGAGCGTGCGCTCACCCATCAGATCGACCGACGCCAGCCGCATGAACGGCTCAACAGCCTGATCATCCTGGATCTGGACCATTTCAAGGAGGTCAATGATCTCTACGGGCACGCCGCAGGCGACGCCGCGTTGTCGGATCTGGCCACCATCCTGCGCTTCGAAGTGCGTGAGCCACACCAGGTGTTCCGCTTCGGCGGCGAAGAATTCGTGGTGCTGTTGCGTGCCGGCTCCCTGCAGGAACTGGAAGCGGCCACCGAGCGCCTGCGCAAGGTGATCCGCAACGGGCTGCGTGGCCCGGGTGGGCGGATCACGGTGTCGCTGGGCGCGGCGCGCCACGATGGCGAAACGCATTGGCAGGACTGGTTTTCGCGTGCCGATGCGGCGCTGTATCTGGCCAAGAACGGCGGCCGCGACAGCGTGCGGGTGGCCGACTGAGCGCAGCCCTCGTGTGATCGGCCGGTCGGCAGGCATGCCGACGGTCGCCCGGAATCCAGCCGCCGTATCGGCCGACGAGGCGTTGGCGCAGCCGGGTCCCTGCAGGGCGACCTGACGGTCGCCCTGCAGGCCTGCCTCACCGATTGAGCACGGCCACCGGTGCTGCAGGCGCTTCGCCCTGCTTCCAGCCGCCCAGCGCCTTGTACACCCCGACCACGCCGACATTCACCGCGGCCTCGGCCTGCGCCAACGCATCGTCGGCGGCCAGCTGGGTGCGTTGCGCGTCCAGCAGGGTCAGGAAGTCTTCCGAGCCCTCGCGGTAGCGGATCTGCGCCAGTTGTTCGGCACGTCGCGCCGCATTGGCCTGCTCCACCACGATCGCCAGGCGCGCCTGCTGGCGACCGTAGCCGATCAAGGCGTTCTCGGTGTCTTCCAGCGCCAGCAACACGGTCTGCTGGTATTGCGCCAAGGCACCGTCGGCCTGCGCCTTGCTGGCACGCAGGCGGGCACGCACGGTGCCAAAGTCGAATGCCGCCCAGCTGATCGACGGGGTGATCGACCAGGCCTTGCCGCTGCCCTCGGTCAGCCTGGCCGCGTCGCCGGACAGGAAGCCGACAAAGCCGCTGACGCTGATGCGCGGGAACAGATCCGCGGTGGCCACGCCGACTTGCGCGGTGGCCGCTGCCAGGCGGCGTTCGGCGCTGCGCACGTCCGGGCGCTGACGCAGCAAGCCGGCGGTATCGCCCAAGGGCAACGCACGTGCGAACGCGGGCGTGGTGCGCGCTACCAGGGTGGCGTCCAGGGCGTTGGGCGCCTGGCCGAGCAGCACCGCCAGGCGATGGCGGTACTGCGCCTCGGCGGTTTCCAGCAACGGAATGTCCGCCTCGATCGCCTTCAGGCGCGCCAGGCTGCTCTGCACATCCAGTTCGCTGCCGGCGCCCAGGTCCCAACGCGTCTGCGTAAGCCGCTGGGTGTCGTGCAGGTTGGTCAGCGTGCGCTTGGACACCTCCAACTGCTTTTGCGTGCCGCGCAACTCGAAGTAGTTGCGCGCCACTTCGGCAGCGACGGTGACCTGCACGTCGAGCAGGCCGGCCTGCTCGGCTTCCAGATCCGCACGCGCCGCTTCCGAGGCGCGCCGCTGGCGGCCGAACAGGTCCAGCTCCCAGGCCGCATCCAGACCCAGGGTGGTCTGCTCGGTGAGGAAGCGCTGGTTGCCGGCAACCACCTGCTGTTGTTCGCGTCGATCGAAGCTGCCCTGCGCAGTGATGTGCGGGGCCTGGTCGAGGCGACGCTCGACGAACACCGCGCGTGCCTGCTTGACGCGCGACACGGCGATGCGCAGATCGTGGTTGGCGAACAAGGCATCGCGCACCAGTTGTTCCAGCACCGGGTCGTCGAACTGCGACCACCAATTACCGACCGGTGATTCGCCGCTGAAGGCCGCATCCTGCGCGCCCTGCAAGGTCACCGCGGCCGGCGGGTCGGGCCGGTAATCCGGCCCCACCGCGCAGCCGCTGAGCACCAGCGCAGCCAGTGCCACGCTCAGAAAGGTTCTTACCATGGCAATACTTCTCCCAGATGCGTAAAGCTGCCGGTGGCGCCGTGCGCGTCGAGCAATGCCATTTGCACGCTGCTGTGCGCGCCCTGCTCCACCTCGATCTCGCCGCCGCCACCGTTCATGTCGGTTTTGACGTAGCCCGGATGCACGGTGTTGACCTTGATGGCGGTGTCGCGCAGCTCATGGGCCAGGTGCACCGTCCAGCTGTTGACCGCGCTCTTGGAGGCGTCGTAGGCGGGAATCTTGAAGTCGTAGATCGGCGAACCGGGCTGGGTGTGCAGGGTCAGCGAGCCGAGCATGCTGGACACATTGACGATGCGCCCGGCCAGCGAGCGACGCAGCAGCGGCAGGAACGCCTTGGTGACGCTGACGACCGCGAACAGGTTGGTGTCGAAGGTGCGCTTCCACACCTCCAGGCTCTGCTGCGACGGCGTGCGCTGCATGTCCTCGATCATGATGCCGGCGTTGTTGATCAGGATGTCCAGGTGGCCGTGACGCTGCTCCACCGTGCCGACTGCCGCAGCGATGCTGATGTCGTCGTTGACGTCGAGCTGGATGGCTTCCACCGGCAGGCCTTCGGCCTGCAGCTTGAGTGCGGCGGCGACGGCATCGTCGCGCTTGCGCCCGGCCAGCAGCGTATGCACGCCGGCCTGGGCCAGTTGCCGAACGGTTTCCAGGCCGATGCCGCGGGTGGCGCCGGTGACCAATGCGATCTTGTGGTTGCTCATTTCAATGTCCTTGTACTGCGAATGGGGATTGGGGACGACGCACTCACGCCTTGACGTGATCGTGCGCAACGGTGGCCGGTGCAGCGGGTTCGCGACGGGTGACCCACTTGCGCAGTGCCACGTAGAACACCGGGGTCAGGAACAGGCCGAACAAGGTCACACCGAGCATGCCGGCGAACACGGTGATACCGGTGACCGAGCGCACTTCGGCGCCGGCGCCATGCCCGAACACCAGCGGCACGGTGCCGGCGATGAAGGCGATGGAGGTCATCACGATCGGACGCAGACGCAGGCGGCAGGCTTCGAGCGCGGCCTCGACGATGCCCTTGCCGTGCATTTCGAGTTCGCGGGCGAACTCCACGATCAGGATCGCGTTCTTGCACGCGAGGCCCATCAGCACCACCAACCCCACCTGCACGAACACGTTGTTGTCGCCGCCGGTGAGCCACACACCAAACAAGGCCGACAGCAAGGTCATCGGCACGATCAGGATCACCGCCAGCGGCAGCGTCCAGCTCTCGTACAACGCGGCCAGCACCAGGAACGCCAGCAACACCGCCATCGGGAACACGATCAACGCCGAGTTGCCCTGGGTGGACTGCTGATAGCTCAGATCGGTCCACTCGATGTTCATGCCGTTGGGCAACACCTTCGGCGCCATGCCGGCCAGCGTCTGCATCGCCTGGGCGGAGGAGAGCACGCGCGGGTCCGCTTCACCGATCAGGTCGGCCGCCGGGTAGCCGTTGTAGCGGATCACCGGATCCGGGCCGTAGGTCTGGCCCAGCGTGACCATGCTGCCGATCGGCACCATCTGCCCGCGATCGTTGCGGGTGCGCAGGTTGGCGATGTCTTCGACGCTGTCGCGGAACTGTCCGTCGGCCTGGGCGATCACCTGATAGGTGCGACCGAAGCGATTGAAGTCGTTGATGTAGGACGAACCCAGATAGGTCTGCAAGGTGTCGAACAGGTTGGTCAGCGGCACGCCCTGCGCCTTGGCCTTGTCGCGATCGACCTTGGCATCGAGCTGCGGCACATTGGCCTGATACGTGCCGATCGGGAACTGCATGCCCGGCGTCTGCGAGATCGCACCGGACATCGCATTGACCGCACTCTGCAACTGGCCATAGCCCAGACCGGCGCGGTCCTGGATGTACAGCGAGTAGCCCGAGCCCTGCCCCAGGCCCAGGATCGGCGGCGGCATGAACGCAAACGCAAAACCCTGCTGGATCTGGCTGATGCGGGCGTTGATCTCCGCATTGATCTGCGCCGCAGTGCGGCTGCGCTGGCTGAACGGCTTGAGCGTCAGGAACACCGTGCCGGTATTGGGCGTGTTGGTGAACTGCAGCGGGTTTAGGCCCGGGAACGCAATCGCGTGGTCCACGCCTTCGGTCTGCAGCGCGATCTGGGTGATCTGACGGATCACTTCGTTGGTGCGTTCCAGCGAGGCGCCTTCCGGCAACTTGGTACCGGCAATCAGGTACAGCTTGTCCTGGGTCGGAATGAAGCCGCCCGGCACCACCTTGAACATGAAACCGGTGACCACCAGCAGCAGCACATACACCGCGAACACCGCGCCACGCTTGCCCAGGGTGCGCGAGACCGCGCCCTGGTACTTGTGCGAACTGCTGTTGAAGAAGCGATTGAACGGACGGAACAACCAGCCGAACAAGCGATCGATCAACCGCGACGGGCCATCCTTCGGTGCGTCATGCGGCTTGAGCAGCATGGCGGCCAGTGCCGGCGACAGGGTCAGCGAATTGATCGCCGAAATCACCGTGGAAATGGCGATGGTCACCGCGAACTGCTTGTAGAACTGGCCGGTCACGCCCGACAGGAACGCCATCGGCACGAACACCGCGCACAGTACCAGCGCGATGGCGATGATCGGCCCGGACACCTCGCGCATCGCCTGATGCGCAGCAGCCAATGGGGCCAGCCCTTCTTCGATGTTGCGCTCGACGTTTTCCACCACCACGATCGCATCGTCGACCACGATGCCGATCGCCAGCACCAGGCCGAACAGGCTCAGCGTGTTGATCGAAAAACCCAGCAGGTAGAGCGCGGCGAACGTACCGACCACCGACACCGGCACTGCCAGCAACGGAATGATCGAGGCGCGCCAGGTCTGCAGGAACAGGATCACCACCAGCACCACCAGCAGCACCGCTTCCAGCAGCGTGTGCACCACCGCGCTGATCGAGTCGCGCACGAACACGGTCGGGTCGTACGCAGCCGACCACGCCATGTCCTGCGGGAACTGCTTTTCCAGCTCCGCCATCTTGGCGCGCACCGCATCGGACAATTCGATCGCGTTGGCACCCGGCGACTGGAACACGCCCATGCCCACCGCGTTCTTGTTGTCCAGCTGCGAGCGCAGGGTGTAGTTGCCCGCACCCAGTTCCAGACGCGCCACATCCGACAGGCGCACGATCTCGCCGCTGTTGCCGCTGCGGATCACGATGTTGCCGAACTCTTCTTCGGTGGTCAGGCGGCCCTGCGCATTGATCGACAGCAGGAAGTCGCTCTTGTTGGGCATCGGCTCGGCACCGAGCTGGCCGGCAGAAACCTGCACGTTCTGCTCGCGGATGGCCGCCACAACGTCGCTGGCGGTCAGCCCGCGCGCGGCGACCTTGTCCGGATCCAGCCAGATGCGCATGGCGTAATCGCCGGCACCGAAGATCTGGATCTGGCCCACGCCCGGCAGGCGCGACAGTTCGTCCTTGACCTTCAAGGTGGCGTAGTTGCTCAGGTACAGCGAGTCGTACTTGCCCTTGGGCGAGGTCAGATGCACGACCATGGTCAGCGTCGGCGACTGCTTCTGCGTGGTCACGCCCTGGCGCCGTACGTCCTCGGGCAGACGCGCCTGCGCCTGACTGACGCGGTTCTGCACCTGCACCTGCGCCTGGTCCGGATCGGTGCCCGGCTTGAAGGTCACGGTGACCACCAGCACGCCATCGGAGCCGGCGACCGACTTCATGTACATCATGTCTTCCACGCCGTTGATGGCTTCCTCAAGCGGCGTGGCGACGGTCTCGGCGATGACCTTGGGGTTGGCGCCCGGATACACCGCACGCACCTGCACGCTCGGCGGTACCACTTCCGGGTACTCGCTGATGGGCAGCAGCGGCATGGCGATCAGGCCGGCAGCGAAGATGATGATCGACAGCACCGCGGCAAAGATCGGCCGGTCGATGAAAAAACGGGAAAAGTCCATTGGGGTGGTCCTGAAAGAGGTTGCCGCCGGGTGGCGGCGCGGCACAGCGGCCCCGGACCGGCCTTGTTTCAAGGCCGGTGGTCACGGGTGCGATGCAGCGATGAATCAGTTCGAGGCGGTGCGCTTGTCCGGTGCGGTGGCCATGGCCACGGTCTTGGCATCGACCGGCATGCCGGGCATGAAGATCTTCTGCACGCCATCGACCACCACGCGGTCGCCGGCGACCAGTCCCTTGCGCACGATGCGCAGGCCGTCGGCACTGCGGCCCAGCTCGATGTCGCGCCGTTGCGCCTTGCCGTCCTTGTCGACCACGTACACGTACTTGCGGTCCTGATCGGTCAGCACGGCCTTTTCGTCGACCAGCATGGCCTTGAACTGGCCGCTGCCCAGCAACTGCACGTGTGCATACAGGCCCGGCGTGAACTGGCGCTGCGCGTTGTCCAGCACCGCGCGCACGCGGATGGTGCCGGTGCTGCGGGTCACCTGGTTATCCAGGAAATCCACACGCCCGGTGTGCGGGAAGCCCTGTTCGCCGACCAGGCCGATGCGCACCGGCAACTCGCCGCCGCGCGCATCCGGACGCTCGCCGTTGCGCGCCATCTGCGAATAACGCAGGAAGGTGCCTTCGTCGGCATCGAAGTACACGAACACCTTGTCCAGCGACACCAGCGTGGTCAGCACGCTGGCGCTGTCGCTGGCGGTGACCAGATTGCCGGCGGTGACCATCGCACGCCCGGCGCGGCCATCGATCGGCGCACGCACGCGGGTCCAGTCCAGGTTGAGCTTGGCGGTATCCAGCGCGGCCTGTGCGGCCAGCAGATCGGCGTCGGCCTGATCGGCGGCAGCGCGGCGCTGCTCCCAAGTCTCGGTCGAAATGGCCTGCTGGTCGGACAATTTGCGGGCGCGTGCCGCTTCGCTGCGGGCCAGCGTGGACTGCGTGCGTGCACGCACCAGCGCCGCGTTGGCGCGCGCGAATTCGGCACGGTAGCTGCGGTCGTCGATGCTGAAGAGCACATCGCCCTTCTTCACTTCGGCGCCTTCGACGTAGTTGACCTTGTCGATGTAGCCGGACACGCGCGGGCGCAGCTCGACGCTTTCCACCGGCTCGATGCGGCCGCTGAATTCGTCCCACTGGCTGATCTCCTTCAGCAACACCGGGGCGACGCTGACGCTGGGCGGCGGCGGCGCGCCGGTCTCGGCAGCCTTGCTGCCGCAACCGGCCAGCACAACCGCGAGTACGGCGCCCGTCAACACAGTACGCAAGGGAAAACGGAACGGGGTGGCGTTCGGGGTCATGGGGAAATCTCTCGGGTGGGGATGGGAAAATGCAGACCGGCGAGCCGGTCGGCCGATGGAGCGGCGTGCAGGCGACGGCTGACGGTCACGATGGCTTGCCCGGGCTGGCCAGGCCCGGCGATCAGCGAGACCGCCGCGCGGCCGACATCCACGGCGCGGATCCATTCCGGACACGCATCCTTGGCACGGCCCGGCGTACACACCGGCTGCTCGACCGACAGCAGGTGCACGCGGACGCCGAGCGGCTTGGCTTCCTCGTGCAGGACCTGGGCGAGCATGCGGGTGGCGGCAGCGGCGATCGAGGTATCGCCGTGCGCGGCCCAGGCGCGCAGCGCGCAGGGGCTACCCAGCAGCAGATAGCGGCCGCCGCCCTCGGCCTCGGCCAGCAGCGGCAGCAGATGCCGCGCGGCCGCCAGGTGCGGCAGCACGTCGCGCTCGATGCGGCGACGCAGCGCAGTGACCGGGCGGTCCAGCAGGCGGCCGGCCTTGAGCGGGCTGCCCACGCTGGCGATCACCGCCGCCAGCGGACGCGGGCGCTGGGCCAGCTCGCCGGCCAGCGCCTGCGCCGAAGCGTCGTCGGCGACCGAGCCCTGCAAGGTTTCCAGCAGCGGTGTATTGCCATGCTGCGCGCGCAGCGCGTCGAGCTTGGCGGCGTCGCGTCCAATCACCAGCACCGGCATCCGGGCATCGAGCAAGGCGGCGACGATACCGGCGCCGACATTGCCCGCGCCGCCAATGACGGCCGTCTCGGATTGGACCATCCCGGTCATGGGACTTTCACTCCCGACATCGGGACAATTCCGCGCTGCGCCAGACGCGCCGACAGTCCAGTCCGCTGTGTCGGCGCGCCGCCGGCCTGACGCCGGGGCGATGCCGAGAAAGTGCGCGAAACGCCGGCACGCGGGCCTCTCGCTGTGGAAACCACTGGATCGAAGGCACCTTCGATGGCGCTACGCGATGTCGACGACAAGCCGAAAACATTGCACAACCACATGGCCGTGCTCCTGCATGGAGGGGATGCCGCATAAGTTAGGCCCCAAACCAGCACTTGATTAGTCCGGATTTAGGGGAATAATCGTCCCGTAAGCGGTCTAATCCCTCCTGACCCCCGGAAGGCAGTCCCATGACTCACGATCTCAACGACACCCTGATCTTCGTCAAGGTGGTCGAACAAGGCAGCTTCATCGCCGCCGCCAACGCGCTTGGCCTGCCCAAGACCACCGTCAGCCGCAAGGTGCAGGAACTGGAAACCCGCCTGGGTGCCCGCCTGCTGCACCGGACCACGCGCCGCATCGGCCTGACCGAAGCCGGCTCGGTCTATCACGAACATTGCCAACGCATCGCACGCGAACTGGAAGAGGCCGAGAGCGCCGTCGGGCAATTGCAGTCTGGTCCGCGCGGCTGGCTGCGCTTCACCGTGCCCTACTCGCTGGGCATCACCTGGATCGCGCCGTTGCTGGGCGAGTTCCATGCGCAATACCCGGAAATCCAGCTGGACATGCATCTGGGCAACGAGAAGCTGGACCTGATCGGCGGCGAAGCCGATCTGGCACTGCGCGTCGGCGCGCTGCCCGATTCCAATCTGGTGGCGCGCAAGCTCGGCAGCCTGCGCACGCAGGTCTTCGCCAGCCCGTCCTACATCGAGCGCTATGGCGAGCCGCTGCATCCGGACGAGCTGCAGTTCCATCGCACGCTGGCGCTGCGCAAGAACCGCAACGTGCACAACAACCGCTTTTTCTGGTCGCTCAGCGACGGCAGCGATGTGCGCGATTTCCCGGTCAATCCGTTGATGGTGGCCAACGATCCGGCTGCGCTCAATGGCGCGGTGTTATGCGGCGAAGGCTTGCTGTTGACCGGCGATGTGATGGCCAAGCCGTTCGTGCAATCGGGTCTGGTGCGCCGGGTGCTCGCGGGTTGGACCGGGCCGGAGGTGGACTTCAACGCGGTGTTCGCCGGCGGCCGCCTGGTCTCGCCGAAAGTGCGCGCCTTCGTGGATTTCCTGGTGACGCGGATGAACTTCGACGCGGACTACATGATGGCGCAGTGCCCCGCGCGTCTGGCCGCGCAAAAGGCCGACAACGATGCAAAGATCGAGGTCGGCGCAGACGCGGAACTGCGTGCAGAAGGCAAGCGCATCCTGGAAAACGTCACGGCGTAGTTCGTACTCGAATAGTCGCCTAACGGAGCACCCTTCTCCCCTCGGGAGAAGGTGTCCGAATGGCGGATGAGGAGGCCTTGCCCGTACAAGCGAAAACTTCCCGGCTGCTACAAATCTCGAATCCCGAATCCCGAATCCCGAATCCCGAATTTCTGCAGCAGTGTCGAGTCCATCAAGCGCCGGCACTTTTGGTCGTGGCGAAGTCACCATACCGCTGTCGACCGATGCAATCTTGAAGCGACCGCGCGCGCGCGCTTTAGCGTGGTCTGGAGATCCGAAGCTGCGTTGGTCAATGCCTAGCGATAACGTCTAGCTGCAAGTCAAAAGATCAGTCGGTCGAGTGCGCGGTGCCCTCACCGCTTGCGGGACACGCCGTGAATCCGTCCGTGGAGGCTCCTCGGCGGCATCCATGCCGCCGAGGGTCCCGCAACCGGCAAGGACACCGCACCAGAGAGTTGGTCGGCTGCTTTTTTAAAGATTGTTGCTCGGCTTGCGATAGCAGATGCGACGTTTGTAGCTTGCGTGTTGAAAGTCCGTTTGTTGCTCGGTTTGCGATGGGAAAATGGCGAGAGGTTGATCGAACACTTAGTGCTCCGAGCAACCTACGGCTTGCCTTGCTTGCAACCACGCACACCGACCATCCCGACAGGTCCTTGCCCGCCCACCGTCGCGGGACCTTACGCGGCATGGATGCCGCGTAAGAGCCTACACGGACGTACTTGCGGCGTGTCCCGCGATGGTGGGCGGGCAAGGGCCCTGCAGAAAACCCTCAGATCGGCAGCTTTGCACCTGATGCGCCTGATCAGAAAATTCGCAGCGCAAAAAAAACAGGCCGCTTTCGCGGCCTGTCTTGCTTACCCATCGCGGCTCGTCGATCGACTCGCCACGATTCAGTGCGGCAAACTCAACGCATGCCCGTGTTGTTCCCGGCACCCTCCGAGCGCAGCGGGATCAGGCGGATTTCGACGCGGCGGTTCTGTGCGCGGCCGGCATCGGTGCTGTTGTCGGCGATCGGGTAACGCTTGCCGGCGCCCATGGTTTCCATGCGCTCACGCTGCACGCCTTGTGCGGTCAGATATTGCGCGACCGCGCCGGCGCGTTCTTCGGACAGACGCTGGTTGACCGCGTCGCTGCCGACGCTGTCGGTGTGACCGACCACTTCCACCATGGTCTGGTTGTACTCGCGCAGTGTGGACGCCACGCCATTGAGCGCGCTGTAGAACTGCGGCTTCAATGCAGACTTGCCGAAGTCGAAGGTGATGCCGTCGGGCAGGTTCAGGGTGATGTTGTCGCCCTGGCGCTGCACTTCGATGCCGGTGTTGGCGGTGCGCTCACGCAGTGCGCGCTCCTGACGATCCTGATACTGGCCAACCGCCGCGCCGCTGAGCGCGCCGATGCCGGCGCCGACCATCGCATGCTGGCGACGCTCGGTGGCGCTGTCGCCGGTCAGCAGACCAGCGGCCACGCCGATCGCTGTGCCAATCAGCGCATTGCGGCCGGTGCGGTTCTGCTGTTGGGTCTGCTCGCCGTACTGGTCGCGCTGCACATACGAGCCGCCGGTTGCGCAGGCGGACAACGCAATGGCGCTGGCCAGGGCAACGGCAAGGCTCTTTATGGCTGCTGGGGACATGGTGTTCTCCTGTGGCCGGACCATCCGGCACTCAATCGTGTCGGCGAGGATAAACAGGCCAACGCGACTGGCGCATGATGAAACCGACCTCCAATCGCGCGTAGCTAGTGCTGCATTCAGGAAACCGTTTTCTGCGTGGACAGCACCATGTATCCGCGTCACGTATTCGCTGATGTACGAAACAAGCGTCGCAGCACACGCATGCAACGCCGCAGCCTTGCACAAGAGAACACGCAGAAGCGAGCATCAGCTGACCACGCAATCAGGATGTCGCTCGCGCTTAGCCGCGCGTTTTTGCATACGCCGCCAGCGCCGCATCGCGGCCTTCGGCCAGGCCGATGATCGGCGTGCGCGGATACTTCGGTGCCAGACGCGCCAGCGACAACGGATGCAGCCACGGTGCGAAGCGCTCCTTCACCGCAAGCTTGCCGAGCTCAGGTACCCAGCGCGTGATGTAGGCGGCCTGCGGATCGAACTTTTCCGCCTGCGTGACCGGATTGAACACACGGAAATACGGCGCTGCATCGGCGCCGGTACCGGCCACCCATTGCCAACCCAGGGTGTTGTTGGCCAGGTCCGCATCCACCAGCGTGTCCCAGAACCAGCGCGCGCCTTCGATCCAGTGCACGCGCAGATGCTTGCACAACAGGCTCGCCACGATCATGCGCACGCGGTTGTGCATCCAGCCGGTGTGCCAGAGCTGGCGCATGCCGGCATCGACGATCGGAATGCCAGTGCGGCCCCGCTGCCAGGCCTGCAATGCGACCGGGTCTACCTTGGCCCAGTCAAAGCCTTCGAAACGCGGGTTGAGATTCTGGTTTGTGGTGTCGGGAAAATGGTGCAGCAGGTGATACGCAAAATCGCGCCAGCCCAGTTGGCGGATATAGCCGTCGATCTCGGCACCGTTGCGTGCATTGCGATTGGCTTCCAGCGTGCTGGCGATCCGCCACGGCGCAATCTCGCCGAAATGCAGATGCGGCGACAACTGCGAGGTGCCGACCCGGTCGGGCCGGTCGCGGTTTTCGCGATACCCGGACAGCGCGCCGTCGATGAAGATTTCCAGCATCTCGTACGCGCCGGCCTCGCCGGGCTGCCAGTGTTCCCAGAAGCCTCGGTCCCAGTCCAGCGCCGGCAGCAGCCCCAGCGTGTCCAGCGCAGCGCTCTTCAAGTGCGCAGGCAACGGCGGCAGGCTGCGCGGTGCCGGCACGGCAGCCGGCAATTGCAGCTGCGTAAGCGCATTGCGCCAGAACGGGGTGAACACCTTGTAGGGGCCGCCCTGCTGCGTCGTCAACTGCCATGGTTCGACCATCAGTGCGGAGTTGCAGCTCTGCACTTCGATCCCGCGCTCGCGCAGGCTGCGCTTGATCTGCGCATCGCGCGGCTGCGTGGCCGGCTCGTACTTGCGGTTCCAGTACACCGCCACCGCCTTGGTCTGCGCGATCACCTCATCCAGCACCTGCGCACTGTCACCGGCGCGCATCACCAGACCGCTGCCGAGCGCGCGCAGGGCCGCATCCAGCGCCGCAAGCGAGCGATGCCGCCAGCTCCGCGAGGCGGCGCCCGGCGTCCACTCGCCCTCTTCGTGCGGCGCATCGATATACAGCGGAATCGGCTGGTGCCCTGCATCCAGCGCAGCCTGCAAGGCCGGGTTGTCCTGCAGGCGCAGATCGCGACGGAACCAGACGATGGCGTAGGACATACAAGCTCGGCAGAGGCGATGAGGCGCGCAGCATAAGCCAGCAGATGCAAGGATGGCGCGATGCCGCAGCGACGGATTGTCGCCCGGCATCACGCAGGAGATTTATTCGAAACTGCCCACCGAATCGTGGGCCAGATTGTCGAACCGGGTGTATTCGCCGAAGAACTTGAGCTTGCACGACCCGGTCGGTCCACCGCGGTGCTTGCCGATGATGATCTCGGCCAGGCCCTTGTCCGGCGAATTTTCCTTGTTGTAGTAGTCGTCGCGATAGATGAACACGATCATGTCCGCGTCCTGCTCGATCGCGCCGGATTCGCGCAAGTCGGCCATCACCGGGCGCTTGTCGGTACGTGTTTCCAGCGAGCGGTTGAGCTGCGACAACGCAATCACCGGCACGTTGAGCTCCTTGGCAAGGCCCTTGAGCGAACGCGAGATTTCCGAAATTTCGGTCGCGCGGTTTTCGCTGTTACCCGGTACCGACATCAGCTGCAGGTAGTCGATGACGATCAGGCCCAGGTCGTGCTCGCGCTTGAGTCGGCGGCACTTGGAGCGCAGCACTTCCGGCGACACGCCCGGCGTGTCGTCGATGAAGATCTTGGTTTCCTTCAGCATCTTGATCGCGCCGGTCACGCGCGCCCAGTCCTCGTCTTCCAGTGCGCCGGTGCGCAAGCGTTGCGCATTGATGCGGCCATTGGACGAGATCAGGCGCATCGCCAGCTGCGATGCCGACATTTCCATCGAGAATACCGCCACGCCCTTCTTGGATTTGATCGCGGCATATTCGGCGATATTCAGCGCGAACGTGGTCTTGCCCATCGCCGGACGCGCGGCCAGGATGATCAGGTCGGTCGGCTGCAGGCCGGAGGTCATCGCGTCGAAATCGTTGTAGCCGGTCGGCAGGCCGGTGATGTTGCCGCCGTTTTCGAAACGGCTGCGCAATTCCTCAAAGGCGTCCTTCAGCGCGCCCGGCATCGCCACGAAGTCGGTGCGCCCGCGCGCGCCGGCCTCGGCGATCTTGAACACCGCCTTTTCCGCCGACGACAGCAACTCCACGCTGTCGCGCCCCTCCGGTTGGAAGCCGTCGTTGACGATGGTGGTGCCCACTTCGATCAGCTGCCGCAACACCGCCTTGTCACGTACGATCTCCGCGTATGCGGCGATATTGGCTGCCGAAGGCGTGGTGCTGGCCAGCTCGATCAGGTACGCGCCATCGCCGACCTGCTCCAGCTTGCCCTGCGATTCGAACCACTCGCCCAGGGTCACCGCATCGAAGGGGCGGTCCTTCTCGTTCAGTTCGCGAATCGCACGGTAGATCAGCCGGTGATCGCGGCGGTAAAAGTCGTTTTCGGTCAGCTGGTCATTGACCCGGTCGAACGCATCCGGCGCCAGCATCAACCCGCCGAGCACGGCCTGCTCGGCCTCGACCGAATGCGGCGGTACCCGCAACTGGTCAAGTCGCGGCTCGGGACGATCGTAATCGTCGTCGTCGCGATCGCGATTGCGCTTGGAACGGAAACCAGGACGAGCGGACATGGACAAACAGACCTGACGCGAGGGAGACGAGGGCAGGAAGCATAGTCATCGGCGGCGCCGACGACCATGCACAACTCTGTGGATAACTGGTGGACAGCCGGTGCATCACCGTTCTACGCGGCGGCTGTCGCAACCGCCGAGACGCTTGCTGCGCCGGGGTTTGCACCGCGTCACCGGTGCCGGTTGGCGGCTGTCTCCAGGCCCAACGCCGCTGTGGTCAACTCAACGCTTGGACTGTTCGACCAGGCCCAGGAAGGCGTCGACGAAGCCCTGCAGGAACTTGCGGCTGTCGGCGTTGGCGACCTGGTCGTCGGCGCCGAACAGGCCGTCCTTGTACTGCAGGAAGACTTCCGGCTGGCCAAGCACCCGCATGTCCAGATACGACAGCACATTACGCAGGTGCTGCTGCGCTGTGGCGGTGCCGATCGCCCCGACCGAGATGCCGACCACGGCGGCCGGCTTGCCCGCAAACGCGCTGTCGCCGTAGGGGCGCGAGCCGGTATCGAGGGCGTTCTTGAGCACGCCGGGAATCGAGCGGTTGTACTCCGGGGTGACGAACAGCACCGCGTCAGCCGACCGGATCTGTTGCTTCAGCCGCGTGCCCTCAGCCGGGTAATCGCCATCATGGTCCTGGTTGTACAGCGGGATGTCGCCGATCTCCACATACTCGAACACGGCCTTGTCGCCGGCCAGATGCTCCAGCGCATGCGCCAGTTGGCGGTTGTAGGACGCGGCACGCAGGCTGCCGACCAGCACGGCGATGGTGATCTTGCTCATGGGGAACGCTCCATTGGGGGAATCAGCGCCCGACTCTAGTGAGCCTGGCGCTCAGACCCGGTGAAGCGCGCCTGCCTCAGCGGCCGATCGCGGCGCGTTGGGCGCGCCAATGCACCTGCCAGGCCTGGAACATCAGCACCGTCCACAGGTGCGTATGCCATTTGCGCTCGCCGCCGTTGAAGTCCCGCCACAGCCCGGCCACGGTGTCGGCGGCGAACACGCCGTCGCGCTCGAGCGTGGCGTGCGCCAGCAGATCGTCGGCCCAGCCGTGCAGGTCGCCACGCAGCCAGGCACTGACCGGCGCGCCGAACCCGCGCTTGCCGCGGTAGACCATCGGGTCGGGCAGATAGCGGCACAGCACGCGCTTGAGCAGGTACTTGCTGACCCCGTCGCGGTACTTCAGCGACAGCGGCAGCGACCAGGCGAACTCGGCCACCCGCCAGTCCAGCAACGGTGCGCGCGCTTCCAGCCCCACTGCCATGGTGGTGCGGTCCACCTTGCACAACAGATCGTCGGGCAGATAGGCGGCGAAGTCGGCCAGCATCATCGCGTCGGCCGGCGTGCCGGAACCGTGCAGTGGGTCGGCCAGGCTGTAGAAACTGTCGGGCTCGGTCGCGCCCAGCACCACCGCGGCCGGATCGCGCCAGCGCGAGATGCGGTTGCGATAGATGTCGCCGATGCCGCGTGCGCCGGCCTCGGCCACCAACGCGGCCAGGCCGCCGGTGCGCGAAGACTCGCCGTTGCGGCGTGCCGCCAGCGCCATCAACCGCCGCAGCGGCCCCGGCACCAGCCCATGCATGCGCCAGTTGCGCAGCGCACGCTGGTAACGGCCGTAGCCGAAGAACAACTCGTCGCCGCCATCGCCGGACAGCGCCACCGTCACCCCGCCGCGCGCCAGCCGTGCGACCAGCGCGGTCGGCACCTGCGAGGCATCGGCGAAGGGCTCGTCGAACATGTCCGGCAGGGTCGGCACCACCGCCAGCGCGTCGGCGCCGCTGACATACAGCTCGGTGTGGTCGGTGTGCAGATGCGTGGCCACTTCGCGCGCCAGCGGCGCTTCGTCGTGATGCGAACCTTCGAAGCCGATGCTGAAGGTATGCACCGGCTGGGTGCTCTGCGCCTGCATCATCGCGGTGACGATCGACGAATCGGTGCCGCCGGACAGGAACACGCCCACCGGCACGTCGGCCACCATGCGCAGCGCCACCGCATCGCGCAGCACTGCGTCGAGCTGTTCCTCGGCCTGTGCATCGCTGCCGGTGAACGGCGCCGCCAGCGCGCGCTGCATCGCCTCGCGCGCGTTCCAGAACGGCTGCTGCGCCTGGTCCGGCCGATGCGCCGCCGCGCCGGCCGCCACCATCTGCGCATCCAGCCGCAGCACCCGCCCGGGCATCAACTTGAAGGTGCGCTCGTGGATGCAGGCCGGCGCCGGGATGTAGCCCAGCCGCAGCAGCAAGGTCAGCGCATTGCGATCGACCCCGTTATCGAAGTCCGGATGCTGCCACAGCGCCTTGAGTTCGGAGCCGAACACCAGGGTGTCGCCGGCCCAGCCGTAGTACAGCGGCTTCTTGCCGACGCGGTCGCGGGCCAGATACAGGCAGTTGTCGCGCTCGTCCCACAACGCCAGCGCGAACATGCCGTTGCAGCGGGTCAGGGTGTCGTCCAGCCCCCACTCCACCACCGCCGCCAACAGCACTTCGGTATCGGAATGACCACGGAAGCGGTGCCCGAGTGCGGACAGCGCCGCGCGCAGTTGCGCGAAGTTGTAGATCTCGCCGTTGTAGGCCAGCACATAACGGCCATCGGCCGAGCGCATCGGCTGATGGCCCAGCGGAGACAGATCCAGGATGCTCAAGCGTTGATGCGCCAGCGCCACGCCGGCCTGCGCATCGCACCAGGTGCCGGCATCGTCGGGGCCGCGATGACGCAAGGCCGCGCCCATCGGCCGCACCAGCGCATCGAGTTGTTCGCCATGCATGCGTGGCGAGGCCAGCAGCAGTCCAGCCAATCCGCACATCGTCAGTGCTCCTGCCGGCAGCGCATGCCGCTCATGCCGTCACCGCGCCGGGCGCAGGCGCCGGCATTGCGATAAAACCGGGTACTGCCTGCACGCGCTGCAGCCAGGCACCAATCGCCGGCCAGCGCTCCAGATCGAAGCCGCCGTCCTCGGCGCAATGGGTGTAGGCAAACAGCGCGATATCGGCGATGCCGTAGTCGCTGCCGGTAAACCAGCGGTGCTGCTGCAGATGCTGCTCCATCACGGCCAGCGCCTGCTCGCCGCGGGCGCGCAGCTGCGGCAGTTCGGCGCGGCGCGCGGCATCGCGCGGCGTCCACAGGCTGATGAACCGCGCCACCGCGATGTACGGCTCATGGCTGTATTGCTCGAAGAACATCCAGCTCAAGGCCTGCGCGCGCTGCCACGCGTCGGTGGGCAGATACGGAGTGCCTTCGGCCAGCCAGAACAGGATCGCGTTGGATTCGGTCAGCACGCGGCCGTCGTCGCGCTCCACCATCGGCACCTTGCCGTTGGGATTCTTGGCCAGATACGCGGGCGTGCGGGTTTCGCCGGCGACGCTGTCGACCTCGACCCAGTGATAGCGGCTGCCCAGTTGCTCCAGCAGCAGGCGCACTTTGTAGCAGTTGCCGGAACTGGACATGCCATGGACGGTCAACGGGGGACGCACGGTCGACATCAAGCTGGCTCCGCGGCAGCAACGAGGGGCTGGCAGTGTCACAGCCCCGGGGGCCTTTGCAAAGCCCTGCACCGATTCTGCTGCAAGGCGTGGCCGCGGTTGCGTGCGCTGCCGGCAGCGCGGCTCAGCGCGGCTCAGCGCATCACCACCAGCGCCACCGGCACACCCAGCACGGCGACCAGCATGCCCAGCACCGACAACGTCAATGCCAGCGCACCGAAGGCCCGCGAGCGTGCGCAGCCGGTCGCACCGGCAACCGCCTGGACCGCAGCGATCGACCACCACAGCCCGCCCAGCAGCAACATCAGCACCGCCATGGTCACCTGCGCCAGCCCGGCCGGATCATGCACACCGGTTCCGAACAGGACGATATCGCCGCCAACCGCGGCCAGTGCCGCCAGCAGGCAGACCAGCCATGGCAAGGCACTGCCCAGCAGCGCCGGCAGCAACACCGCAAACTCCGCAGTGCCGCCCATCCAGCGCAGCATCCACTGCAACAGCACGCAGCCCACCAGCGCGATGGCCAGCATGATCGCCACGGCGATGGCGTGCACCCACAACGGCTGCGGAGACACCCACATCCAGCTCGAGAGCACCACGATCAGGCCGAACACGCACCACGCGCTCCGGCGCGCGCCGGCCTGCGTGTGCAGGCGCTGCGCAACGGCGTGCGGATCGAACAGCATCCCGCCCAAGCCACCGCCGCGCCACCAGGCCAGGCATGCCAGCACCAGCACGATCAGCGCCAGCAGCGCGGCCAGCGGATAGACGAAGACGTGCATCTCCAGCGGCTGTCTGCGCGGCTGCGGCTTGAGGTCGTGATTGAAGTACAGCAGGTCGCGGGCACGCTCCATGTCGGCAGCTGCGCGCTTCACGCCGCCGGCGGGAATGCGGTCGGACAGCCGCTGCCACTCGCCGACGATGACGATGCGTCCTTCGTGCGTGGAGACCGTGCGCGAGAACCGGAACCACGGGTTGGCGACCACCTGCGTATCGGCTTCCACCCGCACCGCCGGGTCGACCCGCACCCGCACCGTCTGCCGCGCCAGCCGCGGGCCGCCCAGCGCCAGCGGGCTCTTGCGCGCCGCCGTGGGCAGGGCGTCCATCCATTCGCCGAGCTGGAACAGCGGAAAGCCCAGCTCGTCGCCCTCGTCGGTCGGCCACTCCAGGCGGTAGGCCTCGTGCGTACGCACGTTCAACACATCGGCCGCGTCGATGGTCGGCACGCCGACCTGGGTCAGCGCGGTGTAGTACTGCTGCATGAATTCCAGGTAGTGCTCGCCGACCGCCTGCGCACCGTTGTCGTCGAAGCTGGTCGCCACGCGCTCGCCGCGTCCCTGGCGATACGTGGTGTCCACGGTGAAGGTCGCCACGCGCTGCGGCTTGCGCAGCGAGATCACGACCTCCTCGTCCACCTCGACCTGCGGCAGCGTCGGCATCGGCGATGGCACCGCCACCAGATCGCGCTGCCCGGCCACGACCGGCAGGCCACGCACGAACGGCAACGGCCGGCGTTGCGCCAGCGGGCCCTCTTCGCGGTCGCGCGTGGCATCCACCCATACCTCGCCCTGCGGCAGGTGCGCGCGCACCACCACGTGGTCGAACGCGTAGGGACTGGGCAAGCGCAGATCCAGCCCGTGGCCCTTGTCGCTGCTGACCAGCACCGGCTCGGCGCGGATGCCGGCCAGCTGCAGCAGCGCGATCAACAGCGTCGCCTTGTCCTTGCAGTCGCCGTAGCGATTGCGCAGCGTCACTTCCGGTGTATGCGGCGCGTGGGAGTTCTCGCCCATGTCCAGGCCGACGTAGCGGATCTCGCCCTGCACGAAGGCCACTGCACGCAGCAGTGCACCCTGCGGGTCGTCGCGGCGCAGCTGCAGGTTCTGCACCATCCCGTCGGCAACGCGCGCGTCCTTGAACGCGTGCGGATACAACTGCGCTGCCCATGCCGCCACTGCCGCCCAGTTGCCGGCAGTGGAGACTTCGATCCGGCCATACGGATCGACATCCTCCGGGGTGTCCTTTTCCTCCTGCACGGCGGGCAGGTCGCGTGCGGCGATGTCCAGTGTCGCCACATCGCCGGTGCGGCTGACGTTGCGGCTGAAGCCTGGCGCAGTCACCCGCCACTGCAATCCCATGCCGGCCGGATGCCGCACCCGCACCCGGCGCTCGCCCAGCGCTACGCCGTAGCGCGCATCGAACACGTCGTAATAGCCCTTGCCGAACACCGGATTGCTGCCGGTGATGGTCACGCCGTAATCGACCCGGTCGCCCACGCGCAGGTCCGGCAAGGTGATCGACAGCGTCAGCGCGCCATCGATCAGACCGTCTTCCAGTCCGCTTTCGCGGCGCAACCGGGCGTAGTGCGCCTGTTTGCGCATGTCGATGCGCTTGCCGTCGCGCCAGACCTCCAGGCTGTTGAGCGCCAGCTGCTGGTACTGCGGCTGGTAATCGATGGAGATCTGCCCGGCCTCGTCCAGACTTTTCGCACGCTGCACGGTGTAACTGAGGCGGCGATACGCCTGCGGCGCCGCGCCGGTCAGATCGACCTGGTCGGATACCAGCTCATAGCGCAGCCCGCTGGCACCGGGCACCTTGTCGGGCACCGCATCGGCGATGACCCAGTCCGGTGGCGGCGCCATGCGCGGCGCCTCGCTGGCCCGTGCCGGTGCGATCACGCTCGCAACCACGGCCAGCACGCAACTCATCCAGAACACGCCACGCAGGCGTCGCCTCCCATCCCTGTCGATCAACACCCACTCCTCGTCAAAACGCATTGAGTCCCGTCAGCGCACGCCCGACCACCAACTGATGCACGGTCTCGGTCCCCTCGTAGGTGATCACCGATTCCAGGTTCAGCGCATGCCTGATCGCCACATGTTCGGTGGTGATGCCGGCCGCGCCCAGCAGATCGCGGCACTCGCGCGCCACATCCAGGGCCATGCGGCAATTATTCCACTTTGCCAGCGAGATCTGTTCCGGCCGCAGCTGGCCGGCCTGCTTCAGCCGCCCGAGCTGCAGCGCCAGCAGCTGCGCGGTGGAAATCCGCCGCGCCATGTCGGCCAGCTTGATCTGCGCGCTCTGCGTGGCCGCCAGCGGCCGGCCGAACAGGATGCGCTGCCCGCTGTAGGCCAATGCCTCGCGCAGACAGGCCACCGCCGCGCCGATCGCGCCCCAGGCGATGCCGTAGCGCGCCTGATTGAGGCACCCCAGCGGCGCCTTCAGACCGGCCGCGTTCGGCAGGCGCATCTGCTCTGGCACGTAGACGTTGTCCAGGAACAAGCCCGAGGTCACCGATGCGCGCAGGCTCATCTT
Source organism: Xanthomonas sp. F14 (assembly GCF_014199865.1). NCBI lineage: Bacteria > Pseudomonadati > Pseudomonadota > Gammaproteobacteria > Lysobacterales > Lysobacteraceae > Xanthomonas > Xanthomonas sp. F14. The sequence goes on along the minus strand of NZ_JACHOM010000001.1, from coordinate 568,137 downwards.
GTGCGCGATGTCCTGTGCACTGAAGCCGGCGCTGCCGCTCTCCACCAGAAAGCCGCACACGCCGTCATCGGTATGCGCCCAGATGATCGCCAGGCCGGCAATGCTGCCGTTGGTGATCCACATCTTGGCCCCGTTCAAGCGCCAGCCGTCGCCCTGCCGCACCGCGCGCGTGGTCATCGCGGCCGGATCCGAGCCGCCCTGCGCTTCGCTCAGCCCGAAACAGCCGATCAGGCGGCCGGCTGCCATCTCCGGCAACCAGCGCTGGCGCTGCTCGTCGCTGCCGTAGGCATGGATCGGGTACATGCACAGCGAGGACTGCACGCTGACGAAGCTGCGCAGGCCGCTGTCGCCGCGCTCCAGTTCCTGGCAGATCAATCCGTACGCCACCGCGCCCAGGCCCGCGCCGCCATCGCGGACCGGCAGGCTGGCGCCCAGCAGGCCGAGCTCCGCCAGTTCCGGTACCCATTCGCGCGGAAAGCGCCCTGCATCGAAGGCATCGCCGATCGCCGGCAGCACCCGCGTATCGGTGAAGCGCGCCACCGCATCCTGCACTGCCCGCTCTTCGTCGGTCAGCAGCGCACGTACATCGAACAGATCATCGGGGCGCACCGGCATGTCGGCTTCCACTCCAGGAGAAGTGGCGATTATCAGCCAGTTGCCGGCCGAACATGGCGGCGACCTGTTCAGCGCACGGACGTCGTCACCAGCGCCTGAAAACGAAAAGAGCCGGCAATGCCGGCTCCTCTCTTGCCAACCAGCGATCCTGGGCGGATCGCTGCCAGCGGTTTATTGACGCGTGCTGCCCGCATCCACACGAACGCCCCTGTCACCGGCGGTCGAAGCGGTCTGGGTCACCAGCTGACCGTCGACCACTGGCAGGCGATCGCTGGCCGGCTTGTCGTTCATGCGCACGGTCTTCTCGAAACCGTCGTAGCGGTAGGTCACGTCGTAGGCCACCACGTTGTCGGCATCGCCCAGCGAGATGCGCTCGCCCGGCTTGCTGTCCATGCGCATGGTGCCGGTGGTGCCGTCGGCATTGCGGTAGGTCACGTCGTAGCCGACCACGCGCGAGGACTGCGAATTGGCATTTTCGGTATGGCACTGGCGCTCGGTGCGATCCACCACGCGGCCGCCGACATGATTGCGGTCCACGCGATTACCGACCATGCCGCCACCGACCGCACCGGCCACCGTGGCCAGCTTGCGGCCGTTGCCGCCGCCGACCTGGTTGCCGAGCAGACCGCCGATCACCGCACCGGCGACGGTGCCGCCAACATTGCCATCGCGCTCGGGCAGACGTTCCTGCACCACCACGTCGCGGCAGACTTCGCGCGGCGAGGAGCTGGTGGTGGTTTCGCGGATGGCAGCGCTGTTGACGACCTGCGCGTACTGCGGCTCGCGCTCGGTGATCGGGGCGACCTTGACCACGTCGGCATATTCCAGACCACGCGGTGCCGGCTCGCCGTTGGCAACGAAATCGCCGGACGACGGGCGATTGTTCATGAAGGCGGCCGTGGCCACGCCTCCAACCAGCAACGCACCAGCAGCGACCAGTATAGTTGTCGTATTGCTCTTCATGATCCAGCTCCGTGCGGACACGCCGCGTTGTTGACGGCGTGATTCCAGCACGCGAACCCTGAACAAAAACGCCCTCGCTCATGAACGCCGCAGTTAAGTTCAGCTAGCGGTTATTTCATGCACTTCTAACAGCCGGAGCATCCGCATGCGCAATCCCGTCACCTCGCGCGCCCTGGAGTGGGCCAGCACCCTGCGCTACCCCACCTTGTTCAAGCTGGCGGCGGCGCTGTTTCTGGTCGACCTGGTGCTCCCGGACCCGATCCCGTTCCTGGACGAGCTGCTGTTCGGCCTGACCACGCTGTTACTCGCCAACTGGAAGACCCGCAAGGCACCGCTGCCCGCGCCGGTGCGCCGCGATTGATGCAGCTGGTCGATAGCCACTGCCATCTGGATGCCGGCGAGTTCGACCACGACCGCGCCGCGGTGATCGCGCGCGCGCGGGCAGCCGGTGTCGTACAGCAGGTGATCCCGGCGATCACCGCCGCCAGCTGGCCGGCGCTGCGCTCCGTCTGCACCCAGGCCCCCGGGTTGCACCCCGCCTACGGGCTGCACCCGATCTTTCTCGATCAGCACCGCCCCGAGCATCTGGAGCTGCTGGCCGAGTGGATCGAGCGCGAGCGGCCCTGCGCTATCGGCGAGTGCGGGCTGGACTTCTATCTGGACGGGCTGGACGCGCAGATGCAGCGCGATTATTTCGACGGGCAACTGCAGCTGGCCAAGCGCTTCGAGCTGCCGCTGATCGTGCATGCGCGGCGCGCCACCGAAGAGGTCATCGCCCGCATCAAGGCCGTGGGCGGCCTGCGTGGTGTGGTGCACAGCTTTGCCGGCAGCCCCGAACAGGCGCAGCAATTGTGGAAGCTGGATTTCATGATCGGCTTGGGCGGCCCGGTGACCTACCCGCGTGCCAATCGCCTGCGCGGCCTGGCCGCAACGATGCCGCTGGACTGGCTACTGCTGGAAACCGATGCGCCGGATCAGCCCGACGCCAGCATCCGCGGCCAACGCAACGAGCCGGCCTACCTGCGCACGGTGCTGGACTGCATCGCACAGCTACGCGGCGAGGCGGCCGAGCACATCGCCGCGCAGACCAGCGCCAACGCGCGGCGGTTGTTCGGGTTGCCGGGCTGATTACACTGCCCGTTGCCGCATGACGCGGCAACACGCGCACTCACCCCGCCGAGGCGGCCTCGGCAACAGGCCTGGCCGCAGCCACCTTCGGCTTGAGCAACATCTCCAGCGCCTTGCCCACCGCGACAAACGCAAAGGTGCCGGTGATATGCGTGGCTGCGCCCAGCCCGGCCCCGCAATCCAGCTTGAGCGTGGCGTCGGCATCCAGTTGCGGGCGAATGCCGCAGACGCTGCCATCGGCCTGCGGGTATTTGACGTTCTCCAGCGAGTACACCGCCGGCACGCCGAAATAGCGCTGCGGATTCTTGGGGAAATTGAACTCGCTGCGCAGCTTCTTGCGGATCAGCGCCAGCATCGCGTCGTGTTCGGTGCGCGAGACATCGCGTACCCGCACCAGGGTGGGATCGGTGCGCCCGCCAGCGGCGCCCACGGTGAGAAGCGGCAGCTTGCGTCGACGGCACCAGGCGATGGTTTCCACCTTCACCCGGAAGCTGTCGCAGGCATCGATCACCAGGTCGAACGCATCGCCGAGCAGCTGTTCGATATTGCCGGCGGTGAGGAACGACTCCACCGCATCGGCGTCGATTTCCGGGTTGATCGCCACGCAGCGTTCGGCCATCGCGCGCGCCTTGTTGCGTCCGTACTGCCCGGCCAGCGCCGGCAGCTGCCGGTTGGTGTTGGACACGCACAGGTCGTCGGCATCGATCAGGCGGATATGGCCAACGCCGGTACGCGCCAGCGCCTCGACCACCCACGAACCCACGCCGCCCATCCCCACCACCGCCACGCGGCAGGCGGCCAGCCGCTCCACCGTGCCGACTCCGTACAGCCGGTCGATACCGGCAAAGCGTTCACGCCATTGTGCTTTCATCAGCCTATTTTACGCGCGCCGCTCAGCGCGCGCCCATCGACCTATTGAAGCCCGCGTCCACCGGAGTTCCGTCCATGCCCGCCCCGCCCACCGAACAATCGCGCGCGTCCCGCTATGCCTTCCTGCTGGTGCTGGGCATCCTGATCGGGCTGGTGTGCACGGTGATGGTGGCGCGCGTGCTGCAGGCCAGACGCAACCCGGTGCCGGACAGCTTGATGCAGGTGATGGCTTACCAAATGCGCGCCCTGCAAGCCGATACCGATGGTGGCTGCAACTCCACACGCCAGCGAGCGCGACTGCAATCGTTGCGCCTGCTTGCCGGCGAACTGGAGCCGGCCTTTCCGGACATCGGCGAGGACCGCCGCTTCGGCGAGCATGCCAGCGCCCTGCGCACGGTCCTGGACCAGGCACAGCGCACGCCGCCAGCGGATTGCGCCGCGCTTGCCGCACTCAGGCCACAGATCAATGACGCCTGCGAGGCCTGTCATCGCGACTTCCGCTGACCCGCCATCGCACCGCCGCATCGATGCTCACGGCGGGGGTAGTGAACAGGACGCTCGGGTTTCGTTAAGCCTGGAGTGATCCAGTTGGCAGGCCGTTCACCCTGACCAACCCAGGATGACGTCGCCGCGGCCCTGACCGCTTTTTCGAACCACCCCGGAGAGACCTCATGAAGACCCGACTGCTCGTCATTGGCCTGGCTGCAACCGCGACGCTGGTTGGCTGCGCCACCTCCCAGCCCCAGTACGGCAGCTACCGCGGCGACCGCGGCTACGACCAGGGCTACTCGCAGCCGCAGGCACGCTGCGTGGATTGCGGCATCGTGACCCGTATCGATGAAGTCGGCCCGACCCGCAGCGCTCCCACCGGCACCGGTGCGGTGCTCGGCGGCATCGTCGGCGCGGTGGCCGGTCGCCAGATCTCCAAGGAGACCGGTGGCAGCAAGGGCAACAAGAACGTCTCGGCCGTGGCCGGTGCCGCCGCCGGCGCGCTGGCGGGCAATGCGATCCAGAACAACGTCACCAGCGACAGCTTCGATGTGCAGGTGCGCATGGACGACGGCCGCGTGATCGTGGTGAACCAGCGCGACCTGGCTGGCGTGCGCGAAAACGCCTACGTGCGCGTGGTCAACGGCAAGGTCGTGCTGCGCTGATCGGCGCGCTTACCAGTAGCGGCCAGTAAAACCACTGCGCTCACCGCTAGGACCGCGCAGTCGGCACCCGGAATCGACATGCATCCACGTGTACTTCGATTTCTTCGTGCCCGCCTGACGACTGCTCGCTACGTTCGATTCACCAGTGTTGGCGAATGACAGAAAGGCCCGGCGACGGGCCTTTCTGCTGTCTGCACGATGGCCGCGGTGTTGCGCCGCGCTCAGACCACCTGCACCGCATCGGCCTGCAGGCCCTTCTGTCCCTGCACCACGGTGAAGCTGACCTTCTGGCCTTCCTTGAGACTCTTGAAGCCCTGGATCTGGATCGCACGGAAGTGGACGAAGACGTCCTCGCCGTTTTCGCGACTGATGAAGCCAAAACCCTTGGCGCCGTTGAACCACTTCACGACACCATTCTCGCGTTCGATATTGGACATCTCGACTGACTCCCTACGACACTGTGATGGACTGACGGTGGTGGCTGTGATTGCAAGGAGGAAGCGAGGTACAAGGATGTAGCGGATCGAACGATCTACCGCATCAGGCCACGATTCACGGTGACCGTTGCAAACAGCAGCGCTGGCAACTTAACCCGCACCAAACGAATTTTCAAGCACCTCTTGCGCAATTTTGTCAAGCCTGAAACAGGACATTTTTAAACATCATGGACATCACCGTCGTCTACTACATCCTGGCTGGCGTGCTGGTCCTGATCGGCCTTGCCGGGGTCGTCCTGCCGGCGCTGCCAGGCCTGCCACTGGTGTTCGCGGGACTGCTGGTGGCGGCCTGGGCCGATGGCTTTGCCCACGTCGGTTGGGTGGCGCTGGTGATTCTGGGCCTGATGACGGCGTTGTCGTTTGCGATCGACTTCCTTGCCACCGTGTATGGCGCCCAGCGGGTCGGCGCCAGCAAGGCGGCACTGTGGGGCTCGGTGATCGGCTCGGTCGTCGGCATCTTCTTCATGCCGGTCGGCTTGTTCGTCGGGCCGTTCGCCGGCGCGTGGCTCGGCGAGTATTGGCAGACCCGCAAATCCGACCAGGCCACCAAGGTCGGCTTCGGCACCTGGCTGGGCATCGTGTTCGGCACCGCGACCAAGCTGGCACTGGGCCTGTGCATGCTGGGCGTGTTCGCCATCGCCTGGTTTTTCTAGCGGATTTCCAGCGTTCACAGACGGTGATTGGGTCGACTTGTCTCCCGGACACTGACGACGCAGGCACCCACGCGGTCGCAGACAGCTGCCGATTGCAGGCGTCGCCCGGATGTTATGCCACCGTGTACACACCGCGTATGCAGGCGCGACCGTTAAGCTTCGCATCTGACGCGCCTGCCTGGCGCCTTTATTCGGCCAGACTGCCCATGTCCAAGCACCGCACCCGTCCCTTGATGCTGATTGCCCTGGCGGCGGCGCCACTGGCGCACGCACAGGAAATCGCCCCCACCCCCGCTTCGCCGCAGGCCTGCACCTCCGTCACCTCGGACGCGGCACGCCTGGCCTGCTATGACCAGGCGCTGGGCTATACCCCGCAGCTGACCGCCGAAGCCGATGCCGCTGCGCAGATCGCCAAGCAAAAAGAGTCCAAGCCGCAGGACGAACGCGCCATCAGCCGCGTTGGCGACTTCTTCCGTGCCGACGGCCAGGATCAGCCCAAGGCCGAGGCGGTCGCCAACGCTGGCCGCGGTTCGTTGCTGGACCGCCGCTGGGAGCTGGCCAAGGACTCCAAGCTGGGCACCTTCCAGTTGCGCGGCTACAAGCCGGTCTACCTGCTGCCGGCATTCTGGACCAGCGACTCCAACCGCACCCCGCAGTCGCCGAACCCGGCCAACTCGGTGTCCACCCCGCAGCAACTGGACAGCACCGAACTGAAGTTCCAGCTCAGCTTCAAGACCAAGGTGGTCGAGGATCTGTTCGGCGACAATGGCGACATCTGGATGGGCTACACCCAGAGCTCGCGCTGGCAGGCCTACAACACCGATGCCTCGCGCCCGTTCCGCGAAACCAATTACGAGCCGGAAGCGATGCTGGTGTTCCGCAACAACTACAGCCTGTTCGGCTGGAAGGGCCGCATGAGCGGCATCAGCATCAACCACATGTCCAACGGCCGCGAAGATCCGCTGTCGCGCTCCTGGAACCGGGTCATCCTCAACATCGGGCTGGATCGCGAGAACTGGGCACTGACGCTGCGCCCGTGGTTCCGCATCAAGGAAGACCGCGCCGACGACAATAATCCCGATATCGAGGATTACATGGGCCGTGGCGACGCCACCCTGGTCTACAACAAGGACGGGCATGAAGTGGCGTTGATTGCGCGGCATTCGCTGCGCGGCGGCGACCGCTCGCATGGCTCGGTGCAGCTGGATTACGGCTTCCCGATCACCAACCTGCTGCGTGGTCACGTGCAGGTGTTCGACGGCTACGGCGAAAGCCTGATCGACTACAACCACAAGGCCACCTACATCGGCCTGGGCGTGTCGTTGCTGGAGTGGTTCTAAGCACATCGCACCGCTGCGCTGAGCAACGTCGAGACCATTGAAAAGCCGGCATGCGCGCATGCCGGCTTTTTTGCGTCCGGATTGCAGGCCTGGAGCGGTAGACGTGGCAGGCAGTCGTCAGCTCGGCGCGCAGGAATTGCAGCGCATGCCGATTCAGGACGCGGCCCACGCCTGCCTGGCGATGAGCGCAGCAGTTTGATAGCCGCTTCAGGTTCTGCAGCGCTGACGATCACGCTGCCCCGCATATATATAGGCTGCTCCGCACCCTCCGCACATATAAAAAAAACAGCGCAGGAGATCATCCTGCGCTGTCTTCATGAAACGGTTTTGGCAGCGATCAGACGTCGAAGAAATCGACCTTGCCGTCCTTCAAGGTGTAGTACGCACCGACGACGCGAACATTGCCCGCGCGCAGCGGTTCGAGCAGCGCCGGCTCGGACGCGCCGCGCAGGCGGTCGACGGTGCGCTTGACGTTGGCCTTGACCGAGGCCGCCAGCAGGTCGTCGCCGCCCTTACTCTTGGCGGTCAGCACGGCCGGGACGATCGGCTCGATCATCGCGCCGATCGCGCCCGGGAAGAATGCGTTCTTTTCCACCACCGACACCGCCGCAGCGACCGCGCCACAGCTCTCGTGGCCCATCACCACCACCAGCGGCACGCCAAGCTGGCTGACCGCGTATTCGATCGAGCCCAATGCCGTGGTGTCGACGGTATTGCCGGCATTGCGGACGATGAACATCTCGCCCAGGCCGCGCCCGAACAGCAGCTCCGGCGGCACGCGCGAATCCGAGCACGACACCAGAATCACAAACGGGGTCTGCCCCAGCGCCAGTTCCAGACGGCGCTTGCTGTCGGAAATGACCTTCTTGGGGCGGTTTTCCACGAAGGCGGCGTTGCCGTCACGCAGCACCTGCAATGCCTGCTCGGCATTGAGATCGGTCTTCTTCGACGGCGCCGCGCCTGCGGCGAACGGCAGTGACGCGGCGGCGGCCGCGATCGGCGCACAACAGGCACATTGCAGCAGTTTTCGACGGGATGCGGAATGCGACATGGACGAGCCCCTGCTCTCTGGTTGTGGCGCGATCGTACACCGCGGCAGGCGCCGCACCACGGCGTGGCTGGAGCTTATGTCGACACGATTTCGCAGCCCGTCCCCCCCGGGTTCAGGTCCAGTCCGTCAGCCCCTCGCGGCGATAGGTTTCCTGAAATGCCGGGCGGGCTTTCATTCGCTGCGCATGCGCCTGCAAGGCCGGCCAGCTATCGCTGGGACGGGGCATGTTGCGCGACCAACGCATCATCATGGTTAGCATGAAATCGGCCGCCGACAGGGTCTGCCCGAGCAGATACGGGCCGTTGGCCTGCAGGTGCGTATCGACCCGGGCCCAGGCCGCCTCCAGTCTGGCGCGCGCCTGGGATTGCGCGGCTTCGGCGTGCGCGGCACCGGCCGGCTCGTCCGGATAGAACCAGGCCCGGTACGCCGGCTGCAAGGTGTTGGCGCAGAAGAACATCCACTGGTAGTACGCCGCACGCTCGGGAGTGCCGAGCGGCGGTGCCAGCCCTGCCTGCGGATGCAGGTCGGCCAGATGCAGCACGATCGCGGCCGCCTCGGTCAGCACGTGTCCGTCGAGCACCAGCGTCGGCACCACGCCGGCCGGATTGAGCGCCAGATACTGCGGCGATTTCTGTTCGGCACGTTCGAAATCCAGCGGATGCAGTACGTGCGGTACGTCGAGTTCGATCAGCAGCCAATGCACGACCAGGGCTGCGGTGCTGGGGGTGTGGTACAGCGTGGCGCTCATACGGATTCCTGAGTCGGTTGGTGCAGGCGAGCTTGCGTGGTTCACAGCGATTGTCCTCGCCCTGGTGGATGCCATCGAAGATCCGGGCGGGGGCAGTTGGCCCGCTGCGACGGATTCCGTACATCGTCGCAGCGGTTTCAGCGCGGCGCCACCGCGGCGCTGCACCTGCGCTCGCCGGCCCGGTCGGCGCGGCATTGCCTGGCACTCTGGTTGCACTGCGCGATGCAACAGCCCGCCACTGCGGGCGCGCTGGCTGGTGCCCTTATTCCACCACCACCGGAATCTTGCCGATGCGCGACTGCCATTGCCGCGGGCCGGTCTTGTGCACCGATTCGCCGGTGGAATCCACCGCCACGGTGACCGGCATGTCCTTGACCTCGAATTCGTAGATCGCTTCCATGCCCAGGTCTTCGAATGCCAGCACGCGTGCGGCCTTGATCGCCTTGGACACCAGGTACGCCGAGCCGCCGACCGCCATCAGATACACGGCCTTGTTGTCGCGGATCGCCTCGATCGCCGCATCGCCGCGCTCGGACTTGCCGACCATGCCCAGCAGGCCGGTCTGCTCCAGCATCTGGCGGGTGAACTTGTCCATTCGCGTGGCGGTAGTCGGGCCGGCCGGGCCGACCACTTCATCGCGCACCGGGTCGACCGGGCCGACGTAGTAGATGAAGCGGTTGGTGAAGTCGACCGGCAAGGTTTCGCCCTTGTTGAGCATGTCGATCATGCGCTTGTGCGCTGCGTCGCGGCCGGTCAGCAGCTTGCCGTTGAGCAGCACCACCTCGCCCGGCTTGAAACTGGCGACCTCTTCCTTGGTGATGGTGTCCAGGTTGACCCGGCGCGCATTGGTCGGGTTGTAGGTGAGCTTGGGCCAGTCTTCCAGCGACGGCGGGTCCAGCATCACCGGGCCGCTGCCATCCAGGGTGAAGTGCGCATGGCGGGTGGCCGCGCAGTTGGGAATCAGCGCCACCGGCAGGTTGGCGGCGTGGGTCGGGTAATCCTTGACCTTGATGTCCAGCACCGTGGTCAGGCCGCCCAGGCCCTGCGCGCCAATGCCGAGCGCGTTGACCTTTTCGTAGAGTTCCAGCCGCAGCTCTTCGGCGCGATTGGAGGCGCCGCGCGCCTGCAGGTCGACGATGTCGATCGGCTCCATCAGCGCTTCCTTGGCCAGCAGCATGGCCTTTTCGGCAGTGCCGCCGATGCCGATGCCGAGCATGCCCGGCGGGCACCAGCCGGCGCCCATGGTCGGCACGGTCTTGAGCACCCAGTCGACGATGGAGTCGGACGGGTTGAGCATGGCGAACTTGCTCTTGGCCTCCGAACCGCCGCCCTTGGCCGCGACGATCACTTCGACATGGTGGCCGGGCACGATCTTGGTGTTGACCACGGCCGGGGTGTTGTCGCGGGTGTTGGTGCGCTTGCCGGCCGGGTCGGCCAGCACGCTGGCGCGCAGCTTGTTGTCGGGGTGGTTGTAGGCGCGGCGCACGCCTTCGTTGACCATGTCTTCCACGCCCATCGTGGCGTCGTCCCAGCGCACCTGCATGCCGATCTCCAGGAACACGGTGACGATGCCGGTGTCCTGGCAGATCGGGCGATGGCCTTCCGCGCACATGCGCGAGTTGATCAGGATCTGCGCGATGGCGTCCTTGGCCGCCGGCGACTCTTCGCGCTCGTAGGCAGCGGACAGGTTCCTGATGTAGTCGACCGGGTGGTAGTAGCTGATGTACTGCAACGCGTCGGCGACGGACTGGATGAGGTCTTCCTGCTTGATCGAGGTCACGGCTGGCTCTACGGCTGGCGGGGGCAATCCGGCCATTTTAGTCGAAACTCCCGGCGTGTCCGGGCGTCGCGTCAATCGAGGCGATTGATCGGGCCTGCGATCGCGCGCGTAGCTGCCCCGCAGTATGGGCACGCTGCAGGCCATCGACCGCACTGCCTTGCACGCGTGCAGTCGGCAGCGCACCCATTCCGCCGTAGGCGCGGCGCACCTCCAACACCCCGCGCCGACGCGTGGCGCTGCACACTAAGCCGATGTCAGCCTCCCGTTCCGGCGCCCCTGCGCCTGCCGCTCCCCGTACCGGCCCCACCCTGCGCGAGCGCCTGGATGCGCTGCGCAACCTGCCGCCCTTCCTGCGCCAGATCTGGCAGACCAGCCGCTGGCTGAGCGCCAGCAGCATCGGCTTGCGCGTGCTGCGCGCGTTGATGCCGGTGGCCTCGTTGTATATCGGCAAACTGATCATCGACGAGGCGATCCACCTGGTCGGTCAACCGCCGGCCTTCGACTCGCTGACGCAGGCGCTGGGCAGCGGCCGGCTGAACCGGCTGCTGGAATTGCTGGCGCTGGAACTGGCCCTGGCGGTCGGCTCGGACCTGCTGGGCCGGCTGGTCGGCTACGCCGATGCCTTGTTGTCGGAGCTGTTCAACAACGCCGCCAGCGTGCGCCTGATGGAGCATGCCGCGCAGCTGGATCTGGAGGACTTCGAAGACCCCGACCGGCAGGACAAGCTGGATCGCGCGCGGCGCCAGACCATGAACCGCATGAACCTGATGAGCCAGCTGTTCGGCCAGGTGCAGGACGCCATCACCGTGGTCAGCCTGGCGGTGGGCCTGGTGGTGTACGCGCCGTGGTTGATCCTGCTGCTGGCGATCGCGCTGATCCCGGCCTTCATCGGCGAGGCGCATTTCAATGCGCTGGGCTATTCGCTCAACTTCCAGTGGACACCGGAGCGGCGCCAGCTCGACTACCTGCGCCAGGTCGGCGCGAGCGTCGAGACCGCCAAAGAAGTCAAGATCCTCAACCTGCACCGCTTCCTGATCGCACGCTATCGCCGTCTGGCCGACAAGTTCTTCCAGGCCAATCGCGCGCTGGCGCGCAAGCGTGCGCTGTGGGGCGCATTGCTGGCTGCGCTGGGCACCCTGGGCTACTACATGGCCTATGGCTACATCGCCTGGCGCACCGTGCGCGGCGATTTCAGCATCGGCGATCTAACTTTCCTGGCCGGCAGTTTCCTGCGCCTGCGCCAGTTGCTCGAAGGCCTGCTGATCGGGTTCTCGCAGGTCGCCGGCCAGGCCTTGTATCTGGACGATCTGTATTCGTTCTTCAACATCGTGCCGGAGATCCGCTCGCGCCCGAACGCGCTGCCGGTGCCGCGACCGATCCGCCAGGGCTTCGTGTTCGAGGACGTGGGCTTCCGCTACCCGGATGCCGAACAGTGGACGGTGCGGCATCTGGATTTCGAACTGCGTGCCGGCGAAGTGCTGGCGCTGGTCGGCGAAAACGGCGCCGGCAAGACCACACTGGTCAAGCTGCTGGCGCGGCTGTACGACCCGGACGAGGGCCGTATCCTGCTCGATGGCCGCGACCTGCGCGACTACGACCTGGACGATGTGCGCGCCAACCTGGGCGTGATCTTTCAGGACTTCGTGCGCTATCACCTGAGCGTGGGCGAGAACATCGGTGTCGGCCAGGTCGATGCGATGGACGATGCGCCACGCATCCGCGCCGCCGCGCAGCGTGCGATGGCTGGCGAGCTGATCGATAGCCTGCCCGATGGCTACGACCAACTGGTCGGGCGCCGTTTCAAGAACAGCGTGGACCTGTCCGGCGGACAATGGCAGAAGATCGCCATCGCGCGCGCCTACATGCGCGATGCGCAGCTAATGATCCTGGACGAACCCACCGCCGCCCTGGATGCGCGCAGCGAGTTCGAGGTGTTCCAGCGCTTCAAGGAGCTGTCGGACAACCGCACCGCGGTGCTGATCTCGCACCGCTTCTCCAGCGTGCGCATGGCCGACCGCATCCTGGTACTGGCCGCAGGCCGCATCGAGGCCAACGGCACCCATGCCGAACTGATGGCCCAGGGCGGGCGCTATGCGGAGCTGTTCGAATTGCAGGCGGCGGGGTATCGGTGAGGCCGGGGATTGGGCATTCGGGATTGGGGATTGGTAAGAGCTGCCGGCTCATCCGCGAGCCCGATGCGTCCAGAACACAGGATCTGCTCTTGCGAATCCCCAATCCCGACTCCCGAATCCCAGCCGGCCAAATGAGAGCCCCTCTCATTTGGCCGGCTTGAGGTAGAATTGCCGGGTACTCTTCCCACGACACTTACCGGTATGTCTTCCGCTTTCGGCGCCGAAACGGTGCTTGAGGTCCGTCACTGGACCGATGCCTACTTCAGCTTCACCACCACCCGCGACGCCGGTTTCCGCTTCGAGAACGGGCAGTTCGTGATGATCGGTCTGGAGACCGAGACGCGGCCGCTGCTGCGTGCGTACTCGATCGCCAGCGCCAACTGGGAAGAACACCTGGAGTTCTTCAGCATCAAGGTGCCGGACGGCCCGCTGACCTCGCGGCTGCAGCACATCCAGCCGGGCGACAAGGTACTGGTCGGCAAGAAGCCCACCGGCACGCTGCTGATCAGCGACCTGCACCCAGGCCGCAACCTGTACCTGCTGGGCACCGGTACCGGTCTGGCGCCGTGGTTGTCGGTGATCAAGGACCCGGAAACCTACGAGCGTTTCGACAAGGTGATCCTGACCCAGGGCGTACGCTTCGTGCAGGATCTGGCCTATCGCGACTACTTCGAGCGCGAGCTGCCGCAGCACGAATTCCTCGGCGACATCCTGCGCGAGAAGTTGTTGTACTACCCGGCGGTGACGCGTGAGGCGTTCGCCAACCAGGGCCGCCTGACCGAGCTGATGGCCGACGGCCGCATGCAGCAGACGCTCGGGTTGCCGCCGCTGGATCCGGCCAACGACCGCTTCATGATCTGCGGCAGCCCGCAGATGCTGGCCGACCTGCGCAGCCTGCTGGATGCACGTGGCTTCCAGACCTCGCCGCGCATCGGCACGCCGGGGCATTACGTGTTCGAGCGCGCCTTCGTCGAGAAGTGATGCGGCGCGCGTGAGAAGTCAGCGCGATGCGGCGTTTACGCAGACCGCGACGCCGGCATGCACTGTCGTAGGAGCGCACCCGGGCGAGACGAAGCGTTCCCGGGAAGGCTTCATCGCGCCCAGGTGCGCTCCTACGATTCAACTAGCGCGCGCTCGATGTCCGCAGCCAGCGCGTCCGGTTTGGTGGCCGGGGCGTAACGCTCCAGCACCGTGCCATCGCGGCCGATCAGGAACTTGGTGAAATTCCACTTGATCGCCTCCGATCCCAGCACGCCGCGCTGTTCGCGCTTGAGCCATTGCCACAGCGGATGCGCGCCGCTGCCATTGACTTCGACCTTCTCGGCCAGCGGAAAATCCACCGCGTAATCGAGCGAGCAGAACTGGCGGATCTGCGCGGCATCGCCCGGCTCCTGATGACCGAACTGATCGCAGGGAAACCCGATCACCACCAGACCACGCTCGCGATAGCGCTGCCACAGCGCCTGCAGGCCTGCGTACTGCGGAGTAAATCCGCATTTCGAAGCGACATTGACCACCAGCACCACCTTGCCGGCGTAATCGCGCATCGAGCGGGGCCGGCCTTCCAGGTCGGTGAATTCGAACGTGGAGATATCGCTCATGGCTGCCCTGAAGTATGCGAGGTGGGCAGCGTAACCCAGCAGCCGGCAGCGTCGCATCGCGGTCGCCGAGCGCGTCAGCCGGGAGAGGCGGTTTTCAACGGATGCGTCGCCGCAGCCAGCTGACCCTTCCTGCTGGTCCCGGCCGTTGCCACGGCGCGCTACCGGCCAGCATCCGTCAGGCAGACCGATCGAGACATCGCTGCCCGCCGAGCAGCCGGAATGCAGCCGGGTGGAACACGCCGCACCGTAGACAGGCAGCGCCCGCCCGGCGGCGGCACGCGCATGGTGTCATCGGTCGTGTGCCCACAAGACCAGCACCGCTCGTGCCCGCCTGATGGCATCGTAATGACCGTGCAGCCATGCCTTTTGTCACACGCCTGTCCGGCCCGGCTGGGGTAGCCTCGGCGGTTCGCACTTTGGAGCCATCCTCTTGACCACCCGTCTCGCCTTTGCCCTGGCCGCCTCCCTGGGACTTGCCATGCCGTCCTACAGCATCGCCGCACCCGCCACCACGCAGGCCGCCACCCAAGCCAACCCCTTCTTTGCCGACAGCACGCTGCCGCTGCACTACCCGCAGTTCGACAAGATCAAGGACAGCGATTTCGCACCCGCCTTCGACGCCGGCATGACCGAGCAGTTGAAGGAAGTGGAAAAGATCGCCAACCAGAAGGCCAAGCCGAGCTTCGACAACACCCTCATCGCGCTGGAAAAAAGCGGCGCCACGCTGGATCGCGCCACCACGGTGTTCTTCAACCTGGTCGGTGCCGACACCAACGACGCGCGCAAGAAACTGCAGGCCGACTATTCGGCGAAGTTCGCCGCGCACCGCGATGCGATCTCGCTCAATGGCAAGCTGTTCGCGCGTATCCAGACCCTGTACGACCAACGCAGCAAGCTGGGCCTGGACGCCCAGGGCGTGCGCCTGGTCGAGAAGTACTACAGCGATTTCGTACGCGACGGCGCCAAGCTCTCCGATGCCGACAAGACCACGCTCAAGGCGATGAATGCCGAGCTGGCCAACCTGGGCACCACCTTCAGCCAGAACGTGCTGGCGGAAGTGAATGCCGCCGCCGTTGTCGTCGATGACGTCAAGCAGCTCGATGGCCTGTCCGAAGAGCAGATTGCCGCTGCCGCTGAAGCCGCCAAGGCGCGCAAGCTCGACGGCAAGTACGTGATCGCGCTGCTCAACACCACCGGCCAGCCGCCGCTGACGCAGCTGAAGAATCGCGAACTGCGCAAGAAGATCTACGACGCCTCGGTGTCGCGTGGCAGCCACGGTGGCCAGTACGACAACACCGCACTGGTGGCGCGCATCATGAAGCTGCGTGCCGACAAGGCCAAGCTGCTCGGCTTCCCGACCTACGCTGCCTATTCGCTGGAAAACCAGACCGCCAAGACACCGGAGGCGGTCAACGCGATGCTGGGCAAGCTGGCGCCGGCGGCGGTGGCCAATGCCAAGCGCGAGGCGGCCGATCTGCAGGCGATGATCGACAAGGAGCAAAAGGCCGCGCGCAAGCCGACGTTCAAGCTCGAAGCCTGGGACTGGGCCTACTACAGCGAGAAGGTGCGCCAGGCCAAGTACAACTTCGACGAATCCCAGCTCAAGCCGTACTTCGAGCTGAAGAACGTGCTGGAAAACGGCGTGTTCTATGCGGCCAATCAGGAATACGGCCTGACCTTCAAGCAGCGCACCGACCTGCCGACCTACCGCGACGACATCACCGTCTATGACGTGTTCGACGCCGACGGCAAGCAGCTGGCGATCTTCATCGCCGACATGTATGCACGCGAATCCAAGCGCGGCGGTGCCTGGATGAACTCCTACGTGTCGCAGTCGGCGCTGACCGGTTTCAAGCCGGTGGTCGCCAATCACCTCAACATCCCCAAGCCGCCGGCCGGCCAGCCGACGCTGCTGACCTGGGACGAGGTGACCACCATGTTCCATGAGTTCGGCCATGCGCTGCACGGCATGTTCTCGGACGTCAAATACCCGTATTTCTCCGGCACCAGCGTGCCGCGCGACTTCGTCGAGTTCCCCTCGCAGGTCAACGAGATGTGGGCCGACGAGCCGTCGATCCTGAAGAACTACGCCAAGCATTACCAGAACGGCACGCCGATGCCGCAGGCGCTGCTGGACAAGGTGATTGCCGCCTCCAAGTTCAACCAGGGCTTTGCCACCACCGAGTATCTGGGTGCGGCCATGCTCGATCAGAACTGGCACCAGATCAGCGCCAGCCAGGTGCCCGACGCAGCAGGCGTGATGGCATTCGAAGCCAAGGCCCTGCAGCAGGACGGCATCGCCTACGCGCCGGTGCCGCCGCGCTACAAGACCCCGTATTTCAGTCACATCATGGGCGGTTACGCGGCCGGCTATTACGCCTACATCTGGTCGGAAGTGCTCGACGCCAACACCCAGCAGTGGTTCAAGCAGCACGGCGGGCTGAGCCGCGCCAACGGCGATCGCTTCCGTCAGACCCTGCTCTCGCGCGGCGGCAGCGTCGATGCGATGGAACTGTTCCAGAACTTTGCCGGCCATGCGCCGCAGATCGAGCCCCTGCTCGAGAAGCGCGGCCTGAGTGCGCAAGGTGGCGATGGCGCCACGCCGGAAGCGCCGCAGTCCAAGCCGTAATCGCACTGCGTTGAAACCAAGACGCCGCCCGGAGCGATCCGGGCGGCGTTTTTGATGGTCGCGATGAAGCGGGCTGCGCGAGCCGCAGACGCCGTGCTCAGAGCTCGACCGAATCCACGCCGTCGAGCAATTTCCTCAACAGCTTTTCCAGCCGCACCTGCTCGGCATCACTGATGCTGGAGGTCTCTGCATTGAGCAGCGTGCAGGCGTCGGGAAGCAGGCTGTTGATCAACGCCAGGCCTGCCGGCTGCAAGGTCAGCATGATCTTGCGCCGATCGTCCGGGCTGCTGCCACGCGCGATCAGGCCCTTCTCGCACAACTGGTCGGTGAGCCGGGTGATGTTGGCCGGCTTTTCGCTGGCGGCTTCGGCCACTTCGGTGGGCGTGATCGCCTGCTCCGGGGTGCCGTAGAGCATCATCAGAATCTCGTATTCCGGCGGGCTGATGCCGTATGGCTTCAACCGCGCGCACCCCTGCGTATGCAGTCGCTTGTAGAGGTGCTTGATCAGCCGCACCAGGACGGCCGGTTCACGCGGAAACGCCGGATAGCGCACACAGGTGTGGTCCACGCGACTTGCGGTTGGATCGAAACTACTCATATCACCCGTTTGCTTACATTACTGAATGGCCAAGCCATTCAATCACATCATCTGTGGGGTGACACCTCAGCGTGCGAAGAGATGTACATATTCCGGCGCGACCGACGCCAATACTGTCGAGGCAGCGACCTCGGCCGTTTGCGTCCCATCCGAATACGGCCCCACCTGATATGGCGGAAACACGAACCGAAGCGCGGTGATCTGCCCTGCCGGATTGAGCACCGGTACGAACTGGGCAAAGTTGTCGACCTGCGCGGCAGTGCCTTCGGCAATCATGCGATCGGCAGAGGCCAGCTGCTCGGCCTGTTCTTCGACCGGCACGCGATCGGCCTCCACGCGCTGGCTGGCGGCGTTGTGCAATTGCACGGCCACCTCGCGCCCGATCCTTTCCCAGCCTGCCGGATCCGGAATCAAGGCCTGCGCGGTCAATTGCTTGCGCTCCTTGACCAGCCAGACGAAGCGCGCCACCAACGGCTCGCCATGTGCACCACCGGTATAGCGGCTGCCGTCGGCGGATACGACGATCAGGTCCGGTGTCTGCAACACGGTCTCGAACGCCAGCGACAACTCGTAGGGTGCGGCCGGCTTGTCGTTGCCGAGCCCGGAGACCGCTTCCATGAGCTCGGTACGTGCTGCCTGCGCATAGCTGCGGATCAGTGCGGTCAGCTCGGGAAACGCGTCCAGCCCGCGCGGATAACTGATACCCACCATATAGGCGGGCGCGTGCTCGATCACATCCTCCAGCGGGCCGCTTTGCACCAGCACGGGCTCGGCCGGCGGTGCCGCGGCGGCGGCGGCGTCAGCGGCCGGCTGTGCCGATTCGGCCGTCGTCGGCTCGCGCTGCGTACATCCTGCCAACACGGCCAGCACCAGCAAGCCCCGGACTGCGTTCACTCCTGACAACCGCCCCATTCCCACCTGCTCCCCATCGATACATCTGCAAAGACACGCTGCCGGCGATCAGGCCAGCAGATCCTGAAACTGTTGGTGCCGCCGGACATACGCCTCGGCGTAACTGCAGGCAGGCACGACCTTGTAGCCCTGCTGGCGCGCATGTGCCAAGGCAGCCTCCACCAGCACTGCGGCAATACCGCGTCCACCGATCGCGTCGGGCACATGCGTATGGGTGATGGTCATGCGCTCACCTTCCAGACGGTATGCCAGTTCGGCATGCTGTCCATCGGTGTCTACGCTGAAGCGCTGCTGCGTGGAATCGTGGTCTGCCTGCACTGTCGCTGCCTCCATGGTGGTCTGCACGAGGCAGTGACGATGGCGAGCAGTGTGACCAGCGCGGCGCCGCGCCTGCGTGAAAATGAATCGATGCTGTGACCGCACGCGCAGCCTGCCGAACCGGCACTTAAGTTCGCTCGCACCGCGCCGATAGCTGAGCCGAAGGCGCCCGTTGCAAGCCGGGCCGGCGCGACCGCCGATGCCTTCGCCTTATCTACGAGGAGTCACCGCATGCACAACGATTCGGCAGGACACGGCGCAGACAGCGATAGCTCGCTGCTGGAAGGCCTGTTCCAGTTCGCCATCAAGGGCGACACCCACAACCCCGACTTCGCGCAGCTCAACGACACGGTGTACCAGCGCCTGCAGCAGGCCTACGGGTCGGTGCCCACCGGCAGCGTCGCTGGCGACCAGAACCGCGACGCGGCCTGAGCCGGCATCGCATCACTCGCCAGGACCGCTCGCGCACTCGCCGCGATGGTCCTGGTCCGGTCGCCCGAGGCGACCCGCCCATCCCGACACCTTTGACCTAACCGCGCGTGCCACCGGCGACTGGCGCTCGGTTTGCCAACCGGTCAGCCGAAACGCGGATGGGACAGCTGCTCCAGGAATACCTGCAGCACGCGCGGCTCCATGATCAGCATGAACATCACGCCGAACGCGGCACCGGCCAGGTGCGCGCTGTGGTTGATGCGATCGCCGCCGCGGCGGTCCATCCACAGGCTGTAGCCGACATAGAACACCGCATAGATGATCGCCGGCGCCGGAATGAACAGCACCAGGATGATGGTCCACGGCTGCAGCAGGATGAAGGCGAACAACACCGCCGACACCGCGCCGGAGGCGCCCAGGCTGAGATAGTTCGGGTTCTTCTGGTTCTTCAGATAGCTGGGCAGGATCGAGACCACCAGCGCCGCCAGATAGAACAGCGGATAGGTCAGCACGCTGCCGGTCAGCTGGGTCATCACGTTTTCGATCACCCGGCCAAAGAAGAACAGCGTGATCATGTTGAAGACCAGGTGGCCCAGGTCGGCATGGATGAAACCGTAGGTGACCAGGCGGTCGTACTGCTTGTGCTTGTCCAGCGCCGGCGGCCACAGGATCAGGCGGTCGGCCAGCTTGCGGTTGTTGAACGCCATCCACGAGACGATGCCGGTGATGGCGATCAGGATCAGGGTAATCATGCGGACCTCAGGCAGAACGGTAATTGTCGACCATGCGATACCCGCGCGCGTACAGGCCGAAGGCCAGTGCCGCCAGGAACGCGAAGGCCGCGAAGAAGAACATCAAAAATGCCGCTTCGCTGAGCCCAGTATCGGCGATGTGGGAGGTCACCGTGGCGTTGCGCACTGCCACGTTCGACAGCAGCACCCATAGATTGCCCACCGTGGTGGTCAGATACCAGAAGCTCATCACCACGCCCTTCATGGACGGCGGCGCCTGGCTGTAGGCGAACTCGATCCCGGTGGCCGACACCAGCACCTCGCCGAAGGTCAGCAGCGCATAGGGCAGGATCTGCCAGGCGATATGCATCGGCTCGCCGCCGTCCATGCTGATCTGGATGGCGCCGACCGCGATCCAGGCCAGGCCGCCGAAGGCGATGCCGCAGGTCATGCGGCGCAGCGCGGTCGGCTCCCAACCGCCACGCCGCAGCAGCGGATACAACACCAGATTGTTGAACGGGATCAGCAGCATCACCAGCAGCGGATTGAGCGCCTGCATCTGCGAGGCGGTGAACCAGGCCGGCATCGTCATCTCGCGCCCCTGCAGGACCCAGGTCGAGGCCTTCTGGTCGAACAGTGAAAAGAACGGCGTCACCAGCGCGAAGATCACCAGCACCCGCAGCAGCGCGCGCACGCCTTCGACCGCGGTATCGGGATGGATGCCGCGCGCGCGCTCCAGCTGCCACCAGGTGCCGCCGCCGATGCCGGCCAGCAACAGCACCAGCGCCATGCACAGGCAGATGACGATGCCGAGCTGGTCGACCAGCGCAAAGCAGGCCAGCGCCAGCAGTACCGACAGCACTGCCAGCATCAGCCCCGGGCGGCCCTGCCCCGGCGCCTGTGTCAGCAGTGCGGTGCGCACCACCGCACCGAAGCCGTGCGGGTCCTTCGGCGGCAACGGCACCCGCACATAGCGCCTGCGGCCCAGCCAGAACACCAGCGTGGCCACGAACATCAGGATGCCGGGAATGCCAAATGCCCACGCCGGGCCCAGGTTCTTCAGCGCCAGCGGGATCAACAACGAGGCGAACAACGAGCCGAAGTTGATGATCCAGTAGAAGCCGTCGAACACCACCTTGGCCAGGTGCTTGTTGGACTGGTCGAACTGGTCGCCCATGAACGAGGCCACCAACGGCTTGATGCCGCCCGCACCCAGCGCGATCAGGCCCAGCCCGAGGAAGAAGCCGTTGCGGCTGCCTTCGAACAGCGCCAGGCAGGCATGCCCGGCGCAATACACCAGGCTGAACCACAGGATGGTGTTGTATTTGCCGAAGAAGCGATCGGCCAGCCAACCGCCGAGCAACGGGAAGAAAAACACCCCGATCATGAAGCTGTGCAGGATGTGCTTGGCCTCGGCCTCGCGGCCGGGTCCGCTGACCTCCTGCAACAGCAGCGAGGTGATCAGGAACTGCACCAGGATGTTGCGCATCCCGTAGAAGCTGAAACGCTCGCAGGCTTCGTTGCCGATGATGAAGGGTATCTGGCGCGGCAGCCGCGCACCGGCAGTGGGGCCCGGCAAGGTGGAAGTGGTCAAGGGCAGTCCGGTCGAGCAGAAAACACGCGCTATCGTACCGGCGGCCGCCGGTTGGCCGCCATCGCGACCATGGGATAAGGCCTTGGATGCGCGCTGCATGCATCGACGCCGCTGCGCTCGTTGCCGCCGTTGCGGTGCGCCTGACACGTCGTCCGGCCCAGGCGTGCCAAAAAAACCTGTCGGTACGCCGCAACCACGCCGATCACACGCAAGTCATGACGCAGTGCAGATTGGCCTGCTGCGCCGGCTCGGCTACATTGCAAACGTTTTCCTGGAACACTGGACCGCTGGATGCCCCGCTTCACCCGCCTGGCCCTGAGCCTGTTGCTGCTGACCACCGCCCCTGCCGCACTGGCCGCCGAACCGCTGACCACCCAGGCCGAGCGCAGCGGGTTTGTGCAAACCGGACGCTACGATGAAGTCATCGCGCTCTGCGATGCCTTTGCGCAGCGCTACCCGAAGGCGGTGCGCTGCATCGAATTCGGTACCACCCCGGAAGGCCGGCCGATGAAGGCGCTGATCGTCTCCACCAGCGGCGCACTGGATGCCGACAGCGCTGCGCAGCGCAAGTTACCGGTGGTGCTGGTGCAAGGCGGCATCCATGCCGGCGAGATCGACGGCAAGGACGCGGGCTTTCTGGCCCTGCGCGAATTGCTGGACGGCAAAACCGGCAAAGGCGTGCTCGACAAACTGGTCTGGGTGTTCGTGCCGGTGTTCAACGTCGACGGCCATGAGCGCTTCGGCGCCTGGAACCGACCCAATCAGCGCGGCCCCGAGCAGATGGGCTGGCGCACCACTGCGCAGAACCTCAATCTCAATCGCGACTACCTCAAGGCCGACGCGCCGGAAATGCAGGCGATGCTGCGACTGGTGCAGCAGTGGGATCCGTTGATGTACGTGGACCTGCACGTCACCGATGGTGCCAAGTTCGAGCACGACGTATCGGTGCAGGTGGAGCCCGTGCACGCCGGCGATGCCACGCTGCAACGCGACGGCACGCGCTGGCGCGATGCGGTGATTGCCGACCTGTCCAGACAGGGCTCGCTGCCGCTGCCGTATTACCCCTCGTTCGTGCACGAGGACGACCCGACCTCGGGCTTTGCCGACGACGTGTCGCCGCCGCGGTTTTCGCATGGCTATTTCCTGCTGCGCAACCGCTTCGGCATGTTGGTGGAAACGCACTCGTGGAAGACCTACCCGGTGCGCGTACGCGTCACCCGCAACGCCATCGTGTCGGTGCTGCAGCAGGCCGCGCGCAACGGCGCCCGCTGGCGCGCCGATGCGCTGGCGGCCGATCAGCGCGCCACCAGGCTGGCCGGCGAGATGGAGCCGTTGAGCTTCGCTGCCGGCCCGGCCGCACGCACCGTGGCCTTCCGTGGTTACGCCTACACGCGTACGCCCTCGCCGATTTCCGGCGCGTTGATGACGCGCTACGACGAGACCAGGCCACAACTCTGGAAGGTGCCGTTACGCGATCAGATCAAGCCGGACGTGGTGGTCGATGCGCCACGCGGCGGCTACCTGGTGCCTGCCGCGCAAGCGGCGCTGGTGGCGGAGAAACTGCGCCTGCACGGCATCGCCTTCGACACCATCGCCACCACTGCCGCCCATCCGGTGCAGAGCTTCCGTGCCGACAAGGCAACGTTTGCCGCGCGTTCCAACGAAGGCCACCAGAACCTGGAGATCACCGGGCAATGGCGCGATGAAACCCGCACTGTGCCGGCCGGCTCCTTGTTCGTGCCGATCGCCCAGGCCAGGTCGCGCCTGGTGATGGCGATGCTGGAACCGCAGGCGCCGGATTCGCTGCTGCAGTGGGGCCTGTTCAACACCGCATTCGAGCGCAAGGAATACATGGAGGACTACGTCGCCGAAGAGGTCGCGCGCGACATGCTCGAGCGCGACCCGGCAGTGAAGGCGCAATTCGAACAGCGTCTGGCCAGCGATGCGGCCTTCGCGGCCGACCCGAAGGCACGCCTGGAATTCTTCGCGCGCCTGCACTCCTCCTGGGACGAGCGCTACCGCCTGTATCCGGTGCTACGCACGGCACAGACCAAGTTCTGAGCCGGCGCCCGCTTCCGGCAAGCACCTGATTCGGCGCGCACGCGCGCCTTTCGAACCCGGGCACCGCGGTGCCCTCCCTGATTGCAACCGCACCACAAGGACCACCGTGCCACATCTCGATATGAAACCGTTTACACCCTCCAGTCCACGCCGTCTTGCGCTGGCCATCGCCCTTGGCGTCAGCACCGCGTTTGCCGCCCCGCTCGGCGCACAGACCGCTGCAACGCAGCCGTGGATGGACACCGCGCTGACCGCGGACCAGCGCGCCGACCGTCTGCTCGCGCAGATGAGCGAGGACGAAAAATTCCAGATGCTGCGCAGCTACTTCGGCCTGGGCACCGACAAGATTCCCAAGCCCGAGGGCGCGCTGGGCTCGGCCGGCTATGTCCCCGGCATCCCACGGCTGGGCATCCCGGCGCAGCAACTGGCCGATGCCGGCGTGGGCGTGACCAATCCCGGCGGCATCCGCAAGGGCGACTTCGCCACAGCGATGCCGTCCGGCCCGTCGACCGCGTCGAGCTGGAATCCGCAGCTGGCCTATGCCGGCGGCAAGACCATGGGCCGCGAATCCTGGCAGCAGGGCTTCAATGTGCTGCTGGCCGGCAGCGTCAACCTGCAGCGCGACCCGCGCAACGGACGCAATTTCGAATATGCCGGCGAAGACCCGCTGCTGGCCGGCACCATGGTCGGTGAGTCGATCCGCGGCGTGCAGAGCGAGCACGTGCTGTCGACGATGAAGCACTACGCGCTCAACGACATGGAGACGCGACGCAATTTCCACAGTGCCGAGATCGGCGAGCAGGCGATGCACGAATCGGACCTGCTGGCGTTCGAGATCGCGTTGAAGATCGGCGACCCGGCCTCGGTGATGTGCTCCTACAACAAGATCAACGGCATCTATGGTTGCGAGCACGATTACCTGCTCAACCAAGTGCTCAAGCAGGAATGGAAATACCCCGGCTACGTGATGTCCGACTGGGGCGGCGTGCACAGCGGCTCCAAGGCGGCCCTGGCCGGGCTGGATCAGCAATCGGCAGGCGAAGTGTTCGACGCGGCGGTGTTCTTCGACGCGCCGTTGCGCATGGCGGTGTCGGCCGGCGTGGTGCCGCGCGCGCGCTTTGACGACATGGTCAAGCGCGTGCTGCGCAGCCTGTTCGCGCATGGCGCGTTCGATCATCCCACCCAGCGCCAGCCGATCGACGGCAAGGCCGGGCAGCTGTCCGCGCAGCATGTTGCCGAGGAAGGCAGCGTGCTGCTGCGTAACGAGCAGGCCACCTTGCCGCTATCCAAGGACGTGCGCCGCATCGCGGTGATCGGTGGGTATGCCGACAAGGGCGTGATGTCCGGCGGCGGTTCCTCGCGTGTGGACTACACCATCAACGGTGGCAACGCCGTACCCGGCCTCAATCCGACCACCTGGCCCGGCCCGGTGATCATCCATCCGTCCTCGCCGCTGCAGGCGCTGCGCGCCGCGTTGCCGAACGTGCAGATCGATTATGTCGACGGCAAGGACCGCGCTGCCGCGGCACGCGCGGCCAAGGCCGCCGATGTGGCGATCGTGTTCGCCACCCAATGGTCGGCCGAATCGGTGGACCTGCCGGACATGCAATTGCCCGACAACCAGGATGCCTTGATCGAGGCGGTGGCCAAGGCCAACCCCAAGACCACCGTGGTGCTGGAAACCAACGGCCCGGTGCGCATGCCCTGGGCCGAGCGCGTGCCGGCGGTATTGCAGGCGTGGTATCCGGGCATCGGCGGCGGTGAGGCGATCGCCAACCTGCTGACCGGCGCGGTGAACCCTTCCGGCCATCTGCCGGTGACCTGGCCGGTGGACGAATCGCAGCTGCCGCGTCCCTCGATCCCGGGCCTGGGCTTCAAGCCGGCCAAGCCGGGCGAAGACAGCATCGACTACGCCATCGAAGGCGCCAACGTCGGCTACAAGTGGTTCGCCGCACGCAAGCTGACCCCGCGTTATGCGTTCGGCCATGGCCTGTCGTACACGCAGTTCCGCATGGGCGGGCTGCGCGTGGAAGCCAACGGCAGCCAGCTCACGGCGAACTTCGAGGTGGAAAACATCGGCCAGCGCGAAGGCGCCGCCGTGCCGCAGCTCTACGTCACCCTGCCCGACGGCCACGCCACCCCGCTGCGCCTGATCGGCTGGCAGAAGCTCACGCTCAAGCCGGGCGAAAAGCGCGCCGTGCAAGTGATCGCCGAACCCAAGACGCTGGCCGACTTCGATGCCAAGGCGCGTCACTGGACGATTGCCGCCGGCACCTATCGCGTGCAGCTGGCACGTTCGGCAAGCGAACCGGTGCAGAGTGCAGAGGTCAGCTTGCAGGCGGCGCAGCTGCCGTAAGCCGGTGTGGTGGCGGGTATGCAGTGCGCATGTCCGCCACGCTGTCTTCTCCCGTCGCCGGCAGGCACCGGCCACCACGAAAAATTTGTGCCGGATGCGTTGACAGCGTCGCGCGCAACTTGCACAATTCGCCTCCTGAGTCGCCCAGGTGGCGGAATTGGTAGACGCACTAGCTTCAGGTGCTAGCGGGGGCAACTTCGTGGAGGTTCGAGTCCTCTCCTGGGCACCACGACTCACGGTAGATCGTAAAAAACCCCGCTCAGGCGGGGTTTTTTGCGTCTGGGCCATACGATTGCACGATGGTGTGCGGCATCGGTGATGTCTGCAGATCGGCAGCGTCGCAAGGGCGCGGCGTCAGTGACTTTCGACACGCGACCACCTGTTGCCGCTGTGGCGACCATGCGCAACGCCTCCACGACGGCAGCACGCCCCATGCGCATCCTCCTCTGGCTTGCCCTGCTGCCGGCCGTTGTCAGTCCGCATGCACGGGCACAGCAGACCGACAAACACGATGCCCCGCGCCATCGCGCGCAGGTGTCTTCGCAGCAATGCGGTCTGGGCACGCCGTTCAACGTGCTCGCCGACAGCGGCGGCATCTGGCTTTACCGCGACAGCGATTGGCCACGCGAAATTTTCTTCCACGGCGGCGAACTGAGCATTGACCACAAGCTGCAGCAGACCAGCACGGCCGATGCACGACGCCTTGGGGAGATGGAACAGCGCACCCGCGCACTGATGCCGCAGGTTGCCGGCATTGCCTATCAGGTGATCGACCTCAGTTACGACGCACTCGGCGGTGTCATCGAGGTCATGACCGGCAGTGCGCTCAACGCCCGCAAGATCGAACGGCTGCGCAAACGCGCACGCGCGTACGTCGACGGCACCCTGGGCAAGGGGCGTTGGGAGCAGAAGGCCTTCGACGGCAACTTCGCAAATTACGTCGAACACGAAGCCGAGCAATTCAAGGGCAGCATCGCGCGCCACATGCTCTGGCAGATCGTCACCGGGCGTTCGGACGGAATCGACAAACGCGCCCAACAGATGGAGGGCCAACTGGATGCAAGGCTGGACGCCCAGGCATCCACCATCGAAGCCAGCGCCAACGCGCTATGCACCCAGGTGCAAGCACTGCGTCAGTTAGAGGACGCGCTCGAGTTCCGCTACCAGGGCAAGCCGCTGCAACTGCTCGCACCCCTGCAGGACGACACGCCGCGCCATGACACCGAACATGCCGAACCGAAATCCGACAACGGCGACGCACCACCGAACCGCGCAGTCGGGCTGCAACCAGCAACAAACAGCTGAGGCCTCACGCCCTCGGTCGAATCGTTGTCTCCCGGGCGGGGCGGGCATGTCCTTGATGCCCTGCCGGATGGCGCTCGAACGGGCGAGATCTCCGCTTGCCTCATACGCCTCGGCAAGGCTGTCCAGCGCATTGCGGGACGCCGGAAACAGCAACACATTGAGCGCGAACACACGAATCGCCGCATCTGCGTCGGTCAAGGCTGCAGCGCCCTCACCGCTCCAAACGGTTTGCTGGTTGCTCTGCGAAGCGCTACGCACACCGACCATATTGACTGGCTCTTGCCCGCCCACCGTCGCGGGACCTTACGCGGCATCGATGCCGCATAAGCGCCTACAAGAACGTACTTGCGGCGTGTCCTGCGAGGATGGGCGGGCAAGGGCCCTGCAGCCAAGTCGCAGATCACGCGCTCTGCACTCCACCGGCATGAAGTCGTGGTCTTAGCCGATGTTAGAGCGGCCAAGCACCTTGTCACCCGCGCCTAATGCCCACCCGCCGCCGCTGCGCCACCTGCGCCCGCACCGAACGGTGGTTTGGCCAGCCACAGGAAGAAGATGATCGCCAGGAACGTCCAGCCGAGCAGGTAGAAGATGTCGTTGAATCCCATCTGCGAGGCCTGGTGGTTGATCATGTTGTTGAGCGAGGCCGCGCCGCGTTGCAGGTCGCCCTGCCCCATCGCGGTGACCTGCTCCTGCATGCCCGGGGTGTACACCGAGATGTGTTCGGTGATGTGCGCGTGGTGCACCTGGGTGCGGCGTGCCCACAGATAGGTGGTCAACGATGCGGCAAAGCTACCGCCCAGGGTACGCAGGAAGGTGGCCAGGCCGGAACCTGCCGCGATCTCGCGACCATCCAGGTCCGAGAGCAGAATCTGCAGCACCGGCATGAAGAACAAGGCCACACCTACGCCCATCACCAGCTGCACGGTGGCCACATGGCTGAAGTCCACCTGCAGGTTGAAGTTGGAGCGCAGGAAGCTGGTGAACGACAGGAAGATAAAGGCGACGGTGGCGAGCATGCGCAGGTCGAAACGCAGCGCGTACTTGCCCACGAATGGCGTCATCAGCACCGGCAGGATGCCGATCGGCGCGGTGGCAAGGCCGGCCCAGATCGCCGTGTAGCCCATGTCGCGTTGCAGCCATTGCGGAATCAGCAGGCTCACGCTGAAAAACGCCGCATAGGCCACCACCATCGCCAGCGTGCCGGCGCGGAAGTTGCGATGCCGGAACAGCTTGAGATCGACGATGGGATCTTTGTCGGTGAGTTCCCAGATCACGAACACCACCAGCGCCACGGCAGCGACGCAGGCCAGCACCACGATCTTGTCGGAAGAGAACCAGTCCTCGTCGTTGCCCAGGTCCAGCACCAGCTGCAGCGCACCGACGCCGACCACCAGCAGGATCAGGCCGATGTAGTCCATGCGCGGCTTTTCCAGCTGCTCGGGGCGATGGCGCAACTGCGAACCGACGATACTGCTGGCGATGATGCCCAGCGGCACGTTGATCAGGAAGATCCATTCCCAGCTGTAGTTGTCGGTGATCCAGCCACCCAGGATCGGCCCGGCGATCGGCGCCACCACGGTGATCATCGCCAGCAAGGCGAGCGCCTGCCCGCGTTTTTCGCGCGGGTAGATCGACACCAGCAGGCTCTGGGTGATCGGGTACATCGGCCCGGCAACAAACCCCTGCAGCGCGCGCGACACCACCAGCATGCCCATGCTCTGGGCCAGGCCGCACAGCAACGAGGCCACGGTGAAGGCCAGCGTCGACCACACGAACAACTTGGTCTCGCCGAAGCGGCGGCTCAGCCAGCCGGTCAGCGGCAGGGCGATCGCGGTGCTGACCGCGAACGAGGTGATGACCCAGGTGGCCTGCTGCGAGCTGGCGCCGAGATTGCCGGCGATGGTCGGCAACGAGACGTTGGCGATGGTGGTGTCCAGCACCTGCATGAACGAGGCCATCGCCAGGCCCACGGTGCACAGCGCCACGCTCGCCGGGCGAAAGCCGGCGGCGGGTGCAGGTGCCGAGGGACCGCCTGGCGCGGTGGGAGCTTGCGAAGACATGCTGGCTTAGCCCGCCTTGGACGCAGCCTGCGCAGGCAGGTTGTCCTGGATGATGCGTTGGATGTCCGCGTCGGCGGCCTGCAACTGCTGCGCATACACGTCGGTGGAGAACACCGCGCCATTGGCGAACTTGGTCGGCAGCACGCTGCCCTGCTGGTCGTGCAGGTTGACGTCGACCTTCATCGACAAACCGATGCGCAGCGGATTACCGGCCAGTTGCTTGGCATCGACCGCGATGCGCACCGGCACGCGCTGCACGATCTTGATCCAGTTGCCGCTGGCGTTTTGCGCCGGCAACAGCGAGAACGCGCTGCCGGTGCCCAGGCCCAGGCTTTCGATGCGGCCGGTGTAGTCCACGCCGCCGCCGTACAGATCCGAATGCAGTTCCACTTCCTGGCCCAGGCGCATGTGCTTGAGCTGGGTTTCCTTGAAGTTGGCTTCCACCCACACCTGCTCCAGCGGCACCACTGCCATCAGCACGCTGCCGGGCTGCACACGCTGGCCCAGCTGCGCCGAGCGACGCGCCACGTAGCCGGACACCGGCGCGATGACACCGGTGCGCGCATGGTTGAGATAGGCCTGACGCAGCTGCGCGGCGGCAGTCTGCACGTCCGGCTGGTTGGCCACCGCACTGTCGTCCACCAGCGCGCGGTTGCGTTCGAAGCTCTCGCGTGAACCGCTCACCGCCGCTTCGGCCGCGGCCAGTTCCTCGCGGGCATGCGCCAGTTCTTCGTTGGAGATCGCGCCGCTGGCGGCCAGATCCTTGCGGCGTGCGAAGTCGGCACGTGCGCTGCGCAGGCTCACCTCGCGCGAGGACAGTTCGGCCTGCGCGCCTTCCACGCTACGGTACAGACCACGCACCTGGCGCACGGTCTTGGCCAGATTGGCCTCGGCCTGCTGCAATGCGACTGCGGTGTCGGCCGGGTCCAGCTGCACCAGCAACTGGCCGCGCTCCACGCGCATGCCGTCTTCGGCGCCGATGCTGACCACGGTGCCGCCGACCATCGGGGTGATCTGCACCTGGTTGCCCTGCACGTAGGCGTCGTCGGTGTCCTCGTGCCAGCGGCCGACCAGGAAGTACCACACCACAAGACCGATGATCGCCAGGATCACCACAATGGCCACGATGCGCAGCGCCGCACGGCGCTTGCTGGGCGCGGCCGGCGCAGGTTGGGAAGAAGTTGGAGTCGTCTGGCTCATCGTCGCTGTCTCAGGAATTCGGTTGTGCGGAAGTGGTCGCGGCGTGTGCGGTGTCGCGCGCAGGTTCCGGCGTGAATCCGCCGCCCAGGGCACGCTGCAACCTCACCGAGGCCAACAGTTGTTGCGATTGCAGGCTGGCCATGCGCTGGCGTGCGAGCAGCAGCTGCTCCTGCACGCTGAGCACTTCCAGGTAGCTACCGATGCCGGCGCGGTAGCGCTGCTGCGCCAGTTCGAAGGCGGCGGTTACGGTCTGCACCGCGTCGTCCTGCGCGCGCGCACGCTGCTCCAGCGAACGCACGGCGTTGACCTGGTCGGCTACCTCGCGCAGGGCGTCGATCACTTTCTGGTTGTAATCGGCCACCGCCAGGTCGTATTGCGCATCGCTGCCGGCCAGATTGGCGCGCAGCTTGCCGCCATCGAAGATCGGCAGGCTCAGCGCCGGCGCAACCACCCCGAACACCGAGGCGCTTTCCAGCAACTGGCCGACATCGCGATTCACCACACCGCCCAGCGCCGTGATGTTGAAGCTGGGATAGAAGCGGGTCTTGGCAGCGGCGATATCCTGATCGGCGGCCTCCACGCGCCAGCGCGCGGCGACCACATCGGGGCGGCGGCCCAGCAGGTCGGCGGGCAGGTTGCTCGGCAGCTGCGTGGCGATGGCCGCCCCCAGCGTCGGGCGCGCGATCTCCAGCCCGCGATCCGGGCCCTGCCCGGCCAGCGCGGCCAGGGCGTTGCGGGCCTCGTCGATCTGCTGCTGCGCGGACTGCAGTTGCTGCTGCGCCGACGGTACGCGGGCCTGCGCCTGGCGCACCTGCAGATCGCTGTCGATGCCGGCGCCGCGGCGTTGCCGGGTGAGCTCCAGGGTCTTCTGCACGCGGGTCAACTCATCGTTGGCCACGTCGTGCAGGCGCCATGCGTAGTCGAGCTGCGCATAGGCTTCGGCGATCGCCGCCGACAGGTTCAGGCGTGCCGCCTGTGCGTCCACCTCGGCCGCATGCGCCTGGTCCACCGCCGCTTCCCAGGTGGCGCGCTTGCCGCCCCACAGGTCCACGCCATAGCGGAAGTCCAGCACCAGTTGGCCATTGCCGCCGAACTTGCCGCCGCGCTCCTCGCCCACCATCGATTCGGGCAACTGCACGCCCGCATAGCCGCCGGACACCGACAGGCTGGGGCCGCGATCGGCCTGCGCGCTACCGATGCGCGCCTGCGCCTGACGCAGGCGCGCATCGGCCGCCGCCAGGCTGGGACTGTGCTGCAGGCCTTCGGCGATCAGCGCGTTCAATTGCGCATCGCCCAGGGTGCGCCACCAATCGCTGGCCGGCCATGCGGCCGGGCTCAGGTTGGCCTGCGCGAGGGTGCGCTCGGCATGCAGCGCGCCCGGCTCCAGCATGGTGCCCTGCGGGGCAAGCCCGCGGCTGCTGGCGCAGGCGGCCAGCGCCAGCGTCAGCGCAGTGAGGACGAGCGGCCGCGCAAGCTGCGTGGACCGCAGGCGCAGTATCTGGATCGGGGAACTAGCAGCGTTCATGAGTTGAGTGCATCGCGGACACGGATGAGAAGAGAGGTGAGTTGCTCGCGCTCGGGCGGGGCCAGATCGCGCAAGCCATGCTCGATGGCGCGCTCGCCGCGCAGCTTCAGGCGCTCCCACAGCGCCACGCCCTGTTCGGTCATGACGATCTGCAGCGCGCGCCGGTCCTGCGCGTGTGGCTCGCGTCGCACCGCACCGAGCGCTTCGAGCTTGTCGAGCAGGCGGGTGACCGCGCTCGGGGTCTGGTCCAGCGCCAGCGCCAGTTCGTTGGCCGTGCAGGGCGAGCGCACCGCCAGGATCTTCAGGCCGACGTAGTGGCTGAAGCCGAAGTCCGGCAGCTCGCCCTTCATTTCGGCATCGAGCTGACGCATCAGCGCATCGCGCACCTGGCGCAACAGCAGGCCGAACGACGGCGAGGCGGTGGAGAGGTCATTCATGGCGGGCTATTTTCTTCCGAAAAATATATTTGTCAACGCAAATATTTCTAACGGGATTAAACCGCCAGCAAGGATCGTCACCTTACGCGCCTGTGGCGCTGGCCTGGTAATACAATTGCGCCAATGACTGTCGAAAATCCGCCAACCACACGCGATGCCCTGCCGCCCGGCGTGCGCGACAGCTTCGAATGGGCCGATGGACCGGAGGTGATCGCGTTCCTGGCCGACCTGCGCGCGGTATGGGCGCCGGAGACGGTGCGGCATGCGCATGTCCGCGGGCAGCTGATGTATGTGGAGCACGGCGTGCTGACGGTGCACACCGAGCAGGGAACCCTGTCGCTACCGCCGGGCTGCGCCGGCTGGATGCCGCCCGGCCAGCAGCACACCGTGGAACTGGCCGGGCCGCTGCGCGGCTGGGGCGTGGTGGTCCGGCCGGACGCCTGTGCGGCGTTGCCCGCGCAAGGCGGGGTGATCCGCCTGACCGGGCTCGCCCGCGAGGTGATCATGCGTGCGGCCGACTGGCCGCTGGGCCAGCCGCTCGACCCCGCCCGGCAACGCCTGGCCGCGGTGCTGCTGGACGAACTGCACCAGGTGCAGATCGACCACCTGCACCTGCCGATGCCGGCCGACCGGCGGCTGCTGCGCATCGCCCGGCAGTTGCTCGATACCCCGGCCGACCCGCGCCCGCTGGACGCCTGGGCCGACTGGGGCGGGCTGTCGGCGCGCAGCCTGAGCCGGCATTTCCGCAGCGAGACCGGGCTGAGTTTCG
Organism: Xanthomonas sp. F14; assembly: GCF_014199865.1. Lineage (NCBI taxonomy): Bacteria > Pseudomonadati > Pseudomonadota > Gammaproteobacteria > Lysobacterales > Lysobacteraceae > Xanthomonas > Xanthomonas sp. F14. The sequence continues at coordinate 534,678 of NZ_JACHOM010000001.1, read as the reverse complement.
CGCAGTGGCGGCAGCAGGCCCGGCTGGCAGAGGCGCTGCGGCGGCTCAGCCAGGGCAGCCCGGTCGCCCAGGTCGCCGACCAGCTCGGATACAGCAGCCCCAGCGCCTTCGTCAGTGTGTTCCACCGCCATTTCGGCGCTCCACCCACGCGTTATCTGGCCGGCACGCATGCGCGCAGCTTGGCATCCCCCGCCGCATCCGGATAATCGGCGCTCTTCGAGCTCGCGCCACGGCGCGGGCTCCTCTTTCGTAGGACCTGGCTTTACATGACCGATCTGACCCGCCCCACCTTCCACGGCTTCGAGCAGCTGCCGCTGCGCGAGTACGCCGAACGCGCCTATCTCGACTATTCGATGTACGTGGTGCTCGACCGCGCCCTGCCGTTCCTGGGTGACGGCCTGAAGCCGGTGCAGCGGCGCATCATCTTCGCGATGAGCGAGCTGGGCCTGAATGCCGCTGCCAAGCCGAAGAAATCCGCGCGCACCGTGGGTGATGTGATCGGTAAGTACCATCCGCACGGCGACAGCGCCTGCTACGAAGCGCTGGTGCTGATGGCGCAGCCGTTCTCCTATCGCTACCCGCTGATCGAGGGCCAGGGCAACTTCGGCTCCACCGACGACCCCAAGTCGTTCGCGGCGATGCGCTACACCGAATCCAAGCTGACCCCGATCGCCGAAGTACTGCTAGGCGAAATCGGCCAGGGCACCACCGATTGGGCGCCCAACTTCGACGGCACCCTGGAAGAGCCGACCTGGCTGCCGGCGCGCCTGCCGCACCTGCTGCTCAACGGCACCACCGGCATCGCGGTGGGCATGGCCACCGACGTGCCGCCGCATAACCTCAACGAGATCGTCAGCGCGCTGCTGCGCCTGCTCGACAACCCCGATGCCACGGTCGCCGAGCTGTGCGAACACGTGCTCGGCCCGGACTACCCGACCACCGCCGAGATCATCACCCCGGCGGCCGATCTGCGCGCAATCTACGAGACCGGCCACGGCAGCGTGCGCGCACGCGCCACCTACAAGAAAGAACACGCCAACATCGTCATCGATGCGTTGCCGTACCAGGTCTCGCCGTCCAAGGTGATCGAACAGATCGCCCAGCAGATGCGCGCCAAGAAGCTGCCATGGCTGGAAGACATCCGCGACGAGTCCGACCACACCAGCCCGGTGCGGGTGGTGCTGGTGCCGCGCTCCAACCGTGTCGATGCCGAGCAGCTGATGGGGCACCTGTTCGTCACCACCGACCTTGAGCGCAGCTACCGCGTCAATCTCAACGTGATCGGCCTGGATGGCCGCCCGCAGGTCAAGAACCTCAGGCATTTGCTGAGCGAGTGGCTGAGCTTCCGCAGCGACACCGTCACCCGCCGCCTCAACCATCGCCTGCAGAAGGTCGAGCGCCGCCTGCACCTGTTGGAAGGGTTGTTGATCGCCTTCCTCAACCTGGACGAAGTGATCCGCATCGTCCGCAGCGAGGACGAACCCAAGCCGGTGTTGATCGCGCGCTTCGCGCTCAGCGAGGAACAGGCCGAATACATCCTGGAAACCAAGCTGCGCCAGCTGGCGCGCCTGGAAGAAATGAAGATCCGCGGCGAGCAGGAAGCACTGGCCAAGGAACGCGCGCAGATCCTGGCCATCCTGGAAAGCAAGACCAAGCTGAAAAAGTTGATCAAGGACGAGCTGACCGCCGACGCCAAGAAGTTCGGCGACGCACGTCGCTCGCCGCTGGTGCAGCGTGGCGCCGCGCAGGCGATCGACGAAACCGAGATGGTCACCAGCGAACCGATGACCGTGGTGCTGTCGGAGAAGGGCTGGGTACGCGCGGCCAAGGGCCACGAGGTCGACCCGGCCGGCATGTCCTACCGCGAAGGCGACAGCCTGCTGGCGGCGGTGCGCAGCCGCAGCACCCATCAGGTGGCGTTCCTGGATTCGGAAGGCCGCGCCTATTCGACCGCGGTGCATACCCTGCCCTCGGCACGCGGCAATGGCGAACCGTTGACCGGACGTTTCTCGCCGGCCTCGGGCGCGGCGTTCCAGGTCATGGCCAGCGCCGACAACGCCACCCGCTTCGTGCTGGCGTCATCGCACGGCTATGGCTTCGTCACCCGCTTCGAAAACCTCACCGGCCGCAACAAGGCCGGCAAGGCGATGCTCAACCTGACCACCGGCGCGCATGTGCTGACGCCTGCGCAGGTGACCAATCCGCAGAGCGACCGCATCGTCGCTGTCACCAGTGCCGGCAATCTGCTGGCGGTGACCGCCAGCGATGTGCCCGAGCTGGACAAGGGCAAAGGCAACAAGATCATCGACATCCCCAAGGCCAAGCTCGGCACCGAGCGCGTGGTCGCGGTGGTGGCGGTGGCTCCGGGCAACACGCTGCTGGTGCGCAGCGGCGCACGCACCATGAGCCTGTCGTTCAAGGATCTGGATAGCTATGTGGGCGCGCGTGCGAGTCGCGGTGCATTGCTGCCGCGAGGGTGGCAAAAGGTGGACGGGCTGGAAGTGCAGTAACGGCTGTTCACCGACGTGGCGCGCAGCGGCGCGTTCGACGCTGCCGCTGCCTCGATTTACTGAGGCGCGGCAGAAGGTCGACGGGCTGGAGTGCAGTAACGGTGATTCGCTGACGCGCCGCGCGATGGCGCGCTGGCCGTGCGGTCTTGAGCGACCCACAAAACTACCGCCAGCTGGACGCTGCCGGCGTTACGGCATCGCGCCCTCGGCCAGGTTGGCTTGCAACGGCGAGGTTACGCTGAGGCTGAGGCTCAAGCTCTGCATTGCCTTGAGAGGTAATCGAACGGTGCGGATGCGTCGGCTGTAGAGCGAGAGATCTGCGGCCTTGCTGCAGGGCCCTTGTCCGCCCGCCATCGCAGGACACGCCGCAAGTACATCCCTGTAGGCTCTTACGCGGCATCCATGCCGCGTAAGGTCCCGCGACGGTGGGCGGACAAGGACCGGTCGAGATGGTCGGTATGGGTGGTTGCGAGCGCGGCGTGCGTGGTTGTGCGCAGTGCATGTCGCGCGGCGATGCGGTGTGATCGCCTCCTTTCGATCTGCAGTGTCAGTGCCATTGGCTGCATCACGGCACTCGTCAACGCAAACCAACAAGACAACATCATGGACACAGATTTCTGGCTGCAGCGTTGGCAGAACGGTCAGACCGGCTTCCATCAGGACCAGGTGATGCCGTTGCTGCAAAAGCACTGGCCGGCGTTGCAGCTGCCGAAGGCTGCCCGCGTGCTGGTACCGTTATGCGGCAAGACGCTGGACCTGCACTGGTTGGCCGCACAAGGCCATCGCGTGCTGGGCGTGGAGATATCGCCGCTGGCGGTGACGCAATTCTTCGCTGATGCCGGCCTGCAACCGCAGCGCCACAGCAGCCGCGCGGGCGAGCACTTTATCGCCGGCCCGATCGAAATCATCTGCGGCGACGCGTTTGCACTGGAGCCAAGCGTGCTGGCCGATTGCAGCGCCGTCTACGACCGCGCCGCATTGATCGCCCTGCCGGCCGGCTTGCGCCAACAGTATCTGCACACCACCTACGCGCGCCTGCCTGCGGGATGCCGCGGGCTGTTGATCACCCTGGAATACCCGCAGGCCGAAAAGGCCGGGCCGCCGTTTTCGGTGGATGCTGCCGCGGTGCACGCACTGTTCGACACGCAATGGCGGGTGCAGCAACTGGAACGCCGCGACATCCTCGATCAGGAGCCGCGCTTCCGTGCCGATGGCGTCACCGCCCTGTCGAGCGGCGTCTATCGCCTGCAACGCAACTGACGGTCGCGGGCGAACTTTGTCATCGGCGATCGCTGCCGACGCCCCAGTCGGGCGACGCAGGCGTTGCACAGGCAGCGCAGCGCGCGCCGATCAGGACCGCGCGGCGTTGCGCCACGCAATGATGGTTCGCACAACAGCGCAAGGCGCCGAGCAACACCGCCGCAGACCGCCGGCAGCTGACGCAGACCACGCAGCAAGGCAATGCCCCGCGCGGCACCTGCCGATTGCAAAACTGTGCTGCGCACGCTCAGCGGCTACGCAGTGCCCAGTCACCGGGCTCAGCCGGCGACGTGGCCCTTGTCGATCTTCGAGGTCTGATACAGCTCCAGGCCGATCCGCTTGATCAGGCCCAACTGCTGCTCCAGCCACCAGGCGTGGTCTTCTTCGGTGTCCTGCAGCTGCTTGAGCAGGATGTCGCGGCTGACGTAATCGCCGTGTTCTTCGCACAGCTTCATGCCGGCGGCGAGATTGGCGCGCACTTCGTATTCCACGACCAGGTCGCGCTCGAGCATCTCCACCACGGTCTTGCCTGGCGCAAACTCGGCCGGCCGCATGTCCGGGTCGCCTTCCAGGAACAAGATGCGCCGCAGCAGCGCATCGGCGTGCTCGGTCTCCTCTTCCATTTCGTGATTGATGCGCTCGTACAGCGCCATCAGGCCCTGGTCCTCGTAACGGCGCGAGTGCAGGAAATACTGGTCGCGTGCGGCCAGTTCGCCGCGCAGCAGCTGTTTGAGGTACTCGACGACTTCAGGATGGCCTTTCATGATGTGCTCCAGCGACGCAATGCGCGCATGGTGCCCTAAGCCGCGGCGCAATGATCTAATCGGAATCACTTTCAGTTGCGCTTGCGGCCAGACCCGCCACGGTCATGACCGGCCGCCACACTGTGACCGAACTCAAGGACTCGACAATGCGCAAATGGCTGGGCCGGCTGCTGCTGGCAATCGTGGTGTTGATCGTGGCGGCCCTGTTGGCCGCGTATCTGCTGATACGTGGCAGCCTGCCGCAGCTGGATGGCAACAGCGCACTGCAGGGCCTGGCGGCACCGGTCAGCGTGCAACGCGACCGGCGTGGCGTGGTCACCATCGATGCGTCCAGCCAGGTCGATGCCATGCGCGCACTCGGCTATGTGCACGCGCAGGAGCGCTACTTCGAGATGGACCTGATGCGCCGCGCATCGGCCGGCGAGTTGTCCGAGCTGTTCGGCGCCGCAGCGCTGGACCTGGACAAACGCAATCGCGTGCACCGGCTGCGCGCCCGCGTGCATGCCAGCCTGGATGTCGCCGCCGGCAGCCAGCGCGCCGCGCTGCAGGCCTATACCGAGGGCGTCAATGCCGGGCTGGCTGCACTGCGCGTGCGCCCTTGGCCGTACCTGTTGCTGCGGCAGACACCGCGCGCGTGGACGCTGGACGACTCCATCCTCACCGGCATGGCGATGTATGCCGACCTGCAGGACAACGACAACCAGACCGAACTGGCAGCCGCCCGCATCCGTGCGGTGGTGCCGGCGGCGCTGGCGGCATTGCTCGACCATCAAGGCTCCAGCTGGGATGCGCCGCTGTTCGGCCCCGCGCACGGCGATGCCGTGCTGCCCGACGCCGCCACGCTGGATCTGCGCCGCCTGCCGCATGCAGCCGCCACCACCGGCGCCGAGTCGCCGACGCCTGGCAGCAACAACTTCGCCGTGGACGGCAGCCTCACCAGCGACGGCCGCGCCATCGTCGCCGACGACATGCACCTGGGCCTGCGCGCGCCCAACATCTGGTTCCGCGCACGCCTGCGTTACCCGGACACCAGTGCGCCCGACGGCAAGGTGGACGTCACCGGTTTCACCCTGCCCGGCTTGCCGGCGGTGGTGGTCGGCAGCAACGGGCATGTGGCCTGGGCCTTTACCAACAGCTACATCGACACCGCCGACTTTGCGCGGATTGCGCCGGCCACGCCGGGTCATCCGCAAGTGCTCACCACCCATGTCGAGACCATTCGCGTGGCCGGCGCCGCGCCGGTGCGTTTTGCGGTGCGCGAGAGCGCGTGGGGCCCGGTCCTGCACGACAACGCCGATGGCAGCCTGCTCGCGCTGCGCTGGGCCGCGCAGCTGCCCGGCGCGATCCGGCTGGACTTTGCGCAGATGAGTACGGCGGCCGACGTGCAGGCCGCCTTTGCAGTGGCCGATCGCTCGGGCATTCCGGCACAGAACCTGTTGCTGGCCGATCGCAGCGGGCGCATCGCCTGGCGCTTGATCGGTGCGCGCCCGGTACGCAATGCCGGCTGTGGCCCGAGCGGCATCGCCGAACTGGCAAGCTCGGCGCAGGGTGCGGACGCGGCATCGCCTGCGTCAACGGCGGCATCGGCGCAGGGCGGCTGCCTGCCCTGGCCGGTGCGCAGCGACGCTGCCCCCGCCCTGATCGATCCTCCCTCGCACCGGCTCTGGACCGCAAACAGCCGCGTCGTCGATGCGCAGCAGTTGGCCACGCTCGGCAATGCCGGCTACGACCTGGGCGCGCGTGCGCAGCAGATCCGCGACGACTTGTTTGCCAGGCAACGTTTCAACGAGCTGGACCTGCTCGCCATCCAGCTCGACGATCGCGCCGTGCTGCTCACGCGGTGGTGGCAGTTGTTGCGCAGCGTGGTCGAGCACAGCAAGGACCCGGCCTTGCAGCAGATCGAAGCCGCCACCCGGCAGTGGGACGGGCACGCATCCACCCGCTCGACCAGCTACCGCATCGTGCGCGGCTTTCGCGGCATGACCATCGACGCAGTGGAAGCCGGCCTGCTGGCGCCGGCAAAAGCCGCGCTTGGCAAGGACTTCCTGCCGCCGCGTCGCGCGCAGCTGGAAGGCATCGTCTGGCCGTTGCTGCAGCAGCGCCCGGCGCATCTGCTGCCGCCCGCCTATGCAAACTGGGATCAGCTGCTTGCCGCGGCTGCACGCAAGGCGCAGACCGATCTCGCTGCGCAGCACGGCGCCTTGAGCGAACGCACCTGGGGCGAACGCAACACCGCCGCCATCTGTCACCCGATCGCGCGGGCATTGCCTGCGCTCGCCAAGCGCTGGCTGTGCATGCCACCCGACCAACTGCCAGGCGATCGCGACATGCCGCGCGTGCAAGGCCCGGCCTTCGGCGCCTCCGAACGCATGGTGGTGTCGCCCGGCCACGAACAGGACGGCATCGTGCACATGCCGGGCGGCCAGAGCGGACACCCCTTGTCGCCGTTCTGGGGCGCAGGCCACGACGATTGGGTACACGGCCGGCCGACCCCGTTCCTGCCGACCGCAACCCGCTACACGCTGCAATTGCAGCCGAAATAGGCGGGGTCATTGCTGTCTCGAGCGTCGACACAGGTTTCGACAGTCGTTGGGGGCTGGACGAACGCAAAATCGGTGTCTGCGTTCTGCAGATCGCACCCCGCACCTTGCACCTGGCACATCGGGATACCCAAGTATCCGCAACCACGCCCACCCACCGACCTGCCCAATCAAGCGAGCACAACATGCTAAGATGCATTTGATAACCATTCCCATTAGTGACCAATGCGCCCCACGCTCCTTGTCACCGCGCTCGCCGCTGTCTTGGCGTTACCCTCGCCCCGCGCCTTCGCCCAACAACACACCAGCACCTCTGCAACCGTCACCGACCTCGATGGCGTCGACGTCGTCGGCCGTGCGCAGACGCTGTACAAATCCGACGATGCCGCAGTGGCCACACGCACCGATACGCCGTTGTCGCTGGTGCCGCAGTCAGTGCAGGTGCTGCCGCGCGAACTGATCGACGACCAGGCCGCGCGCCAGATCACCGATCTGTATCGCAGCATCAGCGGCATCAGTTTCTTCAGCTATGCCGGCGTCACCCTGCGCGGATTCCGCCAGGAGAACGTGCTGTACGACGGATTGCGTGGCGATCCGTATGCCGGCTTCTCGGTGCCGCAGCTGTTCAATATCGAACGCGTGGAAGTGCTCAAGGGCCCGGCCGGTGCGTTGTACGGCGGCGGCGAACCCGGTGGCGTCATCAATTACGTCACCCGCAAGCCCGGCCATCAGGCCGCGCGTCGGGTCGAGCTGCAGGTGGGCAATCAATCCTTCGGGGCGGCCTCGTTCGAGGCCACCGGGCCGGCACGCGCGGACGGGCGCATTCGCTACCGCATCGGCGCCTATGCCGATGGCGAGGATGGCTTTCGCCGCAATACCGATAGCCAGAGCCAGATCGGCGATGCGTCGGTGGCGTTCGACATCGGCCAGACCGGCGAACTCACGCTGCAGTACACCGACATCACCCAGAACCTGGGCGGCAATCGCCTGCGCGGCGTGCCAGTGGATGACGACGGCAACTTCCTCACCGACCGTCGCTGGAACCACAACGAGCCCACCGATTTCCTCGACATGCGCGCCAAGGTGGCGTTCGCGCAGTACCGTTTTGCGCCGTCGGATGCGTGGGATGTGGACATGGCGATGCGCTGGTTCAAGAACGACGAGCATCAGATCTATCACGAGCCGATGGGCCTGATCGACCGCGATGGCGACGGCACCGCCGAATGGATGACGCGGCAGCTGCGCAACCAGTTCCGCGACAACGATGCGATTTCCAGCAACGTCAACGCGGTGTTCCGCACCCGCATCGGCGCGATCGAGCACAAGCTGCTGATGGGCGCGGACTACTATCGGCTGGATGCGGATTTCCGCGCGCAGACCGCCAACACCGCAGACACCGGCCGCGTGCGTGGGCCGGTGCCGGGCATCGACCTGTTCAACCCGGTGTATGGCCGCAGCGGCTTCTACGACTACGGCCTGGACAGCCTGCCCTGGCGCGCCACCAGTACCCGCAGCCAGCGCTATGGAGCGTATCTGCAGGACGAACTCACGCTGACGCCGCGCTGGTTTGCGATGGCCGGACTGCGTTGGGACGGCTTCGAGGACGACAACCGTCTGGACGGCTCGCGCGTCACCGGCAACGATCTCAGCTGGCGTGTGGGCAGCACCTTCGTGCTGCGCGATGGCATCAACGCGTACGCGAGTTATGCCAGCGGCTTCCTGCCGCAGGATGCGGCCAATCAGGACAGCAGCGTCGGCGGGCCGTTCGATCCCGAGCGCAGCACACAGTGGGAAGTGGGCCTGAAGACCGCGCTCAACGATGGCGGGCTGACGCTCAACACCGCGCTGTATCGCATCGAACGCAGCAATATCGTGCAGGCCAACGGCAGTATCGTCGATGGCGTCAATCAGCTCTCCGCGCTCGGCCTGGTGCGCAGCGAGGGCCTGGAAGTGGATCTGCTGGCCGACCTCACCGAACGCTGGGTGCTCAACCTGACGTACGCCTACAACGATGCACGCGTGCTCGATGCCGGCACCAACGGCATCACCAATGCGTCCGGCGACCGCTTCGCCAATGCACCGCGCAACACCTTCGGTCTGTGGACGCGCTACGACCTGCCAGCCTGGAATTCGGCAATTGCCTTCGGTGCCGACTACGTGGGCGAGCGGGTCAGCCTGGAAGGCCAGCGCGTCAAGCCGTACGCCATCTTCGACATCAGCTGGCAGACGCAATGGGATGCCTGGAAACTGCAGGTCAACGTCAAGAACCTGTTCGACAAGGTCTACGCCGCCAGCGGGTTCACCGAACGCACCGGGCACTTTCCTGGCGAACCGCGCCGTATCTACGCGCAGCTGGCCTACAGTTTCTAAGCGTGGCGAACGGGCGCCTGCCCAGGCCTTGAGCGATGCTGCAACTGTGACGTTCGTCGACCATAGCGGTCGCCGCACGCGCAGCTGCGGCCCTGACCACGGCCGTGCAATGAACCTGCGCCGAATCAGGCAGGCCGGAATCAGCCAGACTTTAACGTCCGGTGGGACACACTAGAGGCCGTCGCGATCTGCAACATGTTTGCGCACGATCGCCCTCCTCCCCCCACTGACCGGAATCCGCATGCCTCAGCTTGCCCGCTCCGTTTCCGCCCTGTTGCCCCTGCTCGTTGCCACTGCCTGCTCGGCAGCGCCGCCCGCCAAATCCGGCCCGCCGGATGCGCCGGTCGCCGCCTGTACCGCCAAGCTGCGCCCCGGGCAGGATCTGCAGAAAGCCATCGACAAGCTCCCGCAAGGCGATGCGCCTGCGGTGCTGTGCCTGGAAAAAGGCGAATTTCCGCTCAACGGGCTGGTCTCGATCCACCGCGGCAATCTCGTCTTGCGCGGCAAGGGCCCGACCACGGTGCTGCGCATGGCCGATGGCGTGCAGCAACCGGCGCTGGTGGTCGGCGACTACGAAAACCAGCAGCCGACCGGCGTGATCCGCAATGTCAGCATCGAAGACATGCAGATCGTCGCCAGCACCGGCGACAAGGAATTCATGCCCGAGCGTCCGTACCTGAGCAATAGCGCGGTGGTGGTGCGTTCCGGCCAGGGCATCCGGCTGGCCGGCCTGCAGGTCAACAAGTGCCGCAGTGCCTGCCTGCTGAGCGAGTACGACACCCGCGAGATCACCATCGAAAACAACGATGTGTCCGGCGCGATCTGGGACGGCGTGTCGTTCAACCGCACCGCCAAGGTCACCATGGTCAACAACTACATCCACGATAACGTGGCTGCAGGCCTGACCACCGAGCATCTGGAAGACAGCGAGATCCGCAACAACCGCTTCGAGCGCAACGGCAGCCAGGGCATCTATCTGTCCGACGCGCGCCGCAACCGCTTCAGCAACAATCAGTTCGACGGCAACAAGGTCGCCGGCGTGTTCCTGGCCTGCGCCATCCGCTATCGCACACCGGAAATCCTGTGCTGGGACAACAGCATGAGCCAGGACAACGTGTTCGAGAACAACCGCTTCTCCAATACGCCGTTCACCTACACCATCGGTGTGGACCGCGCTGCCAACTGCACGGCGGCCGACTTCAAGCCGAACCTGTGGCGCAACAACCAGGCCGACGTGGCTGGCGTGGATATCGAGCCGCAACGCTACGGATACTGCGTGCGCCACGAGTGATCGCAGCAGCGGCCGGCAGCGCGTGAGCGCATGCCGGCCGCTGGAGTTTCAACTTCGATGCAGCAGCGTTACGACGCCAAGGCCTGTTCGTGCACGCCGGCAATCGCACGGCCGGACGGGTCGGCCATCGCGGCGAAACTGGCATCCCAGGCGATCGCGGTCGGCGACGAACACGCGATCGACTTGCCTCCCGGCACCGTCTCCGCAGCCGCCTGGCTGGGAAAGAACTGCTCGAACAGCGTGCGATAGAAATAGGCTTCCTTGGTCTGCGGCGGATTGACCGGAAAGCGTCTGGAGGCGGCAGCCAGCTCGCGGTCGCTGACATGCGCGGCGGCGTGCGCCTTGAGTCCATCGATCCAGCCATAGCCCACGCCATCGCTGAACTGCTCCTTCTGCCGCCACAGGATCGACTCGGGCAGATAGCCGGCAAACGCTTCGCGCAACACGCCCTTTTCCATCCGCGTGGCGCCGCTGCTGGTCTTGTCGATCATCTTGAAACTGGCGTCCATGCGCATGGCCACATCCAGGAACTCGCGATCCAGGAACGGCACGCGTGGCTCCACGCCCCAGGCCATCATCGACTTGTTGGCGCGCAGGCAATCGTAATTGTTGAGTGCATCCAGTTTGCGTACCAGTTCCTCATGGAATTCGCGTGCGTTGGGTGCCTTGTGGAAATACAGGTAGCCACCGAAGATTTCGTCGCTGCCTTCGCCCGACAGCACCATCTTCACACCCATCGCCTTGATGCGTCGTGCCAGCAGGAACATCGGCGTGGAGGCGCGAATGGTGGTGACGTCGTAGGTTTCGATATGGCGGATGACCTCCGGCAGCGCATCCAGGCCCTCCTCGAAGCTGTACTCGAAGCCGTGATGCACGGTGCCCAGCGCGGCGGCGGCGATTTCGGCGGCGGCCAGGTCCGGCGAGCCTTTCAAGCCGATCGCGAACGAATGCAGGCGCGGCCACCAGGCTTCGGTGGTGTCGTTCTCCTCGATGCGATGGCGTGCGTAGCGCGCGGCAACGGCGGCGACCAGCGACGAATCCAGCCCGCCGGACAGCAGCACGCCGTACGGCACATCGGTCATCAACTGGCGATGCACCGCGCGCTCGAAGGCCTCGCGCAATTCCTGCAACTGCACCTGCACGCCTTCCACCTCCGCGTATTCGCGCCAGGAGCGCTCGTAATAGCGGCTCAGTGCACCGGTGGCGCTGTCGTACCAGTGGCCAGGCGGGAACTGCGCCGCATCGGCGCAATCGTCCACCAGCGATTTCAGTTCGGAAGCCACCCGCAAGCGGCCTTCGCGATCGTGGCCCCAGTACAGCGGCACCACGCCGATCGGGTCGCGCGCGATGAGCACCCGCCCGGCCGCCTTGTCCCACAGCGCGAACGCAAAGATGCCGTTGAGGCGGTTGAGGTAGGAGGCCGGCGCATCCTCGCGGTACAGCGCATTGATCACCTCGCAATCGGAGCCGGTCTGGAAGGCGTATGCCTGCACCAGCTCCTGCTTGAGCTCGCGATGGTTGTAGATCTCGCCATTCACCGCGAGCGCAAGCGCGCCATCTTCGGACAACAAGGGCTGCGAGCCGCCGGCCGGGTCGACGATGGCCAGCCGCTCGTGCACCAGGATCGCACCGGTGTCGACATAGACGCCGCTCCAGTCCGGGCCACGGTGACGTTGCCGCTGCGAACATTCCAGCGCCTGCCGGCGCAATGCCTGCAGATCGTCACCGGGTTGCAGACCGAAAATACCGAAGATGGAACACATGGAAACACTCCTGGATGAAACTGCGGGGGTTGGCGGCCGGTGGCAAGCGTGCTGCACGAGAATGACACCCATAAAAAAACCCGCATCGGCCGATGCGGGTTCTCTGATTCCTGGGCGTGTGGTTTTACTTCGCCTAGTCGCAGACCCGCATCGGCCGCGCACGATTGTTCGCGCGCAGATTGTTGCGGTTGGCGTTATTGAGGTTGGCGAGCTGGAAGACCATGTGACCGACGCTAACCGTTCGTTTTCGATGGCGCAACTGTTTCAGCGGCAACGACGGCGGCAACTGCTCCGTCAATCGACCAGCAGCCGCTCGATCAGCGTGCGATACAACGCCGGCAGCGCTTCCAGATCGGCCACGCGCACATGCTCGTCGACCTGATGGATGCTGGCGTTGACCGGGCCGACCTCGATGCATTGCGCACCCAGCGGCGCGATGAAGCGCGCATCGGAGGTGCCGCCGCCGGTACTTTCTTCCGGCGGTGCGCCGGCGAACTGGCCCAGCACCTCGCGTGCGACGCTGCGCAGGCGGCCTTCCGGGGTGTAGAACGGCTCGCCGCTGCGATGCCAGCGCAGCGCATAGTCCAGCCCGTGGCGATCCAGCAATGCGGTGATTTCCGCCTCCAGCCGCGGCGCATCCCACAGCGGGGTGTAGCGCAGATTGAAGGCCACCTGCAGCTCGCCCGGAATCACGTTATTGGCGCCGGTGCCGGCATGGATGTTCGACACCTGCAGGCTGGTCGGCGGAAAACTTTCGAAACCCTCGTCCCACTGCCGCGCCACCAGCTCGGCCAAGGCCGGCGCGGCCAGATGGATCGGATTGCGCGCCTTGTGCGGATACGCCACATGCCCCTGCACGCCTTTCACCGTCAGCGTGCCGGACAGACTGCCGCGACGGCCCACGCGCAGCAGGTCGCCCAGCCGTTCGGTGGACGACGGCTCGCCGGTGATGCACCAGTCGATCGCCTGCCCGCGCGCACGGAACAGCTCGGCCACGCGCCGCACGCCGTCGATGGCATCGCCTTCTTCATCGGAGGTCAGCAACACCGCCAGCGTGCCGACATGCTGCGGATGGGCGGCGACGAACTGTTCGGCAGCGATCGCGAAGGCGGCCACGCTGCCCTTCATGTCGGCCGTGCCGCGTCCGTACAGCACACCATCGCGGATCTGCGGATCGAACGGATCGCTGGTCCAGGCCTCGCGCGGCCCCGGCGGCACCACATCGGTGTGGCCAAGCAGCACCAGCACCGGCGCACCACTGCCATGCGTGGCCCACAGATTGTCGACCTGGCCCAGGCACAGATGCTCGCAAGCGAATCCGGCAGCCTCCAGGCGTTGCGCGAGCAGCACCTGGCAGCCGGCGTCGTCCGGTGTCACCGAGGCACGTGCGATCAGCTCACAGGTCAGTTGCAGTACGTCGCTGGTCATGCTCGTCCTTCCGATAAAAGATGCAGCTGGGCCGCGAGCAGCGGCAGGTCGCCTGCCGTCCACGCGCCCGCCCCGCACAGGCCTGTGCCAACCGATGACGCGGTGGCGCCATCAGGCGATGTTGAAGCGTGCCTTGAACCCGTTGTCGGAGAAGCCCTGGCTGAGCGCGCCATCGTCGCTCACCACCACCGGGCGGCGGATCAATTGCGGGTATTCGCGCAGCAGCAGCTTCCATTCGGCGTCCGAACCCGGCGTCTTCTTGTTGTCGGGCAACTGGCGCCAGGTGGTCGAGGACTTGTTGATCAAGGCCTCGAATCCGCCGGCCTTGCTGGCCCAATCCACCAATGTCTCCGGCGCGGGCGTGTGCTCGCGGTAGTCGACGAAGCTGTAGGCCACGCCGAAGCGGTCCAGCCACTTGGTCGCCTTCTTGCAGGTGTCGCAGTTCTTCAATCCGTAGAGCGTGGTCATGTCGTCGCCTTTTCGACTCCGCGGCGCGCGCTTGCACGCGCCAACAGGGTGGTTACCAGTTGATCGTGTTCCTGCCCATGGGCGGGCAGGAACACCACATCGGCACGTGTGCCGTGGAATTTCAGCGCCATCCGCCGCGGCGGGATCAGCCATGCGGCATCGACCGAGCGCAGCTCGGCCAGGTCCACACGCTGCGATCGTCCCTGCTGCACGATCTCCAGCGCATCGCCCGCATCGCGGACCTGCGCCCAGCGGCTGGATGCCCATGCCAGACGCAGGGTCATCAGCACCATCAGCGCAGGCGCCAGCCAACGCAGGACCTCCAGCTGCTGCGGCACGCCATCGCGCAACAGCGAGCCGGCCACGTAGAGCGCCACCCATCCCAACCACAGGGCCGGGATGCCCCAACGCACCCAGCCACTGAGCGGCCGCGACAGCATGGTGCCGCGTGCAGGCTGCGCAGTGCTCAATCGGCCAGGCCGCGCAGCAATTCGTTGACGCTGGTCTTGCTGCGCGTCTTGGCATCCACCTGCTTGACGATCACCGCGCAATACAGCGAGTGCGAGCCATCTTTCGACGGCAGCTGGCCGGACACCACCACGCTATAAGGCGGCACGTAGCCGTAGGAAATCTCGCCGGTGGCGCGGTTGTAGATGCGTGTGCTCTGGCCGATGAACACGCCCATGCCGATCACGCTGTGGTGCCCGATGACCACGCCTTCGACCACTTCCGAACGCGCACCGATGAAGCAATGATCCTCGATGATGGTCGGGCTGGCCTGCAGCGGTTCGAGCACGCCGCCGATGCCGGCGCCGCCGGACAGATGGCAATGCGCGCCGATCTGCGCACACGACCCCACCGTGGCCCAGGTATCGACCATGGTGCCTTCGCCCACATACGCGCCGATATTGGTGAAGCTCGGCATCAGCACCACGTCCTTGCCGAAGTAGCTGCCGCGCCGCGCCACCGCACCCGGCACCACGCGCACGCCGGCCTTGCGGAACTCGGCTTCGCCGAAGCCAGCAAACCGCGACTCCACCTTGTCCCAGAACGGTGCCGGCTGCGCGTCGATCACGGCCATCTCGTTGACGCGGAAATACAGCAGTACGGCTTTCTTCAACCACTCGTTGACGCTCCAGCCACCCTGCCCGTCCGGCTCGGCGACGCGGAACTCGCCGCTTTCCAGGCCGTCGATGACGCGGGTGACGATGGCACGGGTGGAGCCATCGATCTCGTCGACGGTCAGGCTGGCGCGGCGCTCGAAGGCGCTTTCGATGCCGAACTTGAGTTCGTCAGTACCCACCGGCGTTGCAGCGCCGCGCACCGCCTTTTCGGCGATCGGCAGTTTCTTCGCGGCTGCAGCCTTCTTGGCGGCCGGTGCGGACACCACGCTGGCCGGCTGCTTGGCCACGCGCGGGCCCGCACTGGTCGCCGGCTTGGTCGCGCTTTTCCTGGTGACCTGCTTGGTAACGCTTTTGCTGGCGGCCACGGGCTTAGCAGCCGCCGCGGTGGCCTTGCGCTTGTCGACGACCGGCGCCTGGGGCGCCTTGCCGCTCTTGCTCGGCGCGCGCTTGGGCGCTGCGCCGGTGGGGGTCGCGCCCTGCTTGCGCGCGGTCTTCTTGCTGGTGGCCATGGGGGGTCTCCGAACGGACTACTCAGGTGGGATCGAGGCAGGCGCACAGCGCATCGCGCAGCGCCTGCCGGGCGGATTCGGGCAACGGGCGGTCGTGCTCGTCGGTGATCTGGAACTGGTCCTCGGCGCGCTCGCCGAAGGTGGCGATGCGCGCATCGTGCACACGCAGGTGTTGCAGGCGCAGCACATTGGCCACATCGGCCAGCAAGCCGGGGCGATCGGGCGCGACCAGACTGATGCGGGTGCGGCGGCCACCGGCGCTTTCGCTGAATTCCACGCGCGGCGCAAAGCGGAAGTGGCGCAGCTGGCGCGGCACCGCACGCCGCGAGGGACGCACCTTGTGCAGGTCGCCGGCCAGCACTTGGCGCAAGGCCGCGGCCAGGCGCTGCGGGTCGCCATCGGCGGAACTGTCCTGCGGCAGCACCTCGAACACGTCGAAGATCGCATCGTGCGGCGCATCCAGCACGCGGGCGCGATGGATGCCATACCCCTTGCGATCCAGCGTGGCGACGATCGCGGAGAACAAACCATCGCGATCGGGCGAATACACGAACACTTCCAACGCGTCGTTGTCCGGTACCGCGCGCCGCGCCTTGACCAGGGTCTGGCCGATCTGCACCTCGATCAGCGACACCGCCTGCCAGGCCAGTTGCTCGGGACGGAAGCGCAGGAAGTTTTCATCCGGCATGCCGGCGAACTGGCGGTCGATGGTGGCATCGTCGTGGCCTTGCGCCTGCATCAGCGCGCGGGCGGACTCGCGCGCTTCGCGCAGGCGCTCTTCGCGCGGCGGCGGATGCTCCAGGCCCTCGCGCAATGCGCGCCGCGCGGCGAAATACAGGTCGGCCAGCAGCCGGTCCTTCCACGCGTTCCACAGCTTGGGGCTGGTGCCGGCGATATCGGCGCAGGTCAGCAGGTACAGGTAATCCAGGCGCTCGCGCGTGCCGACCAGGGTGGCGAAACGGTGGATCACCTCCGGGTCGGAGATGTCCTGCTTCTGCGCGGTCACCGACATGCGCAGATGCTGTTCGACCAGCCAGGCCACCAACGCGGTATCGCCTTCGCTGAGCCGGTGCGCCTGGCAGAACGCGCGCGCATCCACCGCGCCCAGCTCGGAATGATCGCCGCCGCGGCCCTTGGCGATGTCATGAAACAGGCCGGCCAGCAGCAGCAATTCCGGCTTGCGCAGGCGCGGCCAGACTTCATGGGTGATCGAAAAACGCTCGTCGGCGCGACCGGCGGCAAACAGCGAGATGTTCCGCAGCACCATCAAGGTGTGCTGGTCCACCGTGTAGACATGGAACAGATCGAACTGCATGCGCCCGGACACGCTGGCGAATGCCGGAATCCACTGGCCCAGCACGCCCAAACGCGCCATGCGGTTGAGCGACTCCACCGCCCGAGGGCCGCGCAGCAGCGCCATGAAGCGGTCGCGCGCGGTCGCGTCGGCGACGTCGTAGGCGGGCAAATCGCGCAGCACCTCGGCCAGCGCGCGCGCGGTCAGCGAATGCAGCCCGCGTATCTCACGATGCGCCGCCCACTGCGCAAACAGCGCAAAGACCTGCAGCACGTCGCCGGCCGGCCAGTCCTCTGCATCCGCAGCCAGATAGCCGCGGCGCAGACTGAAGCCCTCCCCGAGCGGCTCCGGCACCGCCTCGCCGTCGAACTGTTCTTCGAAACGCTGCAGCAAGCGGTCGCTGATGCGGCGGATCAACGCAGCGCTGCGGTAGAAGCGCTGCATCATCTTTTCCACGCCCAGGCTTTCCGGGTCGTCGGCAAAGCCCAGCCGCTCGGCAAGCGTCTTCTGGTAATCGAACCCCAACCGCTCTTCCGCCCGGTTGGCCACCAGGTGCAGGCCGAAGCGCAAGCGCGCCAGCTCCTCGCGCTCGCGTCGCAGCGCTACGGCCTCGTCGAAACCGACATGGCCGAGCCCGACCAGGGCCTCCAGATCCTTGACCCCGAACGCGCGCAGCGCCATCCAGCCCAGCGTCTGCAGATCGCGCAGGCCGCCGGGGCCGTCCTTGATGTCCGGCTCCAGATTGTCGGCTGTATCGCCGAAGCGCTGATGCCGCGCCAGCAGCTCTTCGCGCTTGGCCTGAAAGAATTCGCGCGCCGGCCACACCTGTTGCGGCGAGATCGCTGCCGCCAGCGCGGCGCGCGCCTGGCTGCCGGCCACCAGCGGGCGCGACTCGATCAAGGCGGTCAGCACCGTCTGATCGGCCGCCGCGGCGGTGCACTGCGCCGGCGAGCGCACCGCGTGGCTGATCGGCAGGCCCACATCCCACAACAAGGCGAACAGCCGCGCCAGGGCCTGCTCGTGCTGTTGCTGCATGCCGGTCTCACCCAGCACCAGCACATCCACATCCGAGCGCGGGAACAGCTCGCCGCGCCCATAGCCACCCACGGCATGCAGCGACAGCCCGGCATCGGCCGGAATGCAGCGCGTCCACGCATTGCGCATCAATTGATCGACTGCGCGGGCGCGCAAGGCCACCAGGCGCTCGATCGGCTCGCCCTGGTCGAAGCGCTTGCACAGCCGCATGTCGGCATGCACCAGCAGCGGGCGCGCTTGCGCGGCCCACTCGGCATCGCCGGCGACACCCGGGTCGGGTCGGTCCGCCGGCGTGGCCGTCATACCGGAGCGGGAGCGTTCGGCGACAGCGTCAGCACATCCACGCCGTCTTCGGTCACCGCGACCATGTGTTCCCACTGCGCGGACAACTTGCGGTCCTTGGTCACCACGGTCCAGCCGTCCGGCAGGGTCTTATGGTGGTAAGTGCCTTCGTTGATCATCGGCTCGATGGTGAAGGTCATGCCGGGCTTGAGCACCAGGCCTTCGCCGGGGCGGCCGTAATGCATCACCTGCGGCTCGTCGTGGTAGACCTTGCCGATGCCATGGCCGCAGTAGTCGCGCACCACGCTGAAGCGCTCGGCTTCGGCAAATTTCTGGATCGCGTGGCCGACATCGCCCAGCGTTGCACCCGGCTTGACCGCACGGATGCCGCGCCACATCGCCTCGTAGGTGGTTTCCACCAGCCGCTTGGCCATCACCGACGGCGTGCCGACGTAATACATGCGGCTGGTATCGCCATGCCAGCCGTCCTTGATGACGGTGACATCGATATTGACGATGTCGCCGTCCTTCAGGACCTTGGCCGCGCTCGGGATGCCGTGACAGATCACGTTGTTGACCGAGGTGCACACGCTCTTGGGAAAGCCGCGGTAGCCGACGTTGGCAGGAATGGTGCCCTGCACGTTGACGATGTGGTCGTGGCAGATGCGGTCCAGCTCGGCCGTGGTCACGCCCGCCTGCACATACGGCGCCACGACATCGAGCACCTCGGCGGCCAGGCGGCCGGCGACGCGCATCAGTTCGATTTCTTCTTTGGTTTTCAGATTGACGCTCATGGCAGCGATTATCGCCGATTCGGGCTGAATCTGAACGACCCGCGCGGTTGTTTTTCATGCCGCAGCCGATCAAGCGCCCAGACGGACCGGGCAGCAGGAATCTGGCGGTACCGCGCATTCATGTGTGACGCACTACCGCGCGCGTCAAAAACTCAATGAACGGGGTCATCCGAGAGACATCGCAATTTCGGGAAAACTCTGAGGATAAACAGCGAGATAGCCAAATCATTCAGGGTAATCTTTGGCACAGCTGATGCATTGGAGGCAGGGCGACGAGTCGTCGCGTCACCAATGACCAGACCGGTCAAGGAAATGTCCATGCGTACTGTCCGCCCTGTCCTGCTGTCCCTCGGCCTACTCTCGACCATTGGCGTTGCCACTGCAGCAGATACCACCACATTCAACGTCAAGATCGCCGTCACCAAGGCCTGCACCATCACCGCCGCCTCCGCGACGGACGTCGACTTCGGCTCGGTGTTGTCCACCTCCACCGCCAATGCCGACGCCAACGGCAGCGTGACCGCGCAGTGCACCGCGCTGACCCCGTACAACATCGCCTTGAGCGCGGGCAGCAATGCCGGCACCGCCAACGACGTCACCACCCGCCGCATGAAGAACACCGATGCGCTGGTCACCACCAACAACTTCATCGCCTACCAGCTGTACCAGGATCTGGGCCGCAGCACGGTATGGGGCAGCACCACCGGCACCAATACGCTGAGCCGCACCGCCACCGGCATCAACCAGGTCTATCCGGTCTACGGCCGCGTGACCAACCCGTCGGCCAACAATCCCGCGACCGGTACCTACCAAGACACCATCACCGCCACGATCGTCTACTGAGCGCGCGCATGCCATTGCACCACCGCCTGTCGTACCGGATGCCGGCCTGGCTGGTCGCGGCCGGATTGAGCCTGACGCTGGCGCTTGGCAGCGCAGTGCCGCTGCAGCCGGCCCATGCGGCCAGCCTGCAGCTGGCGCCGACCTCGCTGACGCTGAGCGCACAGCAGTCCGCCGACGGGCTCTGGTTGAGCAACAGCGGCAGCGCTCCGGTGCAGGTCCAGACCCGCGCCTATCGCTGGACCCAGCGTGACGGCAAGGATCAACTCGACCCGACCCAGGAACTGCTGGTCAGCCCGCCGATGCGCACGCTGGCCGCCGGCGAGCGCCAGCTGATTCGGGTGATTCGCGCCGGGCCTGCGCCGACCGGCGAGGAAGCCTGCTACCGCATCATCGTCGACGAATTGCCAAACGCCGATGCGGATCGCAAGGGCATGCAGTTCGTGTTGCGCTACTCGGTGCCGATCTTCCTGCTGCCGCTGGGCAAGACCGAATCCACCCCGACCCTGAGCACGCAGGTGATTGCCGGCAGCGACGGCAATGCGCAGATCCAGATCAGCAACACCGGCAATGGGCACGCCCAGGTCGCCGACCTGCAGCATCGGGTCGATGGCACGACCAGGACGGCATTGAACGGGCTGGTGGGTTATGTCCTGCCCGGCCAGACCATGCGCTGGTCGCTGGGGGCACCGCTGGCCCAGTTCGGCCGCGGCACCATCATCGCAAGGATCAATGGTGAGGCGGACGAACGCACCTTGTTGGCCGCGCCAGCAGCGCCGTGATGCGGGCCGGCTGGCGATGACGCTGCTTGCGACCGCCACCTGCCTGGCACATGCCGCCTCCGGCGATCTGGCCGACATGGCGCCACTGTCCGATCAGGCGCCGCAGAACGTGGCGGCCCTGCCGCAGACGCTGTACCTGGATGTCAGCCTCAACCAGGCCGAGCGCGGCCTGGCACCGTTCGAACTGGTGGACGGCCACCTGCGCGGCTCCGTCGACACGCTGCGCAAGCTGGGCTTCCTCCTGGCCGACCGCCCCGCCAGCGAGCTGGTCGATCTGGATCGCCTGCCCGACGTGGAGGTGCGCTACGACGCTGCGCTGCAACGGCTTGCGTTGCAGGTGCCGCTGGCGCAGCTGTCGCTCTCCACCACGGTACTCAAGGCCGAACAGGTCTCACCGCCCAGCGCCACTGCCTCGCCGGGCATGCTGCTCAATTACGACCTCTATGCCACGCGCAATGCCGGGGCCAGCAGCGTGTCGCTGGCGACCGAAGTGCGCGGCTTCGGCATCGGCCGCGGCATGGTCGACACCACCGCGGTGTTCCTGGCCTACGACCGCCCGCAGGACCAGCGCTGGCGCAGCGAAGCGGTGCGCCTGGACAGCGCCTGGCAGATGGATTTCCCCGACAGCGCCACCAGCCTGACGGTCGGCGATTTCTACAGCGGCTTTGTCGACTGGAGCCGCTCGATCCGCCTGGGCGGGATACAGATCGGCCGCAATTACGCCCTGCAGCCGTACCGCGTGCTCACCCCCACACCAAGCTTCCTGGGCGAGGCGGTGGTGCCGTCGACGGTGGAGCTCTACGTCGATGGGCTGCGCCAGTACAGCGGCCAGGTGCCGGCCGGCCCGTTCCAGCTGGCCGCGCAACCCGGCATCAGCGGCACCGGGCAGGCGCAGATCGTGGTGACCGATGCGTTCGGCCAGGTGCGCCGGCTGGACTTCGCGTTCTATGGCACGCCGCAACTGCTGGCGCGCGGCATTTCCGAATGGTCGGCCGGCATCGGCCATCTGCGCCAGGACTACGGCGTGCGCTCGTTTTCCTACGAGTCGCGCACGGTCGCCAGCGCCACGCTGCGCAAGGGCCTGCGCGATGACTTCACCATCGAAGCGCATACCGAGGCCGGCGGCGGCGTGGTCAACGCCGGTGCCGGCGGCGTGTGGCTGCTCGGCGCAGGCGGCGTGGTCAACGCGGCCTACGCGCATAGCCGGATGGATGCGCTGCGCGGCGGGCAGTACGTGCTGGGGTATGCCTGGAACAACCGTCGTTTCAACTTCACCGCCGGCACCCAGCGCACCCACGGCGACTATCGCGACCTGGGCGCGCTGCAGGGCGCGTTGCCGGCGCGCATCAGCGACCGCGCGGTGTTCGGCGTCAACGTCAATCCGATCGGCTCGCTGGGCACCAGCTATGTGCGGCTGAGCTACCCGCAAGGCGACACCTCGCGGTATGCGAGCCTGTTCTGGTCGCGCAGTTTCGGGCGCAACTGGGCGGCTAATCTGTCCGGCAACCAGAACCTGGATGTGCGCAGCGACCGTAGCCTGTACCTGTCGCTGTCGACCACGTTCGGCGAGTTGCGCCAGGCCAGCGCCTCGATGCAGCGCAACGGCAACCGCACCGGATTCGTGGCCGATCTGAGCCAGCCGCTGCCCGGCGACGGCGACCTGGGCGGGATCGGTTGGCGCCTGCAGGGGCGTGCCGGCGACGATGCCAACGGCGGCCTGGCCGAGCTGGGGTGGTTGAACCGCATCGGCCGCTACAACCTCGGCGTCGCCAACCAGGATGGCGCCAACTTCGGCTATGCCAGCGCCAGCGGCAGCCTGGTGTGGATGAACGGCCGCGGCTTTGCCGCGCGCGATATCCAGGATGCCTTCGCGGTGGTCTCCACCGACGGCCAGCCCGGCATTCCGGTGCGGCTGGAGAATCGCCTGATCGGCGTCACCGATGCGCGCGGGATGCTGCTGGTCACCCCGCTGCAGTCGTGGCAGCGCAACCAGCTGTCCATCGACACCTTGAATCTGCCGGCGGACCTGCGCGTGGACCGCGTCGATACCGCGGTGACACCGCGCCAGCAGTCCGGGGTGGCGGTGCGCTTCGGCATCACCCGGGTGCGCGCGGCCATGATCGTGCTGCACGACGCCCAGGGCGTGCCGTTGCCGGTCGGCAGCGTGGTGCAACGCGAGGGCAACGCCGAACGCGTGGTGGTCGGCTACGATGGCGAAACCTATCTGGACAACCTGCAGATCGACAACCGCATCCTGGTGGAGCTGCCGGACGGCCGCTGCAGCGCGCGCTTCACCTACCCGACCAACCCCGGCGGCATTCCGCGGGTCGGCCCGCTGCCCTGCGTTCTCGAGCAGCAAACCCCATGAGCCTGCCCACACTGTGGCGCCTGGTCGTTGCGCTGGCGATCGCCACGTTGTGGCTTGCCCCCTGCCAGCGCGCGCACGCGGACACCACCTGCAGCGTCACCCTCGGTACCCCGCTGGCGTTCGGCAACGTGGCGGCCAACGGCACCACCGATGCGGTGGCAACGCTCAACGTCTCCTGCGCGACCGCAGCGCTCAGCGTGCTCGGCTATGCCCAGGTGAGTCTGTGCCTGGACCTCGGGCCGGGCAGCGCCAGCAACGGGCTGTACGCGCCACGCCGCATGCTCAACCCCACTAGCGACAGCCTGGACTTCCAGATCTACAGCGAGGCCACGCGGACCCAGGTCTGGGGCGCCACCGGGTCGACGACACCCTCGCCGCGCCTGGTGACACTGTCCTACGGCGTTCCGGTGGTCACCGGCGGCTCGCAGACGGCCAGCATTACGCTGTACGGGCGCATTCCGGCCAACCAGACGCTGTCGGTCGGCAACCACACCAGCAGCTTCGGCGGTGCCGACACCGTGCTGCGCTACTCCTACAACGAAAGCGTCATCGGTATGCCGCCGGCGCCGAGCAGTTGCACGGCCGGCGGCAGCGGTGCCAAGACCGCCAGCAACGCGTTCCCGTTCACCGCCTCGGCCAACGTGCCGGCACGCTGCAATACCTACGTCACCACCGACCTGGATTTCGGCAGCATCGCCGGCACCATCGATACCGCCATCGACCGCACCTCCACCATCAGCCTGTCATGCACCAACCGCACCGCCTGGAACATCGGGCTGGGCGATGGCATCAATGCCACCGGCAGCGTCCGGCGCATGCGCCATTCCAGCAGTGCCAACTACATCGCCTATGAGCTGTATCGGGACGCTGGCCGCGGCAACCGCTGGGGCACCAGCATCGGTGTGGATACGCTCAGCGGCACCGGCAACGGAGTCGCGCAGACGGTGACCGTCTATGGCCGCGCGCCGGCACCGCAACAGCCCATTGCGGGTGCCTACAACGACACGGTGACCGTCTCGATCACTTACTGACAGTTAATAAAGTTCGCATTGGGGGCGTCGCTATTTGTTACGTCTCCAATGCAAACGATTGCCTTCATGACGCTGGTCACTTTGTTGAAGCGCCTGACGCTGGTCGCCCTCGTCTGCAGCGCGAGCTCTACCGCGGCCAACGCGGCCACCGCTCCGGGCCCGGAAAACTTCACCCTGCACATCGGCCTGCGTCTGCTCAGCGGCTGCGAACTGCGCACTGCGCCGCCGCGCGCCAGCTGCTCCAGGGGCACGCCGATGGCGATCGCCCCGCCGGCCGGCAGCGCCGACACCCCAACCGCCGCCAGCACCGGGCAGGATGCCAGCGCACTCGCCGGGCCAACGCCTGCCGGCAGCGCGCCCATCACCACGATCGCGTTCTGACCATGGCCGCGTCCCGCTCCTGTCGCGGCCTGCTGGCACTGACACTCGCCGGCCTTGCCATCGGTGGCAGCGCCGTTGCCGCCGAGATCGCCATCGCCCCGACCACCGCCCGCATTCCCGCCGACAGCGACCAGACCACCGTCTGGCTCTACAACCAGGCGGCCCTGCCATGGCGCGCCGAAGCCAAACTCTACCGCTGGCGCCAGGACGGCGACCGCGAACTGCTTGAACCGGCCACCGCCGCCACCGTCAGCCCGGCGCAATTCGAAATTCCTCCGCAAGGCCGGCAATTGCTGCGGGTGATCCGCCTGGGCCCCAGCCCGGTGCAGAGCGAAGACAGCTACCGCCTGGTAGTGACCCAGCATGCCTCCGGTAGCGACACCGCACTGCTGCGTTATTCCACGCCGGTGTTCGCCCTGCCAAGCCAGCCCGGCGACCTGCGCCCGCTGCTGCAGGCCAGCCTGTCCGGCCAGGGCAGCGGCCGCGCGCTGAAGGTCCATAACGCCGGGCTCGGCCATGCCAGGCTGGCCGACCTGGCCTACATCGATGCCGGCGGCACCCGCCGCCGCATCCGCGACGACCTTGCCGGCTATGTGCTTCCCGGCCAGACCCGCCAATGGTCGCTGCCCGCCAACGTGGCCGCCGGCAATGGCCGCTTCGTGGCGCGGATCAACAGCGATATCGAGACGACGCTGGCGCTGGAGCCGTGAGCTCTGGGGATTGGGAATTCGGGATTGGGAATTCGGGATTGGGGATTCGGGATTGGGGATTCGGGATTGGGGATTGGGGATTGGGGATTCGGTACAGCGCATCGCGGTAGCTGATCCTTCGTGGGCGTGTGGACGCGCACGGAGCTAAGCTTGCCCGATTCCCGATTCCCGATTCCCGATTCCCGATTCCCCAATCCCCAATCCCCAATCCCCAATCCCCAATCCCGATTCGCCAATTGCGCCCGCCCGCTCAGCCGGCTATACTCCGCCGGCTGTTTTGCGTCTCTTGCGCATTGCGTCGTTCACGTCGGACGTCACCGACGAATTCACACCTGCCGCCGCCATCCGTGCCGGGGTGCCTCGCAAGGGGTTCGTCACGGAGGCGACAGGGAAGCCCAACCCCGGAATCGTTTGTGCGCATCCTTTCGCAAGGGCCCGCACATCCATGTGCGGACTCTTCAAAGCCCAGTCCGCGCACGTAGATTCCGCTATCAGGAGTTACTTCAATGCCCCAAGTCACCATGCGTCAGATGCTGGAAGCCGGCGTCCATTTCGGTCACCAGACCCGCTACTGGAACCCCAAGATGGCGCCGTACATCTTCGGCGCGCGCGGCAAGATCCACATCATCAACCTCGAGAAGACCGTTCCGCTCTTCAATGACGCGATGAACTTCCTCTCCTCGATCGCGCAGAAGCGCGGCACCGTGCTGTTCCTGGGCACCAAGCGCAGCGCGCGCGAGTCCATCAAGGAAGAAGCCGAGCGTTGCGGCATGCCGTTCATGACCCAGCGCTGGCTGGGCGGCACGCTGACCAACTTCCGTACCGTCAAGCAGTCGGTTGCCCGCCTGAAGGAACTGGAGTCGGCCGAGACCGACGGCACCTTCGACAAGCTGGTCAAGCACGAAGTGCTGGGCCTGCGTCGCGAGCGCGAGAAGCTGGACGCCTCGCTGGGCGGCATCAAGGAAATGAACCGCCTGCCCGACGCGATCTTCGTGATCGACATCGGCCATGAAGACATCGCCATCAAGGAAGCCAAGAAGCTCGGCATCCCGGTGATCGCAGTGGTCGACACCAACTACGACCCGGCCCTGGTCGACTACGCCATCCCGGGCAACGACGACGCCATCCGTGCCGTGCAGCTGTATGCACGTGCCGCCGCCGACGCCGTGCTGGAAGGCAAGGCTGCTGCGCCGAACTCCGCTTCGGTCCGCGAAGAAGAGTTCTCGGCCGAATCCGCCGACGAAGGCAAGGGCCGTCGCGCTCCGGCCAAGAAGGGCGACAAGAAGGCTGACGCACCGGCCGACGCTGCCGCTCCGGCTGCCGAGTAATCGGCCTGCAATGCGGCCGCACCATGCTGTGCGGCCGCAGCCCCGACGGGCCCAGCGCGGCCCGTCGCCGAGGCCACTGAACATTTCTACGGGGGCGGCCGGCATGGCTGCGCCGTCTCCTACTGGCGGAACCCTCCGCCGCACGCATTCGTCCATATGAGGTAATTCCATGGAAATCACTGCTTCCCTGGTCAAGGAACTGCGCGAGCGCACCGGCGCCGGCATGATGGAGTGCAAGAAGGCACTCGTCGAAAACGCAGGCGACATCGACGCCGCTGCCGAATGGCTGCGCAAGTCGGGTCTGGCCAAGGCCGACAAGAAGGCTGACCGCGTTGCCGCCGAAGGCCGCATCGCCACCGCACAGGCCGGCGGCAAGGCCGTGTTGGTCGAAGTCAACTCCGAGACCGACTTCGTCGCCAAGGACGAGAACTTCCTGGCCTTCACCGAGACCGTGGCCACCGCCGCGCTGAACTCGGATGCCGCCGATGCCGAAGCGCTCAAGAGCGTCAAGCTCGACAGCGGCGAGACCATCGAAGAGCGTCGCGCCGCAGTCATCGCCAAGGTCGGCGAGAACCTGCAGGTGCGTCGCCTGGTCCGCATCGACAGCGCCAACAACGTCGCGGCCTACGTGCACGGCGGCCGCATCGGCGTGCTGGTCGAGCTGAAGGGTGGCGACATCGAGCTGGCACGCGGCATCGCCATGCACATCGCCGCGATGAACCCGCCGCACGTCAAGGCCTCCGATGTCCCGGCCGAGTTCGTCGCCAAGGAAAAGGAAATCGAACTGGCCAAGATGTCCGAGAAGGACAAGGCCAAGCCGGCCGAGATCCTGGAAAAGATCATCAGCGGCAAGATCAGCAAGATCGTCAACGAAGTCACGCTGTACGGCCAGCCGTACGTGCTGAACACCGACCAGACCGTCGAGCAGGCCGTCAAGGCTGCCGGTGCCGAAGTGGTCGGCTTCCAGCGCCTGGCCGTTGGCGAGGGCATCGAGAAGGTGGTGGAAGACTACGCCGCCGAAGTGATGAAGCAGGCCGGCCTGGCCTGATCCTCGCCACTGCATAGAGAAAGCCGCGGCCTGCCGCGGCTTTTTTTTTGGGCCCGACACTGTCGCGCAGGCCCATGAAAGCGCGAAGCTGAAGCGAACGCATCCGCCGGGCCCGCGACCGGCCTCAACTCTACAGATGTGGTGGCGGTTGCCGCTAGAACTGGATGCCGACCAGGCTTTTCCGCCCCCATCGCGCACGCGTTGCCGCGCGGCGACGGCGGAGCATGGCGTGCCCCATTAACGAGCGCAGCGGTATGCTTGCGCCCACCGTCGGCGATGACCCATGCAACCAGATCTACAGGCCGCCCTGCACTACTGCCGCAACCTGCCATCGCCCCCGGGCGTTGCGCTGCGCGTCATCGAGCTGGCGCAGGACCCCGACGTGGACATGACCACCACCGCCAACGTCATCGGCATGGACATGGCACTGAGCGCGCGCATGCTGCGGGTGGCCAATTCGCCGCTGTACGCCAGCCGCCGCCGCATCGACAACCTCGGCCAGGCACTGACCATGCTCGGCCTCAACGCGACCCTGAGCCTGGCGCTGGGGTTTTCGATGGTGCATGGCATGCGCAGTACTTTCACCGCGCATCCGCTGCATGAGCGCATCTGGCGCCGTGCCGGCCTGTGTGCGCTGGCCAGCCGCATCCTCGGCCAGGCCTACGGCATCCGCAAACCCGAAGAACTCATGCTGGCCGGCCTGTTGCAGGACATCGGCAAGCTCGCCCTGCTGCAGGGCGCACCCGAGCTGTATGCGCCGCTGCTGGAACAGGCGCCCGACAACGCCGCGCTGATCGAGGCCGAACGTGCGCATCTGGGCGCCACCCATGCCGAAGTCGGCGCCTGGCTCGCGCATCAATGGCAACTGCCGCCGTACCTGCAGAACGCCATCGCGCAGAGCGAGGAAGAGCCCGCCAGCCTGGAGCCGTTCATGGCCTGTGTCGCGCTGTCCGGACGCCTGGCGGACATCTGGCTGTCGGCCAGTGCCGTTGCCGCCACCGAACACGCGCAGCGCCAGGCGCAGGACGTGCTGGAACTGGATGCCGAACGCTTCGAAAAGGTGATCGAACGCATCGCCGAGTCGCTGCCCGAACTGGAAGCCCTGTTCGACATCCGCGTGCCGCAGCCCGAGCACATCCAGATGATCTTCGAGCAGGCCCGCGAGCTGGCGATGCTGCGCAGCCTGCGCGAGCTGCAGGACGTGGCCGAAGCGCGCCGGCATGCCGACGAATCGGAAAACCGCATGCGCCATCTGGCCGAACAGGCCAGCCGCGATGCATTGACCGGCGTGTTCAATCGCCACCAGCTCGGCACCGCGCTCGCGCACGAGTTCGAGCTGGCATCGCGCCAGAACTGGCCGCTGTCGATCGCCTTCATCGATCTGGACGACTTCAAGCGCGTCAACGATGCGCATGGCCACCTGGTCGGCGACGAGGTGCTGCGCAACTTCGCGCAGACGCTGCAGCGCATGGTGCGCACCAGCGACCTGGTCGCCCGCTATGGCGGCGAGGAATTCCTGGTGATCTTGCCCAACACCGCAGCCGAGGCGGCGTTGATGGTGGTCGAGCGCATCCTGGCCGAGACCGCACGCACGCCGATGGCGCAACTGCAGGGCGGCCCGCTGCACATCACCTTCTCGGCGGGATTGGCCACCCACGGCGGTGGCGACCGGCAGTTCGAGAGCATCGAGCATCTGCTGCAGGCTGCCGACAGCACGCTGTATCGCTCCAAACATCGCGGCCGCAACCGCGTCACCGCCTACGATGCGACCGACATGCCGACGCCGCAACCTCCGCGCGCGCACTGAGCAACGCATCACGGCATCGCCAACTACCGAATTTTTACCACGCCCGGTGACAGGCTTCCGCTAGACTTGCCGGCGTTTGCCGATCCCCCACACCGAGGTCTCCCCCATGTCTGAACTTGCCTATCGCCGCATTCTTCTCAAACTTTCCGGGGAGGCGCTGATGGGGGACGGGGATTACGGCATCGATCCCAAGGTCATCAACCGCCTCGCCCATGAAGTGATCGAAGCCCAGCAGGCCGGCGCGCAGGTCGCCCTGGTGATCGGCGGCGGCAACATCTTCCGCGGCGCCGGCCTGGCCGCCAGCGGCATGGACCGCGTCACCGGCGACCACATGGGCATGCTGGCCACCGTGATCAACGCGCTGGCGATGCAGGACGCGCTGGAAAAGCTCGGCGCCAAGGTGCGCGTGATGAGCGCGATCAAGATCAACGATGTCTGCGAGGACTTCATCCGCCGCCGCGCGATCCGCCATCTGGAAAAGGGCCGCATCGCGATCTTCGCCGCCGGTACCGGCAACCCGTTCTTCACCACCGACTCGGGCGCGGCGCTGCGCGCGATCGAGATCGGCGCCGACCTGCTGCTCAAGGCAACCAAGGTCGACGGCGTGTACGACAAGGATCCGAAGAAGCATTCTGACGCAGTGCGTTACGACAGCCTGACCTACGACCAGGTCATCCTGCAGGGCCTGGAGGTGATGGACACCGCCGCCTTCGCGCTAGCGCGCGACAGCGACCTGCCGCTGCGCATCTTCGGCATGAGCGAGCCCGGGGTGCTGCTGCGCATCCTGCATGGCGAGCAGATCGGTACGTTGGTGCAGGGTCGGAGTTGAGGCCGGGAGTGGGGAATCGGGATTCGGGAATCGCAAAGGCGCGGTCCCGGAGACTGCGCTGACGCCTGACCGATGGCGATGCCGGGCGTGGAGTGGCACCCCAGGTGAACCGGCTGCGCAGGACTCTGCCGGCCGGCAAGTCTCAAAACGCAGTCCCGGCTATAATCTCCAGATTCAGCTCCACACGGATTCCGGCGATGCTCAACCAGATCAAACAAGACGCGCAGACGCGCATGACCAAGAGCATCGATGCTCTGCGCCATTCCCTGACCACCGTGCGCACCGGCCGCGCCTCTCCGGCGCTGCTGGACGGCATCAAGGTCAAGGCCTACGGCACCGACACCCCCCTCAACCAGGTCGCCAGCATCAGCGTCTCCGAAGGCCGCTCGCTGGTCATCAGCCTGTTCGACAAGGGCATGATCAAGGACGTGGAAAAGGCGATCTACGCCTCGGATCTGGGCCTGACCCCGACCGTGGTCGGCACCGTGATCCGTCTGAACCTGCCGCCGCTGACCGAGGAGCGCCGCAAGGAGCTCAGCAAGGCCGTGCATGGCGAGGGCGAAGACAGCAAGGTGGCCATCCGCAACATCCGTCGCGATGCCAACCAGCAGGTCAAGGACCTGCTCAAGGACAAGGCGGTCACCGAAGACGAGGCACGCAGCGCCGAAGACGACATCCAGAAGCTCACCGACAAGGCCATCAAGGATGTGGATGAGGTCGTCAAGGCCAAGGAACAGGAACTGATGACGGTCTGATCGTGGCATCGCCTGCCATGCATCAAGCACCTTCCGCTGCCGCCGTGCCGCGCCACATTGCCATCATCATGGATGGCAACGGGCGTTGGGCGCAGCGTCGGCGGCGTCCGCGCATGATCGGTCATCGCGCCGGCGCGCGTGCGGTCAATCGCACCATCGATTTCTGCCTGGAAAAAGGCGTCTCGGCGCTCACCCTGTTCGCGTTTTCCAGTGAAAACTGGGGCCGTCCGCAGGAGGAAGTCGATGCACTGATGAAGCTGTTCCTGCATGCGCTCGATCGCGAGGTCGACGAACTGCAGCGGCGCGGCGTGCAGGTGCGCTTCATCGGCGATCGCAGCCGTTTCGCGGCGCCATTGCGCGAGCGCATGGCCGCCGCCGAGCGCGTCACCGCCGCCAATGCGCGGCTGGTGCTGAGCATCGCCGCCAGCTATGGCGGCCGCCAGGACATTGCACTGGCCGCGCGGGCATTGGCCGAAGAAGTGGCCGCCGGCCGTCTGCAGCCGCAGCAGATCGACGAGGCGCTGCTGGCCAGCCGCGTCGCGCTGGCCGATCTGCCGGCACCGGACCTGTTCATCCGCACCGGCGGCGACACCCGCATCAGCAATTTCCTGCTGTGGCAGCTGGCTTATACCGAACTGTGGTTCACCGAAACCCTGTGGCCGGAGTTCGATGCCGGCGTACTGCAGCAGGCACTGGATGACTATGCCGGGCGCGAACGTCGCTTCGGCCTGACCAGCGCCCAGATCGCCGACAAGGCGACGGAGAGCTCCTCCGCATGACCAAGACCCGCGTGATTGCCGCGCTGATCATGGCGCCGCTCGCCATCTGCGCGATCGTGCTGCTGCCCACGCAATGGCTGGCGGCGCTGGCGGCGATCCTGTTCCTGACCGGCCTGTGGGAGTGGCTCAAGCTCTCCGGCATCGACGACAGCCTGCCGCGTACCGTGCTGCTGATGCTCAATCTGCTGCTGATGGTGCTGATGGTGTGGGCCTCGGCCGGCTCCATGGTGCTGTTCCAGATCGCCGCCCTGGTGGGGGTGGCCTGGTGGCTGCTGGCGCTGCTATGGCTGCGCTTTTTCACCTTCGGTGCCGATCACGGCAACGGCCAGGCGCGCGCGCTCAAGCTCGCCGCCGGCACCCTGGCGGTCCTGCCGGCCTGGGCCGCGCTGGTGCTGCTGCACGCCAACCCGGACAAGGGCAACCTGTGGCTGCTGACCGCGCTGACCATGGTGTGGGCAGCCGATTCGGGCGCCTATTTCGCCGGCCGCGCGTTCGGCAAGCACAAGCTGGCGCCGCGGGTCAGCCCGAACAAGACCATCGAAGGCCTGCTCGGCGGCATGGTCGCCGGCATCGTGGTCGCCTGCGCATTCGGCTGGCTGGCCGGGCTGACCCTGGCGCACGTGCCGCAGCTGGTGCTGGTCTCGGCGGTGGCGGTGCTGGCCTCGGTACTGGGCGATCTGTTCGAGAGCCTGCTCAAGCGCCACGCCGGCGCCAAGGACTCGGGTGCGGTGATTCCGGGCCATGGCGGCGTGCTGGATCGTATCGACGGCGTGCTCGCCGCCCTGCCGGTGTTCGCACTCGGCAAGGAAATTCTCGGATTCTAGGCATGGCTGGCTCCCCTCTCCGTCAGGTCGCCGTGTTCGGCGCTACCGGCTCGATCGGTGCGTCGGCACTGGATGTGATCGCCCGTCATCCGCAGCGGCTGCGCGCCAGCGTGCTGTCGGCCGGCAGCAAGGTCAACGAGCTGCTGGCGCTCTGCGTCACCCATCGCCCTGCGCATGCGGTGATCGCCGACCCATCCCTGTATCCGGCACTGCGCGACGGTCTGCGCGCGGCCGGATTGGCCACCCAGGCGCACGCCGGCTCCGACGCCCTGGACGCGCTGGCTACCAGCGATGCCTGCGACACCGTGGTCGCGGCGATCGTGGGAGCGGCCGGCCTGCCCTCCACGCTGGCCGCGGCCCGCGCCGGCAAGCGCCTGCTGCTGGCCAACAAGGAATCGCTGGTACTGGCCGGCGAGCTGCTGACCCGCACCGCGGCGGCGGCCGGCGCCGAGATCATCCCGATCGACAGCGAACACAGCGCGATCTTCCAGTGCCTGCGCTCCTGCGACGCCAGTCGCGGCGTGCGCCGGGTGATCCTGACCGCGTCCGGCGGGCCGTTCCGCGGCTGGGACCGCGCCGCGCTGAGCGCTGTCACCCCCGCGCAGGCGGTCGCCCATCCCAAATGGTCGATGGGGCCGAAGATCTCGGTGGATTCGGCGACGCTGATGAACAAGGGCCTGGAAGTGATCGAAGCGCATCACCTGTTCGGCCTGCCCGGTGCGCAGATCGATGTGCTGGTGCACCCGCAGAGCCTGGTGCACTCGCTGGTGGAATTCGTCGACGGTTCCACCCTGGCCCAGCTCGGCCTGCCGGACATGCGCACCACGCTGGCGGTCGGCCTGGCGTGGCCGGAGCGGGTCGAGTCCGGGGTTGCCGGGCTGGACCTGCTGACCCAGGGGCGGCTGGATTTCGAGGCGCCGGACACCGCCGCATTCCCATGCCTGCGCCTAGCCTGGGAGGCGCTGGAGGCCGGTGGAACCGCGCCTGCGGTCCTGAACGCGGCCAATGAAGTGGCTGTTTCAGCGTTTCTTCAGGGCCAGGTGGGTTTCCTAGCGATTCCCGCGTTGGTCGAACACACACTGACAACGCTCCCACGGCACAATGCCGACTCCCTCGACACCCTGCTTTCTGCCGATGCGCAAGCGCGGCAGATCACCGAACGCGCCCTCGCCCATCACCGCCTTCATGCCTGATCGATTTACGCAGACGAGTTGCATCCATGGGTGATTTCATCGGTTCGGTCTGGTGGATGATCGTCAGCCTGGGCGTGTTGGTGACCTTCCACGAATTCGGCCACTTCTGGGTCGCGCGCCGCTGCGGCGTCAAGGTGCTGCGCTTTTCGGTGGGCTTCGGCAAACCCCTGTGGATGCGGCGCGACCGTCATGGCACCGAGTTCGTGGTGGCGGCCATCCCGCTGGGCGGCTACGTCAGGATGCTCGACGAGCGCGAAGGCGACGTGCATCCGGCCGAGCAGGACCAGGCCTTCAACCGCAAGACGGTGTGGCAGCGCATCGCCATCGTGGCCGCCGGCCCGATCGCCAACCTGCTGCTGTGCATGGCGATGCTGTGGGCGATGTTCGTGGTCGGCAAACAGGATTACTCGGCCACCGTCGGCCGTGCCGATGGCCTGGCCGCCGAAGCCGGCCTGACCCCGGGCGAGCGCATCGTGCGCATCGATGGACGCGATGTCAGCAGCTGGAGCGATGCCAGCATGCAGCTCACCACCGCGGCCATGGACAAGCGCGATATCCGCGTACTGACCGCCACCGACGGCGCCGGCAACCGCGAGCACACGCTACGGCTGTCGCAGCTGCCGGCCGGCTTTGACGAGCGCCGCGTGGCCTCGCTGGCCGGCATCGGCTGGCAGTTCATGCTGCAGCCGCCGGTGGTGGGCCAGGTGGTCGCCGGCTCCGCGGCGCAGGGGCTGCTGCAGCCGGGCGACCGCATCGTGGCCATCGACGGCCAGCCGATCCGCTCGGCCGACGAGATTCCGGCCCAGCTGCAGGCACTGGGCGCGCAAGGCGGTACCGGCATGATCGAGGTCGCGCGCGGCGAAGACCGGCTGGCGCTGGAAATCGCCCCGCGCCGGTCGCCGCAGGGCCAGTGGCTGCTGGGCGTGGGATTTGCGGCAGCGCAGGCGCCGGCCTACGACAGCCGCCAGCAGTACGGCGTGTTCGCCGCGGTGCCGGCGGCGATCCGTGAAACCGGCCGGATGACCGCCGATTCGCTGGGCATGATGAAGCGCATGCTGACCGGCCAGGCCTCGGTCAAGAACATCTCCGGGCCGGTCACGATCGCGCGCGCGGCCAACGCCTCGGCCGAACGCGGGCTCGACTGGTTCCTGTATTTCCTCGGATTGCTGTCGCTCAGCCTGGCGATCATCAACCTGATGCCGATCCCGATCTTGGACGGTGGGCATCTGCTGTATTACCTTATCGAGTTGGTCAAGGGCAGCCCGATCAGCGAACGGGCCATGATTGCCGGGCAATATGTCGGCCTGGCGGTCCTGGCCGGGCTGATGGGACTGGCGTTCTACAACGACATCCTCGGCCTGGTTCCACGATGAAGCTGCTCCACTCTTTCCGCCTGTTGTCGTCGTCATACGTCGGCATCCAGCAACACCCGAAATCGACTCCAACCGGATGTGACATGACGCGTCTTCCCACTCGCCGCCTGCTTGCCCTCGCTCTCGCCGCCGGCCTCAGCCTGCCAGTCGTTGCCCTGGCCGCAGAGCCGTTCGTTGCCAGCGACATCCGCGTCGACGGCCTGCAGCGCATCGCCTCCGGCACCGTGTTCACCTATCTGCCGGTGAACCGCGGCGACACCGTGGACGATGCCAAGGTCGCCGACTCGATCCGTGCGCTGTACCGCACCGGCTTCTTCGAGGACGTGCAGCTGGATCGCCAGGGCAACATCCTGGTGATCACCGTGAAGGAGCGTCCGGCGATCAACAAGCTCACCGTGACCGGCAACAAGGACATCAAGTCCGAGGAGCTGCTCAAGGGCCTGGGCGACATCGGCCTGACCGAAGGCGGCACCTTCGATCGCCTGAGCCTGGACCGCGTTACCCAGGAACTGACCCGCCAGTACAACAACCGCGGCAAGTACAACGTCGAGATCACCCCGACGGTGAGCCCGCTGGACCGTAACCGCGTGGATGTGGCGATCGCGATCAAGGAAGGCAAGGCGGCCAAGATCCGCCACGTCAACCTGATCGGCACCGAGAAGTTCGCCAACGAGGACATCCTGGAGAACTGGGAGTCCAAGGAGCACAACTGGGCCTCGTGGTACCGCCGCGACGACCAGTACTCCAAGGAAAAGATGTCCGGCGACCTGGAGAAGCTCAACTCCTGGTACCTGGACCGCGGCTACGTGGACTTCAGCATCGACTCCACCCAGGTGTCGATCAGCCCCGACAAGCGCGACATGTTCGTCAGCGCCGGCGTCACCGAGGGCGAGCAGTACAAGATTTCCGAGATCAAGGTCACCGGCGACACCGTGCTGCCGCAGGCGGACATCGAGCGTCTGGTCATCCCCAAGGCCGGCGACATCTTCTCGCGTGCGCTGCTGGAGTACACCTCCGATGCGATCACCAACACGCTGAGCAACGTCGGTTACGCGTTCGCCAAGGTCAACCCGATCCCCACCCCCAACCGCGAGGACCGCACCGTTGCGGTGAACCTGCAGGTGGTGCCGGGCCCGCGCGTGACCGTGCGCCGCATCCTGTACAAGGGCAATAGCCGCACCTCCGATGAGGTGTTGCGCCGCGAAATGCGCCAGTTCGAAAATACCTGGTACTCGCAGGCGGCGATCGACCGTTCCAAGATCCGTCTGCAGCGCCTGGGCTACTTCGAGAGCGTGGACGTGGAAACGCCGGCGGTGCCGGGCAGCAACGACCAGGTCGACGTGGTCTACAACGTCAAGGAAACCACCTCCGGCAGCTTCGTGTTCGGCCTGGGTTATTCGCAGAGCTTCGGTGTGACCACCTCGGTGCAGTTGTCGCAGAACAACTTCCTGGGCGGCGGCAACCGGGTGGCGGTGGAAGCCTCGCGCAGCAGCTACCAGCAGCGCTACGCGTTCTCCTATACCAACCCGTTCTTTACCGACGACGGCGTGTCGCTGGGCTACAACCTGTCGTGGCGCTCGCTGGACTACTCGGACTTCAACACCGCGCAGTACAACAGCAAGAATGGCTCGGCGCAGGTGGTGTTCGGCGTGCCGATCACCGAGAACGACACCATCTCCGCGATGGTCGGCGTCGACAGCAACCAGATCAACACGTTCCCGACCCAAACCCCGCAGGCGATCATCGACTACATCGATGCGGTCGGCACGCGCACCTTCCATGCCTGGCGCACCGAGCTGGGCTGGGCACGCGACACTCGCAACGACTTCTTCATGCCGACCCGCGGCATGTACCAGCGCGTCGGCCTGGAGACCACCCTGCCCGGCTCCACGATCGAGTACTACAAGTTCAACTACCAGATCTCCAATTACTGGCCGATCATCCCGGCGATCGTGTTGAACACCCGCTTCGAGCTGGGCTACGGCGACAGCTATGGCAACGACAGCTCACGCGACGTGTGTGGCGTCGTTGCCAATAACGCTTACACGGAACAGGCTTGCGACGGTAACAACCGGCTTCGCACCATCACCGCCACCGGCCTGCCGTTCTACGAGAACTTCTACGCCGGCGGTACCAATTCGGTACGCGGCTTCGAAGACAACACGCTGGGTCCACGTTCGGAACGCACGGCGAGTTACACACGCGGCCAGCCGCTGGGTGGTTCGTTCAAGACCGTCGGTTCGGTGGAAATGTATTTCCCCAAGCTGTTCGACAGCCCGTCGGCACGCGTATCGGCCTTCTTCGACTTCGGTAACGTCTACGACGGCGTGGACAACTTCAAGGCCAACGAGCTGCGTGCGTCCACCGGCGTGGCGCTGTTGTGGCGCGCACCGGTCGGCCCCATCTCGATCAGCTACGCGTTCCCGCTGAAGAAGGAAGACAACGACGAGATCGAACGTCTGCAGTTCACCTTCGGCGGCCAGTTCTAACAGCCAACGGCAACAAAAAGGCGGCCCGCGCGTGCGGGCCGCCCGTGTATCGCAGGTGGGGTGTCGGCCGGTCAGAACCAGCTGTCGAACCAGGTGGACACGGTGTTGGACAAGCAGCTGGCGATGTCGCCGGCAGGCAGGCTGAGACACTGCAGCTGCTGCTCACCGATCGCCTTGCCCTGCTCGATATCGAAGGATTGGGCCGATGCACTCGCGACCGCGCCCATCATGACCAGACCACCAAGGATGGAAAGAACGGTTTTCATATGCTTGCTCCTGGATTCGCCGCTTGATTGCGACAGGACCCTAGATACGCAGGCTTTGTTGGGAACTGTTTAATGGTGTTTTTTACCCGTTAAAGCGGCGCTCCCACATTTACAAGAGGTTCACCCCGATGCGCTTGACCGCCAGTGCAATTGCCGAACAATTTGGGTTGACCGTCGTTGGCGATGGCGCCGTCGAAGTCAGTGGCGTCGCCACCCTGGCGCATGCCGGCGCCGGACAACTGAGCTTTTTGTCCAATCCGCGCTACCGGCCGCAACTGGGCCAGAGCCAGGCGGCCGTGGTGGTCCTGCGCGCCGACGATGCGGCGGATGCACGCGGCACCGCGCTGGTCGCAAAGGATCCCTATACCGCCTTTGCCAAGATCGCGGCCTTGTTCGACGTGGCGCCGGTGCGCGAACCGGGGATCCACCCTTCCGCGGTGATCGATCCCAGCGCACAGGTTTCGCCGAACGCCCACGTCGGCCCGTTCGTCAGCATCGGTGCGCGCAGCCGCGTGGGCGATGGCTGCGTGATCGGCACCGGCAGCATCATCGGCGAAGACTGCGTGGTCGAGGACGGCAGCGAGCTGCTCGCCCGCGTCACCCTGGTCACCCGGGTGCGCCTGGGCAAGCGCGTGCGTATCCATCCCGGTGCGGTGATCGGTGCCGACGGCTTCGGCCTGGCGATGGATGCCGGGCACTGGATCAAGGTCCCGCAACTGGGCGGCGTGGTGATCGGCGACGACTGCGAGATCGGCGCCAACACCTGCATCGACCGCGGCGCACTGGAAGACACCGTGCTGGAAGAAGACGTGCGCGTGGATAACCTGGTGCAGATCGCGCACAACTGCCACATCGGCGCGCATAGCGCCATCGCCGGCTGTACCGGGATCGCCGGCAGCGCCAAGATCGGTCGTTACTGCCTGCTCGGCGGGCATGTCGGCGTGGTCGGGCATCTGGAGATCTGCGACAAGGTGGTGATCACCGGCAAGTCGGTAGTGCGCAATTCCATCCATGAGCCGGGCGAGTATTCGTCCGGCACCCCTCTCACCGACAATCGCACGTGGCGCAAGAATGCCGCGCGCTTCAAACAACTCGATGTGCTGGCAAGGCGCATCCTGGCTGTGGGCAAGGAGAAAGAATGAGTCACCCCACTTACGAGCTGCCGATCGACGTCAACCAGATCCAGACGCTGATCCCGCACCGCTATCCGTTCCTGCTGATCGACCGGGTCATCGAGCTCGACCTGGATTCCAAACGCATCGTCGGGCAGAAGAACGTCAGCATCAACGAGCCATTTTTTCAGGGCCATTTCCCCACCCGCCCGGTGATGCCCGGCGTGCTGATCATCGAGGCACTGGCGCAGGCCGGCGGCGTGATGACCCAGCTCGGCCTGGGACGCGACGCGCTGTCCAAGCTGTTCTACATGGTCAAGGTCGACAACGCCCGCTTCAACAAGCAGGTGGTGCCGGGCGACGTGCTGATGCTGGAAGTGCAGATGAAGCGCCTGATCCGCAACATGGGATGCTATTACGGCGAGGCCAAGGTCAACGGCGAAGTCGTGGCCAGTGCCGAAGTCATGTGCGCCGGCGCCAAGGAATAACCGTTTTGGAGGTGAGACACGATGCGTGATCAAGCACCCTTGATTCATCCCACCGCCGTCATCGATCCGTCGGCGCAACTGGCCAGCGATGTGCGCGTGGGCGCGTTTTCGCTGATCGGCGCCGATGTGCAGATCGACGCGGGCACCGAGGTGGGGCCGCATTGCTCGATCCACGGCCCGACCCGGATCGGCCGCAACAACCGCTTCATCGGCCACGCCGCGATCGGCGGCGAACCGCAGGACAAGAAGTACGCCGGTGAGCGCACCGAGCTGGTGATCGGCGACGGCAACGTGATCCGCGAATTCGTCACCATCAATCGCGGCACTGGCGGCGGTGGCGGCATCACCGTGGTCGGCGACGACAACTGGATGCTGGCCTACACGCACGTGGCGCACGACTGCCATGTCGGCAACCACTGCGTGTTCTCCAACAACACCACGCTGGCCGGCCACGTCACCGTGGGCGACTACGTAATCATCAGCGGCTTTGCCGGCGCGCATCAGTTCTGCCGGATCGGCGCGCACGCCTTCCTGGGCATGGGCGCGCTGACCAACGGCGACGTGCCGCCGTTCACCATGGTCGGCAGCGAATCGCTGGGCCGCCCGCGCGGCATCAACAGCGAAGGGCTCAAGCGGCGCGGCTTCGATGCCGAGCGCATCACTGCGATCAAGCGCGCCTACCGCACGCTGTACGTCGCCGGCCTGCCGCTGGCCGAAGCCAAGCTGCAACTGGCCGAACAGGCCAAGAGCAGCGAAGACGTGCGCGGACTACTCGAGTTCATCGAGGCGGCGGAAAGGCCGTTGTTGCGATGAAGGCCGGGATTCGGGATTCGGGATTGGGGATGCAAAGCGTCCACACCACACCGGGCGAAGTCGTGCACGACGCGCTGGCCAATCCCCAATCCCCAATCCCCAATCTCCGCTCTCCACGCATCGCGCTGATCGCTGGCGAAGCCTCCGGCGACATCCTGGGTGCGGGCCTGATCGAACAGCTGCGGCGCCGCTATCCGGGCGCTGAATTCGTCGGCATCGGTGGCGATGCGATGCGTGGTGCCGGCTGCCAGACCTGGTTCGATGCCAGCGAACTGGCGGTGATGGGGCTGACCGAAGTGCTGCAGCATCTGCCGCGGCTGTTGAAGCTGCGCCGCGCCTTCCGCGAGCGGGTGCTGGCGTGGAAGCCGGACGTGTTCATCGGCATCGACGCACCCGATTTCAATCTGTCGGTCGAGCGCTGGCTCAAGCAGCGCGGCGTGCGCACCGTGCATTACGTCAGCCCGTCGGTCTGGGCCTGGCGCGAGAAGCGTGCGGAAAAGATCGGCGCCAGCGCCGACCTGGTGCTGTGCCTGTTTCCGATGGAGCCGCCGATCTATGCCAGGCACGGCATCGATGCGCGCTTTGTCGGCCACCCGATGGCCGACGACATCGCCTACCAGGCCGATCGCGCAGCCGCACGCGCCAAGCTGGGCCTGTCCGCGTCCAGCACGGTGCTGGCGGTGTTGCCCGGCAGCCGGCATGGTGAAATCAGCAAGCTCGGCGATACCTTCTTCCAGGCGGCCTGGCTGGTGTCCGAGCACCTGCCCAACCTGCACGTGCTGGTGCCCGCGGCCAACCCCGGCTGCAAGCAGCTGCTGGCCGAACAGTTGTCGCGGTCGTCGCTGCCGGTGCTGCGTTCGCACCTGCTCGATGGCCAGGCGCGCACCGCGATGCTGGCCGCCGACGTGGTGCTGCTGGCGTCGGGCACCGCCACGCTGGAGGCGATGCTGGTCAAGCGCCCGATGGTGGTCGGCTACAAGGTCGCCCCGCTCACCTACCGCATCGTCAAGACGCTGGGCCTGCTCAAGGTCAACCGCTACGCGCTACCCAACATCCTGGCCAACGACGATCTCGCCCCCGAGCTGATGCAGGACGACTGCACCCCGGAACGGCTGTGCGTGGCCCTGCTGGACTGGTTCAAGCACCCGGAAAAGGTCGCCGCCCTGCAACCGCGCTATCTCGCCCTGCACGCCGAACTGCGCCGCGACGCATCGGCACGCGCAGCCGATGCGGTGGCTGGGCTGCTGGAGGGCCGGGATTCGGGAGTGGGGATTGGGGATTCGGCAGGAGCAAAAGCGTGAAGATCATCGCTGCGGGCGCTCAAGCCGAGGCGGGCCAGTCGCCCTTGTTCGGCCAATCCCAAATCCCGAATGCCGAATCCCGGCGTTTGATTGCCGGTGTCGACGAAGCGGGCCGCGGCCCGCTTGCCGGGCCGGTGGCGGTGGCGGCGGTGGTGTTCGACCCGAGCAAGCCGCGCATCAACGGGCTGGACGATTCCAAGCAGCTGAGCGCGCAGCGGCGCGAGCAGTTGTATGCGCGCATCGTCGAGCGGGCGCTGGCGT
Organism: Xanthomonas sp. F14; assembly: GCF_014199865.1. Classification (NCBI taxonomy): domain Bacteria; kingdom Pseudomonadati; phylum Pseudomonadota; class Gammaproteobacteria; order Lysobacterales; family Lysobacteraceae; genus Xanthomonas; species Xanthomonas sp. F14. The sequence goes on along the minus strand of NZ_JACHOM010000001.1, from coordinate 492,468 downwards.
GGTCGGTGGTGCTGATCGACAGCGAGGAGATCGACCGCATCAACATCTACCAGGCGACCATGCTGGGCATGCGGCGTGCGGTGGAGGGCGTGGCGCATGTGGCCGGGTTTGCGCGCATCGACGGCAACCGGGTGCCCAAGGGCCTGCCCTGCCCGGCCGAGGCCTTGATCGGCGGCGATGCGCTCGATCGCGCCATCATGGCCGCCTCGATCGTGGCCAAGGTCACCCGCGACCGCCTGATGCACGCCCTGCACGCCCAGCATCCGGAATACCGCTTCGACCAGCACAAGGGCTATGCCACGCCGGTGCATCTGGCCGCGCTGCGCAGCCACGGACCCTGCCCGCAGCACCGCCGCAGCTTCGCCCCGGTGCGGCGTGCGTTGGGCATCGAGGCGACGCAGTCGCCGTGGGACGTGCCCTGCGCGGCCCCGGCCGATGACCTGCTGCTGGCCGACTGACCGACCGCCCTCCGGGCGAACCTGAAACGGTAATGGCGTCCTCCATCGCTTGGCGCGCATGCCGCCGCTGCGGCCATGGCCTGGAGCGTCGCGTCCCGCACACGCAGCCCCGCACGCCTGCCGATCCGCGCAATCGCCACCGTCGCGCTGCGCGCAGCTAGCCAAAGCCTGAATCGGCCGCACCGCCCAGCCCCCGTGGCAGCTGGCCGCGGCCCTGCGCCGGCGCTGTCAAGCCTTGTTCGACCCGACCACGCTCGCTACCCTGACCACGCATTATTCCGGTCTCGCATGTCCACTTCCCGCTTCGTCCATCTGCACGTCCACACCGAGTTCTCGCTGGCGGATTCCACCATCCGTGTGCCCGAGAAACCGGATCAGGCTGACCCGAAAAAGGCCAAGCAGGCCAACCTGCTGAGCCGCGCGGTCGAACTCGACATGCCCGCGCTGGCGGTCACTGACCTCAACAACCTGTTCGCGCTGGTCAAGTTCTACAAGGCCGCCGAAGGCGTGGGCATCAAGCCGATCGCCGGCGCCGACGTGATGATCGCCACCCCGGACATGACGCCATGGCGCATGACCCTACTGTGCCGGGACCGCGAAGGCTACCTGAGCCTGTCGCGCCTGCTGACCCGCGCCTGGATGGAAGGCCACCGCCCCGAAGGCGGCGTGGCGATCCACCCGGAGTGGCTGCAGAGCGGCCACGCCAACCTGTTCGCCCTGGCCGGGCGCGACAGCCTGGCCGGGCGCCTGTTCGGCGAGGGCCGCGCCGACCTGGCCGAGCAGCAACTGGCCGACTGGCAGCGCGTGTTCGGCGATGGCCTGCACCTGGAACTGACCCGCACCGGGCGCGAGGGCGAGGAACGCTTCAACCAGTTCGCGCTGCATGCGGCCGGTGTGCGCGGCCTGCCGGTGGTGGCCAGCAACGATGTGCGCTTCCTGTACGCCAGCGACTTCAATGCCCACGAGGCGCGGGTGTGCATTTCCTCCGGCCGCGTGCTCGACGATCCCAAACGTCCGCGCGAGTACAGCGACCAGCAATACCTGAAGTCCGGCGACGAAATGGCCGCGCTGTTCGCCGACGTGCCCGACGCGATCGACAACACGCTGGCGCTGGCACAGCGCTGCAACATCGAGATGCGCCTGGGTACCTACTTCCTGCCCGCCTACCCGGTGCCGGAAGACGAGACGCTGGACAGCTGGATCCGCAGCCAGTCGCGCGCGGGCCTGGCCGCACGCCTGGAAAAGAACCCGATCGCGCCCGGCAAGACCCGCCAGGACTATGTCGACCGGCTGGAATTCGAGCTGGACACCATCATCAAGATGGGCTTTCCCGGCTACTTCCTGATCGTGGCCGACTTCATCCAGTGGGGCAAGAACCAGGGCATTCCGATCGGCCCGGGCCGCGGTTCCGGTGCCGGCTCGCTGGTGGCCTGGGCGCTGCAGATCACCGATCTGGATCCGCTGCCGTACAACCTGCTGTTCGAGCGCTTCCTCAACCCGGAACGCGTGTCGATGCCCGACTTCGACATCGACTTCTGCATGGATCGCCGCGACGAGGTGATCGACTACGTGGCGCGCAAGTACGGCCGCGACCGGGTCAGCCAGATCATCACCTACGGCACCATGGCGGCCAAGGCGGTGGTGCGCGACGCCGGGCGCGTACTCGGCTTCAGCTATGGTCTGGTCGACAGCGTCGCCAAGCTGATCCCCAACATCCTGGGCATCACGCTCAAGGATGCGATGGGCGAAGGCAAGGACTCGGAGATGGCCTCGCCGGACCTGATCCAGCGCTATCAGGTCGAAGACGACGTACGCGACCTGATGGATCTGGCCCGTCAGCTCGAGGACCTCACCCGCAACGCCGGCAAGCACGCCGGCGGCGTGGTGATCGCGCCCGAGCCGCTCTCCGAGTTCTGCCCGCTGTTCGCCGAACACGACCAGGATGGACGCGGCAAGAACCAGGTCACCCAGTTCGACAAGGACGACGTCGAAGCGGTCGGCCTGGTCAAGTTCGACTTCCTCGGCCTGCGCACGCTGACCATCATCGACTGGGCGGTCAAGGCGATCAACGTGCGTCACGCACGCGCCGGCATCGACCCGGTCGACATCAGCGCCATTCCGCTCGACGATGCCCCCACCTACAAGGGCGTATTCGCCTCGGGCAATACCGGCGCGGTGTTCCAGTTCGAATCCTCGGGCATGCGCCGCCTGCTCAAGGACGCGCGCCCGGACCGTTTCGAAGACCTGATCGCGCTGGTGTCGCTGTACCGCCCCGGCCCGATGGACCTGATCCCGGACTTCAACGCGCGTAAGCACGGCCAGCAGGAGATCGTCTACCCGGATCCGCGCACCGAAGTCATCCTCAAGGACACCTACGGCATCATGGTGTACCAGGAGCAGGTGATGCAGATGGCGCAGATCGTCGGCGATTATTCGCTGGGCGGCGCCGACCTGCTGCGCCGCGCGATGGGCAAGAAGGTGCCGGCCGAAATGGCCAAGCACCGCGAGATCTTCCGCGAAGGCGCGGCCAAGGGCGGAGTGAGCGCGGCCAAGGCCGACGAAATCTTCGACCTGATGGAGAAGTTCGCCGGCTACGGCTTCAACAAGTCGCACGCTGCCGCCTACGCGCTGGTCAGCTACCAGACCGCCTGGCTGAAACGGCATTACCCGGCCGAATTCATGGCCGCGACGCTGTCCTCGGACATGGACAACACCGACAAGGTGGTGGGCTTTCTCGACGAGGTGCGCAATCTTGGCCTGACCGTCAAGCCGCCGCGCGTCAACGAGTCGGCCTACATGTTCGAGGCCGCCAGCCCGGACACCATCCAGTACGGCCTGGGCGCGATCAAGGGCGTCGGCCAGGGCGCCTGCGAGGCCATCGTCGAAGAACGTCAGCGTGGCGGCCCCTACACCACCCTGCTGGATTTCTGCACGCGCGTAGGCACCGCCAAGCTCAACCGGCGCACGCTGGAAGCGATGATCAACGCCGGCGCGATGGACGGGCTGGGCAAGAACCGCGCCTCGCTGATGCTGCAGCTGCCGGAAGTGGTCAAGGCCACCGAGCAGTTGGCGCGCGAACGCGCCTCGGGCCAGAACTCGCTGTTCGGCGGGCCGGACCCGAGCGCGCCGGCGCTGCGTCTGGACCTGCCCGAAAGCAAGGAATGGCCGCTGGGCCAGTTGCTCACCGGCGAGCGCGAAACGCTGGGCTTCTATCTCAGCGGTCACCCGTTCGACCCGCACCGCGACGAAGTGCGCGAACTGGTCGGCTGCGACCTGGGCGCGCTGGAGAAGATCCTCGCCTCGCAACAACGCGGCGGCGGTGGCGGCGATGGCGAAAAACGCGCCTGGCGCCCGGAAGTCAGCGCAATCCTGGCCGGCCAGGTGATCGGCGTGCGGCGCAAGGGCGACAGCCAGGTGTTCGTGCAGCTCGAAGACGGCCGTGGCCGGGTCGAATGCAGCGCGTTCTCCGATGCGATGGCCGAGTTCGGGCATCTGCTCACCCGCGACCGCATCCTGATCGTCAAGGGCGGCCTGCGCGAGGACGAATTCAACGGCGGCTACAGCCTGCGCATCCGCCAATGCTGGGACTACGAGCAGATCTGCGCCGACCACGCACAACGCCTGTCGCTGCGCCTGGACCTGCGCGAGAAACAGGCCTGGAAGCGCATCGACGCGCTGCTGGCCAAGCACCGCCCCGGCAAGACCCCCCTGCGCCTGGACCTGCTGCTGCGCGCCCCGACCGGCGGCGTGGCCGGCATGCTCGACCTCAACGGCAGCCACTCGGTGCGGATCGACCAGCAGCTGATGGACAGCCTGCGCGCCGACCCCGCAGTGCGGACCTTGAAGATCAAGTACAGCCCTCCGTGGGCTTGAGGGGCGGGGGATTGGGCATTCGGGATTCGGGGTTGGCAACAGCAACCCGGACGCAGCAGCGCCGCTGTTGCCAATCCCGAATCCCCACTCCCGAATCCCTGCCGTGCATCCGAACGGCCCCGTACGGGTCGAAGGCAGCGCTTCAGCTACACTCCCCGCCTTACGTCGACGACACCACTGCATGAATCCTAACTACCTCGACTTCGAGCAACCCATCGCCGATCTGGAAGCAAAGATCCAGGAACTGCGCAAGGCCAGCACCGGTCCTGCAGTCAACGTGGACACCGAGGTGCGTGCGCTGCGCGACAAGCTGCGCGTGCGTACCGCACAGATCTTCCGCGACCTGTCGGCCTGGCAGGTCTCGCAGCTGGCGCGCCATCCGCAGCGCCCGTATACGCTGGACTACATCAACACCATCTGCGACGAATTCCAGGAACTGGCCGGCGACCGCGCCTATGCCGACGACAAGGCGATCGTCGGTGGCCTGGGCCGTATCGATGGCCGCGCGGTGGTGATCATCGGCCATCAGAAGGGCCGCGACACCAAGAGCAAGGTCGCCCGCAATTTCGGCATGCCGCGCCCGGAGGGCTACCGCAAGGCGCTGCGTCTGATGAAGCTGGCCGAGCGTTTCCGCCTGCCGTTGCTGACCTTCATCGACACCCCGGGCGCCTACCCGGGCATCGGCGCCGAAGAGCGCGGCCAGTCCGAAGCGATCGCGCGTAACCTGCTGGAGATGGCCGAACTGAAGATCCCGGTGATCTGCACCGTGATCGGCGAAGGCGGCTCCGGCGGCGCGCTGGCGATCGGCGTGGGCGACCGCACCTTGATGCTGGAATACGGCACCTATTCGGTGATTTCGCCCGAAGGCTGCGCCTCGATCCTGTGGAAGGACGCGGCCAAGGCCAAGGACGCGGCCGAGCAGCTCGGCTTGACCGCCAAGCGCCTGAAAGGCCTGGGCCTGGTCGACAAGGTGATCCGCGAACCCACCGGCGGCGCGCATCGTAATCCCGAGCAGATGGGCAAGCGCCTCAAGGCGGTGCTGCTCAACGAGCTGGAAGCGCTGGAAAAGCTGCCGGTCGAGGGCCTGCTGCAGCGTCGTTACGAGCGCCTGCGCAGCTACGGCGCCTACGAAGGCAACTGATCGGAGGTCTGCCGGGGCGATGGTGCTGCACGCAGCATTGCCAGCCAGCAAGACGATTGCCCACCATGGAAGGACCTGTTCGGATATGAGCCCGCTACTTCTGCTGTCGCTGGTCTTGCAGGCCGCCTGCTGCGTACACGTGGTGCGCAGCGGCCGCCCGCTGTACTGGATCTTCATCCTGCTGGCGTTTTCGTTGCTGGCGGTCCTGGTCTACGTGTGCGTGGCGGTGATCCCGGACCTGCGCAACGACCCGACGGCGCGCCGTGGCCTGCGCAAGGTGCGTCAGCGCATCGATCCGCAACGCGAACAACGCGACGCATCGCGCCAGCTGGATGTGGCCGACACTCCCGAGAATCGCCGTCGCCTCGCGCAGACGCTGCTGGAACAGGGCGACTACGCGCGTGCCGCCGAGCTGTATCAGGGCGCGCTGCGCGGCATCTACCAGGACGATCCGGACCTGATGCTGGGCCTGGCCAAGGCCCAGTACGGGCTGGGCCAGGCCGCAGACACGCGCAAGACGCTGGACGCGTTGATCGCGGCCAATCCAAATTTCCGTTCGCACGACGGGCACCTGCTGTACGCGCGCGCAGTCGAAGACAGCGGCAGCATCGACGAGGCGCTGCACGAATACGAGACGCTTGCGCAAGGCTATCCGGGCGAAGAGGCACGCGTGCGTTATGCGCAGCTGTTGTTGCGCGCCGCGCGCCCGCAAGACGCCAGGACCGTCTTCGAGCAGGTGCTGCGCCACGCAGCCGCCTCCCCCAAGCATTACCAGCGCGAGCAGCGCGCCTGGATCGACCTGGCGCGCAAGGGGCTGAGCGAGCTCGGCGCCCAGGCGTGATCGCCGCCTGACGCAATACTCAAGCGGCGAAACACAGAGGATGCGCGCACCGTGTGTCCAGAAGACCTGGTACGCAACCGAGGGCGCCGCCATGCCCAGAAAGGATGGGGGATAGCGGCAAGCCTGAAGGCCCGGATCGATCACCTGCTGCAATCGTCGACGCAGCCGTTTCGCAATGGCGCCCTGGCGGAATCCCTCGACCATCCGCGCCACATCACCGCCGTGCTGCGCGAACACGCCAGCGACGACCAATGCATCCGGCGAGCGCATGCACCGCCCGGGCGTTGTGTCAGAACGGCTTGGCCAGCACCAGCCAGATCACCCCGACCAGCAACACCACCGGCACTTCATTGAACAGCCGCAATGCGCGGCCGCTGGGCAGGCTTCGGCCCTGATCCACGCCCTTCAGCCAGCGCCCGGCCACGATGTAATGCGCCAGGATCAAGGCCACCGCAAACAGTTTTGCGTGCAGCCAGCCACCGGCCACCATCGTCGGAAAATCCGGAATCACCCGATAGCCCTGCCACAGCACCGCGCCCAGCAGCAGCGCCAGCCCCAGCATGCTGTGGCCGAATTTGTAGAGGCGGCGCCCCATCAGCACCAGGCGCGTGCGCACCGCAGGCTCGGCACCGGCTTCGGCGATATTGACCAGGATGCGTGGCAGGTAGAACACCGCCGCCATCCACGCAGTGACGAACAACAGATGGAAGGTCTTGATCCACAGGTACAGGGTCATGTGCTGGCTTCGCTGGCTGGCGTAGGATGGCCCGCATTTTCACCTATCCTCCGACGCGAAAGCACCTGACGTCCATGTCCGAACCCGACGACAAGCAGTACGACGCCCACTATTTCCGCCGCTGGTACCGGGATGCCGGGCTGGCCGACCCTGCGCGTCTGCGACGCAAGGTCGCACTGGCGGTGAGCCAGGCCGAGTACTACCTGGAGCGCCCGATCCGCAGCGTGCTGGATATCGGCTGCGGCGAGGCGGCCTGGCGCGCGCCATTGCTGGCGTTACGACCCAAGCTGAGCTATCTGGGCTTCGACAGCAGCGCCTACGCGGTGCAGCGTTACGGACGCAGCCGGCAGATCCACCCTGCCCGCTTCGGCGATTTCGCCTGGCTGCGCCCGTGCGCGCCGGTGGATCTGCTGATCTGCTCGGACGTGCTGCATTACGTACCCACGCGCGAGTTCAACCAGGGCCTGCCGGGGTTGGCCGAGATGTGCGCGGGCGTGGCATTTCTGGAAACCTTCGCCGAAGAGGATGCCTTCGAAGGCGACCACGATGGGTTTCAGGCGCGGCCGGCGCGCTGGTATCGGCGCCGGTTCGCCAGCGTGGGGTTTGCTGCACTCGGCTCGCACTGCTGGTTGTCGCCGCAGCTGGCCGATGAGGCGGCTGCGCTGGAGCGCGGCTGAGCAGGACGTTGGCCGGTTGAGGCACGCACGGCGAGTGGCTTTGCCGCGCACCTCACCCATCCCTGCCCTGCAGGAAAGAAGACGCGTCCACGGCAGCAGGGTTCTGCGACGAACGCGCGCTTTCGGCTCGCACAGCCATCCGAAGGATCACCAATCGCGGCAAACAAAATCGCGGCCAATCAACGCGCTGACGCCTGCCATAAGTCGTATGACAGCCTCTACCGTCCGCAGCCCCATTAAGGTGCAAATGCGCCAAAGGGGGTATGCTGCGCGGCAGCAAAGAGCCGCACGGATGGGTGGAATGCTTTATCAACTGCACGAGCTGACCCGCAATCTGCTAGCCCCTTGGGTGCACCAGGCCCAGGCGAACGCCAAGATGTTCTCCGACCCCGACAGTCTGTGGGCCTCGCTCCCGGGCGCCGAACGCATGGCGGCCAGCAATGAGCTGTTCCATCGCCTGGGCAAGGAATACGAAAAGCCGGCCTGGGCGCTCGACGATGTCGAGGTCGACGGCCATTCGTTGCCGATCATCGAACGCGAGGTGCTGAGCAAGCCGTTCTGCCGTCTGCTGCGCTTCAAGCGTTTCAGCGACCATGTCGAGCTGATCGGCACGATGAAGCAGCAGCCGGCCGTGCTGGTGGTGGCGCCGTTGTCCGGCCACCACGCCACCCTGTTGCGCGACACCGTGCGCACCCTGCTGCGCAACCACAAGGTCTATGTCACCGACTGGGTCGATGCGCGCATGGTGCCACTGGAAGCCGGCGCCTTCCGGCTCGAGGACTACATCAGCTACATCCAGGAGTTCATCCGTCACATCGGCGCCGAGCGCCTGCATGTAGTGAGCGTGTGTCAGCCCACCGTGCCGGTGCTTGCGGCGGTGTCGCTGATGGCCTCCAACGACGAACCCACGCCGCGCTCGCTAGTGATGATGGGCGGGCCGATCGATGCGCGCCGCAGTCCGACCCAGGTCAACAACCTGGCCACCGAAAATGGCATCGAGTGGTTCCAAAACAACCTGATCCACACCGTGCCGTTCCCGTATCCGGGCCACGGCCGGCAGGTGTATCCGGGCTTCCTGCAGCATGCCGGCTTCCTGTCGATGAACCCCAACCGGCATGTGATGTCGCATTGGGATTTCTACACCGATCTGGTCAAGGGTGACCTGCAGGACGCGCAGGCGCACCGGCAGTTCTACGACGAATACAACGCCGTGCTCGACATGCCGGCCGAGTATTACCTGGACACCATCCGCGTGGTGTTCCAGGACTTCCTGCTGCCGCAGGGCAAGTGGAAAGTGGATGGCCAGCTGGTCAAGCCGTCGGCGATCCGCAATACCGCACTGCTCAGCATCGAGGGCGAACTGGACGATATCGCCGGCCTTGGTCAGACCGAAGCGGTGCACGATCTGTGCACCGGGATCGACGCGGCGCATCGTCGTCATCTGGTGGTGGAAGGTGCCGGTCACTACGGCATCTTCAGCGGCCGTCGCTGGCGCGAAGTGGTGTACCCGCAGGTGCGCGAATTCATCGCTCGCTACGATGCCGACCCGGTTGGCAGCCGCGACCCCGCCACCGTCACCCCGATCCGCAAGCGCGGCAAGCGCGCCTGATCGGCCGACAAAAAACGCCCCTTGATCGAGACCGATCAAGGGGCGTTTTTTTATGCGCAGATTTTTGGTTCGCGTAAAGACAGCGCACTGCGTGGCAAGGTGCGTGGCGCCCGCACCAAAGAGTTGGTTGGTTGCTTTGTTTAAAACCATGCACACCGACCATCTTCGATGGTCCTTGCCTGCTCACTGTCGCGGGACCTTACGCGGCACGGATGCCGCGTAAGAGCCTACACGGACGTACTTGCGGCGTGTCCTGCGATGTGGGCGGGCAAGGGCCCTGCAGCCAAGCCGCAGATCCACCGCTCCACAACTGATCCGCGCTATCCAGACTCCTCATGACGCAACGTCTAGAACAATCGAGACTTAAAACGGTGGCGTCGTTTAGCCACAATCGGATGCTTAACTCAAAAGCTTGTGATTCGAGCGCGCGGTGCCCTCGCCGCTCGCGGGACACGCCGTGAATCCGTCCCTGGAGGCTCCTTAGCGGCATCCATGCCGCTGAGGGTCCCGCAACCGGCGAGGACACCGCACCAGAGAGCTGGTCGGTTGCGTTGTTTAAAACCATGCACACCGACCATCTCCACTGGTCCTTGCCCGCCCACCGTCGCGGGACCTTACGCGGCATGGATGCCGCGTAAGAGCCTACATGGACGTACTTGCGGCGTGTCCTGCGAGGGTGGGCGGGCAAGGGCCCTGCTGCCAAGCCACAGAGCTGCCGCCCTGCAATTGCTCCATCCGCACTGTCCAACCACCTACACGACTACGGGACTTCAAGTCGTTGCGTCTTTCAGACCTTTCACTACAGACCACGTGACACTGCAGCGATCGCAGCCGCGTGCCGCGTGTCGCACAACCGGCAATCACACGGTGCACTTAGCCTTCACCGTTCTTGACCAGCAGGTGCTTGGCGAACATGCCGTGCAGCTTGCCGAAGGCGCATGCCAGGTGCAGCGTGACGAACAGCAGCAGCACGCCCACGACGAACAACGGCAGCGTCAGCCAAGCGCTGGTGACATCCACGCCATCCCAGGTCAGCACCGCCGTGTTGTCGAACAGCAGCACTAGCGGTGAAGCGACCAGGCCCAGCGCCAACGACAACAAGGTGGTGAACACGCTGAAGTAGACGATGCCCAGCGGCAGCATCAGCAGGAAGTACAGCATCGTGCTCCAGGTACGCGCATCGGTGAACATCGCGCCGATGCGTTGCAGCCAGCCGCCTTGCGCCCCCGGATGGGCGGGACGACGCGGCATGCGCACGCCCAGCAGCGTCTCCACCACGCGGCCTTCCACCAGCGACAGCACCCGCACCGATCCGAAGAACAGCACCAGCAACGGCACGCCGATGATCAGGATCATCAAGCCGGCCGACAGACTCGCGCCGGTGATCACCCAAGTGAAATAGAACACGCCGGTGACCAACGACAACAACATGTAGAACAGCGCGCCGTAGCTGCGTGGATCGGCAGCCACGCCGAAGAACCTGCCGAACCATGTGCTGCGTCTGCGCGGCAGCGGCGCGCGCAGTGCACGTGTCACCGTCACTTCGGTTTCGCGATAGATCTCGGCCACTTCATCCGGTGCACCGTAGCTGCCTGCCACGCCGGCGATTACTTCCGCTTCGCTCTTGCCGGCCTGCTCGGCCAGTTCGGCGCGCAGATACTCTTCGGCGTCGTAGAGCGCGTCTTGGATCATCGCCGGGTCCGCGCCGGCCAGGGCCTGGCGCAATTGCGCCAGGTAATCGGGAATGGTGGTCGGCAACGGGCGTGCCTGCGCAACGGTCGTCATGAGTGGGTCCCCTCCAGCACTGAGTCAACGGAATCGCGGGTGGCGCGCCAGGCGGCGGTCCAGTCGCGCAGGCAATCACGCCCGGTTTGGGTGATGCGGTAATAGCGCCGCGGTGGGCCGGACGCCGACGGCTCGACATGGCTTTGCAGCAACCCTGCCCCCTCCAGATTGCGCAGCACTGGATACAACGCGCTCTGCTTGCCGCTCAGCACGCCGTCCAGCCGCTCCATGCGCTTGGCGATCAGATAGCCGTACAGCGGCTCCTCGGCCTGCGCCAACACTGCTAACAGCGCCAGCGACACCGTGCCGGCACTCAGCTCTTTCTGAAATTTCCGCAGGTAGGCATCGGGTTCGCTCATCGGCCATCTCCGCTAGGTCGAAGGCAATGCTATTGCGAAGTTGGGTATAGTGGATGTGCCGGTAGTCATGAGGCGGGGATTGGGGATTGGGGATTGGGGATTCGCAGAGCATTCCGGCCGAGAATTTCCTTGCGTTGACTCAAGCGGACTGAAGAAGAACTGACGCATCACTTGCACGCCTGTTTTTGCAAATCCCCAATCCCGACTCCCCAATCCCCGCTCATGTGCTTAGAACCATTGGGTTACTCCCTTTGCGGCAGCGCTCCACTACAGTCAGTGCCCACTGAGCCGATACCACTCGCTCAGACGACTCACTTTTTCGATAGGGCGACACGATGCGACTAGCACGCTTGGCACAGCCGGCCATGGCTGAAACTTCCTTTGGTGCCACCCGGCGCCTGTGCTTGGCGATCGGGTTGTCACTGCCGGGACTGGGGTTTGCGCAGGCGCAGACCGCGCCGGTCAACGCCGAGCAGACCCAGCCGGAGCCTGCAAAGGCTGCGCCCGCCGCTCCGGCAGCGCCCGCTGCCGCGAAGGGTTATCCGCTGGAAGCGCAGGGTTGGGGCGCCAAGCAGGGCGGCAACATGTGGCAGGTGCGTTGGGCCGAAGACTGGTCGTATCTGAAGGATCTGTCAAAGCGCAAGAGTCCGTTCGATCCGCTCAAATACATCCCGCTCAATGAATCGGGCGATGTGTATGTCTCGCTCAGCAATGAATTGCGCGTGCGCAGCAACACCATCACCAATCCCGGTTTGATTCCCGGCAGCCATTCGCAGCAGCAGTATCTGTTGCGCGCGTTCTTCGGTGCCGACTTCCATGTCGGCGAGCATTTCCGTCTGTATACGGAACTGGCGCACGGCAGCCTGGATGGACGCAACGAAGGTACCAAGACCGGCACGCAGGAAAACAACGCGATCCTGCAGCAGGTGTTCTTCGATGTGAAAGGACGCGTCAAAGATGCCGACCTCGGCCTGCGAGTCGGTCGTCAGGTGTTTGTCGATGGTCCCACCACGCTGATGGCATTGCGCGACAACACCGATATCTTCGTGACCTTCAACGGTGTGCGCGCCTGGGCGATCGGCGAAAAGACCCGCGTGGACCTGTTCGATTTCAACTTCAACCTCGATGGCACCGAAGGCCTGGGCGACGATCGCATCGACCGCTCGCGGCACTTCCGCGGCGTGGTCGGCGGCTATCGCATGCCGACCGCCAAGCCGATGTACCTGGAGCCGTTCTTCTACCAGTTCCGCAACGACAATCAGGTCTGGGGCCGGCAGACCGCCGAAGAAAACCGCAACTATTACGGCCTGCGCCTGTGGGGCAATGTGGGCAAGCTGCGCACCGACTCGTTCGTGACCGTGCAGCGCGGTAGCTACGGCGGGCGCGATCTGCGTGCCTACATGGCCAGCACCTCCAATGCCTGGACGCTGAGCGAATCGGGCTGGAAGCCGCGACTGGGCTTCCATAGCGAAATCGCTTCCGGCGGCGGTGGCTCCTCCGGCACCGGCACGCTGCGCAACAACAACTTCCTCTATGGCAATACGATCTACTTCAGCTGGGCGACGTTCTTCGGCCCGGTCAACCTGGTCACCGCTGCGCCCACGTTCACCTTCTCGCCCACTTCCAAGATCACCGTGAACCTGGAATGGGAGACGCTGTGGCGGCAGACCACCAGCGATGCGATCTACAACAACCAGGCGCGCGCCTACGCCCGCACGCAGAACACCGGCGAGCGCCGTATCGGCACCATGCCGCGCATCAACGCCACCTGGAACATCGACCCGAACTGGTCGGTGACCTTCCGCGCCGAACACCTGATGGCCGGGCCTGCGCTCGAAAAGGCCGGTTACGGCGATTCGACCTTCGTGATGGGCTGGTTGAACTTCCGGTTCTAAGTAGGGGCATCACGCTGATGTAGTGCCTGACAACGCCACCCGGGATCCGTTCCTGGGTGGCGTTGCCCGTTATGCAATCAGCAACGCGTGCTTGCCTGCCCTGGTGTCGCCTTCTGCAGCCGCAAGTGTCACGGCTTGCCCTGCATCGCTGCTGCCTGTGCCACCTTGCTTGCCGCCAATGGCATCTGCAGGTTGGCGTGATCGCTGCGCGCGTAACGCGGCAGTTCTAGCGTCTTTCCATCTTTTACAGCGGTGATGTCGCGCCCTGGTCGGATCAGCGTGGCGGGCAGTTGATCCAGGCGCTGCGCCAGCGTCTGTTGCTCGGCAGGATGCGCACGTAGCCACAGCACTGCCGAGGTCAGCCGCGTTGTCGCGGCCAGATCCTGCAACTGCCATTGATACTGCGCGCTATCCATATGCTCCACGTCGGCGAACAGGCAGCCGATTGCGTTAGCGATACAGGCGAAGGTCACTGTTGGCGCGGCGGGTATGGCACTGGTCGCCACCTTGCGGTCCTGCTCCAGCTGCGTGCGCACGTCGGTGTGGCAGGCCCAGGTGTAATACGGCGCGGTCAGTGCACGGGTTCGTTCAACGTCCAGCAGCGGCGGTACCAACCTGTCGTACCAGCGCCGCTGCTCGCCGCCGGCTTCGACGACCGCGCGGTAATTGGCGCTGACCAAGCGCGCTTCGCCGCGTAGGCCTCCACACAGGCTGGTCTCATCCATCGTCAACGGCGCAAATGCCGCTTGGCAATGCGCAGGTAACGGCTGGGTGGACGGCAGTTCGCTCAGCATGTCGGTGAACAGCTCGGCGTTACCGCGCAACATGGCTGCCCCGATCATCGTCGCGATCAGTGTGTCCTGACCGCGCAACAGCACGCGCGCCACCTGTGCGTCCGCACACACGCCAGACAACGCAGCCTGCTGGTGGCCCTGGACGAAGTCCAGCGCGTGCTGGGTCATCGGCACACTCAACCCCTGCAACTCCGGCAGCGGTGTGTCGGCACGGGTCGGAAACAGATTGCGGTAATAGTCGTGCGATGACAGCGTGGCGGCGCGCTGCAACAGCGGTGCCTGTGACATCAGCGCATCGGCATAGGCTTGGGGCTGAGCGCGCACCTTGTCCAGGCAGTCTGGAGTGGACCAGTTGCACTTGGGCGGTGCGGCGGCTGGCCACGGCGGCGTGCGCGGATAGCGCGCTGCGTCGCTGACAAAACCGGCCGCAGTCCTGGTGTTCGCAAACCGCTGCAGATCGCGTGCCATCACGACGTCCTGTTCGGTAGCCGGCACGGCATACGGCAGCAACCAGAGTGCAGCAAATAGATTCGAGCCTGCCGGCGGTGCAGCTGGTGGTTGATCGATCTGCGCCAACGCCTGGCGCTGCGCGTCAGGAATCGGCCAGCGCGCGGAGATCGCGTACAGGGCCACCAGCAGGGCGATCAGGATGCATAGCCCCAGCAGGGCCGACTTGAGGAATTTGGCGAGCATGCGGGGGCAACCGTCCGTGGATGAGCTGTGTCATCTTAGAGCGGCCCGGACAGAGCCGCGAGTGGCATGGCACCAATGCGCACTTGCCGTCTCCCCGGCGAACAAGGCGCGCTGCGCGCCTGCACCGGACGCGGCCGAATGCCTACAATGCGCGTATGTCCGAATCCCCCACTCCGCCCACCCGCCCTTCCCTGCAACGCGTCTTTCTGACCGGTTTGCTCACCCTGCTGCCGGTCTGGCTGACCTGGGTGGTGGTGAAGTTCGTGTTCTCGCTGTTGTCGGGCATCAGCAGCCCATGGGTGGTGCCGTTGTCCGAACGCATCGCCGCCTCGTTCCCCGACTATCTGGGCTGGATCAAGGCACTGTGGGTGCAGAACACCATCGCGCTGATCGCCACCGTGGGCGCGATCCTGTTTGTCGGCATCCTGAGCCGGCGGGTGATCGGCCAGCGCCTGCTGCGCTGGTTCGAGGCGATCATGCGGCGCATCCCGCTGGCGAGCGTGGTGTACGACAGCGCGCGCAAATTGCTCGACATCCTGCAGACCCAGCCCGGCAGCACCCAGCGCGTGGTGCTGATCGACTTCCCGCACCGGGACATGAAGTCGGTCGGTCTCGTCACGCGGGTGATCAAGGAACAGGGCACCGGCCGCGAGCTGGCGGCGGTGTACGTGCCGACCACGCCCAACCCGACCTCCGGCTATCTGGAGATCGTGCCGGTGGAGCTGCTCACGCCCACCGACTGGAGCGTGGACCAGGCGATGAGCTTCATCATCTCCGGCGGCGCAGTGGCGCCCGAATCGGTTCCCTTTACCCGTACCGCGGATCGCTAAAGCCATGACACAGGTGCGCACCCTCGACGATCGTGCGGTTCGCCTGTTCATTGCGCTGGCCGCGTTCTTCTGCGTCAACGCGGCATTGGCCGAGTTCATCGGGGTCAAGATCTTCGCGCTGGAAGACACCCTCGGCATCGCGCCGCTGAACTGGAACCTGTTCGGCCAGACCGGCTCGCTCAGCTTCACCGCCGGCACCTTGCTGTGGCCGGTGGTGTTCATCATGACCGACACCATCAACGAGTTCTTCGGCAGCCGCGGGGTGCGTTTCATCTCGTGGGTGGCGGTGGCGCTGATCGGCTACGGCTTCGTGTTTGCGTTCGCCGCCATCGCACTGGCGCCGGCGGCTTGGTGGGTCACGGCGGCGCAGAGCCAGGGCGTGCCCGACTACCAGGCCGCCTTTGCAGCGGTGTTTGGCCAGGGGCTGTGGACGATCGGCGGCTCGCTGGTGGCCTTCCTGTTCGGCCAGTTGATCGATGTGTCGGTGTTCCATCGCATCCGCCGTGCCACCGGCGAAAAGCACGTGTGGCTGCGCGCCACCGGCTCCACGGCGGTGTCGCAGTTGGTGGACAGCTTCGTGGTGATCTACATCGCCTTCGTGCTCGGCCCGCAGCATTGGTCCACCGACCAGTTCCTGGCGGTGAGCACGCTCAACTACGTCTACAAGATGGGCTTTGCGATCGCACTGATCCCGCTGCTGTATCTGGCGCGCCGCGCCATCGGCGCATACCTGGGCGCCGAGCGCGCCGAGCAACTGCGCGAAGAAGCCGCCGCCGGCTGACAACGCAAGACCTGCCGACCGCAGCACTGCCAGGCGACGGCCAGCGCCCGTGGCTTGCACCCCGCCTCGTCGGTCATACGTGTCGCTGCCTGACGACCGCTGGCTGCGTTTACCGATCATGCAACGCCCGCAGCGACCGCCCATCGAAATTTTGTTCAATCCGTCGCCGCGCTCGCTGGCCATGCTGTTGCGCCCCGCTATGGATTCCGCGCCATGGACCATCTTGTCGCAATGGCCAGCTTCGCGCTGGTGTGCTCGATTTCGCCCGGGCCGGTCAACCTGGTGGCGCTGAGCACCGGCGCCAGCGCCGGCGCGCGTGCCGGGCACGGCCATGTGATCGGCGCCACCGTCGGCTTCGTCGCGCTGCTGTTGCTGGTGGGCATGGGACTGCAGCAGGTGCTGCTGCGCTGGCCGCTGCTCGGCCGTGCATTGCATCTGGCCGGGGTGGCGTTTCTGCTCTACATGGCCTGGCGCCTGCTGCGCGACGATGGCGTCATCCAGACCACCGGGACGCGCCCGGCGGCCTCGTTCTGGACCGGTGCGGCGATGCAATGGCTCAACCCCAAGGCCTGGTTGGCGGCGACCTCCGGCGTTGCCCTGTATGCGACGGCAGGCACCACGCAACTGGCGGGTTTTGCGGCGTTGTATGCGCTGATCTGCTATCCCTCGCTGGGGTGCTGGTTGCTGGCTGGCGCCGTGCTGCGGCGGCACGTGCAGGTACCAAGGCAGCTGCGGCGGTTGAACCGGGTGCTGGCGGCGCTGCTGGTGCTGAGCGCGGTCTATCTGCTGACCGAATGGGGCACGGCATTGCGGTAACGCCCTGGCGTCACCGCCCAGGCACGTTTGAAGCTGCGCTGCAGATGCGCCTGGTCGGCGTAGCCATGCGCGTAGGCGACCTCGGCAATGTCACCGCCGCGCCGCAAGGCCTCGCGCGCACGCTGGAAACGGCAATCCAGCAGATACGCATGCGGGGTCAGCCCGTGCGCCTGACGAAAGCCGCGAATCAAGCGCGGCGCCGGCATCCCCGCCAGCGTGCACAGCTCGCGCAGCGAGACCGCACGCGCATGATGGGTCTGCAGATACTCGGCCACCCGCTGCATCGGCCCGGTATCGACCGCGAGCGCACGACTGATCGGCTCCACATGCAGATGCAGCCGCGCCACGAACGCGATCAACGCACTCTCGCGTGCCAGCGCATCGGCGTTGCCGTCGGTCAATACGGCATGCATGCGCTCGAACGCGGCATAGGCAGCCGGGGTCTGGCACAGCGGCGCTGCCAGCATGTGCACATCCGCATTGGCGGCCAGGCCGAGTGCGCGTTGTTGTTCGCGCAGCCACGCCACGTCCAGATACAGCATGCGGAACGACCAGTCCTGCTGCTGATCCGGATTGCAGGCATGCACATCGCCAGGGTTGATCAGGGTCAGCGACCGCGCACCCACCTGCGCTTGCATGCGTCCATTGCGATAGCGCGCCAGCCCGCGATCGATCGCGCCCACCGACCATTGCTCATGCGTATGCGCGGCATAACACAGGCTGCGGCTGTTGATCACCTGGCGCAGTTCGACGAAGGGCAACGCCGGATCGCGCCAGAAGCCCTGCCCGCCCTGCACGGGCAGCTGCGTCCCGCATGTCGATTCATCCCTTGGCATATGCGCAAGCCTATCGCACTGCAACATGCCTGCGTGCTGCAGGCGTGCGCAGCGGGCTTCATGAATTCCAGGCGCGCCCCGTGTGCCGGATGGGTGGCCGGAACGGTGCGGATCGGGCAAGCTCCCCGCTCGCTTGTTCCCGGAGCCGGTAATGCCCCTCAGCTTTTCCCGCCTGCTGTCCCTGGCCCTGGCCGCCGTGCTGAGCCTGTCAGTGGCAGCGCCCGCCGACGCGGCCAAGAAGAAAACCGGCAAGGCACAGACCACGCAAACCCGCGCCAAGGCGAGCAAGGGCAAGAAGACCGCCAAGCCGGCGGCCAAGACCACCAAGGCCGCCAGGGGTGGCAAAGCCGCCAAGCCCAGGCCGCGTGCCGTGGCCGCACCGGTGGTGCTGACCAAGGCGCAGCAGCTCAATTTGCTCTACGACCAGTACTGGGATGCCTCGCTCAAGCTCAACCCGCTGCAGGCCACCTTCCAGGGCGAGACCCGCTACAACGACCAGTTGCCCAACTTCCTGTCGCCGGCGTTCCGGCAGCAGTCGCACGACTTCACCGTGCTGTGGCTGGGCAACGCCGAGGCGCTGGGGCCGGACGGGCTGAGCGGGCAGGACCTGCTGAGCTACCAGATCTTCGTGCGCGATGCGCGCAGCGCACTGGCGGCCGAGCAGTTCCCCAGCTGGATGCTGCCGATCAATCAGTTCTACAACATCGCCAGCATCGCGGTGGTGCTGGGCTCGGGCACCGGCGCGCAGCCGTTCAAGACGGTCAAGGACTATGACAACTGGTCGCGGCGCGCGGTGGGCATCCCGGAGCTGTTCGACCAGGCCATCACCAACATGCGGGCGGGCATGCAGGCTGGCGTGGTGCAGCCGAAGGTATTGATGCAGAAGGTGCTGCCGCAGCTGGACGCGATCATCGCGCGCAATGCCGAAGACAGCCTGTTCTGGGGTCCGGTGCGCAACCTGCCGGCAGACATGCCCGAGGCCGACAAGCAGCGCATCACCGCCGAGTACAAGCGGCTGATCGAAGTGCGGATCATGCCGGCGTACCGAGCACTGCGCGGCTTCATCGCCACCGAGTACCTGCCGGCCTGCCGCGACACCGACGGCCTGGCCGCGCTGCCCAATGGCGCGGCCTGGTACGCCTACGATGTGCGCCAGAGCACCACCTCCGAGCTGACCCCGGAGCAGATCCATCAGATCGGGCTGGGCGAGGTCGCGCGCCTGCAGGCAGAGATCGCCACGCTGGCCAAGCAGGTCAGGTTCCGCGGCAACCTGCCCAAGTTCTACAAGTTCATGCAGACCGACAGGCGCTTTGCGTTCCGCAGCGAGACCGAACTGCTGGGCTATTACCGCGGCCTGCAGGGACGCGTACAGGCCGCGGTGCCGCGCCTGTTCAATGTGCAGGGCATGCCGGCGCTGGAAGTGCGCGTGGTGGAACCGCAGCGTGCGCAGTCGGCCGCCAGCGGCTCGTACATGCGCCCCAGCGGCGACGGCAGCACACCGGGCGTGTTCTACGTCAACACCTCCGACCTGGACACGCGCCGGACCTGGGAGACCGAGAGCCTGTATCTGCACGAGGCCATCCCCGGCCACCATTTCCAGCTCGGGCTGCAGCAGCAGCTGACCGACCTGCCCAAGTTCCGCCGCCTGGGCGGCGAGACCGCCTATATCGAGGGCTGGGGGCTGTATGCCGAATCGCTGGGCCGCGAACTGGGCCTGTACCAGGACCCGTACAACTACTACGGCTATCTGCAGAATGCGTTGTGGCGTGCGATTCGCCTGGTCACCGACACCGGCCTGCACAGCAAGGGCTGGACCCGCACCCAGGCGATCGACTACATGCTCAACAACTCGGCCATGACCCGGACCGATGCCGAGGCCGAGGTGGACCGCTACATGGCCATCCCCGGCCAGGCGCTGGCCTACAAGGTCGGCGAGATGAAGATCGCGCAGTTGCGCGAGCAGGCGCAACGCGAACTGGGCCCGCGCTTCGATGTGCGCGCCTTCCACACCGAAGTGCTCAAGGACGGCTCGGTGCCGCTGGATATCCTGCAGGACAAGATCCAGCGCTGGATCGCCACGCAGAAGGGCTGAGGCAGCTCAGCCCGCCACCCGCGCACGCGCCAGCGCGGCGATGTCGCGCGGTGTGGTGCGGCAGCAACCGCCGATCAGCCGCGCACCGGCCGCCAGCCACTGCGCATGCTGGTCGGCCAGGGTGCAGGCGGTCGTGCTGCCGGCATGCCACTGTTTTGCGCCGGCATCGTAGTGCTCGCCGGAATTGGGGTACACCACCAGCGGCAGCGCCGTCAGCGCGGACAATGTCTGCAACGCGGCGGTGACCTGCTCCAGCGCAATGCAGTTGATGCCCACCGCGATCACCTGCGCACACGCATCCAGCGCGGGTACGACCTGCGCCAGCGCGGTGCCATCGCTCAAATGTGCCGCATCGCACAGGGTGAACGAGAACCACGCGTGCAGCTGCGGGAACTCCTCCAGCAGCAGGCGCAGCGCGATGATCTCGTTGGCCGACGGCAGCGTCTCGCAAGCCAGCACATCCACCCCCGCCTCGGCCAACGCGACGATGCGCGGGCGATGGAAGTCCATCAGTTGCGCCAGCGGCAGGGCGTAATCGCCGCGGTATTCCGAGCCATCGGCCAGGTAGGCGCCGTACGGCCCGACCGACCCGGCCACCCATAACGGCGCGTGCTGCGGTTGCGCCTGCAGATGATCGGCACGCGCCTGTGCGGCCAGGGCCACGCTGCGTGCGATCAGCGCCTGCGATTGCGCCAGGTCCAGCCCGCGCGCGGCAAAGCCCAGCGGCGTGGCCTGGTAGCTGGCGGTGATGGCGCACTGCGCGCCGGCAGCGAAATAGTCGCGATGCACCTGATAGATCAGCTCCGGCTGCTCCATCAGCACGCGCGCCGACCACAGCGCATCGTTGAGATCGCAACCGCGCTGCTCCAGTTCGGTGGCGAGCGCGCCATCCAGCAGCACATAGCCGTCATGCTGCAGCGCCTGGCTGAAAGGCGCACCGGCACGCGGCTGGCGCGGAAGAATCGTCATGCGGGTTGCCTCCTGCTCGCAAGCCATTGGGTGAATGCATAGGCGCCATAGCACAGCGCCACAAACGGAATGCCGCACCACAGCGCAATGCGCTGCTGCGGATCGAATGCCAGGCCGATGCAGGCCAGCAGACAGAGTGCGAAGCCCAGCAGCGGCGTCCACGGATACCACGGTGCGCGATAGGCCAGGCTCTCCGGCGCGATGCCATCGCGCAGCAACTGGCGACGGAAACGGTAGTGCGAGGCGCAGATGCTCAGCCACACCACCACCACCGCAAAGCCGGACACCGCCGAAATCGCCACGAACACGGTGTCGGCCGCATAGACGCCGGTGAGCAGCGCCAACAGGCCGCCCAACATGCTCAGTACCAGGGCCGGCAACGGGATGCCGCGCCGGGTCAGGCCTGCGAGCCGCGCCGGCAGCGTGCCCTCGTTGGCCAGCGACCACAGCATGCGCGCGGCCGCATACAGACCGGAATTGGCCGCCGACAGGATCGCCGTCAGGATCACCGCATTCAAGACATCGGCCGCATACGGGATGCCCAGCAACTCGAACGCGCGCACGAACGGGCTGGTGTCCACCGCCGCCTGCTCGGCCGGCAGCAACGCGGCCAGTACCAGCACGGTGCCGACGAACAACACCACCAGCCGCACCAGCGTGGTGCGGATCGCCAGCGGAATCGCACGCGCCGGCTGCGCGGTTTCGCCAGCGGCCACGCCGATCAACTCGGTGCCGGAAAAGGCGAAGTTCACCGCCACCATCGTCATCAGGATCGGCAGCGTGCCTTGCGCAAACCAGCCGTCGGCGCGCAGGTGGCGCAATCCGGGTGCCGGCGACCCATCGGCCAACGGCAGCACGCCGATCACCGCCGCGCCGCCAAGCACGATGAACAGCGCGATCGTGATCACCTTGATCAGCGAGAACCAGAATTCGCCCTCGGCAAACCAGCGCGTCGACACCGTGTTCAGGCCGAAGATCAGCGCGCAGAACAGCAGGCACCACGGCCATGCCGGTGTGTGCGGGAACCAGTACTGCATGCAGAACGCCGCCGCAGTCAGGCTCGAGCCCAGCGCCACCGTCCAGGTCAGCCAGTACAACCACGCCACCACGTACCCGGTGGCCGGGCCGATATAACGCGCGGCATACACATGAAAGGCGCCGGTCTGCGGCATCGCCACCGCCAGCTCGCCCAGGCACTGCATCACCAGATACACCACCAGCGCGCCGATCAGATAGGCGATCACCGTGCCGAGCGCGCCGGTGCTGGCGATGATGTAGCCGGTATTGAAGAACAGGCCGGTGCCGATCACGCCCCCCAGCGACAACATCACCAGGTGGCGCACCTGCATGCTGCGCTGGAATTGCGGTGCGGCGGTGGACGGCGGCTCGGGCATCGGCGTGTCTGATCGGTGGCAACGCATCCTGCCATGCGCAGCCAGGCGAGCACAGCCATGCGATGGCAAGCTGTGACGGTGCACCAGCGTGCAACGGCCCGCGGGTATGCTTGCGTACTGTTCACCTGGAAGGTCGCCATGCCGCACGCCCTGCAACCACCCATGCATGCGAAGACGTCTCGCTCGACCAGCGCGGTGGTGCCCGCACGCGCACCGCATAGCACCGCCGCTGCGCGCAACGCACCAGCGCTCGCCGACAGTCTGGGCGCGTCGCAGCCGATCGCGCAGCGCTTGCGAGGTGCAGCATGAAGCTTGCCGGCATCCACCATGTGGCGATCATCGCCGGCGACTACGCGGTGTCCAAACGGTTCTACTGCGACATCCTGGGCCTGCGCGTGCTCGATGAGCATTACCGGCAGGCGCGCGATTCCTGGAAGCTGGACCTGGCACTGCCCGATGGCGGCCAGATCGAGCTGTTCTCGTTTCCCGCCGCACCGCTGCGTCCCAGCCGCCCGGAAGCACGCGGCCTGCGCCATCTCGCCTTCCGTGTCGAGGATCTGGACGCGGCCGTGGCGCATCTCACTGCGCATGGCGTGGTCACCGAAGACATCCGCATCGACGAGTACACCGGCCGCCGTTTCACCTTCTTCGCCGACCCGGATGACCTGCCGCTGGAGTTGTACGAAGTGGGTTGAGCGCAGCATCCCCTGCGGGTTCGGTCACATCCGCCGCACGGTCATGTCGAGCAGGCGTAGTCGATCGTCTCTGTGACTTTCGGCGCATGCGGCACTGCGGTCACGCCGTGAAGATCAGGCCACCCAGGACACAGGAACCGTCCATGCTGCAGATCCGTGCGCTGTCCAAGACCTACGCCAATGGCGTGCATGCGCTGCGAGGCATCACGCTCGACATCCCGCGCGGCATGTTCGGCTTGCTGGGGCCAAACGGCGCCGGCAAGTCGTCGCTGATGCGCACGCTGGCCACGCTGCAGGAACCCGACTCGGGTAGCGTCAGCCTGACCGACGCCGATGGCAGCAGCATCGACGTACTCGCCGACAAGGACGCATTGCGACGCCGGCTGGGCTATCTGCCGCAGGATTTCGGGGTGTACCCGAAGGTGAGCGCGCTGGACATGCTCGATCACTTCGCCGTGCTCAAGGGGCTCACCGATCGCGGCCAACGCAAGGAGGTGGTCGAGCGCCTATTGCAGCAGGTCAACCTGTGGGACGCGCGCAAGCGCAAGCTCGGCACCTATTCCGGCGGCATGCGGCAGCGCTTCGGCATTGCGCAGGCGCTGCTGGGCAATCCGCAACTGGTCATCGTCGACGAGCCCACCGCCGGGCTGGATCCGGAAGAGCGCAATCGTTTTCTCAATCTGCTGGCCGAAATCGGCGAAAACGTGGTGGTGATCCTGTCCACCCATATCGTCGAAGACGTCACCGACCTGTGTCCGACGATGGCCATCATGAACAAGGGCCAGGTGCTGCTGAGTGGGCGGCCCGCCGATGCAATCGACATGCTGCATCAGCAGGTCTGGCGCAAACAGGTCAGCAAGCAGGCATTGCCCGATTACGAGGCACGCTTCACCGTGCTGTCCACGCGCCTGATTGCCGGCCACCCGGTGATCCACGTGTTCAGTGCCGACTGCCCGGAGCCGGGGTTCGAACAGGTCGCTCCCGATCTTGAGGATGTCTATTTCCAGCGCCTGCGCAAGCAAGCGCTGGCCGCCTGACGGGGCGCGGCGATGATCATGGCGTTCCTGCGCTTCGAGCTGCGCGAACAACTGCGCTCGCCCTTGCTGTGGCTGCTGGCCGCGCTGTACGCGTTGCTGGCGTTTGCCGCGCTGTCCAGCGATGCGGTACAGATCGGCGGCGGCATCGGCAACGTGCTGCGCAATGCGCCCACGGTGATCGCCACGCTGCTGGGGCTTTTCAGCCTGCTTGGCCTGCTGGTGATCACCCTGTTCGTCAGCAATGCCCTGCTGCGCGACTTTGACCTGGGCACTGCCGAGCTGGTGTTTTCCACACCGATACGGCGGCGCGACTACCTGCTCGGCCGCATCGGTGCTGCACTGATCGCCGGCATGCTGATGTATGTGGTGATCGCGCTGGGCATGTTCGCCGCGCAGTTCATGCCGTGGATCGATCGGGCGCGGCTCGGGCCGGTCGCGGTGCTGCCCTATCTGTGGTCGCTGCTGGTGCTGGTGCTGCCCAACCTGCTGTTCACCACCGCGCTGCTGTCGGTGCTGGCGGTGACCACGCGCAGCATCCTGTGGGTCTACATCGGCGTGATCGTGTTCTTCGTGCTGTACGGCGTGAGCCGTGCGCTGATGGCCGACCTGGACAATGTGTGGATTGCCACGCTGGCCGACCCGCTCGGCATTCGCGCGCTATCGCAGACGCTGCGCTACTGGTCGGTGGAGCAGCGCAACCACCAGCTACCGCCGCTGACCGGCTACCTGCTCGCCAATCGCGCGGTGTGGCTGGGCATGAGCGGTGTGTTGTTTGCCGCCACCTTCGCGCTGTTCCGTACCGAGCGCAGCGGGACGCGGCGGCGCCATGGTGTGGCGTCGGTTACGCCCGCTGATGCACCTCCCGCCAGCGCGCGCGTCAGCACGACACGCCTGACGGTCACCCCGCGCTTCGGCGCGGCCACAGCATGGCGGCAACTGCTACGCCAGATCCGCTTCGACACGCTGGGCGTGCTGCGCAGCGCGCCGTTCGTGGTGCTGCTGATGCTGGGCCTGGCCAACTTCATTCCGACCGCGCTGTTCAAAGCGCGCTATTACGGCACTGCCGTGCTGCCGGTGACCTCGTTGATGCTGGAGGCGCTGCAGAACAGCTACAGCTTTCTGCTGATCATCGTGGTGCTGTTCTATGCCGGCGAGCTGGTGTGGAAGGAGCGCAGCAACCGCATCGACGGCATCACCGACGCGATGCCGGTCCCCGATTGGGTGCCGCTGCTCGGCAAGTTCGTCGCCTTGCTGGCGGTGATCGCCAGCTTCCAGGCCGCCGGTGCGTTGACCTCGATCGCGCTGCAGCTGGGCCGTGGCTATACCAGCATCGAGCCGCTGCTGTATCTCAAGACGCTGGCGCTGGGCTCGGTGCTGTACGTGCTGATGGGCGGCATGGCGCTGGCGCTGCAGGTGCTGAGCAACAACAAGTTCGTCGGTTATGCGCTGCTGATGCTGGTGTTGATCGGGCAATCGGTGCTGTCAATGCTCGACTACGCCCAGAACCTCTACACCTTTGGCGGCTGGCCCAACGCGCCGTATTCGGACATGAACGGCTACGGGCACTTCCTGCCCGGCCAGTTGTGGTTTCAGGGCTATTGGGGCGTGTTCCTGCTGGCACTGCTGCTGCTGTCCTCGGCGTTCTGGCCGCGCGGCGTGGGCCATGGCCTGCACCAGCGCGTGCGGCTGGCGTTACGGCGCCTGCACAGCCCGACCGGTGCGGCCCTGGCGATCACCCTGCTCGGCTTCGCGGCGATCGGCGGCTGGCTGTACTGGAACACCAACGTCTACAACAGCTTCCTGTCGCCGGAACAACAGCTGGACCTGCAGGCACGCTACGAGCGCGATTACCGCAAGTACAAGGATCTGCCGCAGCCGCGCATCGTCGCCGTCGACAACCACGTCGACCTGCATCCGGAAACCCAGTCGGTCGTGGTCGATGCCACCTGGACGGTGCGCAACACCCACCCCACACCGATCAGCGAAGTGCACATCGGCATGCAGGGCCGCACTGGCGACCGCAGCCTGGTCAAGGTGGATCTGGGCGGGCAGACGCTGACCACGCACGATATCCCGGCCGGCTATCGCATCTACCGCCTGCAGACACCGCTGCAACCCGGGCAGGAGCGCGTGTTCCGCTTCCGCGTGGACCAGCATCCGCACGGCCTCACCGCCGAGCAGGCGCAAACCGAACTGGTCGCCAACGGCAGCTTCTTCAACACCACCCGGCTGCCCTGGTTCGGCTACAACACGCAGGCAGAGATCAGCGACCGCAACGAGCGCCGCAAGCGCGGCCTGGGCGAACCCACCCGCATGCCCAAGCTCGAAGACCAGGCCGCGCGCGCCAACACCTACGTCAGCAACGATGCCGACTGGCTCGCTTTCTCCAGCACCGTCTGCACCGCGCCGGACCAGATCGCGCTGGCGCCGGGCTATCTGCAACAGGAATTCCAACGCAATGGCAGGCGCTGCTTCCGCTACGTGATGGATCGCCCCATGCTCAATTTCTACGCCTACCTGTCGGCACGCTGGGAAGTGCGCAAGGCGCGTTACAAGAACATCCCGATCGAGATCTATTACGACCCCAAGCATCCGTACAACGTGCAGCGCATGATCGAGAGCGTGCAGAAATCGCTGGCCTATTACGAAGCCAACTTCAGCCCGTATCAGCATCATCAGGTGCGCATCATCGAGTTCCCCGGCTACGCGCGGTTTGCGCAGTCGTTCGCCAATACCATTCCCTACTCCGAGTCGATCGGCTTCATCGCCGACCTGCGCGACAAGGACGACATCGACTACGTGTTCTATGTCACCGCGCACGAAGTGGCGCACCAGTGGTGGGCGCACCAGGTGATCGGTGCGAACGTGCAGGGCGCCACCCTGCTGTCCGAATCGCTGGCGCAGTATTCGGCGTTGATGGTGATGGAGCGCGAGTACGGACGCGCGCATATGCGCCGTTTCCTCCGCTACGAGCTGGATCGCTACCTGGAAGGCCGTGGTGGCGAAACCATCGAGGAGTTGCCGCTGTATCGGGTGGAGGACCAGCAATACATCCACTACCGCAAGGGCTCGCTGGCGTTCTACCGGCTGCGCGAGGACATCGGTGAGCAGGCGCTCAATCGCGCATTGCAGCGCTTTCTGGCGGCCAAGGCGTTTCAACAACCGCCCTACACCACCTCGGCAGAGCTGCTGCAGGCCATTCGCGCCGAGGCACGCCCGGACCAGCAAGGCCTGATCACCGACCTGTTCGAGAAGATCACCTTCTACGACAACCGCGTGGTCAGCGCGCAGGCACGCAAACGCCCCGATGGCCGCTTCGAGGTGACCGTGCAAGCGCAGGCGGCCAAGCTGCAGGCCGATGGCAAGGGCAAGGAGCATGCAGTGCCGCTGGACGACTGGATCGAAGTGGCGATCTACGGCGCTCCGGCCGGCAAGGATGCGCAGGCGCCGGTGCTGGCCTTGCAACGGCAGCACGTCACCAGCGCCGCGCCCAGTTTCACCATGACCGTGGACCGCCTGCCGGTCGAAGCCGGCTTCGATCCGGACAACAAGCTGATCGACCGCGTGCCGGCGGACAACCGCAGGCAGGTGACGCTGCAGTAGCCGAATGAACGCATTCCGCAGCGCGTCTTTCCGCCACCATACTCCACGGTATACATTCCGGTCAGGCCGTCGACGGCGGCCATAGCAATCCCTGGGAGGGGACACATGCGCAAGACCTTCAAGACCCTGATGCTGGCCCTGCCGCTGGCCGCTGCCTCGCTGCTGGCCCAGGCCGCCGATTCGCCGGTGGGCCGCTGGAAGACCATCGACGACGAGACCGGCAAGCCCAAGTCGGTGGTGCAGATCGAACAGCTCGGCAACGGCACGCTGAGCGGCAAGGTGGTCGACATCCTGCAGTCCAACCACGGGCCCAACCCGACCTGCGACAAGTGCGATGGCGCGCTCAAGGGCAAGCCGATCAAGGGCATGACCATCCTGTGGGGCCTCAAGCCGGACGGCACCGCGGTGTGGAGCGGCGGCTCGGTGCTCGACCCGGCCAAGGGCAAGACCTACAAGGCCAAGGTCACCCTGACCGATGGCGGCAAGAAGCTGCAGATGCGCGGCTATGTGGGCATCGAGGCGTTGGGCCGGACCCAGACCTGGATTCGCGAATAGCCGGGAATCGGGAATCGGGATTGGGGAATCGGTAAGAGCAGGCGCCCGTGAGGGCGCCTTTTTTGTGCGTGTCCATCCTGACGCTACATGCGCGGCCAAACACCTGCGCGCCTCGACAACGCGGCTGCATGACCCTGCTTTGACCGATCCCCCAATCCCGATTCCCGATTCCCAGCCCCAATCCCGGCTCCCGACTAATGCGATAATCGGCTGTCCCCCGCATTACGCCTGCCATGACCCGCACCGCACTCGTCACCACCGCCCTGCCCTACGCCAACGGGCCGCTGCATCTTGGCCATCTGGTCGGCTATATCCAGGCCGACATCTGGGTGCGCGCGCGCCGGCTGCGCGGCGACAAGACCTGGTTCGTCTGCGCCGACGACACCCACGGCACGCCGATCATGCTCGCCGCCGAGAAGGCCGGGGTCACCCCGGAAGCCTTCATCGCCAACATTCAGGCCAGCCATGAGCGCGATTTCGCCGCATTCGGGGTGACCTTCGATCATTACGATTCGACCAATTCGCCGGTCAATCGCGCGCTCACCGAGGCGTTCTACACAAAGCTGGAGGCCGCCGGCCACATCAGCCGTCGCTCGGTGGCGCAGTTCTACGACCCGGCCAAGGGCATGTTCCTGCCGGATCGCTACATCAAGGGCATCTGCCCCAACTGCGGCAGCGCCGACCAGTACGGCGACAACTGCGAGGTCTGCGGCGCCACCTACGCGCCGACCGAGCTGAAGGAGCCCAGGTCGGTGATCTCCGGCGCCACGCCCGAACTGCGCGACTCGGAGCATTTCTTCTTCGAAGTGGGCCATTTCGACGGATTTTTGCGCGAGTGGCTGGCCGGCGATGTGGCGCTGCCCGGGGTCAAGGCCAAGCTCAAGGAATGGCTGGACACCGAAGGCGGCCTGCGCGCCTGGGACATCTCGCGCGATGCGCCGTATTTCGGCTTCCAGATTCCCGGCCAGCCGGGCAAGTATTTCTACGTGTGGCTGGACGCGCCGATCGGCTACCTGTGCAGCTTCAAGACGCTGTGCGCGCAGATGGGCGAAGACTTCGATGCGCATCTGGTGGCCGGCACGCAGACCGAGCTGCATCACTTCATCGGCAAGGACATCGTCAATTTCCACGGCCTGTTCTGGCCGGCGGTGCTGCACGGCACCGGCCATCGCGCACCGACCCGGCTGCACGTCAACGGCTATCTCACCGTGGACGGCGCCAAGATGTCCAAGTCGCGCGGCACCTTCGTGATGGCGCGGACCTTCCTGGACGTGGGCCTGGAACCGGAGGCGCTGCGCTACTACTTCGCGGCCAAGTCTTCCGGCGGCGTGGACGACCTGGACCTCAACCTGGGCGATTTCATCGCGCGGGTGAATGCGGATTTGGTCGGCAAGTTCGTCAACCTGGCCAGCCGCTGCGCCGGCTTCATCGGCAAGCGCTTCGACGGCAAGCTGGCCGACGCCCTGCCCGACCCGGCGCAATACGACCGCTTCGTCGCCGCGCTGGCGCCGATCCGCGAGGCCTACGAGCGCAACGATGCGGCCAGCGCGATCCGCCAGACCATGGCGCTGGCCGACGAGGCCAACAAGTACATCGACGACACCAAGCCGTGGGTGATCGCCAAGCAGGACGGCGCCGATGCGCAACTGCAATCGGTATGCACGCAGGGCCTGAACCTGTTCCGGATTCTGGTGGCCGCGCTCAAGCCGATCCTGCCGCGCACCTGTGCCGAGGCCGAAGCCTTCCTGTCGGCACCGATGACCAGCTGGGAAGACGTCGCCCGCCCGCTGACCGCCCACGTGATCCAGCCCTACACCGCCCTGTTCACCCGTATCGACCCCAAACTGATCGACGCCATGACCGACGCTTCAAAAGACACCATGGCCGCACCTGCGGCACCCGCTGTCACTACCGCCAAGCCCGCCCCGTCCAAGGCCGAGACGACGCCGGCGGCCGTTGCCAATCCCCAATCCCCGACCGCCACTTCCAACCTCATCGGCATCGACGATTTCGCCAAGCTCGACCTGCGCATCGGCAAGGTGCTGGTGTGCGAATTCGTGGAAGGCTCGGACAAGCTGCTGCGCTTCGAACTGGATGCCGGCGAACTGGGCAAGCGCCAGATCTTCTCGGGCATCCGCGCCAGCTATAGCGAACCGGAAGCGCTGGTCGGCCGCAGCGTGGTGTTCATCGCCAACCTGGCCCCGCGCAAGATGCGCTTCGGCATCAGCGAAGGCATGATCCTGTCGGCCGGCTTCGACGGCGGCGCGCTGGCACTGCTGGACGCCGATGGTGGTGCGCAGCCGGGGATGCCGGTGCGGTGAGGCGGGATTGGGGGCGGGAATCGGGAATCGGGAATCGGGAATCGTAGAAGCTACAGCTGATTGTTGAGGAAGACCTGACACGCGTGCCTGGCCCGACCCCTCATCCGCCCCTGCGGGGCACTTTCTCCCGGTGGGAGAAGGAACAGACACCACGCTTCCAACCAATCCCCACTCCCAACTCCCCAATCCCCGCCCCCATGCACCTGGCCCTGTTCGACTTCGACCACACCATCACCACCTGCGACAGCTATGCGCGCTTCCTGCGTAAGGTGGCGACGCCTGCACAGCTGGCGACGGCGAAATGGCAGGCCGGTCCCTGGGTGTTCGGCTATCGGATCGGGCTGGTCTCCGCACACGCCTTGCGTGCGCGCGTCACGCGCCTGGTCTTCAGTGGTCGCTCGCTGGACGAGATGGCCGCCCATGGGGCTGACCATGCACGCAACGCATTGCCCGGGATGGTGCGCGCCGAGATGATGCGACGCATCGACTGGCATCAAGCACAGGGGCATGAAGTCGTACTGGTGTCGGCATCGCTGGACCTGTATCTGCAGCCGTGGTGCGCCCAGCATGGCCTGTCGTTGATCTGCAACAAGCTGGAACACCACGCCGGCGTGCTGAGCGGGCGCTATGCAGACGGCGATTACGGCCCACACAAGGCTGCGCAGATCCGCCTGCGCTACGACCTGTCGCACTACGCATGCGTGCATGCCTACGGCGACAGCCGCGAGGACAAGCCGATGCTGACGCTGGCGCAGCAGCGCTGGTATCGCGGCAACCTGCTGCACTGACATGCACATCGCAACGCCCGCCTCATCGCCCGATCTGGTCGAACGCCTCGACCGCCTGCTGCCGCAGACCCAGTGCGGCCAGTGCGGCTACGACGGCTGTCGCCCGTATGCGCACGCCATGGCCAACGGCCAGGCCGATGTCGATCACTGCCCGCCCGGCGGCGACGCCGGGGCACGCGCGTTGGCGCACGTGCTGCAGCGTCCTGCACGCCCGTACGACCGCAGCCGTGGCAGCCACACGCCGCCGCAGGTGGCCTGGATCGTGGAGGCCGACTGCATCGGCTGCACCAAATGCATCCAGGCCTGCCCGGTGGACGCCATCGTCGGCGGCGCCAAGCACATGCATACGGTGATCGCCGCGCTGTGCACCGGTTGCGAGCTGTGCCTGCCGGCCTGCCCGGTGGACTGCATCGCGCTGCACCCAGGCAGCTGAGTGGCTGGCGAGGCGGCATGCCGCGTCAAACGCAACGCCTGCCAGCGTTGCGCGCATCGCACCGCGACGCGATCCCTGACCAACGGCACCGGCCGCCAACGACGCCCTGTTTGTCGGGAACGTCCTGACGCGTCCGGCGCATCCGTGCTGCGGATGCGCTCGTATTGGTAGGCACTCCCATCGAGGAATCCGCCGATGCGCCCACTCGCCGCCGCCGTTGCCGCGCTCGCCACCGTCTGCCGACCGATTCCGCCGTTGTTGCTGCTGGTGCTGGGCGGCCTGCCGCTGAGTGCGGCTGCGGTCACTCGCGTGGATGGCGATGCCTTCGATGGCGACAGCGGCGCGTTGCGCTATCGCGAGTCGCACTGGCTGCTCGACGATGGCGGACGCGTGGTGCTGTATCGCTGCCCGGATGGGCGCCCGTTCGCGCGCAAGCAGGTCGATGGCGGCGGCAGCTCGCCCGACTTCAGCCTGATCGACGGCCGCGACGGCTATCGCCAGGGCGTGCGGCAACGCAACGGCGTGCGCGAGATGTTCCAGCAGGAGCCCGGCAAGGCCGAGCAGCGCACGCCACTGCCGGCCGACGATGGCCCACGCGTGATCGATGCCGGCTTCGATGCCTACCTGCGCAACAACTGGGAGGCGCTCGCCAGCGCGCCGCAACGCGTGGACTTCGTGCTGCCCAGCCTGCAACGCCAGTTGGCGTTTCGTGTCGAGCGTATCGGCGATACCGGCGGCGAGCGGCGGTTTCGCTTGAGCCTGGATGCCTGGTACGGCGCGGCGGTGCCCTCGCTCGAAGTGCGTTATGCCATCGCCGACAAGCGTCTGCTGCAGTTCCGTGGCGTGGGCAACCTGCGCGACGCGCGTGGCCGCTATCCGCACGTACGCATCGTTTTCCCGGACACCGCTGCGCGTGCCGTCGGCGCCGATGAACTGCGCCAGGCGCGCGAGCAGCCGCTGGCCAAGAGCTGCAGCGCCCCGTGAACCAGACACCTGCCATCTTCACGTTCGACCACACGCGGTTGCGTACAACGGCCCGGTCACTTCTTCCCCATACAGGATCATCGCCATGGCCAAGGCCTACCTCTGGATCAACGCAGTGCTCTACGTCGTCCTGGCAATCTGGTGCACGCTCTCGCCGGCCAAGACCGCCAATGCCGTGGGTTACACCCAGCTCTCGCCGGCCGGGCAATCGGAATACCTGGTCATCTATGGCGGCCTGCAGCTGGGCATGGCGTTCCTGTTCGGCTACTTCGCCTGGATCGATCAACCGCGCACCGGCCTGCTGGTCGCACTCGCGTTCTACGTGCCGATCGTGCTGTTCCGCAGCGTCTCGCTGGCGCGCCTGTGGCCGGTCTCCGCACCCACGGTGGCATTGGCAGGCGTCGAGATCCTGCTGCTGCTCGCGGCAGTGCTGCTGTGGTTTCAGCGCAAGTGAAGGACAGCGTCAGCACAGTCCGGTAGCATCGCCCCCACCTCAGACAACGCCCGACCGCATGAGTGCCATCCCTGGCCACGACGACGATGAAACCGGACGACTGCTGACCGCAACCGCGGGCGGCGACCGGCATGCTTTCGAAGCGCTGTACCGGCAGACCTCGCCGAAACTGTTCGGGGTCTGCCTGCGCATGATCCCGCAACGTGCCGAAGCCGAAGAGGTACTGCAGGACGTGTTCACGCTGATCTGGCACAAGGCCGGGCAGTTCGATCCCGCCCGTGCACGCGGGCTCACCTGGCTGGCGATGATCGCGCGCAACAAGGCCATCGACCATCTGCGCGCCAATGCGCCGCAACGCCGCAACGTGGCGCTGGACGATGCCGGCGAACTGCGCGCCGGCGATGCCTCGCCGCTGGAGCGCACCGAGCGCGCCAGCACGCGTCGCCGCATCGATCATTGCCTGGCCGAGCTGGAGCCGCC
Organism: Xanthomonas sp. F14; assembly: GCF_014199865.1. NCBI lineage: Bacteria > Pseudomonadati > Pseudomonadota > Gammaproteobacteria > Lysobacterales > Lysobacteraceae > Xanthomonas > Xanthomonas sp. F14. Next base: position 458,539 of record NZ_JACHOM010000001.1, on the reverse strand, counting down.
GCGCAGCGAATTGATCCGCACCGCGTTCTTCGATGGCATTACCTACGAAGAACTCGCCGCGCGCACCGACACACCGATCGGCACGGTCAAGAGCTGGATCCGCCGCGGCCTGGCCAAACTCAAGGCATGTCTGGAACGATGAGCACGCCCTTTCCCATTGACCAGGAACCGCCGCGCGACGTGCTGGCCGGCGAATACGTGCTGGGCCTGCTCAGTGCCGACCAGCGCCTGGCTGCCGAACAACGCGTCGCCACCGACGGCCAGTTCGCCCAGGCGGTGACGCAGTGGCAGGAACATCTGGCGCCGTTGCTGGACGAGATCGCTACGGTGACGCCGCCCGGCCAGGTCTGGGCACGCATTCGCCAGACGCTGGGCTTCGATACGCCGTTGCATGCGGTGGCCTCCACCCCGTCGGCAACGCCACCGTCAGGCACGCCAAAGCCAGCGGTGTGGAACAGTGTGCGGTTCTGGCGCTGGGCAAGCGCCGCTGGCCTGGCCACTGCCGCGGTCTGCGTGCTGGCGCTGCTGAACCTGCGCACGCCGCCGGCAGCGATGCAGCCGCCGCCGGGCACCGGCCCGGTGGTACAGACACCGGTGACGCCGCCTGCAACCACCACCGCACCGGCGACCGGCATCGCGATGACCTCCACGCTGGCCACCGAAGACGGCCGCCCGGGCTATGTCGCCTTGATGGATGCCGACAAGCACACCATCACGGTGACGCCGCTGGATCGCACCGCCACCGCCGACAAGGTGCCCGAGCTGTGGCTGATCACGCCGGACGGCAAGGCCCATTCGATGGGTACCTTCGACGACCAGCGGGCACGCCGCGCGCAGATTCCCGATCAGCTGATGCCCATGCTCAGCAACGAGGCCATCCTGGCCGTCACGCTGGAGCCGCCAGGCGGCGCACCGGGCGGCATTGCCACCGGGACCGTGGTGGCCAAGGGCGGCATCAGCACACTGGCAATGGCGCCCTGATCCGGCGCGCCTGACGCCGCCTGCGACCACGTCGCAGGCGGCTTCCGAGCAACAGCCTCATCCGCCTCAACCCTGGCGTGCGCCGTTGAATGTGTGCGCAATTGCGCGATTCGTTCGCACCGGCACGCCAAGCGCGCGCACGCATGCGACGATCAAACCGGCTGGTGCATCTGTTTGCCGGCGGCGTCCGTAAAGGGTCACGACTACACACGGAGAACCACGCGTGCCGAGTACTGGCTTTGACCCACATGCCGCGCCGCCGCAGCCTGCCGACACCCGCCGTTTCGGGTGGCTCGCAGCACGCACCGGCAGCCTGCGTCGTTGGGTGGATTCGCAAACCGACGAGCCGCTGGACGAGGCACGCGCAGACCGCATCGACTGGCTGCGCGCCCTGCCCTTCATCGCGCTGCACCTGGCCTGCCTGGCGGTGTTCTGGGTCGGTGCGTCCTGGTTCGCAGTCGGCATGGCGGTGGCCTTGTACGCGCTACGCATGTTCGCGCTGACCGGGTTCTATCACCGTTATTTCTCGCACCGCGCGTTCAAGACCTCGCGCGTGCTGCAGTTCCTGTTCGCGGCCATCGGCGCCACCTGCGTGCAGCGCGGGCCGCTGTGGTGGGCCGCGCATCATCGCAACCATCACCGCCATACCGACACCGGCCGCGATCCGCATTCGCCGGCGCAGCACGGCTTCTGGTGGAGCCACACCGGCTGGTTCCTGACCCCGCGCAACTTCCGTACCGATTGGGAGGTCATCCCCGACCTGCGTCGCTTTGCCGAGCTGCGCTTTTTGGACCGCTTCGACATCGTGATGCCGGTGCTGCTGGCGACCGGGCTGTACCTGCTCGGCGACTGGCTGGCGGTTGCCGCGCCCGCGTTGAAGACCAACGGTACGCAGCTGCTGGTGTGGGGCTTTGTGATCTCCACCGTGGCCTTGTTCCATGCCACCTTCACCATCAATTCGCTGGCGCACCGCTTCGGCAGCCGGCGCTTCGACACCCGCGACGACAGCCGCAACAACTGGCTGCTGGCATTGCTCACCTTCGGCGAAGGCTGGCACAACAACCACCACTTCTTTCCCGGCTCCGCGCGCCAGGGTCTGCGCTGGTGGGAGTACGACTTCACCTGGTACGGGCTCACCGCGATGTCGTGGGTGGGCCTGGTGTGGGACCTCAAGCCGATGCCGAAATCGCTCACCCAACGTGCCGAGCGGGTGAGCCGATGAGCGAGGGCAGGATTGCCGTGGTCGGCAGCGGAATCGCCGGCCTGGGCGCAGCGTGGCTGTTGTCGCGCCGCTACGAGGTCACCTTGTTCGAGGCCGCCGATTATCTGGGCGGGCATACGCATACACACGACATCCAGCTGGACGGCCAGCGCTATGCGGTGGACAGCGGCTTCATCGTGTTCAACCCGCAGCACTATCCGCTGCTCACGCGCATGTTCGCCGAGCTGGACGTGGCCGCGCAGCCGACCACCATGAGCTTCTCGGTGCACGATGCGCGCAGCGGGCTCGAATACAACGCCGGCAGCCTGGGCGGGCTGTTCTGCCAGCGCAGCAACCTGTTCAGCCCGCGCTTCTGGGGCATGTTGGCCGACCTGCGCCGCTTCTACCGGCAGGCACCGGCGGTGCTGCACAGCGAGGAGCGCTTCAGCACGCTGGGCGCGTATCTGCAGCGGCATGGGTACTCGGACGCGTTTCGCGACCAGCATCTGGTGCCGATGGCCTCGGCGTTGTGGTCATCGCCCTCGCAACGCATCCTCGAATTCCCGATGGGCCAGCTGATCGGCTTCATGGCCAATCACCACATGCTGCAGCTCAGCGGGCGTCCGCAATGGCAGGTGGTGCGCGGCGGCTCCAACAGCTACGTCCGTGCGCTGCGTCGGCGCTGGCAGGTGCTCGAGCGCCTGTCCACGCCGGTGCATGCGATCCGGCGCGCGCCCAACGGCGTGGTGCTCAGCTCCCTGCGTGGCGAGGAGCACTTCGACAGCGTGGTGCTGGCCTGCCATGCCGACGATGCCCTGGCCTTGCTCAGCGATGCCACAGCGGCCGAGCAGCAGATCCTGGGCGGCATCACCTACCAGGACAACGACACCGTCCTGCACACCGACGCCAGCGTGCTGCCGCGCGACCGCCGCGCCTGGGCAGCGTGGAATGCGCATGTGCCGGCCGACCCGCAGGCGCCGTGCACGGTCAGTTACTGGATGAACGCCCTGCAGTCGATCAAAGCGCCGCAGCCGTTCATCGTCAGTCTCAATCGCGACCACGACATCGCTCCGGACAAGGTGCTGCGGCGCATGCGCTACCGCCACCCGGTACAGAACGCCGCCGCGCTCGCCGCGCAGACACGCAAGGCCGAGATCCAGGGCCTGCAGCACACCTGGTTTGCCGGCGCGGCATGGGGCTTCGGCTTTCACGAAGACGGCCTACGCAGCGGCGTGGAAGTGGCCCGTGGCCTGGGAGTGGACTGGTGATGCAGCTGCTGCGCGAAGCCAGCCCCGATGCGGTACCGCTACCTCCGGGCGAGGACAGCGGTGCCGGCAGCGTGGCCGGCACACTGCGCAGCGCGATCTACACCGGCTGGGTGCGGCACCGTCGGTTTGCGCCCAGAGCGCTGGCGTTCCGCTACCGGCTGTTCCTGATGTACCTGGACCTGTCCGAGCTCGATGCGGTGTTTGCCCGCCGTTGGCTGTGGTCGGTGGGGCGCGCCAACCTGGCGCAGTTCCGGCGCAGCGATTATCTCGGCGATCCAAACGTTCCTCTGGACCAAGCCGTGCGCGATTGCGTGCAGACCCAGACCGGCGAGCGCCCCGATGGCGCGATCCGCCTGCTCACGCATCTGCGCTACTTCGGCCATGTGTTCAATCCGGTCAGCTTCTACTACTGCTTCGATCGCCACGGTGGCCTGCGCTGGATCGTTGCAGAAATCACCAATACGCCCTGGCAGCAGCGCCACACCTACGTGCTGCCGGTCGCGCAGGCGCGCACGCATCGCGACGTGCATGCCTGGCGCTTCGACAAGCGCTTCCACGTCTCGCCGTTCATGGGCATGCAGCATCAGTACGACTGGCGTTTCAGCGTGCCGGATGCACAATTGCGCGTGCATATGCAGGTGCTGGATACACCCGGCGGCGATACGCCGGCCGCTCATCCTGACGCCGGTGGCGCAGGCAGCGAGCGCGGCGCGCGCCGCTTCGATGCCACCCTGGTCCTACAGCGCCAGCCGCTCAACGCACGCACCCTGGCGCGCACGCTGCTGGCCTACCCCTTGATGAGCGTGCAGGTAGTGCTGGCCATCCACTGGCAGGCCCTGCGCCTGTGGCTGCGCGGCAACCCCGTCCACGATCACCCTCATCCGCCTGTGCGAGAACCCCGATGAACGCCACGTCCCTGCCCGACACCGCTGCGCCGCGCGCGGCTTCCTGGACGGACCGCCTATTGCGCAAGCGCCTGCTGGCCACGCTCGGCGAGCTGCACGATGGACAGTTGCAGCTGCACGAAGCCGATGGCGTCACCACCCTCGGCAACGCCACTGGTGCGGATGCGCTGCAGATGCAGTTGCGCGTCATCGACCCCGGCTTCTATCGCCAGGCCGCGCTCAACGGCAGCGTCGGTGCCGGCGAGTCGTACATGGACGGGCAATGGCAGTGCGACGATCTGGTCGCATTGATGCGCCTGCTGCTGCGCAATCGCGAGCGTCTGGATGCGATGGAGACCGGTACCGCGCGGCTGGGCGGCTGGGCGATGCGCAGCCTGCATGCGTTCGCACGCAATACCCGCAGCGGCAGCCGGCGCAACATCGCCGCGCATTACGATCTGGGCAACCCGTTGTTCCGCCTGTTCCTGGACGAGAACCTGATGTATTCCTCGGCGATCTTCGTCGAGGGCGAAGAAGCCCAGGGCGAGGCCGCACTGGAGCGCGCAGCCACGCGCAAGCTGGAACGCATCTGCCAGAAACTGCGGCTCGGCCCGCAACACCATGTGGTGGAAATCGGCACCGGCTGGGGTGGCTTTGCGCTGCACGCCGCACGCGAGCATGGCTGCCGCGTCACCACCACCACCATCTCGCGCGAGCAGTTCGAACTGGCGACCCAGCGCATCGCCGCGGCCGGCCTGAGCGACCGGGTCACCGTGTTGTTGCGCGACTATCGCGATCTGGACGGGCGCTACGACCGGGTGGTGTCGATCGAGATGATCGAGGCGATCGGCCATCAATATCTGGACACCTATTTCGCCAAGGTCGGCAGCCTGCTGGCCGACGATGGCGAGGCGCTGATCCAGGCCATCACCATCGAAGACCATCGCTATGCGCAGGCGTTGCGCTCGGTGGACTTCATCAAGCGGCACATCTTCCCCGGCAGCTTCATTCCGTCGGTGGCGGCGATGACCGGCGCAATCGCACGCGCCAGCGACCTGCGCCTGTTCAACCTGGAAGACATCGGGCCGAGCTACGCGTTGACGCTGCGCGCCTGGCGGCAGCGCTTCATGGCGCAGCTGCCGCAGGTGCGCGCGCTCGGCTACGACGAGCGTTTCATCCGCATGTGGGAGTTCTATCTGGCCTATTGCGAAGCCGGTTTCCTGGAACGCTCGATCGGCGATGTGCATCTATGGCTGAGCAAGCCGGGCGCACGCCCGCCGCAGTTCGTGCCCGGCCTTCCCGTTGACGCATGAAGCAGCTCGGCAACTATCTGGGCCTGCAGGTGCTGTGGCTGGTGGCCGTCAGCGCCGCTGCGCACGCGCGCATCTGGCCCACCCTGCTGGTGCTGGCGCTGTTCGCGCTGTATCAGCTGTGGCCGTCGCGGCGTGCGCCGGGCGATCTGCAATTGCTGGTCGCCGCGCTGTCGCTGGGCTTGCTGCTGGACACCACGCTGGCCGCCGCAGGCTGGGTGCGTTATGCCGCACCGTGGCCGGGCACCTCGCTGGCGCCGGCCTGGATCCTGGCGTTGTGGCTGGGCTTTGCGCTCACGCTCAATCATTCGCTGGCGTCGGTGATGCAGCGGCCGTGGCTGGCGGTGCTGCTGGGCGCGATCTTCGGGCCGTTTTCGTACTGGTTGGCGCAACGCAGCTGGCAGGCGGTGCAATTCCAGCCGCCGCAGCTGCATGCGGCGGTCGCGGTCGGCATCGGCTGGGGCGTGGCCTGCGGTCTGTTGTCGCTGTATGCACGCCGCCTCGCGCGACCATCGCCTGAACACCTGAGGGGAGAACTGCAATGAATGCCTGGCCGCTGCTGCATGTGGGCGTGTTTGCGAGCGTGGTGATGGTGGTCGGCTGGCTGTGGCAACGCCGCAGCGGCAATGCCGGCCCGGTCGACGTGCTGTGGGCCGCGTGCCTGGCGGTGGCGGCGCCGTATTGCGCGTGGATGTCCGATGGCGCGCTGCTGCCGCGCGTGCTGGTCGGCGTGCTCGGCGGTGTCTGGGGCGCGCGCCTGGCGTTGCATCTGGGCGTGCGCGTGTTCGGCGACCCGCACGAAGATGGCCGTTATCGCGCCCTGCGCGAGCACTGGAACGGCGACCAACGCAAATTCCTGGGCTTCTTCCTGGCGCAGGCGGTGGTCGTGGTGCTGTTTTGTGTGCCGTTTCTGGCCGCTGCCAGCAATCCGACTCCGGCCTGGAGCGCGTGGAGCACGCTGGCGATTGCGGTGTGGTTGATCGCGGTCGGTGGCGAAGCCCTGGCCGACCGCCAGCTGTCTGCGCACAAGGCCAACCCGGCCAATCGCGGCGTCACCTGCCGCAGCGGGTTGTGGCGGTATTCGCGCCATCCCAACTACTTCTTCGAGTTCGTGCACTGGTTCGCCTATCTGGCGCTGGCCGTCGGTGCCGGGCCGTGGCCGCTTGCCCTGGCTGCGCTCGGGCCGGTGGTGATGTTCGTATTCCTGTATCGCTTTACCGGCATTCCCTACACCGAGCAGCAGGCGCTGCGCTCGCGTGGTGAGGACTACGCGCAATACCAGCGCAGCACCAGCGCGTTTTTCCCACTTCCCCCTTCGTCCTGAGTAGCCTGGAGAGTCGTATGTCCACTGTCACCATCCCGCCCTCCTCGCTGCCCGAAGAATCCTTCGCCACCCGGCTGGCGGAATCCGGCGTGCTCCCCGACGCCGCACTGCGTTACGGCATCCGCCGGCTGTGTGCGCAACGTCTGCGCGATGAGCGTACCGGCGGTGCCGACGCCAGCGGCGAGCGCCAACGCGCCTTCATCGACAGCCTGCGTGCCAGCGCCATCGCGATCGAAACCGATGCCGCCAATCGCCAGCACTACGAATTGCCGCCGCAGTTCTTCACCCTGTGCCTGGGTCGCCGGCTCAAGTACAGCAGCTGCTACTGGGACGCCACCACGCCGGATCTGGATGCGGCCGAAGAACGCATGCTGGCGCTGTACGGCGAGCGCGCCGAACTGGCCGATGGCCAACGCATTCTGGAGCTGGGCTGCGGTTGGGGCTCGCTGACCTTGTGGATGGCCGAGCGCTATCCCGGCGCCACCATCACCGCGGTGTCCAACTCGCGTCCGCAGCGCGCGCACATCCTGGAGCAATGCCGGGTGCGCGGATTGAGCAACGTGCAAGTCATCACCGCCGACGTCAACGCGCTGGCGCTGCCGCCGGGCAACTTCGACCGCGTGGTGTCGGTGGAGATGTTCGAACACATGCGCAACTACCGCGAGCTGCTGGCGCGCGTCGGCAGCTGGCTGGCGCCAGGTGGCAAGCTGTTCGTGCATATCTTCTGCCACCGCGACCTGGCCTACCCGTTCGAAGTGGCCGGCGAAGACAACTGGATGGGACGGCATTTCTTCACCGGCGGGTTGATGCCGGCGGCCGATACCCTGCTGCATTTCCAGCAGGACGTGGTCATCGAACAGCGCTGGGTGCTATCGGGCGAGCATTACGAAAAAACCGCCAACGCCTGGCTGGAAAACCAGGACCGCCACCGCGAGCAGATCATGCCGCTACTGCGGCAGACCTATGGCGACGATGCGCAGCGCTGGTGGCAGCGCTGGCGGATGTTCTGGCTGGCCTGCGCCGAGCTGTTCGGTTACGACCAGGGCCGCGAATGGAGCGTGGCGCATTACCGCTTCGTCAAACGCTGATTACGCACGCGCGCGCATCGAAACGACGAGGCGGCCCGCGTGAGTGAAGCGCGACATGTCGGCGTTCCACTCATGGGGTGCGCCGACAAGCGCGCTGGCGGTCCTGCCAAGCAAACGTGTGAGCGGTTCTTCGCCGCTGTCGTCCACCAACGCTGCGCTGCATGTTCGAGCGCATACGCGCAGATGACGCGACGTCGGCGCGCGATCGAGCCGCGCGCCGCGCTGCGATCAGCTCGCCGCAGCGGTGATCACGATTTCCACCTTCCATTCCGGCCGCGCCAGTCTGGCTTCGACCGTGGCCCGCGCCGGGGTGAAGCCGTGCGGCACCCATTCGTCCCAGGCCTTGTTCATGCCGTCGAAATCGGCGATGTCGGCCAGGAAGATTTCCGCACGCAGGATCTTGGTCTTGTCGCTGGCCGCCTGCGCGAGCAGCTTGTCGATTTCGCCCAGCACCTGGCGGGTCTGCCCGGTGATGTCTTGGCTGGTGTCTTCGGCAATCTGGCCTGCCAGGTAGCACACGCCGCCATGGACGGTCATTTCCGACATCCGCGGACCCGCATCGAATCGCTGCAGCATTTTCAGACTTCCTACGGTTGATTGACCCGGGCATTGTCCCGCGAATGCGGCAAACGTGCAGCCCCGGCGCGCACGTGCTGCGCCAACCACGCCCCCACCCGCACCATCCAGGCCACGATCAACACGATGGCGCTCTTCTGGCTGATGCCCAGCGGCGCGCCGGTGACCGTGACGTGGAACAGCAACACCGCAAATGCGCACAGCCCCAGGCCGAACGCGGTGGCGAAGTGGCGTTGCCACATCCGGTCGCGGCGGAAGTACCAGGACTGCAGCAATACCGCCGCGATCACGCACAGAAACGTCATGTCGGCCGAGAGCAGGTGCACTGCCACGGCCGCGTCGGGCGCCAGCTCCGGCATCCAGCTATCGCCGATCGACACCATGCACAGGCCCACCGCCGCCGCCCAGAACAGCCCCACCACGGCGCGGCTGCGCGCGGGCGGTGCAAGTGCCGCATGCAGGCCCAGCGCCATCCACGCCATCGCCGCAGCCAGCACGCAATACGCCGTGCGCAGCAGCAGGCCGTAGGCACCGTGCAGATACGCGCTCAGCTGTGCGTCGATCCAGTCCAGATCGCCGCGCAGCGATTGCAGCAGCAGGATCAAGGCGATGAAGGCCAGGCCCATGCAGGCGGCGACTGCGCCGGCCTGCCCGGCCCAGCGTGGCGGGCAGGCCGACCTGGGTGGCATCACAGTGCCGCTGTTGTGTTGATCTTCCATCAGCAGCCTGTCTGTGTTGCAACGGTCATCGTGTCCATGTCGGTCTCCTGCGGCACGCGGGCGCGGCGATGCCCTATGATGCGCGCGGCCGTCCTGAGCCGACACCTGTCGGCGCGACCGAACCCTGCGTTCACCTCATTCGGCATCCGTGCGATCACCCTGCATGTACCTTGACACCGACCGTCCCATGCAGAGCAACCGCCCGCGCGGCACGCACCGTGCATGTGCCCTTCTTCCCCTTCAGCAGATCCCGTTTCCCTCATGACGGATACCTCCGTGTCTTCCCAAGCGCCGGCCAGCGGGTGGCGCCGCGCCTTGCCGGTGATCATCAGCCTGGCAATCCTGGCAATGGCGCTGCACGCGCTGTCGGGGCAATTCACCGACCATGGCTATCGGCAGATCCGCCAGGCCTTCCGCGCCCTGGGTGCCGGCCAGATCGCGCTCACCCTGTTGCTGGGCTTGAGCAGCTACGCCTGCCTGGTGGGCTTTGACTGGGTCGGGCTCAAGCGCACCGGCAAGCGGCTGCATCCGGCGCGCGTGGGCATCACCGCCTTCATGGCGCATGCGGTGGGGCAGACGCTGGGCTTTGCCGCCCTGACCGGCGGCGCGGTCCGCCTGCGCGGCTATGGCAGCGTCGGGCTGACCCTGGCCGAGATCGGCCAGGTGGTGCTGATGAGCACGCTGGGCTTCGTCTTCGGCGCCTGGGTGTTGCTTGGCCTGGCGCTGCTGCTGGAACCGGAAGCGGCTGCACGTGCCTTGCCGATCACCGCAGAAGGCATCCGCATCGCCGGTATCGCCTTGCTGGTCGGCTACGTCGCGATGCTGGGGCTGGTCGGCAGACAGGGCCGCGAATTCGGGATCCGCAGTCATCGCTTCTGGCTGCCCGACCGCACCACGGTGCTGGGCGTGACCGCGCTGAGCGTGGTCGAGCTGGGCCTGGCGGCCGCCGCGTTCTACGTGCTGCTGCCGCCGGACCCAGGCACCGGCTACTTCGGGTTTATCGGCATCTGGCTGGTGGCGGTGGTCGCCGGGCTGATCTCCACGGTGCCGGCCGGCCTGGGCGTGTTCGAGTGGAGCCTGCTCAAGCTGCTGCCGCATGTCACCCCCGCCGCGGTGCTGGCCGCCGCGCTGGCCTACCGGGTCACCTACTACATCGTGCCGCTGCTGATCTCGGTGGCGATGGCGGCAGCCTCCGGCCTGGGCGCACCGGTGCGTGCCAGCGCCAGCACCGCACGCACGGTATGGAAGGCCTTGCGCCCGTGGTTGCCGCAGATCCTGGCGTTGGCGGTGTTTGCGGTGGGCGCCGCGCTGGTCATCGACGGCACCTTGCCCACTCCGCGCGCGCGCCAGGAAGTGGCGCCGCTGCCGCTGATCGAAACCTCGCATCTGCTGGTCAGCCTGGGCGGCATGGTGCTGCTGCTGATCGGCCAGGGCCTGCAACGCCGCAGCCATGCGGCCTGGGTGCTCGCGCTGGGCGTGTGCATCCTGCTGCCGCCGCTGTCGCTGTTGCGCGGCAGCCATATCTCGGTGTCGTTGTCGGCGGCACTGGCCGCAGTGGCGCTGTGGGCGGCACGCCGCGAGTTCTACCGCCAGGGCGCGCTACTGGACGAAGCCTGGTCGTGGCGCTGGCTGAGCAACCTCGGCCTGGTGCTGGTGGCCACGTTCTGGCTGCTGTTCTTCGTCTACAGCCACGTCGAATACAGCAACGACCTGTGGTGGGAATTCGCCACCTCGGCCAATGCACCGCGTGCGCTGCGCGCGGCGCTGATCCTGTGCGTGGGCGTGATCGTGTTCGGCATGGCGCGCCTGCTGCGTGGCGGCCGCCGCCCGATGCCGTCCGCCGATGCGCAGACCCTGCAGACGCTGGCGCCGATCCTGGCCATCAGCACCGACACCCAGGCCTGTCTGGCGCTGACCGGCGACAAGGCCTTCCTGCTCGACGAGCAGGGCCGCGGGTTTGTGATGATGCAGCGTTACGGTGGCTCGCTGATCTCGATGGGCGACCCGGTCGGCCCACCGGAGGTCGCGCGCGCCCTGATCTGGCGCTTCCGCGAGGAGGCCGACCATATGGGCCTGCGCCCGGTGTTCTACCAGGTCGGCGAAAAATACTGGCAGACCTATCTCGACATGGGCCTGACCCTGGTCAAACTGGGCGAAGAGGCGATCGTGCCGCTGGAAGGCTTCACCCTGGAAGGCCGCGACCGCGCCGATCTGCGCCAGGCCTGGAACCGCGGCAAGCGCGGCGGCCTGACCTTCCGCATGCTGCAGCCCGAACAGGTGGACGCAGTACTGCCGCGCCTGTCCGAAGTGTCCGAGCAATGGCTGGAAGAAAAGTCCGGCGAAGAGAAGGGCTTCTCGCTGGGCAGCTTCGATGCGGATTATCTGCGCCGCTTCCCGGTGGCAGTGGCCGAGGCGGAAGGCGAAATCGTGGCCTTCGCCAATGTGTGGTGGGCGCCGGCCGGTGGCGAGCTGTCGGTGGACCTGATGCGGCACAGCGCGCAGGCACCCAAGGGCACGATGGATTTCCTGTTCATCGAGCTGTTCCTGTGGGGGCAAGCCAATGGCTATACGCGCTTCTCGCTGGGCATGGCACCGCTGTCGGGCCTGGCCGAGCATCGCCTGGCCGGCCGCTGGAATCGCTTCGCCAGCCTGGTCGCACGTCATGGCGAGCGTTTCTATGGCTTCAGCGGCCTGCGCCGCTTCAAGTCGAAGTTCGCCCCGACCTGGCGCCCGCGCTATCTGGTCGCGCCCGGTGGCATGCATCTGCCGGCGGCACTACTGGATGTCACCCGATTGATCTCGGCGGATCCGGGCCGGCAGGAGTAAGGCCGCTCGATACCTGCGGTTTTACGCGAATGCCTCGCTCTGCTGCGGGCGCTTGCACGTGTGCCTGAAGGCATTGCTTGCCGATCGGCAGTGGCAACGCTGGGCGCGTGGTGCCGCGTCCGGGGGCGTGACCATGTGGCGACATGGATGTTGCCACCGAGCCTGCATGGATGGATTCACGGCGTGTCCCGACACTGGATGCGGCGCCGCGCCGCCGACCGACTTCGCACACCGATCAATCTTGCGCACGACATCTGGGGTCCCACGCGAATGCTTCGGTCTACTGCGGGCGCTTGCACGCGTACCGGCGTGGGACACGCCGCAAGTACGTCCATGTAGGCTCTGGCGCGGCATCCATGCCGCTCAAGGTCCCACGCCGGCACCCGCGCAAGCACCACCGGTTGTTGTCGGTTGCGGAAAGAAATGCGAAGGGCGTGTTGGCGCTGCAGATCCTTCGGAACGTCACCACTTTTTGGCGCCATGACAGCAGGTAGATGGCTTGCCGATTACATCGGCCACGAAGTCCGCAGGCATCAACACGTGCTTGAAGCATTGCTTGCCGATCAGCAGTGGCAACGCTGGGAGCGTGGTGCCGCGTCCGGGGGCGGGACCGTGTGGCGACATGGATGTCGCCACCGAGCCTGCATGGATGGATTCACGGCGTGTCCCGACACCGGATGCGGCGCCGCGCCGCCGACCAGCTCCGCACACCGATCAATCTGTGCAGAGCATCTTTCGTTTACGCGCGAATGCTTCGGTCTGCTGCGGCGCTTGCACGCGTACCGGTGTGGGACACGCCGCAAGTATGTCCGTGTAGGCTCTGGCGCGGCATCCATGCCGCTCAAGGTCCCACACCGGCACGCGCGCAAGCACCACCAGTTGGTGTCGGTTGCGGAAAGAAATGCAGGTGCCTGCTGGGCTGCAGGGGGGCCAAACCGAACGGTGACGACCGGGTTGTTGACCTGGTTCGGCCTGGAGTTGGACCGAACCAGGTCAGACATGCCGCGCTCGCTTACGGCTTCGACAGCGCGTGCAGCTGCTCCATGATCACTTTGGCCAGGGTCGCGTAATCGCCCTTGAAGTGGTGATCACCCGGCAGCGCGACCCGCTTGGCGGCCTGTGCCGGCAGGCTTGGGCAGAGCGCGTCCTGATCGTCCTGGCCGTAGATGCACACGGTGGTGCCGGCGGGCAGACGCTGCACTTCCGGCGCGATCGGCAGGCCTTCATCGTCCGAGCCCAGCCAGTTGCTGACATGGAATTCGTAATCGGCCAGCTTGCCCACCGACAATAGCGCGGTCATGCGCAGGTTCTGCTTGGTCTGCGCCGGTAGCTTGTTGATTGCGGCCGGCAACACGTCCGCGCCCTGCGAGAAGCCGATCAGCACTACCCGCTGACGTTGCCAGCGCTGCGCATAGAAACGCGCGATGCGATCCAGATCGGTGGCAAAGCCCTGCGGTGTGCGCTCGGTCCAGAAGTAACGCAGCGAATCCAGGCCGACCACCGGAATGCCCTGCGCGGCCAACGCATCGGCCACCTCTTCGTCCAGACCTGCCCAGCCACCGTCGCCGGAGACGAAGATCACGAAGGTGTCGTCGTCGCTGTCGCCATCGGGCTTGGCCGGCAGCTGCACCACCGGCAGGTCTTCCAGCCCGCCCGGCGGTGGCGGCAGTGCCACGCCCTTCTGCTCGCCCAGCGAACGTGCCGCTGCGCGCAGGCCCGGCAGAATGTCGCCCTGCGCCGAACGCGTGAACGTGCGTGCCTGCGGCACCTGCTTGAGGAAGCCGTCTTCGGCCGCGGCCGGGCAACGCTTGTCCTGGCTGCCGGCAAGCACCCAGGGAATCTGCAACGGCACCGGCAGCAGCGTGCTGCTGCCCGGGCGCACGCCCGGCTGACAGATCGCCTGGTCGGACACCGTCGCCGGGCAGAGCCCGTCGGTCAGCACGCCGGCCAGCACATGCGGTTTGGCTTGCGCCGCGATCGCATAGGCCAGCGCAGCCCCCTCGCCGTCGCCGACCAGCAGCGGCAGGCGGTAGGTGGGAATGTGGTAGAAGGCCTGCACGTAGCGCGAGAAATTTTCCACATCGCCGACCGAGAACGCGCAGGTACCGCCGGCCTTGCGCAGCACCGCGTAAAGATGCGCGGTATCCACCATCGCCACCATCGCGCCATCGGCGCGCAGGCTTTCTGCCTGGGTCTGGCGCTTGACGTTGTTGCCGGTGCCAGTCAGCCAGATCACCACGCGCTGCGGCTCGCCCTTGGGCATCAGCACCGGTACCTGCTCGAAGCGGCCGTGGCTCACTGGCTGCGTGGTCTGCGCAGCCGCCATGCCCGATAGCGTCAACACCGCCGCGCCGCAGAGCGCGCTCCACATCTCAAGTCGTCGCATGTCGCACCATCGGGAAAAGTGGTTCAAAGATAATCGTTCCAGGCGGCCACGCGAAGCGCGGCGCTTCGCTTATCGCGCATGTGCTCGCTGACGCGCTTCCCAGGCGGCCAAGGCCTGCCGGTAGCGCGCCAGGTCTTCCGCGTAAAGATCGTGCACGCACAGCGGGCAACCGCTTTCGCAGCACTCGTTGGGCGCAGGCGGCTCGGGCGGCTGCGGGCGTGGATCGTGATCGGAAGCTGCGCGGTCGTGCATGCGCGCATTGTAGCGTGCGCCATGGCTGCGCCTGGATGAACCACAGCGCGCAGCGTGCCAGGTCAGCGCCCCAGTCGCCGGCGCAGATTGGCCCGCGCCGCAGCGTCGCAGCGCGCATGGAAGTAGTCGCTCAGGAAGATGCGCGGACGCTCGAGCAGGCCGGCCAGAAAGCGCCTGCGGTTGAGCCGGAACAGCAGGCTGGGGACATGCCCACGGTATTCGGCGGCAATGCCCTCGTCATACGCATCGAACACCGCTGCCGGTGCGGCCAGGATCGCCATGTCGCAGTCCAGGAACAACGCCGCTTCGGCGTCCACGTCCGCCGGCTGCAGTTGTCCGTGGCGTGCGGTGAGCAGAATCAGGCGCTGCACGCGCTGCAGATCCACCGATGCCTGCGGCCACCAGCGCGGGATGCAGTCCACCGCCCAGTTGGCGGATTCTGCCTCGTTGTCGCTGCGCCCGGGCTGATACACCGCATCGTGAAACAGTACCGCCAGCCAGACCTCGACCGGCTGCTGCCAACCCGGCCCGGCGGCGACCTCGGCGTAGTGCTGCAGCAGCGCACGCACATGGCCGAAGTGGTGATAGGCGCGCGGTGGCGTGGCATAGGCCTGTTCGAGCGCGGCCAGGTGCTCGGGCTGCAGTGGCAGTGGTGTGGTGGTGGCATCCATGCACGCAGGCTACCGCGTACGCATCTGCCTGCACATCAGCGCAGCGCCCACTGCCCTTCGATCTGGTAACGCGACTGGCCCAGGAAGCTGCGCACCAGCGCGAACTCGCGCACCGTCCACGCCAGCGCATCGCAGCGCCGTTGCGGCAATGACTGGTTGCAATACAGCAGCGTCATATGCGGCGTGTACTGCGCGTCGCCGGCAATGCCCGCATGCGCCAGCTGCCGGCCCAGCGCGCCCTGCAGTTCGTACAGCCCGCGCACCTTGTCTTCGCCACGCAGCACGCATGGCAGCTGCGAGCGCCGGCCGCCGAAGGTGCCGACCCGATCGAACTCCACTTCGAACGCGTCCAACACCACGCGCTCGGCTGCCTGACTGGCGCGGCTCACCAGCGAAGGCGGCAAGCCGCCAGCGTAATCGCCCAGATGATGCAGGGTCACATGCAAGCGCTCGCGCGCCAGCGGCTTGCCATCGACATGACCATTGTGCAGCAGCCCATCGGCGATCGCCGCAGCGCGTTGACCGGTGGCCGCATCGGCCATCACCGCAAAGAACAGGCGCTCGGTGGTCTTCTCCTCACCGAGGCCGAGCGACAACTGCGCCTCGGCCGAGGACAGGTACAGGAACTGCTGTTGCATGGGCTGATTCCACGACCGCGTACGCGGACCTGCCGGGAAGAAGGGCGGCGGATACTAGCAGACCAGATGCATGCGTGACACGCATTCAATGCCAATGCAAAAACGTGGAACGCGTGCAATGCGTGGAACAACAACCGCGCAGCATTGACCACTCGCGACACAAAAAGAAACGGGCAGCTTGCGCTGCCCGTTTCCGCCTTTATCGGTTCACTCCGCAAGCTGCATCACCTGGATGCGCCTGGGTCACGCACGCAGCTTACGCGGCGTTCTTCATCGCATGCTTGCGGTTACGCATCACGTCGTGACATGCGCGCACTTCCGGCAACAGACGCAGTGCGGCGTCGCGCGCAGCGGCCGGGGTATCCTGGTCGGCGATGGTTTCGTCGAACGCCTTCAACAGGCGATCTTCGGACTCTTCCAGCTCGGCAACGTAGCCGTACTTGGTATCGCCCAGCGTAGCGCGCACCTTGCCGTAGAACTGCTGCATGCTGCCGACCATGGTGCCGCTGGTTTCCGGCTTGCCACCGACCGATGCAACCACACTGCTCAGATTGCTGACGATGTCGGACTTCACGCCGGCGATGCGGCGGAACAGCGTTGCAAGTTCCGCATCGCCCACCTTGGCAGCCGCTTCTTCGTAGAAGTCCTTGCCGTCGCGGGAAATGGCGATGAGGTCGTTGAGGCTATGCTCGGTCTTGCTCTGAATGCTCATGTGTCGCTCCTGGTTGCGATAGGCCAGCGCTGCGCGGTTGGTGGATGCGTCTGCGCTGGCTTTCGGGGATGAGGCAATCGATGTGCTGATTGCATGCCTTGGCGTTGTGTACGGCCTTAGCTTGGCGGGACACACATAATCGACATGTGAGTGATGTGGTGATTGTCCTCACGCGATCATGCAGGCAATGAATGGCGATTCATCGATGCCAAGAGCAGGTCAAACCTACCTTGGCTGCCGGCTCGCCCACATATTGTCGACCAGGTTGGGATAGGGGCGACCGGCCTCCTCGGCGCGCTGCTTGGCAGCGGCTTTTTAGCTTGCGGTCAGCGGCGTGGAGGCGGATTTACCCTTGGGCTTGCCGCGCTTCCGGGGCGGTGGCGTGTGTTCGGTCATGGCGCTGTACGGTCCGCTTGCAGTGGAGCATGCAGTCTCGACGTGCGCTCGTGAGTTGGCCGTGGATATGGCCTTGCGTCCTGCAGTGACCAACGTCGCGGCCAGCACGCCATCTGCCAGCTCTGCCACTCATCACTCCAACTGCAGCAGGCAGTGCAGGCCGGCAGCGCCTCAGCAGCTTGCCAGCGACGCGCGCTGGCGGCGCTCCTGCCAGACCGCCAGCGCATACACCAGCAAGCCGCCCAGCGCAGTGGCCGCGCCCACGTAGCCGGTTGAGGTCCAGCCCCACCCGGCGGTGATCGCCATACCGCCCAGCCACGGGCCCAGCGCATTGGCGGTATTGAATGCGGCATGGTTGGACGCCGCTGCCAGGGTCTGCGCCTCCGCGGCCACATCCATCAGGCGCGTCTGCAGCGCAGGTGCCAGTGCGCCCATGGTGCCGACCGCCACGATGGACACAAACACCCACAGGCCCGACTGCGCAGCCAACGGAAAGGTCAGCATCACCACCACCGACCACACCAGCAATACCGGCACCGCGCGGAACTGCATGCGGTCGAACAGCCAGCCGCCCAGGATGCTGCCGAGCACGCCGCCGACCCCGAACGCCACCATCGCCAGCGGGATCCGCGCCGGCTCCACGCCGGTCACCGCGGTCAGGGTGGGCGCCAGATAACTGAAGACGCAGAACATGCCGGAAAAACCCACCGCGCCGATCGCCAGGGCCAGCCATACCTGCGGCTGATTGAACGCGCGCAGCTCACGCAGCGGCTGTTGCCGCGGCTCGTCCGGCGCGGGCGGCAGGCGCGCCGCCACTGCCGCAACCGTGCACAGCGCAAGCACCGACACCGCCGCGTAGGCCCACCGCCAACTCACGATCTGACCCAGCCAGGTCGCCAACGGATTGCCGACCAGCAAGGCAATGCTCAGGCCCAGCAATACCCGGCCCACCGCAGTGGCGCGTTGGTTGGGCGGGCTGATCGACGCGGCCACCAATGAAGCAACGCCGAAGTACGCGCCATGCGGCAAGCCGGCGATGAAACGGCACAGCAACATCGTGTGATAGCTCGGCGCCAAGGCGCTGGCCAGATTGCCCAGCGCGTATAACACCATCAGCAGCAGCAACAAGGTGCGCCGCGGCCAGCGCGCGCCAATAATCGCCAGCAACGGCGCACCGACCACCACACCCAGCGCATAGGCGCTGATCACGTGGCCAACCTGCGGCTCGCTGATCTGCAGGCCCTGCGCGATCTGGGTCATCAGGCCCATGGTGGAGAATTCGCTGATGCCGATCGCAAAGCCGCCCATCGCCAACGCAAACAGGATCAGCACGTAGTCGCGCCGTGACACGGGCGGCGTTGAAAGATCGGTATCGGACATGCCCGACTCCAGGATGACGGGGCGGCTTATTATTGTGCAACGCAGCAATCGACGGAAGCGCGGCGTCTGCTGCGATTCAGCGCCAGGCCCCGGCACGTCACAGTCTGGCCGCTTTCGACGCGCCAGGAGACGCAGTGTCCTATCGCTATCGCTCGAATCGGCGCTGCTTCGCCACCATCGCTAGGGGGCACTCGCGATCGGCGCGGTGTCGCGCCTGGCGCGTGATCCACACCCAATTGGTTGCTGATGTCCAAATCCACCGAGTCCCCTTTGTTTTCCGCCGTGCGCCTGGGCGCACTGGATCTTGCCAACCGCGTGATCATGGCGCCGCTGACGCGCAATCGCGCCGTCGCCGGGCAGGTGCCCTCGCCGCTCGCCGCCGAGTACTACGGCCAACGCGCCAGTGCCGGCCTGATCGTGGCCGAAGGCACGCAGATCAGCCCGCTGGGTCAGGGCTACCTGGATACGCCCGGCATTCACACCGCCGAGCAGGTCCAGGGCTGGCGTGCGGTCACCGATGAAGTGCATCGCCGTGGCGGCAAGATCGTGCTGCAGCTGTGGCATGTGGGCCGCGTCTCGCACACCAGCGTGCTGCCGCCGGGCGAATCGCCGGTGGCGCCCAGCGCCATCCGCGCCGAAGGCAAGACCTACACCAAGGACGGCTTCCAAGATGTCTCCGAGCCGCGCGCGCTGGCGCTGGACGAAATCCCCGCCCTGATCGAGGACTACCGCATCGCCGCGCGCAACGCCATCGATGCCGGCTTCGACGGCGTGGAAGTGCATGCGGCCAATGGCTACCTGCTCGACCAGTTCCTGCGTGACGGCTCCAACCAGCGCACCGATGCGTACGGCGGCGACATCGAAAATCGCACCCGCCTGCTGACCGAAGTGGTGCAGGCGATCGCCGACGAGATCGGCGCCGAACGCACCGGTGTTCGGCTGTCGCCGGTCACGCCGGTGTACGGCATGCATGACTCCGATCCGCAGCCGCTGTTCGAACGTGCGGTGGAGCGTCTCAACCTGATCGGCGGGCTGGCCTTCGTGCACGTGATCGAAGGCGCAACCGGCGGTGCGCGCGACAACGTCGCCTTCGACTATGCCGCGCTGCGCGCAAAGTTCGACGGCGCCTGGATCGCCAACAACAGCTACGACAAGGCGCTGTCCGACCACGCCATCCACAGCGGTTACGCCGATGCGATCGCCTTTGGCCGGCCGTTCATCGCCAACCCGGATCTGGTGCGTCGCCTGCGCGAGAACGCCCCGTTGGCCGAGCTCGACCAGGCCACCCTGTACGGCGGTGGTGCCAAGGGCTACACCGACTACCCCGCCCTGCCGAACTGAGCGCGGCTGCAAGACGCCTGCGCTCACCGCCAGGCAGGCGCGACCGATGTCCGGAATCGGGATGTACCACGCGTACATTCCGGTTGCTGCGCGCCGTCCGCGCTCACCTGACGATTGATCGTTAGATTTTGTCAGTCGCTCCAGGTCTCGCCGACACAGCGGCTGCGCTCGGCATCAAGCGAGCGCAGCTGCCGTATCGGATCGACCGGTCCGCACGCGCACGTTGGACCTGGGCACGTCGCCGGCCCGGTATTTCGTGCAAGCGCGATACGCATCCCTTGCCCGATCGCCCGCGCAATGCGGCGGTCCTCGTGCATCTGCCAAGTCAATCGTTGAACCGGCGCGCAAGGCCAGGCGCTTGTGCGTGTGTTCGCCCCAGGCTCGGCGAATACGCAAACGCGTACACCGCACGCCCCCTCGCAACGCGGATGCCTTCGCAACGTAACCCTCCCGGTAGCGACCACATGACGCGTACACCCGGCCCCGCTAGGATCGTGCCGACACTGCTCTCTGGAATCCCGATGCGGCCCCTGCTCACTGCCATTGTTTTTTGCACGCTGCTGTTCTGCGGGCCAGCGCTTGCGGTGCCGTTCTGGGGCGCGCGCCAGTCCAGCCCTGCCGAAACGGCGCCGGCCGACCTCAAGCCGGGCGAATGGATCTGGGGCGGCGTCAGCAAGGGCTGGGGGCCAATGGCGGTGATCGTCAGCCTCACCGAGCAACGCGCGTATGCGTATCGCAACGGCATCCTGATCGGCGTTTCCACCATCAGCTCCGGCAAGCCCGGGCACGAGACACCGACCGGTGTGTTCACCATCCTGCAGAAGGACAAGGACCACCGCTCCAACCTCTACAACGCCGCGCCCATGCCCTATCAGCAACGCCTGACCTGGGACGGCGTGGCCCTGCACGCAGGCGGCCTGCCCGGTTACCCGGAATCGCATGGCTGCGTGCATCTGCCGTCGGAATTCGCACGGCTGCTGTTCGACAATTCCAACATGGGCATGGTGGTGGTGGTCGCGCAGGCCGGCGTGGATGCGGACGCGGTGGTGCATCCCCGTGCACTCAGCCCGATCGACCCGACCACCGGTGCGCAGCGGGCATTGCTGCCGCTGCCCAACGGCCAGAGCTTTGCATGGCAGCCGGCGCTGGCACCCACCGGCCCGATCTCGATGCTGGTCAGCAGCAGCGATCAGCAACTGGTGGTGTATCGCAACGGCGTGGAAATCGGACGCGCGCAAGTGGCATTGCGCGCGCAGACCGGCGCCGCGCCGCTGGGCACTCAGGCGTTCATCGTCGGCCAGGGCTTCCTGCCTGGCGAAGTGCCCGGCTTGCCCGGTCAACGCATGCCCAACTGGATGCGCATCGGCATCCCCGGCAGCAGCGCCGCGGCAGGACAGCCGCTGGATGCCGACACCATCGCGCGGCTGCAGGTGCCGCCGGCATTCCTGGCCGGCCTGCTGCCGCTGCTGACGCCTGGTGTGGTGCTGGTGGCCACCGACCAACGCATCCTTCCCGAAACCACCGGCGGCAAGTTGCAGGTGCTGGATTCGGATCCGCCCGAGGCGCCCTGAGCGCAGGCTGCGCTGCGTTATTGCGGCAGCAAAGTGAAAGACGCGCGTGAGGTTGCGCGCGCACATGCGTGCAGCCCGGCATCGGCATGCACTCGTATGCGCTGGCGGTGCCGAGCGCTGGCGGCCCGCCCGGTGTTGTTGAGCGCCGCGACCCGACGCGCGTTGCTGCGATTGTCAGCGCGACCTGCTTGGCAGATGATGCGGACATCCCTCATTGCCAAGGATGTGCGTGATGCGTTTACTCACTGCGGTTCTGCTCGGCAGCACGCTATTCGGTTACGCGTCCTCCACCGCAGCGGCCGAGCCGCTGCGCCCTGCCGCACCGAACGCCGAGTGCCTGGATGCGCGCAAGGTGACGGAGCTGCATCAAGCCGATCCGCGCACGCTGGCAGTGGCCGAACAGGGCGGGCGGCTGTTCCGCATCAGCCTGGCGCAGGACTGCCCGCAACTGGCCGCGCAAGCCGATGCGAGCCTGCTGGCGGCGCACGGCTGGGTCTGCAACGGTGCGCCGGCATACGTGCGCTCGGGCCAGCAGCACTGCGCGGTCAGCCAGATCGCCACGTTGAATGCGCGCGAATACGCCAGTGCGGCACGGCAACGCGACAGCGGCATCCCGACCCTGGATGGGGTCAGCGTGCGCGAAGCGCGCCGGCGCAATTTCGCCGGTTCGTCCAGCTACTGCTTCAATCCCAGCATGCTGCGTTCGTGGTCGGAAGACGGCCAGGGCCTGGTGGTGGAAGTCTCGCCACGTCACCCCGGCACGCATCGCCACTACCGTGTCGAACTGATGGACAGCTGCCGAGAACTCAGCGGCGCGCCGCCGATCCGCTTCGTCTCCGGCATGGGCCTGAATGCGATCTGCGGCAATCCCGGCGACAAGGTCGATGTGCTCGACGAAATGGCGCTTGCCGGCGTGGCTGCCGGATCCGGCCAGCAGGGCGACCTCAGCACCACGCGTGGCGGCCTGGCCGCGCGGATGCGCCAGAGTTGCACGGTGGCGGCGGTGTATCCGCGCGATTGAGCGACCCGCAACGCAGGAGCGCGCTTGTGCGCGATGAAGCGTTATCGAACATGCCTCATCGCGCGCAAGCGCGCTCCTACACACGCTGCGGGCGGTGTTGCTGCTTCCGCACTCGGCTCACGCCTTGCGCAGGAAACAGGTCTTCAGCACCAGGCCCTTGATCTTTTCCGAATTGCCTTCGATGTGCTCCGCATCGTCCTCGACCAGGCGGATGTTGCGGATCAGCGTGCCCTGCTTGAGCGGAATCGACGAGCCCTTGACCTTCAGGTCCTTGATCACGGTCACCGTGTCGCCGGCCTGCAGCAGGTTGCCGTTGCTGTCGCGCACCACCGTCGCAGTCGCGGCGGACTCGCCCGCGCTCCACTCGAAGCCGCAGTCTGCGCAAATCAGCAACGCGCCATCGGCATAGGTATTGTCCAGGCCACATTGCGGGCAGGCGGGAACGGAAGACATGCGATTCCTAGGTTCAAAACGGGCGTGGATTGTAGCGCCCCGGCCGCGCGATCACGTCTCCGGCACGGCGCCAGCGCGATAGTGCAGCGCTTGTCGAATGCCCTGCAGGTCGCACGTGCCCAACCCATCGCTTCCCCAAGCCCCCGGCGCTGCGCCAGGATCCACCGCGCCTACGGCTGGCGAACCGGGCGCGGCAAAGAAAACCGGCTCGCATCTGGTCGTCTATGTCGCGCTGGCCGGCAACCTTGCCATCGCGATCGCAAAATTCATCGCCGCAGGCATTTCGGGCAGCTCGGCGATGCTCAGCGAAGGCGTGCACTCGCTGGTGGACACCGTCAACGAAGTGTTGCTGCTGTACGGCTTGCGCCGCGCCGCGCAGGCCCCCTCGCCGACCCATCCGTTCGGCTACGGGCGTGAGCTGTACTTCTGGAGTTTCATCGTCGCGCTATTGGTATTCGCGATGGGCGCAGGCGTGTCGCTGTACGAGGGCATCGTGCATCTGCGCAATCCCGAGCCGGCCAAGAGCCATCTGCTCGCTTACATCGTGCTCGGTGTGTCGATCGTGTTCGAAGGCATTTCCTGGGTGGTGGCGCTGCGCGAATTCCGCGCCAAGAAGGGCCGCATGGGCTATTTCCAGGCATTCCGGCAGAGCAAGGACCCCAGCACGTTCACCGTGCTGCTCGAAGACAGCGCCGCCTTGATCGGCCTGTTCATGGCGGTGCTGGGCCTGGCCGGCGCACAGCTGCTGGACATGCCCGAACTCGATGGCATCGCCTCGATCGGCATCGCCTGCGTGCTGGCCTTTACCGCCTTCCTGTTGGCGCGCGAAACCAAGGGCCTGCTGATCGGCGAACCCGCGCATGCGCACGTCACCGAATCGCTACTGCGCATTGCCGCCAGCGATCCGGATGTGCGCGCCGCCAACGGCGTACTGACCATGCAGATGGGCCCGAACCAGGTGGTCGCCGCGTTGAGCGCCGAGTTCGAAGACAGCCGCACCACGCCACAGATCGAAGCCTGCGTCGGGCGCATCGAAGCGGCCGCCAAGCGTCAGCATCCCGAGCTCACCGCGCTGTTCATCAAGCCGCAGACGCCGGAAACCTGGCACGCGCGCCGCGCCCAGATCGAACGTGGAGCAGAGAAGGATTAGTGCACGGCAGGCCGTGGAATGCGTGCATCGCCACGCGGCCAGACGCCGCACGTGACGCGCATCGATCGGCTCATCTTCGCACCGACGCACCGACGCATCGCGTAGGAAGCAGTTGCATCGCAGCGGTGACATCGTCACCACCAAGCTGATCCTCGCCCTAACCGCAGCCCCGGCTGCGGTTGCATCATCCGGGTCGATTGCCTACGGTAGGCGGGCACCACCTCTTGGCGTCGTGAGTCAGCCGGCGCATCCCACTCGATCACAAGTCATGGAGGTTTCCGATGGAAATCAGCCAGGGTCGCGTTGCGACCATTCATTACACCCTTTCCGACGACAGCGGCCAGGTCCTGGACCGTTCGACGCCGGACGCGCCATTGAGCTACCTGCACGGTGCCGGCAACATCGTGCCCGGCCTGGAACAGGCGCTGGACGGCAAGCGCGTCGGCGAGACACTCACTGCCGATGTCGTGCCCGAACAGGGCTATGGCCCGCGCCATGAGCAGTTGATCCAGCAGGTACCGCGTGAGGCATTCCCGACCGATGTCGAGGTCGTGCCGGGTGTGCAGTTCGAGGCGCGCACCCAGCAGGGCCCGGTGCTGGTCACCGTCACCGAGGTGGGCCCGGAGCAGGTCACCGTCGACGGCAACCACCCGCTGGCCGGGCAGACCCTGCATTTCGCGGTCGAAGTCATCGAGGTGCGCGAAGCCACCACCGAAGAACTGAACGAAGGCCAGGTCGCCAGCGTCGCGGCCTGATTGGGTGTGCCGCGTGCCTGCGGGCATGCGGCAGTTCGGCTGCTGCGACGTCCGAACGCAGCGCGATGGGCGTCGCCGGCAGCAGAAGTAGTAAAGTGCGCGGCCCGCTCACAGGCCCGCTTGCATGAAACTCGGCATCGACTTCGGTACCAGCAACTCCGCCGCTGCGGCGATCGTCGATGGCCAGGTGGTACCGGTACGCTTCGGCGAGGCCCTGCAGTTCCGCACCACGGTGTATTTCCCCGAGACCATGCGCGACCCGGACGATTTCAGCCTGACTCCGGCGCTGGAATACGAGGTCGAGCGGCTGATCGACTCCGGCCGTCGCGACGCCGCCGCGGCCGGCCGCACGTCCAGCACCGACAGCCTGCGCCGCGATGCGATCCGCATCGTGCGCCGCCAGTGGATGGAAGAGCAGGTGCGCGAACCGCGCAGTTCCGCCGCCCTGCTGCAGAACGCGGTCTACGGCGACGAAGCGCTGGATGCGTATTTCCTGGAAGGCGAAGGCAGCCTGGTGCAGAGCCCCAAATCGATGCTGGGCTATAACCTGCATCCGCGTGCGCGCCAGACCATCACCGGCATCGCCACGCATGTGCTGGAACACATCCGGCTCACCGCCTCGCGCCAGTTCGACATCAACATCCGCAGCGCCACGCTGGGCCGCCCAGTGCAGTTCCGCAGTTCCATCGGCGAGGCCGGCAACGCGCAGGCGCTGGACATTCTGCAGACCGCCGCCATCGCGGCCGGCTTCGACAGCGTGGATTTCCTCGAAGAACCCGCAGCGGCCGCGATGCATTACCACGTCAGCCACGACAGCCGTCACGACACCGTGGTGGTGGACATCGGCGGCGGCACCACCGACATCGCCCATGCCAGCGTCGGCGGCAGCGCCGCGCCGCAGGTGCACCGCGCCTGGGGCATCGCGCGCGGCGGTACCGATATCGATCTGGCGCTGAGTCTGGCCGCCTACATGCCGCTGTTCGGCCGCGGCATCACCCGCGTGCCCACCCACCATTACGTGGAAGCGGCGATGGTGCAGGACATGACCCGCCAGCGCGAATTCCGCCTGCACAAGTACCAGGACGTCCCCGCCCCGTTCGACAAGCGCCTGCAGGCGCTGCAGGACACCGGCAACACCGCGCGCCTGTACCGCGGCGTGGAAGCCTGCAAGATCGCGCTCAGCGAGCGCGACCGGCACCAGGCCGGGCTGGACTTCATCGAACGCGGGCTGGAAGTAGAGGTGCAGGCCAGCGCGCTGGTTGCGTCCGCTTCCAGCTACCTGGGCGAACTGGAAGACTTGCTTGCGCAGGTCCGTGCCGACCTGGATGCGCCGCCGGCCACGCTGTTCCTCACCGGCGGCATGTCGCGTGCCGGCTATATCCGCGACACGGTGGCTGCCGCGTTCCCGCAATCGCGCCTGGTGCAGGGCGATCCGTCCTTCGGCGTGGTGCAGGGTCTGGCCTGGGCGGCGGCCCGCCAGGCCCGTCCGTCGGACGGTTAAGGCAACGCGGGCGCCCATCCGTTACAATGCACGGTTGCTGCATACCGCTTAGCCGGCTTGTCAGCAAGGCACGCTTGCCGTGCCGCCGCGATTGCGCACCGAACGCGACCGCACCTCTCGACACCGCTTCCGCGCGCGCCACCCTAGCCGCACGCGGTGTCATCGCACTTCCCCGCTACAGGAGGCCACATGGCACGTCCCGCGACCAAGCAGAAATCCCAGCCCAGCATCGCTCGCAGCGAAGGCAAGTCGCAGCCGCTCAGTCGTGAGCGCATCGCTGCCGACATCGCCGCGTTCCGCAAGACCGGCGGCCGGATCGAAGTGCTCACCACCAACTTCGGCCCTGCGCGTAACGATGGCGACAAGATCGCCTAAGCGTCACCCCCCGCAAGCCGAAGCGTTGTACCGACGTGCCACCGCAAGGTGGCACGTTCGTTTCCGGCCACAGTTGGCGCAGCCGCTCAGTTGCCGTAATCGATGCGCACCGAGCCGGAATGCGACTCGAGCTTGATGTCGCCATTGCCGGCCCCCAGCCGGGTTCTCAGGCTCTTGCCCGGGCCGTACTCCGGCCGCTCCACCTGCCCGGCCACCGAACGGATGTCGCCGCTGAACACCTCCACCTGCAGCGCTGCCGACACGTTGCGCGGCACACCCAGGCTGATGGTGCCACTGACGCTCTCCGCAGCGATGCTGCCGCCCGGCGCCAGACCGGTCACCGTCAGCGCCGTTGCGCCGGACACGCTCTCGGCGCGCAGCTGCGATACCTGCCCCGCGCCGACCCGGATCTGGCCGGAAACGGACTCGACCGACACTACGCCGCTGGCGCCGGCCGGCGCATCGATCTGGCCGCTGACCGTGCCCAGGCTCAGCCGTGCGCTGGCCACCGTGCTGCGCAGTGCGCCGCTGACGGTTTCCAGTTGCGCTTCCCTGGCGCGTCCGGCTGCGACCACGTTGCCGCTGACCGACTTGAGCTGCAACCTCGCCAGATCGACCTGATCGACATCCACCGAGGCACTCACCGCCTCCACCTCCAGCAGCGCCGCGCGCGGAACCCGCAGCTCCAGTTGGGCCCCCCTGCTGTTGCGGTTGTTACGCGGGTAGATCACCTCGAACTGCAGCCGGTCCGGGCTTTCATCCACCTCCAGGCGCTGCCCTTCGCCCAGGGTGCCGGTCAGCGCCACGTCGTCGCGGTCCCAGCCGCGCACGCGGATCTGCCCGGCGATGTTGTCCAGCTCCACGCGCCCGCCGCGCGTCAGCGGATGGCTCTGCTTCACGGTGGTCTGCGCTGCCGCCGGCAGTGGGCAAAACGCAAGCAGCAACAACACGGATAGATGGGCGTAACGCATGGGCATGCTCCTCAGCTTGGAAAGGACGTCTCGCCCTGCGCGGCAAGACGGGTCAGCTGCAGGCGCTTGGCATAGGTGCGTTGCAGCTGCGACAACAGGAATGCAGAGCGCGGACTCTGCGCGATGGCGTGGTGGATGGCCTGCGCACTCTGGTCCAGCTCGGCCAGCGCCGGGCGCAGATCGGCCGGCACCTGCTGCACCGGCACTGCATCGATGGCCTGCTGGTATTGCCCGGCCATTGCCTGTGCCTGCGCCACCAGGCCAGGGCGCGCCGACGCTGGCGCCGACGCTGGCGCTGGCGCCTGGGTCGAGCGATCGAGCCCTGGCACGATTGCCACCACGGCCAGCGCAGCAGCAAGCGCCACACCGAACGCGGGCCAGGCCCAGGCACGCTGGCGGCGCGGCTGCAGCGCAACCACGTTGGTGTGCGGCGTCAGTGCGGGCGCGATGCGCTCCCAGAGCTGTGCCGGTGGCTGACGTTGTTGCGGCAACGCACGCAGACGCGCGGACAACGCGGCGTCATCGGTTGCGTGCGGATCAAGCGGATCGTGATTCATGCAATGTCTCCCAGCCGCACGCGCAGCAGGCCGCGCGCGCGATGCAGTTGCGCCTTGGAACTGCCGACCGCCATCTGCAGTTCGTCGGCAATTTCCTGATGTTTCCAGCCTTCGATGTCGTGCAACACCAGTACCGCGCGTGCACGCGGCGGCAGCGTCTCCAGCGCGCGCTCCAGATCCATCTGGGTGGCCTGGCAGGCTGCGACACCTGGAATGGCAGCGAGGATCTCGCCATCGGCATCGTCCACCATCTGATCGCCCGCAGGCGAACGCGCACGCAGCTCCATCAGGGCCATATTGACGGCCAGCCGGTGCAGCCAGGTGCCCAGCGCGCTCTGGAAGCGGAATTGCGGCAAGGCCTTCCACGCGGCAATGAAGGTCTCCTGCAGCACATCGTCGGCACGTGCCGCATTACCCCCGCATAGCCGCCACACCACCGCATACAGGCGCGGCGCATGACGGCGGTAGATGGCCTCGTAGGCGGTGCGATCGCCGCCTGCAGCGGCACGCGCCAGCGCCGCGTCATCGCGTCCGGCCGGACCGTCACAAGCTGAGACATCGATGGGCATGGAGGTGTCGAGCATATCCACTTCGATGCGCCGGGCAGCACAAAGGTTTAAACCGCGCCCAGGTTTTTTCGAGCACGGTTCCAGTCGCGACCGACCAGCCTACTGCGCCGCCGCCCGGCGGGCGCGGCCGGTGGTCGGAATCGGCATGGCCCCGTCGTGCCACTTCGGTTCAGAGCGTGCCGTCCTTACCCACCCGACGACTGCTCGCTTCCTTTTTTACCGTTCTAAACCCTTTCGCCGTTCGCCGCATCCAAGCCTGCGATGGCGCAATCCTGCGCCGCATCGTTTGCCGGGAGCACCGCCGTTGGCCGCTCCAGGCGCAGGCCCCCTGATCGGACGTCGCCATGCCGCATGTTCTCGGAATCCTGCTGAGCCTGTGCTCCACCCAGTGCTCGGCCCCGCTGCCGATGGATGCAGTGCAGCTCACGCTGACGCCTGCGCGCCTGCAGGCCTGCCTGCTGCACCTGCCGTCGACGCGGCTGTCATGCATCGAGCTGAACTCACCGGCGCACTGGTTGCCGGTACGCCGCGCCGAGCAGCTGTGGCGGCGTGTTGTCGCATTGTCCGCGCATGGCCGCAGTTCAACGCGTTGACCGGTTGCAGCGTCATCATGAATTTCGGTCGCTGCTGTATCGCCGTGTTGGCCTTGATCGATGCGCATGGCAGCGAACGCCCCCGGCCACACACAGCTGTGATACCGCAATCCATCGCAGCACCCTTGACTCAAGCTCGCTGCCGCCGCCGCTGAGCGCGCGTTCACCCCGCGCACCGGCTGCGCAATGACGCCCCCGTTACAATGGGCGCTCTCTGTGAACCTGCACGATCCGATGTCCGCGTCCGACGCTTTGCCCACCATGATCCGTAGCCTGCTGCCGCACTGGAATCCGCAGTGGCTGACCGTGGCAGTGCTGACGGTTCAGATCGTGCTGATCCTCGCCGTTGCCGCGCTGGTTCGGTTGCTGCTGCGGCAAGTGCTGCGCCGCCTGTGTACGCGCTACAGCCTGCCGGCGGAAATGATGATCGGCATCCGTCGCGTGGGCAGCTTCGTCATCTCCGTCACCGCGGTGCTGACGGTACTGAACGTGCTGGGCGTCTCCAGCGGCACCTTGTGGACCGCGTTCACCGGATTCGCGGCAGTCGGTGCGGTGGCGTTCTTCGCGGCGTGGAGCGTGCTGTCCAATATCTTCTGCACCTTCCTGATCATCACCACGCGCCCGTTCCGTCTGCACGACCACATCGAACTGCTGGAAGGCGGCGACAAGCCGGGCCTGAAGGGCCGGGTGATCGACATCAACGTGATTTACACGACCCTGGAAGAAACCGGCGACCACGTCGGCAGCGTGCTGCAGGTTCCCAACAGCCTGTTCTTCCAGCGCACCACGCGCCGTTGGCGCGAGACCAGCCACTTCAACGCCAACTGAGCGCGGTGGACAAGACGTCATCAGCCGTTATCCGGTGACTCTGTCGGGGCGTCGCAAGGACACGGCGTGCGAATGTCGCATGTAGACCAGAGCGATGGCCGCAGCCGCCTGGCGGCAAGCGCAGTCGTTTGCCGGTTGCGCTGAAGCCGCGTGGCAATCAACGCAGCTGGCTGTCCTTGCTGCCCCGACGGTTGTAGCCGCCTTGCGCCGCCTGCTCCTGGTCATGCGCCTGCTGACAGTTCACGCACAGGTGCACGCCCGGCACTGCCTTGCGGCGCGCCTCAGGGATGGGTGCATCGCACTCCTCGCAGTGAGTCAGGCTCGGACCCTGATGCAGCTGGCTCCGCGCGCGCTTGATCGCATCCTCGACGGTCGCATCGATCTGGTCCTGCACCGCCCCATCACCTGCCCATCCGGTCGCCATGTTCGCCTCGGCTTGTCTGCTCAGAACTCAAATATGGGCATGCGCCCGGGCAAATCCAAGCCGGACGTGCACAGCGCGCTCAAATCAGGTGCTTTAGCATCCGCCCATTCGCACTCTTCGAGGAAGTCGCAATGGAACAACACGTCCACCCGTTCTCCGAATTATTCGCCCAGTTGGGCCTGCCGTCGGATGAGGTCAGCATCCGCAGCTTCATCGACGAACACTCTCCGCTGCCGGGCGACATGCGCCTGGAGGAAGCGCCCTTCTGGACACCGGCGCAGGCGCAGCTGCTGCGTGAAGAGCGCCTCGACGATGCCGACTGGATCGTGACCATCGACCAACTCAACATCGCCCTGCACACCACTGCCGACGACACCGGCGTCTGATCCGCGCAAGAGCGCGGCGAGTGTCCTGCGCTAGACCTCGCTCGCGGCCGGCTTGTCGTTTTCTTGGTTGATCAGCTTGCAGGAATAAAAAAAGGAGCGGCCACTGGCCGCTCCTTTGCACTCCGGGCGATGTAGCCGGCATGCGAACCGCATACCGATGCACGCCTCGGGCGTCAGGTCACCTTTTTGGCGATCGTCATGCCGAGCACGAACAGCACGATGGCGATGATGATGCCGGCCCAGAACAGGAACTTGGCAATCCCCATTGCAGCGCCCGCCATGCCGCCAAACCCGAGTGCACCGGCAATCAGTCCGATGATGGCGAAAATAATGGCCCACTTGATCATGTTTGTTGTCTCCTCATCCGGCACGGTGCCGTGTTCAGTCGTGTGCTTGCGCAGTCGTGCCGCAAAACATGCGCTGCACGCTACGCATCCGGATGTGCCGCATTCGTGAATACGCCTGACACACGACGCCACATTCGCGGGTGCAGATTCGCCAGCAGCGCCTGCATCGGCGATCATGCGCAGCTCGCAGCAATCGATTGGCATGGACACTCTTCGCTATCTCGCCGGTTACCCGCCTGCCGTCCTGGATCAGGTGCGCGAGCTGATCGCGCAGGACAAGCTCGCCCTGGTGCTGGCACGCCGCTACCCGGATCGCCACAGCATCCGCACCGACCGGCAGTTGTACGACTACGTCAAGGCCATGAAGGAGCGCTACATGCGCTCCTCGCCCACCCTACACAAGGCGCTCTATGACAACCATCTGCAGGTGGTGAAGCATGCGCTGGGCACGCATACGGCGATCTCGCGCGTCCACGGCAGCCGGCTCAAGGCCAGCCGCGAGATCCGCATTGCCTCGATCTTCCGCGATGCGCCCGAACCGTTCCTGCAGATGATCGTCGCCCACGAGCTGGCGCATCTGAAGGAGGCCGATCACAACAAGGCCTTCTACCAGCTGTGCAACCACATGAACCCGGACTACCACCAACTGGAGTTCGACCTGCGCCTGTATCTGACCCACCTGGCGCTGTCCACGGACGCGTGATCGCGCACCGGCTAGACGAGGCAGCCCATCGCTGCGACCACCGGTCCATGGCCACCGGTCGCCCGCCGGGGACGCACGACCTGCATTGATCTCGGCGAGACCGCCATCGACCTACGCGGGCCGCAGCGGCGCCCGCCTGGGATCAGGCACGACAGGGTTGCCGGCCTCTCCTAGAATGCCTCCATGCAGGCACCGTCCATCCAGCAGCTCACCCAGGCCGCGCAGACCGCCCACCCCGCAGCAATGACGGCGCTGGCACATGCATTGGTGCGCACCGGGCAGCCCGAGCAGGCGCTGGCGTGGTACACGCGCAGTGCGGCCGCAGGCGATGCCGGCGCGCAGATCGAAGCCGGCCGCATGCTGGCCTACGGTGTGGGTTGCGAGGTGGACCTGGCCCGTGCGCAGGAGCACTGGCAACACGCCGAGCGCCAGGATGTTGCGGCAGCGCGCTATCTGTTGGCGACGGTGGCCATCACCGACGCCCCGTTGATGCTCGACACGCAGGCGCAATCCCGCTTGCATGCAGCGGCCGCAGCCAACTACCCGCCTGCGCTGCGCGCGCTGGCCATCCAGCACGGCCGGATCGATCACCCCGCGCAGCAACGCAGCTGCGTTGCCTTGCTGGAGCGCGCCGCCGCAGCCGGTGACGCACTGGCTGCCGCGCTACTGGCCGAGCGCCTGCTACGTGGCGAAGGCGTCCGGCCACAACCCGACGCCGCGGCGCAGCTGCTGCGGCAATTGCAGCCGCTGGGTATTGCCGCGGCGCCGTCCGTGCAGATCACGCCGCCGGATCCGCTCGGCGACGACCTCCGCATCCGTTTCGCTGCCCGACATGTCGCAACGCGCCGCCACGACGCGCCCATGATCGAAGAAGTCTGCGGCGTGCTGTCTGCCGACGAGTGCCGCCTGTTGATGTTGCTGGCGCGGCCGCATCTGCGCGCCTCCGAGGTGGTCGACCCCGACGATGCGCGCACGCGCCGCGCGCCGATCCGCACCAGCCGCGGCGCCACCCTGGACCCCATCCTCGAAGACTTTGCCGCGCGTGCGGCACAGGCGCGCGTGGCGGCCTGTGCGCAGCTGCCGCTGACCCATGCCGAAGCGCTGTCGGTGCTGTGCTACGCGCCGGGTGAGCAGTACCACGCGCATCGCGACTACCTGCCGCCCGGCACGATCGCCGCTGACCGCCCCACTGCCGGCAATCGCCTGCGCACCGCCTGCGTCTACCTCAACGACGTCGACGCGGGGGGCGACACCGACTTCCCGGTCGCGGGCGTGCGCGTGCGTCCACGTGCCGGGTCGGTGGTGTGCTTCGACAATCTGCATGCCGATGGCCGCCCCGACCCCGACTCGCTGCACGCCGGCCTGCCGGTCAGCGCAGGGAGCAAATGGCTGGGAACGCTGTGGTTCCGGCAGCAGCGCTATCGGCATTGGTGAACAGATTCATACACTAGCCCCCGCCGACGTGGTTTAAAATGTTGCAGCGCGACGTGATCGGACAGGGTCTGCAGACGTCGCGTTTTTGTTTCCCATTGCACGGGTTCCGGCCCGGCCTCAGGGAAGGCACATCACGCAGCCCCGCGGAGCCTTCGATGCTTTTCGAAACCCTCGACACCACCGGCCACGAGCAGGTGATTTTCTGTCACAACCGCGACGCCGGCCTGAAAGCGATCATCGCGCTGCACAGCACCCGTCTCGGGCCCGCGCTGGGTGGCGTGCGCATGCGCCCCTACCCCAATAGCGAGGCGGCGCTGGACGATGCGCTGCGGCTCAGCCGCACCATGACCTACAAGAACGCGCTGGCGGGATTGAATGTCGGCGGCGGCAAGGCGGTGATCATCGGCGACCCAAAGAGTGACAAGAGCGAGGCGCTGTTCCGCGCATTCGGCCGTTTTGTCGACACCCTGGGCGGGCGCTACATCACCTCCGAAGACGTCGGCACCGACGTCAACGACATGGAACAGATCTACCTGGAGAGCGAGTACGTCACCGGCGTGCACCAGGTGCATCGCGGCTCCGGCGACCCCGCCCCGTTCACCGCCTACGGTGCGTTGCAGGCGCTGATGGCCTCGCTCAATCGCAGGCTCGGCCACGAGGAAGTCGGCAAGACCAGCATTGCGATCCAGGGCCTGGGCCACATCGGCATGGAGCTGGTGAAGCTGCTCAAGGAACGCGGCGCCAAACTCTATGTGGCCGATCTGAACCCGGCGCTGGTGGATCGCGCGGTGGCCGAATACGGTGCCGAAGCGGTCAGCATCGAGGAGATCTACCAGGTGCCGGCCGATGTATTCGCACCCTGCGCACTGGAAGGCGCGATCAACGAAGACACGCTGCCGCGGCTGAAGGCCAAGATCATCTGCGGCACTGCCAACAACCAGCTCGCCAGCGCCGCCATCGGCGAAGAGCTGCACAAGCGCGGCATCCTGTATGCGCCCGATTACGTGGTCAATGCCGGTGGCGTAATGAACGTGTCGCTGGAGATCGACGGCTACAACCGCGAACGCGCGATGCGGCTAATCCGCAGCATCTATCACAACCTGGAAAAGGTCTTCGACCTGTCCTCCCGGCTGGGTGTCGCGCCGCAGCAGGCGGCCGACCAGATTGCCGAGGCGCGTATCGAGGCCATCAGCAAGCTCAAACTGCCGCTGGGCCGCACCGCACCGCGCTTCCTGCACAAGCTGCGCGGCGAGTGACCCACCTGTCCAGGCATCTTGCCTGGACAGATGAACCACCGATCAGGCGCGCCGATCAGAAATCGGCGCTGTAACGCAGGCTCAGCGCGCGATCGTCCCCGCGCTCGCCCACCCGCTGGTCGTAGCCGAAACGCAACTGGCTCTGCGGCCCCAACGGCGCGGCCGCGGTGATGCCGAACAGACCACCCGAGCGCGCCGGCTGCATGCCGCGCAACGGCGCCCATGCGTTCACGCCGATGAAGCTGGCATCCAGCGTCAGGCCTTCGCTGCTCAACGCCTGCTGCCATTCGGCATAACCGCCGAGCTGCACGCCGCGCCAGCGATAGGACGAACGCACGCCGGCCAGCACCTGGGTGCGCGAGGAGGTGCTGGCATCGGCACGCAAGCCGAAGCCGTCGCCACCGCTTTCGCGGAATCCTTCGCTGCGCAGACGCACGTAATCCAGCCCCATGTAGGGTGTCAGGCTGGCGCGCGCGCCACCCAGGCGATACCCGGTTTCCAGGTTGCCGCTGAGGTAACTGCCGCTGTAGTCGCTGAAGGCACTGCTGCGGTCTTCGCCCAACTGCAGGCTGCGCTCGATCTGCCGGTTGACGTTGCCGAAACCCAACTGACTCAGCGTGTACGCAGACCCCAGCGTGGTACCCCAGTACAACTGCCCCTGCACCTGCCGATCGCGCCCGCGTGCACCGTCCAGATCGCCCAGGCTGTTGGAGCGCGTTTCGCCGAAGGCAAAGCCAGTGACTGCGCCCGACGCCAGGCGCAGGTCGTTGCCCATCATCCAGCCGGAGGTGGCGAATCCCGCAGTGGTCACGCCACCCTCGCCCGGCCCACCGAGCGCACGTTGCCAGACGCCCAGCATGCGCGGCTGCTGCGACAAGCCGTCGAAATGCGAGGCCAACGCACGCCGCCCCAGATCGATGGTGTCGAAGGTCATCGCTGCCGACTCGGCATGCGCGCGGCCGGACAGACTGCGCAGCGAATCGGCGGCAGCCTTGGCATCCGGCGACTGCTGCAACGCCGCTGCAGCGCGGATGAACCCGCTAGTGATGCCGCCAGTGCCCTGCAGTTGCTGCGCATCCACCTGCTGGAACGCCTGCTCGACGCGGATTGCCGAATCCATCGCTGCCGTGCCGGTCATACCCAGCGTGGCGGCGACGGCGGTGGCATTCAAGCTGCGCAAGGCAAGGTAAGCCGTATTGCTGTCGTACGTCAGCGAGGCATCCAGGAAGGTCACGGCCGCGCCGCGGCTGAGCGTGTCGAACGTGCCCTGCAATCCGCTGCTGGCCTGCAACAGCGTGTAGGTCGCGTTGTCGACCACGTAATCGCGGCGGCCGAGCACTTGCAGATCACCTGCAATCGTCGCGGTCCCGGTCACGTTCACCCGATCGCCCACGTTCAACGCAAGGCGACCGTTGCTGGCCTGCGTGTAGTTGCCCGCGATCGACAGCGTCGCACTGTTGACCTGCAGGGTGCCGGCGTTATCGACGCGTCCGCCGATCCTGCCCGCACCGATCAACGTCGCACCATTGGCGATACCAACGCGCGCACTCTGCAGACTGGCCGTCTGCAAGGTGCCGCCCAGCACCTGGGTGTCGCCGTTGAACGTATTGGCGCCACTGCTCAACACCAGCGTACCGGTGCCGCGTTTGGTCAGACCACCCGTGCCACTGATGTCGTTGGCCCAGGTGGAACGCAAGGTGTTGACGGTGACATCCACCGTGCCCCAATCAAAGCGCGCCGGCCCCAGCACCGCCTTGCCGACATTGAGCAGGCCGTAGCCGAAGGTCGGGTCGACGCCGGCCGCACCCAGATCGGTGGCCGTTCCCAATAGCGTCTGCCGCACCAGATCGTTGCTGAAGTACGGAAACGCCTGCCACACCAGCGCAGCCGCACCGGAGACCAACGGCGCCGCAAACGAGGTGCCGCTGCCGTAGAAGTAGCGGATATTGCTGGCGGTCGCATCGGGGTCGAGGAACATCGAGGTGCCCGGTGCCACCAGGCAATAGCGCATCGCCACGCCACAGGCATTGGAGTACGAGGCCAGCTGCGTGGGATTGGCGGTATCCAGCGCAGCAACGACCAGCCAGCCGCGTTCCAGATCGGCGGCAGGCAGCGTGCCATTCGGGCCCAGCTGGCTGGGCAGCGCGGCGGTATCGGAGGGTTGCGCTCGCGATTCGTTACCCGACGCGAACACCACCAACCCATCGTTGCCGATGACGAACGGCCGGTATTCCTGCGCAATCTGGTTGGTCACCGCCGGGTCGTTCCAATACAGCCCGCCCCAGGAATTGTTCATGATGCGCACGCCGGCACTGATCAGATCGGCATGCACCGGACCCAGGCCAAGCGGGCCATCGACTTCGTTGCCCTGACCGCTGCCGTCATCGTCCGGCGCTTCGTCGCTGATGATGCGTGCCGACACCAGGCCGGCGCCGCTGGCGATGCCGCCCGGCCACTGGCCCACTGCGCGCCCGGCTGCCAGCTGCGCGACCACCGTGCCGTGGCCCACCACATCGCCCGCAGCGACGTTGTTGGTACGCGGATCCACATAGATGAAGCTGTTGCTGACCCGCCCCTGCAAGGCCGGATGATTGGAATTGATGCCGGTATCGATCACGCCGATGCGATAGCCCGCACCGGTGAACCCCAATGCCTGCGCAGCGCGTGCGTTGGTCAGCGCCAGATGCGCGTCGAATGCGGGTTCCGGGGTCGTCGGCGGTGCCACCACCGGCGGCGGAGGTGGTGGCGGTGGCGGTGAAGTCGGCGGCGGTGGCGGCGGTGGCGACGTCGGTGGCGGTGCCGTCGGTGTACTCGGACGGATACCACCGCCCCCACCACCGCCGCCACACGCGGTCAACGCCACGGCCAACGCCGAGGCCAGGACAGTCCTGGCGACGTCTATCTTGTTCATTTGATGCTCTCCCCGAACCCATTCCATGGATAGGGCCCAATCCCGGGCCCGAACGCCGTCTTTATACTGCATCCTCACACGGCTGTCGCAGCTGATTGCGTAGCGAATGTCGCAGCGCCGGGGGGCGTGCTGGCGCGAACCGAGCATGAGGCAGATAATCGTTTCACTTTAAACGGTATCTCCTTTATGTCCGACATCGTCATCGTTGCTGCCAAACGCACTGCCATCGGCTCGTTCCTTGGTCAATTCAACGGTGTGCCGGCGCCGACGCTCGCCGCCACTGCGATCCGCGGCGCGCTGGCGCAGTCCGGCGTCGCGCCGGCCGACATTTCAGAAGTCATCGTTGGCTGCGTCCTGCCGGCCAACCTGGGCCAGGCGCCCGCACGTCAGGCGGCGATTGCCGCAGGCATCCCCACCTCCACCGGCGCCACCACCATCAACAAGGTGTGCGGCTCGGGCATGAAGGCGATCATGTTCGGACACGATCTGATCAAGGCAGGCTCGGCCAGCATCGTGGTCGCCGGCGGCATGGAGTCGATGAGCAATGCGCCGCATCTGCTGCCCAATTCGCGCACCGGCAACCGCTACGGCAACTTCCAGGCGGTCGACCACATGGCCTGGGATGGTCTGACCAACCCTTACGACGGCCAGGCGATGGGCGTGTTCGGCGAGGCCACCGCCGAGAAGTTCGGTTTCAGCCGCGCCGATCAGGATGCGTTTGCGATCGCCTCGGTCGAACGCGCGCAGGCTGCCCAGCGCAGCGGCGCGTTCGCCGATGAAATCGTTCCGGTCACCGTGGCCACACGCAAGGGCGAGGTGGTCGTCGACAGCGACGAGCAACCTGGCAAATCCGACATCGCCAAGATCCCGACCCTGAAGCCGGCCTTCAAGAAGGACGGCAGCGTCACCGCCGCCAGCTCGTCGAGTATCTCCGATGGCGCGGCGATCACCGTGCTGATGGGCGCAGACGAGGCGCAGCGGCGTGGCATC
Source organism: Xanthomonas sp. F14 (assembly GCF_014199865.1). Classification (NCBI taxonomy): domain Bacteria; kingdom Pseudomonadati; phylum Pseudomonadota; class Gammaproteobacteria; order Lysobacterales; family Lysobacteraceae; genus Xanthomonas; species Xanthomonas sp. F14. The sequence continues at coordinate 419,791 of NZ_JACHOM010000001.1, read as the reverse complement.
GCACCGTTGGCGCGCATCGTGGGGCATGTCACCCACTCGCAGGAACCTGAGTGGTTCACCACTGCGCCAGTCGCTGCCATCCAGAAGTTGATCGGCAAGATCGGCTGGCAACTGGATGAGGTGGATCTGTTCGAAATCAACGAAGCATTCGCGGTGGTGGCGATGACGCCGATCGCCGAGCTGGGCATTTCGCACGACAAGGTCAACGTCAACGGCGGTGCCTGCGCTTTGGGGCATCCGATCGGCGCATCCGGTGCCCGCCTGGTGGTGACATTGGTGAATGCGTTGCGCACGCGCGGTGGCAAGCGCGGAATCGCGACCCTGTGCATCGGCGGCGGTGAGGCGACTGCCATCGCTATCGAATTGATTTAATTGTTTTTAACGGCGATTTTGCAAAACTGAATGCGCGCACGCTTGACACTGGTCTTTGGACCGTCATCATGTCGGGGGCGCGCAACAGCGCGTTGCCTAATCTAACGACGAGGATTGAAACAATGACCATTAACAAGCTGCTGATCGCAATGGCTCTGGGCCTGGCCCTGACCGCTTGCTCGAAGCCGGAACAGGCTCAGGACGCTGCTGCTTCGGCTAACGAAGCTGCTGCCGACGCTCAGACCGCTGCTGACCAGGCTGCTGCCTCGGGCTCGCAGTCGGCTGACGCCGCTCAGGCTGCTGCCAACACCGCCGCTGCTTCGGCTGACACCGCTGCTGACGCTGCCCAGGCTGCTTCCGGCGCCGCCACCGACGCTGCTGCTGAGCAGGCTGCCGACGCTGCCAAGACGGCTGAAAACACCGCCGAAGCTGCTAAGGACACCGCCGAAGAAGCCAAGAAGTAATCACTTCTTAGCTCCAAGCGAGTTCGGAAAAAGCCGCTGGTTTCCAGCGGCTTTTTCTTTGCCCGCGATTTATAGGCGCCTGGCCAGCGTTGCCGTTCCTGCACCGGAGCGGCTCCCTGTCGCGACGTGCACGGTGCATGCCGCCCGTTGGCTGAATGGCCGGCCGCGCATTGACGCCGGCTGCATCGGCCCGTGCATAAGCTCGCTCTTCCAACACCGGAACAGGAACAGGACCACCCATGAAGACGATCCGCATGCTGTCGCTGAGCGCCATCGCCGCTCTCACCCTCGCCGCTTGCCAGGGCCCTGACGCCGAGCAGGCGCAACGCGATGCCGCCTCCGCTGCCAAGCACGCCGCAGCCGCGACCGAACAAGCTGCCGATCGCGCCGCCGTGCAGGCCAAGGCCGCCACCGCCGATGCACGCGTGGCTGCACGCGAACTGGCCGCCGATGCGAGCCGCGCAACCGCCAATGCCGCAGACGCCACTGCCGACAAGACCCGCGAGATGGCCAACAAGGCCGAGCAGAACGCCGACAGGCACGACGCCGAACATCAGCAGCATTGATTGACCGTGTGACCGTATCAGCAGTTTGCGAACGCGCCGGCCAAATTGGGCCGGCGCGCTTGTTTCCCGCCAACGGCGACCTCGTGTTGTCGAGGCTGGCAGGCTAGCATTCGTCCATGCCCTCCTCTTTTACTGCGCGCCGCCGCAACCAGCTGGCGCTGGCGTTCTCTGCCCTGATCTTCATCGCCATCGGTATCGGCATCTTTGTCGGTGCCCGTCGCTCGTTGGCCGATGCAGCACTCGTCTCGCATACGCATGAAGTGATTGGCCGGGTCGACGAGATCCAGGCGCGCGTACTGGATGCCGAATCGGCGCAGCGCGGCTTTCTGCTCACCGGCAACGATGCCTATCTGCTCGACTATCAGACCAGCGTCGAGCGTTTGCCGATCCTGCTCGATAACCTGCGTCGCCTGATTGACGACAATCCCGACCAGGTGCAGCACCTGGACACCTTGCAGCGACTGGTGGAAACGCGCCTGCAGCAGATCCAGCACGTGCTCGACGTGTACGCGCAGCAGGGCCTGGAGCCGGCCCGCGCGGGCATCCGGCAGACCGCCTTCCGCACCACCAGCGCGATCCGCGAGCAGGCGCTGACCATGGTGCAACGCGAGCAGGAGCTGCTGACCCAGCGCGCCGAAAGCAGCCGACAAAGTGCGGCCTTGCTGCTGGTGCTGGCACTGGCCGGCATCCCGTTCGGGCTGGCGGTGGTCGGTACCGTCTATGCCTTGCTGATGCGCGAACTGCGGCATCGCTCGCAGGCCGAGAAACTGGCAGCGCAGGCCAATCGCGAGTTGGGCGACAGCGTCGTTGCGCTACAACGCAGTACCGCCGATCTCAATCTGCTCAGCCGCTATACCGGCCTGTTGCAAAGCTGCATCAGCGCAGAAGAGGCGCTGATGGTGAGCAGCCGCACCCTGGCCAGCCTGCTGCCGGGCGTTGCCGGAAGCGTGTATCTGCTGCGTGCCTCGCAGGATCGCGCCGAGGCGATCAGCCATTGGGGCGAGCCGCTGGTGCACAGCGCGCCACATCTGTTGCCTGAAGAGTGCTGGGCGCTGCGCCGTGGACAACCGCACATCGTCGACGACCTGGGCCGGGATGCGCTGTGCGCGCATATCGGTACGCCCGAGCCCGGCAGCGCAGTCACCACCGCATGCCTGCCGATGTCCGCGCAAGGCACCCAGCTCGGCTTCCTGTTCCTGTCTTCGCCGGGTCCGGGGCCGATGCCCCGCCTGGAAATCGCCGAGGCGGCCGCCGAACAGCTGTCGCTGGCGCTGAGCAATCTGCGCCTGCGCGAATCGCTGCGCCGGCAGTCGATTCGCGACCCGCTGACCGGACTGTACAACCGCCGCTATCTGGAAGAATCGCTCAGCCACGAACTGGCGCGCTGCGCACGCCGCGGCCTGCCGTTGTCGGTGCTGATGCTGGACGTGGACCACTTCAAGCAATTCAACGACAGCCAGGGCCACGCCGGCGGCGATCTGCTGCTGGCGGCGCTGGGCGAGTTGCTGCTGACCCGGCTGCGTGCCGAAGACGTCGCCTGCCGCTACGGCGGCGAAGAGTTCACGGTGATTCTTCCCGAGGCCGATGGCGTCGAGGCGCTGCGCGTGGCCGAGGACATTCGCGGCCACATCGCGGCCCTGGCAGTCAGCGACGGCCCGCGTTCGTTGCCGCGGGTGACGGCCTCGATCGGCGTGGCCAGCTTCCCGGTCGATGGCGAACTGGGGGCCAGCCTGATCCAGAAGGCCGATGCGGCCCTGTATGTCGCCAAGCACGGCGGTCGTAACCGGGTCGAGCGACATGGCGCCGCCACGCCCGCAGTGGACTGAGCACGCGCGCCATCGGTGCTGGTTTGCGTAACCCGTCACACAAAAGATCGGTCCGCGCGGCGATAGTCGGTTTTGACCCCCGAGCGAGACAGTCCGATGTCGATGTGGCGCGATCAAGGTCCCAACAAGAAAGACGGCGTTCCCGCAGCCCCTGAGGTCCCGGCTGCCGATGGGCGGCTGTTCACTGCCGAGGCCAGCCCGGCACCGCCAGTACCCGCTGCCGCGCCACCGAGCGCCACACCCGCCGCGGCCACACCGCAGCGCCAGAGCGAGGCCAAGGAATCGCTGATCGCCGCCGACATCAGCATCGAAGGCAAGATCGAGGGCGCCGGTCACGTGCGTCTGGCCGGCCGCTTCAAGGGCGATGTGAACGTCAAGGGCGATCTGACCATCGAGCGCGGCGCCAAGCTCAACGGCGGCGTGCGCGCCAACAAGGTGATCATCGCCGGAGAGCTGGAGGGCAATATCGAATCGGCCGCGCAGGTGGAGCTGCAGACCTCCGGCGTGCTGGTCGGCGACGTCAAGGCCGGCAGCCTGACCGTGGCCTCGGGTGCGCGCATGCGCGGCCAGGCCGATTTCGGCTGGGGCGAGGACACCGGCAAACCGGTCGTTGCGGCCAAGCCGGTCGTCAGCGGAGACAGCGACGGCACATGAGTGCGCCCCGCCCGGGCACGCCCGGTGCCACGCGCAGCTGCCCGCACTGCAAGGCGACGATCCTGGAAAGCGCCAGCGTCTGCCCTGCGTGCAAGCACCACCTGCGCTTCGACTCGGCGGCGGCGCAGCACGCACAGCCGGCACCGATCGTGCCGCTCAAGGTCGACGGCACCATTCGCCATCCCGCCGATGGCGACCCATGGGAATACACCGTGGTGGTGGTGGTGCGTAACGGCAAGGGCGAGGAGATTCGGCGCCAGGTCGTGGATGTCGGCGCAATGCAGGCCGGCGAGGAGCGCGGCTTCACGCTGGCGGTGGAGGCGACTGCAGTGCGTTCGCCTGGGCGGCGGTCGCGGCATTAGCTGTTGGGGCGGGGAATCGGGAATCGGGAATCGCGGCGGATGATGCGGGCCAGCGCCTGCGTGGGTGTTCGATTTCCGAGTCTTGACTGATTATTCCGATGCGCAATGGTGCGAGCTGGCGGCGGGCGTGCTGCATTGACGGACAGCTCATGCCACGCCAGGCGCTTGCTCGAGTCGATGGCCTTGCCTTGATCGCGCACTGGCTCGACTAGCGATTGCGATCTGCAAGCCTTGCCGCAGTGGTGCGTCGATGCGTGCCATTCCCATTCTCAGGATCTGCACACCGGCTTGGCCAGAGTTGCCGCATGCGCAACGGCAACGGACAACTTGGCGATCTGGTGGTGCTTGGCCCCGAAGGCCTGTATTGCCCGCAGGGCGACTTCCATATCGATCCCTGGCGGCCGGTGCCACGTGCGGTGATCACGCATGGGCATGGCGACCACGCACGCAGCGGCATGGGCGAATACCACTGCACGCACGAGAGCTTGCCGATCCTGCAGTGGCGCCTGGGCCAGCAGGTCTATCACACGCATGCCGACGGCGAAGCCTTCGAACTGGGACGCGCGCGGGTGTCGTTGCATCCGGCCGGGCATGTGCTCGGCTCGGCGCAGGTGCGCATCGAGGTGGATGGCGAAGTCTGGGTTGCATCGGGCGACTACAAGCGCCAGCACGATCCCACCTGCAAACCGTTCGAAGTGGTGCCCTGCGACACCTTCATCACCGAAGCGACCTTTGGGCTGCCGGTGTATCGCTGGCCGGATACCGCCGATGTCGCGGCCGACATCGTCGCCTGGCGCCACGAATGTGCAGAGCGCGGCGAGGCCGCCATTCTGTATTGCTATGCCCTGGGCAAGGCGCAACGCGTATTGGCGGAATTGCGCGCCTGGGATACGCAACCAGCCTTGCTGCATGGCGCGATTGCGGTGGGCGTGGAGGTGTATCGCCAGGCCGGCATCCCGATGCTGGATACCCAACCGGTCAGCGAACATGCGCGTGGCGCCGACTATGCCGGGCAACTGGTCCTGGCGCCGCCATCGGCGGCCGGCAGCGCCTGGATCCGTCGCTTCCGGCACGCGCAACAGGGTTTCGCATCGGGCTGGATGCGCATTCGCGGCAATCGCCGTCGGCGCAACTATGACCGCGGTTTTGTGGTGTCCGATCATGCCGACTGGCCGGACCTGCTGCGCACCATCGAAGACACCGGCGCACGGCGGGTGATCGCCACCCACGGCAACACCGATGCCTTGATTCAGCACCTGCTGGAACGCGGCGTCGCTGCCGAAGCCTTCCGTACCGATTTCGGAGCCGAGGAATGAACCCCTTGCCTGCACGTCGTTATGCGCGCGCGCGCCCACGGATCCGCTTGACCGGCGCACTCGCGTTCCGTCGCCACGCATTGGCGTTTCGCGTGCACCGCGCACTGCCGGCGGCGGTGATCGGGCCGCCACGGCCTTACCGGCGCCTGCGCTGCCTGGGCGCATTTACGCGGCGCGCGCTGGAACTGCGTGCTGCCGACAACCGCACCAAGCTGCAGGGCGCGGCGTGAAGCGATTTGCCGCGTTGTACCGCACCCTGGATCGCAGCACCGGCACGCTCGACAAGCGTGCAGCCTTGGTCGCGTATTTCCGCAGTGCGCCACCGTTCGATGCGGCGTGGGCGCTGTATCTGCTGGCCGGTGGCAAGGTGGCCAGCACGCGCATGCGCATCGCCAGCAGCGGCGAACTGCGCGAATGGATCACCGACACCGCCGGCATCGCCGACTGGCTGGTGGCCGACAGCTACGACCATGTCGGCGATCTGGCCGAGACCCTGGCCTTGTTGCTGGACGACCCGATCGCCGAGGCGGCCGATCTGCCGTTGGCCGAGTGGATTGAACAGCGGTTGCTGCCGATCGCCAACCAGGACGTGGAGGTGCGCAAGGCCTGCATCGTGCAGGCGTGGCGCAGCCTGGCTTTCGATGAGCGCCTGGTGTTCAACAAGCTGCTCACCGGCGCCCTGCGCGTGGGGGTGTCGCAGCGACTGGTGCAGCAGGCGCTGGCGGAGATGTCCGGGATAGAGATCGCGCGCATTGCACAGCGCATGCTCGGCAGCTGGCGGCCGCATCCGGGCTATCTGGCCACTCTGCTGACCGCCGAGGAACTGCCCGGCGATCGCCAGCAGCCCTACCCGTTCTTTCTCGCCTCGCCACTCGAAGCCGAGGTCGAAACGCTGGGCGCGGTCGATGACTGGTTGCTGGAATGGAAGTGGGACGGCATTCGCCTGCAGCTGATCCGGCGCGCTGGCGAAGCGGCGTTGTGGTCGCGTGGCGAGGAACGCCTGGATGGCCGTTTCCCGGAGATCGAACAGGCCGCGCTGCAGTTGCCCGACGGCACGGTCATCGATGGCGAGCTGCTGGCCTGGCAACCGGAGCAGTCCTTGCCGATGCCGTTCACCGCCTTGCAGACGCGCATCCAGCGGCTCAAGCCCGGGCCGAAGACATTGGCGGCGGCGCCGGCGCGCGTGGTCGCTTACGACTTGCTCGAACTCGATGGCGAGGATTTGCGCGAGCGCCCCTTGCAGGAGCGTCGCGCATTGCTGGAAGGCGTGCTGAGCACGCTCGCCGACCCGCGCATCGTCGCCTCGCCGCTGGTGCAGGCCGGCGACTGGCAGGCAGCCGCGCAGTTGCGGCTGGATGCGCGCGAGCGCGGCGTGGAAGGGCTGATGCTCAAGCGCGCCAGCTCCAGCTACCAGTCCGGCCGCCGGCGCGGCGACTGGTGGAAATGGAAGATCGACCCGCTCACCATCGATGCGGTGCTGCTGTACGCGCAGGCCGGCCATGGCCGCCGCAGCACGCTGTATACCGACTACACCTTCGGGCTGTGGCACGAGGGCCAGCTGGTGCCGATCGCCAAGGCCTACTCGGGGCTGGACGACAAGGAGATCCTGCAGCTGGATCGCTGGATCCGCGCCAACACCACCGAACGCTTCGGCCCGGTGCGTGCGGTCACCGCGCACCATGTCTTCGAACTGGGGTTCGAAGCGGTCAACCGCAGCGCGCGGCACAAGTCCGGCATTGCGGTGCGCTTCCCGCGCATCCTGCGCTGGCGACAGGACAAGCCGATGAACGAGGCCGATCACCTGAGCAGCCTGCAGGCGCTGGCACGGTGAGTGTTGCGGCGCAGACGCGCGGCACGCCCTTGCAGCAATGGCGTGCCTGGTTCGCGCAGCGCGGTTGGGCGCCGTTGCCGTTTCAACGCGATGTGTGGAAGCGCTATCTCGCGGGCGAGTCCGGCTTGCTGCATACCCCCACCGGCAGCGGCAAGACGCTGGCAGCCTTCGGTGGGCCGCTACTGGAGGCCTTGTCCACGCGTGGACGCAAGCCGGCGAGCAAGCCCGCCGCGGCCGCGCGACGCCAACAGCAGCGCACGCTGCAGGTGCTGTGGATCACGCCCCTGCGCGCACTCGCCGCCGATACCGCACGCGCGCTGCGCGAGCCGGTGGAGGCCCTGGGGCTGGATTGGCAGGTGGGCCTGCGTACCGGCGACGCCAGCGCGCGCGACAAGCGGCTGGCGCGCAGCGGCAAGCTCGATGTGCTGGTCACCACGCCCGAATCGCTGGCCTTGCTGTTGTCGTATCCCGACACCGCGCCGCAGCTGTCGGCACTGCGCTGCGTGATCGTCGACGAATGGCATGAGCTGCTCGGCAACAAGCGTGGCGTGCTGCTGCAGCTGTGCCTGGCGCGGCTGCGCGGCTGGGCGCCGCAGCTGCGCATCTGGGGCCTGTCGGCAACGCTGGGCAACCTGGCGCAGGCGCGCGACGTGCTGTTGCCGCATCGCCCCGATGCCGCGCTGGTGTCGGGCGTCAAACCCCGCGCGATGACCCTGGAGACGCTGCTGCCCGACAGCGGCGAGCGCTTTCCGTGGGCCGGGCATCTGGGCCTGGCGCAGCTGGCGCGCGTGCTGCAGAAGATCATGCAGCAGCGCACCAGCCTGGTGTTCACCAATACGCGCGCCCAGGCCGAGTTGTGGCATCAGGCCTTGAGTGCGGTGTGGCCGGACGATCTGGCCACGCTCGCGTTGCATCACGGCTCGCTGGACCCGTCCTTGCGCGCGGCGGCCGAGCAAGGCCTGCGCGACGGCAGCCTGCGTTGTGTGGTCGCCACGTCCAGCCTGGATCTGGGCGTGGACTTCCCGGCTGTCGATCAGGTGCTGCAGGTCGGCAGCCCCAAGGGCATTGCGCGCCTGCTGCAACGTGCCGGCCGCGCGCGCCACCGTCCGGGCGAATCCGGGCATGTGGTGTGCGTGCCCTCGCATGCGCTGGAACTGGTGGAATACGCTGCCGCGCGACGCGCCATCGTGCATGGCCAGATCGAGGCACGGCCGCCGCCGCGCCTGTCGCTGGACGTGTTGGCGCAGCACTGCGTGACCCTGGCATTGGGCGGCGGTTTTCAGGCCGATGCCTTGTTCGAGCAGGTGCGCGGCACCGATGCGTTTGCGGCACTGGATCACGCCACCTGGCAGGCGGTGCTGGACTTCATCGTGCAGGGCGGCAGCGCGCTGGCGCATTACCCGGATTTCCACAAGGTCGTGCGCGACGAGGAAGGCGTGTACCGGGTCATCGACCGGCGCGTCGCGCTGCGGCATCGCCTGTCCATCGGCACGATCACCAGCGACGGCAGCGTGCGCGTGCAGTTCCTGCGCGGCGGCCGCCTGGGCGCGGTGGAGGAGCAGTTCGTCGGCCGCCTGCGCCGTGGCGATCGGTTTCAGTTTGCCGGCCGTTTGCTGGAGCTGGTGCGGCTGGAAGACATGACCGCCTACGTGCGCGTGGCCAAGGGTGGCAGCGGCGTGGTGCCCAAATGGATGGGTGGACGCATGCCGTTGTCGTCGGCCCTGGGGCGCGAGGTCGAAGCGGTGTTTGCCGATCCCGGCGACGCGCCGGAAATGCAGGCGCTGGCGCCGTTGCTGCGCCTGCAGGCCTCGCTGTCCTCGCTGCCCGGCCCGGACCATTTGGTGGTGGAAAGCATCAAGGCGCGCGATGGCCGGCACGTGTTCGTGTATCCGTTCGCTGGCCGCCAGGTCAACGAAGGGCTGGCCGCGTTGCTGGCAGCGCGCTGGGGCAGGCGTCAGCGCAATACCTTCAGTTTTGCTGCCAACGATTACGGATTCGTGCTGTCACCGGCGCAGGATGTGGAACTCGATGCAAACGTCCTGCAGGCGTTGCTGTCGCCGGAGGGTTTGTTTGCCGATCTGCGCGACAGCCTCAACCTGGGCGAACTGGCACGCCGCCAGTTCCGCGAGATCGCGCGCGTGGCCGGCTTGCTGTCGCCATCGCTGCCTGGCCGTGCACCACGCAGCCTGCGGCAGCTGCAGGCCTCCAGCGGATTGCTGTACGACGTATTGCAACGTTTCGACCCCGATCACCTGCTGCTTGCCCAGGCCGAGCGCGAAGTGTTCGAAGGTCAGCTCGAACTGGCGCGGCTTGCGCATGCACTGGAAGATTGCGCGCGGCGCGAACTGCGCCTGTGCAAACCGCGCAGCCTCACCCCACTGTCGTTTCCATTATGGGCCGAACGCGTGCGCGGCCAACTGAGTACCGAAGACTGGAAGGCCCGCGTGTTGCGCGCTGCCGAACAACTGGAGCGTAAACATGGGCGATAGCGTGCAGTTGCAGCTTGCTGGCGAAACAGTGGAACTGCTCGGCGAACGCGCGCTGTATCGACCGGCGCAACGCGCCTTGCTGATCGCCGACCTGCATCTGGGCAAGGCCGATGTGTTCCGTCGCGCCGGCATCGGAATGCCGGCCGGCGGCACCGCGCACGATCTGGAGCGGCTGGATGCGCTGCTGCAACAGCGCACGGTGGACGCGTTATGGATCCTCGGCGACCTGCTGCACGGCCCCGTACCGCGCGCGGCCTGGCATCGCCGCTGGAGCGCATGGCGCGAGCGCCATTGCGCGTTGCGCGTGATCGCCATCCGCGGCAACCACGACCGCGCGTTGGCCGGTGCGGATCTGCACATCGAAGCGGCCGGCGAACAGGTCGAAGATGGTCCCTTCGTGCTGCGCCACGATCCGCTGCCGCATCCGACCGGACACGTGCTGTGCGGGCACCTGCATCCGCTGGCCGCACTGCCCGGCATGTCGCGTCGCTGGCCGGCGTTCTGGTTGCGCGAGCGCGTCACCATCCTGCCGGCGTTCTCGCATTTCACCGCGGGCATCGTGCCAACGCTGGTCGAAGGCGAGCGCCTGGTCGCCTGCGTGGAAGACGATGCGCTGGCATTGCCGGTGCGTTAGCGGGCGCGGCACTGCGTAGGCCGCCGCTTCTTCTATGCGGCCGCTTCGGCCTTGTCGACGGCAACACGCGGCACCGGTTGCGCCAACGCGTCCACAAAGTCCGGCGCCAGTGCCAGCTTGCCGAACCAGCCGTGCTGGGTGCCGCTGAGCACCCGCAGCATATGCCCGCGTCCGCCGGGCACGCGTCCCATCGGGCGCAGCAGCAGATCGCGCCCGTGGGCCCAGAGATCTCGTTCGGACTGGAACAACGGTGTCAGCCAACGGCTCCAGCGGTGATAGATCGCCACATGCGCCTGGCGCTCGCGCTGATAATGCTGCAAGGCCGCATCCAGATCGGCGCCGACCCGCAAGGCATCGCGCATCGCCAACGCATCCAGCAGCGCCATGTTGACGCCCTGCCCCAGCTGCGGACTCATCGCATGCGCGGCATCGCCGGCCAGCACGAAGCGGCCGCGATGCCAGCGCGTGACCACCGCATCGCGATAACTCGCACGCGCCAATGCGCCATGCACTTGCACGGTTTCCAGACGCGCATATGCATCCGGCCACATCTGCGCAATCTCCTGCCGCCATGCGGCAATGCCGCGCTGTTCCCACGCGGCAAAATCGCTGCACGGCAGGCTCCAGAAAAAACTCAGCCGCGGGGTGGCGTCGCCCGGGCGCGTGCCCACCGGCAGCAGGCCGATCATCTTGCGCGCGCCGACATAGCGCTGGCGCAACTCATCGACGAACGGCCAGTCCTCGCGTGGCAGCAAGCACCACAACGCACCCCACGGATACACCCGATCCAGCCGCGTGCCCTGCGCCTGCGCGCGCAAGTTCGATGCAGAACCATCGGCGGCGATGATCAGATCGTAGGGGCCGTGCCAGTGCCCGCGCTGGTCCTGCACGCGCGCGCCGTCGTGATCGATCGCAGTGATCTGGGTATCCACATGCAGCTGCGCGTGCTCTGGCCAGGCTTCGCGCAACAGCGTAAACAAGGCGCCGCGCTGCATGCCCAGGCCCATCAGCCGCGCATCCAGATCGCGGTACTGCATGTCCATCACCGCGCGTCCGCACGGTGTTTCGCCATACAGCCGGCGCACCGGTGCGCCATGCGCGAGCGCCTGCGGCAGCAAGCCCATCTTCCACAGCACCTGCAACCCGCTAGGCTGCAGCAGGAAGCCCGCTCCCACCGGCCCGGGCGTGGCGGCACGTTCGAACACGTCCAGCCGGTGCCCGTCGGCGCCCAGCAGCACGGCCAGTGCCTGCCCCGCCGTTCCATAACCCACTACCGCAATGCGCAATGCTCGCTGCATGTCCTTCGCTCCCTGGACGGCACCGCCCCCGCATGGGCCGATGCAAAAAAAACCCCGCCGTGGCGGGGTTCTTCAACCGCACAATCGAGTCACATCACTCGACCGGCGTGATGTTCGAAGCCTGGGCACCCTTGGGGCCCTGGGTCACGTCATAACTGACGCGCTGGCCTTCCTGCAGGCTGCGGAAGCCCTTGGAGTTGATCGCGGAGAAGTGCGCGAAGACATCGGCGCTGCCGTCCTCCGGTGAGATGAAGCCAAATCCCTTGGCGTCGTTGAACCACTTGACGGTACCGTTCGGCATGGTGATGCGAGACCTTTGCAATAATTAATGGGTGGTGTACGGCGATGCGTACGCGCCGAGTATGCAAAGCTTATGCCCCGATGACAATCACCCGCGTGCAAGTTCGCCGATCAGCTCCGGCAATCCGGACGAGGCGGCATCGACGTTGGCCAACACCTCCGCCATGGTGATTTCCTGCGCGTCGCCACAGCCGGCCGCCCAGTTGGCCACGATCGCCAAACATGCGTATTCCAGGCCTTTTTCGCGTGCCAGAGCCGCTTCGGGCATGCCGGTCATGCCGACCAGATCGCAGCCGTCGCGACGCATGCGGGCGATCTCTGCAATCGTTTCCAGTCGCGGTCCCTGGGTTGCGCCGTAACATCCGCCGGCGACCATCGTGACGCCGGTCACCTTGGCGGCGGCGATGACCTTGCTGCGGAACATCGGCGAATACGGATGGCCGAAATCCACGTGCTGCACCTCGCTGCCTGGCTCTTCGCAGAAGGTGGACACGCGGCCCCAGGTGTAATCGATCAGCTGATCCGGGCACGCCAGCACGCGTGGGCCGAACTGATCGGTGATGCCGCCGACGGTATTGAGCGCCAGCACCCGCGCAGCACCGATTTGCTGCAGCGCAGCGATGTTTGCGCGGTAATTCACCTTGTGCGGCGGCAGCGAATGGCCTTCGCCATGGCGCGCCAGGAATGCCACGCGGTGGCCCAGCAACATGCCCACGCGAATCGGGCCGGAGGGCGCGCCATACGGTGTTTCGATGTCGTGCGTCTGCACCTGATCCAGCTGTGCGAGCTTGTAGACGCCGGTGCCGCCGATGACGGCCAATGCGATGGAAGTGGAGGACACAAGCAACCTCTGCAACGAAGGACAGGATGGTGACGCGCAGCCCTGCGCGCCGGGCTGCCCGCAGCGACGCGGGCAAACTGCGGCAGTTACTGCTTCATCGCGTAGATGGCGGGAATGCCGCGCAGCTGCTCGTTGACGTCCATGCCGAAGCCGAACACGTAACGGTCGGCCACTTCCACGCCGACGTAGTCGGCGGCCACACCAGGCACGCAACGGTCGTGACGCTTGACGGTCAACACCGCCACGCGCACGTCGGTGGCGCCCTGCTCCAGGCACCACTGGCGCACGCCCTGCAGCGTGTAGCCCTCGTCGAGGATGTCGTCGACCAGGATCACCCGGCGACCGAACAGCGCAGTGGCCGGACGGTGCTTCCACACCAGCTCGCCGCCGGTGGTTTCGCCGCGGTAACGGGTGGCATGCAGGTAATCGAACTGCAGGTCCTGGCCGCGTGCGCCCAGCTCCAGCGCCAGCTGGCCGGAGAACGGCAACGCGCCGTGCATGATGGTGAGATATACCGGCACTTCGCCGGCATAGTCGCGCGCGATCGCGTCGGCAATGCTGGCGACGGCCGCATCGATGGCAGGGCGGTCGACCAGCAGATCGGCTTGGGCCAGGGCCTGGGAAATGGTGAGCGTGGACATCAGGCAGTTGTTCCGAAAGAGGCGGAAAGGGGAGTGGTGAATGAGGCGTCGGAGCCGGCGAGCAGGCCATCCCAGCCCAGCGCGCCGCGGCCGATCAGGCCGATCAATGCTGCGGTGTTGAGGCTGCGGCCTTGCACGGCCTGCAGCGATTCGTCGACCAGTTCCGGGTGGCAGACCAGCACCACGTCGCAACCGGCATCCAGATGCGCATGCACCCGGCCGGCCACGCCGCCGGCGCTGAACGAGGCAGCCATGCCGATGTCGTCGGAGAACACCACGCCGCGAAAGCCCAGTTGCCCGCGCAGGATTTGCTCGATCCAGCGCGGCGAATAGCCGGCCGGTTCCGGGGCGACCTGCGGGTAGACCACGTGCGCCATCATCACCGCGTCGGCACCGGCCTCGATGCCGGCCATAAACGGCAGCAGATCTTCGGCCAACAGGACCTCCAGCGGACGCGGGTCGCTGGCATGGTCGACGTGGGTGTCTTCCAGCACGGTGCCGTGGCCGGGGAAATGCTTGAGCGTGGCGGCCATGCCGGCGCCGTGCAGCGCCTGCACATAGGCGCGGGTGAAGCTGGCCACGATCTGCGGATCGTCGCTGAAGGCACGATCGCCGATGGCGCGGTTGCCGCGGCCCAGGTCCACCACCGGCGCGAAGCTCAGGTCCACGCCGCTGGCACGCACTTCGCTGGCCATCAGCTGCGCATGCGCGCGCGCGGCGGCGAGCGCGGCCTCGGGGTCCTGCGCGTACTGCGCGCCGAAGCTCTGCAGCGGCGCCAGGGCGCTGTAGCCGTCGCGAAAGCGCTGTACGCGCCCGCCTTCCTGGTCCACGCAGATCAGCACCGTGCGCGGTGCGGCCGCGCGGATGGACGCAGACAGCTCGGCCACCTGCGTGCGCGAGGCGAAGTTGCGCTTGAACAGCACCACGCCGGCGACCGCGTCGTGCTGCAGCCAGTCGCGTTCCTGTGCGCTGAGTTCGGTACCGGCAACGCCGATCAGAAGCATGTTGGGGGACTCCCGGGCCAGGCGCCACGTTGGCGCAGCGCGGCATTGTCGCAGATGCGCGTTGCAGCGTCAGATCGCGCATTCAGGCAGGCCCGTGTCTCGGGCCGTCTCGGCCCGGTCGCTGCCCTTCGGCTGCAGCTCAAAGCACCTCCAGATTCGCCCGCCAGTGCGCGGCCTGCGCCTGCACCTGCTCCAGTACCTCCGGTGCCATGGCGTCGAGCTGCCGGTAGGGCAGCGCCAGGCGCTCGTTGGCGCCCAGCAGCGTGCGCTGCCGCGCCAGGAAATCCCAGTACAGCGCGTTGTACGGACAGGCCTGCGGGCCCACCCGCACCTTGCGCTGATAGCGGCAGCCACCACAGTAATCGCTCATGCGGTCGATATAGGCCGCGCCGCTGATGTACGGCTTGCTGCCGAGCAGGCCGCCGTCGGCGAACTGGCTCATGCCGACCGTATTGGGCAGCTCCACCCACTCGAACGCATCGATGTAGATGCCCAGGTACCAGCGATGCAGGGCCTGCGGGTCCAGCCCCGCCAGCAGCGCGAAATTGCCGATCACCATCAGCCGCTGGATGTGGTGCGCATGCGCGTTGGTCAGCGAATTGCCGATCGCATCGGCCAGGCAGCGCATGCCGATCTGCCCGTCCCAGAACCAGTGCGGCAGCGGCGCATGCTGGTCGAGCCGATTGGACAGCGCGTAACCGGGCATCTGCGACCAATACACGCCGCGCACGTATTCGCGCCAGCCCAGGATCTGACGGATGAAGCCTTCCACCGATGCCAGCGGCGCATGCCCGTCATGCAGGGCCGCCTCCGCGCGTGCGATCACCTCGCGCGGATGCAGCAGCTTGACGTTGAGCGCGAACGACAGCAGCGAATGGAACAGACGCGGGCTGCGCGTGCTCATCGCATCCTCGTAGCGACCGAAGTGCGGCAACGCATGCGTGATGAAGGCATCCAGGTGCTGCAAGGCTTCGTCGCGATCCAGCGGCCACGGCAGCGCATCGGCATTCGGCGCACCGAAGCTGTGCACGCCGGCTGCCTCGATGACACTCCACAGCGCGCGGTGATCGTGCGCGGCGCGCCACTCCTGCGGCGCGGGCGGATCGCCTGGCCATGGCGCACGGTTGTCGTGATCGAAATTCCAGCGCCCGCCTTCCGGCTCGCCTGCGGCATCGAGCAGGATCAGGTGGCGGCGGCGCATCTTTCGATAGAACACTTCCATGCGCCATTGGCCGCCAGCGCGAAAACACCCGGCCACCTCATCGCGCTCGGTCAGGAAATGTTCGCTGTCGACCATGCGCGTGGCGAACGGCTGCCGCGCGCACCAGTGCTGCAATGCTTCGTCCAGCCGCCATTCGTCCGGCGCCTGATACTCCAGCTGGCTGGCGCGGTAATGCGCGATCAGCGCGTCCAGATTGGCGGGAATCGATTGCCGATTGCTGGGATTGTCGATGGCCACGTAACGCACCCGATGACCGGCCTGCCGCAGACGCGCGGCAAACGCGCGCATCGCCGCGAAGATCGCCAGGATCTTCTGCGCGTGGTGCAGCACGTAGTCAGTTTCCTCGCGCACTTCCATCAGCACGTAGACCACGCCCGCATCGGTGACATCGAACCAGCTGTGTTGCGGGTTGAGCTGATCGCCCAGGACCAGGCGCAGCGTGTGTGCAGCTGGCTGCGGGTGACGCTCGGCTGCGGTCGCGTCAGGATTGCTCATCTATGCCGGACGCGTGCACGCGCACAAAGCATCGCAGCGATCGAGGTTGCACGCGCGCGCGCACTGCATAGCGGCACATGGTCTGCCATGCCTGCGCGGCCCGTTTGCGTTGGCGAACGGCCTGGCGTGCAGACGCGCTCTGCATCGACACGCCAGCGCATATCTCCCGCCGCGCATGCCACCGCATCACTCCTGCCCACTGCAGGCGGCATCGCCGGCACACACACGCGCAGCCAAGGCCACACCGCTTTGCCAGGCCCCTTCGACCTTGCCACCGGCCAACCAGTCGCCGCAGATGCCGATGCTCAACGGCGCATCCCAGGCACAGCCGATCTGCAAGGCAGGCTCAGTGCTGGCCACCGTCCAGCGATACGCATCGCAGGACTGCGGCAGGGGCAGGCCGAGCGCGGCCAACGCGGGCAACACGCTGGCAGTCACCGTTTCAGGCGTTGCGTCCAGATGCGCCCGACTCCAGTCGGCAGTGGCATGCAGCAGCCAGGTTTCCACGCCATCCCTGCCCGGCTTGCTGGCGTTGCGTGCCACCCAGCGCAACGGGCCGGCGTTGACGAACAATGCGTCGTACCCGGGGTCGACCGGCATGTCGAAACGCAGCACCACCGCCCAGGCCGGCTGCATCCGTGCGTTGGCGGCCGTCGTCGCCAGCGTGGGCGCGCCGTCCGCCAGCAATGCAGCTGCAAGCGGTGCCGGTACCGCCAGCAGCACGATGTCGAAGCGGCAGTTGCGTGTCGTTCGGTCTTCTGCCACCTGCAGTTGCCAGGTGTCGCCACTGCGCTGCAGCGATCGCACAGAGCTGCCCAACCGAATATTCAGGGCTGCCGCCAGCGCACGCGCCGGTGCGCCCATGTCCGGCACCCCGACAAAGCGCGTCAACCCGCCCTGCGACGCACGCAGGTCGGTGCCATCCCAACTGGCGACGCGCGCAGGCCAGACCGCCGCGTCACCGCGCGCAATCCATGCCTCCACTACTGCGGCAAACGCCGGGTCGCGGGCGGTGAAATACTGCGCGCCGTGATCGCACTGCCAGCCAGCGCCGCCACAGCTGCGCATGCGTCCGCCGGGCATGTCGCCCTGCTCGAACAACGTCACGGTCAATCCCGAAGCCTGCAGCCGTTGCGCGCAGGCAAGTCCTGCCAGCCCGGCGCCGATCACCGCAACCGTCCTCGATGGAGTGGGCCGCGTCATCTCGTCAGCGGCAGGCCGTTGCAACACGCCGCCGGCCGTTCACACCGCGCAGCCGTCCGGCCCGCAGGCATCGGGACCACCGATCGGCGCCGATTCGGCGGCCAGCTGCAACAGTGCCTGCGCAAAGCTCTCCGGCGGCTGCGCGCCCTGGATCAGGCTGCGTCCATCGATGACGAAACTGGGCACCGCACGGATTCCCAGCGCAGCGGCCTGCGCCAGCTGCGCCTCGACGGCAACGACGCCTTCGTCGGAGTCCAGCAGCGCGCGCACGCGGGCCTCGTCCAGACCGCCAGCGGACCCGGCAGCGACCAGCGTTTCGGTGGCACCAACGTTTTGGCCTTCGGCAAAATGCGCATGGAACAGCGCTTCGATCACGGCCTGGACATCGCCCTCGCGGCTGGCCAGCCAGATCAGCCGATGCGCGCGCAATGTGCTGACCTGCACCTGCCCACGCCCGAAATCGAACGGCAGGCCTTCGGCGCGCGCAGTGGCCTGGGTCTGCGCCAGCATCTGCTCCACGCGCGCGGCACCGCCGAACTTTTGCGCCAGCGCATCACGCAGCGGGGTCGGCTCCAGGCCAGCATCTGGGTCCAGCTGGAAGGCGTGGTAATGGATGTCCAGCGCCGGTGCCTGCGCACCGAGTGCGGCCACCGCCTGCTCGAAACGGCGCTTGCCGATCCAGCACCAGGGGCAGACCACGTCAGACCAGATATCGATGCGCATGGGCGGGGATTGGAGATTCGTCATTGGGGACTCGCAAAGCATAAACCCAATACCAAGGCAGGGACTGGGGGGGCGCAACGCAATCAGCCCCAACTCCGACGCATCGCGTTAGCTTTTACGAATCCCGAATGCCCAATCCCCAATCCCGACTTACAAATCCCCGCTCCAGTGCTTGAACGGATGCGAGGCCAGTGCCAGGTTGTAGTAGCGCACATCGTCGGTGACTTCGGCGCCGATCCACTCGGGTTTGGCGAAGGCCTCGTCGGCATTGCCGAGTTCGATCTCGGCCACCACCAGCCCGGCGTTGTCGCCGAGGAATTCGTCCACTTCCCACACATGCCCCTGGTACTGGACCAGGTGCCGGCGCTTGTCGATCAGACCGCCGACACACAGCGCCAGCAGCGCACGCGCCTCGACCACCGGAATTGGGTACTCGAACTCCTGCCGGGTATGCCCCACCTCACGCGATTTCAGATTGAGAAACGCGCTCTCGCCCTGGATGCGCACCCGTACCGATGCGTTCTGCGCACCGCTGCGCAACGCCGCCTGATCGTTGATATAGCCCTGTGCCATCGGGATCACCGCATGCGCGGCGCTGCGCCAGCCCTCGCCGGTGACCAGGAATTTGCGTTCGATTTCGATGGGCATGGGATTTTGGGGATTAGAGATTCGGGATTGGGGATTGGTCACAGCGGCTAACTGGCGGGCTTAGGGAATGCGCTCCTGCGAATCCCCAATGCCCAATCCCCAATCACCGCCTCTCGAACACCGCGATGCTTTCCACATGCGCGGTATGCGGAAACATGTCCATCGCGCCGGCGGCCTTGAGCGTGAAGCCCTGCTCGTTGACCAGGTAACCGGCGTCGCGCGCCAGCGAGCCGGGGTGGCAGCTCACATAGACGATGCGCTCGAATTTTTTCAGCGGCAGCTGCTGCAACACTTCCAGCGCGCCCGAGCGCGGTGGGTCCAGCAGCAGCTTGTCGAAGCCCTGCCGCATCCACGCCGCGTTACGCTGGTCCTGGGTCAGGTCGGCCGCATGGAACTGCGCATTGGTCAGACCGTTGCGCTGCGCGTTGTCCCGGGCGCGTGCCACCAGCCCGGCATCGCCCTCCACGCCGACCACTTCGCGCACACCGCGCGCCAGCGGCAGGGTGAAATTGCCCAGCCCGCAGAACAGATCCAGCACGCGGTCGTCCGGCCCGGCGTCGAGCAGCGCCAGCGCATGCGCGATCATCTTCTGGTTGAGCGAGGCATTGACCTGGATGAAATCCAGCGGCCGGAATGCCAGCTCCACATCCCACTGCGGCAGGCGGAACGACAGCGGCACCTCCTGCGGCCATAGCGGATGCACGCTCTCAACGCCACCGGGCTGCAGGAAGATCGCAAAGCCGTGCGCCTGGGCGAACGCGGTCAGCGCCTGCAGGTCGCGCTCGCTGAGCGGCTGCAGATGGCGGATGGTCAACACCACCGCCTCGTCGCCGGCAATGAATTCGATCTGCGGGACGTCGCGCTTGCCATCCAGGCCTTCGACCAGCGCCGCCAGCTGCGGAATCTTCTCGCCGATCTGCGGGATCACCGTGTAGCAGACCGACAGATCGGCCACGAAGCGCGGATCCAGCTCGCGAAAGCCGACCAGGGTCTTGTCCTTCTTTTCGACGCGACGGACCGAAAAGCGGCCCTTGCGCCGATAGCCCCAGGTATCGCCGACCAGTGCCGGCAGCACCGCCTGCGGTGTGACGTGGCCGATGCGCTCCAGGTTGTCCATCAGCACGCGCTGCTTGGCCACGATCTGCTGCGACTCTTCCAGATGCTGCAGCACGCAGCCGGCGCAGACGCCGAAATGCGGGCAGCGCGGGGTCACCCGCTGCGGCGATGCCTCCAGCACCTCCACCGTCCTGGCCTCGTCAAAATGCCGGCTGCGCGCGGTGGGTTCGGCACGCACCAGCTCACCGGGCAAGGCGCCACTGATGAAGGTGACCTTGCCGCCCTCGCCATCGCGGCGGGCCACACCGCGCCCGTCGTGGCTGAGGTCGGTGATCGCGGTCTGGAACGGAGTACGGTCGAAGCGGTTTCGGGTTCTGGCCACGTGGCGACGAGCTGCGGGCAAAAAGGGTGCGTATTGTCGCAGATGCGACCGATCCCGGCCGCTTCGCGCGGTGGAACAATTGTCGTGCCCCGCAAACACAGGCACACTTCCGCTGCACGCGGCTGCTAGGACGCGGCATCGCTGACAAGGAGGCAGCATGAACATGGCGACACGCCAGGAACCCCAACCACGCCTCTTGCTGGTAGAGGACGACCCGATCAGCCGTGGCTTTCTGCAGGCGGTGCTGGAAGGTCTTCCCGCCCATGTGGATTGTGCAGACTCGCTGTCGTCGGCACTGGACCGTGCGCGCGCGCGTCGCCACGACCTGTGGCTGATCGACGTCAATCTTCCCGATGGCACCGGCAGCGGCCTGCTGCGCGCACTGCGCCTGCTGCACCCGGACGTGCCTGCACTGGCCCATACCGCGGACACCAGCATGGTCATGCAACGCAGCCTGCAGTCCGATGGTTTTCTGGAGCTACTGGTGAAGCCGCTGACCTCCGAGCGCCTGCTGCAGGCGGTGCGTCGTGGGCTGGCGCGCGGCCGCTACAGCGTGGCGCCGGTGGGCGTGATCGACATTGCCGCCAGCGATTGGGACGAAGCGGCCGCGCTCAGCGCGCTCAACGGCCAGCAACACCATCTCAACGCGCTGCGCGAATTGTTCCTGGCCGAGTTGCCGGGCACTCGCGACGCGGTGGATTCGGCCTTGCAGGTCAGCGACGATCAGGCACTGCGCAGCCATCTGCATCGGCTGCAGGCCAGCTGCGGTTTTGTCGGCGCGGCACGGCTTGCCGGCGCAGTGCGCCTGCTGCGCGGCGACCCGCATTCCAGCACGGCGCAGACCCAGTTCCATGCGGCGGTGGCTGCACTGCTGCACTGAAGGAGGACTGCAGCGGTGGCTGCACTGCTGCACTGAAGGAGGACTGCAGCGGTGTCCCTGGGCCCGGCGCAGCGTTGGCGATCGGAACTGGTGACATTGAGCACCATGCATGACGATGGTTCCGCATGGAGTTCAACGCGCATCCGGCGACTGCTCGCAAGACTGGTAGACCTGCCTTGCGACCCTCAACGCCGCCGCGCCAGATCCTCGAGCATCTCCCAGGATTTGAGCCCGCGTCCACTCAGGTGATGCAGCAGCACGCCCCGCATGCTGCGACGCAGGCCCGGCATGTCGTCGGCCGCCGGCATGACGTCCTGGCCCAACGCCAGCAGCGCCGCACCGGTGACGGTGTCGCGCCGGTCCTGCGCGACCGCCTCGCTCAGTACGCGCAGCGCGCCCTCCTGCGGATCGAGACGGTAACGCGCCGCCGGGTCGATCGGCTG
The DNA here is from genome assembly GCF_014199865.1 of Xanthomonas sp. F14. Classification (NCBI taxonomy): domain Bacteria; kingdom Pseudomonadati; phylum Pseudomonadota; class Gammaproteobacteria; order Lysobacterales; family Lysobacteraceae; genus Xanthomonas; species Xanthomonas sp. F14. The sequence continues at coordinate 398,141 of NZ_JACHOM010000001.1, read as the reverse complement.
GCCGTCGCGGTCGTGCTGCAGATCGAACGCAAAGCCCAGGCCATCGAGCACATCGCGCTCGAACTGGCGCAGCCCCCAGGCCAGCGGCAGGCCGGATGCCAGATGCGCACGCGCCTGCGCATAGCAATCGAACAACTCTGGCACCGGGTCGTTGCGCGGCGCCAGGCGCAGCAGCAGTTCACTGATGTAGAAGCCGGCCAGCATGGATTCGCCCGCCAGGCGGGGGGCGGTGTCCAGCGCCTCGGCCTGACGCAGCTGGGCCAGTTCGCCGCGTTGCACCGCAGTGAACTGGATCAACTGCAGTGGCTGCAGCGCGGCCCGCAAGGCCTGCTTGCGAGGCCCGTGCACCCCACGCGCCAACAGCCCGACCCGGCCATGCTGCTCGGTCAGCACTTCCACCAGCAGGCTGGTCTCGCGCCAGGCCCGCACATGCAGGATGAAACCGCGTTCGTGTTCGATCAGCATGGTCTGTTATGCGGCAAGGAGCGCGATTGCAGGACACAAGAGCGGCCAGCAGCGATGACCGCCGTGAGCCGCTGCCGGCAGCGCAGTTTGGTCGCAACCGTCGACGGCAGCAGCCGCAATGGCCAGGCGCGATCCGGTGCATCGGGACATCGCTTGCATCGCAGCCCCATGTCCGTGCCGGTGCCGGCGACCGCATCGACAGGCTGTCAGCACGGCACTGGCACTGGCACTGGCGCCAGCCAGGGCCTCACTCGTATCCGAACGCCTTCAATGCCGCTTCGTCGTCCGACCAGCCTTCGCGCACGCGCACCCAGGTCTCCAGGAATACCTTGGCACCGAACAGGCGCTCCATCTGCAGGCGCGCCTTGCCGCCGATGTCCTTCAGGCGGGTACCGCCCTTGCCGATCACGATCGCCTTCTGGCCTTCGCGTTCGACCCAGATCACCGCGCCGATGCGCAGCAGCGCGCCATCTTCGGCAAAGCGTTCGATCTCCACCGTGGTGGCATATGGCAGTTCTTCGCCGAGCTGACGCATCAACTGCTCACGCACCAGTTCCCCGGCCAGAAAGCGCTGGCTGCGGTCGGTGATCTCGTCCTCGCCGAACATCGCTTCGGCCTCCGGTACCAGCTTGAGCAGGTCGCCGACCAGCGCCTCCAGGCCCTTGCGCTTGAGCGCCGACACCGGATGCACCGCAGCGAACGTGCGCCCCTCGCTGACCTGGGCCAGGAACGGGAACAGCGCGGTCTTGTCCTTGAGCCGGTCGACCTTGTTGACCACCAGCACCACCGGCACTCCGGCGTCGCTCAGGACCTTGAAGGCCAGGGTGTCTTCGTCGTCCCAGCGGCCGGCTTCGATCACCAGCACTGCCGCGTCCACGCCTTCCAGCGAGCCGCGCGCGGCGCGGTTCATCACCCGGTTCATGGCGCGCTTCTGCTCGCGATGCAGTCCGGGCGTGTCGACCAGCACCAACTGCCCTTCGGGAAAGGTGGCAATGCCCAGCAACCGATGGCGCGTGGTCTGCGGCCGGTTAGACACGATGCTGACCTTGGCGCCAACCAGGGCGTTGGTCAGGGTGGACTTGCCGACATTGGGCCGGCCGATCACCGCAACGCTGCCGCTACGGTGGGGGGAAGAGGTTTCGCTCACGTGTTGGAATCCAGTTGTGCGATGACAAGGGTGGCCGCCTGTTGCTCGGCGAGGCGACGCGAGCTGCCCTGGCCTTCGGCGCGGGCGACGGGCTGTTCCAGGATGCAGGCGACGTGGAACTGCTTGGCATGTTCGTCGCCGCTTTCGCTGATCAGCGCGTAAGTGGGCAATGGCAGCTGCCGCGCCTGCAGCCATTCCTGCAGCCGGGTCTTGGGGTCTTTCTCGGCCTTGCCCACCGGCAGCGCCGCCAGCGAAGGCTCGAACCACGGCAGCACCACCGCGCGGCAGCGTTCGAAGCCGCAGTCCAGATAGATCGCCGCGACGATCGCCTCGACCGCGTCGGCCAGGATCGAATCACGTCGATGGCCGCCGGATTTCAGCTCGCCCGGGCCCAGCGTCAGCCGCTCGCCCAGGTTGAGGGTGCGGCCGATCACCGCCAGCGCCCCTTCGCGTACGAGTTCGGCACGCGCGCGGGTCAATGCACCTTCGTCGGCCTTGGGCCAGCGCTGGTAAAGCGCCTCGGCGACCAGCAGGTTGACGATGCCGTCGCCGAGAAATTCCAGTCGTTCGTTATGCGGTGTCCCGGCGCTGCGGTGTCGCAGCGCCTGGGCGAGCAATCCCGGATCGGCAAACGCATGCCCGATCGGATCGCCGCGCTGGAAAGTCCTATTCGCCACCACGCCTCGTCAGATCCTGTGTGGTATCGAACTTGCCGACCACGTCGAGATTTCCGACCAGCTCACGCCGCACTTCGTAGTTGACCTTCATGCGCCAGCCACCTTCGATGCGTTCGAACTTGACGTTCTCACGCTTGACGCTTTCGGATGCATTGATATCAAGACGCTTGAACAGCATGTCCTGCAGCTTGGATGGATCCATGTCGGCACTGCCGCCTTCGTTGGCCAGGCCCTTCATCGACGTACGCACTGCGTAGTATTCCTGGTACATCGGAAACAGCTTCATTCCGATGTACAGCGCGAACCCCACCACCGCCAGCACCACCACGAACGACGTCAACGTCATACCGCTCTGCTTGCGCTTCATTGTGCTTCCCCCGGCACGCCGTGCGTGCATTACTGGATTCCGGTCCCGATCCGCGACGGATCGAAACTCCCCTTGCAGAACCACCCTTCGCAATTGAGCCAGATCAGGAACGCCTTGCCGCGCAGGTTGGCTTCCGGCAGGAAGTGCGTCTGGGTCCAGAACCGGCTGTCTTCGCTGTTGTCGCGATTATCCCCCATCACGAAATAGCTGTCCGCCGGCACGGTCCAGTCACCCTGCCCGGCCGGCATGTTGCGATCGACCCACTCCAGCACCGTGTGGGTGCGGCCCGGCAAATCCTCGACCAGCAAGGTGGTGCCGGTCATCTCGGCGCCCTTGCCCTTGCCGATGTATTCGCCCTTGACCGTGTAGCGCATCGGCTTGTCGTTGATGTACAGCGTATCGCCGTGGAAGCCGATCTTGTCGCCCGGCAGACCCACCACGCGCTTGATCCAGTTCTGGTCCGGCGCATGCGGCGGCTTGAACACCACCACGTCGCCGCGCTTGGGCTCGCCGGTCGGGATGAACTTGGTATTGGTGATCGGCAGACGGAAACCGTAAGCGAACTTGTTGACCAGGATGAAATCGCCGATCAGCAGATTGGGCATCATCGAACTGGACGGAATCTTGTACGGCTCGGCCACGAAGCTGCGCAGGATCAACACCACCGCCAGCACCGGAAAGAAAGCGCGCGAGTAGTCGATGATGGCAGGCTCGCTGTCCAGCAGACCGGCGCGTGCCGCGCGGCGCTTGGCCAGGAACAGCTTGTCCAGCAGCCAGATGAAGCCGGTGCCCAGCGTCAACACAACCAGGGCAATTTCAAACCATTTCATTGATGTTCCTTCGGAACGGGATTTGGGATTGGAGATTGGGGATTCGCAAAAGCACGGGGCTGGCAAGTCGTTGCCAATCCCCAATCACGACTCCCGAATCCCTGCTACTTATCCATCTGCAAGACAGCCAGGAAGGCTTCCTGCGGAATCTCCACGCGGCCGACCTGCTTCATGCGCTTCTTGCCTTCTTTTTGCTTTTCGAGCAGCTTCTTCTTGCGCGAAACGTCGCCACCATAGCACTTGGCCAACACGTTCTTGCGCATCGCCTTGACCGTGGAGCGCGAGATGATTTGCGAGCCCACGGCGGCCTGGATCGCCACGTCGAACATCTGCCGCGGGATCAGATCCTTCATCTTTTCGCACAGTTCGCGGCCGCGCCGGTCGGCGTAGCTGCGGTGCACGATGATCGACAGCGCATCGACCTTGTCGCCATTGATCAGCGTATCCACGCGCACGAACGGGCCGGCATCGAAACGCAGGAAGTGGTAATCCAGCGAGGCGTAACCGCGCGAGACCGACTTGAGCTTGTCGAAGAAATCCAGCACCACTTCGGCCATCGGCAACTCGTAGCTGATCTGCACCTGGCTGCCCAGGTAGTTGATGCCGATCTGGGTGCCGCGCTTTTCCTCGCACAAGGTGATGATGTTGCCGACGTAATCGGGCGGGGTGAGGATGTTGGCGCGGATGATCGGCTCGCGGATCTCTTCCACGTTGTTGAGCGGCGGCAGCTTGGATGGATTGTCCATCGGGATGATGCTGCCGTCGGTCTTCAGCACTTCGTAGACCACGGTCGGCGCGGTCGAGATCAGGTTGAGGTTGTACTCGCGCTCCAGCCGCTCCTGCACGATCTCCATGTGCAGCATGCCAAGGAAGCCGCAGCGGAAGCCGAAGCCCATCGCTTCGGAGCTTTCCGGCTCGAAGCGCAGCGCCGCATCGTTCAGGCGCAGCTTGTCCAGCGCCTCGCGCAGATCCGGGTAATCCTCGGCATCGACCGGAAACAGGCCGGCGAACACGCGCGGCTGCATTTCCTGGAAACCGGGCAGCGCATGCGGCGCCGGGTCGGCCGCCAGGGTCAGCGTGTCGCCGACCGGTGCGCCATGCACGTCCTTGATCGATGCGTTGATCCAGCCCACTTCACCGGCGCCCAGCGCGGCAAGCTCCTTGCGCTTGGGCGTGAACACGCCGACCTTGTCGACAAGATGAGTACGGCCGGTGGACATCACCAGGATCTTGCTGCCCGGCTTGATCTCGCCCTGCATCACGCGCACCAGCGACACCACGCCCAGGTAGTTGTCGAACCAGGAGTCGATGATCAGCGCCTGCAGCTTGTCGGTGTCGCGCGGCTTGGGCGGCGGAATCCGCTGCACGATCGCTTCCAGCACCAGATCGATGTTCAGACCGGTCTTGGCGCTGACCGCCACCGCGTCTTCGGCGTCGATGCCGATCACCGCTTCGATCTCGGCCTTGGCCCGCTCGATGTCGGCGGTCGGCAGGTCGATCTTGTTGAGCACCGGCACCACTTCCAGGCCCTGCTCCACCGCGGTGTAGCAGTTGGCGACCGACTGTGCTTCCACGCCCTGGGCCGCATCCACCACCAGCAGCGCGCCTTCGCAGGCGGCCAGCGAGCGGCTGACTTCATAGGAGAAGTCCACATGCCCGGGGGTGTCGATGAAGTTCAGGTGGTAGACCTGCCCGTCCTTGGCCGTATACGGCAAGGACACCGACTGCGCCTTGATGGTGATGCCGCGTTCGCGCTCGATCGGGTTGGAGTCCAGGACCTGGGCCTCCATCTCGCGCGCCTGCAGGCCGCCGCACAGCTGGATGATCCGGTCGGCCAGGGTGGATTTACCGTGGTCGACGTGGGCGATGATGGAGAAGTTGCGGATATTCCGCATTGAATCAGAGGACATTGAGGTGGGCGCCGGCGGTGCCGTCGTCAGGGTAACGCAGCATTGTCGCACGGCTGGCCACTCATGATGCTCAGAAAAATCCCTTGACAAACTGGCAGTTTTTAAGTAGATAAAATTTGCCGTTAACTACTAAGGAATGGAAGTGAACGTATCTTTGACCAGGTCCAATTCGAGACTCCTTCTAGCTTCGCTTCTTTTTTTCTCTACAGCTATCACTGGAATGGCTGGCGAGCAAAAGACGAAAGAGCCGACGATTAATCTCAAGTCCGAACTCGAAGGAAATTACAGCGCGCGGGAAATGCAAGATCGATTTTCTGAGTCGTATGCAGATGTTTTGTGCCAAGTTAGTGCTAGTGGCGGCCAGATGTACTGCTGCGACTCTAAAACTCTGAGATGTTGGTGGGTCTACGCGGCCTGAGGTCACAAGAAATAAGGTCGACGAAGGTCGACCTTATTTCTTATCTAACCGATTGATTAATCAGTAAATGTTTTGATGGCAACGTAGCTTGTTGATTGTCCATTTGTCACAAGCAGCATAATTACATCACCTGCTTTGTAAGCCTTGAGTGCGCGATTCAACTCGGCAACACTACCGACCTTTGTACGGCCAACACGGGCAATGACAAGGCCCGGCGACAGCGGCGGCTGGGTGCTGCGCGCCGCAGCCCCAGTGACCGCAGCAATCCTTACGCCCTCGCCCGCTTCCAGGCCTAACTGGCTCCGCTCGGCGGCGGTCAGGTCCACCACCTGCAAGCCCAGCAACGCCACACTGGCCGGGGCTTCAGGCTTGGCGTCGGCCGCTGCAGTACGCGGCGAAGCGTTGTCGCCACCATCCTGCTGCAACGGCGCCAGGACGACCGACACTTGACGCTGCTTGCCATCGCGCAGGACGTCGAGTTTGACCTTGGTACCCGGCATCATCAGCCCGATCATCGGCGGCAGGTCGCTGGCCACATCGATCGGCTTGCCGTTGACCGCGGTGATCACATCGCCGACTTCGACCCCGGCCTTTCCCGCCGGGCTGCCGGGCGGAATGTCGTTGACCAGCGCGCCGCGCGTATCCGGCAGGCCCAGGCCCTGCGCCTTCAGCGAGTCGATCGCACCAACCTGCACGCCCAGCATCCCGCGACTCACGTGGCCGGTAGCCTTGATCTGCTCGGCAGCACTGAAGGCCAGGTCGATCGGGATCGCGAAGCTAATGCCCATGTAGCCGCCCGACGCGGAGAAGATCTGCGAATTGATGCCTACAACCTCGCCGCGCGTGTTGAGCAGCGGGCCGCCGGAGTTGCCCTGGTTGATCGCCACATCGGTCTGGATGAACGGTACATAGCGCTGTTCCTGCCCACCAGTACTGCGCCCGGTGGCACTGACGATGCCGGCGGTGACCGAGTGGTCCAGGCCGAACGGCGAGCCGATCGCCACCACCCACTGGCCCGGCTTGAGCGTGTTGGAATCGCCCAGGCGCACCGTCGGCAGGCCCTTGGCCTCGATCTTGAGCAGCGCCACGTCGAACTGCTCGTCGCTGCCGACCACCTTGGCCTTGAACTCGCGGCGGTCGGTCAGCTTGACGGTGACCTCGCTGGCGCCATCGACCACATGGTGGTTGGTCAGCACATAGCCGTCGGCCGAAATGATGAAGCCCGAGCCCATCGACTTGCCGGCGATGCCGCCATCGTCATCGCCGCCCTGGCCCGGCCCCTGCCGCGGCCCGCCCGGCATCTGGAAATCCGGCCCGAAGAAGCGGCGGAAGAAATCCGGCATCTGCTCGTCGCCGGGCATCGCGCCGCCGTCCTGCCCACCGCGCCGCTGGCGCGCCATGGCGTCCTTGCGAGTGATGGTGGTTTCGATATTGACCACACCCGGGCCGACCTGCTCGACCAGATTGGTGAAGTCCGGCAAGCCGGCCACCAGCTGCGGAGCCGGGGTGGCGCTGCGGTTGGCGGCAATCGGGGCAACATCCTTGGCCGTGGGCGCGGACTGCTGCGCGCAGGCGGCCAGCGGCAGGGTCATGGCGATCAGGCCGAACATCTGGGTGCGAATGCGATGGTTCATCAGGTTGCCTCCGATGGCAGGGCGACAGGGGCCAAAGCCCCTGCCACTGCAGGGGTCCGGCACGATAACGGGAGGGAGGGCGCCGAACGGATGAAGATCGGCGGCGGCATCAATCCTGCGGCGGCTGCACCGGCAGCGGCCGGTTGGGCGCGGGGCTGGCAACACCCTGCGGCGCAGGCTCGAACGGATAGAACGCGGTGCCCTGTCCGCCTTGGCGGAAGCTGGCATTGAGCGGACTTTCACCGGCACCGGACAGCGCCGCGCGCGGCCATGGGCGTGCCTGCAAGGTGGTATCCGGATGCGTGAACGGATTCGATGGCGACACCGCACCGGCCGTAGCCGTCGTCGCAGCAGGAGCAGCGGACGCCAGCATGCGGGTCGGCAACTGCTGCTGACGCGAAGCGACGCTGCGGGCGACCTGCTGGTTGCGTGTGGCCGCGCCACGGCGCGTGGATGCCAGCGCGGCGGCCGGCACCGCTGCGGCCAGCGCGGCCACCTCATCGGGAGCGACCGGACCGGGCTCGGCCGGAGCCTTCGGCGCTGCAGGCGTGGTGGGGGCCTGCGTGGCCGCCGGCAGCTGCGCTGTCGTGGCGAACACCGGGACCTGCTCGGCCGGCGGTACGGTCTCGGGCAGGCGCTCGCGCGCCATGAACAGGGCGATTGCAGCGACCGATGCCGCGATCGCTGCGCCCCCCCCCCAGCGCCAGCGCGTGACCGGACGCGTGGATGGCTGCGCCTGCGGCACCGGCTCATCGGCAATGGCACTGCGCACGCGCGCGGCAAAATCCAGCGGTGCCGGCGCGCTGGCCGCACCGCGCAGCACATCGCCACATAGCTGCCAACGCTCGTGGCAGCCGGCCAGTTCCTCGTCGTGGGCCAGGCGGCGCAGCAGGAAGCGCGACTCGTCGGCGCTCAATTCGCCATCCACCAGCGCAGACAGCTGCTGACGGTAGTGACGCTCGAACTTGTCGGTGGTGGACATGGCAGGGTTATGGCTCATACACGGTGTCGCTCACGGGTGGCGCTTTCGGTCTCCAACAGAGGCCGCAGCTCGATGTCGATGGCCTCGCGCGCCCGGAAGATGCGCGAGCGCACCGTTCCGATCGGGCAATCCATCTTTCGCGCGATTTCGTCGTAGCTCAGCCCCTCCACCTCGCGCAGGGTGATGGCCGACCGAAGTTCTTCCGGCAGGGCTTGGACCGCACGCATCACCGTTTGTTCCAGCTCCTGTCGCATCAATTCGCGCTCCGGAGTGTCGGTATCGCGCAGGCGGGTGGCACCATCGAACTGTTCGGCATCGCTGATCTCGATATCGTCGGTGGGCGGGCGGCGGTTGTGCGCAACCAGATGGTTCTTGGCAGTGTTGACGGCAATGCGGTGCAACCAGGTATAGAACTGGGAGTCGCCACGGAAACTGTTGATCGCGCGGTAGGCGCGCACAAACGTATCCTGGGCCACGTCCTGGCACTCGCTCCAGTCGGCGATGTAGCGCCCGATCAACGCAACGATGCGGTGCTGGTATTTGCGCACCAGCACATCGAACGCTGCGCTCTCGCCGCGCTGCACACGCCGGACCAGTTCCAGGTCCAGCTCCTGAGGTATATCGACTTCGGCCATGTCGGGCCGCACTCCTGTCAGCCCACCGAAGTCGGGCAATGAGACAACCAATGAAAAGAAAAGTTCATACCGACCCGGACGATCGTCACGCATCAGACTAGCTGCACCGATGCGCCACTGGCGACGCCTCGCACGAGGCGCGCGCCGCCCTGCCGACAGGTATGGGTATTTGACGTGAAGGAAACAACCTCTGGATGATAACGACCTTTCCTTATATCTCCGGACGGCCAGACGCATGCTTCCAGGTTTCGACGGGCTCCGATTCAGCCATTGGCAGGCCGACCTGCGCGAGGACGGCGTGGTCGTGCTCAGCCTTGATCGCCAGGGCGCACCGGTCAACGCGTTTTCGCAGGAGGTGCTGCTCGAGCTGGGCGCGCTGGTCGAACGTCTGGCGCTGGACCCGCCCAAGGGCGTGGTGCTGCGCTCGGGCAAGCCCAACGGCTTCATCGCCGGCGCCGACCTGAAGGAATTCCAGGAGTTCGACCGCAAGGGCACCGTCAACGATGCGATCCATCGCGGCCAGAGCGTCTTCCAGAAGCTGGCCGAACTGCCCTGCCCCACGGTGGCGGCGATCCATGGCTTCTGCATGGGCGGCGGCACCGAGATTGCGCTGGCCTGCCGGTATCGCGTGGCCTCCGACGATATCGGCACGCGCATCGGCCTGCCGGAAACCAAGCTCGGCATCTTCCCCGGCTGGGGCGGCAGCGCCCGCTTGCCGCGCCTGATCGGCGCGCCGGCGGCGATGGACCTGATGCTGACCGGCCGCACCGTCGCGGCCAAGGCCGCACGCGCGATGGGCCTGGTCGACAAGGTCGCCGCGCCCGCAGTGCTGGTCGATGTCGCGGCCGCGCTGGCGCTCACCGGCAGCAAACGCCCGTTCAAGCAGCGCGCCACCGCGTGGGCCACCAATACCTTGCTCGCGCGCAAGCTGCTGGCGCCACAGATGCGCAAGCAGGTCGCACGCAAGGCGCGCAAGGAGCATTACCCGGCGCCCTACGCCCTGATCAACGTGTGGGAACGGGCCGGCGGCAGCGGCATCCAGGCGCGCCTGGCGGCCGAGCGCAAGGCGGTGGTCAAGCTCGCCAGCACGCCGACCGCACGCAACCTGATCCGCATCTTCTTTCTCACCGAGCGCCTGAAGGCACTGGGCGGCAAGGATGCCGGCGCTGAGGCGCTGGCTCCGATCCGCCATGTGCATGTGGTCGGCGCCGGCGTGATGGGCGGCGATATCGCGGCCTGGGCGGCGTACAAGGGCTTCGAGGTGACGCTGCAGGATCGCGAGCAGCGCTTCATCGATACGGCGCTGGGCCGCGGCGGCGAGTTGTTCGCCAAGCGCGTCAAGGACGAGGCCAAGCGGCCGGCGGTGGCGGCGCGCCTGCGTGGCGACCTGGCCGGCGCGGGCGTGGCGCAGGCGGACCTGGTGATCGAAGCGATCATCGAGAACCCGCAGGCCAAGCGCGAGCTGTATCAGTCCATCGAGCCGCAGCTCAAGCCCGATGCCTTGCTGACCACCAACACCTCGTCGATTCCGTTGACCGAGCTCCGCGGGCATATCCAGCGCCCGTCGCAGTTTGCCGGCCTGCACTACTTCAATCCGGTATCGATGATGCCGCTGGTGGAAATCGTGCAGCACGACGGGCTGGATCCGGCCAACGTCGCGCGCCTGGCGGCATTCTGCAAGGCGCTGGACAAGTTCCCGGTACCGGTGGCCGGCACGCCGGGCTTCCTGGTCAATCGCGTGCTGTTCCCGTACCTGCTCGAAGCGGCCACCGCCTATGCCGAAGGCGTACCGGGCCCGGTGCTGGACAAGACCGCGGTGAAGTTCGGCATGCCGATGGGGCCGATCGAACTGATCGACACGGTGGGGCTGGACGTTGCCGCCGGCGTGGGCGCGGAGCTCGCACCGTTCCTGCACCTGCCGATTCCGGCGGCGCTGGCCACTGTAGAGCCGGGCAAGCGCGGCAAGAAGGACGGCCAGGGCCTGTACAAGTGGGAGAACGGGCGCGCGGTCAAGCCCGAGGTCGCCAGCGGCTACGAGGCGCCGGCAGACCTGGAAGATCGCCTGATCCTGCCGCTGCTCAACGAAGCGGTCGCCTGCCTGCACGACGGCGTGGTGGCCGATGCGGACCTGCTCGACGCCGGCGTGATCTTCGGCACCGGCTTTGCCCCGTTCCGCGGCGGCCCGATCCAGCACATCCGCAGTGTCGGCGCCGACGCCTTGCTGGCACGTCTGCAGGCACTGCAGGCGCGCTATGGCGAGCGTTTCGCACCGCGCCCGGGCTGGCGGTCGCCGTTGCTGCGTGAACCGGTGGCGTGAGCCGTCGACGCTGTCTTCGACGTCGATCAGACACGCAAGCGGGGGGCGATCGGCGACTGGGGTGATCTGCAGGTTGCAGCGCGGCAAGCCATCGACACACGCGGTCGCAGGCAACAAACAACAACGGCGAGCCGAGGCTCGCCGTTGTTTTTACCAGCTTGCAACGTGCCTCAGAAACGCAGACCCACACTGGTGAAGAAGTAACGACCCGCCTGGTCGTAACCGGCGAGCGAGTTGCCGTTGAAGGTCAGGCTGCCGCCCACCAGCGGCGGCTCCTTGTCGGCGATGTTGTTGATGCCCAAGGTCCAGGTGACGTAATCGCCCAACTGCATCGAACCGGACAGGTCGAAGTAGTTGTATGCCGACACCTTGTTGCCCTGGTTCACCAGGCGTACGTCGGTTGTGCCACGGGTGCCGTCGGTGTTCTGGTAATCCAGCTCACCGATATAGCGCCAGCGCAGCCCGACGGTGTAGCGATCGAAGCTGTAGCGCGTGCTCAGCACATGCCGCCATTCGGCACTGTTGCAGGCCACGTTGACCACGCCCGCGCAGTCGTAGGTCACTTCCTGCACACCCGGAACCGGCTCGTACTCCTGCTTGATGGCGTAGCTGCCCATCATCGAGGCGGTCAGGCGCCCGGCGCCGACGCTCCAGGCATACGATGCGGTCAGATCCACGCCCTGGAAATGCAGCGAACCAAAATTATCCTGGGAATTGAGGATCAGACCGGACACGTCCGGGTCGCTACCGCGGAACAGATCGCCCGTGGTGGCATTGCGGCGCACGCGGCTGCAGATATCCGCATTACCGGTCACGCCGCATGCGGTAAGGATGTTGGAAGAGCCGATGCTGCGGATCGCGTCGTCGATCTTGATGTCGTAGTAATCCACGCTCAGATCGAGCCCCTTGATCGGGCTGGCGGCAAAACCGACGGTCCAGGTATTGGCCGTTTCCGGCTGCAATGTCGTATTGCCGCCGCCGATCTCGTTGTACTGGCCGGCCGGGTTGGCTGCAACGCGGCCGTATTGCGCCGCAGTCACACCGGTGTTGGCGCACTGGGCCTGGGTGAAGACCGGATTGGCACCGGCGCACGGGTCGCTACCGCTCCATAGCCCGATCGTATTTTCGTTATACAGCTCGGTCACGTTCGGAGCGCGGATCGCACGGTTCCAGCCGGCGCGCAGGTGGTACTTACCATCGACGAATGTTGCACCCAGACCGGCCTTGTAGGTACTCACGCCACCGGAGGTGTCGTAGTCCGAATAGCGATAGCCAAGCTGCATGTCGAGGTGATCCAGGCTACCGGCCTGCGCCACCAGCGGCACCGCGCCTTCGAGGAACAGTTCCTTGACGCCGATGTCGCCGGACACATTGGAGGTCGGGCCACCCAGGCCGGTGAAGTTGCCGGTCTGCATGTTGCTGTCGGCCACCCGCTTGAAGGTCTCGTTGCGGGTCTCGACACCACCGACCAGACTGATCGGGTTATCGCCGGCCCACGGCAGGCTGTAGCCGAAATTGCCGGTCACATAGGCGTTGAACACGCGCATCGAGGTTTCGTAGTTGACGATACCCACGCCCTGCAATGCCTCTGCCTCTGCTGCGGTGACACTGTCGGTCCACACGCTGTAGGGCACGCAGCCATCGAACGAACCAGGCTGGCAGCCCAGTAGTGCATCGCGGACGCGCGTGGTCACGAAGTCGTTCCTGTTTTCCGACTTGGTGGTGCTGCGGTTGTAGGTGAACGAGGCGTCGTACGACCAGTTGTCGTTGATGTCGCCCTGGGCGCCGGTGGTGATGCTGAAACTGTTGGTATCCGAGTCGGTGATGCGCGGGCCGCCTTCGACGTTGCGCTTGGCCACGTAGACGGTGAACTCGTCGTCGGTGATGCCCACATCGTTGCACAGGCTACCGATCACCGAGGTGGCGCAGTTGACGTTGAGGTCAGTGAAAAACGCGCCCGACGGCGCGATCTGGGTCGAACTCTTGCGGTTGACGAACAGGGTTTCGAGATAGGGCTTGAAGTGCTCGTTGACCTCGTACTTGATGTTGGTGCCGGCCGTGTAGCGCGTATCCGGACGCTGGTAGTAATTCAACGGCGCGAAGTTGTAGAGATTCGGGGATGCGACCTGCGACCAGGTGCCGCCGGCTGAGGGCTGCACGTAGAACGCGCCAGCCGACGGAGCGACGACGTAGAAGTTGGCCGGATCTGCGGTGGCAGAGCCGCCGCAGGCGGTGCCGCGGTTGCTCAATGCGCATGCGGAGTAATCGCGCTGGCCTTGCAGCAGTGGATCGTTCTCGCGCCAGGTGGCCCATGCGGTGGCATGCCCCGCTTCGCCGAAGCTGCCGCCGATGGCCAGGTCTACATTGCGGGAGATGCCGTCGAAACCGGAGTTTCCAGTCGGATAATCGTAACCGGCGTCGTCCATCAGACCGCGCATCAAGGTGTTGCCGTTGTCGTGCTGGTAGGCGTTGTAGCCCATGTCGACACTGACACCTTCGAACTCGTCGTCGAGCACGAAATTGACCACGCCGGCGACGGCATCGGAGCCGTACACCGCCGAGGCGCCGCCGGTCAGGATGTCCACGCGGCGCACCAGCGCTGCCGGAATGATGCTGATGTCCGGACTCTCGCCGATGCCTTTGGGAATGCGCCTGCCGTTGACCAGGGTCAAGGTGCGCTGCGCGCCCAATCCACGCAGATCGACGGTCGCATACCCCTGCGAGCCATTGTTGGCGAAGTTGTCGAAGCTCGCCGAGAGCTGCGGGTACTGGTTGATCAGATCTTCGACCTTGGTCGAGCCGGTGTACTGGAATTCCTCCTTGTTGATCTCTGCCACCGGACTGGAGGCAGTCATCGTCTGGCTCTTGATGCGCGTACCGGTGACACTGATCGCGTCCAGGCTCTTGAGTTCCGTCGAGGGCTGCTCCTGCGCGATCACGGTTCCCGACAGGGCAAATGCGGCAGCGCCAACCGTGAGCGATACCCGGATGGCGTCGCGCAGCTTGGTGGTCTTCAATCTCATCTCTCTCTCCGAGAAGTTCGAACGGGTGAGCGCGACGCACTGCATCGGCATCTGAGGCAATGCCGGCACGTGCTGCGACGTTGTTGGCAAGCGCATCAACCTGCGCTTCCACACTGGCGAACGGCCGGACGAAAGAGCGCCCGAAAAAACGTTGCCAACCCGATGTTAAGACCACGTTGAGGAGAATTAAAGCGCCATTCAGAAATGCTCCGAATCGGTGCGACGAATCCCCAAAACAGTGCGGAAGTCAGGCAAAAGTGGCCCTTTGCCGCCGGTGTCTGATGTAGGGCTCGATGCCGCCACGTGTGTTCGCTCGTGGCTCGCGAGCCGGCGGCGCGCTCACTCGAAGGATTGGACCGGTGGATCGGCCAGCGCCAATCGCTACACCACTTCGGTGCCGGGCACGATCACGCCAGCTGCCTGAAGTCGCCTCAACAACGGCAGCAGTCCGTCCAGATGCCGGCGAGAGCTATGCACCGAGCGTTGGTGGACATCGCCGCGCACCTGCGCCGCGCTCGCGGTCACGAACGGCACATGCTCCAGTTCGGCGATGGTGTCGCTGCGCGCCAGCCCGCACCAGCTCAGCACCCGCGTGATCTGCTGGTCGGTGTCGCGCACCAACTCTTCGTAGTGCACGTCGAAAATGGCGCCGGGCAGCACCGCATGCCAGTGCCGCATGGTCTGTTGGTAGGCCAGGTAGTAATCCGCGAGCTCATCGAGCGCGTACGAGAACGGATAGGCGTTGTAGAACAAGGTCTTGTACATCGCATAACAGGTGTCCAGCGGATCGCGCACCAGATGGATGATGCGCGCGCGTGGCAGCGCGGCAGCAATCATGCCGCAATACAGGTAATTGACCGGCATCTTGTCGATGAACACCGGATGGTCGTGCACTAGCTCACGGGCGCCGCGCAGATACTCCTGCCCAAGCGCCGCGAAATCGATCTGCAGCGATGCCTGGGCGGCGGTCAGTTCGGGATTGGTCGACAGTACGCCGGAGGTCGCACTGCCGAGCAGCACACCGAAATCCATCAGCTCCCCGGCCGAGCGTGCACCGCCGCGCTGGATCAGCAGGCGCTCCAGCAAGGTGGTGCCGGAGCGTGGCAAACCGACGATGAAGATCGCTCCCTCGCCCGCATGACCGGGCTGCAGTGCGCTCAAGGCAGCCGGGATGTATGCGTCGCGCACCTGGGCAATATGCGCACACTCGGCAGCAACGTCGTACTGCAGAGTCTTGCGCTTGCAGGCCGCTGCGGCGGTCAATGTCTCGAACGACTCCGCATGCTGGCCCAGGTCCTCCAGCTCCTTGCTCAGGGCGTATAGGCCGGCCGCTCGGGCGGACGGTTCCGACAGCGTGGTCAAGCGGTGACGCAGATCGTCCAGGTGGTTGTGCTGCCCGGTCTGGCGCCGGAGCGTGGCGCGCAGGTACAAGGCATCTCCCGTGCCGGGTGCCAGTTGCAATAGCCGCTCCAGGGTGCGCTCAGCCGCATCGAATTCACCGCCAAAGAACTGCATGGTGGCGAGGTCGTACAGCAAGCCGGGCTGTTCTCCCAGCAATGTCATCGCATGCCGGTACGCATCACGGGCGGCCGCCACCTCGTGGCAGCCGCTGTACAGCGCGCCGATCCGCCACCATGCAGCGCCGTCGGCGGCGGCCAGCGCCTGTGCCTGGCCGGCGACGAGCCGGGCCTCGCGGCGGCGACGCAGCTGCAGCAGCAAACTGGCGTGTTTGATCAATAGCGGGAGCGGTGACGTTGTAACCGCCGCAGCCTGTGCGATGCGGTCGGCTGCGGCCTGCGGATCGCCGTTGGCCAACCGGGCTTCGCTGGCAAGCTCCAGCAGATGCGCATTGCCTGGCTGCTCTGCGCAGGCGCGGTCGGCGAACACAGCTGCCTCGGCATAACGTCCCTGACGCAGCAGTTGATACCCGTTGTGCAACAGGGCGCGTAGCGGTCTCTCAGTCATCCATTCTCTTCTGTCTGTTGCGATGCCGTCGGTGGCCTGGCTAGTCGATGCGGCGGGCACGTAGTGCCACACCGGCAGCGGTCACCAGCATGTAGCTTCCCATTGCGGCCTTGCGGATCACCACGATCTCGCCGTCGGCCAGCGGCCCGCGGCTGGTCGCTTCCGTCAGCGCCCAACGCTGGCGACTGTCCAGCGACACGATGCGCGTACCGTCTGGCTGATACGCCACTGCAAGCACCTTTGCGGTGAGTTGCGCAGGCGCTGACTGCTGCGCGCCTGTCGCTGCCGAGGCCTGTTGGCTGCTGCGGCCGAATGCCCTGACTGCCCTGTCCGCCTCCGCCGCCCGCACCGCCTGCGTTGGCGGGAAGCTGGCGTCATAGCAGGCCAGCCGCGGCAAGGGATCGAGTACTGCGGCACAGCGATGCGTCGGCACGTCCTGCGCCGATGCCGCCCAGGCGCAGCTCAACACCGTCAGCCCCAACACCACTCGCTTGTGCATGCGCGCATCTTCACTCGTCGATTGCAGCAGAGCATACAAGGCAAGCGGCGAACGCAGGAAAGACCGCTCATCACCGTCCGGCCGCGGGGCGATTGAACGCACCGCTGGCGCCGCCTAAGCTGCAGCTCTCCCACCCGCTGCAAGAATGCCTGGAAAACGCCTTGGACCCGTCCTTGCAGCACGCCGCACGCTTACTGCAACAAGGCCATCTGGCGCAGGCGATCGCCGCCTATCGCCGCATCCTGCAGGCGCAGCCCCGCTGCGCCGATGCCTGGTACAACCTGGGATATCTGCTGCGCCAGACCGGCGAGGCATCCGCCGCACTGGACGCTTATGCGCAGGCATTGCAGCACGGTGCCGCGCTGCCGGAGCAAATCCATCTCAATCGCGCCGCGTTGCTGAGCGACCATCTACATCAGGAGGCGGCAGCGCTGAAGGAACTTGATCTGGCACTGCAGTGCCGGCCGGACTACGCCCCGGCCTTGCTCAATCTGGGCAACCTGCAGGAAGAGCTGGGCGCACGCGACCAGGCGGTCGCCGCCTATCGCCGGCTGCTCGCCAGTCCTTCTGTCGATGCCCAGACACGGGCGCTGCAGCTGCAAGCCACCGCACGCCTGCTGCACCTGGATCCTCCCACGCATGCGCAGGACACACGCCTGCTTGCACTTGCGCAGGCAGGCTCGGTCGCGGGACAGGATCCTGCGTTGACGGCCACGCTGCTGCATGCACTGGCCCATGCCTACGACCGCCTCGGCCTGCACAGCCAAGCATTCGCTGCGGCCAGTGCCGCCAACCGGCATGGCCATGCACATGCGCGGCGCTATGACCCGATCCGCACACAGCAGCAGTTCGACAGCATCGCTGCGGTATTTGCCGATGCAAGCGACGCGCGCCAGCCACCACCCATGGATGCTGTCGGCGACGCGGTGCCGGCACTGTTTATCTGCGGCATGTTCCGCTCCGGCTCCACCTTGATCGAACAGGCCTTGTCGCGCCACTCGTGCATCGCCGCAGGGGGCGAACTGGATGCGTTGCCGCGACTGGTTGCACAGTCGCTGTCGCCATTCCCGCAAGCCGCGCAGCATCTGTCCTCGCACACGCTGGCGCAGCTGGCCGCGGCCTATCGTCAACGCGTGGCTGCGGCCGTTCCCCGGCATGCGCAACTGCGCTTCATCACCGACAAGCGCCCCGACAACTTTCTGCTGATCGGGCTGATCAAACAGCTGTTTCCGGCGGCCAGGATCGTGCACACACGTCGTCACCCGCTGGACAACGGGCTGTCGATCTTCATGCAGCAGCTCAATCCGCAACGCTTTGACTATGCGGGCCGGCTGGAGGACATCGGGCATTTCTATGCCGCCTACCAGCGACTGATGGCGCATTGGCTGTCGCTGTATCCGGACAGCATCCACACGTTCGACTACGACGCCTTTGTCGCCGCGCCGGAGCCCAGCCTGCGCGCACTGCTGGACTTTTTGCAGTTGCCCTGGGAACCGGATTGCCTGGATTTCCACAAGGCGCCTGGAGCCGTCAAAACAGCCAGCTACTGGCAGGTGCGCCAACCCCTGCATGGCGATGCGTCCGGACGCTGGAAACCCTACGCGACCCAGCTCGCTCCGCTGCGCGACACACTTGCCCGGTTCGGCATCATGCCTGCGGACTGAACCGGCCGACTACCGGCACCACCTCACCCCGCACGGTGGTGCGCAATCACCGTCTCCATGGCATTGACCATCTGCCGCTCCTCCTGGCTCAGCAGCGGGTTCCAGACATCGAAGATCAGCACCGCACGCAGCTGCGCGCTCGTGTTGCGTGCCTCATGCTCGATCGAGTCGTCGAACACCAGCACCTTGCCGACCTCCCACTGCCGCCAGTCGTAACCGACCCGGAAGCTGCAGCCCTCCGGCACGATCAACGGAAGATGCGCTACCAGACGTGCGTTGGTCTCGCCGTGGTGCGGCGGAATGACCGTCTGCGGCGCAAGCACCGAAAACATCGCGTTCGGGCACACGCCGTCGATCTGCGCCGCATCGACCAATGCCAACGCAGCGGCGGTTGCCGGGCACTGCCGCAGATGTTCATCCACCGGCTGTCCATGTGCCCACAGCGGATAGGAACTCCATGCTGGCGAATGGTTGAGGTCTTTCCACTGATTGACCGGCTGATCCGGCGCGTAGGCGATGTACGGCGCAAAGCCGCCCTTGTCTTCGTGCATGACGGCGCGCAGTTCCTGCGCGATCGCCGCGGTGTGACGCTGTACTGCAGCGATCCAGGGAAACGCGTCCGGCGGGTGAAACGGCAGGGCTGGCAATCGCGGGATGTACAAGCGGTTGGATTGGGAATGGAACGGGCGACTGCGCCCGCATGCGATCGCGGCCGCTTCCGCCCAGCGTCCTGCGAGTGCGGCGTCCACGGCGATGCCAGGAGCGTCCAGGACGGCGCGCAATTGCGCTTCCAGCTCAAGCGTGTCCTGCTCCACCGCCTGCGTGGCCAGGGCCAGCTTGCGACGCAACACCGCAGGCCATTGCGGCTCCGGCGGCGCGACCTTCAGCGCATCGCGATAGACACTAGCGGCGGCGCGCGGACGGCCGCGTGCCTGCAGGAATGCGGCTTTTGCCAGCAGCCCGGGCAGGAAGTACGCATCCAGCGCCAGCGCCGCGCTGATGGCCTGCCATTCGCCATCCACATCGCCTTGCGCCTGCTTCACCACCGCAATGGTCAGCACGATCATCGGATCGCCCGGGCTGCTTGCGCGTGCGCCTGCCAGGTATTCCAGCGCCGCCGTTGCATCGCCGCGCTGGTAGGCGTGCACGCCCAGGCTGTACAAAGCCTGCGGGTGCGTCGGCGCCAACTGGCGCACCTGTGTCCACAATTGCTCGGCCTGTTGCCATTGCCCGGCCGATGCTGCCGCGCCCGCCTCGGCGATCAGCGCGGCGATGCGTTCGTTGCGTTGTTCGATCTGTACCGCCATCGCGCCGCCGGCCTCGCAGTCTTCCCCGGCTCGATCATACGACCTGGGCGGCAGCGAGGAAGCAGGACGGCTCTTTCCTCGATCGGACAGGCTGGCCTGACTGGGTCCTGCTCCAGGCAACGCCATGCCGCCGCCAGTCGGGGAACAAGCCCACTGGCGGCGTGGTCCGCGTCAGTGCGCGTGGCCGCCGTGCGAGTGCGCGTGACCACGGTGATCGTCATGCGCGGCGCCTTGCGCGGCCGGCACCGCACCACACGGCTCGGTGCCGCAGTCGCCGCTCTCCACCTGCAAGGTGACGTGGGTGATCTCGAAACGCGCGTGCAGCAGCTCGGCGAGGGCGTCGCGCAGGCGGTCGCGGTCGGTGGTTTCGCTGACCACCACGTGTGCGGTGAGTGCGGGCGTGCTGGAGGCCAGTGCCCAGACATGCAGGTCGTGCACGTCTTCGACGCCGGGGTAGCTGGTCAGCGCCTGCTGCACCTGCGGCAGATCGATGCCTTTGGGCACGCCTTCCAGCAGCACGTTGATCGCCTCGCGCAGCAGCACCCAGGTGCGCGGCAGCACCCACAGGCCGATCAGCACGGCCAGCACCGGGTCGATCCACTGCCAACCGGTCCAGCGGATCAGCAACGCGCCGATGATCACCGCCACCGAGCCAAGCATGTCGCTCCAGACCTCCAGATAGGCCCCCTTGACGTTCAGGCTCTCGCCGCTGCCGGCGTGCAGCAACTTCATGGCGATCAGATTGATCACCAGGCCGAAGCCGGCGATCAGCAGCATGCCGCTGGAGGAAATATCCTGCGGTGCGCGGAAGCGCTGCGCGGCCTCCCAGAGAATGTAGGCGCCGACTGCGAACAACAGCGCGCCGTTTGCCAGCGCGCCGAGCGCTTCCAGCCGCACATAGCCATAGGTGCGGCGCGCATCGGCAGGACGACGGCTCAGGCGCACGGCAAGCAGGGCGATCATCAGGCCGACGGTGTCGGTGGCCATATGTGCGGCGTCAGACAGTAGCGCCAGGCTGTTGGTGATGAACGCACCTATGACTTCCGCCAGCAGGAACGTGGCGGTCAGTCCCAGCGCCCACCACAACGGTGTCTCGTGGCGGATGTCGCTGGGTGCGTGGTTGTGGTCGTGTCCCATGGATGCGGTGGCCTCGTGCAATGCGCGCACCTTAGGCGCACGCGATGGCGGAGACTATTACACCCGGGCGTGATGACATCACATCACGCGAGCGCGGCGCTGCACCTTTGCCCAGGGCGGGTAGCGACTTGGAGCGGCCAACAGAACCTCTCGAACGCCGCAGCGATAGCGACAACGCGTCGGCCACCCGCGCTGTCGTTAGCGGGTGGAGTGATGTCGTATTGGCAGTGACGTTGCTCGATAGAAAGAAGCCGATCAGACCGCACCTCGTCGGACGGCTGCGCTGCATGCGCTGCATGCACCGCCTGCCCCTGCTTACAACCGTGCGTACCGACCATCGTGACTGGTCCTTGCCCGCCCACCGTCGCGGGACCTTACGCGGCATGGATGCCGCGTAAGAGCCTACAAGGATGTACTTGTGGCGTGTCCTGCGATGGTGGGCGGGCAAGGGCCTGCAGCAAACTCACAGCGTAGAGGGCGCGGCGAGGACACTGCACCGGCTGCGGCTGTTTTGTTGGACACCATGCACACCGATCAACTCGACTGGTCCTTGCCCGCCCACCGTCGCGGGACCTTACGCGGCAAGGATGCCGCGTAAGAGCCTACAAGGACGTACTTGCGGCGTGTCCTGCGATGGTGGGCGGGCAAGGACCTCGCAGCCAAGCCGCAGATCATCCGCTCTACAGCCGACACCCCTAGTTCGATCAACTCTCCAGACAGAGACGAATCACCACTCCAGCCGCACCTACTTGACGGTGGGCGTAGACACTTTTGCTCGCCGCTCTCAAACCTTGGCCACCAGCTTGATCACGCTGGAGAAATCCAGCGCACCGTTGCCGGCCTGGCTGTTCATCGCGTACAGATTGCGCGCCAGCTCGCCGAGCGGAATCGACACGCCTGCCTGCACTGCGGATTCGGCGACCAGCCCCAGGTCCTTGAGCATCAGATCGTTGCCGAAGCCGCCGCTGTAACCGCGCGATGCCGGCGCGCTGGGCAACACGCCCGGCCACGGATTGCACACTTCGGTGGCCCAGCTGCGTCCGGTGCTGACCGCCATCATCTGCGACAGCACCGCCGGGTCCAGCCCCTGCGCAACGCCGAGCGCCAGCGCCTCGCCGGTGGCGGCCATGATCACGCCCAGCGCCATGTTGTTGCACAGTTTGGCGACCTGGCCGGCGCCGTTGTCGCCAACGTGGAAGATGTTCTTGCCCATTGCCTGCAACACCGGCCGCGCGCGCTCCAATACCTGCGCGGCGCCGCCGACGATAAACGTCAGGCTGCCTGCCGCCGCACCCGCCGTCCCGCCGGAGACCGGCGCATCCAGCACCGCCAGGCCACGCGCCTGCGCCTCGGCGGCGAGCTTGCGTGCGCTGGCGGGTGCGATGGTGCTGCAGTCGATTACCAGGGCACCTTCGGGAATCTGCGCCAGAATCCCGGCCTCGCCCAGGTACAGCGCTTCGACATGGCGGCTGGCCGGCAGCATCGAGATCACGATCTCGGCGTCGGCCAGGGTGTCGTGTGCGGAGCTGGCGGCATGCGCGCCGGCAGCGACTGCCGCATCCAGCGCAGCGGGCACCAGATCGAACACCCGCAGCTGGTGCCCGGCCTTGCTCAGGTTGGCGGCCATCGGCCCGCCCATATTGCCCAGGCCGATAAAAGCGATCTTGCTCATGGTGTGGTCTTCCAGGGTTGGGCGGCCATCACCGACTGGCGCGGCCGTTGAATGGTGTGCCCGGCCGCAGCGCAGTGCGGCAAACGGATGCAGTGGCGTTCCTCGGCCCTGCACTGCGGATGCGGCTCATTGTCCGCATCCGCCAAGACCGTTCGCAGCGGCGTGTCAGCGACTCAACCTGCACCAAGATCGGCAAGCGGATGCCGTGCAGGCTGCCAGGGTGATTGCAGGAATGCCGCCGCCCATTGCGCGTCGGCCTGTTCGAGCGCGGCAGGCTGCCACTGCGGCGTGCGGTCCTTGTCGATCAACAGCGCGCGAATGCCTTCGGCGAAGTCGCCATGCGCGGCGGCATGCAGCGCCACTACGTACTCGGTGCGAAAGGTGTCGGCCAGCGTGCCGGTGCCCGGGTGACGTTGCAGCTCCCAGGCCAGGCGGGCCGAGCCGGGGGCGCCGGCTGCCAGCGTTGCACGCGCGGCCTGCAGCCAGGCATCTTCGCTTTGCAGTGCCAGGATTGCGGCGACCACCTCCTGCAGCGTCTGGCCTGCCACCAATTGCGCGATCAGCGCCGCATGCACCTGCAACGGGCCCGGCTCCAGCGGTTGCGCAATCCCGTGCAGGAATGCGCCGAGCTGGGCGCGATCCTCGCTGGCATCGCCTGTCCAGGCATGCGCGTCCAGGGCGTCCAGCACTGCCGCGTATTGCGCATGCTCCAGGCGCACATCCGCAAGCCCGGCATAAATGGCATCGCTGGCGTCCAGCGGCGCGCCGGTCAGTGCCAGGAATAATCCGGCGCCGTGCGGCACGCGGCGCAACAACCAGCTGCCACCCACGTCGGGAAACAGGCCGACACTGATCTCCGGCATCGCCAGCCGCGAGCGCTCGGTGACCACGCGATGGCTGGCGCCGGACATCAAACCGATACCGCCGCCCATGACGATGCCGTGGCCCCAGCACAGCAGCGGCTTCGGGTAGGTGTGGATGCGATGGTCGAGCCGATATTCCTCTTCGAAGAACGCAGCGGCGTGCGCATTGCCCTGCGGTTGCGCGCGACGTTGCTGCGCATCCGGCACCGCCTCGCGATGCGCGCGCATGCTCTGGTACAGACCATGCAGATCGCCACCCGCGCAGAACGCCTTCTCGCCTGCGCCACGCAGCACCACGCAGGCAATCTGGGTATCGTCGGCCCAGATGCGCAACTGTGCATCCAGCAGGCGCGTCATCTGCAGGGACAGGCCGTTGAGCGTCCTGGGCGCATTCAAGGTGGCGATGCCGATGCGATGCCCGTCGGCGCAATCGCGTTGTTCGAACAGCACCGGGGCTTCTTCGGGGAGGCTCACATCCAGCATCAGCCATTGCTCCACTGCGGTGCGCGCTTCTCGAGAAAGGCCGCCACTCCCTCGGCCTGATCCGCCTGCTCGAACAGGTCGACGAAGGCTTCGCGCTCTGCCACCAGCGCGGCGGCATGCGTGCCGTGGCGGGTGGACTGCACCAGGCGCTTGCACGCCGCAACGCTGGCCGGACTCTGCTTGCCGGCGCGCTGTGCCCAGGCAATGGCCAGCGCGCGCGACTCGCCCGTGCCCACCACCTCTTCCACCAGGCCGATGCGGTGCGCCGTGGCGGCATCCAGACGCTCGCCGAGCAGGATCATGCGCTTGGCCCAGCCCTCGCCGACCAGGCGCGGCAGGTTCTGGGTGCCGCCGGCGCACGGCAACAAGCCGACGCTGGCTTCCGGCAAAGCCAGTTGCGCGTGCTGCTCGGCAATGCGCAGGTCGCAGGCCAGCGCGCACTCCAGGCCACCACCCATCGCATAGCCGTTGATGGCGGCGATCGACACGCCGCGAAACGCGCTCAAGGCCTCGAAGGCTTCGCCGAAGCGACGCGCGGCCTCCCGTGCAGCAGCCTTGTCGCCATCGGCAAACTGCTTGAGATCGGCGCCGGCACTGAAGAACTTCTCGCCGTCGCCAGTGATCACCAGCGCGTAGATGCTGCGGTCCGCATCCAGCGCGCGGACCAGATCGCGCAAAGCTGCAAGGCTGTGCACGGTCCAGGTGTTGGCCGGCGGATTGCACAAGGTGACGATGGCAACATGGCCGTCGCGTTCGACATGTAAACCGGTATGCGTGCGTGTTACCCAATCGCTCATCGCAGTTCCTCCTCGCCGTTGAGCAGGTGGCGCGCAATGATCATGCGCATCACCTCGTTGGTGCCTTCCAGGATGCGGTGCACGCGGCTGTCGCGCAGCAGGCGCTCGATCGGATATTCGCGGATATAGCCGTAGCCGCCGTGGATCTGCAAGGCATCGTCGCAGATCGCAAAGCCGGCGTCGGTGGCGAAGCGCTTGGCCATCGCGCACCACACGGTGGCATCGTGGCTGCCGGCATCGAGCTTGCGCGCAGCGGTGTGCACCATCTGCCGCGCGGCCACCAGTTGCGTGGCCATGTCGGCCAGTTTGAACTGCAGTGCCTGGAAATCGGCCAGCTTCTTGCCGAACTGCCGGCGCTCGCCCATGTAGCGGCGGGCGGCGTCCAGCGCGCCTTGCGCCGCTCCCAACGAACAGGCGGCGATATTGATGCGGCCGCCATCCAGTGCCTTCATCGCCATCTTGAAGCCCTCGCCTTCCTTGCCCAGCAGATTGCCGGCCGGAATGCGCACGTTCTCGAAGCTCACCCCGCGCGTGGGCTGGCTGTTCCAGCCCATCTTCTCTTCCTTGCGGCCGTAGCTGATGCCGGGCGCATCGGCGGGCACCACGAAGGCGCTGATGCCGCGCGCGCCGTCGTCGCCGGTGCGGGCCATCACCACCAGCACATCGGTGGCGCCCGCGCCGGAAATGAAGGCCTTGCTGCCGTTGAGCACGTAGCTGTCGCCATCGCGCTGTGCACGCGTCTTGAGCGAGGCCGCGTCCGAGCCGGCACCCGGCTCGGTGAGGCAGTACGAACCCAGCTTGGCACCGCTGGTCATCGCCTCGCCCCACTGCGCGCGCACCGCGTCGTTGCCGTAGCTGGCGATCAACCAGGTGGCCATGTTGTGGATGCTGATGAACGCCGAGGTGGATGGATCGACCGTGGCGAGTTCCTCGAACACCACCGCGGCATCGAGCCGGCGCATGCCCAGGCCGCCCACGCCCTCATCGGTGTACAGGCCGCAGAACCCCAGCTCGGCCGCCTTGGCGATCGCCTCGCGCGGGAAGTGGCTTTCCGCATCCCACTGCGCGGCGTGCGGTGCGAGTTCCTTGTCGGCAAAGTCGCGCGCGGCAGCGCGGAAGGCTTCCTGCTCGTCACTCAAATCGGCTGTATTGGCGTGTAGCTGGATGGCTGCATTCATGGCGATCGTGTCACTTGAGGGAGATGGTGGTGTTGACGCCGTGGCCCAGCGTTTCGTCGTCGAACCAGCGCGCGGTCACGGTCTTGGTCTGGGTGTAGAACATCACCACCTGTTTGCCGTACGGGCCCAGGTCGCCGAGCTTTGAGGCACGCGATCCGGTGAACGAGAACAGCGGCACCGGCACCGGGATCGGCACGTTGATGCCGACCTGGCCCACGTCGATGTCTTCCTGAAAACGTCGCGCCGCCGCGCCGGACTGGGTGAACAAGGCGGTGCCATTGCCATTGGGGTTGGCATTGACCAGGGCGATGGCCTCGTCCAGCGTGGCCGCCTCCAGGATCACCAGCACCGGGCCGAAGATTTCCTCGTCGTAGATGCGCATGCCCGGCCGCACGCCGGAGAAGATCGTCGGGCCGACGAAGTTGCCCTGCTCGAAGCCCGGCACGCTGGGCGCGCGCCCATCCAGTTCCAGTGTGGCGCCCTGCTCGACGCCGGAGGCGATCAAGCCTTCCACACGCTCGCGCGCCGCGCAGGAGATCAGCGGCCCGACCTCGGTGCCCGGCGCATTGCCCGCGCCCAGGGTCAGGCCCTTGGCCTTGGCCACCAGCGCCGGAATCCATTGCCGCGCCTCGCCCACCAGCACCAGCGTGGACGCCGCCATGCAGCGCTGGCCGGCCGCACCGAAGGCGGCGCCGACCATCGCATTGAGCGTCTGCTCCTGATTGGCGTCCGGCAGCACCACGGCATGGTTTTTCGCACCCATCATGCATTGCACGCGCTTGCCTGCCAGCGAGGCGCGCCGATAGACGTGCGTGCCGACCCTGGTCGAACCGACAAACGACAGCGCCTTGATGTCCGGGTGGTCGCACAACGCGTTGACCACGTCTTCGCCGCCGTGCACGACATTGAGCACGCCCTTGGGAATGCCCGCCTCCAGCGCCAATTCCACCAGCCGCATGGTCACCATCGGGTCCTGCTCGGATGGCTTGAGCACGAAGGTGTTGCCGGTGGCGATGGCCATCGGAAACATCCACAACGGAATCATTGCCGGGAAGTTGAACGGGGTGATGCCCGCGCACACGCCCAGCGGCTGCAGCAGGCTATAGGTGTCCACGCCGTTGGCAACGTTGTTGGCCAACTCGCCCAACTGCAGGTTGCCGATCGCCGCGGCGTGTTCCACCACTTCCAGCCCGCGGAACACATCGCCTTCGGCATCGGCCAGGGTCTTGCCCTGCTCGGCGCTGAGCAGCGCGGCCAGCTCGGGCATGTGCTCGCGGATCAGCTGCTGGTACTTGAGGAAGATGCGCGCACGCGTGCCGATCGGGGTCTTGCGCCAGCTCACGAAGGCCTGGCTGGCCGCCGCCACCGCCGCGGCCACTTCGCCGGTGGTGGCGAACGGCACCTGTGCCAGCACCGACTGATCGGCCGGGTTGACCACGTCCTGCCAGTGGGTGCTGGCGGAGGTGACGAACTGGCCGTCGATCAACAGGGAAACGCGCGGGACGGAATCACTCATTGCAGGGTCGCTCGCAGAAGGTCGCTACGGATGCTTCGCATTGTTCGCACCGGGACCTGGCATTCCCAGCCCGAGACTGCTTAATCGCGCTAAGCTGCCGCCACTATTTTGCGAATCTTGCGAATGCCGCAGTCGTCCCTCCCGCTCCGCCACCAGCTCGGCCTGCGCCTGCAGCGGCTGCGCCAGCGCCACGGCCTGACCCAGGCGGAGCTGGCACGCCGGCTCGGGCTGTCGCCGAGCTACCTCAACCAGATCGAGCGCAACCAGCGCCCCCTGACCCTGGCAATCCAGCAGCGGCTCAAGGCCACCCTGGGCGATCTGGACGGCCTGCTCGACCTGGACGACCCGGCCGCGCTGGTCGAGCCGCTGGACGAATCGCTGCGCAGCCTGGGCCATAGCCTCTCGGCCGCCGAACTGCGCGTGCTCACCGGCAACCTGCCGCAGGTGGCCCAGGCCCTGCTGGACCTGCACCGCGCCCACCAGCACCTGCTCGAGCGCACCGCCGCACTGGAAATACAGATCGGCGCCGACCACGCCGCACTACCCTCGCTGTCGCCGGGCGAGCAGGTGCGCGATTACTTCAACCGCGCGCACAACTATCTGCCGGAACTGGATGAGCGCGCCGAGGCGCTGTATGCCGAACTCGGCCTGACCTCGGACAACCTGCCGCTGCGGCTGCGCCAACGCCTGGCCGATCGCCACGGCCTGCTGGTGCAGGACGCGCCCGATCTGCACAGCGACAAGCGCAGTGTGGATACGCAGGCGCGCGTGCTGTGGCTGCCCGCGCATCTGCGCCCTGGCCAGCAGGCCTTCCAGATGGCCGCGCAACTGGCCTTGCTGGAATGCGCGCCCTTGCTCGACGCACGCATCGCCGATGCCGGCTTCGAAGATGCCGAGCGTATCGCGTTGTCACGGATCGGGCTGTCGAACTATTTCGCCGGCGCGCTGGTGATGCCGTATGGCCAATTCCTGCGCAGCGCCCAGCGCTCGCGCTACGACATCGAATGGCTGGCCGATCGCTTCGGCGTCGGCTTCGAGGCGGTCTGCCACCGGCTCAGCACCTTGCAGCGGCGCGGTGCGGCCGGGCTGCCGATCTTCTTCATGCGGGTCGATCGTGCCGGCAACGTGTCCAAGCGCCACTCGGCCACCGATTTCCACTTCTCGCATGTCGGCGGCGCCTGCCCGCTGTGGATCGTCTATGAGGCCTTCAACCAGCCCGACCGCATCCTGACCCAGATCGCGCGCATGCCCGATGGCCGGCGCTACTTCTGGCTGGCGCGCCAGGTCAGCAGCGGCGCGCCCGGCTACGGCCGCCCGCGCAAGACATTCGCGTTGGCGATGGGCTGCGACCTGCGCCATGCCGATCAACTGGTGTATGCGCGCGGCTGGGACCTGGACGCGGTGGACGATGCGGTGCCGATCGGCCCCGGCTGCCTGACCTGCGAACGCAACGACTGCATGCAGCGCGCCTTTCCGGCATTGCCCCGGTTATCTGCCCACCCGCGCTAGTGCAGAACCCTGGTCCGTCGCGCCGACCAGGCAACCTTGGTCCGCGGTACAGGCCACGCACACCGCAACTGTGACCGGGCAGACGCTACCGCTGCACTGCAGCATTCCAACGCGAGATAGCTCCCGCAAAATGCTTCATTGGAATGGAATGACTTGCGCTTCTACCCTGAAGCGGACACATGCAGGACAGGGGGACGTCAAGGCGATCGACCATCGTCGCAGCGTCACGCAAGCGATCAATCAGCTCCACACCGCAGCAACCGCCATGCCCGCGTTGGACACGCCAACGCGCAGCCGCGCCACAGCGCCGCACCAGCGGCCACTATTTCATTCGGTAACTTTGTCCTGGGAGGGATCAAACGATGCCCGTTCACCACACCGGCCACCCGGCCAGCCGGCGCATGCGCCTGCGCCGCACCCCCGTGCGCGACGTTCTCTGCACCACCATCGCCTGTGTGCTGGCCACCGCGTTCAGTGCGCACGCACAGGACAGCGCGCCTGCCGCGCCGCCGGCCACTGATGCCACCACCACGGCTGCGCCGCCGGTCACGCTCGACAACATCACCGTGATCGGCCAGCGCGCCAGCCTGAATCAGGCGGTGCAGGCCAAGCAGATGTCCGATCACGTTATGGAAGTGATCTCCGCCGACAACATGGGCCAGATGCCCAATGTCACCGTCGCCGAAGCGCTGGTGCGCCTGCCCGGCGTCAACGGCACCCGCGACCGCGGCAACGAGAGCCTGGCGACCGTGCGTGGCCTTGGCCCGCGCATGACCATGGGCACCGTCAACGGGCGCGAAATCGCCTCCTCCGAGCCCAATCGCGCCGTGCGCTGGGAAGTGTTTCCCACCGAGATCGTCTCCACCGTCAAGGTCTACAAGACCCAGTCGGCGGACCTGGTCGCCGGCGGCCTTGCCGCGACGGTGGACATCTCCACCATCAGCCCGCTGGACTACACCGGCCCGGGCTTTGTCGGCACCGCCGGCCCGGTGTTCTACGACCACGCCAAGGACGTGGACGGCTATTCCCCGTGGGGCAGCCGCTTCGGTGCCAGCTGGGTGCACCACATCAACGACAACCTGGCGGTTGCGCTCGGCGCCACCTACCAGAAGCAGAAGAACTCCAACTCCTCGATCGGCAGCTGGGGCTATACCGATGCCACCACCTCGCGCGATGTGGATGGCGACGGCCGCGTGGACCCGACCCCGTTCGGCGCGGCCGACCAGCTCAAGCTCACCGAGCAGACCCGCACCGGCGCGATGGGCACCGTGCAGTGGCGCTCGGGCAACTTCGAGTTGAAGTTCGACGGCCTGTATTCGCGTATCGAAATCGACGAAGACCAGTTGCAGAACTGGTTCAACGGCCTGGCCTACAGCACCTTCTCGACCGGCGCCAATCCGTACACCACACCGGGTTCGTCCTACACCATCGTCGATGGCGACGTGGTGGCCGGCACGCTGGCCAACTCGAACCTGCAGGTCGACCATGTGGTCAGCCACTACAACGAGGTCAAGACGCTCACCGCCGGCGGCCTCAACGCCAAGTGGAGCGGCGACGTGTGGACGCTGGGCAGCGACCTGTCGTTCTCGCAGGCCAAGCGTGACAACACCTGGCAGGCGGTGCGCTTCGGCAGCAACCCGGACACCGTCTCGTTCGATTTCCGCCGCAGCGTCACCCCCACCATCAGCACCAGCTCGGACACGCCCGAGTGGGGCATCGCCGGCCAGACCGAGCCGCAGGGGCTGCGCGACAAGATCGCCGCGCTGGCGCTCAACGCCAGCCGCCCGGTCGATGCCGCAGCGTTCACCTCGCTGGAATTCGGCGCACGCGCCGCGCGCCGCGAGAAGCAGAACCGGCGCTTCATCAGCAACCAGTCCGGTTACGACCAACCGATCTCGGCGTACCAGGGCCTGATCTATCCGGTCACCATGCCGGACTTGAACGTGCCCACGCTGACCGGCGGCAACATGGATGCCATCGCCCAGATCGGCTTCGGCGGTTTCGACCCGGCCACGCTCGACGAGCAGTTGCTCGACCACTGGAACGTCAAGGAAGACGTGCGCGAAGCCTTCGCCAAGGCGGTGTTCAGCTCGCAGCTGTTCGGCACCGATGTCACCGGCAACATCGGCGTGCGCCTGGTCAACACCAAGACCACCAGCGACGGCTTCGATTCGGTCGGCACCACCGTGCAGGCCAGCAGCGACAGCAAGGAATACACCGACGTGTTGCCCAGCGCCACCGTCAACTTCCTGATCGACGATCAACGCATCCTGCGCTTTGCGGTGGCCAAGGTCATCGCACGTCCGCCGCTGGACGAGTTGCGCACCGGCCGGCGCCTGGACGACCCCAACGTCACCGTCGGCCAGCTCACCGGCAGCGGCGGCAACCCGCAGCTGGATCCATTCAAGGCCACCCAGGTCGACCTGTCCTACGAGTGGTACTTCCACAAGGAAGCGCTGGCGGCGATTGCGGTGTATCGCAAGGAAGTGGATTCCAGCATCGGCTACCGCACCGACCGTGAGGTGATCAACGGCCTGGATTACCTGGTCAGTGCGCCGTTCAATGGCGGCGGCGGGCATATCAACGGTGTGGAACTCACCTTCCAGACGCCGTTCTACTTCATCCCGCACATGGAAAACTTCGGCGTCTACTCCAACTTCTCGCTGGTCGATTCCAACCTCAAGGAATTCTCACCGGAAGACAACCCGCTGCCGCTGAGCGGGCTGGCACGCAAGACCGGCACCTTCGACCTGTGGTACAGCAACGGCAGCTTCGAGGCGCGCGTGGGTTACAAGTACCACAGCCCCTACACCGTGGTGTACGGCTGGAATGCGGCGCGGCTGGCACGGCTGCAGAGCGAAGGCACGGTGGATCTGAGCCTGAACTGGCAGTACAGCAAGCAGCTCGGTTTCCGCTTCCAGGCCGGCAACCTCACCAACGAACCGCTGCGCGCCTACACCGACAACAAGCCCAACCGTCTGGCCAACCAGGACGACGGCGGCTATCAGGTGTTCGGCCGTCGCTACGCGCTGGAAGCGACCTACAAGTTCTAAAGCACCGCTGACACCGCTGTTGCACGCCTGCTCCACCACTGCGCGCGGTGTGCGCAATCGCCTACGTCACTGACGTTGTGATTGCGCGCACCGCCCGCACGACGGCACCGCCGCATGCGGCAGGCTGTCACCCGCTCCGCGTTTCATCTGTCGAGGAATTGCATGCGCTCCACACGCCGCCTCTGGACGCCCGCGCTGCTCGCGCTGGCCATCTCCACCTTCGCACACGCCGCCCCGGCCCCCGCCACGCTGTATCTGGGCGCGGACCTGTCCTACGTCAACGAGATGGAGGAATGCGGTGTGCAGTACCGCGAGAACGGCGTGGTCAAGGACCCGTTCGAACTGTTCCATGCGCACGGCGCCAATCTGGTGCGCGTGCGGTTGTGGAACGATGCCCGCTGGACCCGCTACAGCGACCTGTCCGACGTCAAGAAGACCATCGCACGCGCACGCGCGCAAGGCATGCAGGTGCTGCTGGACCTGCACTATTCCGACGACTGGGCCGACGGCGAAAAACAGCTGATTCCCAAGGCCTGGGCCAGCATCACCGATACCGATGAACTGGCACGCACGCTGTACGGCTTCACCTATGACACGCTCAGCGCGCTCGACCGTGCCGGCCTGATGCCGGAGCTGGTGCAGGTGGGCAACGAAAGCAATTCCGATCTGATGGACAGCAAGCCGTGGGACAAAAAGCGCCCCATCGACTGGCAGCGCAACGCCAAGCTGTTCAACGCCGGCATCAAGGCGGTACGCGATATCGGCGCACGCTCGGCGATCAAGCCGCGGGTGATGCTGCATATCGCCCAGCCGGAGAATGTGGAACCGTGGTTTGCCGCCGCGACCAAGGCCGGCGTCACCGACTACGATCTGATCGGCATCAGCTACTACCGCAAGTGGTCGACCCAGTCGATGGCCGAGCTGGGCAAGACCATCAAGCGCCTGCGCGGCCGCTTTGATGCCGACGTGGTGGTGGTGGAAACCGCCTATCCGTGGACGCTGGACTCCGGCGACACCTCGCACAATCTGCTCGGCCAAGACTCGCTGATTCCCGGCTACCCGGCCGCGCCGCAGGGCCAGTTTCGCTACATGGTCGACCTCACCCAGCTGGTGATCGACACCGGCGGCGCCGGCGTCGTGTACTGGGAGCCGGCATGGACCAGCAGCAGCTGCAAGACACGCTGGGGCACCGGCTCGTCGTGGGAAAACGCCAGCTTCTTCGACTTCAAGCATGGCAATGAACTGCTGCCGGCGATCGACTTCATGCGCCACCCGTATACCGGCGTACCTGCAACGACAAGCAAGCCTGCTGCGGGCACGTCAGGCAACGCTGCGGATACCGACAAGAGGACCCAGCCATGACCGGCATCAATCGCCGCGAGCTGCTGCGCGGCATGCTCGCCAGTGGCGTAAGCGCCGCACTCCCGGTCGGTACGGCCGGTGCGTTGCTGCCCAGCATTGCCGCTGCAGCACCAGCTGCAGGTAACACCGCCACGCCGCTTGCCGCGTTCGGCGATGCAGCCCTGGCACCGCGCGAACGGCTGCTGTTCGACTTCGGCTGGCGCTTCCATCTGGGCCATGCCAGCGACCCATCGCGCGACTTCGAGTTCGGCACCTTCCAGCGCAGCTTCGCCAAGGCGGGCAAGGACACCGCCACCGCCGCGCAACTCGGCTTCGACGACAGTGGCTGGGAACTGCTGGATCTGCCGCACGACTGGGCCGTCACACTGCCCTTCCGGCAGGAACCGATCTCGGCCACCATCACCGAGGAAGATCCGGCCGCCGCGCACGGCTACAAGCCACTGGGCACGAGCTTTCCGGAGACCAGCGTCGGCTGGTATCGCCGCGTGCTGCAAATTCCCGCAGACGATCTGGGCAAGCGCATCAGCCTGGTGTTCGACGGCGTGTTCCGCGACTGCATCGTGTTCTGCAATGGCCACATCGTCGGGCGCAATGCCAGCGGCTATTGCGGCTTCGAGGTCGACCTCAGCGAGGTGCTCGACTACGGCAAGCCCAACCTGATCGCGGTGCGCGTGGACGCCACGCTGGGCGAAGGCTGGTTCTACGAAGGCGCCGGCATCTATCGCCATCTGTGGTTGCACAAGACCGACCCGCTGCATCTGCCGCAGGACGGCGTGTTCGTGCGCAGCACGCTGCAAGGCACCACCGCCATCGCGCAACTGTCCACCGAGGTGCGCAACGACGGCAGCGCCCCGCGCCAGTGCACGGTGCAGGCGCGCGTGACCGCGCCGGATGGACGCGTCGTCGCACAGGCAGCCAGTACCGCGGTCACCGTTGCACCCGGCCAGGTGCACCTCGTCGAACAGACCCTGCCGCTCGGTGAAGCGGCGCTATGGTCGATCGACACCCCGCAGCTCTACCGCCTGACCACCAGCGTGCACAGCGATGGCAAGGCGGTGGATGCGCTGGTCACCCCGTTCGGCGTGCGCACGGCCGTCTTCGATGCACAGCGCGGCTTCCTGTTGAACGGTACGCCGCTCAAGCTGCACGGCACCAACAACCACCAGGACCACGCCGGCGTCGGCACCGCCATCCCCGACAGCCTGCACGAGTGG
This sequence comes from Xanthomonas sp. F14, assembly GCF_014199865.1. Classification (NCBI taxonomy): domain Bacteria; kingdom Pseudomonadati; phylum Pseudomonadota; class Gammaproteobacteria; order Lysobacterales; family Lysobacteraceae; genus Xanthomonas; species Xanthomonas sp. F14. The sequence goes on along the minus strand of NZ_JACHOM010000001.1, from coordinate 363,517 downwards.
CGCCTGCGCCAGCTCAAATCGATGGGCTGCAACGCGTACCGCAGCTCGCACAATCCGGCCACACCCGAACTGCTCGCGCTGTGCGACCGGCTCGGCATGTTCGTGATCGAGGAAACCCGCCGCATGTCCACCGACCCCGAAGCCATGGGCGAGCTGGAGACGATGGTGCGGCGCGGGCGCAATCATCCCAGCGTGATCCTGTGGTCGCTCGGCAACGAAGAGCCGCAGCAGGTCACCGAGCGCGGCGCGCGCATCGTCAGCCGCATGCAGCAACGCGTGCGCCAGCTCGATCCCACCCGCCCCACCACCTTCGCCATGGACAAGGGCTTTGGCGATGGCGTCGGCCAGGTCGTCGATGTGGTCGGTTTCAACTACCGCACCAGCCAGATGGATGGCTTCCACGCGCAATATCCGCATATTCCGATCTACGGCAGCGAAACCGGCAGCACGGTGTCGGTGCGTGGCAACTACCGGCGCGACGATGCGCGCGGCTACACCCGCGCCTACGACACCGACCACCCATGGTGGGCCAGCACCGCCGAAGCCTGGTGGAGCTATGTCGCGCAGCGCCCGTATATCGCTGGCGGCTTCATCTGGACCGGCTTCGATTACCGCGGCGAACCCACGCCCTACAACCGCTGGCCGAATGTCGCCTCGCAGTTCGGCGTGCTCGACAGCTGCGGGTTTCCCAAGGACAACTACTGGTACTACCGCGCGCAATGGACCAGCGAACCGGTGCTGCATCTGTTCCCGCACTGGAACTGGGACGGCTTGCTGCAGCCCGACGACAAGGGCCGCGTCCAGGTCTGGTGCCACAGCAATCTCGAAGCGGTGGAACTGCTGGTCAACGGCGTCAGCCAGGGCCTGCAGCAGGTGCCGGCCTACGGCCATGTCGAATGGCGCGTGGCCTACGCACCGGGCGTGATCGAGGCACGCGGCTATCGCGGCGGCAACTTGGTGCTCAGCGAACGCCGCGAGACGGCCGGCAAGCCGGCAGCGATCCGCCTGAGCTGCGACCGCAATGCAGTGCGCGCCGATGCCGAAGACGTGGCGGTGGTCAAGGTGGAGATCGTCGATGCGCAGGGCCGCCTGGTGCCGACCGCCGACAACCTGGTGCAGTTCGCGCTGCGCGGCCCTGCGCGGTTGATCGGCGTGGGCAACGGCGACCCCGCCAGCCATGAGGACGACAAGGCGCCGCAACGCAAGGCCTTCAATGGACTGTGTGCGGCCCTGCTGCAGAGCACGCGCAGCGCCGGCAGCATCGTCTTGCAGGCCACCGCACCCGGCCTCGCCGCTGCCACCCTGCGCCTGGAGGCCGACAAGGCCAAACCGCGCGCATCGGTGGCCTGACGCAGGCCGTCGCAGCGGCTGCAGTGATCACCAACGACCAGATTGGCACCACCTGAGCGCGCCGCAATGCCGGGAGCCATGACCGGCTCCCGGCACAGTCAGTCGCCTGCGCCTGCGCCTGCGTGCGCAAGCGACAGGCAGTGGCGACACCCGCCCGGCCCACCGCCGCTAGGTCGCGCGACTGGACCGCTGGCGGGCGGGTTCAGGCATCCGTGCTCCCTGCATCCGGCGCACGCGGAAAGTAGCGGCTGAGCTTTTCTTCCCACGCCTGGAACTGCTCAAGCGTGTAGGCATCCATCGGCCGTGGATCGGCGGCGACCGCCTTTTTCTGTGCCACATACGCGATGCGCTGGGACGACAGCTCGTCCCACGCCTTGCGCAGCATCACCGGATCCGGATGCGAGACCATCATCGCTTCCAGCAGCGTGGCCTGGGCCACGCGTGCGGCCAGCAGGTCGCTGAGCGCCTCGGTCACGGCCTGCATCCACTCTTGCTGTTTCTGTTCCATACCCAACCGAATCGCTTGCCTCGTGCGCCGCGCACCATAGCGCGTCATCCGGAACGGCAGTGTGCAAGCACGGTTCGAGATTCAGGTCACCACGTGATGCGAACAGGTGATTGCTCTCTCCATCGCTTCACCTGATCCATCTCAGGCCCGCGACACTGCATCACCGCAACGATGTGCTCCCGCGCGGCGCAGGGCGGCGCGGGAGCACAAGCCTCATCGCAAGCGCGAGAACGCACCGATACCCGCGATCGCCAACCGATCGGCGGGCACCGCCGTCTCCGCGAACGACAGCCGCAGGTAGCGGATCTGGCGAACCTCGGGGAAATTCAGGCGCTGGGTCGAGAGCGCATAGGCGATATTGGACAGCTCGCCGGCGCCAGCCGGCTGCCAGTGCTGCCCATTTTCGCTGGTTTCAGCGCGATAGCCTTTAGGCGGCGCCGCACCGTTCATCACCGTGCGCGAGGGCGTGAGGCTGAAACCGGCAACCTGACGCAGCGCACCAAGGTCGATGGTCGCCTGTACGGGATGGCCCGGCGTGGGAGCGGGCGTGATCCAGATCGTGCTGGCATCGTCGTCGAGCAACATGTCCGCCCCTGGCGCGCTGGCCTCGACGATTCGCCAGCCGGCGGTGGACAGCACGTCTGGCGCGTTCGCGGTCGGCCGCGCGACCGGCACTGGCGCAACGGCGCGGAACAGCGCGAATTCGCTGATCGCCGGGCACACCGGCGCCTCCAGCACGACCAGGCGCACCCGGCGTGCGGCGATCGGGCGATCCAGTCGCACGATGCGCTGTGCACCGATGCACTGCGCTTCGGCCAGCCGCCGCCACTGCCCATCGACCTCGGCTTCGACCGCGAAGCGGGTGACGCGCACGCCCAGCGGCAGATACTCGCGCAGCCGGATCAGATCGAAGCTGTGCACCGCCGACAACTCCAGCGTCAGCGTCGGCGTGGTGACCTCGTTCGGCGTGGACCAGTAGCTGTCCGGCTGGCGGTCGAGGACGCGCGCCGGCTCGAACCCGGAGCCGCGCGATGCGCTGGCACTGGCCTTGGCACCCTTGGCCAGATCGATGGCGAAGCTGGCGCGGATCGCGTCGCCGAAACTCTGCAGCACCGCCACATCGTGGTCGGGGATGCGGCCACGTCGGTCGGGCGGAAGATTGAGGTTCATGTTGGTGCCGCGCGCGACCGAGGTGTCGAAATAGCGCACCAGATTTTCCGGGCTGCGTACCTTGCCGTCTTCATCGGCATGGTAGAACCAGCCAGGGCGGATCGAGGTATTGGTTTCGGCCGGCCACCACAGCGCCCCGCCGCGCACGCCGGAATTGCCGTTTTCCTGGGTGTACGGGGCATTGGGCATGGTTGGCCAGCTCGGATCGCCAGCGATACCGTCCTCGTTGCCGCCCCAGCGGATATCGGCGCCGAGCGGGTCGAAGGTGCAGGCCATCGGCTGGTGCCGATGCACCAGCTCGATCATCCGTGGCCAGTTGTAGTAAGCGGGCGCATCGATCTTGCGCGATTCGCGCGCTCCACCGTAGTAGCCGTCGCCGCCATTGGCGCCGTCGAACCAGAACTCGAACAGGTCGCCATAGCCTGTGCAGAGTTCGACGATCTGCTTGCGGAAATAGTCGAGATAGCCGGGACGCCCATACTCGGCATGATTGCGATCCCAGGGGGACAGATAGATGCCGAACGCCAGGCCAGCGCGACGACACGCCGCTGCCATTTCGCCGACGATGTCACCCTTGCCGTTCTTGTAGGGCGAGTTCCGGATGCAATGCTCGGTCAGGCGCGTCGGCCAAAGACAAAACCCATCGTGATGCTTGGCCGTGAAAATAAGCCCTTTCAGATTGCCGGCCTTGGCAGCAGCAACAATTTGATCGGCTGAAAAATCGCTGGGATCGAATTTGCGCGGATCCTCGTCGCCGTAGCCCCATTCCTTGTCGGTGAAGGTGTTCATCGCAAAATGCACGAAGGCGTATTGCTCCCACCGATGCCAGCGCAGCTGTCGCGCACTGGGCACCGCACCCCACGGCGCGGGGCTGCTGGCGCGTGGCGTTTGCGCGATGCGAGCTGCCGAGGCACTGAAGCTGGCGGCGGCCACCACACCCGTGGCAAGAAAGGTACGACGATCGATCATTAGCGCCTCCGACTTTGCACAAGTTTCGATCTTAGCTTTTCCCAAGGCGAAAGAGTCCCAAAACAACAGGCGGTTCGTGCAATGCACCGCGCACACGCGGCCTTTGCGCGGCGAGCGCCGAACAGCGTGCCAAGCAAGCCGGGCATGCGTCGTTTGACGGCTGATGGCCGCGCCGCACGCTGCGTTGTTGGGGCCCGCGTGGCTGCATCTTGCGTACGCGAAGCGCGTTCCGCGAACAGAACGCACAATGGCTGGCCGACGACAACCAGCAAGGACTGCGCGACAGCGTCGGCGCGCCAACACCTGCCAAGTTTTGTCATCAACATTGACCGTCGACGTCTCATCTTGGCTGGTACTGACTTGCGGCAAGTCCACAGGTCATGATGTAGCGGCACGTGCCCGAGCTGACCGAGCCACACGCTCAGGGATCAGGCCGCCCAGCCGGCAGCCGTGCGCACCAGCGCCGCTATCGCAGATTCATCCGCGACAGCGCCGGTATGCGTTGAGCGATCCGGCAATGGACGTTTGAAGGCCCCGGCGCAACGGCCAATCGCCCACCGGGCCCCAGGGCCGGCACCCTCTCGACCGCCAGCGCAAGGATTTGTCGGTGGGTGGGCTTAAACTTGCATCCGCGCCGACGTGAGACGGCTCCTGGATCCGTCGCAACATCCTGTGCCATTCCAACGCTTCGTCCGTTTCGTCGCAACATCGATTGATCTCGTTTGGAGGGTCGTCGCAACAGCCTCGCAACAAATCACCGTTACTCGCCGCTGGCGACCCTGATTGACCGCCACATCCCGGAAGAACATTTCTTGCAAAGCACTGATACAAAAGAAAAAACCAAGAACGCTAACGGGGCTGTAGAGCACACCCCGCTGATGAAGCAATTCTTCGCCGCCAAGTCGGACTACCCCGACCTGCTGCTGTTCTTCCGCATGGGCGATTTCTACGAGCTGTTCTACGACGATGCGCGCAAGGCTGCGCGGCTGCTCGACATCACCCTGACCCAGCGCGGCAGCTCCGGCGGTGCCCCGATCCCGATGGCCGGCGTGCCGGTGCATGCCTACGAGGGCTATCTGGCGCGGCTGGTGGCGTTGGGCGAGTCGGTGGCGATCTGCGAGCAGATCGGCGACCCGGCGCTGGCCAAGGGCCTGGTCGAGCGCAAGGTGGTGCGCATCGTCACCCCCGGCACGGTCACCGACGAGGCGCTGCTGGACGAGCGTCGCGACACCTTGCTGATGGCGATCTCGCGCAGCAAGCAGGGCTACGGCCTGGCCTGGGCCGATCTGGCCGGCGGGCGTTTTCTGGTCAACGAAGTGGACAGCGTGGACGCGCTGGAAGCGGAGATCGCACGCCTGGAACCGGCCGAACTGCTGGTGCCCGACGAAGACAACTGGCCGGAGTTCCTGCGTGGCCGCGTCGGCGTGCGGCGGCGGCCACCGTGGTTGTTCGACGCCGACAGCGGCCGGCGCCAGTTGCTGGCCTTCTTCAAGTTGCACGACCTGTCCGGCTTCGGCATCGACGACAAGCCCTGCGCTACCGCCGCCGCTGGCGCGCTGCTGGGCTATGTCGAAGAGACCCAGAAACAGCGGCTGCCGCATCTGACCTCCATCGCGATGGAAGTGGCCAGCGAGGCGATCTCGATGAACGCGGCCACGCGCCGGCATCTGGAGCTGGACACGCGCGTCGATGGCGACACCCGCAACACCTTGCTCGGGGTGCTGGACAGCACGGTCACGCCGATGGGCGGGCGCCTGCTGCGGCGTTGGCTGCACCGCCCGCTGCGCCTGCGCGAGGTGCTGGTGCAGCGCCACCACGCGGTCGGCACGCTGATCGACAGCGGCGCCGATGCCGACGTGCGCGAGGCCTTCCGTGCGCTGGGCGATCTGGAACGCATCCTCACCCGCGTGGCGCTGCGCTCGGCGCGCCCGCGCGATTTTTCCACCTTGCGCGATGGCCTGGCGCTGTTGCCGAAGGTACGCGCGATCCTCGCACCACTGGATTCGCCGCGCCTGCAGACGCTGCATGCCGAACTCGGCGAGCACGATGCCACCGCGCACCTGTTGATCAGCGCAGTGGCGGAACAACCGCCGCTCAAGCTCAGCGACGGTGGCGTGATCGCCACCGGCTACGACGCCGATCTGGATGAGTTGCGCCGCCTGTCCACCAATGCCGATCAATTCCTGATCGACCTGGAACAGCGCGAACGCGCCAGCAGCGGCATCGCCACGCTCAAGGTCGGCTACAACCGCGTGCATGGCTATTACATCGAGATCAGCAAGGGCCAGGCCGAGAAGGCTCCGCTGCACTACAGCCGCCGGCAGACGCTGACCAACGCCGAGCGCTACATCACCGAAGAACTCAAGAGCTTCGAGGACAAGGTGCTGTCGGCGCGCGAGCGCTCGTTGTCGCGCGAAAAACTGCTGTACGAAGGCCTGCTCGATGCACTCGGCAGCGAGCTGGAAGGTCTCAAGCGTTGCGCGAGTGCATTGAGCGAACTGGATGTGCTGGCCGCCTTCGCCGAGCGCGCGCAGGCGCTGGACTGGGCGCAGCCGGAACTGGAGAGTGCCCCCTGCCTGCGTATCGAACGCGGCCGCCACCCGGTGGTGGAAGCGGTGCGCGACCAGCCGTTCGAACCCAACGATCTGGAGCTGCATGCCGACCGCCGCATGCTGGTCATCACCGGCCCGAACATGGGCGGTAAATCGACCTACATGCGCCAGAACGCCCTGATCGTGCTGCTGGCGCACATCGGCAGCTATGTGCCGGCCAGCCGCGCGGTGATCGGGCCGATCGACCGCATCCTCACCCGCATCGGCGCGGGCGACGATCTGGCGCGCGGGCAGTCAACCTTCATGGTGGAAATGGCCGAAACCAGCTACATCCTGCATCACGCCACGCCGCAATCGCTGGTGCTGATGGACGAGATCGGCCGCGGCACCTCCACCTACGATGGCCTGGCGCTGGCCGATGCCGTCGCTCGCCACCTGGCGCATACCAACCGCTGCTACACGCTGTTTGCCACGCATTACTTCGAGCTCACCGCACTGGCCGACGAATCGCATGCCGGCGGTGCCAGCGGCATCGCCAACGTGCATCTGGACGCGGTCGAACACGGCGAGCGCCTGGTGTTCATGCATGCGGTCAAGGACGGCCCGGCCAATCGCAGCTTCGGCCTGCAGGTCGCCGCACTCGCCGGCTTGCCCAAGGCCGCCGTGACCCAGGCGCGTCATCGCCTGGCCGAACTGGAACAGCGCGGCGGCGAAAGCCATGTCGCACAGATGGCGCCGGCCGCATTGGACGCCCCGCAACAGTTCGGCCTGTTCACTGCGCCCTCGTCCGCTGCGCAGGAAGCGCTGCAGGCGCTGGACCCGGACGAACTCACGCCCAAGCAGGCGCTGGAAGCCTTGTATCGGTTGAAGGCGTTGCTTTGAGGGCGGGGATTGGGGAGTCGGGATTTGGGATTCGTAATAGCGCAGCTTGCTGCGCTTACGGATCTGTTACGGCGACAAGGTTGGTTGGTCGTTTGAATGCTGGTTTTTAGGTTCGTCACGGTGTAGCTGCATGACTGATGCTTGTGGGGCCTGATAATCCATTGCTGTTGCAGGTTTGCGTGGTTGCTTGAATGCTGCGCTGCGATAACGCTGCATCGCGCGGTGACGTGCAGCGCGCGGATTGCTCTGCTGCCGCGACGGGCGCACGCTGCGGCAACGCTTTGTCCAACCGGAGACACCCATGACCACCTCTGCCTCGTTGACCGATCAACTCGCCGCGCAGTTGCAAGGCCCGCAGTTGCAGCAACTCGCCAGCCGGCTCGGCATTGCGCCCGAGCAGGCGCAATCGGCGGTGCGGACCGCGCTGCCGCTGTTGATGGGCGCCCTGGGCCGTAACAGCCAGCAGGCCGGCGGCACCGATGCGTTGCTGGGTGCCTTGCAGCGCGATCATGCCGGCAGCCCGGACATCGGCAGCCTGCTCGCTGCGCTGCTGGGCGGCTCGGCCAGCGGTGCGCAAGGCAATGGCGCCGGTATCGTGGGGCATCTGTTCGGCGACAGGGCGCCGCAGGCTGCCGCTGGTCTGGGCCAGGCCACCGGCCTGGAAACCGGCAAGGCCAATCAGCTGCTGCAGTTGCTGGCACCCATCGTGATGGCGTATCTGGCCAAGCGCTTCCTCGGCGGCACTGCCGCTGCCAGCAGCCAGCTCGGCCCGGCCCTGGCGCAGGAACAGCAGCGCGCCAGCAGCGACACAGGGATCAACGGCTTGCTGGGCAGCGTGCTGGATCAGGACGGCGACGGAAAGCTTGGACTGGGCGATGTCATGAAGCTCGGCGGCAGCCTGTTCGGCAAGCGCTGAGATCGCAGGCACAGGTCGGTTCGGCACCGGCGTGCCACCCATAGCGTCTCGCTATCGATATGGTTGAATAATTCGAATTCCCCAACCGATCGATGCTGCTTATCGTGTGCGCATGCCACCACGATGAGTCCGCCTGATGCGTCTGTCTGCCAGTCACAGTCTGCATATCGACCTATACCGGCGCCTGCAGGCAGGCGCTAGCATCGGCCCATGCGGCGGCGATTCTCGATGACTCCCATGGCCGCATCTGCGCCTTCGATCGATGACCACAACTGACGCATTGCCCACCGTTTCGATTCCACCAGCACGTGTCCGCAGTTTCGGCACACAGCTCCCCAAGTGCTCACGCACACAGGTATTGCCATGACAACCGAAGCAAAGTGCCCTTTCAACCACGCCGTCGTCGGTACCGGAACCACCAACCGCGATTGGTGGCCCAAGCAGTTGCGCGTGGACCTGCTCAGCCAGCATTCGAGCAAGTCCAACCCGCTGGGCCAGACCTTTAACTATGCCGAGGCGTTCAAGCGCATCGATCTGGCCGCGCTCAAGCAGGAACTGCGTGCGCTGATGACCGACTCGCAGGACTGGTGGCCGGCCGACTTCGGCCATTACGGGCCGCTGTTCGTGCGCATGGCCTGGCATAGCGCCGGCACCTACCGCATCGGCGACGGGCGTGGCGGCGGCGGTCGCGGCCAGCAGCGCTTCGCACCGCTCAACAGCTGGCCGGACAATGTCAGCCTGGACAAGGCGCGCCGCCTGCTGTGGCCGATCAAGCAGAAGTACGGCCAGGCGATCTCCTGGGCCGACCTGATGATCCTCACCGGCAACGTCGCGCTGGAAAGCATGGGCTTCAAGACCTTCGGCTTTGCCGGTGGCCGCGAAGACACCTGGGAACCGGATCAGGACCTGTACTGGGGCCGCGAAACCAAGTGGCTGGGTGGCGACGAGCGCTATTCGCGCGGTTCGCCCGGCGTGGACGAAGCGCACGGCGTGCTGGTAAAGGATGACGACAGCGAAGTGCCGCACACCCGCGATCTGGAAAATCCGCTGGCCGCCGTGCAGATGGGCCTGATCTACGTCAATCCGGAAGGCCCGGATGGCAAGCCCGACCCGGTCGCCGCCGCGCGCGACATCCGCGACACCTTCGCACGCATGGCAATGAACGACGAAGAGACCGTGGCGCTGATCGCCGGCGGCCACACCTTCGGCAAGACCCACGGCGCCGGCCCGGCCGACAACGTTGGTGCCGAGCCGGAAGCCGGCGAGCTGGAGAGCCAGGGCCTGGGCTGGCACAACCGCTACGGCAGCGGCAAGGGTGCCGACACCATCACCAGCGGCCTGGAAGTCACCTGGACCACCACCCCGGCGCAGTGGAGCAACGACTTCTTCGACCATCTGTTCAAGTTCGAGTGGGAACTGAGCAAGAGCCCGGCCGGCGCGCATCAGTGGGTGGCCAAGAATGCCGACGCCATCATTCCCGACGCGCACGATGCAGCGAAGAAGCATCGGCCGACCATGCTGACCACCGATCTGGCGCTGCGTTTCGACCCGGCCTATGAGGCCATCTCGCGTCGCTTCCACCAACACCCCGACCAGTTCGCCGACGCGTTCGCCCGGGCCTGGTTCAAGCTCACCCACCGCGACATGGGCCCGCGCTCGCGTTACCTGGGGACCGAGGTGCCGAGCGAAGAATTGCTGTGGCAGGACCCGGTGCCGGCCGTCGACCACCCGCTGGTCGATGCGCAGGACGCCGCCGCCCTCAAGCAGACCATCCTCGATTCCGGCCTGAGCGTGGCGCAGTTGGTGTCCACCGCGTGGGCATCGGCATCGACCTTCCGCGGCTCGGACAAGCGTGGCGGCGCCAACGGCGCACGCATCCGTCTGGCACCGCAGAAGGATTGGCAGGCCAACCAGCCCGCGCAGCTTGCACAGGTGCTGGGCACGCTGGAGCGCATCCGGGCCGACTTCAATGCCGCGCAGTCGGGCGGCAAGCAGATCTCGCTGGCCGACCTGATCGTGCTGGCCGGTAATGCCGCGGTCGAACATGCCGCACAGGCCGCTGGCCACAGCGTCACCGTGCCGTTCGCACCCGGCCGCACCGATGCCTCGCAGGAGCAGACCGATGTCGAATCGTTCGCGGTGCTGGAACCGGTGGCCGATGGCTTCCGCAACTACGCCAAGCAGCGCTATGCGGTGCCCGCTGAGGCGCTGTTGATCGACAAGGCACAGCTGCTGACGCTGACCGCGCCCGAGTTGACCGTGCTGGTCGGCGGCCTGCGCGTGCTCGGCGCCAATGTCGGCGACTCGAGCCACGGCGTGTTCACCACCCGCCCCGGCGTGCTGAGCAACGACTTCTTCGCCAACCTGCTCGACATGCGCACCGAGTGGAAAGCCACCTCCGAATCGAAGGAGGTCTACGAAGGCCGCGACCGCAGCACCGGTGAAGCCAAGTGGACCGGCACGCGCGTGGATCTGGTGTTCGGCTCCAACTCGATCCTGCGTGCGGTGGCCGAGGTCTATGCCAGTGCCGATGCAGAGGAGAAGTTCGTCCAGGACTTCGTCGCCGCCTGGACCAAGGTGATGCAGCTGGATCGTTTCGATCTGGCGTGAGTGGCAAGGCGCACGCCATCGTGCGTGCGCCTGCAGCGGTATTGAAATACACGCAAGAGCTCGACTCGGCACGGAAGACGTCAGTGGAGCGGCGGGTCTGCGGTTTGGCTGCAAGGCCCTTGCCCGCCCACCATCGCGGGACACGCCGCAAGTACGTCCGTGTAGGCTCTTACGCGGCATCCATGCCGCGTAAGGTCCCGCGACGGTGAGCGGGCAAGGACCCGTCGAGATGGTCGGTGTGCATGGTTGAGAGCAGAGCATCACGAACGGCGCTTCCCCCGCGATGGAGAAGCGCCGTTTTTATTGATTGAACAACATGACGGATGCCAAGGCGTTTCTTGTTTCCGTCAGTCGATTCGCAGCGAATAGCCCGCGCAGTGCTACAACGCGTCGATATCGCCCAGCGCGTTGATCAGCCGGCGTGCCCGCTTGTCCGGCTTGCCCTCGGGTGCGCGATAGCCGGTACGTTCGGCGGCGCGCTGCAGTCGCCATTGCGCCCGCGCCTCGCGTGAGGCATCGCTTTCCACGTACAGCGTCTGTGCGACCGGAGCGGGGCCGCGCACATCGCTCAACGCGGCAACGGTGACTTCGAAGATTTCGCCGCCACGGTCGATGCGCAACTGTTCGCCGCTGCGCAGCGTGCGCGAGGGCTTGGGCCGCTGGCCGGCGACGTCCACCTTGCCGTTGTCCACCGCCGTCTTGGCCAGGCTGCGCGTCTTGAAGAAGCGCGCCGCCCACAGCCAGACATCCAGCCTGACCGTCGTCGCTTGTTCCACCAGTTGAGTCATCGCGTTGTGCTTGCCGTCGGATCCAATGGGCTGCGGGCCGCTGCCGTGATCGCCACTGTATCGGCGCGTCGCAACGGGCTGCGTTGAGCGGGAAATATCTGGGCGAGCCCGCTGTAACTCAAGCGTGGCTGCCGTCCAAGTACAGCCTACCTTCCACACGCTGGCTGACTCATACAGACTGATCCGCACAGCGTGCGTCGTGTCATCGGCCTGGCGACAGCACGCCTCACACCTGCCAATGCTAGTGTTCGCAGCTTCCGCACCACGGCGCGCCTGCGATGCCCAAATCCGCTGTCCTGACCGAAGGCCCGATCGGCAAGAATCTGCTGCTGTTTGCGATGCCGATCCTTGCCGGGAACATCGCGCAATCGCTCAATGGCTCGATCAATGCGATCTGGGTGGGCCGCTACCTCGGCGAGGCGGCGCTGACTGCGGCGGCCAACGCCAACAGCATCATGTTCTTCCTGATCGGCTCGGTATTCGGCATCGGCATGGCCTCGACCATCCTCATCGGCCAGGCAATGGGTGCGCGCGACATCGCGCAGGCGCGCAAGGTCATGGGCACCAGTGCCAGTTTCTTCGGCGGGCTGTCGGCGCTGATCGCGGTGCTGGGCTGGTTTCTGGCCCCGCATCTGTTGACCGCCATGGGCACGCCACCGGCGTCGCAGACACTGGCCGAGGAGTACCTGCGGGTGATCTTCCTGGCGATGCCGCTGATCTATGTGTTTGCGTTCCTGTCGGCGGCACTGCGCGGTACCGGCGATGCCCGCACGCCATTCCGCTTCTTGCTGGTGTCGGTGGTGCTGGACATCGTGTTCAACCCGCTGCTGATCTTCGGCCTGGGCCCGTTCCCGGCGCTGGGCATCGCCGGCGCGGCCTGGGCCACCTTGCTGGCGCAGGCGGTGGCACTGGGCGGTTTGCTGCTGTATCTGCGCAGCAAACGCCATGTGCTGTGGCTGGGCCGCGCCGATCTGCACCTGTTCCGCATCGCGCCGACGATCCTGCGCGCGCTCATCGTCAAAGGCGTGCCGATGGGCCTGCAGATGGTGCTGATTTCGCTGGCCATGATCGCGATGATGACGCTGGTGAACGGCTTCGGCACCGACACCGCAGCCGCCTACGGCGCCGCGTTGCAGCTGTGGACCTATGTGCAGATGCCGGCGATGGCGCTGGGCGCGGCATGTTCGACGATGGCCGCGCAGAACGTGGGCGCGGGATTGTGGACGCGCGTGGATGCGACCGCACGCACCGGCATTGCGGCCAACTTCCTGATGACCGGCGTGCTGATCGGGCTGCTGATCGTGTTCGATCGCTGGACGCTGGCGCTGTTCCTGCCGACCGACAGCCCGACACTGGAGGTCGCGCGGCATCTCAACCACATCGGAATCTGGTCGTTCCTGCTGTTCGGCGTGAGCTTTGTGGTTTCCGGCGTGGTGCGGGCCACCGGTGCGGTGATCCCGCCGCTGCTGATCCTGGCATTCGGTCTGTGGGGCGTGCGCGTGCCGCTGGCAAACGCCTTGATTCCGCATCTGGGAGCCGATGGCATCTGGTGGAGTCTTCCGATCAGTTCGCTGTGTTCGATGCTGCTGTCGCTGGCGTATTACCGCTGGGGCGGCTGGCGCAAGGCACGCATGCTGACCACGCCGGCAGATCCTGCCGAACTGGCCGCCGCCGCAGAAGTGCCGGCACATCCGGCCTCGCCGGTCGCCGATACCGCGCCGATCGCAGGCGCGCCACAGCCCCGCCGGCACTGACATCGGCTGGCACCAGGCGGCACGCTGCCACACCGGCCGACATCACGCGAAAGCAGGAGCCAGACGCTGTATTGAAATGATCAAGACAGCGCGCAGGGATTTCTTGAGTGATCGGCCCAGCCGACCGACGCCACCGCTCGCCGAGTGGCGACGAAAAGACATCCCGCCCACTGCGCAGCAACCGCTGTGCTCACGTGCAAACCTATGAGCATCGCGCCTATGAGCATCGCGTACGCACAACCGGCGAATCCCTAATCCCTAATCCCTAATCTCGATTCCCCAATCCCGATTCCCCAATCCCCACAACGCAAACGGCCGCCCGAAGGCGGCCGTCTGGCAACAGCAGGACAAGCCTGCCAGTAACTTACTCAGCCTTGGCAGCAGCCTGGCGAGCGGCCTTGGCCTGTGCAGCGGCGGCCAGATCTTCCTTGATGCGGGCAGCCTTGCCTTCCAGACCACGCAGGTAGTACAGCTTGCCGGCGCGCACCTTACCGCGACGCTTCACTTCGACCGAGTCGATGATGGCGCTGTGGGTCTGGAACACGCGCTCGACGCCGAAGCCGTGCGAGATCTTGCGCACGGTGAACGCGGAGTTCAGGCCGGCGTTCTTGGTACCGATCACGACGCCCTCATAGGCCTGCACGCGCTCGCGGTTGCCTTCCTTCACCTTGACGTTCACCACGACGGTGTCGCCCTGGTTGAACTCGGGAAGCTTGCGCTGAATCTGGGCGGCTTCGAAGTCAGCCAGGATGGTCTTGTTGAGTTTGCTCATGATGGGCACCGCGTGTCTGGTGATATTGGACCGGCAGTCGCCGCACGGCGATTGCTCGAGGTTCGTAGGAGGGCCAGACGCAAGGCTGGCCAGCAAGCCGCATATTGTACCCCAATCGATAATGCAAGAGCTAGGGGTGGAGCCCTTATTTCTCGTCGCCCGGGGCGAGTTCGCGGCGAAACTCGTCCAGCAGACGGCGATCGTTCTTGTCCAACCCGGCTTCATCGAGCAAGTCCGGGCGACGCAACCAGGTCCGGCCCAGCGACTGCTGCCGACGCCAGCGCGCAATTGCAGCGTGATTGCCCGAGCGCAAGACTTCCGGCACATCGCCCCAGTCATGGGTCGCTGGATGGCTGTAATGCGGGCAGTCGAGCAGGCCTTGCGGGCCTTCGAAACTGTCCTGGGCTGCGGATTCGGCGTCGTTCAACACCCCCTCCTGCAACCGCGTCACCACATCCACCAGCACCGCCGCGCCCAACTCGCCACCGGACAACACGTAGTCGCCGATGGAGATTTCCATATCCACCGCCTGCGCCAGAAAGCGCTCGTCCACGCCTTCGTAGCGCCCGCACAGCAACACCATGCGTGGCAACTGCGCCAGCTCGCGAGCGAGCGGCTGGGTGAGCGGCCGCCCCTGCGGGCTGAGATAGATCACCGGCGCCGGACGCGCGTCTGCCGCTTGCACCGCGTCCAGACAGGCCCGCAACGGCTCGATCAACATCACCATGCCGGGCCCGCCGCCGAACGGACGATCGTCCACCCGGCGGTAATTGCCCTGCGCATGCTCGCGTGGATTCCAGCCCTGCAATTCCAGCAAGCCACGCTCCTGCGCCCGCCCGACCACACCGAACGCCGCGCATTGCGCGATGAACTCGGGGAACAGGCTGATGACGTCGATGCGCACTGGGGAATCGGAAGTGGGAATGGGGAAAGCAATAGCGGAGCGGCGCGATGCGCCATTCCGGTCAGAAATCCGGATCCCAGTCCACCACGATCAGGTTGGCTTCGAAGTCGACCGACTTGACGAAATCCGGCAGCACGAACGGCACCAGCCGCTCGCGATCGCCGCGCACCACCATCACGTCGTTGGAGCCGGTGGAAAACAGGTGCGACACCGTGCCGAGCTTGGCGCCTTCGACGGTTTCCACCTGCAGCTCTTCCAGATCCACCCAGTAATATTCATCGGGCTTGGGTGGCGGCAGCACGCTGCGCGCGACGTAAATCTCGGTTCCGTGCATGGCCTCGACGGTGTCGCGGTCGGTGATGTCGGGGAACACCGCAATCAGATTCTTGCCCTGATCGCGCCCACGTACGCCGCTCACGACCGATTCCTGCCCCGAGGGCGTCCGCACGACCCACGGCTGATACCGGAAGATCGCACTGCGCGGCTCGGTCCAGGATTCGAGCTTGAGCTCGCCCTTGACACCAAAAGCGCCGACAATCCTGCCTAACAGGATGCGGCGCTCGGTCGGTTTCATCTGCGTCGACTCTGGGCCAGGCGCTGGCGCCTGGCCCTCCAGGATCAGGCCGCAGCGGCCTGGGACTTGGATGCTTCGCGATACAGGTTGCGCACCTTGTCGGTCAGCTGAGCGCCCTGGCCGACCCAATGGTCGACGCGTGCGACGTCCAGCACGACGCGCGGTTCTGCGCCCTGCGCAACCGGGTTGTAGTAACCCAGACGCTCGATGTTGCGGCCGTCGCGCGCGCTGCGCACGTCGGTCACGATGATGTGGTAGAACGGACGCTTCTTGGCGCCGCCGCGGGTCAGTCGAATCTTGACCATGGTGTCGTTTTCCTGATTTGCCCAGTCGCCAGAGTGGCGCGGTAAGCCGGCGATTATAGCGGGCTCCGGCGGCGAAGCCAAGTCACCCCGGAATCGCTCAGATCCCCTGCCAGGCCTGGGTCTGCAGGGCCTGCTCCAGCAATGGCAGCTGCGCGGCCTGCGCCGGCCACGACGCCGCGCCGGCTTGCACGATCGCCTGCTGGCCGCGCGCGTTGCAGCTGAAGGCGCCATCGAAGCCGCCAAGCTCGCTCAGCATGACCGGGCGAAACTCCTGCTGGATACCGAGCGTCTGCAGTCCGGCCTGCAGCAGACGCTGCTGGGTGCCGGGCAGCGCCGGCCCTTGCGGCCACACCACCCTGCCCTGCTGCCACACGCCCAGATTCCAGAAGGCGCCCTCCAGCAGATGCGCCTGCGCGTCGATCAGCAATGCGTCGTCGTAACCGGCCGCCATGGCCTGGCGACGCAGATGCAGCAGCGCGAAGGTGCCGACATGCTTGTGCCGGGGTTGCTCGCGCACATGACGGACCGGCTGCACGCGCAACGCGGTAGCTGGCATCCGGGCTGCGGGCGCGATGGAGATCAGCACATCGAGCGCAAGCTGGCGCAATGGATCGCGCAGGTCGAAATCCTGCGCAAACACGGTGATGCGCACGCTGGCGTCTTCGCAGTTCGCAGCCGACAACGCAGCGCGCAACTGGGCGCGCAGGGATGCCTCATCGATCGATGCACCGAACAGCGCAGCGCCGTCGTATTGCAGCCGCTGCAGATGCAGGTCCAGCCCGCGTACCGCTCCGCCGCGCACCTGCAGGGTGGTGAAGTGGCCGTAATTGATCAATGCGGCCGCGCCCAACTGCTGCGCTGTCGCCACTGCGCCGTTGCAGAAGATCAGCGGCACAACAGCGCCTGTGCTTCAGCCCACCACTGGGTTAGCAATTGCGCGGCAGGCTGGGCAGGTGCCATCCAGGCCGATTGGCCAGCCCAGGCCTGCATGGCGTCCAGACGGTTGTCGCGCGCGGCGGCCTGACGCATCGGTGCGGTCAGCGCGCGCTGCACCGGATACGGCGCCGGCACCGGCGCCTCGGCGGCAATTGCAGCACGCACATAGGGCGTGGCGAGCGCACGCCCCAGCCGGCCGGAAAATGCACGGGTCGGCTGGGTCTGTTCCGGTTCGGCCCGGGCCAGGGCGTCCGCCCAGGCACTGGGCAGCGCCGCCTCGGGCGTGCGCAGCAGGCCGGTACCGATCTGCACGGCGCTCGCGCCCAGCGTCAGCGCCGCGGCAATGCCGCGCGCATCGGCGATGCCGCCTGCGGCGATCACCGGAAGATCCAGGTGATCGACCAATCGTGGCAACAAGGCGAACAACCCGGTCATCTGCCGCTCGGCGCGACCGGCATCGAATGCACCGCGATGCCCACCGGCCTCGGCGCCCTGCGCAACCACCGCATCGGCACCTGCCGCCTGGGCCGCACGCGCTTCGTCCAGCGTGGTGGCGCAGGCAAACCAGGCGATGCCGGCGCTTTTCAGCCGCGCAACCTGATCGGGCCGAAACACACCCATGATCGATGAGGCGACGGCGGGTCGTGCGGCGAGCAAGGCGTCGAACTGGGCATCGAAGTCGGCCGGTGTTGCGTCGCCCGCATCCTCGGGAACCGGCGGCCCCCACTGCGACACAAACGCACGCACGCGCGCCTCTGCCGCGGCGTCGCGCACAGGGGCCGGATCAGGAATCCACAGATTGACCTGGGCGGGCCCGGCGCTCGCGCCGCGAAACGCCGCCATCCACGCCACGATGTCCTGCGGTTGCGACAACACCGCACCCATCGCGCCCATGCCGCCGGCCTCGGCAACCGCCGCCGACAACGGCACCGGGCAGGCACCGGCCATGGGGCTGAGCAGGATGGGAAGGCCTAAACCAAAACGCTGCTGGAAGGCGTCGATCTGCGAAAACGAACCCATCGTGCGCGGCCTGAAGTGATGACGCGTCATGCGCGAGTTCAACGCCACGCGTGCCTGTCGAAGGACTTACCGCGCGCGTCGCCGATTGAAACTCAACGGAACGGCATGCCGCCGCGGCCGCCCATGGCGCCCATCATGCCTTTCATGTTGCGCATCAGGCCCTTCATGCCGCCGCCGGCCAGCTTGCCCATCATCTTTTCCATCTGCTGATACTGCTTCATCAGCTTGTTGACGTCGGCCGGCTGCATGCCGGAGCCGCGGGCGATGCGGGCGCGGCGCGAGCCGTTGAGCAGCGCCGGGTTGCGGCGCTCCTTCTTGGTCATCGAATTGATGATCGCGATCATGCGCGGCACTTCCTTGCCGGTGACCTGCTGCTTGACGTTGTCCGGGATCTGGCCCATGCCCGGCAGCTTGTCCATCAGCCCATGGATGCCGCCCATGTTCTGCATCTGCTCAAGCTGTTCCTTCATGTCGTTGAGGTCGAACTTCTTGCCCTTGGCGACCTTGGCGGCAAGCTTGGCGGCCTTTTCCTGGTCGACGCTGTGCTCGACCTGTTCCACCAGCGACAGCACATCGCCCATGTCCAGGATGCGGCTGGCGACGCGGTCGGGATGGAACACGTCCAGGCCGTCGGTCTTTTCGCCGGTACCGACGAACTTGATCGGCTTGCCGGTGATGTAGCGCACGCTCAGCGCGGCGCCGCCACGGGCGTCGCCGTCGGTCTTGGTCAGCACCACGCCGGTCAGCGGCAGCGCCTCACCGAAGGCCTTGGCGGTGTTGGCCGCGTCCTGGCCGGTCATCGCATCGACTACGAACAGGGTTTCGGTCGGGTTGACCGCAGCGTGCAGCGCCTTGATCTCCTCCATCATCGCCGCATCGATTGCCAGGCGGCCGGCGGTATCGACCAGCAGCACGTCGGCGAACGACTTGCGGGCGTCGCTGATGGCGGCGCGCACGATGTCGACCGGCTTCTGCGAGGCGTCGGACGGGAAGAACAGCACGCCGACCTGTTCGGCCAGCGTCTTGAGCTGCTCGATCGCGGCCGGGCGATAGACGTCGGCCGAGACCACCATGACCTTTTTCTTGCGCTTTTCTTTGAGGTGCTTGGCGAGCTTGCCCACGGTAGTGGTCTTGCCCGCGCCCTGCAGGCCGGCCATCAGGATGATCGCCGGCGCCGGCACGTTGAGGTTGAGGTCGGTGGCGGCCGCGCCCATCACGGCGGTCAGCTCGTCGCGAACGATCTTGATCAGCGCCTGGCCCGGGGTCAGCGACTTGAGCACTTCCTGACCGACCGCGCGCACCTTGATGCGCTCGATCAGCGCCTGCACCACCGGCAGCGCCACGTCGGCCTCAAGCAGCGCGATGCGCACTTCACGGGTGGCTTCGCGGATGTTCTCCTCGGTCAGGCGGCCGCGGCCGCGCAGGCGCTCCATGGTGCCGGAGAGACGTTGGGTAAGGGACTCGAACATGCGCAAGGGACCGCGTAAGGGGAAACGGGCGTCGATTATAGCGGCACCGGCCAGCCGGCAGCCCCGGCGGCCGCCAGCGCCCGACCGGCGAAGCCGACCCGCAAGCAGCCTCACCAACGCGCAGCAATGCGCACGGCCAGCCAGCGCAGCAGCGCCAGGACAGGAACGGCAACTGCGGTGCCAGCAGGTAGCCCCTGCCCGCTCGCGCTCCGCCCCCAGCACGCCAGCCCACCTCCAGCCCCGCAGCTCGCAACTGCTCTCCCGATTCCCGATTCCCGATTCCCGATTCCCGATTCCCGATTCCCGATTCCCGATTCCCGATTCCCGATTCCCGATTCCCGATTCCCGATTCCCGAATCCCGAATCCCGAATCCCGAATCCCGAATCCCGAATCCCGAATCCCAGCCCCCAATATGCGAAACTTCCACGATGACAATCGTTCTCATCGCGTTCGCCTTGTATCTGCTGGCCACGGCACTGCTCACCCGCTCGGTGCTGCGCGATGGCAACCAGGCGCCTGCACGCTGGCTGATCCCGGCACTGGCGGCCGTGGCTCTGCACGCCGGGTACCACGTACTGGTGGCGCTGCGCACCGCCGGCGGGCCGGACATGCATTTCTTCGCGGCGCTATCGCTGTGCGGCCTGGGCATGGCCGCGCTGACGGCGGTATTCGGCGCGCGCGGGCGCATGGCGGCGGTGGGCGTGGTGGTGTTCCCGCTGTCGGCAATCCTGCTGGCCTGCTATCACGCTTACGGCCACGAACCGAGCTCGGACCTGGGCTGGCGGCTGGAACTGCACGCGTGGATGGCGCTGCTGGCCTACGCCACGTTGGGCATCGCCGCGTTGCTGGCGATCATGCTGTGGCTGCAGGAGCGCGCCCTGCGCCGGCGCGACTTCCACACCTGGCTGCGCGCGCTGCCGCCGCTGACCGAGCTGGAGACGCTGCTGTTCCGCACGATCACCGTCGGCTTCGTGCTGTTGAGCCTGACCCTGCTGACCGGCCTGCTGTTCGTGCAGGACTTCCTGGCGCAGCGGCTGCTGCACAAGACCGTACTCAGCATCCTGTCGTGGATCGTGTTCGGTGCGCTGCTGATCGGGCGCTGGCGCAATGGCTGGCGCGGCACCAAGGCGGTGCACTGGACGCTGACCGCGATGGCACTGCTGGTGTTGTCGTTCTTCGGCAGCAAGTTCGTGATCGAACTGGTGCTGGGGCCGCGCTGATCGCGTTGGCTCCAGGCCCGTCCAGGCCCCGCCTTCGCCACACCGCTCGCGCTCAGGCGTCCAGCGCAGCGCTCACCGCCGCCCACGGCTGATCCGGCCCCGGGCTGGCGAAGTGATAGGCGATGCGGCGGCGGTAGACCTGCCCGGGCCGCAGGATCGTCGACGGAAAATTGGGGTGGTTGGGCGCGTCCGGGTAGTCCTGCGGCTCCAGGCAGACGCCGCGGCCGAGTCCGGGATGGTGGTCGTCCAGATGCTGGCCTTCGTAGAGTTGCACCGCCGGCGCATCGCTGCTGATGCGCAGCGCCACGCCACTGTGCGGCGAGTACAGCTCGGCAACGCAATCGGCTCCGGCGGCCAGCACCAGGCATTGGTCGTAGCCCTTGCCGAGCACCACCTGCGGATGCGACGGATCGCTTTTGTCGGCCAACGCCGCAGCATGGCGGAAATCGAACGGCGTACCGGCGACCGAGGCGATTTCGCCGGTCGGGATCGATTCGGCATCCACCGGCAGATAGCGATCGGCCGGCACCCGCAGCACCTGCAGCGCGGCGCGCCGATGCGGGTCGCCGGATAGGTTGAAGTACGGGTGATGGGTGAGGTTCAACGCGGTGGCGGCATCGCATTGCGCCTCGAAGTCCAGCTGCAGGCTGCGTCCGTGCAATTGCAGCCGCGCCCGCACCTGCAGATTGCCGGGATAGCCTTCTTCGCCATCGGGCGAGTCGTAACCGAGCAGCACCTGGTCCGGCGCCTGCTCCAGCACGCTCCACACACGCCGCCCGAAGCCGCGCAGGCCGCCGTGCAACTGGTTGCGCCCCTCATTGGCGGCCAGCGTGTGGGTGACCCCATCCAGCGTGTAGCGCGCGCCGGCGATGCGGTTGCCGAAGCGGCCGACCAGGATGTTGAGGCTGTCGCCATCGGCGGCGTAGGCCGGCAGATCCGGCAATGCCAGCAGCAGCGGCACCACCCCGCGCTCGGTGGTCAGCCGCAGCGCATGCAGGATGCCGCCATAGGTGAGCACCTCCGCCTCCAGCCCGGCAGTGCTGCGCAGCGTGAGCGCGTGGACTTCGACACCGTCTGGCAACTGCCCGAACACTCGCTGCATGGATCGTCCTGCCGATACTGGAAGCTGGCGAGCATAGCGGGGGAGCGCGGTCGCCGACCATGCCCCGGCGCACATCCTGGCGTGCGATGCGATGATCGTGTCGGCGAGACCTGCGCCAGCCCTGGCTGATTGATTGCGATGCAGCAACAACCTGCCATTGCAGGCACTAGGCTAGCGACGCGCCCGCCCCGCAGCGGCGTGTGACCACCTCGATCGATCAGCACAGGAGCGCCAAGCCGATGCAGTGGATTTCCCTCGCTTTGCGAATCTCACCGGGACGGCTGTTGCAGGCTGTCGTTGGCGCGGCCTTGCTCGCCAGCGCGCTCGCCGCCCCCGCGGCCGAGGTCAAGGTGACCGGCACGCTGCGCGTGGACCAGCCCGGTGCGCAGGTGTCGCGGCAGCTGTTCGGCCAGTTCGCCGAGCATCTGGGCACCGGCATCTACGGCGGGGTGTGG
Source organism: Xanthomonas sp. F14 (assembly GCF_014199865.1). Classification (NCBI taxonomy): domain Bacteria; kingdom Pseudomonadati; phylum Pseudomonadota; class Gammaproteobacteria; order Lysobacterales; family Lysobacteraceae; genus Xanthomonas; species Xanthomonas sp. F14. The sequence goes on along the minus strand of NZ_JACHOM010000001.1, from coordinate 341,260 downwards.
GTCGGCGAGGACTCGGCGATTGCCAATACGCGCGGCTATCGCAACGATGTGCTGGCAGCGTTGAAGGCGATTGCAGTGCCCAACATCCGCTGGCCCGGCGGCTGTTTTGCCGACGAGTACCACTGGCGCGATGGCGTCGGTGCGCCGGCCAAGCGCCCGGTCAGCGTCAACACGCACTGGGGTGGCGTGGAAGAGTCCAACCGCTTCGGCACGCACGAGTTCATGGAGTTCACCGAGTTGCTCGGCACCCAGGCCTATATCGCAGGCAATGTGGGCAATGCGGCGCCGGACGAGATCGCGCAGTGGGCCGAATACATGACGGCGCCGACCCGCTCGAGCCTGGCCAACGAACGCCGCGCCAATGGCCGCGATGCACCGTGGCAGGTGCCCTACTTCGGCGTGGGCAACGAGTTGTGGGGCTGCGGCGGCAACATGCGCGTGGAATACGCGGCCGACGTCTATCGGCGCTACCAGACCTTCGTCAAGGCGCCGGCAAACCAGAAGATCCTCAAGATCGCGCCCGGCCCCAACAACGACGATTACCACTGGACCGAGGTGATGATGCGCGAGGCCGGCACGCTGATGGACGGCCTGAGCCTGCACTACTACACCGTGCCAGGTGGCTGGCCACCGCGCGCCTCCTCCACCGACTTCGACGAAGCCGCATGGATCGACACGCTGTCGCGCACGCTGGTAATGGACGAGCTGATCCGCAAACACAGCGCGATCATGGACCGCTACGACCCGGGCAGGAAGGTCGCACTGGTGGTGGACGAATGGGGCACCTGGTACGCCGGGCTGCCGGATGCGAACCCGGGCTTCCTGCATCAGCAGAACACGCTGCGCGATGCACTGGTGGCGTCGTTGAACATCGACATCTTCAGCGCGCATGCCGAGCGCGTGCGCATGGCCAACATCGCGCAGATGGTCAACGTGTTGCAGGCGATGATCCTCACCGACGGCGACAAGATGGTGCTGACGCCCACCTATCACGTGTTCGCGCTGTACAAGCCCTACCAGGACGCCACCCAGCTGCCGTTGCAACTAAGTACACCCGAGTATCGCCATGGTGATGTCCACGTGCCCGCAGTGCACGGCTCGGCGGTCAAGGCCAGGGATGGACACGTCTATATCGCTCTGACCAATCTGGATGCGACGTCGGCCGCGAACGTCAATGTGCAGGTGGATGGCCTAACGGCGCGCGGGGTGACCGGGCAGATTCTGACCGGGCCGGCGATCACTGCGCACAACACTTTCGCCCAGCCACATGCGGTGGAACCCAAGGCGTTCAAGGGGGCACGCATGCAAGGCAACGCAGTGACTATCGCGCTGCCGGCACGCTCGGTGGTGATGCTCAAGCTGGAGTGAGCGATGGCGGCGGCAGCATCAACTGCCGCCTTAGTCGTTGGTCGAGAACGACGACTGCGCAAACTGTGTCTTCAGCGTCGTTCGCTCTCAAGCAACCCGGCATGCATCAGGCATCAGCACGCCACGCCCGCGTGCGCCCTGTCGAACAGCGCACGGACCAGGCGCGCTCCAGATGTCAGATGCTGGCTACACCCCGGTCGCTGCATGAGCCGGCGCCGGCGCGGGCTCGGCAGTACGCCATTGCACCGGCAGGCGTTCGAGCACGTGCTCCATGAAGGCGCGCACCTTCGGGGTGAAGTCGCAGCGGTCGGCGACGCAGAGGTAGATCCGCAGCGGCTCCGGTAATGCCTGGGCGGTGCTGCCGAGATCGGAGACAAACAGCGGCTGCAGCTCGCCGCGCTGCAGGTAAGGCTGCACGACATAGGCGGCTAGGCGCGCGATGCCGCCGCCGGCCGCGGCCATTGTGGCGAGCGCATCGATATCGTCGCTGACCATCGCCTTTCCCAGCTCGGGCTGGAAGCGCACGCCATTGCGCACGAAATTCCACGGCAGGCAGCGCCCGTCGACCGGGTAACGCAGCAGCAGGCAATCGTGATACTTCAAGTCGTCCGCACCCTGCGGCGTCCCGCAACGCGCCAGATACTCGGGCGCCGCGCAGACCACCAGCGGCACCTGGGCGATGCAGCGTGCGACCAGGCCGTCTTCCAGCTGCGCTTCGATGCGCAGGCTGACATCCACACTTTCCTGCGCGTGCTGCACCGCTCGGTCGGTGCACAGCAGCTCGATCTCCAGCTGCGGGTACTGCTGACGCAGGGCCGGCAGCATCGGGGCGAGCACGTGCCGCGCGAAGGCCGCGGTGCTGGCCACCCGCAAGCGCCCCGCCGGCGCCTGCTGCGGCCCGGCCACCGACTGGCGCGCGCGCTCCAGGTCGCGCTCCAGCTGCCGCACCTGCTCGAAGTACAGCGTGCCGCGCTCGGTCAGCGCCAGGCTGCGCGTGGTCCGGTGCAGCAGACGCACGCCCAGGTGCTGCTCCAGCCGCGCAATGTTCTGGCTGACCGCAGCCGCACTGATCCCCAGCAACTTGGCGCCTCCGGCAATGCTGCCGGCATCGACAGTACTGACAAAGCTACGGATGGACTGAAGAATGTTCATTGGTCAGGCAAGTATTACCAAAGGATTCATAATTTTTTCTTACGTAAGCCGCAAGGCTACGCGATCTACCCCGCCCGCGGTGGCGTCTCTACAGTGCTGCCCATCACGCCGATCCGCGGCAACCAAAGGCCACAGCATGTCGTCATCTCCCCCCTCCTCCCCATTGCTGCGCCCGCGCTGGAAACTCGGCGTGCGCACCACCCCGTTCGTGTTCGCGTTCTATATGGCCGCGATCATGGCCTTGCTGATGTGCCTGGTGATCACCGGCGCCAATACCGGCCTTGCCCCCGGCTACCTGTGGCGCGTGCTGGATGCCTACCGCATTGCGATGCCCACCGCGTTCTGCTGCGTGCTGGTGGTGCGACCGTTGGTGATACGGCTGGTGGCCTGGACGGTGCATGCCGGGCATTGAGTCTGGCGTATGCGGCATGCGCGAAACGCTGCCGCAGGCAATCGTGCCGATGCATCCGCAAGGCCATCGATGTGCCGCAGCACGCGGCTTGCCCACCACGGTGGCATTCCGATGGCGTTCCCAGCGCCGTAGCCACTCCAGAGCCTGCCAACGCGTGCATGCGTTGGCGCTCGAAGCATCTGCCGGCTTGAATGCAGTGACCTGGACGCCACAGATGCCGTCGCGCCAGAACGAAACATCCGCATCTAGCTGCTGCCACGCAGCATCCGCCCCATGCAGTCTGCGACCGCCGTCATGCCAATGATGGATTATTCCGGAATGAACACCACGGAACTGAAACGCGCCACACAATTGCTTTGACACTGAAGTAGCCGCTGCGCAGCGTCACCTCTCCCTGGACGTCGGTCCACTTTTTGGAGACGCACGCAATGAACATGCTACGCAGTGTCGCTGTGCAGTTCGCCTTGCTATGCGCAGTGGCGATGACGCCAGGTGCGCACGCGCAAACCCTGGTCTGGGAAGACAACTTCAATGGCCCCGGCATCGATGGCAACAAGTGGACCTACGACGTCGGCAACGGCTGTCAGATCGGCCTGTGCGGCTGGGGTAACGGGGAGATGCAGTACTACACCAGCCGCGCCGAAAACGCGCGTATCGATAACGGCCGGCTGGTGATCGAAGCGCGACGCGAAGCGTTCCAGGGCATGCCGTTTACCTCGGCGCGTCTCAAGACCGAAGGCCGCATGCACTTCAAATACGGCACGCTGGAGGCGCGCATCAAGACGCCGGTGGTGGGCAACGGGCTATGGCCGGCGTACTGGATGCTGGGCACCATCGGCGTGTGGCCAGGTCGCGGCGAGATCGACCTGCTGGAAGCCGGCATGGCCGCGGCGATCGCCAATGGCACCGCCAATCGCCGTATCGGCGCTGCGGTGCACTGGGACTACAACGGCCAGCAGGCCGACTACGACACCAGCTACACCAGCCCGGTGGATCTGCATGCCGACTTCCATGTGTACCGCCTGACCTGGGACCCGCAGTTCATCCGCGTGTCGATCGATGGCCAGCAATACTTCGAGTTTGCGATCTCCAATATCGAAGGTGCCTCGCTGCACGAATTCCATCAGCAGCAGTATCTGCTGCTCAATCTCGCCGTGGGCGGCACCTATACCGGCATCACCTCGCCTGCGGCGGTGACCGCGCCGTTGCCGGGCAGGATGGAGATCGATTACATCCGCCTGTATCAAAACCCCGGTTCGCAACTGTATGTGGGTGCGCAACACGCAGCGCCCGCAGGGCGATTTGGGGTGTTCACCGAGCAGGCCGATACCAGCGGGCGACTCAACTTCGGCCAGGATGCCGAGCTGTATCTGTGGAACAACCTCACCCCGATTGCGCAGGCGCCGTTCGAAGGCAGCAACGTGATGGCCTACCGCGCCAACGCCGGTGCCTGGTATGGCCTGGGCATCCAGACCGACTATCGCAACATGGCCGCCTATGCCGGCGGCGCGCTGAAGCTGCACCTGAAAACCACCACGCCATCGACCTTCAAGATCGGCATCAACACCAGCTTTGGCGACAGCTGGGTGGATTTTGTCGCGGGCGGCAATCAGTACGGCCTGGTGCGCGATGGCGCCTGGCATGAGGTGAGCATTCCCTTCAGTGCGTTCTACGACCTGGATCTGCAGGCGGTCAAACAGATGTTCATGCTGGTGGCCGATCCGCCGGCTGCGCCAGTGGAGATCGCCATCGACAAGGTGTATTACCAGAGCCGTTGAGCAGCGCAGGCGCAGGACGCTCGGTCACGGCCCCTGCAGCGCAGGACACCCGCAGCCAACGCTCAGGCGTTGGTTGCCACGCCTTTCAACACATCGATCAGCTGACGCAGGCGATACGGTTTGGGCAGGAAATCCACCTGCGCCGGCAGCGGCGGCAATTGCGCCTTTGCAAACCCCGAGGCCAGGATCACCCGCGCCTGCGGCAGCAGCTGCGCCACGTGTTCGCTCAGTTCGATGCCCGACATGCCGTTGGGCATGCGGATGTCGCTGAAGACCACATCGTAGGGGCCGTTCTCGCGCAGCATGCGCAAGGCGGTGTGGCCGTCGTCGGCGGTTTCGACGGTGATGCCTGCGTCGCGCAGCGCCTCGCCGATCAGTTCGCGCAATTCCTGCTGATCTTCCACCATCAACAGACGCAGGGATTCAGTCATGCTCAGCCTCCTCGATGGCCGGGAGAAACAGGGTAACGGTGGTGCCGCGGCCAGGCGCAGTGTCCAGCTCGACGAAGCCACCGGATTGGGACGCAAAGCCGTGTACCTGGCTCAATCCCAGGCCCGAACCCTTGCCCACGTCCTTGGTGGTGAAAAACGGCTCACTGGCGCATTGCGCCACGTGTGCCGACATGCCGGGGCCATCATCGCGTACGGCAATGCTGACGTAAGCGCGCGGCCGGCCATGCGGATCGGATGGCGCAGCACGCTGCTGTAGCGCCGTTTCCAGCACGATGGTGCCGCCGCCCGGCATGGCATCGCAGCTGTTGAACACCAGATTTAGCAAGGCCGCCTCAAGTTGGCCCGGGTCCACGCGGATATCGGGCAACTGCTCGGCGAACGCCAGCGACAGCACGATCCCGGCCGGACAGGCACGCCGCAGCAGCTCCAGCGAGCGCGTCACCACCGCGTTGGCGCCGTGGCGTTCGGGAATCAGGCGCTGCCCGCGCGCAAAGGCGAGCAGTTGGCGCGTCAGCAAGGTGCCCCGATCGACTGCCGTCTGCGCCGCGTCCACCAGCATGCGCGTACGCGCATCGTCGCCGGCACGCAGCGCGATCAGGTCCAGGCTGGTCACCATCACGGTCAGCAGGTTATTGAAATCGTGCGCCATGCCGAGCGTCAGGCGACCCAGCGCGTCCACCTTCTGCGACTGCAGCAGGGCATGCTGCGCATGCTGCAACAGCTGCTGCGCCTGGTGCCGCTGGTCGATGTCGCAGGTGACCTTGGCAAACCCCACCAGCACACCGAATTCCAGCACCGGCTCGATCGCCACGCTTGCCCAGAAGCGGCTGCCGTCCTTGCGCACCCGCCAGCCTTCGGTGGCAAAACGCCCCTCGCGTCTGGCGGTGTCCAGATTGCGGGCCGGTTCGCCGCCCTGCGCATCCTCCGGCAGATAGAAGCGCGAAAAATGCGAGCCAATGATCTCGGCGGTGGTGTAACCCTTGATGCGCTCGCCGCCGGGATTCCAGCTGCACACGTGGCCGCCCGTATCGAGCATGTAGATCGCGTAATCGGACACGCTCTGCACCAACAGCTGGCACTGCCGGCTGTCGTGAGAAAGCGGCCCCGCACTGTCGACGGCCGTTTCCGCATCCATCACGCAACTTTCCCCCGGAAAAGCGCGCGACCATAGTGACGAGTGCGTGAAGGCTGCGTGCAAGCCGACCCGGCTGCAGAGCGTCAAAATCCCGGCGATTTGCGCGTGAAAGTTATCGGCTACCATGACCGCCCTCCCCGTCCGGTCCGCGCCTTTATGCAGAACATCTCGACCACACGCGACCGCTGGGTGTGGGTGATCGCGGGGGCCCTGATGGCCGGAACGCTCGGCGTGGAATTGGTCACGCCGCTCGGCTATGCGGTGTGGCTGACCTATTTCGTCGCGGTAGGCGTGACGGTCTTCCAGAATCGCGTGCAGGTGCCCCTGGTGGTCGCCGCGCTCTCGTGCGTGCTGCTGGCCGTCGGTTTTCAGCTGGCGCCATCCAGTACCAGCTCGAGTTTTTCCTCGATCAACCGCAGCATCGGCGGGGTGTCGTTCCTGGCGATGGCGCTGGTGGTGATGCAGGCGATCCGCGCGCGCCGCCAGGCCGAACTGGCGCTGTGGCTGCAGCAGGCCGAAAACACCGTCGAAGCCAGTTTGCGCGGCGATCACAGCCCCGACGATCTGGCCAATGCCGCCGTGCGCGCGCTATGCGACACACTGGATGCGCAGGTCGGCGCGTTGTATCGCATCGAGGGCGAGCGCCTGCGTCTGACTGGCGGCGCCGCGCTGCCGGCCGATGTGTCCAGGACATTGCCGACCGATGCCGGCCAACTCGGCGAGGCCTTGCGCAGCGGCACGGTGCGCCGGGTGCGCGGCGTGGAAGCCGGACATCTGCAGATCGCCTCGGGCCTGGGCCGCAGCGCCTGCCAGGAACTGCTGCTGGCACCGGTCATCGCCGATGGGCGGGTGATCGGCATCCTCGAGCTGGGCCGCTCCGCTGCGCCGGGCACTGCCCGCACGCGCGAGGAAGAACTCCTCACGCGCTGCGGCGAGAACATCGGCCTGGCCTTGCGCACGGCATTGCTGCGCGCGCAGCTGGTGGCCCTGCTGGAAGAAACCCAGCGCCAAAGCGAAGAGCTGCAGACCCAGCAGGAAGAGCTGCGCGTGGCCAACGAGGAGCTGGAGGAACAAAGCCGCAGCCTGCAGCAGTCGCAGAGCGATCTGGAACTGCAGCAAGCCGAGCTGGAACAGACCAACGTGCAGCTGGAAGAACGCACCCAGGCGTTGGAAGCGCAGAAGCAGGCCTTGCTGATCGCGCAGAATCAGCTGGTGCGCAACAGCAACGAGCTGTCCACCGCCTCGCGCTACAAATCCGAGTTCCTGGCCAACATGTCGCACGAGCTGCGCACGCCGCTCAACAGCGCGCTGATCCTGGCCAAGCTGCTGTCGGACAACAAGGACGGCACGCTCAGCCCCGAGCAGGTGAAATACGCGCAGGCGATCCTGTCGTCCAATAACGATCTGCTGGCGTTGATCAACGACATTCTCGACCTGTCCAAGATCGAGGCCGGGCATGTGGAACTGGCCGACGAAACCGTCGCCACCAGCTCGGTGCTGCAGCGCCTGCGCGAGACCTTCGAACCGCTGGCGCGCCAGAAGGGCCTGGCGTTGCAGCTGGCTGCCGAATCGGACGCACCGACGCAACTGGTCGTCGACAGCCAGCGCCTGCAGCAGATCCTCAAGAACCTGCTGGCCAACGCGATCAAGTTCACCGAGCACGGCAGCGTCAGCCTGTCGATCCAGGCGCACACGCCGGGACGAGTGCTGTTCAAGGTCAACGACACCGGCATCGGCATCGCGCACGAACAGACCGAGATCATCTTCGAAGCGTTCCGTCAGGCCGATGGCAGCACGCGCCGTCGCTACGGCGGCACCGGCTTGGGCCTGTCGATCTCGCGCGACCTGGCCCAGCGCATGGGCGGCAGCATCCGCGTGGACAGCCAGCCCGGACGCGGCAGCTGTTTCACGCTGGAATTGCCGATCGACGGCGCGCCAGCCGAGCCGGTCACCGCAGCGCAGGCCAACGCGGGCACGATGGCGATCGGCGCCACGCCGTTGTCGCAATCCGCCAGTGGCACGGCCATGGCCTCGCGCCTCGATGGGCGCGCAACGGGTGCGTCCACGGGGATGCCGCTGCCGATTCCGGCAGCCGCCGCCCCGCCGCTGCAGCGCGCCGACGACGATCGCGACCAACGTACCCGCCCCGGCCGACTGATCCTGGCGGTGGAGGACGAAGCACGCTTTGCACAGGCGCTGGTCGACCTGGCGCACGAGCTGGACTTCGATTGCGTGGTGGCCCCCAGCGCCGAAGAGGCGCTGCGTCTGGCCGCCGAACTGCGTCCCAGCGGCATCCTGCTCGACATCGGCCTGCCGGATGCGTCCGGCCTGAGCGTGCTCGAACGCCTCAAGCGCGATCCGGCCACGCGCCATATTCCGGTGCATGTGGTGTCTGCGCTGGAGCGCAGCCAGATTGCGCTGGAACTGGGCGCGGTGGGCTATCTGATCAAGCCGGCCACGCGCGAGCTGCTGGCGGGCGCGATCCGTCAACTGGAAGACACCAATGCACGCGCGGTGCGCCGCCTGCTGATCGTCGAAGACGACAGCGCGCTGCGTGCGAATCTGCAATTGCTGCTGGCGCGCGATCAACTGGAGATCATCGCGGTGGGCAGCATCGCCGAGGCGATGCAGCAGCTGGCCGGCTCGACCTTCGACTGCATGGTCACCGATCTGGCGCTGCCCGACGGCAGCGGCTACGACCTGCTCGAGCGCATGGCCGGCAACGACGCAGTCGCGTTTCCGCCGGTCATCGTCTACACCGGGCGCGCGCTCACCCGCGACGAGGAACAACGCCTGCGCCGCTATTCCAAGAGCATCATCATCAAGGGCGTGCGCTCGCCCGAGCGCCTGCTCGATGAGGTGACGCTGTTCCTGCACAGTGTGGAAGCCTCGCTGCCCAGCGACCAGCAACGCCTGCTGCGCGAAGCGCGCCGCCGCGACGCGGTGCTGGACGGCGCCACCGTGCTGCTGGCCGAGGACGACGTGCGCAACATCTTTGCGCTCTCCAGCGTGCTCGAGCCGCTCGGCGTGACGCTGCAGATCGCCCGCAACGGCCGCGAGGCGCTGGAACATCTGGCCAAGCACGAGGTGGACCTGGTGCTGATGGACATCATGATGCCGGAGATGGATGGCCTGACCGCGATGCGTCAGATCCGCGCCAATCGCCAGTGGCAGGATCTGCCGATCATCGCGCTGACCGCCAAGGCCATGGCCGACGATCGCGAACGCTGTCTGGAGGCCGGTGCCAACGACTACATCGCCAAGCCCATCGACGTGGACAAGCTGGTGTCGCTGTGCCGGGTGTGGTGCTCGCGGCAATGAACGCGGTGGAGCTGTTCGACCTGGAGCTGCGGGTGCTGCTGGAAGCGGTCTACCAGCGCTACCACTACGACTTCCGTGATTACGCGGTGTCGTCGCTGCGCCGGCGCATGCGCCACGCGATGGCACGCCTGGAGTGCACCCGCGTGGCCGATCTGCAGCACCGCCTGCTGCACGAACCGGACACCTTTGCGCAGGCGATGCAGTTCTTCACCGTGCAGGTGTCGGAGATGTTCCGCGACCCGGCCTACTTCCGCGTACTGCGCGAGCATGCGGTGCCGGTCTTGCGCACCTATCCATCGATCAAGCTGTGGGTAGCCGGCTGCAGCACCGGCGAGGAAGTTTGGTCGCTGGCGATCCTGTTGCACGAAGAAGGCCTGCTGGAAAAGGCGGTGATCTACGCCACCGACATCAATCCCGAAGCCCTGGGCATGGCCGAGGCCGGCGCCTTCGGCATCGACCGCATCGCGCAGTTCAGCCGCAATTACCTGGATGCCGGCGGCCGCGGCTCGCTCTCGGATTACTACACCACCGCCTACGATGGCGCGGTGTTCGATCGCCGGTTGAAGCGCAATATCGTCTTCGCCGACCACAGCCTGGCCACCGATACGGTGTTCTCCGAAGTACACCTGGTGTCGTGCCGCAACGTGCTGATCTATTTCAACCGCAGCCTGCAGGACCGTGCCGTGGGCCTGTTCCACGATGCATTGGTGCACCGTGGGTTCCTGGGCCTGGGCAGCAAGGAGTCGCTGCAGTTCGGTGCGCATGCGCAGGCGTTCGAAACCGTGGCGCGCGAGCAGCGCCTGTTCCGCAAGGCGGCGGCATGAACGCAATGCACGCGGTGGCGGCGCAGTTCGACGCGATGGTGATCGGTGCCTCGGCCGGCGGCGTCATGGCCCTGCAGGCGCTGTTGTCCAGCCTGCCCGCGGACCTGCCGATGCCGGTACTGGTGGTGTTGCACCTGCCGCGCGACCGCACCAGCCATCTTGCCGAGCTGATGGATGCACGCTGCGCCTTGCCGGTGCGCGAGGCCGAAGACAAGCAGCCACTGCTTGCCAGCAGCGTGACCATCGCCCCGCCCGACTACCATCTGCTGGTGGAAACGCGCGACAGCCTGGCGTTGTCGATGGATGCACCGGTGCTGTTCTCGCGCCCGGCGATCGACCCGCTGTTCGAATCGGCGGCCGATGTCTTCGGGCAGCGCCTGCTGGCGATCCTGCTCACCGGCGCCAGCAGCGACGGCAGCGCCGGCGTGGCGGCGGTGCGTGCAGTCGGTGGCACCGCCTGGATCCAGCGCCCCGACGATGCCGCCTCACCGCTGATGCCCGCCTCCGCTCTCGCCTATGCTGGCGCCGATGCGGTGCTCACCCTGCAGGCGATCTGCAGCCGACTGGAAGACTTTCACCCATGAATCTCACCGCGACCGGCCTGGCTGCGCACGGCAATGGCGACGAGCCCGCCAAGCTGCTGATCGTCGACGACGTGCCGCAGAACCTGGTGGCGATGGAAGCGCTGCTGCAGCGCGACGGCCTCCAGGTGCTGTGTGCCGCGTCCGGCGCGCAGGCGCTGGAGCTGCTGCTCGAACACGACGTGGCGCTGGCGCTGCTGGATGTGCACATGCCGGAAATGGACGGTTTTTCGCTGGCCGAACTGATGCGCGGCTCGCAGCGCAGCCGGCATGTGCCGATCATTTTCCTGACCGCATCGCCGAACGATCCGATGCGCGCCTTCCAGGGCTACGAAACCGGCGCGGTGGATTTCCTGCACAAGCCGATCGAGCCGCACGTGATCCTGAGCAAGGTCAATGTGTTCATCGAGTTGTACCAGCAGCGGCGCCTGCTCAAGGCACGCAACGCCTCGCTGGAACGCGCGCTTACGCTCAACGAAACCATGATGGCGGTGCTCACCCACGACCTGCGTACGCCGCTGTCGGTGATACTGCTGTGCGCCGACAAGCTCGGCCTGGATGTGGAGGCCGATGGCTCGGCCGCACGCACGCTCGATCACCTGGAAAACAGCGCGCGGCGGATGGCGCGGATGGTCGAGCAGTTGCTGGATTTCTCGCGCCTGCGCAGCGACGGGCTGTCGATGCAGTTCGGCCCCTGCAATCTGGGCGAAGTCACCCACAGCGTGGTGGGCGAAGTGGCGCAGGCCAACCCGCACACGCCGATCGACCTGCGTACCGAAGGCGATCTGGATGGCGATGGCGATGGCGATCGCCTGGCCCAGGTCGTGTCCAACCTGGTCGGCAATGCGGTGCTGCATGGCGGCAGCCAGCCGGTGCGGGTGCATCTGGACGGACGCGAACGCGACACGCTGCGGCTGTCGGTGCGCAATGTCGGGCGCATCCCGGACAGCCTGATGCCGCGCCTGTTCGAGCCGTTCAAGGCCAGCTTCCATGCCAGCCAGGGCCTGGGGCTGGGCCTGTTCATCGCCGACCAGTTCGTCAAGGCGCACGGCGGCACGCTGCAGGCGCGCAACGAAGACGGCGACGTGGTGTTTGAAGCCGTGCTGCGGCGACACAACCTGGCCGCGTAGTCGCGGCCATGCGGCGGCCGGGCAGCACGCCGGGCTGCCGCCACAGCGCACCCGGCAAGGCGTGCGGGGTGATCGAAACCCATGCAATCCCGATGCTGGCGGCCTGTCGCAACCCCAGCCCATCGCGACAACATAGTCCCTCTGACGAACTCATCCAGGACGCCTCACGCAGCGCGCGGCGCATGCGGTCCGACAACGGAAGCCGGCACGAAAGCGGTTTGCATCGTCATGCGGGCGCGACCAGTGCCCGCATGACGGATGCGCCGTATGCTCGTACTCCACGCCCCGTCCCGGCGCAGCGTTCCAGCCTGTTTCGATCGCACCAGCATCTGTCGTCATCATCCGGCGCACGCCGTGCGCCATGTCCGAGGAGGTGGTCATGTCGTATGTGGATGGATTTGCACTCGCGGTGCCCACGGCCAACAAGGCCGCATTTCTGGAACATGCCCGCATGGGCGATGCCATCATCATCGAATACGGCGCACTGCGCGTGGTGGAGTGCTGGGGCGATGATGTCCAGCATGGACAACTGACCGACTTCCACCGCGCGGTCGCTGCCGGCGAGGACGAAACCGTGGTGTTTTCGTGGATCGAATGGCCGGACAAGGCGACCCGCGATGCGGGCATGCGCAAGATGATGGACGACCCGCGCATGGACCCGTCGGTCAACCCGATGCCGTTCGATGGCAAGCGACTGATCTACGGCGGCTTTGTTCCGATCCTGAGCCTGGGACAATCGGGCTGAGCACTGCAGCACGCACGCGTATCTGTCTTTCACGTGCGCGCTCCCCCCGGTGTTGCGGAAGTGGCCGACGGCACCGGGTCTTCGGCGTTGGCCGTTACACTGGCCGCATGCAGCCGCGCTCGCCGCCCACGATGCGCGGGCGCAGCGACTGTATTGCCTGCCACCGGAGACCACCGCATGATCGACGCACCGCTTTTAATCGCCTGCCCGAGCTGCGCTGCGATGAACCGTGTTGCGGCTGCGCGTCTGCGCGATGCACCCAACTGCGGCAGTTGCCACAAGCCCTTGTTCCTGGGCACGCCGGTGGCGCTGTCGGAGGCCGATTTCGATAAGCATGCGGTGCGCAGCGCGCTGCCGTTGGTGGTGGATTTCTGGGCGCCGTGGTGCGGGCCGTGCCTGAGCATGGCGCCGCAGTTTGCCGCAGCCGCGGCACTGCTCGAACCGCAGGTCCGGCTGGCGAAGGTCGATACCGATCTGCATCCGGCGCTTGGCACGCGCTTCGGCATCCGCAGCATCCCGACCTTGCTGGTCATCCGCGGCGGCAGTGAGCTGGGCCGTCACTCCGGCGCGGTGAGCAGCGCGCAGATCGTCAGCTGGGTGCAGTCGGTGTTGCGCAGCCGTTGACACAAAAAACCCGCTGCATGATGCACGCAGCGGGTCTGTTCTACGTTCTACGATCGGCATCACTGCGGCACACGCCCAGTGATGCAGTCGATCGATCAAGCACCGGGAGCGGCTGACCAGAGCACTGTGCAGCCGCTGGCGACTTTTCAGTCGCTCTTACTGCCAGTTGACGTTGACCGACACACCCACCACGCGCGGCTCGTTGTACACCGCCGCCATGTAGTTCTCGATCACGCCCTTGACGTTCTTCTCGTTGGTGATGTTGCGCGCAAACGCCGCCACCTCCCACGCGCCATAGCCGCCGGTGTAACCGAGCTTGAGGCCGCCTTCGAAATTGCCGTTGGCGCGGAACTCGGTGGAGTCGTACAGCACGAAGCTGGTTTCGCCCTGCTTGTTCCAGTCGGTGGAGACGAAGAAGGCGCCATCGTTGCCCACCGGAATGTCGTAGCGCGCGGCCAGGTTGAGGTTGTACTTGGGCGCGTTGGGCAGCGGGTTGCCGTCGATCTGCGCAAAGGTGTTGGCACCGACGCGGATGGTCGGGTCGTTGACCGTGCACACCACCACGCCGTTGAGCGCACAGGCCTGCGCGTAGACGCGATCGTCGTGGATTTCGCTATGCAACAGGCTCAGGCCGGCGGTCAGCGACAGGTTGGAGATCGGGCGCCAGTCCAGATCCGCCTCCAGGCCGTAGGCCTTGGCCTTGTCGGCATTGAACAGCACGCCGTTGCCGTCCGAGTCGTTGCCGTTGAGCTGGATGTCGTCCACCGTATAGGTGAAGCCGCTGACGTTCAGACGCAGGCGATTGTCGAACAGGCTGCTCTTGATGCCGGCCTCCCACGACAGGATGGTTTCCGAATCGGCGGTGGTGAAATCCGAATTGAACACCGCGCTGCGGCCCTGGATGGTCGGGCCGCGGAAACCGCGTGCCACGCGCGCATAGACGCTCAGCTCGGGATTGATCTCATACATCGCGCTGAGATCCCAGCTGGGCTGGGTATCGGACATGCGCACGTCGCGACGGCCGCGATAGGTCACCGCACCGGCGGCGGTATCGGCGGTCTTGAGCAGGCGGGTTTCCTTGCTGTCCTTGGTCTGGCGCAGACCGGCAGTCAGGGTGAGTGCATCGGTGGCCTTGTAGCTGAGCTGCCCGAAGCCGGCCCAGGAGGTATTGGTGTTGCGCAGGCGCACCCAGTTGTTGGGGTTGCGCGCGGCGGTCTGCAGGAAATACGCCCGCTGATAGAAATCGGTGGTATCGCGCCCGTCGAAGTAGAACGCGCCCACCTGCCATTGCAGAGCGTCGTCGCCTTCGCTGGCCAGACGCAGTTCCTGGGTGTACTGGTCCAGGTCGCGGATCTGCCCCATCGACTGGCCGAAGCCGTTCGGCACGCCGTTGACCGGGTAGTTCGCCGCTGCGCCGCCATCGGTGTCGCCACGGCTATAGCCGGAGGTGGTCTCGTAAGCGGTGATGGAGGTCAGCGACACGCCGCCGAAATCGTAGATCGCCTTGATCGAGCCGCCGTCGGTCTGATACGCCTGCGGGTTGTCGTGCGCCTCGTCGTAGGCCACGCGATCGCGCGGCACGTCGACCTTGTCGCTGCCGCGCGTGACCGCATTGCGCAGGAACAACGTGGAGGTGCCGTCGTAGTCGCGGGTATGCACCGAGCCCAGCAGCGAGAACGCGTCGTTGGGCTTGAGCAGCAACTGCAGGCGCGCATTGCGGTCGTTGTAGCCGCCCATCGCATCCTTGCGCGGGGTACGCGTGCCATCGGCGCTGCTGCCGGCGAAGGTGTTGTCCACCCAGTCGTCGCGGTGCTGGTACAGGGCCGACACGCGGAACGACAGCACGTCGTTGATCGGGCCGCCGAAGCCACCGTCCAGAGATACCGTGTTGTAGGTGCCGTAGCTGGCATCGACGCGGCCGGTATAGGTATCGCCGGGTTTGATGGTGTCGAACTTGACGATGCCGGCGGTGGTGTTGCGGCCGAACAAGGTGCCCTGCGGGCCGCGCAGCACTTCGACCTGGTCCACGTCGTAGACCGGGTTGGACTTGAGCACCACGTGTTCCAGCACCACGTCGTCCTGGATGATGGACACCGGCTGCGAAGCGCCGAGGTAGAAATCGATATTGCCCAGGCCACGGATATAGAAGCGCGGGAAGATGCGCCCGGTGGTGGTCTCGGCATAGAAGCCCGGCACGCGGCCGGACAGCGCCAGCAGCGTGTCGTCGCCACCGGCGGTGAACTCGCGCATCGCCGCGCCCTGCACCACGCCCACCGACACCGGCACTTCCTGCAGGCTCTGCTCGCGGTGTTCGGCAGTGACGGTGACCGTATCCAGCGCGGTCGGGCTGCCGTCACCCTCACGCGTCGGCGCCTGCTGCGCAGAGGCAGCGGCGGCCAGCGAGGCAAGCAGCAGGCCGGCGCAGGCACGCGCCAGCGGCGTGCGCTGCAAGGCGGCGCGACGGCGTGCGGGTGCGTGCGTGGTGGCGGACGTCAGGGACGCGGAGACAGACGAGTACAACGACATGCGAGATGATCCTTGGGTAGGTGACGCGAGGGGTGACACGGAGGCAAACGTGGCGATCAACATGACTGCGCGGCGATCAGGCGGGCACGGCCGGTACTTGGAATCGGCACGTCGCACTCGTACACGCCGGTTCCTCCCCCACCGTCCGCACCCACCTGAACCTGCTCGCCACGTGTTGTTGGCCACTCCAGCGTCCGTCGGCACCGGGCATGCCGGCCGACGACGCAAAGTGGCGCCGCGCGCACGATATGTCAGCAATGTTGCAGCTCTATGGCAAGCGTGTCGTTGCGCACATGGCCGCCGTTGCAGAGCCATGCCGCAGCGCGCGCCAGGCATTTCGAAACGGCATGCCTGCGCTGGCCGCGTGCTGTCATGCTGGCGCCATGCGGACGCGCTCAGCGGAGAGGAACAGAGCTTGAAACGACTTGGATGGATGGTGGGCGTACTGGCCGCAGTGAGTTGTCAGCTGGCGCAGGCCGGCAGCGCGGTGATCAGCCGGATCGACTACCAGGGCGATGACGGCGGCCCGATACCGACCGCGGCACAGTACCGCAACCCGGTCGTGGCCGGTTTCCATCCTGACCCGTCGGCGGTCCGCGTCGGCGACGACTTCTATCTGGTCAACTCCAGCTTCGGCTATTTCCCCGGCCTGCCGGTGTTCAAGAGCCGCGATCTGGTGCACTGGACGCAGATCGGCAACGCGATCGATCGCCCCGATCAGATCAAATACGGCAACGACGAACTCACCCGCGGCCTGTTCGCCGCCAGCATCAGCCACCACGACGGCACCTTCTACATCGCCAACACCTGCTTCTACTGCGATGGCGGCAATTTCCTGATCACCGCCAAGGACCCGGCCGGGCCCTGGTCGGACCCGATCTGGCTGGATGCCAAGGGCATCGACCCATCGCTGTTCTTCGACGACGACGGCAGCGCCTGGCTGGTCAACAACGATGTGCCGGCCGGCAAGCTGCGTTACGACGGGCACCGCGCGATCTGGCTGCAGCGGCTGGATCTGGCCAGCATGAAACTGGTCGGCACGCGCCAGGTACTGGTGGATGCGGGCTTCCAGCCGGCCAGCAACACCGAGCATATCGAAGGCCCGCACCTGTTCCGTCGCGATGGCTATTACTACCTGACCGCAGCCGAGGGCGGCACCGGCGAGCAGCATGCACAGATGATCTACCGCAGCCGCCAGATCGCCGGGCCCTACCAGCCCTGGAGCGGCAATCCGGTGCTGACCCAGCGCGATCTGGACCCCAGCCGCAGCGCGCCGATCACCTCCGCCGGCCACGCGCAATTGGTCGAATTGCAGGACGGCTCCTGGTGGGCAGTATTCCTGGCCACCCGCCCGTATCAAGGCAACCACTACACCCTGGGTCGCGAAACCTTCCTGCTGCCGGTGCAATGGCGCGACGGCTGGCCGGTGATACTGCCGCACGGCACGGCTGTGCCTGCGGTCGCCACGCGCCCGCCGCTGCCGGCAGGCACGCAGGACGCACCCACCAGCGGGCCGATGCAGTGGAGCGAGCATTTCCAGGACGCGCGCGTGCCGATGCAATGGATGACCATCCATCCGCCAACGGCGCCGTGGTATGTCACCGGCCCGCAGGGTCTGCGCATCACGCCCTCGAGCGTGGCGCTGGGCGATATCGGCCGCGGGCAGCCGGCGTATCTGGGCCACCGTCTGCAGCATCACCACGCCACGCTGGCGGCGACCGTCGATGGCAGCACGCTGGCAGCGGGCGAACAGGCGGGGCTGGCGATCGTCGCCAGGGAAACGCATTACCTGGCCTTACTGCTGGTGCGCGAGGATGCCGGCATGTCGGTGGTGCTGTCGCGCCGCGCCGGGACGCAGGAGCCAGGCAGCGGCACCGTGCTGGCGCGCGCGCCGCTGGCCGATGCAACCCAACCGGTCACGCTGCGCTTTGCCCTGGATGGCGCACGCGTGCATGTGGATTACGCAGTCGGCAGCGGCCAGTGGCAGACGCTGCTGGAACAGGGCGATGCCCGCATGCTCAGTACCGACAGCGCCGGCGGTTTCCTGGGTGCCACGTTCGGCCCGTACGCGTACGCGCAGTGAGCGCACGCACGCCAACGACACGCCGGTGCTGCCGGCGCACTGCACAGGCATCCACTGCAGCCAGGTGCGTGCAACACGGCGTGTCAGGCACAGGCGGCGCACACCTGAAACACACGCAGCTGGACGCTGGTTTGGACGCGCGCAACGCCTGAGGCGTCGCGGCACATCGCTATCGTTATCGTTGCGCGGCAGGCAGGCACCGACAGCTGGCGCCTACGCGCGTAAACCGCGTCAGGCGCGGGCGGCGATCACGCTGCTATCGAGCATCTGCCCGACCATGTTGAGCAGATCGTTGAGGCTGAAAGGCTTGGGCAGCAGCGCCATGCCGTCGGCCAGGAATTCCTGGCGGGTGGCGGCGTTTTCGGCGTAGCCGGTGATGAACAGGATCGGCAAGCCCGGCCGCAGCGCGCGCGCCACGTCGGCCATGTCGCGCCCGTTCATGCCGGGCAGGCCGACGTCGGACACCACCAGATCGATCTCCACCCCGGCACGCAACTGATCCAGCGCGCCGTTGGCATCATCGGCTTCCACCACGTGGTAGCCGGCATCGCTGAGCACCTCGCTCACCATCATGCGCACCACATCGGTGTCGTCCACCAGCAAGATACGCTCGCTGCGTGTACGGGGCGAACTCGGTGCCGGTGCCGGCGGCACTGCGCTGGCAGTGAGCCCGCGCGGCAGCAGCAAGGCCACCGTGGTTCCGCGGCCCACGGTGCTGGTGATGCGTGCGGTGCCGCCGGACTGGCGCGCAAAGCCATAGGTCATCGACAAGCCCAGGCCGGTGCCCTCGCCGATCGGCTTGGTGGTGAAGAACGGCTCGAAGACCTGATTGAGGATGGCCGGTTCGATGCCGCTGCCATTGTCGATCACGTTCAGCACCACGTAATCGCCATCGTCCAGTTCCGGATCGCCTTGCGCGGTGTAGGCCGCGCTCTGGATGCGGATGGTGCCCCGGCCCTTCAAGGCGTCACGTGCGTTGATCACCAGGTTGAGCACCACGTTTTCGAGCTGGTTGGCATCGGCCACCGCCACCAGTGGCGTGTCGGCCAGCTCCAGCTCCAGCACGATGTTCTCGCCGATCGAGCGGTGCAGCATGTCTTCCAGCGAACGCACGCGTGTGTTGATATCGAAGGCTTGCGCATCCAGCGATTGCTTGCGCGCGAAGGCGAGCATGCGCTGGGTCAGTGCGGCGGCGCGATGCGCCGAGCCGGTGGCGATCTCGGCCAGCCGCGGCACCCGCTCGATGCGGTTGGACTCGACCGCCAGCTGGATCATGTCCAGGCCGGAAATGATGCTGGTCAGCAGATTGTTGAAGTCGTGCGCGATACCGCCGGTGAGCTTGCCCAGCGCCTCCATCTTCTGCGCCTGCAGCAACTGGATTTCGGTGCGCTGGCGCTCGGCGATCTGGTGGGCCAGCTCGGTGGTGGCGGTATCCAGCTCCTGACGCTGCTCACGCTCGCGCAGGCGCTGTTCGGTGACGTCCTCGACCAGCAGCAGGCCCAGATCCGGTTCGCGATACGGCGACACGCGCCACTCGGTTTCGCGCACCTTGCCCTCGCGCAGGATCGACAAGGCACCGCTCCAGCGCTCGCGTTGCGCCAGCGCGTTGGTCAGCGCCTGCACGGTGGCGGCCTGGTCCACGCCGGGTACGGCAAGCGCCTCGCCGGGCGTGACGGTACCGATCAGGCGCTGGAACGCCGCGTTGGCCTCATGCGTGTGCAAGCTCGCATCGACCACCGCAATCGGTGCACTGATGTGCTCGAAGATCTCGCGGAAGCGTGCCTCGCTGATGCGCAAGGCGTCTTCGGCCTGGCGCGCGCGCAGCAGGGTGCGCAGCGTGGCGACCAGCACGCTGGGGTCGACCGGGTGAATCAGGTAGGCGTCGGCACCGGCCTCCAGGCCGGTGATCATGTCGCCGGTGGCGATCGACGCGGCCGACACGTGCACCACCGGCAGCAACGCGGTGCGCGGCTCGGCGCGCAGCGTGCGCACGATGTCAAAGCCGCTCATGTCCGGCAGATTGACGTCCAGCACCACCGCAGAGAATGCCTGCTCGGCCAGTTTGGCCAGGCCGTCGGTGCCGGTGCCGGCTTCTTCGACCACGAACTGATGGTGTTCGAGCACGCGGCGCACCGAATAACGCGTCACCGCGTTATCGTCGACGACCAGAATGTGTGGCTTACTGCCCAAGTGCATCCTCCGCTGCCAGCGTGACCGGCAGCACCACGAAAAATTCCGAGCCCTGCCCGACCACGCTGTTGATCCCCACCGTGCCGCCCAGCAACTCGGCAAACCGCTTGCAGATCGACAGCCCCAGACCGGTGCCGGTGAGGCGTTTCTGCAACGGCGAATCCACCTGTACAAAATCCTCGAACAAGGCGTCGTGAAGCTCGGCCGGAATGCCGATGCCGGTGTCCTGCACGCTGAAGCGCACATGGGTCTCGCCTTCCAGCTGCGCGAATACGCGCACATGGCCTTGCGGGGTGAACTTGAGTGCGTTGGAAATGAAGTTGCGCAGGATCTGCGCCAGTTTCTTGTCGTCGGTATAGAGCATCGGCAGCACCGGCGGGTCTTCGAAGATCAAGGTGGTGCTGCCGGCATCGGTGAGCGGGCGGAACATGCCGCGCAAGGCCGCAAACAGGTCCATCAGGTCGAACCAGCCCGGCGAGATGGTGATGCGCCCGGCCTCGATCTTGGCCAGATCCAGCAGGTCGTCGACCATCTCGGTGAGCTCGCGCGCCGAGGCGCTGACAAAGCGCACCTGCTTGGACTGCTCGGCAGTCAGCGGCCCGTCCATGCCGTCTTCCAGCAGCCGCGTGATGCTCAGGATCGAGCTGAGCGGGGTGCGGAACTCGTGGCTCATGTACGACAGGAAGCGGCTCTTGAGCTCGGACACATCGCGCAGCTGTTCGGCCTGCTGATCCAGCTCGGCATACAGCGCCAGCACGCCCTGGTTGGTCTCTTCCAGCTCTTCGCGCAGGGCCTGGTTCTGCCGCCGCAGCGCATCCAGTTCGGCCAGCGGATCGAGCGGCGGTGTCTCACCGGAAGCATTCATTGCAGGCCTCCCAGCCGCATGACAAATACGCCGCAATCGTCGCGGCCACGCGTGTAATCGCGCAACAGCACCGCCGCAATCAAGCGCGGATGGCGCGACAGCAGGCCCGGGTGATCGCGCAGGTTCCAGCGCGATTGCAGGCCATCGCTGTGCATGACCAGCAGCTTGCCGGCGGCATCCGCAAAATCGAACGGCTGCGCCTTGCGGAACTGCACCCCGACGATGCCCGGATGCGACGGCATGCCACGCACGCCGTCGCCATCGCACAGCGAGGCGACGATATTGCCCACCCCGGCAAAGCGCACCCGGCCGGTGCTGCTGTCGAACTGCATCACCGCGGCCGCGCCGCCGCGGGTACCGGACATACCGGCATGCAGCTGCGCGATGCGCTCGCCGGGTTCGCCGCGGGCCGCCGCCGCTGCGCGCGCGCCGGCGTCGGCGGCTTCGGCGGCGCCCGGACCGTGGCCCAGGCCATCGATCAGGGTAACGGTCGCCCGCTGCTCGCCGATCGCCAGATGCCAGGCATCGCCGCACACCGTTTCGTTGTGCAGCGGCAGGCGAATGGCGCCGTACGGCAGGTCCAGCTCGGCGCGTTGCTGCGCAAACAACCGTGCCATCACCAGCGCACCCTTGGCATCGGAATACGCATCCAGCACCTGCGCCTGGCGCTGGATCGCACCCAGCCCGGTGCCCGGCGTGCCGGCGGTGGAATAGCCATCGCGCAGGCCGTCCACGAGTGCGAACCCGGGGCCGCCGTCGATGGCGCAGATCTCCACGCCCATGCCCTGGGCGGTGGCGACCGTGGACAACTGCAGCACGCCGCCACGTCCATGCTTGACCATGTTGGTGGCAAGCTCGGTAGCCACCAGCGCCACGCGCCCGCAGGCGGCCTCATCGAAACCCAGCGCCTGAGCCAGCACCGCCGCCTCGCGGCGTGCCTGCCCGACCTGGCTGGTTTCGTCGACGCGAAACGCGCGCGTAACCTCGCCGGCGAGCATCACTTCCATTTGGTGATGGTGATCCGCGTGCCCTTGCCGGCCGCGGTGTCCAGCACGAAATCATCCACCAGCCGACGGCTGCCGGACAGGCCCAGCCCCAGCCCGCTGCCGGAGGTCCAGCCATCGGTGAGCGCCAGATCCAGGTCGGGAATGCCGGGGCCCTCGTCGCGGAAGGTCAGCTGCACGCCCTTGCGGATGCCGCTTTCCACCAAGGCCCAATCCATGTCGCCGCCGCCGCCGTAGATCACGGTGTTGCGGGCCAGCTCGCTGGCTGCGGTGACCAGTTTGGTCTGGTCGACCAGACGCAGGCCGCACTGCACCACCAGCTTGCGTACCGTCTGCCGGGCCAGCACCACATCCTGTTCGGTGCGCACCGGTTGCGAACCGGTGGTCATGAAGCGCGATCGGGTTGCTGCAACAGGCGCATGCCGCGTTCGACATTGAGCGCGGTGCGCACCGACGGCAGGGTCAGGCCCAGCTCGACCAGCGTGATCGCCACGGCCGGCTGCATGCCCACCACCACGGTCCTGGCATCCATGATTGCCGCCAAGCCGGAGATGGTGCTGATCATGCGGCCGATGAAGGAGTCGACGATGTCCAGCGCGGAAATGTCGATCAGCACGCCGCGCGCGGAAGTGGCGCTGATCTTTTCCGACAGGTCTTCCTGCAGCGTCATCGCCAGTTGGTCGTGCATGTCCACCTGGATGGTGACCAGCAGCAGGTCGCCCATCCGCAGGATCGGGATGCGCTCCATGTCAGCCCGCCTTGCCCACGGTCACGCCGATGCGCTTGAGCGCCAGCGCCAGTGCGTCGGACAGGTTCGCCTTGGTGACGATGCCCTGCAGGTCCAGGCCCAGGTGCACGATGGTCTGCGCGATCTGCGGGCGCACGCCGCTGATGATGGCATCGGCGCCCATCAGGCGGATCGCGGTGACGGTCTTGAGCAGGTGCTGCGCCACCAGCGTGTCCACGGTGGGCACGCCGGTGATGTCGATGATGGCGATTTCCGAGCCGGTGTCGACGATGCGCTGCAGCAGCGACTCCATCACCACCTGGGTGCGCTGCGAATCCAGCGTGCCGATCATCGGCAGTGCCAGCACGCCCTCCCACAGCTTGACCACCGGGGTGGACAGCTCCAGCATTTCTTCCTGCTGGCGCACGATGATGTCTTCGCGGGTCTTCTGGAACGCCTTGACGGTGTACAGGCCCAGACGGTCCAGCAGCTCGGACAGCGCCCACAGCTGCTGGCCCAGATCCTCCGGCGCATCGGCATACTCGCGCTGCATCAGCGCAAACAGCACCCGCTTGAGCGAGAAGATGAAGTTGGCTGTTTCCTGCGAATCGAAGCCACGGGTGGCGCGGTCGCGCGAGAGGTTTTCCAGGAAACGACGCACCTCGCTCCAGTCGGCGCTATCCAGGCTGCTGCCGCCGTCCTTCAGGGAAGCGACAAGCAGATGCAAAAAGTCCGCGCTCTGGGTTTCGACGTCCTGCCGGGAAATACGTCCATCGCTGCCCAGGCTGGAGCTCAGCCATGCAGCCAACAACCCCGTTTCCTGGCCACGAATCGCATCGATCGAGCGCTGCTGCAATGCCACCATGAGATCACCCGCCGAGAGTATGAAGAGAGAAGGCTGGGCATGCGGGACGATGGCGCCCCCTATCTGGCGCGGCGCCCCCACGCCGAAGCGCAGCAGAATAAAGCAATTCAGTTTCGGCAACCAGCGACGAACCTGTAGCGGTCAGAGGAAGGTCCAGACAGAGTTTGACATTGCGGCGCACGCGGTGAACGTGAGCGCGACCACGCCTGGAAAGATGCGATAACTGCCGTCCCGTTCCCTTGCCACGGGCGCGACGATTGCAGGCGCGACGGCCGCCGGTTGGCGTCCACCGCCGGCTCGGCCGTGCGTGCAGCCGCCGACCGCTATGCAACGGTGGTCATGGTTTTGCGGGCGGAGCGCGTCTGACGCCGCCCCATACCTGTCGGAAGCGCGCATCCCATGCCAGCGGACGCGCCCGCTGCGCCGGCTGGCCCGCTTGTCCACAACCGGCACCGCATGCAACGCGCTGTGCCACCGGCAGAGTGTCTGCGCGGCGGCCGGGCGTGTTCTGATCGCAGCCTGCTTTTCTCAGGTGGTCGCTCTCCATGTCATCGCTGTTCTCTCCGTATCAACTCAAGGACGTCACCCTGCGCAACCGCATCGCGGTGCCGCCCATGTGCCAGTACACCGCCGTCGACGGCCTCAGCAACACGTGGCATCAGGTGCACTACGCCAGCATGGCGCGCGGCGGTGCGGGCCTGGTCATCGTCGAGGCCACCGGCGTGTCGCCGGAAGGACGCATCACCCCCGGGTGCCTGGGCCTGTGGAACGACGCCCAGGCCGAGGGACTGGCGCGCATCGCGGCATCGATCAGCGCTGCCGGCGCGGTGCCAGGCATCCAGATCGGCCACGCCGGCCGCAAGGCCAGTGCCAACCTGCCGTGGGAAGGCGACGACCACATCCCCGACGGCGACCCGCGCGGCTGGGACACCATCTCGCCCTCGGCCATCGCCTTCGGCGGCGGCCTGCCCAAAGTGCCGCGTGAGATGACGCTGGACGACATCGCCCGCGTGCGCGGCGATTTTGTCGCCGCCGCACAGCGCGCGCGCGATGCCGGCTTCCAGTGGCTGGAGCTGCATTTTGCCCATGGCTATCTGGCGCAGAGCTTCTTCTCGGTACACGCCAATCAACGCCAGGATCACTACGGCGGCACGGCCGACAACCGTGCGCGCTTCCTGCTGGAAACGCTGCAGGCCGTGCGTGCGGTCTGGCCGGAACAGCTGCCGCTCACCGCACGCTTTGGCGTGATCGAATTCGATGGCCGCGACGAAGAGACCCTGCAGGAAGCCATCGCACTGACGCGTAACTTCAAGCAAGGCGGCCTGGATCTGCTCAACGTCAGCATCGGCTTCAGCACCCCGACTGCGCAGATTCCATGGGGACCGGCCTTGCTGGCGCCTTACGCCGAACGGGTCAGCCGCGAGGCGCAGCTGCCGGTTGCCTCGTCCTGGAACATCGACGATCCGCTGGAAGCCGACCGCGTCGTCGCCGCCGGACAGATGGAGCTGGTGATGGTCGGCCGCGCGCACCTGGCCAACCCACACTGGCCGTATCACGCCGCACTGGCCCTGGGCGAAGAACGCCCGTCGTGGGTGCTGCCGCCCTCGTACGCGCACTGGCTGGAGCGCTACGGCAAGCGCAGCTGATCGGGCAGCTGCCATGCACTGCGAGATAGCCGTACAGGCGAATGCTCAGGTCTGCTGCGGGCGCTTACACCGGGTTTCCAGGGATGGATTCCCGGCGTGTCCCGACACTGCATGCGGCGCCGCGCCGCCGACCAGCTCCGCAGACCTGGCAATCTTGTGCAAGACCTCTGCCGGTTCCATGCGAATGCTGCGGTCTGCCGAGGGCGCTTGCACGCGTACCGGCGTAGGACACGCCGCAAGTACGTCCCTGTAGGCTCTGGCGCGGCATCCATGCCGCGCAAGGTCCCACGCCGGCACGCGTGCAAGCACCACCGGTTGTTGTCGGTTGCTGAAAGAAATGCGGAGGGTCAGCTGAGCTGCACGTTCTTCCTAGCGTCCATTCCTGGCGACGTGACAGTAGATGGAAGGCTTACTGATGACATCGGCCACGAAGTCCGCAGGCATCAACACCTGCTTGAAGTATTGCTTGCCGATCAGCGATAGCAATATGGGGAGCGTGGCGCCGCGTCCGGTGGCGGGACCGTATGGCGACATGGATGTCGCCACCGAGCCTCCAGGGACGGATTCACGGCGTGTCCCGACACTGGATGCGGCGCCGCGCCGCCGAACGACTCCGCACACCGATCAATCTTGCGCACGACATCCACCGGTTCTTCGCGAATGCCTCGGTCTGCCGAGGGAGCTTGCACGCGTACCAGCGTAGGACACGCCGCAAGTACGTCCGTGTAGGCTCTGGCGCGAGATCCATGCCGCGCAAGGTCCCACGCCGGCAACCGCGCAAGCACCACCGATTGCTATCGGTTGCGGAAAGAAATGCGAACAGCCAGATGGGCTGCACGTTCTTCCGAGCATCACCATTCCTGACGACAGGCCAGCAGTTGGCACGCAAACCACGCATGCCAATCCCGAATGCCCAATCCCCAATCCCGGCGGCAGCGGCGACCGCATCAGCAGCCGCTGCACGACGAGCTTGATCGCCGCCTACAGCCCGTAACGCTCCACTGCGTCCAGATGCGGGCGCGGGTCCTGATCGCAGGCCTCGGCCAGGCGCAGCCAGCACATCGGGTGCGCCCACTGCGCGGTTGTGGCCAGCAGGACGCGATGCAGTTCCAGCGGCGGCGCCGCTTCCGGCAGCGCCACGGTGAACAGCACGCCCGGCAGACCCGTGCTCGCATCTTCCGGGTCGAACGCCTCCGCGTGTTGCGGATCGACCACACGATAGTCGTCGCGACTATGCAGCCACAGTTTCCAGCCACGCGCTTCGATGTCCTCGCGCAAGGCCTCGATCGCCTGCTCGCCGGGATGCACGCCATCCACCAGCCAGCTGCTGCCGTAACCACCCGCCTCCAGCACATGCACCTGCGCATAGGTCGGCACGAAGCGCTCGCGCTCGGCCTCGTCCTCCGGCGGCGGATACAGCAGTTCGGCATCGAACACCACCCAGTCGCCGACGTGCTGGCGCCGATGCGCCGGTGCATTTTCGACGATACGCGCGGTGACCGGGCCGGTGCGCCGCGCGTAGTACTCGGCTGCCTCGCCGTCATCCACGCAGCGCACGATCACCCAACCCCAGGTTTCTTCGACCACGCCGCTGGTGCTGCTCAGCTCCATGCCGAGCGCCAGCGCCGAGGCGCGCACCGCGTCCCACTGCTGCGCCGCGCTGGCCGCGGTCATGTGATCCCAATGCGCCGAGCGCGGCTCTTCCATCAACTCGGTCAGCTGTCGATACACCTCGGTGGCATCGGCGAAGCGGCCGGTGTTGAGATACATGCGCCCCAGCAAGCCGCGCGCACCGTGCGAGCCGGGCGACAGTTCCAGCAACGCGGTGCAGGCCTGCTCCAGCGCCGGCCAATCGGCCAGCCGCTGGGCCAGCTGCGCTTCGCACCACAGCGCCGCCACCGGCACCAGCGGGCGATACAGCTGCGCCAGCCGGCGCAGGCCGGCCTCGTCGCCACGGCCCAGCAGCAGATTCATCAGCCGGAAGGTCGGGCTGGTTTCGCGATCGGCATGCCGCTGCACGAATGACCACAGCAGCGCGATCGCCTCGTCGTCGGCCGCACACGCGCTCAATGCCGACGCCGTGGTGTCCACCAACTCGGCATCGTCGGGTCGCTCGGCCACTGCCTGCAGCAACCACTGCGCCTCGCGCTCGGGGTTACGCGCCACGTCTTCGCCCTGCGCATCCAGCCATGCCAGCAACTGCTCGGCGGGCACCGGCGCCGGCTCGCCGGCCGGTGCGGTTTCGATGCGCACGGCCAGACCGTCCAGCAGTTGCGTGGCGCCCCGGTCCTGGCGCAACTTGGGCACGTGCGCACGCGCAAGCGCCAGGTGGCGGCGTGCGGTCCACACCGCGCCACGCTGCAAGGCCAGCCCGATCGCCATCTCGGCCGCCTCGATCAGGATGCGATGTGCACCGACCTGCGCGTAATGATCGAGCATCACCTGCAGGCGGCTGCCCAGATCCCAGGTATTGCGCTCGGGTTGGCGCGATACCAGCACCACCACCGCACGCAACCAGTGCAGGCGATAGCGCGGCGCGACCTCGCGCCACGGCAGAAACGCTTCCAGCGCTTCGTCGTCACGATTCAACATTGCCAAGGCGCGGGCTTTCTGCAAACGCCGCGGCTGACTGCAGTTGGCCCACTCCGCCCCTTCGCGCGCAGCCTCGCGTTCTCGCTGCTCGATCAGTGCCAGCGCGTCTTCCGCGCGGCCCAGCGAGAGCAGGATCGAGATGCGCATGTCCGGCACGCCGTCGTAGATCTGCCCGCCATGCGCAACAATGGTCTGCGACTGCTGGTCCAGATAACTCAGCGCCGCCTCGCCGCGTCCGTCGTCGAGCAAGGCGTCGGCTTTTTCGCAGCTCAGGCACTGGTAGCACGACCAGCTCGGATCGATGCGGCCCAGCGTTTCCTCGCACACCTCGATGCGCTCTTCCACCCAGCCCGGACCGTCGATATTGGCGTAGCACGCGGCCAGATCCTGGGTGACGCACACCGACTGCGGGCACTCCACCGCATCGGGGCGGTGCGCGCGTTCGAACAGCGTCACCGCATCGCTCAGCGCACGCTCGCCCTCGCACAGGTTGCCGACCCGGTTGCGCATTTCCCAATGCCCGACGAACACCTCCAGCCACGGATTGGCCAGCGTCTTGCCCAGCGCACGCGCCTCGGGCAACAGCGCTTCGGCACGTTCGATCTGCAGGTCGCAGATATGGTCGGTCAGGCGCGTCAGCAGTTGCGCATTCTGCGGCTGCCCGGCTTCGCCCAGATCGTCCTGCAGCTTTTCTACCCAGTTCCAGATTTCCATCGTGTTGCTCCTTCGATGCGGCGCTCAGCGTGCCAGCAATTGGGTCACGGCCTCGGCAAGATCGCCGAAGGCCCGATTCAAATCCGATCCGCCCGATGCGTTGGCACCGGGCTGCGGCTGGGTGCGCCCCTGCGCCGACACGATGACCTTCAGTGAGCGCAGCAACCGCGCCGCCACCGCCGCCTGCGGATTGCCGGCGCGTTGCGCCGCCAGCAGCGCCTGCAACGCCGGGTTGTCGAGATTCAGGTAGAGCCGCTGGGTCTGCCGTGCTTCGATCCCCGCCGTGAACTGCCGGGCCAGCCGCAGCGCAGCGGTGGACACCCGCTTGTCGTTTTCGTCCTGCTCCAGGCGGCGTTTCAGTTCGGCCTCGCGGTCGGGCACCACCACCAACGGCAACGCCTCGGGGCTGAAACGCGCCGGCACCAGCGCTTCGCCATCGCCCAGATGCTGTTCCAGCCAGGCCAGTTCGTCAGCCGGCAGCGTGTCCAGCTGGAACAACTGCCGGTTGCCCTGCTCGGTGCCCAGCTCGACCAGGCGCACGCCCTTGGCCTGCGTCCAGCGGCGCAGGAACGGCACCACCGCATAGCGATTTCCGTAGGCCACCGGCACGCCCATCGCGCGGAACAACATTTCTTCGAAACCGCTATCGCTGTCCAGGATCACGTGCACCGCACCACGCGCCGGCAATTGCTGCGCCGGCAGGTCGCCCTGCGAGGTCGGCACCCGCACGTGTTCCATCAGCAACTCGAACAGACGCTCGTCGCACAAGGCAGCGCCCAGCAATGCCTCGTTGTGCCGCAGCAGGATGCGCCGCCAGGCTTCCGGCTGCTGACGCGCCACATCGGCCAGGCCCTGCACCAGCGCCTCGGACAACGCGTGCTGCACGGCCGCGTAGGTGGCATCGCGCTGCAGGTCTTCGCGGCTGGCGGTGGGCGTCAAGCGGTTGGATTCGATCACGCCCCCGATAAAGCCCGCCCACGGCGGCAACAGTTCACGCGCGTTGTCGTCCAGCAGCATGCCGCGCAGGAACACCGACAGATTGCGGTTGTCGCTGGTGCCGTAGGTGGCTCCGTCCTGCACCCACAGCAGGCCGACCGCATCGCTGCCCTCCTCCGCGCGCACCGGCATGCAGCACAAGGGTTCGAAGTTGCGCTCGAAACGTGCAGCAAACTCGCGTTGGCGCCGCCAGGCCTGCACCGGATGCAACGGCACCGCATCGTGCATGCGCCACGGCGGCGGCTCGGGGTTGATCGCCTGGGTATCGCCACCAATCCAGATCGGCTCGCGCAACAGCGCGCAATAGCGCGACAGGATCTCGCGCAGCCGTGCTTCCTGGGCCAACGACAGATAGTCCTGGTGCAGTTCCAGCACCACTTCCGTTCCGACCTGCGCACGCGCCGGGATCGGGCTCACCGTGTATTGCTCGGCATTGCTGGAGATATAGCAATGCCCCAGCGTCGGGCTCTGGTAGGAGGTGGTGCGCACGGTGACGCGGCGCGCCAGCACGAAGGCCGACAGAAAGCCCAGCCCGAACATGCCGATCAGGCCGCTGTCCTCATGCCCGCCCTGACGCAGGCCACGCGTATACCCCACGCCGACCGTGGCCAGGTAATCGTGGATCTCCTGCTGGGTCAGCCCGGCACCAGTGTCGATGATGCGCACGATGCCCTGGGCAGCGTCGGCATGCACTTCGATGCGCGATTCGCCTTGCCAGTCGGGTTGTTCCAGCCGGCGACGCAGGATCGAGTCGTGCGCGTTCTGCACCAGCTCGCGCAGCGCGACCACCGGCGTGGAATACAGATGCTTGCTGAGGACGGACATCAGTCCGTTGAGATCGACGCCTGCACGGCGGATCTGGGAGGCGTCCGTCGCCTCGGAGGTGTGATCTTGCATGATCGTTCGTCGTTTCCTTGGCGGCCACGCCCATCCTCGGACGCGCCTTCCTGGGTGGCAGTGCGAGCCGAACAGGATAGCCGCAAGCCACGCCGTACGCACGCGTGCCGCACTCTCACGGCTTCCAATGGCTGGCCCGCCGTTCGGTCGCCACTGCAGCATGCGCTTCGGAAACGACACGCCACGGCCTGCATCGACGCCCGGCCGTGGCGCGCAACGGCCTAGCGCTGCAGGGTTTCCATCGGTGCCTCATTGAAATGCTGGCGATAGCCCTTGGCCAGCGCCGAGCGGCTGCCCACGCCCCAGCGGCTGGCCGCCTGCAGCACGCTGCCGCAGCCGCCTTCGGCCAGCAGTTCGTCGCGAATGCTCTGCATCCGGTAACGACGCAACACCTGGGTCGGCGACAGCCCGGTAGCGGACTTGAACGCCTGCTGCAGGGCGCGCCCGGTGACGCCGATCTGCGCGGCCACCTCGTTGATCGACAGATCCGAGCGGTGCGCATTGGTGATCATGTAGGCGTAGGCGCGCCGGTACTTGGCCGGCAGCCGCGCGGAGATGTCGTCGCTGACATGCGCCGGCGTGCCGCTTTCCAGCAGCCGCGGCGCCTGTACCTCGCTGCGCAGGCACTGCACCGCACCCAGCGCATAGCGGTTGTACAGCAGCAGTGCCTGCTCGGTCTTGCCCAGCGCCTGGCTGATCTTGGCCTGGCAATACTCGAACTCCAGATTCCAGCGCGGCGCATGGTGCCGGCCGGCGCCGGCCAGGGCGCGCTCCGCCAGATCGGCACGTCCCACCGCCAATGCGGCAAGCGCCAGCTCCACCTGCGCGTCCTGTCGGGCGCAGGGCGGGCAACCGGTGGCGGCGGCCGGCAGCGCGTCGATCTGCGCATCGAACCCGAAGGTGTCGCCACCGGCGATGCGCAGCAGATTGCGCACGTGGCGCATGCGCTGTGCGAGCACCGGCATGCTCTCGGCCAGGTCGGCGATGCAGGCGCGCAGCTCGTTGGGCTCGAACGCGTGCGCCGCATCCTCCTGGCGCAGCGTGGCCTGCCAGAACACGTGGTCGCTCATCCGGTCGGCGCGCCGGATGCGCAACTGCGCAATCATGTCCAGGCGCAGCGCATTGGCGATGCGCAGCCACTCGGTTGCGCCGCTGTCCAGGTCCGCCAGCACGTCGTTGGCACGCTCCAGCGTCTGCAACGCCAGCGTGCTCTGGCCCAGATGAAAGTGGGTCAGCGCCTTGCCCAGCAGACTCTCCCCGCACAGGCAGGCCGGCGTCTCGCGGTCCATCGCCAGCTGTGCAAAGCAGTTCAATGCAGCGCTCAGGCGGCGCTGGCTCAGCATCAACCAGGCGGTATTGCGGCAGGACAGCAACCGCAATTGGCGCTGATGCCCGCGCATCGCCTTCAAGGCGTGGCGGTAGGCATCTTCGGCCTCCTCCTGGTATTCGAGGATCAACAAGGCGTCGCCGCTGGCGCCGAGCAGGCCGACTTCATCGTCAGCGCCATCCGCGGCGGCCTGGCCGTCACGGCGTTGTTGAAGATGTTGCAGACCTTGCGGCCAGGCACCAACCAGCATCCTGCTTGTATAGGTAGGAAGACGGTCTGCGTACGACAACGCAGAGATCGCCGCGAAGTAGGTTGAAAGGATCATGCCGGGCTCTCTCATAGGGGGATGAGCAAAAACAACAATGCGCCGGTCTGGCTGGCGCAACCGATTGTATGCAGCGGATCCAATGGAATTTCTCACTCCAAGGCACTAAGAAAATCAAAAAACCTCACTCTGTCTCCTGCCAACCCAGTTATGCGGCATGCAGATAAAGGGCACTTTTTGCATACCGCCGGCGCTGTCGTGCATAGGACATTGCACGCCATGCGAAACCGTATTGAAGACAGGGCGGCAGCCAGAGAAGATTGGCAGGGCCAACCAAATCCCATGCCTTGCGTCGGCTTCAGTGCTGTCCCGGCATGACGTTGCAATGGCCGCATGCGCGGTACTTCAGCAAATGAAAGATGCGCGTCAAACGATGGCCGCGCCGTTGTGCTGCATCGGCGGATCGCTCAGATATTCCATGTGCGCTGCAAGCGCGTGCAAATCGCAATACCGTGGTATAGACCTGGACGCGAAATGGAATGGATTCCGCGACCGCGCCCGTCGTCTCGCCGCGTCGACCGACTGCGCGTTGCGCAATGTCGGAATTTTGTTAGTTACTGACGACGCATGCCCTGGATGTAAGAGCTGCTTTACGCCTAGATGAGCGTACGTTAAAGCCGGCCTACCCAAAGCCGAAGAAAAGTACGCAGCAGTGAAACTTTCTGGCTCGGCAATGGTACATACCATTCGTCCGACCCCAGGTCGGATCCCCTGGCAGCCGAAGGCGATGGCGATGCACTTATCTCTACATGTGGGTTTTGTATTGACGCCTGCTGTCCGCAACAGGCATCCGACGCACGCCTGGTACGTGTGCAGACATGGGAAGGCCGGCTGATGCACGGCAACCTTCCCGGCAAGCACGGATCGGCTTTCCTGTTGACGCAGGACGCGCGTCTGGCATCGCAGGTCAACGCGAGCCTCGCACCGCTGGCCCCGAGTTTTGCGGTGTTTTCCGATGAACTCGAACTTCTGCGCTCGCTGCGGCATTCCCCTTGCGAGCTGTTGATCTTCGATGCGACCTGCGTCGCCTCGGACGACAGCTCGCTGCTGGCCTGGCAACGCTGCCACAGCGGCCATCCCACGCCGCTGATCGTGCTGGGGCGTTTCGACTGTGCCCACGACATCCTGGCCTGGTACCGCGCCGGCGCACACGATGTGCTCGCCCTACCCTTCAATTCGCACGAGCTGCATGTGCGCGCAGCATTGGCGCTGTCGCCGGTAGCCGAGGCGTGCCCCGAGAGCCAGCAGCTCAGTGTGGGCCCCTACCAGCTGATCCGCGACGAAAATACCGTATACCTGCACGGCAAGCCGATCGTGTTGACCGCACGCGAGTTCTCGATCGCCTGGCTGCTGTTTTCCAGCCCCGGTGTGTGTTTCCGCCGCTGCCAGTTGGCCAAGGCGGTGTGGGGTAGCCACACCGAGTTCACCGACCGCACGATGGAGCAGCACATCTACAAGCTGCGCAAGAAGCTGCAGCTGTGCAATCACAGCGGCGTGGTGCGCATCAGAACCGTGTATTCGCATGGGTACAAGCTGGAACTTGCCCTGCAGGACAAGGACGCACCGACGCCCGGCAAGGTCGTCAGCCCCAGCACCGGCCATCATGCTGCGGCCTGTTGACCGATGCGGCCATGCAAGAGCGAAGCACGGCGACTTGCGCTTGCTATCTGCTACCGGCGCCTGCATGGCAGTGCCTCGGCCGCTGCCATGCGTTGAGCTGGTCAGGCATTAACTGACAGAGCTTGTTCGCCGGCGCCACGTTGAGTGGAAACGCACCCAGTTAATAGTTCAATAATGTATTGAACATACAAATAGAGCCTTGGCGCATTGCCGGCCGACTGCTTCCTACACCCTGGCAGGACGTCCAAGTTTTTGCCGACAGTTGAAGAACGCATCAATCGAGCCGAATCCGGCACTCAAACGCACGCGTGTTGTTGGTGAGCCTGCGCCAACCATACATCTCCAGAAACGACAATGGCGCGGAGGAGTCTCCGCGCCATTGTTCGATCAGGCCTTGCACCCGGTTACTGCTTGGGATTCTCGCCGTACTCGTTCGGGCCGGGCGTGCCTTCCAGGCACATGAAGACCAGCACGATGAAGCCGCCCACATAAGGCACCAGGCTGATCAGATAGAACCAACCCGACTTGCCCTGGTCGTGCAAGCGACGCACGGTCACTGCAATGCTCGGCACAATCAATGCCAGCACCACGATCCCGATGACGGCAGCGACCAGCCACGCCAGTGCACCAGGACCGTTCTCGCCGCCCATCAGTGCAGCCGCGATGCCGAACAGGCCGCCCAACACCAGCAGGACGATCGCCTGCAGCAGCATGAACATCCAATATTCCTTACGGCGCGAGCGGCCATTGAAGTCGGCGTAGCGCTTGAGTGGCAACAACATCCATTCCATCGTGTTTTCTCCTGATAACGCGCAGTGAGCGCTGTCCGTGATCCGGTGCACAGTGCAACGGGCCGCGCATGTTGCCATAGCCACCCTGCGCTGAAAACGTTTTCTTATCGACGAATGGCGGATCGCGACCTGCTGGCCGACGGACGGTCACCGGAGCTGGCGACAGCCAGCCCGAAACTTCATTGATGTCATTCAAGCATGGCGCAGGCAGCCATGTCGCCCACTACATGGGGGTGCGGGGTCAGCTCATCGCGTGCAGAGCGACGCCTGTGCCGACAGTCGCTCCCCCTACCGCACCGGCATCACTCGGCGGCCGCTTCCAGCGCCTGGCTCAGCCGCTCCACCGCAACGATCTCCATGCCCTTGATGCTGGTGGTCTTGGGCGCGTTGGCCTTGGGCACGATCGCGCGCTTGAAGCCGTGGGTGGCGGCCTCTTTCAGACGGTCCTCGCCGTTGGGCACCGGCCGGATCTCGCCGGATAACCCCACCTCGCCAAAGGCGATGGTCTTCTCGGACAGCGGCCGATCGCGCAGCGAGGACAACACCGCCAGCAGCACCGGTAGGTCGGCAGCGGTTTCCTGCACACGGATGCCGCCGACCACATTGACGAACACGTCCTGGTCGCCCACCACGATGCCGCCGTGGCGGTGCAGCACCGCCAGCAGCATCGCCAGCCGGTTCTGCTCCAGACCCACCGCCACGCGCCGCGGATTGGACAGCGGCGAGGCGTCCACCAGCGCCTGCACCTCCACCATCAGCGGACGGGTGCCTTCGCGGGTGACCATCACGCAGCTGCCCGGCTGCTGGGTGCTGCCACCGGACAGGAAGATCGCCGACGGATTGGAGACCTCCTTGAGGCCCTTCTCGCCCATCGCGAACACGCCCAACTCGTTGACCGCACCGAAGCGGTTCTTGAACGCGCGCAACAGCCGGAACCGGCTGCCGCTCTCGCCTTCGAAGTACAGCACCGCATCGACCATATGCTCGAGCACGCGCGGGCCGGCGATGCCGCCTTCCTTGGTCACATGGCCGACCAGGAACACCGCGGTGCCGGTCTCCTTGGCATAGCGCACCAGCCGCGCCGCGCTCTCGCGTACCTGGCTGACCGAGCCCGGCGCTGCGGTCAGCGATTCGGTCCACAGCGTCTGCACCGAGTCGGCCACGATCAGCTTCGGCCGCGCCACGCTGGCATGCTGCAGGATGTTTTCGATGCCGGTTTCGGCCAGCGCGTTCAGGCCCTCCAACGGCAGATCCAGCCGCACCGCGCGCCCGGCCACCTGCGCCAGCGATTCCTCGCCGGTGACGTACAGCACCGGCAGCGTGCTGGCCATGCTCGCCAGCGCCTGCAGCAACAGCGTCGACTTGCCGATGCCGGGATCGCCACCGATCAGCACCACCGCACCTTCGACCAGGCCGCCGCCCAGCACCCGATCGAACTCGCCAATGCCGGTGGACACGCGCGCCTGCTCTGACTGCTGCACGTCCTTGAGCGCGGTGATCTTGGGCGCCTCGGCCTTGCCGGCCCAGCCGCTACGCCGCGATGCCGCAGGCGAGGCTTTGCCGCCGGGCGTGGCGCTTTCGAGCACGATCTCGCTGAGCGTGTTCCAGACCCCGCACTCGGTGCATTGCCCCTGCCACTTGTTGTATTCGGCGCCGCACTCGCCGCAGACATAGGCCGTTTTCGCCTTCGCCATCGTCAGTTAACCAATCGCTTCTGGAGCGACAGGATAGTCGGCGTCGGTCTCAGGATGCGCGACGCTGGCTCGGGATTCGGGATTCGGGAGTCGGGAGTCGGGAGTCGGGAGTCGGGAGTCGGGAGTCGGGAGTCGGCCAGGCTGCGGCGGCGCTGGAATGGATGCAACCGCGCATTCCTGCTGCTGCGTTTTCACTCGGACATCGATGGTGCCGAGCGTTTGGCTGGCGCGCTGTCTTTTGGTCGGTCGGCATCGGTACCGACCAGAACCAGCGTCTGGAGCCGCATGATCGATCGCAGCCGGTCATGCAGCTCCAGGTCTTGCCATTGCCCGCTTCAACGGCTGCGAGCGGGCGGCTGCCACTCAGCGCGGCTTGTACAACTCGCTCAGGCGATCCGGCTTGCCGGGGATGCGTTCCAGATGCGGATACAGCAGGCCGCCGTGGTAATCGATGCGCACGGTGTCGTAGCGGTCCAGGCGCTTGACCAGCAGTTCGATCGGCGCGGTGGTGCCCTTGGCCGCCTTGATCGCGTCCTTGATTACCTCACTGCTGAAGGCGCGGCCGTTGACTGCCACGATGGTGTTGCCGGCGATCAGGCCGGCATTGAAGGCCGGGCCGTCCCACAGCACATCGCTGATATCGCCAGAGGCCTTCAGGGACACGCCAAGCGAATAGGTCAGGCTGGCGTCCTTGTCGTCGCTCTCGTCGGCCTTGGTCGCCAGGTTCGGCTCCTCGTTATAGACCAGCTTCCAGCCGTTGGCTTCGATACCGCCGTTCAAGGAGCCATGCCCGTCCATGCGGCTGCGCAACAGGCTCGCCCAGTCGTAGGCGGCGATGCCATTGAGCGTGGCGACGATGTCGTCGAAGGTGTACGGGTTGACGTCCCAGTCGCCGTTCTTCATGCCGAAGAAGGCCTTGCCGAAATCGTCGATGGAACGCTTGTTGTTGGTCAGCGCGCGCAGCTTGCTGTCCACTTCCAGCCACATCATCTGGCCGCCGGAGTAATAGTCTTCGGCCATCTGATAGCTACGGTAGGCCTTGGGCCGGCGCATCGACATGGTCGGGTCGTTGGTGGTGTCCTGCACGGTGCGCCAGGCCATGCCGGGGCGACCACGCTCGTAGTTCGCCGCCACGCCGGCCAGCATCTCGCGCGCCTGATCCTGCGTCCACAGGCCCGAACGCGCAGCCATCACTTCGCCCCAGAACTGGGTCTGGCCTTCGTACAGCCACAGCAGGCTGTCACCCATCGGCACGTTGAAGTTGGGCGTGGCCAGGTCGGCGCCACGGCGGTACTTGCCGTTCCAGGAATGGTTGAACTCGTGCGCGAGCAGGTCGCGGCCGGTCCAGCTCTTGTCCCACTCGGTGAAGTAGGTCGGCACGCCGCTGTTTTCGCTGGAGCGATGGTGCTCCAGGCCAATGCCGCCCAACTTCTTGGTCAGCGCCAGCAGGAATTCGTAGTGGTCGAAATGCCGCGCGCCGTAGAGCTTGTCCATCTGCTGCACCAGCGATGCATGCGCCTTGATCTGCTCGGGCTTGGCCTCCAGCGACTTGGCTTCGTCGGCGAACACGTTGAGGTAGACCGGCTGCTTGCCGCCGCTCAGCTCCGCGCGCTTGTAGTACTTGCCGGCGAACATCGGCGAGTCGACCAGGTCGTCGAAGTCGATCGGCTTGAAGGTCACCGTGTCGCCAACCCGGCGGTCGGTCTCCAGTGCCGTGGCATAGCTCCAGCCGGCTGGCAGCGTGACGCTGGCCTGGGCCTTGATGTTGCGTGCGAAGACGCCGGCCGGATACAGCGCCGTGGTGTTCCACTGCAGGTTGAGCATCTCCGGGGTCATCATCACCCGGCCCTGGTTCGGGGCCTGCGGCGAGAGGAACTTGAACTCGGCCACCAGCTCGCTGGCGCCCTGCGGCACGTCCACGGTGAAGGCATACACATCGAACTGGTCGCGCTTCCACGGCACCACCTTGCCATCGACCTTGATCACCAGACCGGCGAGCTTGTCGATCGGCCCGGTCGGCGAGTGATTGCCGGGAATCCACTGCGGATACAGCAGCGTCATCGGGCCCGGCCGGGCCGGCATGGTGGTTTTGACCTTGAAGATGCGATGGGCCAGATCGGTGGCATCGACGTCGATCTTCAAGGTGCCGTCGAACGGCACGTCCTGCGGCGCGGCAGTTTGTGCGGCCGCAGGCAACGACAGTGCCGCCAGCAACGACACGGACAACAAGGTGGGGATCTTCATCGCAACTCCGCAGGGACCTGGAACAGGCAAGCCCACGATGCTAAGCGCCTGCCCGCGCTTCCCCGTATGCCATAGGTCATGCTGCGCAGCGATTCACACACAAAAAAACCGCCGGTGACCCGGCGGCTTTTTGTCCAGCATGCTTGGATCCGGCGTGCCGTAATCCGGCACAGCGCCGTCTCAATGCATCATGTTGACGTTCATGTTGTGCAGCACCCACAGCGAGCCGACGATCACGATGCCGATGATCAGCAGCGAGAACAGGCCCACCTGCACGTTGGAGCGCTGCTCGGGCGAGCGATCCATGTGCAGGAAGTACACCATGTGCACCAGCATCTGCACCGCCGCCATCAGCGAGATCACGATGACGGTGACGCCCTTGGAGAACGCCCCGCTCATCACCATCGCAAACGGGATGACGGTGAGGATCACGGCCATCACAAAGCCGATCAGGTAGGACTTCAGGCCGCCGGCATGTGCGTCGGCAGCGGTTTCATGCGCGTGGTGATTGGCCATTACAGCGCTCCCAGCAGGTAGACGACGGTGAACACACCGATCCAGATGATGTCCAGGAAATGCCAGAACAGGCTCAGGCAGGCCAGACGCGTGCTGTTGCGCGGGGTCAGGCCGTTCTTGGAGATCTGGATCACCAGCACTGCCATCCACAACAGACCGGAGGCCACGTGCAGGCCGTGCGTGCCCACCAGGGTGAAGAAGGCCGACAGGAACGCGCTGCGCCCCGGACCCGCCCCTTCATGGATCAGGTGGTTGAACTCCCACACTTCCATGCACAGGAAGCCGATACCCAGCAGTGCGGTGACGCCCAGCCAGGCGTACAGCCCGGTCATGCTGCGCTTGTGCGCGGAGATCATCGCAACGCCGAAGCTCAGGCTGCTGAACAACAGCAGGAAGGTTTCCACCAGCACGAACTTCAGGTCGAACAGCTCCTTGGCGGTCGGTCCGTCCACCGTGGCGCCCGAGAGCACCGCATAGGTGGCGAACAGGCCGGCGAACAGCAGGCAGTCGCTCATCAGGTAGACCCAGAACCCGAAGACGGTGTTGCCACCGGCGTCGTGATGTTCATGGTCATCGTGGCCGCCCGCGTGGGCGGCGTGGTCAAGCGTGGTCGAGGAAGACATGGTCATACCACCTTCGCGGCCTGCGCCGCATGTTGCTGTTCGAGCAGGGCAAAGCGCGCGTTTTCGATGCGCTCCACTTCTTCGGCCGGCACCCAGTAATCGATGTCGTCATCGAAGGTGCGCGCAATGAAGCTGCCGATCATGCCGACCAGGCCGATGATGGCCAGCCACCAGATGTGCCAGATCAGACCGAAGCCCATCAGCACGCTGAAGGCACCGATATACACGCCTGCCCCGGTGTTGCGCGGCATGTGAATCGCCTCGTACTTGGACGGACGCACCCAGCCCTTGCCGTTCTGCTTGTCGGCCCAGAACTGATCGCGGTCGTCGATGTGCGGCAGCACGGCGAAGTTGTAGAACGGCGGCGGCGAGGAGGTGGCCCACTCCAGCGTACGGCCATCCCACGGATCGCCCGTGTAGTCCATGTGCTCCTTGCGCTTCCACACGCTGTAACCGATCTGCACCAGGTTCAGGAAGATACCCAGGCCGATGATCGCAGCACCGGCCGCAGCGACGTACAGCCACGGCGCCCACTCGGGGTGGTTGTAGGTGTTCATGCGACGGGTCATGCCCATGAAGCCGAGCACGTACAGCGGCATGAAGGCCACGAAGAAGCCGATGATCCAGCACCAGAACGAGGCCTTGCCGATCTTCTCGTTGAGCTTGAAGCCGAACGCCTTCGGGAACCAGTAGGTCAGGCCGGCCAGGTAGCCGAACACCACGCCGCCGATGATCACGTTATGGAAGTGCGCGATCAGGAACAGGCTGTTGTGCAGCACGAAGTCCACGGCCGGAATCGCCAGCATCACGCCGGTCATGCCGCCGATGGTGAAGGTGATGATGAAGCCGATCGTCCACAGCACCGGCGAGGTCATGTGCACACGACCGCGGAACATGGTGAACAGCCAGTTGAAGATCTTCACGCCGGTCGGGATCGAGATGATCATCGTCGTGATGCCGAAGAAGGCATTGACGTTGGCACCCGAACCCATGGTGAAGAAGTGGTGCAACCACACCACGAACGACAGCACGCCGATGCACGAGGTGGCGTAGACCATCGAGGTGTAGCCGAACAGGCGCTTGCGGCTGTAGGTC
Organism: Xanthomonas sp. F14; assembly: GCF_014199865.1. Taxonomy (NCBI): domain Bacteria; kingdom Pseudomonadati; phylum Pseudomonadota; class Gammaproteobacteria; order Lysobacterales; family Lysobacteraceae; genus Xanthomonas; species Xanthomonas sp. F14. The sequence goes on along the minus strand of NZ_JACHOM010000001.1, from coordinate 300,398 downwards.
GCGATCAGCTCGGAGAAGATGCCGAACGCCGGCAGGATCAGGATATAAACTTCCGGGTGACCCCAGATCCAGATCAGGTTGACGTACATCATGGCGTTGCCGCCACCGTCGTTGGTGAAGAAGTGCGTGCCCAGGTAACGGTCGGCACCCAGCAGCGCCAGCGCCACGGTCAGGATCGGGAATGCGGCGATGATCAGGATGTTGGTGATCAGCGCGGTCCAGGTGAAGATCGGCATGCGCATCAGGGTCATGCCCGGTGCGCGCATCCGCATGATCGTCACGAAGAAGTTGATGCCGGTCAGCAAGGTGCCCAGGCCTGAGACCTGCAACGCCCAGATGTAGTAGTCGACACCTACGCCCGGACTGTATTCCAGCCCCGACAACGGCGGGTAGGCCAGCCAGCCGGTCTGCGCGAATTCGCCGACACCCAGCGAGATGTTGATCAGCGCCGCACCGGCCACGAACAGCCAGAAGCTCAGCGAGTTCAGGAACGGGAACGCCACGTCGCGTGCGCCGATCTGCAGCGGCACGATCAGGTTCAACAGGCCAGTCATGAACGGCATGGCCATGAAGAAGATCATGATCACGCCGTGCGCGGTGAAGATCTGGTCGTAGTGATGCGGCGGCAGCACACCTTCGCCGCCGTTACCCGCCAGCGCCTGCTGGGTGCGCATCATCGCCGCATCGGCGAAGCCGCGCAGCAACATGACCAGCGCCACGATGATGTACATCACACCGATGCGCTTGTGATCCACCGAGGTGAACCACTCCTTCCACAGGTAGCCCCACAGCTTGTACTTGGTGATGGCGCCCGCGATGAGCAGGCCGAGCAGGCCGGCACCACCGAGTGCGACCATGATGATCGGCTCGTGGTACGGAACCGCCTCGATCGTAAGTTTGCCTAGCATCACTTGTCTCCAGAAGTGCACATGGCAACCGGCTCTGCAGCCGCTGCCTGATGGTCGCCATGGCCTTTGTTATGGCCCGGACCATTCATGTATTTGTCGACGAGCGAGCGGAACATGCCGTCCTGCACCGACGAGTAGTAGGTGACCGGATACTGTTCCTTGTCGTTGCGGTTGGCGGCCAGCACCTGGTACTCGGCGGCGTTCAACGCGGTCGGCGATGCCTTGACCTTGGCCACCCACGCATCGAAGCCGGCCTGATCGACCGCATGCGCCTTGAAGCTCATCTTCGAGAAGCCGTGACCGCTGTAATTGGTCGACAGGCCGAAGTATTCGCCCGGCTCGTTGGCCACCAGGTGCAGCTTGGTTTCCATGCCGGCCATCGCGTAGATCATCGTGCCCAGGTGCGGGATGAAGAACGAGTTCATCACCGTATCGGAGGTGATCTTGAAGTTCAGCGGCGTATGCACCGGGAACGCGATCTCGTTGACCGTGGCGATGTTCTGGTCCGGGTAGATGAACATCCACTTCCAGTCCAGCGACACCGCTTCGATGGTGATCGGCTTGACGTCCGAATCCAGCGGACGGTACGGGTCCAACGCGTGCGAGGAGCGCCAGGTCAGCACCGCCAGCACCAGGATGATCACGCACGGGATCGACCACACCACCACTTCGATGGCGGTGGAGTGCGACCAGTCCGGCTCGTAGCGCGCCTTCGTGTTGGACGCGCGGTATTTCCACGCGAACGCAATCGTCATCACGATCACCGGGATGACCACGATCAGCATCAGCACGACCGAGGTGATCAGCAGCTGCTTCTCGTCGTGACCGATCTGGCCTTTCGGATTGAGAATGGCCGAGTTGCAGCCTGCCAACAGCAGGAACGGCAGCATCAGGCCTGGACGAAGTACACGCCCGAGATGTTTCAACGGAATCATCGGTCGATCCAAGTGCGAAGGAACGCCAGCCTCGTTCGTCGTATCCATGTGGACTCGTCCTGACGGCGCGCTTCCCGGGGGAAGGCAGCCACGCAGACCGAAGACACGAGTTAGCTCCCTGATTTTAGACTTTGCTGCACCTGCACGAAACCCATCGGCAATGATCTGCCGCAATTAATGCGCGCAAAACTGTGCGACATGTTGTCGCAGCGCTGCGCAGGGCGGAAAAGATGCGGTTGCGGCCATCGATTGCGGCCTGTGTGATGTGCGGCGTATATGGCGGCGCAGTGCCGGGATGTGCGTGATCGGCCCAAAACGCAACTGGGCCGACCCATGGTCGACCCAGTACTGAAGCGATGGTGCCGGAAATAGGAATCGAACCTACGACCTACGCATTACGAATGCGCCGCTCTACCAACTGAGCTATTCCGGCGAGCCGTGAATTGTAGGAGCGGAGCCGGTGCCGGGTCAATCGCCGCCAGGCGGAAGACGGCATGTCCGGCGCCGGACGCGGGCTGCGGCTGGCCGGTATGGCCACCTGCAACGGTAAGGCACCCGGACTTGCTGCAGGCAGTGGACGCCGGTTCAGCCAGTCCGGCGTGCCCGGCGTCAGCTGACCAGACGCAACCGCAGTTCCTTGGGCAGCGCGAACACCATCGATTCCGGCTCGCCTTCCAGCTCGGACACACCCTCGGCACCCAGCTCGCGCAGCCGCGCCAGCACGCCATCGACCAGCACCTGGGGTGCGGAGGCGCCGGCGGTCAGGCCGATGTGCTGCTTGCCGACGATCCAAGCCGGGTCGATCTCGCCAGCGTTGTCGATCAGGTAGGACTCCACCCCGTCGCGCCGGGCCAGCTCGCTGAGGCGATTGGAATTGGAGCTGTTGGGCGAACCGACCACCAGCACCAGATCGCATTGGCGCGCCAGATCGCGCACCGCGTCCTGGCGGTTCTGGGTGGCGTAGCAGATGTCGTCGTGGCGCGGCCCCTGCATCGCCGGGAAGCGCGCACGCAGGGCCTCGATGATGCCCATGGTGTCGTCCACCGACAGCGTGGTCTGGGTGGTGTAGGCAAGGTTCTCCGGCTGGCTGACCTGCAGCGTGACGACCTGCTCGATGTCCTCGACCAGATAGATCGTGCCCGGACCGCGCTCGCGGCTCCACTGCCCCATCGTGCCTTCCACTTCCGGATGCCCGGCGTGGCCGATCAGCACCACGTCGCGGCCGGCCCGGCAATGCCGCGCCACCTCGAAATGCACCTTGGTCACCAGCGGACAGGTCGCGTCGAACACCTTGAGCCCGCGGCGCTCGGCTTCCTGACGCACCGCCTGCGAGACGCCGTGTGCGCTGAAGATCACCGTGGCGTTGTCGGGCACCTCGTCCAGTTCCTCGACGAAGACCGCGCCGCGCTGCTTGAGGTCGTCGACCACGAAACGGTTGTGTACCACCTCATGGCGCACATAGATCGGCGCGCCCAGCGTTTCTATCGCACGCTTGACGATCTCGATCGCACGGTCGACGCCGGCACAGAAACCACGGGGATTGGCGAGCAGGACATCCATGGCGGGCATTCTACGGGAATGGGGACTGGAGGATGGGAACGGGCGGCGCCGGTGCGCCGCGACTTCAGCGTCGATTCCCGATTTCCGACTTCTGCTTGCCGGCCGTGTCGAACAGACCGAATACCGCAATCCCGATGGCGCCGCCCACGATCGCCGAGTCGGCGATGTTGAACGCCGGCCAGGTATGGGTGCCGATGTACCACTGGATGAAATCGACCACGTGGCCGTGCATCAGGCGGTCGATCACGTTGCCGATCGCCCCGCCGATCACCAGCGCATACGGCAGCGCGCTGCGCCACTGCCCACGCGCGGTGCGCGACAGCCAGAACGCCAGCAGGCCGCTGATGCCCACCGCCAACGCGGTGAAGAACCACAGCTGCCAGCCGCCGGCATCGCTCAGGAAACTGAAGGCCGCGCCGGTATTGTAGGTGCGGTACCAGTTCCAGAAGCCGTCGATCACCGGCACCGGGGTGTATTCGGGCAGGCTGGACAGCACCCAGGCCTTGCTCCACTGGTCCAGCCCGACCACGAGTGCCGACAGCAGCAGCCAGATTAGGGCGGAGGGTTTGGGGCGTTGACTCATGTCGAAAGGTCGCAGTTGGTGGTGACTTCTCCGACGTCGGAGAAGATGCCTGGATGGCGATAGGTGATGGCGGTGGCAGATGAAGCTGACGAAAGCGGGATGACAGGCAGGCAAGGATGGCATGGGCACCGGAGCCGGCTACCCTGCCCCGCCGTGCCGTATGCGCCACGCTTCAGCAAGGGCGTGCGTGCAGCGCCGAGGCACTCGTCATCCGGCACCAGCGCCTGCCCATGATGCCGCGATAGAGGCGCACGCAGCCCGTACGGGGTCTCGACAACGCGTGGCAGGACCTGCCCGCCGCGCGCCTTCACGCAACACCGTCAGAACCAGCGGCGTTGCTCGCCGGGGCCTTCGATATTGCTGACGCAGCGGCTGCACAGTTCCGGGTGACGCGGATCGCTGCCCACGCTGGCCTGGTGGTGCCAGCAACGCACGCACTTGGCCTTGCTGGTCGGCTGCGCGCTGACGAAGATGTCGTCGGTGCTGGCCGCAGTCACGGTCACATCGCCACTGATGAACAGGAAGCGCAGCTCGTCGGCCAGCGGCTGCCAGCGCGCGGCGGTCTGCGCATCGGCGGCCACCGTGATCTCCGCTTCCAGCGCCGCGCCGATCGCCCCATTGGCACGCATCGGCTCCAGCACCTTGGCCACCTGCTCGCGCAAGGCCAGCAGCCTGTCGACATCGGCACTGCTCAGCGCGGCGTCGGCCGGCAACGGCGCCAGGCCGTCGTACCAGGTGGCGAACAACACGTTGTCGACCCGCTTGCCCGGCAGGTAGCCCCACAGTTCCTCGGCGGTGAAGCTCAGCACCGGCGCGATCCAGCGCACGAACGCCTCGGCCACGTGATACATCGCGCTCTGCGCCGAGCGGCGGCCGCGTGCATCCTCGGCCATCGTGTACAGGCGGTCCTTGGTCACGTCCAGATACAGCGAGCCCAGGTCGACGCTGCAGAAATTCAGCAGCGCCTGCACGATTTCGGCAAAGTCGTAGCGCGCATACGCGGCAACGATCTTTTCCTGCAATTCGTGCGCGCGGTGCACGATCCAGCGGTCCAGCAGCACCATGTCGTCCAACGTCACCAGGTGCTGCAGCGGATCGAAGCCGTGCAGGTTGCCGAGCAGGAAGCGCGCGGTATTGCGCAGGCGGCGATACGCATCGGCGTTGCGCTTGAGGATCTCCTGCGACAGCGACATCTCGTTGCTGTAATCGGCCGAGGCGATCCACAGGCGCAGGATGTCCGCGCCCAGGGTCTTCATGATGTCCTGAGGCTCGATGCCGTTGCCCAGCGACTTGGACATCTTGCGGCCGTGCTCGTCCACGGTGAAGCCGTGGGTCAGGCACTGCTTGTACGGCGCCGCCTTGTCCATCGCCACGCCGGTCAGCAGCGAGGACTGGAACCAGCCACGGTGCTGGTCGGAGCCCTCCAGGTACAGGTCGGCCGGCTTGGGCAGGCCGCGGTCCACCAGCACCGCTTCATGGGTCACGCCGGAGTCGAACCACACGTCCAGGATGTCGGTGATCTTGTCGTAATCGGCCGCCTCGTCGCCCAGCAGTTCGGCCGCATCCAGCGTGTACCACACGTCCACGCCGCCCAGTTCCACCCGGTCGGCGACCTGGCGCAGCAACTCGGTGCTGCGCGGATGCGGCTCGCCGGTTTCGCGATGCACGAACAAGGCGATCGGCACGCCCCAGGTGCGCTGGCGCGAGATGGTCCAGTCCGGACGTCCATCGACCATGCCGGCGATACGCGCCTGGCCCCAGGACGGATACCAGTGCACGTTGTCGATGGCCTTGAGCGCATCGGCGCGCAGGTTGGCCTGCTCCATCGAGATGAACCACTGCGGCGTGGCACGGAACGCGATCGGCGTCTTGTGGCGCCAGCAATGCGGATAGCTGTGCTCCATCTTGCTGGCCGCCAGCAACACGCCGGTGTCGCGCAGCGCCTCGATGATGATGTCGTTGGCCTTCCAGATGTGCAGCCCGGCCAGCACGGTGTCGCCCAGCGGCGGCGTCGACGGCAGGTACACGCCGCGCCCGTCCACCGGGTTGATCTGCGCCGCGCCGTAACGCTCGAGCAGGCCGTACTGCTTGGAGACCTGGTAGTCCTCCTGGCCATGGCCCGGTGCGGTATGCACCGCGCCGGTACCGTCCTCGGCCGACACGTGGTCGCCCAGCAGCAGCGGAATCTCGCGCTCGGCATAGAACGGGTGGTTCAGCAGCATCTGCTCCAGCGCCGCGCCCTTGGCATGGCCGTGCACCACCACCGTGTCCACGCCATAGCGCGACAGCGCCTTGCCGGCCAGGGCCTCGGCCACCACCAACCAGCGCGGCTGGCCGCGATCGGCCGGGCCTTCGACCAGCACGTAGTCCAGTTCCGCGCCCAGGCTCACCGCCAGCGACGCCGGCAGTGTCCACGGCGTGGTGGTCCAGATCGGCACCGCCACGCCCACGCCCGCCGGCAGGCTGGCGCCGAACGCGGCAGCGACAGCCGCCGGGTCGCGCGCCGGATAGGCGATATCCACCGTCGGCGACACCTTGTCGGCGTATTCGATCTCGGCTTCGGCCAGCGCCGAGCCGCAGTCGAAGCACCAGTGCACCGGCTTCACGCCACGGGTCAGGTGGCCATTGTCGACCACCTTGGCCAGCGCGCGGATCTCGTTGGCTTCGAAGCGGAAATCCAGCGTCTTGTACGGGTTGTCCCAATCGCCGATCACGCCCAGGCGCTTGAAATCGCGGCGCTGCAGATCGATCTGCTCGGTAGCGTACTCGCGGCACTTCTGGCGGAACTGCGCTGCATCGAGCTTGACGCCGACCTTGCCGTACTTTTTCTCGATCGCGATCTCGATCGGCAGGCCGTGGCAATCCCAGCCCGGGATGTAGGGCGCATCGAAGCCAGCCAGGTACTTCGACTTGACGATGATGTCCTTGAGGATCTTGTTGACCGCATGGCCCAGATGGATCTGGCCATTGGCATACGGCGGGCCGTCGTGCAGCACGAACAGCGGGCGCCCTGCCGCATTGGCGCGCAGTTGCGCGTACAGCCCCTCGCGCTCCCAGCGGTCCAGCATCGCCGGCTCGCGCTTGGGCAGGTCGCCGCGCATCGGGAATTCCGTCGCGGGCAGATGGAGAGTGGCTTTGTAGTCTTGGGTCACAGGTCTCTACCGTTGCGCTGGATTTTTAAAAAGTCCGCACATGGATGTGCGGGCTCTTGCGAGGGACTCGCATCATAGGCGGGCTGTTGCGAGGAACTCGCATGTGTTGCAGAAACTGCGTGCCTGTCCAACACCGCACGCGCCTGCTCGGCATCACGATGCATCTGCACCGTCAGCGCGTCCAGGCCATCGAACTTCTCTTCGTCGCGCAGCTTGGCGACGAATTCGACCTCGATATGCCGGCCATACAGGTCGCCCTGGAAATCGAACAGATGCGCTTCCAGCAGCGGCTCCACACCGGCCACGGTCGGGCGCGTGCCAAAGCTCGAGACCGACGGCCACGGCCGCTCGGCCACGCCATGCACCCAGGTCGCGTAAATACCCGACAGCGCCGGCGTGCGCGGAAAGCGCAGATTGGCGGTGGGATAGCCCAGGGTGCGGCCGAGCTGCTTGCCGCGCACCACCCGCCCGCCGATGGCATACGGACGGCCAAGCAATTGCCCGGCGTGCGCGAACTCGCCCGCGCCCAGCAGCTCTCGGATGCGCGTGGCCGAGATGCGCTCGCCGTGCAGGTGCACCGGCGCGATTTCGCCCGCTGCAAAGCCGTAGTGCGCACCAAGCGAGCGCAGCAGGCCGATATCGCCGCCACGCCGATGGCCGAAACGGAACTCCGGACCGATCCAGACCTCTTTGGCGCACAGTCGGCCGACCAGGGCCAGGCGCACGAAGTCTTCGGCACTCATCGCCGACAGGCGACCATCGAAACGGATCATGCCCACGCTGTCGGCACCGAAGCCGTGCAGCCCTTCGATCTTGGCGCGGGCCAGGGTCAGCCGTGGCGGCGGCGCGGCCGGGGCGAAAAACTCGCGCGGCAGCGGCTCGAAGCTCACCGCCACCGCGGGCACCCCCAGCGCGCGCGCGCGCGCGACTGCGTGCTGCACCAATGCCCGATGCCCCAGGTGCAGGCCATCGAAGGCGCCGATGCAGACCACGCTTCCGTGCGGGAACAGCGTCCCGCCCTCGACGTCTCTAAACAGCCTGCTCATTCCTCGATCCAAACAGATGCCGGCCTGCCGGCCGACCCTCGTTGATGCATAACCCGCAAGTATAGCCGTGCCTGTCAATCCGCATGGGCGCGGCCCCGGGCCTGTGCCGCCGCGTCCCGGAGGCGGGCAGGCGATTGCGCGCCTTCCCGGCCCGGGACCGGCCCCACCCACCGTGCATGACGGCTGGCTCCGCACCTGCTCGGCCAGCTCGGCGGACGACTAGCCCTCGCGCAGATGCCGCGGCCGCAATCCCAGCGCCACTTGCGCCACCAGGTAGGTCGCCCCACCGCTGCCGACCAGCACCGCCAGCCAGCCGATGCGATCCCACTTGTCCATCACGGTGAACGATGGCAGCCACCACAGCAGGCCCAACAGCACCGCCACCATCGCCGCGCATGCCAGCAGCAGGCGCAGCGCATAGCCAGCCCAACCCGGCCGGCGCTGGTACACGCCGGACTTGCCCAGCCAGTACCACAGCAAACCCAGGTTGAGATAACTGGACAGCGCGCTGGCAATGCCCAGCGCCAGATGCAGACCCGGCTGCTTGCCCAGCGCCTGCATCACGCCCTGCGCCTTGAGCTCGGGCGTCACCATAATCTGGTAGACCACTGCCAGCAACGCGAAGTTGAACACCATGTTGGCGATCAACGCCGCCACACCGGCACGCACCGGAGTGCGGGTGTCCTGACGGGCGTAGAAGGCCGGCAACAACACCTTGAGCATGGCGTACGCCGGCAGGCCGAAGCTCAGGCCGTAGACCGACATCGCGGTCATGCGCGTATCGAAGGCGGTGAACTGGCGGTACTGGAACAAGGTCGCCACCAGCGGCTCGGCCAGCAGCAGCAGGCCGAGCATCGCCGGCATCGCGATCAGCAGCGTGGTGCGGAACCCCCAGTCCAGCGCGCCGGAGAACGCGCTGCGGTCGGTCTTAACGTGATGGCGCGCCAGCGCCGGCAGGATCACCGTGCCCAGCGCCACCCCGAACACGCCCAGCGGCAGTTCCAGGAACCGGTCGGCCAGCGACAGCCACGACTGCGAGCCGTCGGCCAGCCGTGCGGCGATCACCGTGTCAAGCATCAGGTTGATCTGCGCGATCGACGAACCGAACAGGGTCGGAATCATCAGGGTCAGCACCTTGCGCACATCCGGGTGCGTCCAGCCCCAGCGCGGCAGCGTCAGCAGGTCGATGCCCTTCAGGGCCGGCAGCTGAAACAGCAACTGCAGCGCCCCGGCCACCAGCACCGCCCAGCCCAGCGCCAGGATCGGCACGTCCAGCCGCGGCGCCAGCCACAGCGCGCCGGCGATCATGCACAGGTTGAGGATCACCGGCGTCAGCGCCGGAATCGCAAACCGCTGGAAGCTGTTGAGCGCCCCGCCCGCCAGCGCGGTCAACGAGACGAACAACAGAAACGGAAACGTCAGCCGCAACAAATCGACCAGCAGGCCGTATTTATCCGGATCGGTGGCCGCGCCATCGGAAAACACCGACGCCAGCTGCGGGGTGAAGATCAGCCCCAGCGCGGTGATCAGCAGCAGCATGCCGCCGAGCGTGCCGGACACCCGCGACATCAGCTCGCGCAGGTCGGTATGCGGGCGGGTCTCCTTGACCTCGGTGAACACCGGCACGAAGGCGGTGGCGAACGAGCCCTCGGCAAACAGCCGACGCAGGAAATTGGGGATCCGGAACGCCACCCAGAACGCGTCGGTGACCGCATTGGCGCCGAAGGTGGTGGAGATCGCCTGGTCGCGGATCAGGCCCAACACCCGCGACACCATGGTCATACTGCTGAATGAGAGCAGGCCTCTCAACATGCCGGGCTTGCTCACGCTGCATCCCTCTTGACAACTGACTTGACGTACATAACTAAGCCCATCATACTTTCCCGCTTGCTTTTTCCACTACACCGATTTTTCAGGAACCCACCACCGTGGCCAATATCAAGTCCGCCAAGAAGCGCGCCAAGCAGACCGTCGTGCGCAATGAGCGCAACACGGGCCAGCGTTCGATGCTGCGCACCGCCGTCAAGAAGGTGATCAAGGCCCTTGACGCCAACGATGCTGCAGGCGCCGAAGCTGCTTTCGCCGTTGCCCAGCCCATCCTCGACCGTTTCAGCGCCCGTGGCCTGATTCACAAGAACAAGGCTGCGCGTCACAAGAGCCGCCTGACCGCTCGCATCAAGGCCATCAAGGCCGCGTAAGCGAGCCGTGCTGGCATCACCGCAGGCCTGGCTTGCGGTGGCATAGAAAAACCCGGCCTTGGCCGGGTTTTTTGTGTGCCTGCGCATGCGCTCAGCCGGCATTGCGCGCCTCGAGCTCGTCCTCGCGCTGACGGTCGAAGAACGCCATGATGTCCTTCATGATCGGGAAGGTGCCATCGCGACCCAGCGCCGAGACCAGATACCACGGCGCGGTCCAGCCGAGTTCGGCCACGATCGTCTCGGCCGCAGCGCGCGCCTCGTCCTCGAACATCAGGTCGGCCTTGTTGAGCACCAGCCAGCGCGGCTTCTTCAGCAACTCCGGATCGTGGCGCTCCAGCTCGCGCTCGATGGTGCGCACCTGATCCACCGGCGACGCCTCCACCCCACCATCCATCGGCGAAATGTCCACCAGATGCAGCAGCAGACGGGTGCGCTGCAGATGGCGCAGGAACTGCGTGCCCAGCCCGGCACCGTCGGCCGCGCCCTCGATCAGGCCCGGCACGTCGGCGATGACGAAGCTGCGGTATGCCTCGACACTGACCACGCCCAGATTCGGGTACAGGGTGGTGAACGGGTAATCGGCCACCTTCGGGGTTGCCGAGGACACCGCGCGGATCAGGGTGCTCTTGCCCGCATTGGGAAAGCCCAGCAAGCCGACGTCGGCCAGCAGCTTCAGCTCCAGCTTGAGCAACCGCTCCTCGCCCTCTTCACCGGTGGTGGACTGGCGCGGCGCGCGATTGACCGAGCTCTTGAAATGCATGTTGCCCAGGCCGCCCTTGCCGCCCTTGGCCACCAGCAGGCGATCGCCATGCTGGGTCAGGTCGCCGATGACTTCGTCGGTCTGCACGTTCATCACCACGGTGCCGACCGGCACCACGATGATGCGGTCTTCGCCGCCCTTGCCGTAGGCCTGGCGGCCCATGCCGTTCTCGCCGCGCTGCGCCTTGAAGGTCCGCTCATGCCGGAAGTCGACCAGCGTATTGACGTTCTCGTCGGCCACGATCCACACGCTGCCGCCGTTACCGCCGTCGCCGCCATCGGGCCCACCGAGCGGGATGAACTTCTCGCGGCGAAAGCCGACACAGCCATTGCCGCCATTGCCGGCACTGACCAGGATTTCTGCTTCGTCGACTAACTTCATGAGATTTGGGATTCGTAATTTGGGATTGGTAACACCACCGCAGGACGCCGCCAGGCAGCCGCGGAAACAGCAGGAAGTGACAGTATCGGAACTCTCGAAATCCGCCGTTGCGAATCCCCAATCCCGAATCCCCACTCCCGGCCGTCAAACGAAAAACCCCGCAAAAGCGGGGCTTTCCGTCTCGTCCGCCAGGCAGCGATGCCTGACGGACTGGCCTGCATGGAGCGGGCGATTACGCCTCGGCAACCACGCTGACGGTGCGACGCTTCTTCGGGCCCTTGGTGGAAAACTCCACCTTGCCGTCGACCAGCGCGAACAGGGTGTGGTCACGGCCGAGGCCGACGCCGGCGCCCGGATGGAACTGGGTGCCACGCTGACGCACGATGATGTTGCCGGCATCGATGGCCTGGCCACCGAAGATCTTCACACCCAGGTACTTCGGGTTGGAATCGCGACCGTTGCGCGAGGAACCTACGCCTTTTTTGTGTGCCATGACTGGTTCTCCTTACTTCTTATCGCCACCGGCGATGCCGGTGATCTCGATTTCGGTGTAGTACTGACGGTGTCCCTGACGCTTCATGTGGTGCTTGCGGCGACGGAACTTGATGATGCGCACCTTGTCGGCGCGGCCATGGGCCACGACCTTGGCGGTGACCGAGGCGCCCTTCAGCGCATCGCCCAGCTTGATGCCATCGCTATCGCCCAGCATCAGGACGGTGTCGAACTTGATCTCGTTGCCAGCTTCGACATCGAGCTTTTCCACGCGGAGCGTTTCGCCCTGCGCGACGCGGTATTGCTTACCGCCGGTTACCAGAACTGCGTACATGACCAGGTTTTCCTCTGTAGTTATTATGGTCGCACTGACGTGCCCTAGGGCAGACAGGAGCGGGATTGTACGGGCTTGCGGGGTTTGGGGTCAACCTGCCGGCCAGCCGGCCATGGCCCTGCCCGATCCACCCGTGCAACGCATCATCCGGCCGCCACAGGCGCCCGGTCAGACTGGCATTTGGGGTAATTGCCCTCACCTAGGTCGGCGGGTAGGCTGATCGACTGCCACTCATTCCTGCTGAGCACGCTCGCACCACTGCCGGTTCGCCGGCCCGACATCGGATCCCCCATGGCGATGGATTTCATCCGCATCCGCGGCGCGCGGACGCACAACCTCAAGAACATCGACCTCGACCTGCCTCGCGACAAACTGATCGTGATCACCGGCCTGTCCGGCTCGGGCAAGTCGTCGTTGGCGTTCGACACCATCTATGCAGAAGGCCAGCGCCGTTACGTCGAGTCGCTGTCGGCGTATGCGCGCCAGTTCCTCAGCGTGATGGAAAAGCCGGACCTGGACCACATCGAAGGCCTGTCCCCGGCGATTTCGATCGAACAGAAGTCGACCTCGCACAACCCGCGTTCCACGGTCGGCACGATCACCGAGATCTACGACTACCTGCGCCTGCTGTACGCGCGCGTCGGTCAGCCGCGCTGCCCGGACCACGGCTTCCCGCTGGAGGCGCAGACCGTCAGCCAGATGGTCGACCACATGCTCACGCAGGACCAGGAGCAGCGTTACATGCTGCTGGCGCCGGTGATCCGCGAGCGCAAGGGCGAGCATGCGCAGGTGTTCGAGCAGCTGCGCGCGCAGGGCTTTGTGCGCGTACGTGTGGATGGCGAGCTGTACGAGATCGACGCGGTGCCGCCGCTGGCGCTGCGCCAGAAGCACACCATCGAGGCGGTGATCGACCGCTTCCGTCCACGCGAAGACATCAAGCAACGGCTGGCGGAAAGTTTCGAGACTGCGCTCAAGCTCGGCGAAGGCATGGTCGCGGTGCAATCGCTGGACGACCCGGCCGCGGCGCCGCACCTGTTTTCGTCCAAGTACAGCTGCCCGGTCTGCGATTACTCGCTGCCGGAGCTGGAGCCGCGGCTGTTTTCGTTCAACGCACCGGTGGGCGCCTGTCCCAGCTGCGATGGCCTGGGCGTGGCCGAGTTCTTCGACCCGGATCGCGTCGTGGTGCATCCGGAGCTGTCGCTGTCGGCCGGCGCGGTGCGCGGCTGGGATCGGCGCAATGCCTATTATTTCCAGCTGATCGCCTCGCTGGCCAAGCACTACAAGTTCGACGTGGACGCGGTGTGGAACACGCTGCCAGCCAAGGTGCGCCAGGCGGTGCTGTTCGGCAGCGGCGATGAGGTGATCAGTTTCACTTACTTCACCGATGCGGGCGGGCGCACCACGCGCAAGCACCGCTTCGAGGGCATCCTGCCGAACCTGGAACGCCGCTACCGCGAAACCGAATCGCCGGCCGTGCGCGAGGAGCTGACCAAGTACGTCAGCCAGCAGCCCTGCCCGGCCTGTAACGGCACGCGCCTGAACCGTGCCGCGCGCAACGTGTTCGTCGCCGACCGCCCGCTGCCCGAACTGGTGGTGCTGCCGGTCAACGAGGCGCTGAGCTTTTTCCGCGGCTTGTCGCTGCCGGGCTGGCGTGGCGAGATCGCCAGCAAGATCGTCAAGGAGATCGGCGAACGGCTGGGCTTCCTGGTCGACGTGGGCCTGGATTACCTGACCCTGGAACGCAAGGCCGACACCTTGTCCGGTGGCGAGGCGCAGCGCATCCGGCTGGCCAGCCAGATCGGCGCCGGCCTGGTCGGGGTGATGTATGTGCTGGACGAGCCGTCGATCGGCCTGCATCAGCGCGACAACGAACGCCTGCTCGGCACGCTGACGCGGCTGCGCGATCTGGGCAATACCGTGATCGTCGTCGAGCATGACGAAGACGCGATCCGCCTGGCCGATTACGTGCTGGACATCGGCCCCGGCGCCGGCGTGCACGGTGGCGAAATCTGTGCGCAAGGCTCGTTGCAGGACATCCTGGATGCGCCCGGCTCGCTGACCGGCCAGTACCTGTCGGGCAAACGCCGTATCGAGATTCCCAAGCAGCGCCACAAGCCCAACCCGAAGATGATGCTGCATCTGCGCGGGGCGACCGGCAACAACCTGAAGAATGTCGACCTGGATATTCCGGCCGGCCTGTTGACCTGCATCACCGGCGTGTCCGGCTCGGGCAAGTCCACGCTGATCAACGACACCTTGTTCTCGCTGGCGGCCAACGAGATCAACGGCGCCTCGCATCCGGTGGCCGCGCATCGCGAGGTGGAGAATCTGGATCTGTTCGATAAGGTCGTGGATATCGACCAGTCGCCGATCGGGCGCACGCCGCGTTCCAATCCAGCCACCTATACCGGCATGTTCACGCCGTTGCGCGAGTTGTTCGCGCAGGTGCCGGAGGCGCGCGCGCGCGGCTATTCGCCGGGCCGTTTCAGCTTCAACGTACGCGGCGGCCGCTGCGAAGCCTGCCAGGGCGATGGCCTGATCAAGGTGGAGATGCACTTCCTGCCCGACGTCTACGTGCCCTGCGATGTCTGCCACGGCAAGCGCTACAACCGCGAGACGCTGGAGATCCGCTACAAGGGTTTCAACATCAGCGACGTGCTGCAGATGACCGTCGAGGACGCGCTGCGGCTGTTCGAGCCGGTGCCGTCGATCGCACGCAAGCTGGAAACCCTGGTGGATGTGGGCCTGAGTTACATCAAGCTGGGCCAGAGCGCGACCACGCTGTCCGGCGGCGAGGCGCAGCGCGTCAAGTTGTCCAAGGAGCTGTCGCGCCGCGATACCGGACGCACCCTGTACATCCTCGACGAGCCGACCACCGGCCTGCACTTCCATGACATCGAAGCGCTGCTCGGCGTGCTGCACAAGCTGCGCGACGAGGGCAACACGGTGGTGGTGATCGAACACAATCTGGACGTGATCAAGACCGCCGACTGGATCGTGGATCTGGGCCCGGAAGGTGGCCATCGCGGCGGCAGCATCCTGGTCTCCGGCACGCCGGAAGATGTGGCTGCGCACAAGGCGTCCTACACCGGGCAGTTCCTGGCCAAGATGCTGCCATCGGTGAAGGCGCGCGAGACCCGGCCGGCGGCGATGGCCAACAAGCCCGATGCGCGCCCGCCACGCAAGATCAAACCGGAGAAGGTGGCGAAAGTCGCCAAGTCCGCCACCAAGAAAACCGCAAAGAAGAAGGCAAGCTGATGAGCGAAGAGCACAAGGTGTTGGCACGCATCCCGATCAGCGTGCGCTGGCGCGACATGGACAGCATGGGCCATGTCAACAACGCCAAGTACATTTCGTACCTGGAGGAAGCGCGCGTGCGCTGGATGCTGGGCGTTGAAGGCGTGGCGATGACCGACCGCATCGCGCCGGTGGTTGCGGCCACCAACGTCAACTACAAGCGCCCGCTGATATGGCCGAACGACATCCTGGTGGAACTGTTCGTCGAGCGCCTGGGCAGCAGCAGCATCACCATCGGCCACCGCATCCTCGACCAGAAGGACGAGGGCGTGCTGTATTCCGATGGCAACGTGGTGGTGGTGTGGATCGATACGCAGACCGGCAAGAGCGCATCGCTGCCGGATGCGGTACGCGCCGCCAGCAGCTGAGACTTGCCAGTTGCGCGCTGGCTTGCCAGCGCCATAAGACGACGGCGGCTCTTCCGAGAGCCGCCGTTGTTGTTTGCAGCGCTCCTGTCCTTCCGCTGCGCGATACCACTGACAGGCCGCGTGATCGAGACCGACACCGTGAAGTGGCAGCCTGCTCGCCACCACGCATCGCGTTTGATCGGCAACATCGCGCAGTGGGCTCGGCAAACACTGCGGGACCCAGGCTCCGCTCAGCCGCGCACTGCGCGCGTTTACGAACCCGGCGCGCGCTTGCGCGCCTGCAGCGTGGTCCTGATCTCGCGGCCATCCTGCAAGGTAAAGGTCACCGGCACCTGCGCACCTTCCTGCAGCGGCGCACGCGCTTCCATCAGCATCAGATGCAGGCCGCCCGGCGCAAGCGGCACCGACTTGCCGGCCGGCAATGCCAGCTCCGGCATCGCGCGCATGCGGCTGACACCGTTGGTTTGCGTGGTCTCGTGGATGGACACATCGGCAAACGCACTGCTCTTGGCCGCGGTGACCTTCGACGGCTGCGCACAGCCATTGTGGAACTGCCCGAAGCCCGCTGCCATGCCCATGCCACCGGGTGGCGGAATGCGGATCCAGCCGCCCTTGAACTCGGGCAGGCACTGCGCGCCAGCGCCTGCACTTGCCAGCATCACCCATGCACCGAGCACGCGTGCGTACATGCGCTGCCTGCTTCGACTGCCGTCTATCATGACCCAACCTCCAGGAGCCCCGAATGAGCATCCAGATCTTAGACCATGGCCGTCTTCGCGAAATCCGTCTGGCGCGCCCGCCGGTCAATGCACTGGACAGCGCGCTGTGCCAGGCCCTGAGCGTTGCGGTGCAGCAGGCCGGCGAGGAGACCGACGGCATCGTGCTGTCGGGCAGCGAGCGGATCTTTTCCGGTGGCATGGACGTGCCGCACCTGCTGGCGCATGGCACCGACCGCGCCGCATTGCTGGCCAGCTGGACGGCCTTCTTCGAGGCCGCGCAGGCGCTGGCCAACAGCCGCGTGCCGGTGGTCGCGGCCATCGGCGGGCATGCGCCGGCCGGCGGCTGCGTGCTGGCGCTGTGCTGCGACTACCGGGTGATGGCACGCAGCGCCGATACCGCCAAACCGTATGCGATCGGCTTGAACGAGGTGCAGGTGGGCCTGGCTGCGCCGGAAGGCATCCAGCGCCTGCTGCGCCGCGTGGTCGGCGCGCACCGCGCCGAGCGCCTGCTGATCTCCGGGCAGCTGCTGCCGGCCGAGCAGGCGGTCACGATCGGCCTGGTCGA
The DNA here is from genome assembly GCF_014199865.1 of Xanthomonas sp. F14. NCBI lineage: Bacteria > Pseudomonadati > Pseudomonadota > Gammaproteobacteria > Lysobacterales > Lysobacteraceae > Xanthomonas > Xanthomonas sp. F14. The sequence continues at coordinate 283,100 of NZ_JACHOM010000001.1, read as the reverse complement.
CGAACTGGTCGATGGCGAATTGGTCACCGCGCGCGCGGTGGCCTGGCTGCAGGACCTGCAGCAGCTGCCGCGCCAGCCGATGCTGGCCACGCGCGCGATTGCCCGCGCAGATCTGCGCGCGGCACTGGCGCCGGAGCTGATCCAGCTGGAGCGCTTCATCGACGGCTGGTACGCGCCGGATGCGCAGGCCGCCCTGCACGGCCTGGTGGCGCGGCTGCAGAAGGCCTGACGCCGCTCCCGCACGGCGCGCAGGGGGCGGCCCGCTATAATCGCGGTCCGTCGCACGCCCAGGCCAGCCCTTTGTCCGCCACTGCCGAACCCGTCGTCTCCGAACTGATCAGCCTGCTGTCGCTGGAGCGCCTGGAAGACAACCTGTTCCGCGGCCAAAGCCGCGACATCGGCACCAAGTACGTGTTCGGCGGACAGGTGCTGGGCCAGGCACTGGCCGCCGCGCAGGCCACCGTGGACAACGGCCGCCAGGCGCACTCCCTGCATGCCTATTTCCTGCGCGCCGGCAATATCGACCACCCGATCGTCTACGACGTCGACCGCACCCGCGATGGCGGCAGTTTTTCGGTGCGCCGGGTCACTGCGATCCAGCATGGCAAGGTGATCTTCTTCTGCGCGGCCTCGTTCCAGCAGCGCGAAGACGGCGCCGAACACCAGTCCGCGATGCCGGTGGTACCGCCGCCCGAAGACATCGAACCCACCCCGCCGCTGGCGGCGGAGGTGCTGGAGAAACTGCCTGCCAAGGTGCAGCGCTGGCTGTCGCGTGGCGGCCCGTTCGAGTTTCGCCATGTGTTTCCGCGCGACGAACTCAAGCCGCCCAAGCGTCCGCCGTTCCAGCAGATGTGGCTGCGCCTGAGCGACCCGGTCGGCGACGACGTCGGCCTGCACCAGGCCTTGCTGGCCTATGCCTCGGATTTTCAGCTGCTGGGCACCTCCACCTTTCCGCATGGCATCAGCTACTACACGCCGAACGTGCAGATGGCCTCGCTCGATCACGCGCTGTGGTTCCACCGCCCGTTCCGCACCGACGACTGGCTGCTGTATTCGCTCGACAGCCCCACCGCACAGGGTTCGCGCGGCTTGGCGCGCGGGCAGTTCTTCACCCGCGATGGCGTGCTGGTCGCCAGCACCACCCAGGAAGGCCTGATCCGCGTGGTGCCCGACGGCAGCGCGATCGCGGTGCCGGCAAACGACTCGCCATGTTGATCGCTGCACCGCGTTCGTCGCGCGCAGGCATGCTGATGGCCGCCTGCACTTTCCGGCCTGGATCGACGTCCTTGCCGCTCCTTTCTTTCAGCTTGAGCAAGCGCATTCGCAGCGCGCCCTGCTCGGCAATCGCTGGCACTCCTTAAGCATGCGCAAGATCTTCAGCAGTCAACGTATCGAAACCGCCGAAGGCGTGGCCGATCTCCTGCGCAACGCCGGTATCGACGTGCGCATGAGCAACGGCCGCTCCTACGAGAGCAAGCGCAGCGGCCAGTTCAGCTATCTCGAACAAGGCAACGCCCAGGCCTACCCCACGGTGTGGATCGTGCACGCCGACGACCAGCCGCGTGCCCGCGATCTGCTGCGCGACGCACGCCTGCTCGACACCACCCGCCGCGACCTGCCGAATGTGGAGTACACCTTCCGCGACGGCGAAAACGGCTCGAGCACCAATGCGCGCAGCTGGGCCTGGCGCATCCGGCTGGTGCTGCTGCTGGTGATCGGCGCGGTCGCCATGTTCGTGGTGCTGCGCCATCGCAATGCCCCGGATGCGGCCAGGCCAGTGGTACCGCCGGCCGCGCAGCCAGCGCCCGCCACCACCGCACCGCCCGCCGCAGAGGATGACGAAGTGCGTGTACGGATCCAGCCGGCGCACTGAGCGCAGCCACCCGGCGCTGCGCCAGGCGCCACCGCCATCGCCTCGGTCACATCCGCTGCTCGCCTGCGTCATGCTGGGACCAGGACATGGATTGCGCCGATGCACACCGACACGCTGGACCTGATGTTGCAACGCGAATTGCCGGTCGCCGCCGCCGGCTGCCAGCAGGCCTACGGCCGCATCGTGCGCGCCTGCCAGAACACGGTGACCGCCATCGCACTGGCGATCACCCGCGATATCGCCGCCAGCGAAGACATCGCCCAGGAAGCCTTCCTGCGCGCCTGGCAGCGGCTGGCGCAATTGCATCAGCCGGCCAGTTTCCTGCCGTGGCTGCGGCAGATCACCCGCAACCTGGCGCGCGACTGGCTGCGCGCCAACCGGCATCGCGCGCTCAGCGGCGAAGCGGCGGACCTGGCGATCGCGATGGCCGCCGACCCGGCCCCCTCGCCCGCCGACCAGTTGCTGCAGGTGGAAGAAGAGATCGCCGCGCTCGACATCATTTCTGCATTGCCCGAAGAGAGCCGCGAGACGCTGCTGCTGTTTTATCGCGAAGGCCAGAGTTCGCGGCAGGTCGCTTCGCTGCTCGGACTGAGCGATGCGGCCGTGCGCAAGCGCCTGTCGCGGGCACGTGCCAGCGTGCGCGGCGAGCTGCTGCGCCGGTTCGGCGAGTTCGCCCGTGCCAGCGCGCCCAGCGTGGCCTCTGCCACCGCGGTGACCTCGGCAACCCTGCTGGCCGCGCCGGGGACGGCGAGCGCGGCCATCGTGCTGACCGGCATGGGGGGCGCGGGCAAATTAGGCGTGAGCGGGCTGACCGGCTCGGCATTGGGCGGGGGTGGCGCCGCTGGTGCGCTAAGCCTCTGGCTCGGCCTGCCGTCGCTGTTCGCCGCCGGCGCCGTGCTGGTTGCCGGCGTCGGCACGTACTGGTCGTGCTGGTATCTGCTGCGCTTTGCGCAGACCGCCGCCGAAGCAGCGGCGATTCGTCGTTTCCTGCACATCACCACGTTGACGTCGGTGCTGGTGGTGGGCAGCACGCTGCTGCTCAAACGCCTGGATGCCGGCGCATGGACGTCGCTGCTGTTGCTGGGCGCAGGCATGGCGGTGCTCAACTACCAATCCATCCGGGTGCTGCCACGCGTCATGCGCCCGATGCTGGAACGCGATGCGCAACGACGCGGCACCACGCGGGCACCGCTGCTGTATCGCTGCATGTTCAGCCCGGCCGCGATGCTGGTGAGCACGGCGGCGGTCATGCTGCCCATCGTGCGGCACTACATGAAGCTGGGGATGCTCTGATCCCGGCGTGAGCTCATCGCCGCATGCGGCAAGTGCGGCCATTCCAATCAACAAAAACGGCCTCCTGCTTGCGCGGGAGGCCGTTGGTCGATCGGCGCCTTGTTGCGTGTTGCGGTTTACATGCTGCGTGTGACGTCAGTGCTGCCCCGGTCGCAGCACTGCGACCGGGTAAGCGACTGGATGAACTCAGTTGCCCGCGGCAGGCTTGGCCGGCATCGGACGCTTGCCGTGATCGCCATGCTCGCCCTGACCCCAGCGGCCATGCTCGCCGCGCTGCTTGGATGCGGCATCGAACTCGGCCTTGCTCAACTTGCCGTCCTTGTCGGTATCAGCCTTGGCAAACCATTCATCGCGATGCTGCTGCATGCGCAGCTCACGGTCGGCGCGATCGACAAAGCCGTCCTTGTTGATGTCCATCTCATCGAAGCGCGCGGCGAACTTGGGGTCGGCCTTGGCCTCTTCGCGGCTGATGCGGCCGTCCTTGTTGGTGTCGAGCTTGCTCAGCCATTCGCCGCGTCCACCGCGCCCCGGGCCGCGATGATGCGGGCGCTCGTCGCGCGACAGCTTGCCGTCCTTGTTGGTGTCCAGCGTGTCGAACTGTGCGGCCAGCCTGGGGTCGGCGGCGGCTTCGCTGCGATCGATCACGCCATCGCCGTTCTTGTCGAGTTTGGCAGGACGCGGCGCATCGCCGGCTGCGGGCGGAGCGGCGAACACCGCGCCGGTGGACAGGGCAGCCAGCACGGCCAGTGCGAAAAACGGTTTGCGAGACGTCATGAGAAACTCCTGGAATGTGGGAACCACACGCGGCACCTGCATGGGCCGCATCGCGTGGGTGGCGCATCCGGATCCACCGTGCGCTGCCACCAACACCCACATCAACGAGCCATCGGCGTGCGCGTTGACGCGGCAACCGGGCGTATTCATCCGGCGGACAGTCGCCGCCGTTGCGACGCGCAGGCGCTATCCTGACGCCATGGCCATCCACGCCGACACCCATGACGACCTGCGCCTGTTCCAGACCGGCGAGCATGCCTGTGGCTACTGGTCCGAGCGCCGTGCGCGCGACCTGGTGCTGGATCCACACGACCCGCGTCTGGGTGCGATCTATCCGCAGGCCTTGGCATGGGGATTCCGTCGCTCCGGTGATCTGGTCTACCGGCCGCATTGCGAACGTTGCCGCGCCTGCGTGCCGGTGCGCATCGCGGTGGATGCGTTCCGGCCCGATCGCAGCCAGCGCCGCTGCCTGGCGCGCAACCAGGACCTGGTGGTGCGCGTGGTTGCTGCCGAGCGCACCGACGAACAACTCGCGTTGTACCGGCAGTACCTCAAGCACCGCCATCCCGGCGGCGGCATGGACGAGCATGGCGCCACCGAATTCGACCAGTTCCTGATCGGCGGCTGGTCGCATGGACGCTTCCTGGAAATCCGCGAACCGGCGGTGGCGCATGCGCCTGGGCGGCTGCTCGCCGTTGCGGTCACCGATGTCACCGAGCATGCGTTGTCGGCGGTCTATACGTTTTACGCACCGGATGCCACTGCGCGCAGCCTGGGCACCTTTGCGATCCTGCAGCAGATCCAGTGGGCGCAACGCGAGCGCCGCGCGCATGTGTATCTGGGCTACTGGATCGACGGCCATGCCAAGATGAACTACAAGCGCCGCTTCAGCGCGCTGGAGGCCTACGACGGCCGCCAATGGCGCGGGCTTCCTGCCGCTGCACCGGAAGGGTGAACCCCGCCGGGACGACATCGGGCTGTCGTCTTGCACATGCGAGAATATCGCGATGATCAGACCTCTCTTACTGCTTGCGCTGACCGCGCTCTGCGCCGCCTGCGCCCATCAGGCGACCTCTCCGGAGACAAGCGCCAAGGCAACTGCCGCCTCCGCGCCGGCCCAGCTGCGCATCGCGACCTACAACACCTCGCTGTATTCGGATCAGGCCGGCGGCCTGGTGCGCGAACTGCAGGGCGACAGCGCGCATGCGCGCAAGATCGCCGCGGTGCTGCAGCGGGTGCGTCCGGATCTGGTGCTGCTCAACGAGTTCGACTTCGACCCCGAGCACCGCGCCGCCGATCTGTTTCAGCAGCGCTATCTGCAGGTCGCCCAGCCGGGCGGCGGCGCAGCGTTGCGCTACCCGTATCGCTACCTGGCCCCGGTCAATACCGGCGTGCCGAGCGGCCTGGATCTGGACAACAACGGCAGCGTCGGTGGCGATGGCCGCACCCGCGGCAACGATGCCTGGGGTTACGGATTGCATCCCGGCCAGTACGGCATGCTGGTGCTGTCGCGCTACCCGATCGACACGCAGGCGGTGCGCAGTTTCCAGTTGCTGAAATGGAGCGCGCTGCCGGGTGCGCTGCGCCCGACCGACCCGTCCAGCAAACAAGCGTTCTATCGCGACGCGATCTGGGCGCAACTGCGGCTGTCGTCCAAATCGCATTGGGACGTGCCGGTGCGCACGCCGCTCGGTGTGGTGCACGCGCTGGTCTCGCACCCCACCCCGCCGGTGTTCGATGGCGCCGAGAAGCGTAACGTCGCCCGCAACCACGACGAGCTGCGGCTCTGGCGCGAGTATCTGGACAATCCCAAGGACGCCAGCTGGCTGTGCGACGACCAGGGCCGCTGCGGCGGGCTGCCCGCCGATGCGCGCTTCGTCATTCTCGGCGACCTCAATAACGACCCGGTCGACGGCGCCGGCCGGCACGATGCGATCCGCGCCTTGATCACGCACCCGCGGGTGCTGCAGTACCCCACGCCGCACAGTGCAGGCGGCCCGGAAAAAACCGCCGCATACGCCGCGCAAGGCATTGCCCATGCGGGCGACCCGCACCAGGTCACCGGCGACTTCGGGCCGCAGGCGGGCACGATGCGGCTGGACTACGTGCTGCCTTCGCGCCAGTTCACCCTGGTCGGCAGCGGCATCTTCTGGCCCGCCAGCGCCACGCCGGAAGCGGCGATCGCCGATGGCAGCGATCATCATGCGGTTTGGGTGGATGTGGCTGGGGCGCAGTGATTCGGCAACGGTGATTCGGGATTGAGGATTTGACGCGTCGGGTGGTTGCTTGTGTCGTGGCGCGATTGCGGCTGGTCGCCGCAACCGCGCCATGACCCGCGCAGCGCTCAGTCCAGCCGGATCTGCACTGCCTCTGCGGCTACCCGCGCCTTCTCGCGCGCGGCGTCGATGCTGTCGGCACGCGCCAGCGTGACGCCGACGCGGCGGTGACCGTCCACGCGCGGCTTGCCGAACAGGCGCAGTGCGGTGTCCGGGTCGCGCAAAGCCTGCGCGACATTGTCGAAGGCCGGCACGCCATGACCGTGCGCCAGCAGCGCGCACGAGGCCGACGGGCCGCTCTGACGGATCACGCCGCCGTTTTCCGCACCGACCGGCAGGCCGAGAATCGCGCGCGCGTGCAGGGCGAATTCGCTCAGCTCCTGCGAGACCAGCGTGACCAGGCCGGTGTCGTGCGGGCGTGGCGAGACCTCGCTGAACCACACCTCGTCGCCCTTGACGAACAATTCCACGCCGAACAGGCCCAGACCACCCAGGTCGTCGGTGATGGCCTGCGCGATCTGCTGCGAGCGCTGCAAGGCGGCCGCTGACATCGGCTGCGGCTGCCAGCTCTCGCGGTAGTCGCCGTCCTTCTGCCAATGCCCGATCGGGTCGCAGAACGAGGTACCGCCGGCATGCCGCACGGTCAGCATGGTGATCTCGTAATCGAAGTCGATGAAGCCCTCGACGATGCAGCGGCCGGCACCGGCACGTCCGCCGGTCTGCGCGTAGTCCCAGGCCGCCTCGATGTCCGCCTCGCTACGCAGGGTGCTCTGGCCCTTGCCCGAGGACGACATCACCGGCTTGACCACGCACGGCAGGCCCACCGCGGCGATCGCCTCGCGATACTCGGCAGCCGTGTCGACGAAGCGATACGGCGAGGTCGGCAGGCCCAGTGTTTCGGCAGCCAGGCGGCGGATGCCCTCGCGGTCCATGGTCAGGCGTGCGGCGCGCGCGGTCGGGATGACCCGCTGGCCCTGCTCGCGTTCCAGCGCGAGCAGCGTTTCGGTATGGATCGCCTCGATCTCCGGCACGATCAGATGCGGCTGCTCCCGGGCGATCAGCGCGCGCAGTGCCTGGGGATCGAGCATATCCAGCACGTGCGAACGGTGCGCCACCTGCATCGCCGGCGCGTCGGCATAGCGATCGGCGGCGATCACTTCCACCCCGAAGCGCTGCAATTCGATCGCCACTTCCTTGCCCAGCTCGCCCGAGCCCAGCAACAACACGCGGGTGGCGGAAGGCGACAACGGCGTGCCGAGAGTAGTCATGAGCGCAGTCCAGATCGGGAGGGGGCCGCCATTCTAACGGGCCGTCACCATGGCCGCCGGCTGCGCGACTTGCATCGACTGATATCACTTTGATATCTTTTTTCCACTCCCCAAGGACACCCACCTCATGAAAGAGAAGCCGATCAGCTCACTGCCGGGCATCCCGGTCATCCTCGCCGCTGGCGCCGCGTTCGCGGGCGCCGCCTGGTTCATTCTCACGACCCTGGCGGCCGGCAGCCCGACTCCAGCCGGGCTCCTGATTGCGCTGCTGGTGGTGGCGGCGGGCATCTTCATGCTGGCCGGCCTGTACACGCTGGAGCCGAACCAGGCGGCGGTGCTGAGCCTGTTCGGCAAGTACGTCGGCACTGTCAAGGACCCGGGCCTGCGCTGGAACAGCCCCTTCTACGCCAAGCGCCGGGTCAGCCAGCGCGTGCGCAACTTCGAGAGCGGCCGGCTCAAGGTCAACGAACTGGACGGCAGCCCGATCGAGATCGCTGCGGTCATCGTGTGGCAGGTGCTGGACGCTTCCGAGGCGGTCTACAACGTCGACGATTACGAAAGCTTCGTGCATATCCAGTCCGAAGCGGCGCTGCGCGCGATGGCCACCAGCTACCCGTACGATCAGCACGAAGACGATCAGATCTCGCTGCGCAGCCATCCGGCCGAAATCAGCGAACAGCTCAAGCGCCATCTGGACGAGCGCCTGACCCAGGCCGGCGTGGACGTGATCGAAGCACGCATCAGCCACCTCGCCTACGCGCCGGAAATCGCCCAGGCCATGCTGCAACGCCAGCAGGCCAATGCGGTGATCGCCGCACGCACGCGCATCGTCGCCGGTGCGGTGGGCATGGTCGAAATGGCGCTGGCCGAACTGCAGAAAAACGGCGTGGTGCAGCTGGACGAAGAGCGCAAGGCGCATATGGTCAGCAACCTGCTCACCGTGTTGTGTTCTGATCGTGGTACCCAACCGGTGGTCAACGCCGGCTCGCTGTATTGAGGTGATGCAATGAATGTCATGGTGCCGTTGGTCGTCGCGCTTTCCGGCTTGCCTGCGTTGGCAATCGCCGCCTCCATCGGTGCGGACGACGACGACCGCGCGCGCGGCCTGGGGCTGCGCTGGGCCCTGATCAGCCTGGTCATCCTGATCGGTGCTGCCTGCCTGTACTGGGCCGGCGACAACCGCGCCGGCATCTACGCGGTGGTGATCGGCATGCTCGTCGGTGTGAATGTGTTGATCGTGTCGATGGTGATGCACCTGCGCCGCCACAGCGGCCGCCAGGAGCGCGAGTGAGCGAGAAGAAGGCCTATCCGCTGCGCATCAACGCCGACGTGCTGGCCGCCGCGCAGCGCTGGGCCGACGACGAACTGCGCAGCCTCAACGCGCAGATCGAATACGTACTGCGCGATGCGCTACGCAAGGCCGGGCGCCTGCCGAAGCCGCAGGGCGACAAGGACGCCGATGCCTGAAAGTAAGCCCGGTTGAGAACAAGCACAGGCGTGAGTGATCGTCAGAACGGATCAGCTTCCGCTCGCATGCATCCGCCCCGCCGCCGCTCAGCGGAGCATCTTTATCGCTGCAGGCAAGCGTTCGCGCCGCTCCGGACTGGCAGCCCTCACGTGGCACCCGCTAAGCTGCGGCGATGCGCAACTCCCCACGCTTTCTGCTCAACACCTCCGACATCGAACTGTGGCCGGCAGACCTGCCGCGTGCGCGCGGCAATGCGGATGCACGCGTGCTGGCGCAGGCCGACTGGCTGCTGCGGCGCAAGCGCGACGGACGCTACCTGGCCGCGCATCTGCCGCAGGGCGTGATGCCGTTGATCCCGCGACTGGCGTACGAGCCGGGGCTGGACGAGGCACTGGCGCTGCTGGAACTGCCAGGCGGGCGTGCATCGGACCGTACGAACACGCTGTTGCCGGTCAGCGGCGTGCAGCAGCGGCTGGCGCAACTGGAAATCGACGTGGAGGCGTATCCACGGCAGACCGGGCTGAGCCTGGTGGCCGAACCTGCTGCCCTGCACTTTGCCGGACGCGATCGTTTTGCACGGCCGTTGTGGCTCAGCGCCGGCGCAAGCCGTGCATGGCGGCAGATGCAGGCCGACGCTGCACGCGCTGGCGTGCTGCTGGATGCGTTGTCCGGGTATCGCAGCCACGATTACCAACTGGCGATCTTCGAACGCAAGCTGGCGCGCGGCCTGACGGTGCCGCAGATCCTGGCGGTCAACACCGCACCCGGCTTCAGCGAGCACCACAGCGGCGATGCACTGGATATCGGCACGCCCGGCGAGCCGCCGGTGGAAGAATCCTTCGAGACCACGCCGGCCTTCGCGTGGCTGCGCGACAACGCGGATCGCTTTGGCTACCGGCTGAGTTATCCGCGCGACAATCCCTACGGCATCATCTACGAGCCCTGGCACTGGCGTTGGTCGGCGGCGTAATGCGCGCGGCAAGCCGCACGCACCGCGCAATCCAACGCCCTACTCCTGCGAGCGCGGCGTCGGCACCTTGGCTGCCACGCTGAAGTCGGCAATCTTCCATAGATAAAACGCCGCGTAGCTGCGGTACGGGCCCCAGCGTTCGCCACGGATGGCCAGTTCCTTCGGCGTGGGCATCTGTTCCTGCCTGTCCACGCGCTGGGCGCCCTTGCGCACGCCCAGGTCATCGACGGGCAGCAGATCCGGGCGCCCCAGGCGGAACATCAGCATCATCTCCACCGTCCAGCGGCCGATACCGCGCACCGGGATCAGCGCCTGCACAATCGCTTCCTCGTCCATGAAGGCGAGCCTGCGCAGGGAGGGAATCTCGCCATCGCGCTCGCGGCGCGCCAGATCGCGCAGCGCCAGCGACTTATTGCCGGACACGCCACACGCGCGCAGTGCCGCGTCGTCGATGCGACCGAGCGTGTCTGCATGCAGGCGCGACGCACCGATGGCCGCTTCCACCCGCGCCACGATCGTCGATGCGGCCTTGCCGCTGAGTTGCTGGAACAGGATCGCGCGCGCCAACGCGTCCACCGGATCGAACGGCTTGCGCCAACCCGGCTGCGCGGTGATCGGGCCGATGCGCTTCATCCACGCGCCCAGCGCACGATCGCGCCGGCTCAGGTACGCAAAGGCGGCCTCCACATCGAATCCGCGGGTATGGCGCGGCATGCTCAGCGCCTCAACGCGCCGATCGCCAGCACCGCCCAGCCCAGCATCAGGCTGACGCCGCCCACCGGTGCAAGGCTGGTGGGCCAGTGCAGCAGCGCGCCGCCGACCAGGCTGCCGGCAAACAGCAGCGTGCCGAGCAACAGCAGATACAGGCCGAGCCGGCCAAGCGCGCGCGTTTCGGTGGCGCCGAGTACCGTCAGCACGGCACCGTGGCCAAAGGCATACAGCGCTGCCAGTTGCAGCCGCGATTGCACCAGCGCATCGGCCACCCCATGCGAGGCATAGGCCGACAGGCCCACCGCGCTGGCGGCCAGCAAGGCGCCGCAAAACGCCAGCAGCGACGGATGTTTCTTGCGACGTTCGAGCAGTGACATAAAGGCGATTCCATTGCAGCGCCGTGGCGCAAAAAAAAACGCGCCGCAGGACTGCGGCGCGTTTTCGTCTGGATCAGATCATCGTGGTGAGACGATTACTTGATGGCCCAGTAGACGTCGTAGGTACCGTCCTGCGTAAACGACTTGTCTACGCCGCCCTTCCACGACTCGTACGGACGCTCGGTCACGTCGTTGCCGTTGGTGGCAGCCCAGGCACGCAGGGAGCTACGCACTGCGTCCAGGCCGGCCATGTGGCCTGCGTAGGTCGCAAACGCGGAACGGTGTGCCTTGGTGCGCTCGTACTTGACCGGTGCTTCCGACGGGATGTTGACCTTCAACTCCTCGCCCGCTGCAGCAACCGGGGTTGCATCCACAGGTGCGGCAGCCGCGGCGTCATCCTTCTTGGCATCAGCCTTGGCGGTGTCGGCCTTGGCATCGGTCTTCGGCGCGCCACCGGCACGCTTGCGGACCGGCTGCACGACGTCGAACGCGTACTTGTCGCTAGCGAAGTCAGTGGTCACGATGCGGACCGGACCAGCAGCCTCGAGGCCGTTGGCGTCCATCACGCGCTTGATCCACTCCTGGTTGTCCTTGATCGACTTCTTGATCGTCTCGTTGTCACGATCGATGTTGCCCGCGTTGACGACCAGCAGGTCCTCGGCCGGCACATCGACGAGCTTGAGATCGCTCAACACCGGCTTGCCGTCGAGCTGGGCGCGGTAGTCGAAATTCGGCACGGTGGCCAGTGCGGTCGCCAGACGCGACAGACCCAGCTTCAGGTCGTCGCCCACGTGACGGCTGACATACAGGCCGGCATAACGACCGAACAGGTTCCAGCCGTACTTGACGCTGTAGTCCTGGGTGATCTTGACGTTCTTGTTGTTCTTGCCGGTTGGCGCAAGGGTGAAGTTGGTGACTTTGTCGTAGCCCTTGGTGGGATCGTCGATCGAAATCTCAACACGCTCGTTCTTGACGCTGTTGGTGATCTCCCAGCTGCCGTCGCCGATGTAGCCTTCGGTGGAGCTGTATTCGACGCGTGCACCCTTGCCCTCGTTCGGGCCGACCAGCTTCAGCTGGATCTTCGGGTCACGCAGCACAAGCGGGTTCCAATCCTTGAAACGACGGAAGCTGTTCACGGTGTCGTAAACAATCGTCATCCTGCGGTTGGTCTCAACACTCTCGGACATCTGCCGCTCCGAGGGCAACACCAAGCCCACCACGACAAACAAGCCAGCCACGATCCCCAAGGCGATCAGGAACTCGATAATACGGGTCATTCAGGAGGTCTCCGGGGCCGATCCCACGGCCGGGTTGAGTGAAGCGAAGCCGCCATCCTAGCAGGCTTCGAGAAAGATGTTCAGTTGTGCGACGGGTAGCGCGGTCTTGCGGTGTCATCCACCGCGCAACCGCGCAGCCCATGACTGCGCAACCCCAACCTGCACAAGGGTTTGGTCAGATTGCGCGCAGCTATCATGCACATCGCGCGATGCCTGTGTGTGATGCGATTGCCGCCGGCGCCACGTTCTGCCTCCCGGCCGCGTGCGTGATCAGGTCGGAAACGACCAGACCACCCCGCCGGGTGCCCTGGCGTACGCGCAGCGTCGCGCACGCGTGGCCGCCATGCCGCACGCCGCGCCGCCTGCGCTGCCGATCAGACCAATTGCAGCTCGAAGGCCTTCAGCACCGCGCGGGTGCGGTCACGCACGCCGAGCTTGGACAGGATGTTGGAGACGTGATTCTTGATGGTGCCCTCGGCCACGCCCAGCGAGTTGGCGATCTCCTTGTTGGAGAAGCCACTGGCCATCAGCCGCAGGATCTCGGTCTCGCGGTCGGTCAGCGGATCGGGCCGGTCCAGGCTGACGAACTCGTTGCGCATGTGCTCCAGGCCCGACAGCAGGCGCTGGGTCACCGCCGGCTGCACCAGCGAGCCGCCGTCGGCCACGGTGCGGATCGCGCCGACCAGTTGTTCCAGCGAGACGTCCTTGAGCAGGTAGCCCTTGGCGCCGGCCTTGAGCCCGGCCAGCACCAGCTGGTCGTCGTCGAAGGTGGTCAGGATGATGGTCGGCGGCAGCGTGCCGTTGCGCGAGAGCATCTGCAGCGCCTCCAGGCCGGACATCACCGGCATGCGCATGTCCATCAGCACCACGTCGGGCTGGACCTGCGGGATCTGCTCGACCGCCTGCTTGCCGTCCGAGGCCTCGGCCACCACCTCGATGCCGTTATCCAGCGCCAGCAGCGAGCGGATGCCCTGGCGTACCAGGGTTTGGTCGTCGACCAGGCACACACGGATCATCAGAACACTCCTTGAGTCACGGCCGCAGGCATCAGTGCCGGCGCGCCTGGAACGGAGATGCGCAGGCCGAAGCCGTCACCCCGCCGGGTTTGAATCTCGAGCTGCCCACCATACTGGTTCAGCCGCTCGCGCATGCCGCGCAGCCCGTTGCCGGGCGCCACCGTGTCGGCGCCGTGGCCATCGTCGCGCGCGTCGATCAACACGGTGTCGGCATCGCGCCGCACCTGGATCCACAGGTTGCGCGCACCGGCATGGCGCACTGCATTGGTGATGATTTCCTGGGTACAGCGCAGCAGCACGTGGGCGCGCTCGGGGTCGTCCAGGGTCAGCGGCTGGGCGATGTCCAGGTGGATGTCCAGCGACGGCACCTGGGTCACCAGCGGGCGCAGGGCCGCTTCCAGGTCGATCGCGCCGCTGTCGCGCAGGTGGCTGACCGCTTCGCGCACATCGGTGAGCAGCAGCTTGGCCAGCGTATGCGCCTGGCGCACGTGTTCCTGGGCCTGGCCGTCGGTGATGTGGCCGGCCACTTCCAGGTTCAGGCTCAGCGCGGTGAGGTGGTGGCCAAGCAGGTCGTGCAGCTCGCGCGAGATGCGGGTGCGCTCGTTGACGCGGGCGCTTTCGGCCAGCAGCGCGCGCGTGGCGCGCAGCTCGGCATTGAGCCGGCGCTGTTCTTCGCGGGCATCGGTCTGCTGGCGCGCGACCAGGCTGGTCACGAAGATGAACATCGAAAAGCCGCCGTACAGCAGCGACTGCATCAGCGCGGCGAACAGGGTGAAGTCCGGGCGCAGGTAATAGAACACCGGCAGCACCGCCAGCTGGCTGAGCACCAGCCAGGCCACGCCGATGCGTAGCGGCAGCAGCCAGGGGATCACCCCGGCCGCCACCATCATCAGGATGCTGCCCAGCCCGGTGCCGCTCAGATAGCTGACCGCCAGCGCGAAGATGGTGAGCAGCAGCAGGATCAGCCGGTCGTACCAATGCGCATGGCCGCCGCTGCTCAGGCCGCGGGTCAGCCAGAAGTAGCTGGCGCCGAAGCCGACGAAGAACGCCGACATCAGCAAGCCTTCGGCCACGCTGCGGTGGTCGCCCTCTTCGGCGGCCGGCCAATAGGTGTACACCAAGGGCATGGCGATCATTGCCCAGGTGAACAGGCCGGCGAAGCGCAGGACGCGCGTATGACTGAGGTATCCCAACATGCAGGCATCTTAGGCGCTCGCCGGGCGGCTGCCCTCTTGCCGGAAGTCATGCATACGCGTGGCATGGCGCGACGGCCCTGGTAGCAGGAGCTGCCGGCGTCGGCATGCTGCAGTCGGCTCTCATGCCTGGCTGGCGGCACACAGCGGGTCGCCGCTTCAGGCCACGCATGCAATAATCCGACGCAGATCCGATTTCGGGTCGAGAGCGTTACCCCACGGAGTCCCAATGTCGATCGTTATCCGCGACGTGCGCGAGCACGAGCTCGATTCCGTCCTGGCCCTGAACAACAATGCCGGACTGGCAATCCTGCCGCTGGATTCAACCAAGCTGCAACGTTTCTACGAGCAGGCCGAATATTTCCGCGTCGCCGAGCGCGACGGCAACCTGGCCGGGTTCCTGGTCGGGTTCGGCAGCGGCAGTGCGCATGACAGCAGCAATTTCGCCTGGTTCCGGGACCGTTACCCGGAATTCTTCTATATCGACCGCATCGTGGTCGCCAGCCGCCGTCGCGGCGGTGGCGTCGGGCGTGCGTTCTACGCCGATGTGCAGAGCTACACCGAGTTGCGCTACCCGCAACTGGCCTGCGAGGTGTTCCTGGACCATGGCGCCGATGCGGCGCTGCTGTTCCATGGCAGCTTCGGCTTCCGCGAGGTCGGCCAGAACACCATGGCCGATGTCGAGGTGCGCGCCAGCATGCTGATGAAAGACATGTGCAGCTATCCGTGGGTCAAGGAGACCTATGCCGGCAAGTTGCCCGACCACCTGCCGTGGGTCGGCCGGCCGCGTCATGCCGCCGCCACCGACAACCCGTCGATGGGGAGCTGAGGCGTGGCGAGCGTGAATGTGGATTTTGAACAGGCCGGCGAACTGAAGATCGGCCAGGTGGGCATTGCCAACCTGCGCGTGCGCACGCTGGACGTGCCGCGCCTGGTGCGCGAGATGCGCGAGCGCGTGATCCGCGCGCCGAAATTGTTCGGACGCGCGGCGGTGATCCTGGATTTCGGCGGTTTGTCGCAGGTACCGGACCTGGCCACGGCCAAGGCGCTGCTGGACGGACTGCGCGATGCCGGCGTGTTGCCGGTGGCACTGGCCTACGGCACCAGCGAGATCGACCTGCTCTCGCAGCAGCTCGGCGTACCGCTGCTGGCCAAGTTCCGTGCGCAATACGAGCCGACCGCGGTGAGCCCGCCGCCGCCCCCGCCACCACCGGCGCGTGCCGAACCCGCAGCGCCCGCGGCGCGGCCGGCGCCTGGACGCATGCAACGCAACGCGGTGCGCTCGGGCCAGCAGCTGTATGCGGAGAACTGCGACCTGACTGTGCTCAGTACGGTCGGTGCCGGGGCGGAGGTCATCGCCGACGGCAGCATCCATATCTACGGTACCCTGCGTGGCCGCGCGTTGGCCGGCGCCCAGGGCAACCCTGACGCGCGCATCTTCTGCCGCGACTTCCACGCCGAACTGGTTGCCATCGCTGGCCACTACAAGGTGCTGGACGATGTTCCCATGGACCTGCGTGGCAAGGCCGTCCAGGTCTGGCTGGAGCAGGATCAGATCAAGATCGCTGCGCTGGACTGACGCAGCCCAACCACAGAAATATTCGGAGAAATCCTTTGGCTGAAATCATCGTAGTCACCTCCGGCAAGGGCGGCGTTGGCAAGACCACCACCAGCGCGAGCCTGGCCTGCGGGCTGGCACGGCGCGGCAAGAAGGTCGCCGTCATCGACTTCGACGTCGGTCTGCGCAACCTGGACCTGATCATGGGCTGCGAGCGGCGCGTGGTGTACGACTTCGTCAACGTCGTGCATGGCGAAGCCACGCTCAAGCAGTCGCTGATCAAGGACAAGCGCTTCGACAACCTGTACGTGCTGGCTGCCTCGCAGACCCGCGACAAGGACGCGCTGACCCAGGAAGGCGTGGAGAAGGTGCTCAAGGACCTGGCCGCCGACGGCTTCGACTACATCGTCTGCGATTCGCCCGCCGGCATCGAGAAAGGCGCGTTCCTGGCGATGTATTTCGCCGACCGTGCGGTGGTGGTGGTCAATCCGGAAGTTTCCTCGGTCCGCGACTCGGACCGCATCATCGGCCTGCTCGATTCCAAGACCCGCAAGGCCGAGCAAGGCCAGACCGTGCCGGCCTTCCTGCTGCTGACCCGCTACAGCCCGGGCCGCGTGGAAGGCGGCGAGATGCTCAGCATCACCGACGTGGAGGAAGTGCTGGGGCTGAAGGCCATCGGCGTGATTCCCGAATCCGGCGATGTGCTCAACGCCTCCAACAAGGGCGAGCCGGTGATCCTGGATGCCGAGTCCCCGGCCGGCCAGGCCTACGACGACGCGGTCGCCCGCATCATGGGCGAAGAGCGCCCGATGCGATTCACATCCGTGGAGAAGAAAGGCTTCTTCAGCAAGCTGTTCGGAGGGTAAGCATGGGCCTGCTCGATTTTCTCAAGAGCAAGAAGAACACCGCCGAGACGGCCAAGAACCGCCTGCAGATCATCATTGCGCAGGAGCGCAACCACCGCGGCGGGCCGGATTACCTGCCGCTGCTGCAGCGCGAATTGCTGGAAGTGATCAAGAAGTACGTCAACATCGACGCCGATGCGGTGCGGGTTGATCTGGTCAAGGATGGCGAGCATGACGTGCTCGATATTTCGGTTGCCTTGCCCGAAGACGGCGACAAGTAAGCGTCCCCTGCGGCACCGTGTTTGCACGGTGCCGCCTTGACGGCCCGAACCGACCGCGAGCCTTTGCGTGTGACCATCGATTCCTCTCCCAGCCCCGAGCCAGCCAGCGTGTTGTGCGTGGGCGATATCGGCCTGGACGCACCGGCCGCGCTGCTCGCCCGCTATGGCCTGCGCCTGCATCGCGTGGAAGCCGGCGCGCCGATCCCTGGCAGTTTCTGGGGCGAACCGGAAGCCGGCATCATCGGCTGCGATGTCTATGTGCGTGACGACACGCCGGTGCATTCGCTGTTGCACGAGGCCGGGCACCTGATCGTCCTGCCGGCCGACAAGCGCGCGGCTGTGCATACCGACGCCACCGATTCGGTGGATGAGGAAGACGCCACCTGTTATCTGCAGATCCTGCTGGCCGAGCAATTGCCGGGCGTGGGCAGCGCGCGCCTGATGACCGACATGGACACCTGGGGCTACACCTACCGGCTGGGATCCACGCGCGCCTGGTTCGAGCAGGACGCGGAAAATGCGCGCAGCTGGTTGAGCGCGCGCGGTTTGCTGCCGGCCTGAGTGCCCGCGCCGTGGTCGAGGGGCGTTGCGCTGGATGCGGCTCTCGAGATCAGTCGATGGGTCCACTCAACGCAGTGGCTGCCACGCTGCAGTAAACGGCCGTCGGGCGCTGGCAGATGCCGCACACGCGGCGTGTGCGCGACCACGTGCGATGTCACCGCCTGCGTGACTGCCCCATCAGCCCTTCGCTGTCGCGGCCAATGCCCCGGACAGGTCCAGCGTCGCCACCGTGCCCTGCCCGGCATTGGAATCCAGGTTCAGATGCCAGCCCAGATGCTCGCAGAGCCGTCCGATCAATTCCAGCCCGATGCCGTTGCCCTGGCGTGCGTTGCCGCGCGCCAGGCGCGCGTAGATCGCGCTGATCTCCTCCGGCGTCATGCCGTGGCCCGGGTCGGCAATGCGCACCACACCTGGTGCCGATAGCGAGACGCGGATGATGCCGCGGTCGCTGTTCTCGATCGCGTTGCGCAACAGATTGCCGATGGCGGTCTGCACGATCGCCACCGGTGCGGTGAGGCTGCATGGCGGAAGCGGGTCGGTGAGTACCTGCAGGTCCTTGTCGGCGAGCAGATGCGCGTGGTCGGCGACGATCTCCGGCAGCAACTGGTCCAGACGCAGCGTATCGCTGCTGCGCGTCAGCCGGCCGGGGTCCTTGGCCAGCACCAGCAACAAGGTGATCAACTGCTCCACCGCGGCGCTGGTCTGGGCGATGCGCTCCAGCTGGTGGCGCACCGCCGGTGGTGTGCCGGCTTGCTCCAGCGCAAGTTCGGCGGCGTTGCCGATCACCGCCAGCGGGGTGCGCAACTCGTGGCTGGCACTGTCGATGAAGGCGCGTTCGCGTTCGACGAACTGGCCGTTGCGATCGAGATAGTCGTTGAGCGCATCGGCAATCACGTACAGCTCGGCGCTGCCCTGCGGGCCAACAGCAATGCGTTGCGCACGCCGCTCCGGACGCAGCGCGCCGATGTCGCGCGCCAGCTCCACCAGCGGGCGCACCAGCCGCGCCATCGCATAAGTCCCCATCAGCAAGGTGATGCCGATCAGCGCGACGCCTGCCGCCAGCATCCAGCGGGTGATGAACTGCTCCAGCGCCTCGAAGTCGGTGATATCCAGCACCAGCGCCAGGCGCCCGGCATGCGGCGTGTCGCGCACCATCACCGCGCTCTGGCGGCCGGCGATTTCCAGCTCGTCGTGCAGGCCGGGATGCAGCGTGCGCAACACCGGCGGCACTGCCGCGCTGCCGTCGACGCGATACAGCCGCAAGGTGTCCGAGTCCTGCCAGCGGTAATCCGGATTCTGCGCACTGCGATCCAGGATGCTGTCCAGCTCCGAATTCAGCAACGAGCGCCACACGCCGTGTTCTGCGCGCTCGTGCAGATACTGCGCGGTGCCGAACACCGCCAGCACCATCAACAACGTGTAGCCGAACAACCACACCAGCACGCGGCGGCCCAACGGGCGCTGCCTAAGCATCGCTGCACTCGCCCGCAGCCGGATCGCCGGCACCTTCCAGCGGCGCCAGGCGATAGCCCAGCCGCGGCAGGGTGTGGATCAGTTTCTGCGCGAACGGGCCGTCCACGCTGCGGCGCAACTCGTAGATATGCGAGCGCAGCATGTCGCCATCGGGCGGATCGTCGCCCCATAGTGATTGCTCCAGCCGCTGCCGGGTGACCGCGGCGGGGCTGGCCTGCATCAGCACTTCCAGCAGCTTGCGGCAGGCCGGATACAGGTGCAGCACCTGGCCGGCGCGGGTGGCTTCCAGCGTAGACAGGTCCAGACGCAGATCGGCCACCTGCAACAACTTGCCGCGTCGGCGTCCATGCGCACGCGCAAGCAGGGCCTCGATGCGGACCTCCAGTTCCGGCAGCGCGAACGGCTTGGTCAGATAGTCGTCGGCACCAGCCCGGAAGCCGGCGATCTTGTCGGGCAACTCGTCGCGGGCGGTGAGCATGATCACCGGCAGCTCGGACTGGTGCTGCTCGCGCAGGCGGCGCAGCACTTCCGGGCCGTCCATGCGCGGCATCATCCAGTCCAGCACCAGGACGTCGTACTGCTGGGTGGTGGCCAGATGCAGGCCGGTGATGCCGTCGGGCGCTGCGTCCAGGGTGTGCCCGCGCGCTTCGAAATAGTCGAACAGGTTGGCAACCATGTTGCGATTGTCTTCGATGACCAGCAGCCGCATGAGCGCGTTTCCAGGGCGGCCCGGCAGGGACGATGTGCGCATCCTAACCGAGCCTGGCCGAACACAGCCGCTCTGGATGGCTCCGACAAAATTCCGACCTGCTTGCCGGATAGTGTGGCGCCCCACCGATCGGGGCGTGCGCGTGTCGCCTGCCATCTCCGCCGCCACTTCCCGCCAGCGCGCACTGCTCGCCGCCGTGTTGCTGATCGTCGTCAGCCTGCTGGCCGGGCTGGGCCTGCGCCAGCCCAACCCGCCGGACGAGCCGCGCTTTGTGCTGGCCGCACGCAGCATGGTCGCGACCGGTCAGTGGCTATTGCCGCACCGGGGCAGCGAGCTGTATGCCGAAAAACCGCCGGTCTTCATGTGGTTGCAGGCAGCCAGCTACGAGCTGGTGCCGCACTGGCCGGTCGCGTTCCTGCTGCCGTCGCTGCTGGCTGCGCTCGCCACGTTATGGCTGACCTGGGACATTGCGCGGCGGTTGTGGAACCGGCGCGTGGCGCGGCATGCGGTACTGGCGTTGTTTGCGGTGCTGCAGTTCGGCCTGATGGCCAAGCGTGCGCAGATCGACATGGTGCTGGTGGCGCTGACCACGCTGTCGTTGTGGGGGATGCTGCGGCATCTGCTGCGCGGGCCGGACTGGCGCGCATGGACGCTGGGATTGTTCGCCGCCGGCGTGGGCACGGTGACCAAGGGCGTGGGCTTTCTGCCCTTGCTGCTGTTGCTGCCGTGGATGGCGCTGCCGCGCAGGCACTGGCGCGTGCTGCCGGCACGCGCACAGGCCGGGCGCAGCTGGTTGCTGGTGCTGCCCGCGTTCCTGGCGGGGACCGCGGTGTGGCTTGGTCCGCTGGGCATCGCGTTGTGGCAGAGCAACGACCCGGCGCTGCATGCCTACGCGCACGAGTTGTTGTTCAAGCAGACCGGTACCCGTTATGCGCACGCCTGGCATCACCTCAAGCCGGCCTGGTACTACCTGCAGGTGATCGCCACGCTGTGGTTGCCCGGCTGCCTGCTGTTGCCCTGGCTGCTGCCGGCCTGGTGGCGGCGGCTGCGACACGGCGACCCGCGCTATCTGTTGCTGCTTGCCTGGAGCATGTTGGTGCTGGTGTTTTTCAGCGCCAGCCCGGGCAAGCGCGAGGTCTACATCTTTCCGATGCTGCCGGCCCTGTGCATCGCCGCCGCACCGCTTCTGGCCGGGCTGCTGCGCAAACGTGGCGTCCGCGTATTGCTGACCGGCTACCTGCTGCTGCTTGCGCTGGCCGCTCTTGCATTGGGCAGCGGTATCGCACTGCATCTGCACTGGGCGGAAAACACCGCCCTGCAGCGCGGGATGGAGTTGGCCTCGCTGCGATCGGTGGGTCTCTGGTTGATCGGCCTGGGCGTGATCGGCCTGGCGGCAATTGCATGGTCGCGTGGCAAGCGCACCGGCACCGCGGTGGTGGTGGTGACCGCCGCACTATGGAGCGTGTATGGCCTGGGCTTGATGCCGGCACTGGACCCTTACAGTTCTGCCGCTGGCTTGATGCAGCGCGTGGGACAGCGCATCGGCCCGCAGGCCGAGCTCGGCATGCTGGCCTGGCGCGAGCAGAACATGCTGCAGGCGGATCGACCGGTCACCGACTTCGGCTTCAAGGCGAGTTGGCAGCAGCAGTGGGCCAAGGCAGGTCAATGGCTTGCAGACGCACCTGAGCGCCGTTGGCTGTTCGTCCTCAAGCAGGCGGTACCGGCGTGCATCGATCCGGCGCAACGGATCGATATTGGCGAGTCCAACCGCAATCAATGGCAGTTAATACACGGCACGGCATGGCATGCCGGCTGCATCTCACGAATATCCGATGAAAAGGAGATAAGTGCGGATTCCGACGCGGATTGATATACCCGATAAACGTTAACGTTCGCGCAACTCGGGTCCGACCACTTTCCGACATGCCGCTTTCGAAGATGCAGGGTAATGACGACCAGCCCGATTCTTCGATGACCACGCTTCCCATTTACGCGCCGAGATCAGCGCGCTCTTCCGCATTGCTGCAGACGCGATTTCTTGCTCTGCACCTGTGGCTTCCGCTGGCATGCGTGGCACTGCTCAGTGCGCTATTGATGAACCTCGGCGGTGACCAATGGATTGCCGATGCGCTGTATCGACTGGAAGGCGGACACTGGCTACTGAAAGACCACTGGTTTACCAGCGACCTCGTCCATCGAATTGGAAAGTGGTTGAGCACGGCTGCAGCCATCGGTGTATTGGTGCTGGCTGTGCTTGCTTGGTGCAACCAACGTCTGCGCGCAATGCGCTGGCCATTGACATATCTCGCGACCTCAATCGCCTTGTCGACATCGCTTGTGTCCTTGCTCAAGTCGTGGACGGCGATGGATTGCCCATGGGATTTAAGCCGTTATGGCGGCACCCATCCAATGATCGGGCTATTCGAATCGCGCCACGGCATTGCTGCGTCCGGTTGTTTTCCTGCAGGCCACGCCAGTGCCGGTTATGCGTGGGTGGCTTTGTATTTCTGTGCGCTAGCACTGCGTCCTGCGTGGCGTGTTCCTGCATTGTGGCTGGGCATCGCGGCAGGGTTGTTATTCGGGATTGCGCAGCAATTACGCGGCGCGCATTTTCTGTCGCACGACCTATGGTCGCTGGCGGTGTGTTGGGGAACTGCACTTGCACTGTACTGCGTGATGCTGGCTCGACCGCATCGCGCCAATGATGTGGTGTTGCAATCAGGGGATGCAGCATGAGTACCTATCTACCGCAATCGCGTGGGCTCAAGCGCCTGCGCGCACTGAGCTGGACGACGCGACCGACGGTCTCGACCGAGACTCTGGTGCTGTTGTCGAGTCTGTTCTTCGCGCTGGTGTGCAATCAGCTGTTCTGGCACACGGCCATGGCCACGCATCCGGGCAGTCTCGGATTTGCCATCTCGTTGATGGCCTTGCTGGTGGCCGTGCATGCGTTATTGCTGGGCCTGCTGGTGTGGCGCTGGAACGCCAAGCCGCTGTTGACGCTGCTGCTGTTCACCACCGCACTGGCTGCGCACTACATGGACAGCTACAACGTCTACCTGGATGCGGACATGCTGCGCAATGTGCTGCACACCGACCACAAGGAATCGCGTGAACTGCTCACGCCCGGCTTGATCCTGCCGCTGCTGTGCTACTTCCTGATTCCGGCCACGCTGTTGTGGCGCACGCGCCTGCAAGCACGCAGCATCGGCAGATCACTGGCAATCCGCGCCGGCTTCTTGCTGGTGGTGGCAGTGGTCGGCGCGGCCGGCGCGATGCTGTCGTCGCAGGACGTCTCGGCATTGATGCGCAATCACCGCGAGGTGCGTTACCTGGCCACGCCGATCAACTACATCGTGGCACTGCGGCAGAACCTCAAATCCGATTCGCCGATCAAGCATGCGCCCAAGCAACCGGTCGAACACGACGCCATGGCCACACCACGTGCACCCGGAAGCCGTCCGCGCCTGCTGCTGGTGGTGCTGGGCGAAACCGCACGTGCGCAGAACTGGGGCCTCAACGGCTATGCGCGCCAGACCACGCCCGAGCTGGCGCAGGCCGGAGTGATCAATTTCCCCGACATGCATTCCTGCGGCACCAGCACCGAGGTCTCGGTGCCATGCATGTTCTCGCCGTTCGGCCGCCGCGATTACAACGAGGACATGATCCGCGGTCACCAGTCGCTGCTGCATGTGCTCGAACATGCCGGCATTTCCACGCTGTGGCGCGACAACCAGTCCGGCTGCAAGGGCGTCTGCGATGGCCTGGACATCCAGAAGCTGGACGATGCCACCACGCCAGGGCTGTGCGCCGATGGCCGCTGCATGGACGAGATCCTGCTGAGCGACCTGGCTGCGCAAGTGCGCGCAAAGCCCGGCGACCGTGTGGTGGTGCTGCATCAACTCGGCAGCCACGGGCCGAGTTACTTTGAGCGCTACCCGGCACAGTTCGAGCGCTTCAAACCGGTGTGCAAGACCGCCGACCTGGGTAGTTGCAGCCGCCAGAACATCGTCAACGCCTACGACAATTCCATCACCTATACCGATCACTTCCTCAACCAGGCCATCCACACGCTACGCGGGCTGCAGGACTACGACACCGCGATGATCTACCTCTCCGATCACGGCGAATCACTCGGAGAAAAAGGCCTCTACCTGCATGGCGTGCCATACGCGATCGCACCCAAGGAACAGACCCACGTGCCGATGGTGATGTGGTTCTCGCCGGAGTTCGCGCGCGACCGCGGCCTGGACGAAACCTGCCTGCGCCACCGTGCCGGCCAGTACACCGATCAGGACGCGCTGTTTCCGTCGGTGCTCGGTCTGATGCAGGTCAAGACCAGCGCCTATGCGCGCGAGCGCGATCTGTTCGCGCAATGCACGGGATAAATGCAGCTGGATTTCTTCAAGCATGGCTTATCGAAGGCACGGTGCCCTAGCCGCTCGCGCGACACGCCGTGAATCTTCCCGTGGAGGCGCCCTGGCGGCATCCATGCCGGCAAGGACACCGCGCCAGTAAGTTGGTCGGATTCTTTTTTGAAGACTTGCTGCGCAACTTGCGATGGAAAGATTTTCGGACGCACGACACTCCGAACAACGCGCATCAGGCACTGCTCTTACCGTGCACACCGACTATCTCGACGGGCCCTTGCCCGCCTACCGTCGCGGGACCTTACGCGGCATGGATGCCGCGTAAGCGCCTACACGGACGTATTTGCGGCGTGTCCCGCGATGGTGGGCGGGCGGGGGCCTTGCAGCCAAGCGGCAGATCATCCGCTCTGCAACTGATCCGCCTGCACCGCTCCATCAACCCAATGCCACCGGTCCCCCAGTCTTGAAGCAACTGGCAGTACATGGCGGGCAAACAGGTAACGGCCGTGCCCGCCTGCGATGAGCACGCCAATGTGGCACTTGCTCTGACGAGCACAGATGGATTTGCAGCCCACCCAAGTCGCGTACACCGTGACAGCGCTTGCGGTGAACCCCGACGCGCTCTAGCCTGCGTCGGACTTCACCGCAAGGACCACCCGTGAATCCTCGTTTGTTGTGGCTGGCACTGGCCATGGCCGCCGGCACCCTGTCGTTGTCGGCCTGCCGTCAGGACGCGGCAGCGCCCGCCAAGCCCGCTGCCGCCAAAACCGCGCCGGAGGAAAGCGCCGACCAGTTCGTCGCGCGCATCAGCGCCGAGTACAAGGCCGCGTACCCGGAACTCACCGCCGCGCAATGGTTGTCCTCGACCTATATCAACGGCGACTCGCAGCTGCTGGCCGCCAAGGCCAACGAACGCTCGCTGGCGCAACTGGACCGCTGGATCGGACAGTCCAAGCAGTATGCAGGCACCCCGATGTCGGCCGACAGCGCGCGTGCATTGCAACTGCTGAAATTGATGAGCGCCCTGCCCGCCCCACGCGACCCGGCCAAGCTGGCAGAGCTCACCCGGATCGCCGCCAAGATGGAAGGCGATTATGGTGCGGCCAGTTATTGCGTGGGCGATGGCGAACAACGCCGCTGCCGCCAGCTTGGCGAGCTGGAACAGGTGCTGGCAAGCAGCCGTGATTACGCCGAACAACTGGATGCCTGGCAGGGCTGGCATGGCACTGCAGTCCCGATGCGCAAGGACTACCAGCGCTTTGTCGAGCTCGCCAACGAGGGCGCGCGCGGGCTGGGCTTTGCCGATGTCGGCGTGCTGTGGCGCAGCGGTTACGACATGCCGCCAGCGCAACTGGCCAGCGAGACCGACCGTCTCTGGGACCAGGTCAAGCCGCTGTACGCACAACTGCAGTGCTATGCGCGCGGCAAGCTCGATACGCAGTACGGCAAGGACAAGGGCGAGCTCGCCGGAGGCATGTTGCCCGCACATCTGATGGGCAACATGTGGCAGCAGGACTGGAGCAATCTGTGGGACCTGCTGCAGCCGTACCCGGGTGCCGGCGACCTGGACATCACCGCTGCGCTGGAAAAACAGTATCAGGGCAACCTGAGTGCGGTACTGGCACGCACCACCGGCACCACCGGCACCGAAGGCGGCAGCGGCGCACGCTTCCAGGCCGAGCGCGAAGCGCAGCTGCGCACCGCAAAACAGATGACCGAACGTGCGCAGGATTTCTACACCTCGCTCGGCATGCCCAAGCTCCCCGACACCTATTGGCAGCGTTCGCAGTTCATCAAACCGCTGGACCGCGACGTGGTCTGCCATGCCAGCGCATGGGACATGAACATGGGCGGCGAAGCGACGCAGAACATCGGTGCGGACGTGCGCACCAAGATGTGCATCAAGCCGACCGAAGAAGATTTCACCACCATCTATCACGAGCTTGGGCACATCTATTACGACCTGGCCTACAACCCGCTGCCGCCACTGTTCCAGAACGGCGCCAACGACGGTTTCCACGAAGCGATCGGCGACACCATCGTGCTGGCGATGACGCCCAAGTATCTGCAGTCGATCGGCATGGTGGGCGAACAGCAAACCAGCCGCGAGGCGCTGCTCAATTCGCAGATGCGCATGGCGCTGAGCAAGGTTGCCTTCCTGCCGTTCGGGCTGATGATCGACCGCTGGCGCTGGGGCGTGTTCGACGGCTCGATCCCCCCCGAGCGTTACAACCAGGCCTGGTGGGAACTGAAAGCCAGGTACCAGGGCGTTGCACCGGCGAACCCACGCGGCGAAGAGTTCTTCGATGCCGGCGCCAAGTACCATGTGCCCGGCAACACGCCGTACACCCGGTATTTTCTTGCGCACATCCTGCAGTTCCAGTTCTACAAGGGCCTGTGCGAAGCCGCCGGCCATCAAGGCCCGTTGTACGAGTGCAGTTTCTACGGCAACAAGGACGCCGGGCAGAAGTTCTGGTCGATGCTGCAACGGGGTTCCAGCCAACCCTGGCAGACCACGCTGAAGGAACTCACCGGCAACGACCGCCTGGATGCCGGCCCGATGCTGGAATATTTCGCGCCGATGAACGAGTGGCTGAAGCAGCAGAACCAGGGGAAATTGTGCGGCTGGCAGGCGAACGCACCCGCGGCCGCCAGTGCTACGCCTGTGCCTGCCGCAACGCACTGACGCACGCGCTTCTCGCAGTATGCGGCGGCCCTCACCCTGGCCGCCGCATAACGTTGATTTGATAAACGCACAAAACGCCGGCGATATACTGCGCGCCCGCTGCACCGGCGCAGCATGCAGGATGCATCCAGTGAACAACCCCTCCACCGGCCCGGACCCGCGCGACGCGGACCGCAACAAGCAGTTCATCGACGACGCAAACGACCGCGCATTCGACCCGATCTACAGCAGCAAGAGCAGCGACTACGCGCTGGAAGTGGGCGGCAGCAACATCGAGCTCAGCCCCGAAGATCAGACGGTCAAGTATTCCCATACCAGCGAGCAGAGCAGCGGCAGTCCGACGCAGCCACTGGGCGAGAACAGCCTGCGTAGCAGCCGCTCGCTCGGCCTGGGCAAGCTCAGCGACGCCGAGGCCAAGACCACCACCTTCAACCTCGAGGCCGACGCCAACACCGGCCAGCAGCAACGCCTGCAGACCAAGCTCGGCGACAGCAAGCTGAGCATCGAGACCAGCACCAGTGCCGGGCAGCGCATGCGTTACGCACTGACGCTGCCCGGTGCCGACCAGCCTGCAGAGGCGGCCACCCGCGTCAATCCGCTGCAGCCGGAGAGCCTGCCGATCGGCGCGCGCGCGGTGATGGACGCCCAGACCTACACCCAGCGCGACGCCTCGGCGAGCCTGCAACACCTCACCATGCAAAGCGAGATCACCGAAGCCAGCGGCCGCAGCTACCTGATCGAGCGGGTGGACGAGCGCCATGTGCGTGTGGTGACCGGGCCCAACGCAGCCATCGAGGCAGTGAACGCCGTTGGCGTCAAGGTGGGACCGGCGCAGGCCCTGCTCGGGCGCGCCGACGCCCTGGGCCAGTCGCGTGTGGAGAGCGCGCAATTCGACCTGGCCGATCCGCGTGCGCGCGCAGCCATGGGCGCGTTCATACGCGAGGGCAAGATGGCACCGGGCGTGCCCGGCGTCGATGAGCTACAGACGGTGGAGCGGATCAGTTTCAGCTCGCAGCAGCGTCTGCAGCTGGAATTGGGCCCGCTCAGCGCCGATGTGGCCGGCAACCGGAATCAGGGCAGCCAGGTGCGCATCAGCACACCGGGCCAGGACGGCTACACCGTGGTACAGCAGCTGCAATACGGCGGCAACGTGCCGCTGACGATCGTGCGCCAGTACGACGGCAACGACACCGAACGCGTGCAGGAACGCAGCTACCGCTTCGAGATCGATGGCGATGTCGCCGCGCCGGGGCTGCTGCAACGCCTGGGCGGGCGCAACGAGGCCAGCGAGGAAAAGGCGATTGCACAGAATCTCAACAGCGCGCTGAGCGGCGACATGGCGGGCACCGGTGCGATTGCGCCAGGGCAGAAGACCACGCTGGCCTTCAGCGAGGCGCAGATGCAGGCGCTGATGCAGCAGACCCAGGCCAGCGTCGAAGCCGGCAGGATCGGCGGCAGCTCGCTGACGGCGCTGGTCGGCGACCGCAACGCCGCAGCGCAGTCACCCGAACGCTTCGCGATCGCGATGGCCCGCAATGTGGGCGGCGAGCCGTATCCGTTCGTCGAGCGGCTGCAGCGCATCGCCGACGGCGCCGATGGGGCATACGACGGCCGCTTGCAGCGCATCGACGCCGAGGCGCTTCCGCGCCAGCCGGCTGCGGAAACCGCAGCGGCGGATCCGCGCAATCCGGCCAGTCCGGACCATGCGCTGCTGAGCCAATGCACCGCAGCGGTGGAGCAGTTGGAGGCCGCGCGCGGCCGCGTACCCGATGCGGACAGCGAGCGCCTGGCAGCCGGCGCGCTGGTGGCCGCACGCGAGCACGGGCTGCAGCGCGTCGACCACGTGGTGCTCGGCCGCGACCCGGCACAGGGCTTCGTGGTCCAGGGAGCGCTGGATTCGCCGGCGCACCTGCGCGGACCCTTCGATGCCCAGGCCGCGCAGCAGACGCCGGTGGACCACAGCCTGCAGCGCGCGCAGGCAGTGGGCGCCGCGCAGGATCGCAACGCCGCCGCGCAGGAACAGGCGCAGCAGCAGGACGTCCAGCGACAGGCTCCGGCGCGCTGATCCAGCGCGCCGGCTGATCCGCAGCCAAGCCCTGGCGCAGGTCAGCACCGAACACGGCCCGCTGACGCGGAATGGGCCGTGTTCGGAGCCGGCGTCGCCGACACCGCTGCGTTATGACCTCAGTTGGTGCGCGCGGGCACCAGCTTCTGCGCGAACTCGATCCGGAACGCCTCGAAATCCCTGCCATCGGCGGCCGCCTCGGCATGCGCCGCGTCCTTGAGCGCGTCCGAATAGGTCAGCCGTACCGGCGTGCCCTGCCGCTCGTGCAGCTCGGCTGCGCGCATGATCAGGGCCAGCACCTGGGCGGCGCTGGTGCTTTCGCCGGCGATGCGGCCGTCCATGCCCAGCACCCATTCGCCGTCGCGGCGGACGATGCCGGCCAGTAGCGTGCGTTGCTGGTCGCGCAGTTCGGCATGCGGCTCGATCGGCGAAACCGGCGCGGGATTGGCGGCGGCCTGGTTGCGCTGGCGCTCGGCGGCGCGCTTGCGGGCGTCGCGGCGCAGCTTGGAATCGGTGGACATGCAGGCTCCTGTGAGGTCAGAGATGGTCGGCCGGCTCCAGAGGCACTGCCTCCTCGGCCTGGCGGCGGCGCAGACGGCGGCCGCTGCGGCGTTCCCAGCGCCAGAATAGCCAGCCCAGCAGGAAAAAACCGGTCATGCCGATCGCCAGATGGCGCGGGTGTTCACTCAGCAGCGGCGACAGCACCCCGGCCACCAGCGTATTGGTCATCAGCTGGGTGAAGGCCTGCAGTGAGGAGGCCAGGCCGCGCTGGTGCGGGTACATGTCCAGCACCGCCAGCGCCAGGATCGGGAAGATCAGCGCCATGCCCACGCCGGCCAGGAAGATCGGCAGCACCGCCCAGGGCAGCGCGATCTGCGCCGCCGTCATGGTGTAGCCCAGGTTCGCCAGCGCCGCCACGCCGCAGCAGATGAAGCCGATGCGGATCTGCCGCACCGGGTCCATGCTGCCGGCCATGCGCCCGGACAGGAACGAGCCCAGGGTCATGCCGCCGATGGTGGGAATGAACAGCCAGGCGAAGTCGCCCTCGCCCAGGTGCAGGTGGCGCATGATCAGCACCGGCGCCGAGGCGATGTACAAAAAGATGCCGGCGAAGTTGAACGCACCGGCCGCCGCCAGCCGCTGAAAACGCGGGTTGAAGCCGATCCGCACGTAGTCGTGCATCAGGCGGCGCAGCTGCAGCGGCGTGCGCGCCTCCGGCGGGTGGGTCTCCGGCAGCCAGGTCAGCGTGGCCACCAGCAGCACCAGCCCGAACGCCACCAGGAACCAGAAGATCAGCGGCCAGCCGGCGCCGCTGAGCAGGATCCAGCCGCCGATGATCGGCGCGATTGCCGGGGCGATGCCGAAGATCATCGACACCTGGCTCATCAGCCGTTGCGCATCCGCCCCCTGGAACAGGTCGCGGATCACCGCCCGCCCGACGATCATGCCTACCCCGGCCGACAGCCCCTGCAGCGCGCGGAACGCCAGCAGGGTGGGCAGGTCCTGCGACAGCGCGCAGCCCACCGAGCCGGCGATGAACAGCACCAGCCCGCCCAGGATCACCCGCTTGCGGCCCCAGGCATCGGACAGCGGGCCGTGCGCGATGCTCATCAGCCCGTAGGCGAGCAGATAGACGCTGATGGTCTGCTGGATCGCCACCTCGTCCACCGCCAGGCTGCGGCTGAGCCGCGAGAACGCCGGGAAGATGGTGTCGATGGAAAACGGGCCGAACATCGCCAACCCGGCGAGCAGGAGCGCCATGCGACGGGTGGAAGGCGTGGTGGGGGTCATGCAGGGATCCGAAACGTGGTGCATCGGGGGGACGCACGCCGGCGCCGCCCTGGGGGCGGCGTCGGGATGAGCACAAGGGCGTCGATGATAGGCGCTCGCCGTTGCAAGGTTAAGCAAACCCGAGCGCATAGCCTGCCGCGTGCGCTCCGGCGCGTGCGCACGCAGGCTATAATCGGCCGGCAACACGGTGGGAGAAGCGGCACTGCCGCTGCCGAAGGCGCAACAGCCCGTAATCGCTCAGGCCCGATACCATCCGCAGTACAACTCTGGAGAGACCGGCCGATGCCGGCGCCGAAGGGGCACGGAACGCAGGCAGGCCCAGCGCCATGCCGCGTTCTTAAACTCTCAGGCAAAAGGACAGAGGGGCGCGAGGAAGACTGTCGCTGCGACAGGAGGTGATGCGCTGCGCGCGTCACGCCGGTCCGGCGGCCGTCGACCATTCGTCTGCCACCTGCCCCGGATGCCCGCCATGTCCCAGACCACGTCTTCCTTGCGCGACCTCGAACACCACAGTGCGTTCGTCGAACGCCATATCGGCCCCAACGACGCAGAAATCGCACAGATGCTGGAGGTGGTCGGCCACGCCTCGCTGGATGCGATGACCGATGCGATCGTGCCCGGCAACATCAAGTCGCCAGCGGCGCTGGCGCTGCCCGAGGCGATCACCGAAGAAGAGGCGCTGGCCAAGATCCGCGCCATCGCCAGCAAGAACCAGGTGCAGCGCAGCTTCATCGGCCAGGGCTATTACGGCACCCATACGCCCAAGGTGATCCTGCGCAATATCCTGGAAAATCCGGCCTGGTACACCGCCTACACGCCCTACCAGGCCGAGATTTCGCAGGGCCGGATGGAAGCGCTGATCAACTTCCAGACCCTGTGCGCCGACCTCACCGGCATGCAGATCGCCAACGCCTCGCTGCTGGACGAAGCCACTGCCGCGGCCGAAGCGATGACGCTGGCCAAGCGTTCGGCCAAGTCGAAGTCGGACACCTTCTTCGTGCACGACGCGGTGCACCCGCAGACGCTGGAACTGCTGCGCACCCGCGCCGAGCCGCTGGGCATCGTGCTGCGCGTCGGCACGCCGGAAGAGGCCTTGCAGGCCGAGTGCTTCGGCGTGCTGCTGCAGTACCCGGACAGCTTCGGGCACATCGGCGATCACGCCGCGCTGGCCGATGCGGTGCATGCACAAGGCGGCCTGGTCGCGGTGGCCACCGACCTGCTGGCGCTGACCCTGATCGCCGCGCCCGGCGAATGGGGCGCGGACATCGTGGTCGGCAATTCGCAGCGCTTCGGCGTGCCGTTCGGCTTCGGCGGCCCGCATGCCGCGTTCATGGCCTGCCGCGATGCCTACAAGCGCTCGATGCCGGGCCGCCTGATCGGCGTGTCGATCGATGCCGCCGGCAACCCGGCCTACCGCCTCACCCTGCAGACGCGCGAGCAGCATATCCGCCGCGAGAAGGCCACCTCCAACATCTGCACCGCGCAGGTGCTGCTGGCCGTGATGGCCTCGATGTACGCGGTCTACCACGGCCCCGAGGGCCTGACCCGCATCGCGCGGCGCACGCATCGCCTTGCCGCGATCCTGGCCGCTGCCCTGCGCGGCGCCGGTGTCACCGTGGGCGAGCAGTTCTTCGACACCCTGCACGTCAAGGCGATCGATGCCGACGCCATCCACGCCAAGGCCCGCGCCGCCGGCATCAACCTGCGCGCGATCGACAGCGAAGCGGTCGGCATCAGCCTGGATGAAACCAGCACGCGCGCCGATGTGGTCGCGCTGGCCGCATTGTTCGGCGCGCAGGCGGATGTGGACGCGCTCGATGCCGCCACCGCCGACGCCTTGCCGCAGGGCTTGCTGCGCAGCAGCGCGTTCCTGACACACCCGGTGTTCAACACCCACCACAGCGAGCACGAACTGCTGCGCTACATGCGCTCGCTGGCCGACAAGGACCTGGCGATGGATCGCACCATGATCCCGCTGGGCAGCTGCACGATGAAGCTCAACGCCACCGCCGAGATGATCCCGGTGACCTGGCCCGAGTTCGGCGCGATCCATCCGCTGGCCCCGGCCGAGCAGTCGGCCGGCTACGCGCAGCTGATCGAGGAGCTGGAAGCGATGCTGGTCGAATGCACCGGCTACGACGCGGTCAGCCTGCAGCCCAACTCCGGCGCGCAGGGCGAGTACGCCGGCCTGCTGGCGATCCGTGCCTATCACCGCGCGCGCGGTGAAGCGCATCGCGACATCTGCCTGATTCCCGAATCCGCCCACGGCACCAATCCGGCGTCGGCGCAGATGTGCGGCATGACCGTGGTCGTGACCAAGTGCGATGCCAACGGCAATGTCGATGTCGACGACATCCGCGCCAAGGCGGAAAAGTACTCCGAGCGTCTGGCCGCGTTGATGATCACCTACCCGTCCACCCACGGCGTGTTCGAAGAGGACGTGGTGGCGATCTGCGAAGCCGTGCATGCGCATGGCGGCCAGGTCTACACCGACGGCGCCAACATGAATGCCCTGGTCGGCGTGGCCAAACCCGGCAAGTGGGGCTCGGACGTGTCGCACCTGAACCTGCACAAGACCTTCTGCATTCCGCATGGCGGCGGCGGCCCGGGTGTGGGCCCCTGCGCGGTGAAGTCGCATCTGGCGCCATACCTGCCTCGTGCCGGCATCCATGCCGGCGAAGGTCAAACTGCCGCCATCCATGGCGGCGGACTCAACTCCGAAAGCGGGAGTGGACAATCCTCGCGCATTGGCGGCATGGTCAGCGCGGCGGCCTACGGCTCGGCCTCGATCCTGCCGATCAGCTGGATGTACGTGACCATGATGGGCAGCGGCGGCCTGCGCAAGGCGACCCAGGTGGCCCTGCTCAATGCCAACTACATCGCCAAGCGCTTGGCGCCGCACTACAAGACGCTGTACACCGGCCGCAACGGCCTGGTGGCGCACGAGTGCATCCTCGACATCCGCCCGCTGGAAAAGACCAGCGGTATCGGTGCCGAAGATATCGCCAAGCGCCTGATCGACTTCGGCTTCCACGCGCCGACGCTGAGCTTCCCGGTCGCCGGTACCTTGATGGTGGAGCCGACCGAAAGCGAATCGCAGCACGAACTGGACCGCTTCATCGACGCGATGATCCAGATCCGCGAAGAGATCCGCGCCATCGAAGACGGCCGCCTGGACCGCGACGACAACCCGCTCAAGCACGCCCCGCACACCGCCACCCAGGTGTCGGCCAGCGAGTGGACCCACGCCTACCCGCGCGAACTGGCCGCCTTCCCGCTGCCCAGCCTCAAGCAGCAGAAGTACTGGCCGCCGGTGGCACGCGTGGACAACGTCTACGGCGACAAGAACGTGATGTGCGCCTGCATCCCGGTGGATGCGTACAAGGACGACGTGGAGGCGTAAGCGCCACCACCAGGTAAAAACGCGAAACCCAGCCGGTCACATGGCTGGGTTTTTTGTTGCCGGGACGGGACGGGACGGCGCTGCAGCCGACACAGGTTTTGCGTTTGCCACAGCCAAGGCGATAGCCGGCTCTTCATGGGCAGCGATGAACGATTGCCCTCCGACGCGTGCTGCGCTCATCGCACCGCACTCGACCAGGTGATAGCGATGCCATCTGCCCGTCGCAGGCGGATGCATCAACACTTCATGCAGGACGACTGCGCCAGTAGGTACACATGCGCCGCAGGCAGCGATACCCGCTCACTCCCCAGCAACACGTGTACCCGGCCATCTCATGCCGGCGCCCTACCAACCACACGTTTGCCTGCCCTACACGTGCGGTGGAGATGATGGCGGACGTCCTCACGCACACGGCAGACCTGCGCATGCTTCAGCTGAAACACTTCGGCATCCTCCTGCTGGTGGCCTGCACGCTGGCCGCGTGTGCGCCACGCCGCCCTGGCGAGGTGCCGGCGCTGGTGCACGCGGCCGATGCGCAGGCCGAGGTGGTGCAGACCGATGCCGGCGCAGTCCGCGGTGTTGCCGGCGCGCAGGGGCGGGTTTTCTTGGGCGTGCCGTTCGCCGCGCCGCCGGTGGGCGCATTGCGCTTTCGCGCGCCGCAGGCGGCGCCCGCCTGGAAGGGAGTCCGCGATGCCACCCAGGCCGGGCCGGCGTGCCTGCCGCGTTATCGCTTCGGGCAGAAGCAGGTGTCCGAGGATTGCCTCACCCTCAACGTCTATGCGCCACCCGGCCCTGCGCTGGCGCATCCGCGCGCAGTGATGGTGTGGATCTATGGTGGCGCGCTGGAGCTGGGCAGCAATGTCGACTACGACCTGAGTGCATTGGCCGCGCGGCAGAACGTCATCGTGGTGGCGCCCAATTACCGGTTGGGGGTGTTCGGTTTCTTCGCGCATCCGGCGCTGCGTGGCGAGGGCGAAGGCGCATATGCATTGCTCGATCAACAGGCTGCGTTGCGTTGGGTCAGGCGCAACATCGCCGCCTTCGGCGGCGATGCGCACAACGTCACCGTGTTCGGCGAATCGGCCGGTGCCTGGAGCATCTGCTATCAACTGGCCGCACCGGGCGCGGCCGGTCTGTTCCAACGCGCAATCCTGCAGAGCGGCAGTTGCCTGGCCAGCGATTCCAGCCTGCCGCGTGCCGAAGCCGAGCGCGGCGGTGTGCGTATGGCGCAGACGCTTGGCTGCGAGCGCTCAGGCGATGTTGCCGCGTGCCTGCGCGCATTGCCTGCCGACAGCGTGGCCGACGCAAAACCGCAGCGACGTGGCCTGACCGGCAGCGATGCGTGGGCGCCGATGTCCGGCGGCGAGGTGTTGCCGTTGCCGCCCGCCAAGGCGATCGCCAACCTGCAACATGCGCAGGTGCCGGTGCTGATCGGCACCAACCGCAACGAAGGGCGGCTGTTTGCGCAGTTGCTGTCCTACATCGGCAAGCTCAACCTGCGCAGCGGTTATGAGGCACGCCTCAAGCGCATGCATGCCGACCCTAGCGCGATCATGGCGCGCTACGCGGACGTTGCCGCGCAATCGCGCTGGGATGCATTTGCCGACATCGTCACCGATGGCGGATTCGCCTGCCCGACACGTAGGCTGGGCCAGGCCTTGCACACCCGCGCGCCGGTGTATGCGTACGAATTCGACGACCCGCAGGCGCCTTACGGCCTGTTGCGCCTGCCGTTCTCGCATGCGCTGGGCGCGTATCACGCGTCCGAACTGGTGTACCTGTTCCAGCGTCCGTGGGTACTCAGTGGCGAGCCGGCGTTCACGCCGGCGCAGCAGGCCTTCGCCAATACGCTGCAGGATTACTGGGGCGCGTTTGCGCGCACCGGCGATCCGAACGGGGCTGGCCGTCCGCAATGGCCGCGCTTCGATGGCGACGCTCCGTTGACGCTGTCGCCCGGCAGGATCGGCGCAACGCCCGACTTCGCGCAACGGCATCGCTGCACGTTCTGGGATGCACAGGCAACGCTGACACCACCGCACGCGACAGCAACGCCGGCACAGTCACACTCGCATTGATCGCATCATCAGGAGCCACCCATGTCCGTTTCCACCTCATCTCCCTGCCCCACGGTGCGCCTGCGCAACGGACGCAGCGTGCCGGCACTCGGGCTCGGCTCGTGGAACCTGGGCCAGGGACGACACCCGCCGCAGCAGGAGATCGATGCGCTGCAGACAGGCCAGCAATTGGGCATGCGCCTGATCGACACCGCCGAGATGTATGGCAATGGACGGTCGGAGCAACTGATCGGCCAGGCCATGGACAGCGCGCAGCGGCCTTATCTGGTATCGAAGGTCCTGCCGAGCAATGCCAGCGCGCGCGGCATCGCGCGTGCCTGCGAGGCCAGCCTGCAGCGGCTTGGCGTGCGCACGCTGGATCTGTATCTGCTGCACTGGCGCGGCGGCAGCGAGCTGCGCGAGGTGGTCGATGCCTTCGAGGCCTTGCGCGATGCCGGCAAGATCCGCGACTGGGGCGTATCGAATTTCGATGTGGAGGACATGCAGGAGCTGTGGGAGATCGAGGGCGGGCAGCATTGCCTGGTCAATCAGGTGCTGTATCACGCCGGTAGCCGCGGCATCGAGTTCGATCTGCTGCCGTGGTGCGCACAGCACGAGGTGACGGTAATGGCGTATTCGCCGCTAGGCAGCCGCGCATTGCTGGATCACCCGGTACTGCACGCGATCGGCGAGCGACGCGGCGTGGCCGCAACTGCGGTAGCGCTGGCATGGGCGATCCGCAGCGGCCAGGTCATTGCCATTCCCGAATCGGGAACGCCCGCGCATGTGCGCGCGAATGCAGCTGCGTGCACGCTGCACCTGGACGCGCAGGACCTTGCCGAACTGGACCGTGCGTTCCCGCCACCGACGCGCAAGCAGCCGCTGGATCTGCTGTAGTCGGCATGTAACGGTCGCGTTCGCTGCATGCGCTTGCAGACGTGCGTCGGCACATTGCGTGACCGACGCATCGGACGGCTGCGATCCAGTGCAAACTTTCGGCTGCATGTGAGTATTCGTTCGCATGCAGACACATGCACTTAACAGCGCCCCTCCCAGGCTCAGTGGATCAGCCCGCATTTCAAGCCCGCCAGAGTGGAGTCCCATGCCCAAGTCCCCCAGCAAGTCCGCGCAACTTCCGTCCACCGCTGCTGTCAGCGCAACTCCCGAAACGTTGCGCGGCACGGGCGATGAATTGCATCAGAAGGCCGGCGGCACGCATCCGCAGCTGACCACCAACCAGGGCATTCCGGTTGGCGACAACCAGAACTCGCTGCGCGCCACGCCGCGCGGGCCGACGTTGCTGGAAGACTTCATCCTGCGCGAGAAGATCACCCACTTCGATCACGAGCGCATCCCCGAGCGCATCGTGCACGCACGCGGTAGCGCGGCGCATGGCTATTTCGAGCTGACCAAGTCGTTGAGCCAGTACACCACTGCCAAGATCTTCACCGAAGTCGGCGAAAAGACGCCGCTGTTCACGCGTTTTTCCACCGTTGCCGGTGGTGCCGGCTCGGTGGACACGCCGCGCGACGTGCGCGGGTTTGCGGTGAAGTTCTACACCAAGGAAGGCAACTGGGATCTGGTGGGCAACAATATCCCGGTGTTCTTCATCCAGGATTCGATGAAGTTCCCGGACCTGATCCACGCGGTGAAAATGGAGCCGGACCGCGGTTTCCCGCAGGCTGCCAGTGCGCACGACACTTTCTGGGACTTCATCTCGCTGAGCCCCGAGTCGATGCACATGATCATGTGGGCGATGAGCGATCGCACCATTCCGCGCTCGCTGCGCATGATCGAAGGCTTCGGCATCCACAGCTTCCGTTTCCTCAATGAAAAGGGCGACAGCACCTTCGTCAAGTTCCATTGGCGCCCCAAGCTCGGCCTGCAGTCCACGATCTGGGACGAGGCAGTGAAGATCGCCGGCGCCGATCAGGACTTCCATCGTCGCGATCTGTTCGAATCGATCCAGAGCGGCGACTTCCCCGAGTGGGAGCTGGGCGTGCAGCTGTTCACCGAGGCGGAAGCCGATGCATTCCCGTTCGATCACCTGGATTCGACCAAGGTCATTCCGGAAGAACTGGTGCCGCTGCAGATCGTCGGCCGCATGGTGCTGGACCGCTGGCCGGACAACTTCTTCGCAGAGACCGAGCAGGTCGCGTACTGCCCGGCCAACATCGTGCCCGGCATCGACTTCAGCAACGATCCGCTGCTGCAGGGCCGCCTGTTCTCGTATCTGGACACGCAGCTGAGCCGCCTGGGTGGACCGAACTTCCACCAGATCCCGGTCAACGCGCCCAAGTGCCCGTTCGCCAACAACCAGCGCGACGGCCATATGCAGATGGGCGTCCCCAAGGGCCGTGTCGCCTACGAACCCAGCTCGTTGCAGGCCGATGCACCGCGTGAGGCGCTGCGTGGATTCCCCAGCCATGCGACACCGGCCGAAGACGGCGCCAAGGGCCGCGTACGCGCAGCAAGTTTTGCCGATCACTACAGCCAGGCACGCATGTTCTTCCGCAGCCAGACCGCACCGGAACAGGCGCATATGGCATCGGCGCTGGTGTTCGAGTTGTCCAAGGTGGAGACCGCGCACGTGCGTGAAGCCATCGTCGGTCACCTGCGTCACATCGACCCGACGCTGGCACAGCGTGTGGCCGATGGCATGGGCATGACCACGTTGCCGCCGGCGCCGCCGGCTGCGGTCGCACCGACCGACATGCCGCTGTCGCCTGCCTTGCAGCTGATCGGCAAGATGAAGGACACCTTGCAGGGCCGCACGGTCGGCATCCTGATTCACGATGGCTCCGATGCAGCGACGATCAAGGAGGTGCGCAAGGCCGCCGAAGCCGCCGGTGCTACGGTCAAGATCGTTGCGCCGAAACTGGGCGGCGCCAAGCTCAGCGACGGCAAGCAACTGGCTGCAGATGGTCAATTGGCCGGCACACCCTCGGTGGTGTTCGATGCAGTGGCAGTGGTGTTGTCGTCGGAAGCTGCCAAGGCGCTGACACGCGAATCGGCGGCGCTGGATTTTGTCAGCAATGCGTGGGCGCATCTGAAGGCAATCGCCTTCGACGATGGCGCGCAGCTGCTGCTGAAGGCCGGCAATGTCGGTAAGGACGCGGGTGTGATCGCGGCGGCAGATACCAAGGCATTCATCACTGCCGCCAAGACCCGCCAGTGGGCACGCGAACCAAAGGTGCGCATGTTGGCGTAACCGCATCCGCATAGGCTGCACAGGCTTGGGCGCGAACGACTCCACGTCGTTCGCGCCCAAGTCGTTGATGCGGGTAGCAACTCATCTTCAGCAGTAGATCAACGCGTCCTGTGCAACGGCCGGCCTTCAGCCATTCTTTTGGCCGCGTCTACTAAACGATGCTGCGACTTGGAATCCTGGCTGTCTTTATGTCGTTGCTCGGTCGTGTCTTTGGGGTGTCGGTGCGCGCGACCAGGTCGGCAGTAGAGCGGCGGGCTGCGGTTTGGCTGCGAGGCCCTTGCCCGCCCACCCTCGCGGGACACGCCGCAAGTACGTCCGTGTAGGCTCTTACGCGGCATCCATGCCGCGTAAGGTCCCGCGACGGCGGGCGGGCAAGGACCCGTCGAGAGGGTCGGTGTGCACGGTTGCAAGCAAGAGCATGCAGTGCGCTGGGCGGATTGCTCTGGGCGCGACCAGCTCTTAACGACTCTCCGTTGCAAGCGGGGTAGCCGACAGGCTTTCAACACGTGACCTACCAACTTCTCTTCTGCCCAGGCTGAGCAACAAGCTTTCAGGAAAACAGCCGACCAACTATCTGGTGCGGTGCCCTCGCCGCTTGCGGGACCGTGTGGCGGCATGGATGCCGCCACCGAGCCTCCATGGACGGATTCACGGCGTGTCCCGCAAGCGGTGGGGGCGCCGCACACTCGACGAACCAAGCTTTCGACTGCATCTACCAAACGAAACTGCAACCCGGAATCCCGATGGATTCACGCAGTTCCCCGCAAGCATTACAGAGGAGCCGTGCTCGGCTAACTCAGCAGCTGAGCAGTCGTCTTGTCGGATCCGCTAAGCCGGTTCGGCAGGAAACTGCGCCGCGTTCGCCAGCGCGCGGTACTCGCGTGGCGTCATGCCGACCGCCAGCTTGAACTGCCGTGCGAAGGCGCTCTGATCGCTGAAACCGCAGGCATGCCCGATTTCGGTGAGGCTCTTGTTTCCGTGCAGCAGATGCATCGCCATCTGCAGGCGTAGCTTGGCCAGCACCTGTTGCGGGGTGAGTTGGAACACCTTGCGGAACGAGCGTTGCAGCTTGGACATCGAAAACCCGGTGATCTCCACCAGCGCCTGCATGCGCACGTTCTGCGCGTAGTTGGCGTTGAGGTACGCCAGCGCGAGCCGCAGTTTTTCGTACTGCGATTCGTGCCCGTCCTGCGGCCCCAGATCGCGCGAGATGCCGATGATGCCCTGCACCTTGCCATCGACCAGCAGCGGACGTTTGCAGGTCAGGCACCAGCCCGGTTCGCGGTTGGCGAACAGATGCAGTTCCAGCAGGTTGTCGATCACTTCCCCGGCCAGCACCTGCTCGTCCTGATTGGCGTAGTTGGCGCCCAGCCCGCTGGGATAGACCTCGGCAACGCGCTTGCCGATCAATTCCTTGCGCGATTTCAGGCCCAGGCGCCGCAGCATGGTCTGGTTGACGTGGGTATAGCGGCCCTCGCGATCCTTGACGAAGAACAGCACGTCCGGCACCGCATCGAACAACGCTTCCAGATCGGCAGGATCGATGCTCTTCATGGAGGTCATGCGGGACTGGACTCGGGATCAGGAAAGACGCAGCTGGCGCTGACGCGCGCCACCGATGCAGGCCGCAGCGCATGCAGCGCCATGATACGCCGCGCGCCTCAGACGCCGGCGCACTGCGCTTAACGCGGGTTGTCGGCCACCTTGGACGCGGCCGGCGCAGCCTTGCTGTCCACCGCCGCTGCGGTGGGGTTGCCGATGCGATCCAGCGGCACCTGCTGCGCGCGCCAGCCACTGACCACCGCCGCGCCGGACTGCGAGCCAACCTGCACCTGCAGGCGTGCACTGCCGCCGGGTGCGATGAACTCGACGGCGCAATCGCCGGCGGCCATGCAGCTGTCGGCGGCAAGCGGATCCACCAGCTGCCAGCCCTGCTCCATCACCGCCTGCGCAAACGCGCGGTAGCCCATGCCGGACTTCAGCGTGGCCGGCAGTGGCACGGCCGGGTCACTGGCCACCGCATCGGTGCCAACTGCGGCAGTCGCAGCCACGGGCGCGCGCGCAGGCACGGCCGTGGGCCGCGATGCGGCATTCAAGGCAGGACTACAGACGAGGGCGAGCGCCCACAATGAGGGGCGGAACAAGGTGCGCATGCAAACGGTCCTTGCGATCCTGGCAGGGAGTTGAGGAAGTTAAAGAATCGCTATTTTGACATGGCTTGCGTGCACTGCGGCACTGTTGGCTCATGCTGGCATTCAGCCAGATGCGGCGATCCAGGCCCTCTCCGCGCTCCGCAAGCGGACTCATCCACGCGTGGACGCTGCCAGCACGCAACACCGTACCTGCGAACATCGTCTGACGGGCGAAGCGCGATTGCGCAGACCTCGGGTCGAACGCCGGACCAACCCCGGCATGCCGGCAGAGTCGCCATCTCCGCAAGCGCGTTGCATCATTGCGGTTTGATCGTGGAGTACCCGATGCCTGACACCACCTCCCCCGTCTATGCGGTCGGCCAGCTCTGGCGCTGCCGCGGGCGCACCGCAACCGAGGCCCCGCTGCTGCTGATCAACCAGATCGATGTGCACCCCCACGGCGGCCAGATCCTGCACGTGAGCATCAGCGACATCCAGGTGCGTCACGCAGGATTGCCCGCTGGGATCCTGGACGCGCTGCTGCACATCCCGGTGATCGCGCAGACCCTGGAGCGCAGCGCTGCCGAACACGTCGGCACTGCCGCGCCCAATCAGGATTACCTGCCGGGTTATGCAGAATGGAAGGCCGCCTTCGATGCCGGCAATGCCGGCTCGTTCGGCATCGCGGTGGCGGAGATCCTGCAGATCGTCGAAGGCCAGTTGGCCAAACGCGATCAGCTGCCGAACTGAGCAAACCGAACAACCCTGCGACCCGCATCAAAGGCCGAGGTCTCACGCGTCATCGCCGCACCAACCGGCACGCCGCTCCAGGCGGCGTGCCGGTCGCGACCTCACTGGCCGATATGCTGCTTCAGCCAGCTGTTGACGGTGTCGTGCCACAGCACGCTGTTGTCCGGCTTGAGTACCCAGTGATTCTCGTCCGGGAAGTACAGGAACTTGGAATCGATACCCTTGCGCTGCAGCGCGGTGAACGCGGCCAGACCCTGCTCGACCGGGATGCGGAAATCCTGCTGGCCGTGGATGACCAGCATCGGCACCTTCCACTTGTCCACGTGCAGCACCGGGTTGAACTTCTCGTAGCCGGCCGGGTTCTGCCACGGCGTGCCGCCGTTTTCCCATTCGCTGAACCACAGTTCCTCGGTGGCGTAGCCCATGGTGCGGTTGTCGAACACGCCGTCGTGGTCGACCAGGCACTTCCACGGCTGATTCCAGTTGCCGGCCATCCAATAGACCATGTAGCCGCCATAGCTGGCACCCAGCGCGCAGGCCTTGTCGCCATTGAGGAAGCCGTACTGCTTCTGCGCGGCGGTCCAGCCCTTCTGCAGGTCTTCCAGCGGGCGGTCGCCCCAATGCTGGCTGATCGCATCGGTGAATTCCTGGCCGTAGCCGGTGGAGCCGTGGAAGTCGATCATCACCACCGCATAGCCCTGGCCGGCGTAGGTCTGCGGATTCCAGCGGTTGCTCCAGCCGTTGCCGAAGCTGCCCTGCGGCCCGCCGTGGATCAGGAATGCCACCGGGTAGGTCTTGCCTTCCTGGTAGTTGTACGGCTTGACCACATAGCCGTGCACGGTGTCGTTGTTCCAGCCCTTGAACTGGAACTGCTCGTAATCGCCGAACTGCACCTCCGGCAGCAACTCGCCGGCGCTCTGGGTGATCGCACGCAGACCCTGGCCCTGCACGTCGCTCACAAAGACCTGGTCGCCGCTCTTGAGCGAGTTGCGGGTGAACGCCAGCGTGTTGCCGGCCAGGGTCGGCGCATGCACGCTGCCCTCGCCCACCAGCTTGGTCGCCTGGCCGCTGGCGATGTCGATCTTGAACAACGGATGCTCGCCGAGGTCATCGGCGCTGGTGTAGAGGCTGGCGCCATCGGCGCTCAAGACGATCTCGCCGGCCGAGCGGTCCCACTTGGGGGCGATCTCGCGGCTCTTGCCGCTGGCCACGTCCATCGCCATCAGGCCGAAGCGGTCGGCTTCGAAACCGGGGCGCTTCATCGCGCGGTAGTACAGCGTCTTGCCGTCGCTGCTGAACACCGGGCCGGCATCCCAGGCCGGGTTGGACGCGGTCAGATTGACCGGCGCGGCCTTGCCGGCCGCATCCAGGCGGTACAGGTCGAAGTTGGTCTGCCACGGCTCGTCGTTGCCGGTGGGCTTGGCGCCGGCGCTTGCCTTCTTGCCGGTTTCCGGTCCATGCGGCTGCGGCACGCGCACGCTGGCCACCACACTGCCGCCGTCGGGCGACCAGGCGTAATCGTCGTTGCCGCCGAACGGCTTGGAGGGCGCATCGCCGGCCAGCGTGGCGCTGATCGCCGAGGCACCGGCCACGGCCTTGCCGCCGGCAGCCGGCAGGTCGGCGACGAACAAGGTGTTGCGTCGGCCATCGTTCCAGGTATCCCAATGCCGCACGAACAACTGGTCGTAGACCACGCCGCTGGCCTTGGCGCTCTTGAGGTTGGCGAGCTTGCTCTTGGTGCAACCCAGGTCCGAGCCGCAGTCCTGGAACACGCCGGCACTGAAGGCGATGCGCTTGCCGTCGGGCGAGAGCTTGTAGCTGTCCACATCCACCGCAAAGCCGGTCAACTGCTGCGGAGCGCCGCCGGCCAGCGGCTGCGCGTACAGCTGCTGCGTACCGGATTTACTGCTGAGGAAGTACACCGTCTTGCCGTCCGGCGACAGCGCCGGGCTGTTGACGTTCCAGCCGTCGGGAGTGAGCCGCCTGGGCGGCGCGGCATCGCGGGTACGCAGATTGCGCGTCCACAGGCCGGTGGCCGGCTTGCCGTTGCTGCTCTTGGCCTGCCGCTTGGCGAACACCAGCACGCTGCCGTCGGGGCTGAGCGTGGGCGAAGACACCCGGTCCAGCGCGACCATGTCGCGCACATCGAATCCGCGCGCAGCGGCAAGACTTGGCAAGGCGGTCAACAGACACAGGGGCAGCACGGCGTAACGAAGCTTCATCGAGAGTTCCTGCAACGGCAAAACGTCGATGGTAGGCGTTGCTGCGGCGCACG
The DNA here is from genome assembly GCF_014199865.1 of Xanthomonas sp. F14. Taxonomy (NCBI): domain Bacteria; kingdom Pseudomonadati; phylum Pseudomonadota; class Gammaproteobacteria; order Lysobacterales; family Lysobacteraceae; genus Xanthomonas; species Xanthomonas sp. F14. The sequence goes on along the minus strand of NZ_JACHOM010000001.1, from coordinate 238,440 downwards.
CGCAAAGGCACAAGGTCATGCGCCCGCAGGCGCCGCACGTGGCCGCCCTGCAAGGCGCCGAATGCGCACAGCGCGCAGTGCGCCGTGCGGCAACGGCGCGCCACGCTGTGGGCACGCACTCAGAACGTGAGTTTGGCCTGCAGCCCGACCACCACTGCATTGCGCGTGTGGGTATAGGCGTAGGTCCCGGGGTTGACGATGTATTGCAGGTCCGGGCGCAACATCAGCCACGGCGTGATCTGCGCGCTGTAGGCGAGCTCGTAGAGCTCTTCGGCAGCGCTCAGCCCGACCAATGGCGAATCGGCCGCCACGCCGGCATCGATCAGTTCTGCGCGGCGTGCATCGAGCAGCCGATGATTGATCCTGCCGGCCACATAGCCGAGTGCGATGCGGTCCTGCGTGCGTGTGCCGATGCCCTGGTACACCCCGCCGACCGAATACCACCGTGTCATCAGCGCACTGTCGTGGTCGCTGGCCATGTACTGGGCGAATCCGGTCAGGCCGATGCCGGGGTCCGCTCCCGGGGTGAACAGTTTCTGTTCGACCAGCAGATAGGCGCCGTCGCGGCCGGTGCTGCGGCTGGTATCCAGCCCACGCCTGGGCACCGACGAGGAATCGTAGTAGCCACCGAACTTGTACACGCCCGGGTAGCGCGCGGCGGCCGGCTTCCAGGTAAATTCGAGCGGGAAGATCGCACCGGTGGTGCCGCTGGCGAACGGCTCGAACGCGTAGGTGTCGCGGGCACCGAAGCCCAGATTCGGGTTGACCTGAAACCAGCCGGCATGCAGGTTGAGCTGCGGGGTCAGCTGCTGCGCGCCTTCGATGCCCCAGCGCGCGGCCGGATAGTTGTACCAGCCGCTATTGGCCGAAAACGCCAGCGGATGCGCGCAGAACGCGGCATTGACGAAGTTCACCAGCAACGTGTGCGAGGCGAACTGGTTGCCCATCGCATAGAAGCCCAGTTTCAGATACGTCCTGCCTTGGTTGAAGCTGCGGTCGTAGCTGAACTCGCTCAGGCGGGTGTACTGGCCTCCGTACACTTCCTGGATGGGGAAGCGATTGCCGACCAGGTCGGCGGAGGTGCTGCGGCCGCGGCGGTCGTTGATGGTGACATGCAGGCTGCCACCACCCCAGCCGGCGAGCTTGGCCATGTCCAGATCCACGCCCACCCGCAGTTGCTGTGCATAGCGCGCGCTGGTGTTTTCGTAGCCGCCGTCCACCACGCCAAACGTCTCGGACACGTAGTCGCCGCGGACGCTCACGCCTTGCTCGGCCCAGGCGGAACGGCGCCCACCCCAGTCGCCGGTCAGCGTGGTATCGCCCGCGGCGACTGCGGTGGCCGGCAGTGCCAGCAACAAGGCGTAGCCCAGCGCACTGCGGCGCGGGAGGAAAGACAGACGATGCATCGTGGTTCTCTGATCGGGGCAGCGTGCACGGCCAGCGGTGCCGATGCATGGCGGTGTGCCAAAGCGCCGCTGCGGTAACGGGAACGTTGGCCGGGATATGCGAGACACCCGGCCGTCGGGTTGCAGCCAACAGCGGCTGACGCGAGTGCGCAGCGGTCAGCCGGGCACGCGGAGGTTTGTCGGCCGCTCCGTGACCACGCCGACGCAGCTGGCGACGTGGTCAAGAGTGGGCGGTGTCAGTGCGCGTCAGGCAAGCTGTAGGCGATCACGTCATCGCCACGATCGGGCGACTGCCGCGCACCACCGGCACTGATCACCACGTACTGCTTGCCGGTCTTATGCGAGACGTAGGTCATCGGCCCGCCCTGACTGCCGACCGGCAAGCGGCCCTTCCAGAGTTCCTTGCCGGTGGCACTGTCGAACGCGCGCAGGTAGTAGTCCTGGGTGCCGGCAATGAACACGAGCCCGCCCTGGGTGGACAGCGTGCCGCCCAGCGTCGGCATGCCGATCGGGATCGGCAGATGCATCTTGATGCCGAACGGGCCGGTGTCCTGCACCGTCCCCACCGGCACCTGCCAGGCGATGCTGCGCGTCTTGAGGTCGATCGCGCTGAGCGTGCCGTACGGCGGCGCCTGGCACGGAATGCCCAGTGCCGACAGGAAGCGGTTCTTGTTGACCGCATACGGCGTGCCCTTCAGCGGCACGGCGCCCATGCCGGTATTGACGGCCTCGCCACCACCGGCCGCCTCGGCCTTGCGGGTGTCGGCAGGAATCATCTGCACCCACAAGCCCAGGCGCATGTCGTTGGCGAAGATGACGTCATGCACCGGGTCGGTCGACAAGCCTCCCCAGTTCATGCCGCCCAGCGAGCCGGGAAAACTCAGCGAGACATCGGTGCCCGGCGCGGTGTACAGGCCTTCATAACGCATCTGCTTGAACGCGATGCGGCACAGCATCTGGTCGATCGCAGTGGCGCCCCACATGTCCGATTCGGTCAGGTGCTTGGTGCCGATCTGCGGCATGCCGACCGACAACGGCTGGGTCGGCGCGTACTGCTCGCGCGCAATATCCGAGTCCTTCACCGGTACTTCCCTGACCTCGGTCAGCGGTTTGCCGGTGGCGCGGTCGAGCACGTAGATCTGCCCGGCCTTGGTGCCGATGACCACCGCCGGGGTGTGGCTGCCGTCCTGCTTGGGGAAGTCGATCAGGCTGGGCTGCATCGGCAGGTCGAAGTCCCACAGATCGTTGTGCACGGTCTGGTAGACCCACTTCTCCGCACCGGTGGTGGCATCCAGCGCCAGCACCGAGGCGCCGTACCGGTGATCGAGCGCGGTGCGCTCGGCGCCGTACAGATCGGTCGACGGCCCGCCCAGCGGCAGGAACACGGTGTTCATCGCCGCGTCGTAGGACATCGGTGCCCACACGTTCGGCGTGCTGCGCACATAGCTGCTGCCGGCGGCCGGCGCCTGGCGGTCGTGCGGATTGCCCGGGTCGAAGGCCCAGCGCTGCGCGCCGGTGACCACATCGAAGCCGCGCACCACGCCACCAGGCATGTCGGTCTGCACGTTGTCGGCCACGCGTCCGCCCACCACCACGGTGGTGCCGGCCACCAGTGGCGGCGAGGTCAGCTGGTAGAACGGATCCGGCGCAGCACCCAGGCCGGCCTTGAGATCGACCTGACCGTTGCTGCCGAAGCCCTGGCAGAACGCGCCGGTATCCGCATCCACCGCGATCAGGCGACCATCGATGGTGTTGGTGAACAGGCGGCGACGGCAGTTGGCGTCCTGCGCCACCGTCACTGCGGCAATCGGCGAGGGGTTGGCCACGCTCGGCGTCGGCAACGCCGCGTCGGCGTCGAAGTAGCCCAGGCCACGGCAGCGCTGCCAGACCGACGAGGTCGCATTGATCTCGTGCCGCCACAGCTGCTTGCCGGTGCTGGCGTCGAGCGCAATCAGATTGTTGTGCGGTGTGCACAGGAACACCTTCTCGCCCACCTGCAGCGGGGTCAGCTGGTCTTCGGCACCGTTGCCGTCGCTGTTGGCGATCTCGCCGGTGTGATAGGTCCAGGCGACCTGCAGCCGGTCGACGTTGCTGCGGTTGATCTGGTCCAGCGCAGCGAAGCGGCTGCCGCCATCGGTATTGCCGTAGGCGGACCAGTTTTGTTGCACGCTTCCAGGCGGCACCGCCGTCACGCCCGGCCCCGCGTTGCCTGCGACCGGCGGATGCGGCACGAACATGCCGCCGATTCCGGCCACTACTGCCAGCGCCAGTACCGTCGCCACGCCATAGGCCGTGCGCCCGGTCGGCAACGCCCGGCTGCGCCGCAGCGCTGGCCAGGCCAGTGCCACCAGCACGGCGAACCCCGCAGGCAGCATCAGCCGCGAGACCAGCGGCCAGAACTCCAGCCCCGCATCCCACAGCGCCCACACCAGCGTCAGCGCGAAGGCGACGCCGTACACCAGCGCACCGGCCGGCCGACGCAGCACGATCAGCACCCCGGCCACGACGGTCGCCAGGCCCATCAGCAGGAAGTACCAGCTGCCGCCCAGGCTGGCCAACCTCGCGCCACCCAGCAGAAAGATCAGCCCCACCAGCGCGACCAGCATGCCCAGCACCAGCAGCAATGCCCGGCCCGGGACCGGCAACTTCGATTTCGTTTCCACGTTGCAACACCTCGATCAGGAGATTCCGCGCTGCACTGCGCCCGGCATTCCGATCTGGATGCTGCAAGGCGCACGCACGACGGCCAGTAGAGGCAGCATCACTGCCCACTTTCTGTCACTCCCCTCCCCGGCCCGCGTACCTCTGGCGAGACCGGCACCGGCATGCCCGGCAGACTGACGACATAGTGTCGCACCGCACCGGGTATTTATTACATATCTGAAGCGGTTTCCTGCGGAACACTGCAGTCCGCACAGACGCGGACCGCAGTGGCGTTTTGTGTGCGCAGCGCGCGCTTCGCGCGTCAGAAACGGTGCGACATGCCCACATACACCTGCGCGTCCGGGGTGCGGTCGTTGAGGCCGAAATTGGCGCCCACATCCAGCTGCAGCAGCGGATTGAGCAGATACGCAGCGGCGATGTCGGCCGAATACTGCTCGATGGTCTGCGCCGGATCGCGGTTGATCGAGGACCACACTTCCACCGCCATCGACAACTTGGAGGTGAGCGGATGCGCCAGGTTGATCGCGTTGATCAGCGCAACATGCTTGCCGCTGCCATCGCTGTCGGCCAACCAATCCACCTCGGGCCCGAAGGTCAGCGAGAAGCTGTTGGGCAGCGCGAAATTGATCGGCAATGCGACGCCGCCTTCCCACTCGTCGTTGCCCAGGCCGGTGCGCGCGGTCGGTGCCTTGACGAACGGCAGCAACGCCACGCTGGCGGTGTCGCTTTCGTAGAAACGCGCCTTCATGCGCAGATAGATGTCGCCGCCGCCGCTCAGGCTGCTGCGTGCGCCGGTGGCGCGGTCGGTGGTCTTGACCTGCAGCTGCGGCGCCCAGTTGAGCTGCAGATCGATGCGGTCGCTGACGCCGTATTTGAGCGTGGGATTGGTGAACACCGAGGTTTCGATGCGCGTGCCGGGCTGGCTGTCGCGGGTGTAGCTGCCGATGTCGGTTTCCAGCTGCCAGGCGCCGGTTGGCACGGTACAGGTGGAATTGGCCTTGGTCGGGCGATCGGTACACAGCGCCGCGTCGGTGGCCTCCTGTGCCTGTGCCTGCAGCGCAAGACTGCACAGCACACCGGCCAGGGCGATGCTAAACACGGGGGCACGGCGTGCGCGGGTGGAACGGTGGGAGATAGCAGCAGTCAGCATTGCAGTGGTTTCCATGGCAAGACGCTGGCCAGATCGCGTGAACGGCCAGCAGTGGGAGGGGGAATGCGCGTGGATGTCGAACGACTGCATGGCCGCTGGAGGGCGGCGTGTTGCCAATCGATCTTATAGGCGTCGGCAGGTCCGAAAACGCTGTCGGTAACAAAAGCGGCCTCAACAGTGTGCGGATGTCGCACAGCGTGATATGAGTCGCTTTTCCACACCCATCATTAATGGGGGTCAGGCGGAGCGATGACCTGCGCCGTGGCGCGTCACCGGGATCGATCGAGGCATGCGGTCGCCGTGGTGCACCCATCGGTGCGGGAGACGGCACGATACGGAGCAGCCGCATAAAGTCGCTATGCACGAGGCCTGGGTGGGGCGTAAAGCCGGCGCAAAGGCGTTGCGGTGGTGCAGACGCGACGGCCTGAGCGTTGTGCGTGCGCTGTGCGATCGGCAGGTGCTTGATGCGTCGGCGCGGTGCAGCTGCTCTCGTCGTGTCAGCCGATTGGCCAGATGCGCCAATGACGTTGCCCTGCAGCGGCAAGGCAGGTCCGCTCACGGTGGCAATGCACCAGCTTGCAGGGATGTTCGAACTGGATATGACGCTATGCGGTCGCAGCGACGATTTGGTGCCCCGTGTCTTACCGGCATGCTGCTGCACTCGCGCGTTCGGCAGCAGGGCCGCATTCGAACCGCGCCTTCTGCAAGGCAATCAGAACTGCGGCAATCCAGTCGCAACACCACAACGAAAAACGGACACGCATCCAGCGATGCGTGTCCGTCGAGAGGCAGCGCGCAGGCGCATGCCTTGGTGAAGCGTCACCCTCAGGCGGTTTGTTCGCCGCGCTTGCCGACGCGGTACAGCAGCCAGCCGACCAGGGCGAGAATCGCCAGGCCGAACCATTGGTTGAGCTGCAGGCTGGCCGGCAACGCCAGCACATCGGCGCGGCTCGACAGCACGATCGGCACCGCGATGGCGATCCCCATCAACGCCTCGCCGGTGATCAGGCCGGCGGCGAACAGCACGCCCGGGCGATGCACACGGTCGCGGCCATCTTCGTCGTCGGAGCGGATCTTGTGGAAGCGCTCCACCAGGTGCGCGATCAGGCCGCCGAGGAAGATCGGCACCATCAGCTCCAGCGGCAGGTAGATACCGATCGCCGCCGCCAGCACCGGCACGCGGAAGCGCTTGCCGGTCTTCTTCAGCCATTCGTCCAGCGCGATGATCGCCGCGCCTACTGCGGCACCGATGGCAATCATCGACCACGGCAGCTGCCCGCCGAACAGGCCCTTGGCGACCGAGGCCATCAGCGTGGCCTGCGGTGCAGCGAGCGAGTTGGGGTGCTGCGGCGTGGCCGGGCCAATGCCGTAGGCCTGCGCCAGCAGGTTCAACACCGGCGCCATGATCAGTGCGCAGGAAAACGCGCCGATGCCCAGCATCAGTTGCTGCTTCCATGGCGTGGCGCCGACAAGATAGCCGGCCTTGAGATCCTGCAGGTTGTCGCCGCCCACCGCTGCCGCGCAACACACCACCGCGCCGATCATGATCGCCGCCACCGCACCCAACGGCGCCGCGCCGATGCCGACCGGCACCAGACCATCCTTGCCGAGCAACAGCACCAGCACCGCCGAGGCGAACAGAATGGTGGAAATGGTGATGCCCGAGACCGGGTTGTTGGACGAGCCGATCAAGCCGGCCAGATAGCCGGACACCGACACGAACAGAAAGCCGGCCACGATCATGATGATGGTCATCGGGATCGACACGTGCCACTGCTGCACGATCGCCTGGTACAGGCCCAGCAGCGGCAAGGTGCACAGCACCAGCGCCGCCAGCATCCACTTCATCGGCAGGTCGCGCTCGGTCTCGGCGACCACACCGCCACCGCTCTTGCGCGCGGCAGCAAAGCCGCTCTTGACGCCGGACAACAGCGACTTGCGCAGCGAGAACAGCGTCCACACGCCGCCGATCAGCATCGCGCCGACACCCAGGTAACGGATCTTCGCGCCCCAGATGCCGAATGCCGCATCGGCCGCTGGCGCACCGACCAGGCTTTGCGCCAGGGCCGGGTCGCTGCCCATGAAGAACTGCTGATACAGCGGAATGGCGATATGCCAGGACAGGATCGACCCAGACAGCACCACGATGCCGACATTCAGGCCGACGATGTAGCCCACCCCCAGCAGCGCCGGCGACAGGTTTGTGCCCAGATAGCCGACCAGGCGGCTGCTGCCCAGGTAGGTGGCCTGCGCCCAGGTGTCCGGGATCACCCGCAGGCCGCTGGCCGCACCCAGCTTGACCAGCGCGCCGATCGCACCGGACATCGCCAGGATCTTCAGGCCCGGGCCGGGGTTTTCACCGGCCTTGAGCACCTCGGCCGCCGCCTTGCCTTCGGGGAACGGCAGCGGGTCTTCGACGATCATCGAGCGCCGCAACGGCACCGAGAACAGCACCCCGAGCAAGCCGCCCATACCGGCGATGCCCAGCACCCACCAGTATTTGAAGTCCGGCCAGTAGCCCATGATCACCAACGCGGGGATGGTGAAGATCACCCCGGCCGCGATCGACGAACCGGCCGAGGCACCGGTCTGGACGATGTTGTTTTCCAGAATGGTGCCGCCGCCGAGCAGGCGCAGCACGCCCATCGAGACGACCGCAGCCGGAATGGCGGTGGCGATGGTCAGGCCGGCAAACAGGCCGAGATAGGCGTTGGCGGCCGAAAGCACCACCGCCAGCACGATGGCCAGCACGACGGCGCGGAAGGTGAGCTGGCGCGGCTGCGCGTCATGGCTCATGGGCAGTTCCCCTGTGGCAAAAAATCCGGACCACGCTAGCGCCTACACGGGGTTCCGTCCAGCTGCGCCGCGGCGTGACACTGTGCCTGCTGTGGCGGCTGGAATGCCCGGGGATGTGGCGACGGGGACGATAGGCGTGTACCAGCGTGTGTCGGCGACTGCATCGCGCATGCGGATTGCAAGCGCATAGGTCGCACGGTATGGAGGTGGCGGACACTGCTGCATGGCATGCAGACCAGCGGCATACGGCGTCAGGGTGCGGCGATGCGGTCTTCCGGCTCGTCGACCGACGGAGGCGCCATGAGCGACGCGCGCCATGGCCGACAGGTGACAACGAGCGATGGACTCGTCATCACGCCCATCGCTCGTACCGGCGGTCGCCTGCCGCCCGTGCTGGCGGGACAATGCGCTGATGAGGGGTCGCGGATGAGGCCGCGCGCCCGTAAGGGCCGACTGGTCTGCTGCTGCAGCGGCGGGCACGCGTTGCCGTATATCGCTGTCGCCGTGATTGCTGGGCGTTGCCGTTTTTCCTGCACGTCAGGGATCTGCTGCCGGCGATGGTGCGTCAGCGTCAGCGGCTGCGCCGACGCTGGCGGCGTCGGCGCGGCTGTCCAATCAATGCAGCAGTTCGGCAAACGCGCGGTCGGCCTCGATCACGTCCGGCAATGCGGCGAACAAGGCATCCAGATCCACCGTGTCCATCAACGGACCGCGCACCGCCTCCAACGCCGCCGGCGTGGCGCCACCATGTGCACGCAGCGCATCGGATACCTGCACCGCCTGGGCGACCAGCAGCGGCATCCGCGCACCTTCCGGCGCAGCGGCCGGGCGGACCTGATAGGCGATCGCTTCCTGGATGACGGCGGGCAGCTGCCAGCGACGCACCAGCTCGGCGCCGACTTCCGGGTAGCCGAAGCCCAACTGCAGGGTTTCTTCGGCGGCATGGCCGGCCGATGAGCTGTCGTGATTGATGCGGCTGGCGTAATCCGGCGCGCCGGACTGGATCAGCAGCTCGCCGATGTTGTGCATCATGCCGCAGGTAAAGGCGGTTTCCGGATCCACGCCGTGCTGGCGCGCCAACAGGCGGCAGATGCCGGCGACCTCGAAACTGTGCCGCCAGAACGCCTTCAGATCGAAGCCCGGGCCGGCGCGGAACGCGCCGGTCATCGCCGAGGCCAGCACCAGGGTGCGCAGCGTGTTGAAGCCCAGCCGCATGGCCGCGTCTTCCACGCTGGTGGAGTCGCGCAGGCCGTGGAAGCGCGCCGAATTGGCAAGCCGCAGCACCTTGGCGGCGATCACCGGATCGCGCTCGATGGTGTGCGCCAGCACATCGATGTTGGTTGCCGGATCGTCGAACCGGGCAATCAGGTCCTGCGCCACCTCGGGCACGGTGGGCAAGGTGTGCAACTGGTCGAACAACGCCTCCAACTTCATGATCGCCTCGTGGATGAAAGGTAAGCCAGCGCGGCCGCGCCGGCCTGCATGGTGTAGCACAGACCGGCCGGATGACGCTGCCCCGTCACGGCCGCTATTCACCCGCGCTTTTGCGTCATCGCCTTGCGGCGGGCTGCCCCGCCGGTCGCGTAGCGACGGCCATCATGGACAGCGCGGCCGTCAAGATCCGGATATGCGTGCGTCGACACCACTACTTGGCCTTGGCACCATCCAGGGACTTGGCCAGAAACGCCAGCAACTGCGTATAGAACGCACGCCGATGCGGCTCGGTATAGAACCCGTGGCCTTCGGTGTCGTAGTACAAGGTCTCCACCGGCGTTCCGGCCTGGCGCAATGCCGCCTCCATTCGCTTGCTGTGCTGGATCGGCGCGCGCTCGTCCTCGCCACCGGCCGCCAGGAACACCGGAACCTTGATCTGCTTGGCCAGATGGACCGGCGAGCGTGCGGCCAGAGTTGCCGGATCGCCCAGCCATTGCTTCAGATAGTTTTCGCCTGAGCCGCGCTTCTGGATGTCGCCGCTGGTGAACATCATGGGCAGGTCGTAGACGCCGACATAGCCGGCCGCGCAGGCATACAACCCAGCTTCCTTGGCTGCCCCCATCAGGGCTGCATACGCACCATAACTTGCACCAAAGATGCAGATCTTGCGCGCATCTGCATAGCCCTGCGTCACCGCCCAGCGCGTGGCGTCGGTGACGTCATCCTGCATGGTGCCGCCCCACTGGCGCGCGCCGGCATACTGGAAAGCGCGACCGTAATTGCCGGAACCACGGAAATTGATCTGCAGCACCGCATAGCCGGCCTGCGCCAGCAACTGCGCGTCGTCGTCGAACTGCCAGCTGTCGAAGATCTCGAACGGGCCGCCATGCGGCATCACCACCATCGGCAGGTTCTTTGCCGCGCCGGTGCGCGGCAGCGTGAGGTAGCCATGCAACGGCACGCCATCGCGTGCCTGCAGCGCGATGGGCTGCACGGTCGCGGTGCGCTCGGGATCGAACCAGTCGCGTCGGCTGATCACGTGCTGGGCTTTTTTCTCCTGCGTATCGAACACATAGAAATCGCCAGGGTTGCTGCCCGAATCGACCTGCAACATGACGTAGCGGCCATCGCTGGTACTGGAGGTGATACGCACGGCGTTGCCGGCGAAGGCGGCCTCCAGGCTGTGATACATCCGCGCCTCGGGGCCCTGCTCGTCGAAAAAGCGGCTGCGCGGACGGTCAGCCATGAAAATGGCACCCACCGGGATCGTGGTGCCGTTGCGATAGATGACGCCCAGGGGATCGGCCACTGCGTCACGCAGCACCTGTTCACGGCGATTGGCCTGGATGTCCCAAGCCACGATCGCATCGGGGCCATCGGCAGCCTGCACGCGCAGGTAGGCAATGCGCTCGTCCTGCGAAAAGCCCAGTGGGGTTTCGATGCGGCCGCTGGCCTGTTCGTCGTTGAGCAGCGTCCACTCGGTTCCACCACCAACGCGGTAATACAGCTTGCTGACATTGTCCGAGCCTGCGCCCTGCGCAAAACGCACCTCGCCATGGTGGTCGGTGGTGAAGCTGGCGCGCTGAATCGGGGCACGCGCCAGCGGAAGGCGCCGACCTGTGTTGACGTCGAGCTTTTCTGCGCGCGTGTACGGGTCCTGCCCTGACAACGGCCAGATGCCGACGACCACGTTGCGATCGTCGTCGGGCAAGGTATCGGTGAGGAATGCGGCAACTGCTTCGGTTTTCTTGACCTTGATATTGGTGCCAAGCCCGGTGCCTCGAGCACGATAGCCCACCAGCAACTCGACACCAGTGCCATCGGCATTGATGGCATACAGCTCGCCGGTCGGCAACGGCTTGTCGAGCAGACCGTATTTCTGTGCGATGGAGATCAACACACGCGTCTCGCTGACCCAGGCAAAGTCGCTCACATACGTGTTCTTCTCCAGCACAAAGGTCGCGCCCATGCTGTTGTCCGAACGCCGCACGATCGCCAGGGCGGTCTTGTCTTCCATCGGTACGGTAGCGGCGAAAAACGCGCCGCTGGGCGATAGCTTGATATCGGCAAACTTGTCTTTTTTGATATAGGCGCCAACATCCACCTGCGCTGCGGCATTGCCGGCAGCCATCAGCAACCCCAAGGCCGCAATGAAAATCCTTTTCCGCACGTACTGCTCCATGTCGTGTGCAAACTGAGCGCGAAATTTACCAGCAATCGCAGACCAGACAAAGTTTCAATGAAAATCGCGCGAGGGCAGCTGCATCTCGCCGAGCAGGTCACTGAGGTCGTGCAGGTCGCCGGCGATGAGATGCTCCACGCCGTCCACGCGTTCCCAGCGGCCGCGCACGGCCAGCAGGCGTGATTCCAGCAGTGCGCGGCGGCGGCGTAGCGCCAGATGCGACCAGACGATGACGTTGATCATGCCGTGCTCGTCTTCCAGGGTGACGAAGATGGTGCCCTTGGCGGTGGCCGGGCGCTGGCGCTGGGTGACCAAGCCGGCGACATGCACGCCGCTGCCGTGACGGCGGCCCTGCAGTTCTCGCAGGCCGAGGATGCGCCGCTGCTGCATCTGCGGGCGCAGCAGTGCCATCGGATGCTGGCGCAGACTCAGGCCGACCGAGCGATAGTCGGCCAGGATCTCTTCGCCTGCGCGCGGGGCTTCAAACGTCACCGTGCGTTCTTCGGGGCTGCCCGGTAATAACGGCCGACGCGCTTCCACGCCAGCCATCGCCCAACGCGCAGCATTGCGATTGCCCACCATGCCCTGCAAGGCGCCGGCTTCGGCCAATGCCAGGCGCGCCTTTTCGTCGAGTGCGGCGCGCAGGCACAGATCGCCGATATCGGCGAAGGCCCGCTGCGCGCGTGCCGCGACAATGCGGTTGGCCACCACTTCCGATAACCCGGCGATCTGGCGCATGCCCAGCCGGATCGCCGGTTGCTCGCCAGGGTCGGTAGCGCTGCGCCACGGCCGGCCGCCCACCAAGGTGTTGTCCCAGACGCTGTGCAGCACATCCACCGGCAATACCTCCACGCGCGCACGCTCGGGACTGCCGCGGCGTGCGTCCTGCACGATCTGACTGGCCGAGTAGAAGCCCATCGGCTGCGCATTGAGCAGCCCGCAGGCGAAGGCCGCCGGCTCATGGCGCTTGAGCCAGCAGCTGGCGTAGACAAGCTTGGCGAACGAGGCGGCGTGGCTTTGCGGGAAACCGTAGGAACCGAAGCCCTTGATCTGCTCGAAGATCTGGTCAATGAAGGTGGAGGCGTAGCCTTTGCCCTGCATGCGCTCGCGCACCCGCGCGCGGTGCTGTTCCATGTCGCCGCCGCGCCGCCAGGCGGCCATCGAGCGGCGTAGATTGTCCGCTTCGCTCTCGCTGTAATCGGCAGCGTGCATCAGCAGCTCCATCACCTGTTCCTGGAATAGCGGAACTCCAAGCGTCGGCTTGAGAATGTCCTCCACCTCTGGCGAGGGGTAGTTCACGTCCTCGCGCCCCTGCCGCCGGCGCAGATACGGGTGCACCATGTCGCCCTGGATCGGGCCGGGGCGCACGATCGCCACTTCGATCACCAGGTCGTAGAACACCGCAGGCTTGAGCCGCGGCAACATCGCCATCTGCGCGCGCGACTCGATCTGGAATACGCCCACGGTGTCGGCGCGCTGGATCATCTTGTAGGTCGGCTCGTCATTGCCTGGCAGCGTGGCAATGCTGTAATCGCGCCCGCGGTGGCCGCGCACCAGCTCCAGCGTCTTGCGGATGCAGGTCAGCATGCCCAGCGCCAGGCAATCGACCTTGAGCAGCTTCATGGTTTCCAGATCGTCCTTGTCCCACTGGATGATGGTGCGGTCGGCCATGGCGGCGTTTTCCACCGGCACCAGCAGCGACAGGGGTTGGTCGGAGATGACGAATCCGCCGACATGCTGCGACAGATGGCGCGGGTGATCGCGCAGTTGCTCGGTCACCGCAAGAATCTTGTTGATCAGCGGGTTGGCCAGATCGAACCCGGCCTCTTCGATGCGCTGTTCCATCGGCGTTTCGCCATTGCCCCAGCCATAGCAATTGGCCAGCAACGCAATCTGGTCCGGCGGCAGGCCGAACGCCTTGGCCACATCGCGCACGGCGCTCTTGCCGCGATAGCAGATCACCGTCGCCGCCAATGCCGCGCGTTCGCGGCCGTACTTGTTGTAGACGTACTGCAGCACCTCCTCGCGGCGTTCGTGTTCGAAATCGACGTCGATGTCCGGGGGCTCGTCGCGTTTTTCGGACAGGAAGCGTGCCATCAACAGACGCGTTTCATCCGGGTTGACCGCGGTGATGCCCAACGCATAACACACCGCCGAGTTGGCCGATGAGCCACGGCCCTGGCAGAGGATGTGCTGCTCGCGGGCGAAGCGCACCACGTCCTGCACGGTGAGAAAGAAGGCCTCGTAGCTCTTATGCGCGATCAGCGCCAGTTCCTTCTCGATGTCGGCGCGTACCTTTGCCGGCGTTCCATCCGGCCACCGCTCACGCATCCCCTCTTCGGTGAGCTGTCGCAGATAACTCGCCGGCGTATGCCCTTGCGGCACCAGTTCGCGCGGATAGGTGTATTCAAGCCTGGAGATATCGAAGCTGCAGCGCTGCGCCAGGTCCACTGCGGCCTGCAACAGCGCATCCGGATAGATGTTGCCCAAGGCACGCCGCGTGCGCAGATGGCGCTCGCCGTTGCGGAACAGGTGCGCGCCGCACTCGGCCAACGGCAAGCCGTGGCGGATGGCGGTCAGGGTGTCCTGCACGATGCGCTCGCGCCGCTGCGCCATATGCACATCGCCGCTGGCCAGAGCGGTCATGCCCAGTTGCTGCGCCAGCAGCTGCAGGACAAGCAACCGCGCCGCATCGTCTTGTTCGCGGTGCAGTTCCACCGCCAGGAATGCACGCTCGCCGAACACCTGCTGCAGCCAGGCGCCCTGCTCGGCCTGTGGCTGCGCGTCGGGTAACCACAGCGCGAACACGCCCGGTTCCACCGCGCGAAACTGCGCCTCCACCTCGGCACGCCCGAGCCGGTACGCACCCTTGCTTGCCGCACGCCGCGCGGTGGTGATCAGCGCGCACAACTGCGGATAGCCGTGCGCGTTTTCCACCAGCAGCACGAAGCGGGTGCCATCGACCAGGGTGAATTCGCTGCCGACGATCAGGCGCACGCCGGTGGCGCGCGAGGCTTCCAGGCCGCGCACGATGCCGGCCAGCGAGCACTCGTCGGTGATCGCCAGGGCGCTGTAGCCGCAGTGGTGCGCGCGCATGAACAATTGTTCGGCGCTGGAGGCGCCGCGCAGGAACGAAAAATCCGACAGGCAGTGCAGCTCGGCATAGGCAGGCAGCCCATCGGCGACCATGGCATGGGCGATGTCGTCGTTTGCCGCGCGCAACCGCGCGGCGACCGTCCAGGCGCGCGGCATGCGCCCACCGGGGGTATCGCGGTCCACGCCGTCGACGGCGTCATCCCAGCTCATGCGCGCACCTCTTCGACATCGTGCTGCCACCGCACATGTGCTGCAGATCGACGCGCTGCGTTTGCCTCTTCGGTCCGTGGCATCGGACGCGTGCGGCACCGCTGCGATGACCAGCGCCGCAGGCAATGCACCGCTGCTGCAAGGGCATGCAACCGGTCATGCGAACCACCCGTGCAGCATCCAGCCATCGACACGGCCAGGAGCGGCGAACGCCCAGCCACGCCGGCCGCGCGCGGTTTCCACCACGTAGTAATCGCGGCGCGCCTCGTCGTCGTCCCACCAGCCGCTTTCCAGCCGCTCCGGGCCGGAGATGATGCGCAGCTGCGTCTCGTGCAGGGGCACCGGCTGCGGCAACAGCCAGGTCGGGCGCGGCGGACGCGGCGGCGCCGCAACGTCGCGCACCGCATCGCCAATGGCGCGCCGCCAGGCACGTTCCGGGCGCGGGTCGTCGGCCGGCAGCACGCGATACACCGCCTCATCGCCCAGCCGCGCGCGCAAGCGCTCGCGCAGCTGCGGCCATTCCACCGATTGCTGCGCACGTTGATCGAACAGATCGCGCATGGCCGGCACGAACGGTGGCAGCTGCCGCGCCAGCAGGCGCATCGCCACTACCGGGCGTGGAATCTCCACCCGCTCCAGCCGGTTACGCGCAAGCTCGAACAACAGCGTCGGCGCGCGCTCCGGCGTCAGCAAGCCGATCTCGACATCGGTGGCGCCTTCCTCGTGTTCCAGCCGCAGCAGGAACCGTTGCACGCCGCCGTCGCGGATGGACAGGTAGGTGCACAGGTCGCCGATCAGGCGCCGCAGCGGGAACAGCAGCGCCGGATGCATTTCCACCTCGTAGCCGAGTTCCACACGCTGGTCGAAGTGGTCCGGTGGCGCGTAGCACTCCAGGGGGTCGTCGACCTGGCCGTAGAGGCGGTCCAGATGTTCGAGCAGGCCCGCGCCGAACCGCCGGCGCAGCCCATCGCGCGGCAACGCGCGCACCGCCGCCAGCGTGCGCACGCCCATGTGTTGCAGGCGCTCGCCGGCATCGCCCGGCAACGCGGCGCGGCGTACCGGCACCTTGTCCAGCGTGGCGTGCAAGACCGGAAACTGCGTCACCACCATGCCATCGCGCAAACCGGCCAGCACGCGCGCGGCGCGCGGCGTAGGTGCCAGTGCAAGCCGGTGCCGGAAGCCCAAGGCCTGCAGTTCATCGCGCAGGCGGCGCTCGAAACGCGGCCATGGACCGAACAACCGAAAACTGGCACCGGCCTCCAGCACGATGGCACGCGACCATTGCTGGCTCACCAACGAACTGTGCCGGTACGCCCACGCCGCGAGAAACCGCTGCGTGCGCGCCTCAGCCTGGGCCTCGTAATCGATGGTGCGTACATGGGCCATCAGCGCATGCGCCGCCGACAGCCGCATGCCGGCTTTCAGGCCGGCGGCGGACGCCGCTGCATTGACCGAGTGCAGGCTGCGCAACTGCGCCGGCCCTTCCACCAACGCCAGCGGTGCGTCCGGATCTTCCAGACGCCGGAGGACGGCGTCCAGCGCCAGCTGCGGCAGCAAGATGCAGGCCCACAACATGCGCGCGCCTCAATGCGCCAGCCGCAACGGCTGCGACGGGACCTGCCCGCCGCGGCACTTGCGTACCTGCCAGGCATCGCGCTCGGGCAGGAATTCCAGCCGTAACGCCGCCGGCGATGCATTGACCGCATGCTTGCGATCGCGCAACGCGAACGCGCAGCAGTTGCCGCTGTCGGCGGCGACCTGCAGCCGCCGCAATGCACGTGCATCGCCGGTCTGCGGCCAGCCCAGCACTGCCGCGCATGCGCCACTGCGCAGGCATTGCTCGAACGCCCACAAGGCATCGCGCGGCTCGGCCTGCACCACTTCCAGATGTTCCAGCACCACCCCGCCCGCCTGCCAGGCCGGCGCATAGGGAATGAACGGCGGCGCCACCAGCACCACCCGGCTGCTGGCGCCGGTCATGCGCGCCAGCGTGGGCAACAGCAGGGCGATCTCGCCCACGCCATGCGCGGGCAGCAGCAACTCGGTCAGTGCCCGCCGCGGCCAGCCGCCATCGGGTAGCAGCGCATCCAGCGCCGCATGCCCGGTGGATTCGCCGCCATGGGCGATGGCGGTGCCACGACCCGCGCGCCACACCGTGCGCGCGGCCAGCAGGGCGTCCAGCGGCAGGGCGATTGCCGCGTTGCCGTCCTGCCTGATGCGGGCGGGCTCCTGGCTCATCTCAACCCTGCCGGATCAGACCGCAGTACAGTCCTTCGATCGCGAAGTCGGCATCGGCCGCCACCACGATCGGCGCATGCGCGCGGTTGCGCGGCAACAGGCGGATGCGTTCGGCACCGCGCTCCAGCCGCTTGATGGTGATTTCACCATCCACCCGCGCCACCACGATCTGCCCATTGCGCGCCTCGCTGCTGCGATGCACGCCGACCAGATCGCCGTCCAGGATGCCGTCGTCGATCATCGAATCGCCTTGCACCTGCAGCAGATAGTCCGGGCGCAACGAGAACAGCGTGCGGTCCAGCCACAACTGCCGGTCCAGGCCGATATCCGCCCCGATCGGCACACCGGCCGCCACCCGGCCCAGCACCGGCAAGGCCAGCAAGGCATCGCGCGCGGCCCCGCCCGGCATGCGGATGCCACGCTTCTGATTGGGCTGCAGCTCGATCAACCCGGCCTCGGCCAGCGCCTGCACGTGCTTTTGCGCGGCATTGCGCGAGGCGAACCCGAACGCCTGCGCAATCTCGGCCAGGCTGGGGGATACCCCTGCACGGGCCTGTTCCTGCAGGAAAGCCAGCACCGCCTGACGCTTGGGGGAGAGAGGTTCCATGGGAGTGCAACGGCCGGCCGGGACAAGGTGTACATTTGTACACCTGTCGGTCGCAGCAGGCGAGATCGGCCCATGCAGGTTGCTGAGCCGCTTCAGCCAGGACAGGCTTGTGATCGGCTGGAGACGGAGTTATAACTTACGTACTAACGAGGGCGTCGACCATGAAGCTCAAGATCACCTCCATCGGCAATTCCGCTGGCGTCATCCTGCCCAAGGAACTGCTCGCCCGCCTGCGCCTGGGCAAGGGCGATGAACTCTATGCACTGGAAACGCCCGACGGCATCAAGCTGACCGCGTTCGACCCGACCCTGGCCGCGCAGATGGATGTGGCCGAGCAGGTGATGCGCAACCGCCGCGCGTTGCTGCACAAGCTGGCGCAATAAGGCTCGACCATGATCGTCTGGATCGAGCGGCCACTTGTCCTGGCCATCCACGATCGCCAACTGGCCGAACACGGCGGCGGCAGCGGCGTGCGCGACGACGCCCTGCTCGACTCGGCACTTGCCAGGCCAAAGCAACTGCGGTCCTACGGCGAGCCGCCACCGGACCTGGCTGCGCTTGCCGCCAGTCTTGCCTACGGATTGGGCCGCAACCATCCGTTTGTCGACGGCAACAAGCGCACTGCCGCCGTCGCTTGCGAAACCTTCATCGTGCTCAACGGAGCGACCTTGGCCGCCGATGATCTGGAACTCTACGGTTTCTACATCGGCCTGGCCGATGGCTCACTCGATGAAGCGGCCTGCGCCGCGTGGTTGCGCTCACGCCTGCGCTTGCGGCATCCAGACCGCGTGCACGAATCGGCGCCGTCATATGAGTGACTGGTAGCCCGGCAAGCCTACAGTGCAGCAGCCATCCATGGCGCGCATCGCTGCCCTGCCCGCTGCCACTGAAAACAGCGTCAGCGCCTAGTCCTTCGCATACACCACCCCCAGCTTGTCGATCTCCTCACCCGCGCGACCGGTGAAACCGGCGATATGCCAGCCGCTGGGAGCGGTCAGCGTGTAGCTCTCGCTGGTCGGGCTGCCCACCTGCACGCTGCGGCCTTTGTTGGTGCGCAGGCTCAGCGAGAACAGGCGGGTGCGGTCGTTGTACTTGCCCACAGTGAAGGTGGCCGAGGACAGCGTTTCGTTGGCACCCAGCGACAGTGTGGTCGCCTGCCCGCCGCTGCCGCCGTGCGCGAGCAGCTTGCCGCTGTCCAGGATCACGCCGACGCCATCCAGGCGCGCACCGCCGCGCAGGGTCACGCCACTGAGCGGACGCACGCCAGGATTGCCGGCCAGATCGTTGAACGGAACGCCATGCGGACCACCGAACTGGTCACTGGTACGCAATCGGTCGCCCACGGCCCATCCGAATTGCGCATGCAGCGGGTAGTGGTCGGACAGCGGCTTGCCGGCGCTGTCATAGAAGCCGCCGCCATCGAGCTGGTAACGGTTGGCCACCAGGGTCAATTGCGGCGCGTCGCGGTACAGGATCTTGTCGACCACTTCGCAGCTGTTGGTCGGCGGCGTGCCGCACAACAGCGGTGCGGCGCCGGCCGCCGGTGCTGCGCCCTTGATCAGTTCCACCCACGGATCGGTCAAACCGTTGGAAGCGATCAACTCGCGGATGTTGTCGTCGCTGCGGGTGTAGCGCGTATTGGAATCCATCATCACCAGCACCGCATTGCCGGCCGACCAGGTCTGGATGAACTGCGAGAGCTGGCCGATATTGGCGCGACGTGCGGACAGGTCGCCCGCTTCGACCCCGGCATTGGGGTGCGCGTTGTAGACGTCCAGTAACACGCCGTCTGCCAGACGCACGCGCATGTAACTGAAACCCTTCGGGGTCAGGCAGTCGGTGCCGTTGCACTGGTTCCACTTGACCCGGGTGAAGTCGTTGAAGGGATAGTTGCTGAGCGTGTTGAGGCCGTCGCCGAACGCGGCACCGCCACTGGTGGCAGTGCGGTAGGGATGCGCGTCGCCGGCGTACAGCGTGGCGTGGTAGTTGAAGTCTTCCTGCACGTTGACCAGCCCGTAAGGCGCCAGTTTCGGTGCGAGCAGTGCGGTGCTGGTGGCCGGCGTTCCGCTGGACAGGCCTTCGGGCAGGCCGGCGACGTTGTAGGTCAGTACGTCGAGTACGCCGACGTCCGTTTGCGCCTGTGCGACGCCTGCACAGGCAAGTGTGAGAGCAGCTAGCAAAACGTAGCGAGCGGTTGTCAGGTGGGTGCGGACGGCGCGGAGGAACCGCAGTGTACGAGTGGTACATGAGGATTCCGAGCACCGGCCGCGCCCGCCTGGCGAACGCGCAGTAGTTTTGGTAGTTGCTCTCAGAGCGGTTCCGAGACTGACGAGAGTACGTCGCTGGTGGAGCATAAATCGCCTCTTGCAGTGGTGAGAAACAGCGGCTGGCACGGTGGCCAGGGAAACGGCGCCGATGCGCCGATGCAACCACGCGCGCCGACCGCGGCCGGCGCGCGCGGCGTCATTCGCTCAGGTAATGCGGGTCGATCGCGGCGTCGATCAACGTCGCCAAGGTTGATAGCGGGCAGTCGTACTCCGGGGTGGCGCTGCTGCAGCCGGGAATGAACACCGGCGACGACGGCGGCGGCGCCTGCGGTGTCAGCGCGCGGCGTTCGCGCAGTTGCGCCAGCGTCTGCGCGGTATAGCGCAGGCGGATCACCCGCTGCCCATCGGCACGCCGCCAGCGTTCGAACACCAAGGCGCCTCCAGGCACGGTCTGGTCGGGTTGGTAACCGGGCAACTGCCAATGCAGATCGAACATGCCGGCCAGCAGCGTCAGCGTGCCGTCGTGACCGGATAGCACCACCAGCCGTGCATCGCCACCGATCGGCATGGCCTGCGGTGGATTGCGATTGCCACTGGCGACACTGCCTTGCTGCAGCGTCTCCAGCAGCCGCGCCGCCAGCGGCGTACTGGCCATGCGCGCCACCGTCGGCGCACGCAGGCGCAGCGCGAACTCGGCCTGATGCGGGGCGAACGCGCGCAGCAGACTGGCTTCGTCCACGCCTTGCCATCCCAACGCGGCAAAGTCCTGGCCGTCGGCCCAGCCCATCAACAGGCTTTCGCTGATGCCGGAAGCTGCCGGTGCCGGGCCTTGGACACCGGCGATTCCGTCGTGGGCAGCGCCCATGCCTGCGGGCACCGCATCCAGGCGTTGCTTGCCGGCACCGGCCTGGGTCAGGCACGGCCGCTGCGCGCATTGCAGCAACAGTTGCTGCAAGCTGTCGATCGCATCGCGTTGCGCCGCATTCCAGGCGACCACATCGCCACCGACGCGGCCGGCAATGGCCGCGCGCATCAACGCCGCCGCAGCGGGTTGTCGCAATGCCGGCGCGCCGTCAAACAGTGGATCGGACGCGTCATCGGCCACGTGGTGCACCGTGTTCGTACACCCCGGGGTGAGCGTGCTTGCCAACGCACGCGCCGAGGCGATGGTGCGCTGGGTGCGATTGGCCCAGTAGTAGACATTGGCGCAGCCATCACCATCGAACAGACCCAACGGCATGTAACGGGCGCGGTAATAGGCACCGAATAATGCCTCCAGACGCGCACCGTTTGCGGTCAGGTGGCCGGCCGGCACATCGAAGCGGGGCCAGGGACGTGCGGAATAGCGACCCAGTTGCTCCGGGCTGGACATCGCCGCACGCACGCCGTGGCGCTTGAGGATGACGACTTTCTCAAGCGTCTCCGACGTGGTGGCGGCAGGCGCTACCGGCATGGCCAGGCCGGCCACGACCAAGACAAAAAAACCGATACAGCTACGAAGCAGTAATGACATGAGTGGTCTCAACACGTGATGCAGCTGTTGCACACCGCGATACGCGGCGATGTGCGGCTGGCAACAGCGCCATAGCCGAAGCCATGGCCCTTGCAGATGGCGCCTTGCAGCAAGGCGCCCGGTGGCGGCATTGGCTGCCGCCAACAAACTGGATCGGCGATCACGACGGCTGCGCTCGTCGCAAGGCCTCCGTGGCGGCATGTCACCCGCAAACACAGCGCCCCCGATGCACACCGCACGTCGCTGGCAACTGCCCGTCAGGTCTCCAGCCCTTGTCAAAAGCGCGCGCGCAACCCCAGCGACCAGGTGCGGCCGTAGTCGGTATAGCCGCCGAACAGGTGATCGCCAACGAACTGGCGCTGCACTTCGCCGGTGAGATTGATCGCGTTGACGAACACCGACAGCGTGTCGTTGACCTTGTAGGCGACATTGGCATCCAGGCTGCCGAACCGGTCGCTGTTGAGCGTTGCCACATTGGCAGTGCCCACCGCGTTGAGGATGTCGTCGCTCCAGCTATAGCTGACGCGTGCCATCAACGGCCCCTTCTCGTAGAACAGCACGGCGTTGTAGGTGTTCCTGGCCACGCCTTCCAGGCTGTCGGTGAAGCTGCCGGTGCCGTCGTGATAGGTCGCCTTGCTGTCGGTCCAGGTGTAGTTGAGCTGCATGCCCAGGCCGTCCAGCGGCGACGGCAGGCCGCTGAAGACCTGCTGATACGCCACCTCAGCGCCCTGCACCATCGCCTTGCTGCCGTTGGTCTTGGACGACAGCAGATAGGTCTGACCTTGGTAGACCAGGTTGGACATCTGGGTCTGGATGAAGCTGGAGATGTCCTTGTAGAACAGACCGCCAGTCAGTGCCGAGGTGCCGTCGATGTACCACTCGAAGGTCAGGTCGTACTGCCATGCCTCGAACGGCTGCAGCGCTGGGTTGCCGCCGCTGGCGGTGAGGCGTTCGCCACTGGAATTGAAGGTCAGCTTGGACGACAGATCGGTAAGGTCCGGGCGCGTGATCACCTTGGCCGCGGAAGTCCGCAGCACCATGTCCTCGCGCACGTCCCAGGCCGCGTTGAACGAAGGCAGCACATTGGTATAGCTGCGCTCGAAATGCACCGGCTGTGCGCTGCCGTTGACATCGGCATGGCCATCGGTGGCCTGCTCGGTGCGCACCACGCGCGCGCCGACATTACCGCGCAGTTCCCGGCCCGCCAGCTGGGTGGCGAAGTTGCTCATCGCGTACGCCGAGGCAATCTTTTCCTGCACCTCGTAGGAATTCTGCAGGTCGGCGCTGTTGGGCGTGTTGCTCAGATCGGCGCTGGTCGGCCAATTGCCCCAGAACGCGGATTCGATCGGCGCCAGCCATTGCCGCGGCAGGTTGCCGTTGGCGTCCGACAGCATGTCGCCCACCGGCAACGCGGTGAAATAGCTGCCCGGGAAACGTACCCCGGCAATGCTGTTGAGCAGCAGGTCGGCGCGATCGTAGGTGCGCGAGCGCTGGCGGTACTTGGCGCCCACCTTGAAATCGCGGAAGAAGCTGCCGTCGAGTGTGCGCCTGGCATCGAACTGCAGCGCGTCTTCCTTGTCGCGCGCATCGATCTCGCGCCATTCCAGCCGGCGCCCTGCCACGGTGGCCGGGTTGGTCGGATCGAAGCCGTTGGTGAAGCTCCAGTCCGGTACGTTGTCGCCGTCGGCTTGCGGCATGTCCACGCGCATCGACAGGTTGGTGCCGCTGCGCAGACGGGTGCGCCGGATCGGGTCGGAGTCGTAGCTGTGCGCCTGCGAGTGGAACGCCACTGCGCCCAGTGTCCACTGGTCGCCGCTCCAGGTAGTGGACAGGCGTGCACTGCGGTTGTCGTCGGTGATGCCGGAGGTCTCGCGCGAGATCTGCACCTGGCCGTTGCGATAATCGAAGCCGGTGATACCGCCGTTTTGTACCCGCAGATTGCTCAGCTTGGCCAGGCTGTCGAAGCCCACGCCCATGCTGTATTCGTCGTAATGCACGGTCTGCTTGGCGTAGAGCAGATCCAGATTGGTCTCCCATGCCGCGCTGGGCTTCCATTGCAGCGAGGCCGCCACGCCGGTGCGCTCGCGCTCTTCCAGCTCCAGTGTCGGGCGCAGGCCGGTCGGCACATAATTGGCACCGGGCACACCCGGCACGCCGTTGCGGTAGTAGTCCCAGCTCACCTCGTTGACGCGGTCCTGGCGCAGCGTGCGTTGCGCATATGCACCGGAGATCAGCATGCCGAAGGTACCCTCGGCATTGACCCAGTTGAACAGCCCGGAGACGCGCGGATCGTTGGCCTGGGTGCGCTGGGCCTGGCTGGATTCCAGCGATACGTTGGTCAGTGTCTTGCCCAGCTCCAGCGGGCGGAATGTACGCACGTTGACGATGCCGCCGATGGCGCCTTCGTCCAGATCGGCGGTGGGGCTCTTGATCACATCCAGCCCGGAGACCAGTTCGGCCGGCAGCGTGTCGTAGCGGAACTGGCGCCCGGTTTGGCCGGAGGTGCGCACGTTCTCGTTGACCGCCATGGTCTGGCCGTTGAGCGTGGTGACCTGGAAATTCGGACCCAGGCCGCGCACGCGCACGTACACGCCTTCGCCGCGGTCGCGCACGATCGACACGCCCGGCACGCGCTGTAGCGCCTCGGCCACGTTCTGCGCGGGCAGCTTGCCGATGTCTTCGGCGGCGATCACATCCACCACGCTGTCGGCGTAGCGTTTCTGGCGCAACGCGGCGCTGAGGCTGCCGGCGTAACTGCCGAGCACCTGGATGCTGTCCAGTTCCTGCACCGGCGCGTCTGCACGCGGCACCTGTGCCGTGGCGACCGCGGCCGTTGCCGGAGCCGCTGGCGGCAGGCCGGGCGCCGGCTCGGCGGTTTCGATCGTCACCGTGGTCGCATCGAGATAGCGGTAGCGCAGGCCGGTACCGTCGAGCAATTGCTGCAGGGCCTGCTCGGGTGCGACGCCGGCCGCGGTGGCGCGGGTCTGCGGGTTGCCGGCCACGCCGGCGGCATAGACAAACTGCAGCCCGGTCTGGCGCGACAGCGCATTGAGCGCGCGCGCCAGGGGCTGGGCCGGAATCGCCTCGACCGCGACGGTGGCAGCAGCCGTCTGGGCGCCAGCGGTACCGGCATGCAGGGCGAGAGCGATCGAAAGAAACAACGTACGGCGCATCGTGAAATCCAGTAGGGGAGGAAGCAATGCGCAACACCACCCGCCACGCGGGGAATGCTGCGTTGTACCTGGACTACGAGCATCGACAGCGACGATCGGGCACCGTTTTTTGATGAATTTTCTGTGACATCTGCGCAGGCACCGAACGGTGCGGGCACGACGCACGGCATCTGCATCGCGCTGCGCCTTGCGTGCACGAGGACGTGAGGTCTTGCATGTGCGTGGACGCAGCCGCAGACGGCCATCGGCATGCACGCGGCGCAATGGCATCGGCAACCCCATCCACTGCGCGCAGGATCAATGCATGTACGCTACGCGCGCGATGCGGCATGCGCACCCGCTGCAGGCATCACGGCGTCGTGCAGCGCCGTGGCTATCGTGTCGCCGTTACCGGCGTAGGCCGGCTGCTCACGCGCAGCATCCCCGGCGCGCTGACCACGCGCAGGTTCGGCTGGCCATCCAGGAAGGCACGCAGCGCGGCGAGATCGTCACCGCGCAGATTGCCGGTGAGCCGCAGCGCACCGGCGGCAGCATCGTCGATCGACAAACGCGTGCGGTTGAGACGATTGAAGTCTTCGGCCACCGTGGCCAGCGGCGCATCGCGGAACACGATGCGCCGCTGCCGCCAGGCATGCATGGCGGCCACCTCTTCGCTGGCCAGTTCGATCTTGCCGGTGGCCGCATCGATCCGTGCGCTCTGCCCTGCCCCCAGGTTGGCAAGCATCGGCTGCCCATCGCGCGCGTCGCGCCAGACATGGACACGGCCCTCGGCGACCTCGATGCGTGCCTGGTGTTGATACAGGGCGATATCGAAGGTGGTGCCGATATCCTCGACACGCAGATGGCCTGCATGCACCTGCAACGGGCGCCGGTCCGCTGCGACCACGAAGCTGGCCTGGCCACGCAGCAGCTGCAGGCGGCGGCTCCACGGCGTCATGGTGGCACGCAGGCTGCTTTGCCCATTCAAATGCACCACGCTGCGGTCGGCCAACTGCACGCTACGTTGCTCGCCGTGCGCAGTGGCGTAGGTCTGCGTGCGTGGCCAGGCCCAGCCGGTCAGGATCGCCACGCCGCACAGCGCCGCCGCCAGGCCCGTGCGCCAGCTACGCATGCGTGCATTGGGTTGGCCTTCGCTGCGGCGCGGCCGGGCAGCGGGTTGCGGTGCTGGCTGCCCTCGTGACCGCAGCGGCAGCGCAATCACATTGGGCGGCGCGGCATCGGCAGTCTTGCGCCGGTCGGCAGCAAGCAGGGCATCCACGTCCAGGTCCATGCCGCGCATGGCATCGCCCAGATCGCCGGCCACACGCAGCACCGCCATGTATTCGCGCACATGCAACGGCGATGCGGTCAGCCATTGCAGAAAGCCTGCCTGTTGCGTCGCATCCAGCACCTGCATGCGTTGCAGCGCATGCCAGTGCGCGGCTTCACCGACAACGCTGCGGCTCGGTAACACCGGCTTGCTCACCAGCTGTCCCCGCTGTCGGCAACCGCCCGTCTGCAGGCCGACAAGCCACGCACCACATGCTTCTTGACCATATGCGCAGACACCCCCATACGCTCGGCGATCTGCTTGTAGCTGAGTCCGTCGCGGTACTGCATCACCAATACCGCGCAGGTGCGCTCCGGCAACGTGGCCAGCAGGGCCTGCAGGCGTTGCTGACGCTGCTGCCGGTGCGCGGCGTCTTCCACGTCGTCGCCTGCGGCCAGAAGCTGCGAAAACTGTTCCATCTCGTCGATGCGCAGTGGCGCCTGCTTGCGTCGCGCGGCCTGCTCGCGCGCCAGATTCAGCGCCACCGTGTACAGATACGCCTCGGGATTGGCGATCGCCTCGCCCTGATCCTGATGCGCACGCAATAGCCGCAGATAGGTTTCCTGCACCAGGTCTTCGGCATCCTCGTTGGCGCCGCGACGCACGAAAAAGCCACGCAGCACCGATCCGTGCTGGGTGAACACCTGCGTCCAGGCGCGGGTGGCGTTGGCTTTCATGCGGGCGCGTTCCCCTGTGCGCTTGGCCGGCTAGCCTGGCCAATGCAGGTGACACCACGATGACGCACCGACGATGGCACCGGCCTGCGATCAAGCGATGTCATGCGCAGCAACGCCGCCATGTTTCGCGCATGACCACGCTCAGGCTTCACGCACGCGTGAAAGAGACCTCACTCACCTACACCACACCTTGACCACGCAGGCATCAAGGTGAGGGTCCTCCTCTCAGCCATCGCCACGGGGTTCGCATGAATGCCACACCCGCCACTGCCACTCATCTGGCGCCGGCCACCGCCACTGCTGCGCCCACCTACCCGGTCAACCTGCGCATCAATGGCCAGCCTTACCAATTGCAGCTCGAAGCCTGGGTCAGCCTGCTCGATCTATTGCGCGACCGGCTCGACCTCACCGGCACCAAGAAAGGCTGCGACCACGGCCAATGCGGCGCCTGCACGGTGCTGGTCGATGGGCGCCGCATCAACAGCTGCCTGACGCTTGCGGTCATGCAGGACGGCGCCGAGATCACCACCGTCGAAGGCCTGGCCGAGGGCGAACAGCTGCATCCGCTGCAGCGTGCCTTCATCGAGAACGATGCCTTCCAGTGCGGCTATTGCACGCCCGGGCAGTTGTGCTCGGCAGTGGGCCTGATCAATGAAGGCAAGGCGCATGATCGCGACCAGGTGCGCGAGTTGATGAGCGGCAATCTGTGCCGCTGCGGCGCCTACCCGCAGATCACCGATGCGGTGATGCAGGTCATGGGCAAGCCCAGCGACAGCAGCGAGAGCGCCGCCACACCGTGGACCCCAGGGACGGTGCCGGCATGATCCCGCTCACCTATACGCGCGCGGACAGTGTCGATGCGGCGCTGACTGCCCTGTCGGTGCGCGGCAGCGACCCGCACCCGGTGCCCGCCGAAGCCCCGGTGCGCCTGATCGCCGGCGGCACCAATCTCACCGACCTGATGAAGCTGCAATTGATGCGGCCAGGCAGCCTGATCGATATCAATCGCCTGCCGCTGGACAGCATCAGTACGCTCCCCGAAGGCGGCCTGCGCCTGGGCGCACTCGCACGCAATGCCGACACCGCCTATCACCCCGACGTGGAGACGCGGTATCCCTTGCTGAGCGCGGCGATCCTGGCCGGCGCCTCGCCACAGATTCGCAACATGGCCAGCAATGGCGGCAACCTGCTGCAGCGCACGCGCTGCCTGTATTTCTACGACCATGCCACCCCATGCAACAAGCGCGCGCCCGGCACCGGATGCTCGGCGATCGGCGGGCTCACCACCTATAACGCCATCCTCGGCGCCAGCGCGCAGTGCATTGCCACGCACCCGTCGGACATGTGCGTCGCGCTGGCTGCGCTGGACGCAGTGGTGCACGTGCGAGGCCCCAACGGCGAGCGCGACATCCCGTTCGCGCAGTTCCACCGCCTGCCCGGCGAGCACCCGGAGCTGGACAGCACCCTGGCCCCGGACGAGTTGATCGTGCATATCGACCTGCCCGATGCACAGCGCTTCGTCGCGCACAGCGCCTACCTGAAGATCCGCGAGCGCCTGTCATATGCCTTCGCGCTGGTGTCGGTGGCGGCGGCGCTGGACCTGGCCGAGGACGGCAGCATCCGCGAGGTGCGCGTGGCCCTGGGCGGCGTGGCGCACAAGCCCTGGCGCAACCCCGACGCCGAAGCGCAGCTGGTGGGCAAACCGGCCACGGCCGAGAGCTTCGGCAGCCTGGCCGATGCCTTGCTGCAGGGTGCGCAACCGCAAGGCAACAACGCCTTCAAGCTGCCGATGGCACGCCGCGCGATCGTGCGTGCCCTGGACGTCGCCCGCGAGGGCACCATCGACAACCGCGGGCGAACCAGCGCGCTGGAGGAAGCGCCATGAACGCACGCAGCACCGATCTACCCGACAACGACCTGATCCCGCCGGTTGCCGACAGCGGCACCGGCTATCGCCCCACCGGCACCGGCGTCACCCGCATCGACGGACGCGCCAAGGTCACCGGCCAGGCACGTTATGCCGCCGAATGGCCGGTGGCGGATCTGGCCTATGGTGTGGTGGTCAACAGCAGCATCGCCAAGGGCGAGATCGTCGCCTTCCATCTTGATGCCGCGCGTGCGGTGCCGGGCGTGCTGGAGATCGTTACCCATGAAAACCGCCCGCATATGCGCGGCATGGATGTGTTCTACAAGGACATGACCGCACCGGCCGGTTCGCCGTTCCGGCCCCTGTACGACAACAAGATCCTGTACAGCGGCCAGCCGATCGCCCTGGTGGTGGCCGACACTTTTGAAGCGGCGCGCCACGCGGCCCACCTGGTGGAGGTGGAACTGCTGCAGGACCCGCACGACACCAACCTGATGACCAACCTGGACCGCGCGCACAAGCCCAAGGCCATGAAGGCTGGTTTCTCGCCGCCGCCCAAGGACAAGGGCGAGCCGGACACCGCCTTTGCCAATGCCGCTGTCCAGGTGCAGGCCGACTACTACAGCGGCGTGGAGCACCACAATCCGATGGAGCTGTTTGCCTCCACGGTGATCCGCGATGCCGATGGCCACTTCACCATCTACGACAAGACCCAGGGCTCGCAGAACAGCCGTTGGTATGTCTCGCATGTGTTCGGCCTGAGCAAGCGCAAGGTCACCGTGCGCAATCCGTACGTGGGTGGTGCCTTCGGCTCCGGGCTGCGCCCGCAGTATCAGTTGCCGCTGGCGGTGATGGCGTCGATCCTGCTGGACCGCTCGGTGCGCGTGGTGCTGACGCGGCAACAGATGTTCACCTTCGGCCATCGCCCGGAGACATTGCAGCGGCTCAAGCTCGGCGCCGACCGCGACGGCAGCCTGCGTGCGATCTGGCACGAGGCCATTGCCGAGACCTCGCGCATCGAGGATTACGTCGAGGTGGTGGTCAACTGGAGCGGGCAGCTGTATGCCTGCGACAACGTGCATCTGGGCTATAACCTGGTGAGCCTGGACCAGTTCAGCCCGATGGACATGCGCGCACCCGGTGCCGCACACGGCGTGCATGCGCTGGAAGTGGCGATGGACGAGCTGTCCTATGAGCTGGGCATGGATCCGCTGGCGCTGCGCCTGAAGAACTATGCCGAGGTCAACCCGGCCGACGACAAGCCCTACTCCACCAAGGCGCTGCGCGCGTGCTACCAGCAAGGTGCCGAACGCTTCGGCTGGGCGCAGCGCCCGTTGCAGCCGCGCGCACGCAAGGAAGGCAACGAGTGGGTCGGCTGGGGCATGGCCACCGGGCAATGGGATGCAATGCAGATGTTTGCGCGCGCGCATGCGGTGCTGCACGCCGATGGCCGGCTGGTGGTGAGCAGCGCAGCCAGCGATATCGGCACCGGCACCTATACGGTGATGGCGATGATTGCGGCCGAAGCACTGGGCCTGCCGCTGGAACAGGTCACCTTCCAACTCGGCGATTCGACCCTGCCGGTCGCACCGATCGAAGGCGGATCGTCGCATGTGACCACGGTGGGCTCGGCGGTGGATGGGGTGTGCGCGAA
Organism: Xanthomonas sp. F14; assembly: GCF_014199865.1. Taxonomy (NCBI): domain Bacteria; kingdom Pseudomonadati; phylum Pseudomonadota; class Gammaproteobacteria; order Lysobacterales; family Lysobacteraceae; genus Xanthomonas; species Xanthomonas sp. F14. The sequence goes on along the minus strand of NZ_JACHOM010000001.1, from coordinate 208,197 downwards.
GCTGCGCGCACGCTTGCTGCGCCTGGCGCAGGCGTTGCCGAACTCGCGCTTTACCAAGGCCAAGCTGGACGAGGTGGTGTTTGCCGATGGCACGCTGGCCTTGCGCGCCGATGCCGGCACCACCATTGGCTTGACCGAATTGTTGCGTGCAGCAGAACTGGAACAGATCGAAGACAAGTTCCTGCTGCTGCCCAATGTGCTCAAGCAACGCAAGTACACCCGTGCCACCCATGGTGCGGTGTTCGTGGAAGTGCGGGTGGACGAAGAGCTGGGCACGGTCCGCGTCACCCGCGTGGTCAGCGCGGTTGCAGCCGGGCGCATCCTCAACCCGATCACCGCGCGCAGCCAGATCGTCGGCGGCGTGGTCTGGGGCATCGGCCAGGCACTGCACGAGCACACCCAGTCCGATCACCGCTTCGGCCGTTTCATGAATCACGATTTTGCGATGTATCACGTCTCGGCCAATGCCGACATCCACGATATCGATGTGATCTTTGCCGACGAGGACGACCGCATCGTCAGCAGCCTGGGGGCGAAAGGCGTGGGCGAAATCGGCCTAGTCGGTGTTTCGGCGGCGATCTGCAATGCGATCTTCCATGCCACCGGCAAACGCATCCGCAGCACCCCGATGACGCCGGACAAGGTGATGGCGGACTGAGACCTGCACTTGCAGGTGCCTACGCCCTATCAGGTAGAGCGATCTGCCTGAGGGCGGACGCGCCTGCAGCGTGTTGTCGCTGCAGCGTCCGCGACGACCGCAGGCGCGACACTCAGATCAGCCGCGTGTCGGTGGCGCCGAACCGGCGCAGACGGCGCGTCCAGCTGATTGGAGGATGTGTCTTTCGGAGGCTCCAGCGTCAGCGGCACGAAAGTGCCGCTGGTGGGCGACGCAGCGCGTCCACCAGCCATTAGATGCACTCAGGTGCGCGTGGCCGCCAGAAAATGCGCGCGGTCCTGCTGGGTGCGGCGGCGGATCTCCGCCAGTGCATCGTTCTCGGTCGCTTCCAGCATGGATTCGAACAGGCGCTGGAAATGGTTGCGCATGGCCGTGCGTGCCGCCACCGGGTCGCGTTGCTGCAGGGCCTGCAGGATGGCGGTGTGTTCGTCCACGCGGGTGGCGCCGTCGTCGTGGCAGACCCGCGCATACACCTCGCGCACGCGCGGCAATTCGTTGCGCATGCGCCAGATCAGCTGCACGCAGTGCGCTACCACCGGGTTGCCGCTAATCCGCGCGATCGCCAGGTGGAAGGCGCGGTCGTAGTCGGCAGCGGCCGCATCGCTGAGCCCCGGTGCGGACAGCGCCTGGATCATGCCGTTCAACTCATCCAGCTCAGCATCGGTGACGTGGCTGGCGGCCAATGCGGCCGCCTCCGCCTCGATCACCGCGCGCGCGGCAGTCAGCTCGAACGCGCTGACATCCGGCAATGCGCCCTCGTCCGAGGCCAGGCGTGGCTTGACGTACACGCCCGAGCCGATCTTGATCACGATGCGGCCCTGCGCCTCCAGCGCGATTTCGGCCTCGCGCACGGTGACGCGACTGACGCCGAAGCGCTCGGCCAACTCGCGCTCGCCCGGCAGGCGCGAGCCGACCGGGAATTCGCCCGTGTCGATCAGCGCGCGGATCTTGGCGGCAACGGAGTGGTACAGGCGGTTTTCGGACATCGGCGACTCAAACCCTCAGGGTGATCGGCCCGGCACACGGGTGCCGGACAGGTGGGCGACGCTAGAACCGGTAGCGCACCCCCAAATAATAACGTCGCCCGTAAGTGTTGTACTCACGGAAGCTGCCGGGCACCGGCATGTCGGAGATCCGCGGCTCGTTGGTCAGGTTGGAAGCCTCCAACGACACCGACAGCTGCGCATTGACGCGGTAGCTGGCACGCAGGTCCAGGGTGCCGCTGTCGCGCACGTAGCGGTTCTGCGCCGGGGCGCCGACGAACTTCTGGAAATACTCGGAGCGGTACTTGTAGATGGCCTGCAGGTCGACCGCGCCGATGGCGTAATACAGCTGGCCGGAGAACACGTGCCGCGACAGGCCGAAGATATTGGCCGGCGCGACGATGCCGCTGCTCACCAGGCCGGTTGCCGGGTCGATCTGGTCGCCCAGGCGCAGATCCTGGGTCTTGTAGTTGGAATCGGCGTAGTTGTAGCTCAGCTTGACGCCCAGGCCGTCGAACGGCGCCGGCAGGTAGGAGAAGCGGTGGGTGCCGGTCAGCTCCAGCCCGGTGAGATCGCTCTTTTGCCGGGTGGTGACGTCCTGCACCACCGGCACCACCACCGCGGTGCCGTCGATGACGAAGCGCTCGTCCACCACCGTGGGCACCGCGCCACCGGTGAACTGCTTGTAGTACACCGCGGCGCTGAGCAGGGAGTCGGCATTGGGATACCACTCCAGCGACACGTCCGCATTGGACGACAGCAGCGGCTGCGTGCGTGGGTTGCCGGTGGCGGTGATGCTGCCGATCGCCTCGCCGACGGTAGTGAATTCGGTCCCCGGCTCCAGGATGAAAGTGCGCCCGGCAGACAGCGCGACCAGATCCGGGCGCGCCATGGCCCGGTACAGCCCGAAGCGCAGCTGGGTCTGCTCGGTGAGGCCGATGTTGGCGTTGAAGCTGGGCAGGAACACGCGGTTGGATGCGCGCACCGTCTGCGCGGCGAAGCGCCCGGTTTCCACCAGCTGGATGGTGCCGTCGGGGTTGTCGACCACGTCCAGCTCGCCGCGCAACCCCACCGAGCTGACGTCGGTGCGCACCCAGCGCACGCCCAGGTTGCCGTCCAGCGGTAGCCCGAACAACGTGCTGGCGAATTCGCCCATCACATACAGCGCGCGGGTCTTTTCTTCCACGTCGGAGTCGGCGGTGCCGCGCGGGTCGGCATTGCGGCCGGTGTCGTCCACGCCGGTGATGGCACCAAACAGGCAGCGGCTGTCGAAGGTGGCCCACTGCTGGATGGTGTTGCCGCTGGCGCTGGAGAGGAAATCCTCCTGCGGGAACGGTTGCCGGCAGGCCAGGTTGGCGGCGCGGATCGTGGCCGGATCGGTGACGTTGCGTTCGACGCGGTCGTCCAGGTCGCGGTAGGTCGCCTCGGACAGGCGCACGCCGCCTTTGATGGAGGTGAGCAGCCCGCTCTCCGGGGTGAAGGCGCCATCGAAGCGCCAGGCCCGGATGGTGTGCTCGCGGCGCAACTCGTCGCGCCGCGCGCGCGCAGCGGCACTGAAATTGTCCGGGTTGTTCAGGTCGAACGCGGGATCGACCACGATCCCCGGCACATCGCCGGCATAGGTGTAGGTGTAGTCCACGCGTTGCCCGTTGATCCCGGGCACGCGGTTGCCGTTGATGTCGGTGGCATTGGAGCGCAGCCGCATCAGGCGGTCGATTTCGCTGCGCTCGGTGCGCGAATACGACAGGTCGGTGGACAGCATCCAGGCCGCGTTCGGGCGCCATTCCACGCGTAGCCCGCCACCGCGGTACTGCTCGTCGCGCACCTTGTAGTCGGTGGAGGATTCCACCGTGCTGCTGCCGGTATGGCCGAGCAAGGCGCCGTTGTCGCCCACCTGGCGGTTGTTGAGGTTGCGCAGGGTCTCGGAGAAGTTGAGCTCGGCGCGGTCTTCAGTCACGGTGCGCTGCGAATCCTGGTAATCCAGGGCCACCTCCAGGCCGTCGAAGGGCCGCCATTGCAGCGCGGCGAAGGCCGCGTCGCGTTGATCGTGCTCGCTGATCTGGCGGTACACGCGGCTGCCGGGCGCCAGGTAATACGGCGTCCCCGCCTGCACCTGCGCCGGGGTCACGGCGGTGCAGTTGCGGCTGGCGCCCACCACCTCGTTGGCGTTGCAGGCCGTCCAGGTGGAGCTGCTGCTCATCACCTCTTCCGGGTTGGTGCCTTCCAGCCGCTGCAGGCCGAGCGAGACCCCCAGCTTGCCGGCCCCGCGCAGATCGAACTGGTCCAGGTAGCTGACGGTGCCGCGCCAGCCCACACCATCGGCATCGCGCAACTTGCTGTCGCCATCGGCATAGGTCGCCCGCCCGTCCAGTTGCACGCGGCGCTTGCCGAATTCCAGCGGCCGCACGGTCTGCATGTTGACCGTGCCGGCGATGCCGCCTTCGACGAAGTCGGCGCGCTGGGTCTTGTAGATCGCCACGGTGTTGATGAGTTCGGAGGGGAACTGGTTGAAGTTCACCGAACGGTCGCCGCTGCCGTTGCTGGCCTCGCGCCCATTGAAGGTGGCCGAGCCCAGGAACGGCCCCAGGCCACGGATGGAGATCTCCGACGCGCCGCCCTTTTCGCGATGCGTGGCCGCACCGGTGATGGTCTCGATCGCCTCGCCGATCGACAGCGCCGGCAGGTCGCCGATGTCCTCGGCCGACAGCACGTCGGCCACCACCGTCTGCTCGCGCTTGCTGTCGATGGACGACTGGATCGAGCTACGGATGCCGGTGACCTTGACCTGGTCCAGCGTGGTGGGCGCTTGCTCCGGTGCCTGCTGGGCCGCGTCGCTTTGCTGGGCCAGGGCTGCCTGCGCGCTTGCCAGTGCAACGGCAGTCAGTAGCGCCTGGGCCAAGGCATTCCGAATAATTGGTCTACGCAATTGGACTGGTTTTAGATACCGCACAATTCCTCCTCCCAAAGGACGCTCGAGACCGAGCGAGGTGGAGACTCTACGCGGATCAACGTCAAGTCAACCATTTCTGCAATTTATCCAACGAGCCACCTGACTAGGCCAGTTATGTAGATTATTTTGTGCAATTGCAGCATGACATCGAGCCGATCGCGGGCTTCAATACAGACCAACTGGACTATCGTTTTGGTTGACGAACCAGTTTGCACTGTTACCCTCGGCCATCACCGACGCGCCAGCGTCCAGGAGCATCCCGATGCGATCCCCCGTCTCCCTTGCCTGCCTGTTGCTGCTGTGTGCGCCCGCCTGGGTCGGCTCGGCCCAGGCCACCTCGTACCTGGTGCACGACCAGAGCGAGTACGCCGTGGCGGCGGCCGCGCTGCGTGCCGGCGATCGCATCGTGCTGGCCGATGGGCAGTGGCGGGATTTCGCCATCGTGCTGCGCGGGCAAGGCACTGCCGAGCAGCCGATCACCCTCACCGCGCAAACGCCGGGCAAGGTGATCATCAGCGGCACCTCCGACCTGCACATGGCCGGCACCTACCTGGTGGTGTCGGACCTGGTGTTCCGCGACGGCCATAGCCCCGGCGATGCGGTGCTGTCGTACCGCATCTCCAGCAAGGAACGCGCGCGCCACAGCCGCATCACCGGGGTGGTGGTGGATGGCTTCAGCAAGCCCACCCGCAGTGACTCGGACAACTGGGTGGCGCTGTACGACAGCGACAACCGCTTCGACCACAACCAGCTGGTCGGCAAGACCAATGCCGGCCCCACCCTGGTGGTGGTGCGCGACGCCACCCAGGGCCTGGACAATCGCCATCGCATCGACCACAACTGGTTCGGGCCACGCCCCAACCTGGGCGCCAATGGCGGCGAGACGCTACGCATCGGCACCAGCAGCGATGCCGACAGCGCCTCCAACTCGGTGGTGGACAACAACTGGTTCGAAGGCTGCGACGGCGAGGTGGAGGTTGTCTCCAACAAGTCCGGCGGCAACACCTACCGTGGCAATGTGTTCAAGCAATCGCGCGGCGCGCTGGTGCTGCGGCACGGCGATGGCAACCTGGTCGAGCGCAACGTGTTCTTCGGCGACGGCAAGGCCAACACCGGCGGCATCCGCGTGATCAACCGCAAGCAGACCGTGCGCCACAACTACCTGGAAAACCTGGCCGGCGATGGCTATTCGTCGGCGCTGAGCATCATGTACGGGGTGCCCAACTCGCCTGCCAACCGCTACGTGCAGGTGGACCAGGCGCGCATCGAGCGCAACACCTTCGTGACCGTCAACCAGCTGTACTTCGGTGCCGGCATGGATGCCGAGCGCACCGCCGCGCCGATCAACAGCCGCTTTGCCGGCAACCTGATCGTGGCCGCCAGCGACCCGGTGCGCGTGCTGGGCGACCTGTCCGGTATTGCCTTCACCAGCAACCTGCAAAGCCCGCTGGCCTCCACCCGCCTGCCCGGCGGCGTCAACAGCCGCCAGGTGACGATGACCCGCGCCAGCACCGGCTTGCTGGTCGCCGACAACGCCACTGGCGTCGGCGCCGACCCGGCGCTGAGTTACATCGCGCGCGCACAGGTGGGCGTGAGCTGGTACCCCAAGCAGGCAGCGCAGGCAGTCGCCGACAGCGGCCGCCGCACCCGCGTGCGGCCGGGGCAGTCCAGCCTGACCGACGCCGTGGCGCAGGCCAGCCCCGGCGACCGCCTGCAACTGGACGCAGGCCGCTACCAGGTCGATGACATCCTCGACGTGGACCGGCCGCTGACGCTGGAAGGCCCGCAACGCGGCCGCGCGCGCATCCGCTTTTCGCAGCCGGCGCTGTTCCAGATCGCGCCCGGCGGCTCGCTCCACCTGGCCCGGCTCGAGATCGATGGCCGCGCCGCACCCGCGCAGCCGGGCAATGCGGTGATCCGCACCGCACCCGGCACAGCGGTGGCGCAGTACCAGCTCACCTTGCGCGACACGCACCTGCATCATCTGGACGCGCAACCCGGCTTCGATGTGATCGCACTCGGCAAGGGCAGCCTGGCCGACAACATCCTGCTGGACCGGCTGCTGGTCGAGGACGTCTCCGGCAGCGTGCTGTCCGCGCACGCCGAGACCGACGACCGTGGCACCTACAACGTCGAACAGGTCACGGTGCAGCAGTCGCAGTTCCACCGCGTCGCCGGGCCGGTGCTGGACCTGTATCGCGGCGGCCGCGACGAAAGCACCTTCGGCCCGGTGCTGCAGGTGAGCGACTCGCACTTCACGCAGGTCGGCCGCAACGCAGGTGCGTCGCTGCGCCTGCACGGCGTGCAGCGCATTGCGCTGCGCAATAACCGCTTCGTCGACAGCGCCGCGATCCTGGCGCAGCACACCACCGGCACACCTCACCTCATCGCCAGCGGCAATCAGTTCGTCGGCACCCCGGCCTTGCACGCCGACGCAGCGGAGCCCCTGCTATGACCCGTTCCACCCGCCTGTTGCTGCTGGTCCTGGTAGGCGCCAGTAGCGCCCTGCCCTGTAGCGCCGCCCCGTCACCCGCGGCCGAACAAGCAGCGCAGCCGCAACCGCGCGCCACCGACGCCGCGCCGGTGCTGGTCACCGCCCAGCAATGGCGCGAGATGGCCAGCGCCGGCGCCAGGCTGCCGGTGTTCGCCCGCGAACAGGCACGCGCAGAAGCCAGCGTGCGCGCGGCGATGCGCGCCGGCGTGGACGTGCCGGTGCCCAGCGATCCCGGCGGCGGCGCCAGCCACGAGCAGCACAAACGCAACTACCAGGCCATCCAGGCCGCCGGCGCGCTGTACCGACTCACCGGCGATCGCGTTTATGCCGACTATGCGCGCGACGTGCTGCTGGCCTACGCACGCCTGTATCCCACGCTGGGCGCACACCCGGCCGGGCGCGGCCAGGTGCCGGGGCGGCTGTTCTGGCAGTCCTTGAACGACTCGGTGTGGCTGGTCTACGCAAGCCAGGGCTACGACGCCATCCGCGACACGCTCAGCGCGCAGGACCGCGCCACCATCGACCGCGACGTGTTCGCGCGCATGGCGCACTTCCTGTGCGACGAAAGCGCCGACAACTTCGACAAGATCCACAACCACGCCACCTGGGCAGTGGCCGCAGTCGGCATGACCGGCTATGTGCTGCGCGACCAGGCGCTGGTGGACAAGGCACTGCGCGGCAGCAGGCGCGATGGCAAGGCCGGCTTCCTGGCGCAGGTGGACCAGCTGTTCTCGCCGGACGGCTACTACGCCGAAGGCCCGTACTACCAACGCTATGCCCTGGCGCCGTTCGTGCTGTTCGCCAATGCGATCGAGCGCAACCAGCCGCAGCAGCACATCTTCCAGCGCCGCGACGGCGTGCTGCTCAAGGCCGTAAACAGCCTGGTGCAGAGCAGCTACGGCGGTTATTTCTTCCCGATCAACGACGCCATCCTCGACAAGGGCCTGGACACCGAAGAACTGGTGGCCGGCATCGGCATCGCCTACGCGCAGACCCACGACGCGCAGCTGCTGTCCATCGCGCAACGCCAGCGCCGCGTGCTGCTCACCCCCGAAGGCCTGGCCGTGGCCACCGCGCTCGCGCAAGGCCGCGCCCAACCGTTCGCCTTCGGCAGCGTGTTGCTGCGCGATGGCGCACAGGGCGACCGGGGCGCGCTGGCGATCCTGCGCAGCGGCGGCGAAGACGGCCAGACGCTGGTGATGAAGAACACCTCGCAAGGCATGGGCCACGGCCACTTCGACAAGTTGAACTGGCTGTTCTACGACAACGGCCAGCGCGTGGTCACCGACTACGGCGCGGCGCGTTTCTTGAATGTGGAAGCCAAGGCCGGCGGCATCTATCTACCGGAGAACACCAGCTGGGCCAAGCAGACCGTTGCGCACAACACGCTGGTGGTGAACGAGACCAGCCACTTCAACGGCGACTGGAAGGTGGGCGAGCAACACGCGCCGACGCAGCTGCTGTTCGCCAGCACTGCCGACACCCAGATCGTGTCGGCGCGCATGCAGCAGGCCTACGACGGAGTCAGCTTCACCCGCACCCAGGCGCTGCTGTCGCACCCGCAGCTGCCCCTGCCGGTGGTGATCGACCTGCTGCGCGTCAACGCCAGCGCTCCGGCACGTTACGACCTGCCGCTGCACTTCAACGGGCAGATCATGCAGGTCGGCTTCACCGCAGAGCGCGCACTGACGCAACGCCCGGTGCTGGGCAAGGCCAACGGCTATCAGCACCTGTGGGTGGACGCCTCCAGCGACGCCAGCACCGACACGCGCAGCCTGAGCTGGCTGCTCGCCGGCCGCTTCTACAGCTACCGCTTCGGCAGCAGCGCGCCGGCGCGTGCCCTGCTGGTGGAGAGCGGAGCCAACGACCCGAACTTCAACCTGCGCCGCGAACCGGCGCTGATTCAGCGCGTGGATGGGCAGGCCAATGTCAGCTTCTTCGGCGTGCTGGAACCGCATGGCGAATACAACGGCACCGCCGAATACGTGCACGGCGCCAATAGCCGCATCCGCGCCATCGAGCGCGTGCGCGGCGACGATGCCGAGGTGATCGTGCTCACCCTGGTCGGCGGCCAGCGCATCGCGCTGGCGGTGGCCGACGACGCCGACGCACAACGCAGCCACCAGGTGCAGGCCGCCGGTCAGCGCTACAACTGGCGCGGCGGCTACGCGCGCTTCGATCGCACTGCAGGTGCGCAATGAGCACCGCCTCCACCCGCACGCGCCCCACGGGCAAGCGCTCGGCGGTGCGCTGGCTGATCGTGGCGCTGATCGCGGTGGCCACGGTGATCAACTACATCGACCGCAACGCGCTGGCGGTGATGTGGCCGGCGATCTCGCGCGACATCGGCGCCACCAAGGAAGACTACGCGCTGCTGGTCACCATCTTCATGCTGTTCTATGCCGCCGGGCAGTTCGTGTTCGGGCGGCTGTTCGACATCATCGGCACCCGGCTCGGCTTTGCCCTGTCCATCGCGGTGTGGTCGCTCTCCATCGCGCTGCATGCGGTCACCCACTCCATCATGGCGTTCTCGGTGGTGCGCGCGCTGCTGGGCATCAGCGAAGCCGGCGCCTGGCCGGGCGCGGTCAAGGCCAATGCGGAATGGTTTCCCGCGCGCGAGCGTGCGTTGGCACAGGGCATCTTCAATGCCGGCGCCTCCATCGGCGCGATCGTCTCGGCACCGCTGATCGCGCTGCTGTTCCTGTCGTTCGGCTGGAAGGGCACGTTCGTGCTGATCGGCGTGCTGGGCATGCTGTGGTTGCTGCCGTGGCTGGTGATCTACCGCGCCGGGCCGGACCGGCATCCCTGGGTGGACGCGGCCGAACGTGCGTTGATCCTGGATGCGCCCGACGCCGGCAGCGCGCCGCCGCCGGCCTACCTGCCCACGCTGCGCCAGCTGATGTCGCACCGGCAAAGCTGGGGGATCGTGCTGGCGCGGTTCTTCCTGGACCCGATCTGGTGGCTGTTCGTGTCGTGGCTGCCGATCTACCTGGCCGAAACCTTCCACTTCGACATCAAGCAGATCGGCGCATTCGCCTGGGTGCCGTTCGTCGGCGCGATGCTGGGCAGCCTGTGCGGCGGCTGGCTGTCCGGGCGCCTGATCGCGGCCGGCTGGAGCGTGGACCGCGCGCGCAAATGGACCATCACCCTGGGCGGGGCCATCATGGCGCCGGCGCTGCTGGGCGCCGTGCAGGCCGCCGACCCGCGCATGGCGGTGCTGACGATTGCCGCCGTGCTGTTCGGCTTCCAGATCGCCATCGGCAACATCCAGACGCTGCCCGGCGATCTGTTCGCCGGTAAATCGGTCGGCTCGCTGGCCGGCATCGGCGGCATGGCCGCGGTGGCCGGCACCTTGATCACCACCTGGCTGGTCCCGGTGATGACCGCAACCTCATACGCACCGATGTTCATTCTGGTCGCCGCGCTGGTGCCGGCCTCGCTGGCCGCGCTGTGGCTGGTCACCGGCCGCATCCACCGACTCGACGCAGCGGACACCTGAGCGTGCCCGCTGCCTACCCCGCTTTCCCCACACCAACAGGACGCACCCGCATGCACTTCCACGACAAGGTCGCCATCGTCACCGGCGGTGGCCGCGATATCGGCCGCGCCATCTCGCTCAAGCTGGCCGCGGCCGGCGCCAAGGTCTGCATCAACTACGCCAACGACGACGCCAGCGCGCGCGACACGCTGGCACAGCTGCAGGCCGCCGGCGGCCAGGGCATCCTGCACCGCGCCGACGTCACCGATGCCACCGCCGTGGCCGGCCTGCTGACCGCCACGCGCACCGCCTTCGGCCAGCACATCGACGTGCTGATCAACGTGGCCGGCGGCATGCTGGCGCGCAAGCCACTGGCCGACATCGACGAGGCCTTCTTCCATCAGGTGATGGACCTCAACCTCAAATCGGTCTACCTGACCACCCAGGCGGTTGCGCCGCATATGCGCGAAGGCGGCGCGATCGTCAATTTCGCCTCGCTTGCCGGGCGCGATGGCGGCGGGCCGGGCGCGGCCATCTACGCCACCGCCAAGGCGGCGGTGATGACCTTCTCGCGTGCGATGGCCAAGGAACTGGGCCCGCGCGGCATCCGCGTCAACGCATTGTGCTGCGGCATGATCTCCACCCGCTTCCATGACGACTTCACCAAGCCGGAAGTGCGTGCCTTCGTCGCCAATGCCACCCCGCTGCGGCGCGAAGGCCGCCCGGAGGAAGCCGCCGATGCGGCGTTGTACCTGGCCTCGGATGCGGCCAGCTTCATCAATGGCGCCAACCTGGACGTCAACGGCGGCGTGTTCTTTTCCTGACCGACAAAGGAGTCCTGCGCATGCGCTGGCGATGGATGATGACTGCGACACTGAGTGTGGTGCTGGCAGGCCCGGCCACGGCGCACCCCGCGCCACGCTGGGTGCCGGCCTGGATCGCTTCCGCAACGCCGGACCGGCTCGACGGCGGTACCGACACGCCGCTGCAATTTGCCGATGAAACGGTGCGCCAGGACATGCGCCTGGGCAGTGCGGCAGTGGCCCTGCGCGTGCGCATCAGCAACGAGCTGGGCACCGCACCGCTGACCATCGCTGCGGGCACCGCGCGCCTGCTCGGCGGCGGCGGGGGCGCGCAACCGCTGCGCTTCGACGGGCGCGCCAGCGTGACCGTGCCGTCCGGTGGCGTGCTGCTCAGCGACCCGGTGCCGCTGCGTGCACCGGCATTGGGCGAGGTGGCGGTCAGCCTGTATTTCCCCACGCCGGCGCGCCCGGCGGTACGCCGCACGGCGGTGCGGGTGGTCAAGGGCCAGGCCGAGGTGCCGGACAGCAAGGCGTTGGCGTATCGCCAGAACGTCATCTCCGCCCTTTACGTGCAACCACCGCATCCACGCCAGACGGTGGTGGTGGCGCTGGGCGATTCGATCACCGAAGGCGCCACCGCCACACGCGGCGCCAATGGCGATTGGCCGGCCCTGCTGGCCAGGCGGCTGGAGCAGCGTTGCCCCGGCAGCGTGGTGGTGCTCAACGCCGGCATCAGCGGCAACAAGCTGCTCGACGACGGCCGCAGCCCCAGCGCGCTGGCGCGGCTGGATCGCGACGTGCTGGCACTGCCCGGCGTGGACCAGGTGATCCTGTTCGAAGGCATCAACGACATCCGCCACAGCGGTCCGCCGGATGCGATTGCCGGCCGCAATGCCGCCGACATGGTGCTGGGATATCGCCAGATCGTGACCCGGCTGCAGCAGCACGGCATCGCGGTGATCGGCGCCACGCTGACCCCGTTCGGCAACTCCGACCGCTACGAACCGGTGGCGGCAGCCACGCGCCAGACGCTCAACGGCTTCATCCGCGACGGTCAGGCATTCGATGCGGTGATCGACTTCGACGCCGCGCTGCGCGACCCGGCCAGGCCGGAGTGGCTACCCGCCGCGCTGACCCGCGACTTCCTGCATCCCAACGATGCCGGTTACCAGCGCATGGCCGAATCGGTGGACCTGTCGTTGTTCTGCAAGGCCCGTTGATCCGCCGGTCGCCACACAGTGGCGCGCATGCGCCAGGCTGGCTGCCACGCTGGTGCGGCGCCACCGCCGGCCTGCACGCCGGTCTGCCGACGCACTAGCGCTTTTTCAGGATGCTGATCTCCCCGGAGGTCTCCAGGATCGCCATGTCGATATCGGCATCGTCGCGGCAATCGGCCTTGCGTTTTGCCACTTCGAAATCGGCGTAGCTGACATTGTGGCGGACCAGTTCCTTCCAGTAGATCTCACCGCCACGCGCCAGCAGCGCCGGGGTGCCCTGCACCCAGGTATCGATCCGCCGGCTGCGCGCGGTGGCCATGCCCACCAGCCAGTTCAACACCAGCAAGGTGGCCGCCAGGATCATGCCGCCCAGCAGCGAGACGTCCTTGCCGATCAACGAGTTCTGCACCGCGGTTCCCAGCAGCACGATGAGCAGCACGTCGAACGGCGTGGATTGGCCCAGCGCGCGCTTGCCGGTCATGCGCGTCAACAGCAGGACCACGGTATAGACCGCTACCGCACGCAGCACGAACTCCCACCACGGCATGCCCAGGTGCATCATTTCGTAAAAGCGCACGCGTGTTTCCACGTCCAGCATCGTGTGTCCTGACCGCCGTTGATCGATGGCGCACGCTAGTGCGGAAACGGTGAAGGCGCCGTGCTGTCGCCATCGTTGCCGAGTCCGCCCGCCCGGCACCCATCGTGCAGCGCATCACGGCTTTTCGCTGGCGATCCGTTAGCGTCTGGCATGGACAGACGGGGATGGCGGGCATGCGGAAAGGGATCACGCGTCGTGGGTTGCTGCTGGGCACCGCCTCGGCAGCAGTGTTGGCACAGGTACCGGTGGGAGTTGCGCTGCCGCGTCGTGCGGCCGCGGCGCCGGCCTTTATCGATGCGTTGATCGCGCGCATGAGCGTGGAGGAAAAGGCCGGCCAGCTGACGCTGTCCGGTTCGGCGCAGCAGACCGATGCGGCCGCGGCGGCCAATCCAATCAATACCGTGCCCACGGCCGAGGGCCAGCTTGCCGCCGCGCGTGCCGGGCGGGTCGGCGGCATCTTCAATGGCTCCAATGTGCTGTGGCATCAGCAACTGCAACAGGCCGCGCTGCAGAGCCGCCTGAAGATTCCGCTGCTGTTTGCCGCCGATGTGATCCACGGGTTCACCACGGTGTTTCCGGTGCCGCTGGCCGAGGCCGCCAGCTTCGAGCCGGCGCTGGCGCAACGCACCGCGCGTGCGGCCGCACTGGAGGCCAGTGCGGTCGGCATCGACTGGACCTTCGCGCCGATGGTGGACATCGCGCGCGATGCACGCTGGGGGCGCGGCGTGGAAGGCAGCGGCGAAGACGTGCTGCTCGGCCGGCGTTTTGCGCAGGCCCGCGTGCGCGGCTTCCAGGGCGAGGGCCTGGATCATGCCGATGCACTTGCGGCCTGCCCCAAGCATTTCGCGGCCTATGGCGCCGCCGAGGCGGGGCTGGACTACAACACCGTCGACATCTCCGAGCGCAGCCTGCGCGAGGTCTATTTCCCACCGTTCCAGGCTGCCTTCGATGCTGGCGCAGTGACCACGATGGTGGCCTTCAACGAGATCGCCGGCATCCCTGCCACCGCCAATCGCTGGTTGCTGGGCGAGGTATTGCGCGGCGAGTGGGACTACCGCGGCCTGGTGGTGTCCGACTACACCGGCGATCTGGAACTGATCGGGCACGGGTTTGCCAGCGATGCGCGCGAGGCGACCAGGCTGGCGTTCCTGGCCGGTGTAGACATCAGCATGCAGAGCGGGCTGTACCTGCAGCATCTGCCGGCGCTGGTGGCCGCCGGCGAGGTGACGATGGCGCAGCTGGATGCCTCGGTGCGGCGCGTGCTGCAATTCAAGGCCGAGCTTGGATTGTTCGACAATCCGTTCCTGCGCATCGTGCCGGCACGCGCACAGGCGCGGCAGCGGCGCCCGGACAGCCTGGCACTGGCGCGCGAGGCGGCGCGCAAATCCATCGTGCTGCTCAAGAACGATGGCGAGCTGCTGCCACTGAAGACGCAGGGGCAACGCATCGCGCTGATCGGGCCGATGGCACGCAACTGGACCGACAGCGCCGGCCCGTGGACGCTGTTCGGCGGCGACGACAGCGGCAACGACCTGGCCACCGCCGTGCGCGCGCGGCTGGGCAACCCGGACAGCCTGCAGGTGGTGGAAGGCTGCGACTTCGAACATGGCCTGCCCGGCGGCGTGCAGGCGGCCGTCACCGCAGCGGCGTCCGCGGATGTGGCGGTGCTGGCGATCGGCGAGCCGATGCGCTACTCCGGCGAAGCGCAATCGCGCAGCGAGATCGTCATTCCCGCCGTGCAGCAAGCGCTGCTGGCTGCAGTGGCAGCCACCGGCACCCCGGTGGTGGTGGTGCTCAGCAACGGCCGAGCGCTGGTGATCGATGGCCCGGTGCTCAAGGCGCCGGCGATCCTGGTCGGCTGGTTCCTGGGCTCGGCATCGGGCGCCGCGCTGGCGGACATCCTGTTTGGCGCGCACGGTCCGTCCGGGCGCCTGCCGGTGAGTTTTCCGCACACCGCCGGGCAGGTGCCCTATAGCTATGCGCACAAGCCCAGCGGCCGTGCCGACCCGCGCCCGGATGCCTTGCAACCGTTCAAGACCCGCTACCGCACCGCGCCCAATGCCGCGTTGTTTCCGTTCGGGCACGGCCTGACCTATGGCCGCATCGAATACGGCGAGCTGCGCTTGAGCGATGCACGCATGGCGGCGGCCGGCAGCCTGCGCATCAGCGCGCGCATCCACAACCGCGGCACGCGCGATGCCGAGGAAGTGGCGCAGCTCTACATCCGCGACCGCAGCGCCAGCATCACCCGCCCGGTGCGCGAGCTGAAGGACTTCCGCAAGCTGGCGGTGCCGGCGGGCGGCAGCGCGGTGGTGGAGTTCGTGCTGCGCCGTGAGGACCTGCTGTTTATCGGCCAGGCATTGAAGCCGACGGTAGAGCCTGGCGTATTCGATCTCTGGGTAGCGCCCTCTGCAGAGGCCGAGGGCGTGTCTGCGAGTTTTGAATTGATGGGCTGAGCGCCAGCGGCAATCGGAATGGCTCAGCTCAGGGGATGGATATGCGGCGTATCCCGCTCACGCAGAGGGCATCGCGCCCAGGTTGGCTCGGGAACACATCCCTATTGCGCTCACGCTCTCGGTCGCATTGAGAGGGAACTGGGTCTTGAGGGGGATTGGACGGTGCGTGTGCCTCGGTTTGCAGCGGACGATCTGCGGGTTTGCTGTGGGGTCCTTGCCCGCCTACCCTCGCGGGACACGCCGCAAGTACGTCCTTGTAGGCTCTTACGCGGCATCCATGCCGCGTAAGGTCCCGCGACGGTAGGCGGGCAAGAACCCATCGGGTTGGTCGGTGTGCGTGGTCAGGAGCGGTGATGCCGTGCCCTGCGATGCGATGCGATGCAGTGCGGTCTGATCAGTTCTTCGATGCGAGCAACTCGCTGCCATGCCGACATCGATTCACGCGTCATCGAAGGTGCGTCTGGCCAACATGCTGACGCCATCGCTACAACCTTCGAAAGGTTTGTCAGCCGATCTTATTTCCGCGCAACACCTCTGCAAGGAACGGCGCAGTGCGGCTGCCGCGCTGCCGCGCCACCGCCTCCGGCGCACCCGCCGCCACGACAGCGCCACCCGCGCCGCCCGCGCCCGGGCCCATGTCCAGCACCCAGTCGCTGCTGGCGGCCACGCGCATGTCGTGCTCGACCACGATCACCGTATTGCCGGCCTCCACCAGGCCTTGCAGCTGACGCATCAAGGTATCCACATCGGCCGGATGCAGGCCGGTAGTCGGCTCGTCCAGCACGTACACGGTGTCGCGCCGCTGCGCGCGTTGCAGCTCGGTGGCCAGCTTGATGCGCTGCGCCTCGCCGCCGGACAGCTCGGTGGCCGGCTGGCCGAGCCGCAGATAGCCCAGCCCCACTTCGCGCAATACCTGCAACGGGCGCAGCACGCTGGGGTCGTCGGCAAAGAAGCTGGCGGCCTGGTCCACCGTCAGCGCCAGCACCTGCGCGATGTTGTGACCCCGCAGCGCGATCTCCAGGGTCTTGGCGTTGTAGCGCGCGCCGTGGCAGCTGGGGCATGGCGCGTACACGCTGGGCATGAACAGCAATTCCACATGCACCGAGCCCTCTCCCTCGCAGGTGGCGCAGCGGCCCTTGGCGACGTTGAACGAAAACTGCCCCGGGTCGTAACGGCGGCGGCGCGCGGCCGGTGTGGCGGCGAACAACTTGCGCACCGGATCGAACAGGCCGGTGTAGGTGGCCAAGTTCGAACGTGGCGTGCGGCCGATCGGTTTCTGGTCCACCCGCACCAGGCGGCGCACCTGGTCGAGCCCGCCGACGATCGCCCCACCCAGCGGCACCTGCGTGCCGCGCTCCAGCGGGTCCAGCGCTTCGTCTTCCTCTGCCTGGGTTTGTCCGAGATGGGCGGCCAGCAACTCCACCAATGCCTGGCTCACCAGCGACGACTTGCCCGAGCCGGACACACCGGTCACGGTGGTAAACACCCCCAGCGGCAGGTCCACATCCAGCTCGCGCACATTGTTGCGGGTGATGCCGCGCAACTGCAGCCAACCGGTGGCCGCCCGCGCATGGCTGTGCACCTGCGGCGGGGTGCCGAACAGGTAACGCCGCGTGGACGAGGCCTCCACCTGCTCCAATCCCGCGGGCGGGCCGCTGTACAGCACCTGCCCGCCGTGCACGCCGGCAGCCGGGCCAACGTCGACGATCCAGTCGGCGTGGCGGATCACATCCACCTCGTGTTCGACCACGAATACCGAATTGCCGGCGGCCTTGAGCTGATCCAGCGCGCCCAGCAAGGCCTGCGCATCGGCCGGATGCAGGCCCGCCGATGGCTCGTCCATCACATACACCACGCCGAACAACTGCGAACGGATCTGCGTGGCCAGCCGCAGCCGTTGCAGCTCGCCCGGCGACAGCGTCGGCGTGCTGCGCTCCAGGCTGAGATAACCCAGGCCCAGCGCCTGCACCACCTCGATCCGCGCGCGCAGGTCGGCGGCGATGCGTTGCGCGGCAATCGCCTGCTCGGGATGCGTGTCGGCCTGCTTGCGCCTGTCGTTGCGCGTCCGTTGGCCACCGGCACCTTCCGCAGCCGGGCGCAGCAGGTCGGCCACCTCGTCCAGCGGCCGCCGCGACAGCTCGCCGATATCCAGGCCGGCGAAGGTCACCGACAGCGCCTCGCGCCGCAGCCGCTTGCCGTCGCACTGCGGGCACTGCGTGCTGATCAGGTACTGCGCCACGCGCTTTTTCATCTGCGCGCTCTGCGTGGTGGCAAAGGTGTGCAGCACATAGCGCCGCGCACTGGTGAAGGTGCCCATGTAGCTGGGCTCCTCCTTGCGGCGCAGCGCGCGCCTGGCCTCGTCCAGGCTGTAGCCGGCGTACACCGGCACCACCGGTTGCTCGTCGGTGTAGAGGATCCAGTCGCGGGTCTTCTTGGGCAGCTTGTGCCACGGCAGGTCGACGTCGTGGCCCAGCGTGGTGAGGATGTCGCGCTGGTTCTGGCCATGCCAGGCACCGGGCCAGGCGGCAACCGCGCGATCGCGGATGCTCAGCGTGGGATCCAGCACCATGGTCGCCTCGGTCGCATCGTAGATGCGCCCCAGGCCATGGCAGGTAGGGCAGGCACCGGCCGGTGTATTGGGCGAAAAGCCGTCGGCGTAGATGATGTCCTGCCCCGGCGGGTAGCTGCCCGCACGCGAATACAGCATGCGCAGGGAGTTGGAGATGGTGGTGACGCTGCCCACCGACGAGCGCGCACTCGGCGCGCCGCGCGCCTGCTGCAAGGCCACCGCCGGCGGCAGGCCTTCGATGGAATCCACTTCCGGCACGCCGACCTGGTCGATCAGGCGTCGCGCATACGGCGAGATCGAATCCAGGTAACGCCGCTGCGCTTCGGCAAATACGGTACCGAACGCCAGCGACGACTTGCCTGAGCCGGACACCCCGGTGAACACCACCAGCGCGTCGCGCGGGATGTCCACGTCCACGTTCTTGAGGTTGTGCTCGCGCGCACCGCGCACGCGCACCAGGCCGGAGGAAGACGACGCTGCGCTGGACATGAGTGACACACCGACATTCGACAATGCGCCAGCCTACCGCGTGCCGCATACAGCCGGTGTCAGTGTTGACAGCGAGTCCTGCGGTGCTTCAATCAAGCAACCCGCTGATCACCCTGGAATGCATCGGTCGAAGGCGCGGCGCCCTCACCGCTCGCGGGCTATGCCGTAAACCCGTTCGTGGGGGCTAGATGGCGGCATCCATGCCACCACACGGTCCCGCAAGCCGCGAGGACACCGCACAAGACAGTTGCCGGCTGCTTTGTTGAAAACCATGCGCGCCGGCCAACTCAACTGGTCCTTGTCCGCACACCGTCGCGGGACCTTACGCGGCATGGATGCCACGTAAGAGCCTACAGGGACGTACTTGCGGCGTGTCCTGCGAGGGTGGGCGGGCAAGGGCCCTGCAGCAAACCCACAGCGCCAAGAGCGCGGCGAGAACACCTCACCAGAAACTCAGTCGGTTGCCTTATCGAAAACCACACACACCGGCCATCCCGACAGGTCCTTGCCCGCCCACCGTCGCGGGACCTTACGCGGCATGGACGCCGCGTAAGAGCCTACAGGGACGTACTTGCGGCGTGTCCTGCGATGGTGGGCGGGCAAGGGCCCCGCAGCCAACTCACAAACCAGCCGCTCTACAACACAATCACCCCAGCGCGTGCGCCGGCACCGGCTGCTCGCCGGTCTCCGCCAGCGCCTGCATGCGCGCCACCACACCACTGAACAGCCGTGCAGTCGCCGCGCCACGTGTGCGGAAGATCTCCTCCAGCTCGCCGTAGTACCACAACGTGCCGGCGCGCCCTGCGGTGAACACGTTGAAGATGTCCTGGCCCACGTCCGGGTTTTCCAGGTCCTGCACGATGGTGCGCGCGTTATAGAGCTTGTCGCAGCCGGACACCAGCAAGGCGCGCTCGGGCGTGTTGCGCAGGTGCTCCAGGTAGGCCAGCTTGCGCTCGCGCCAGTCGCGTTTGCGCGCGCTGGCGGTGTTGTCCACCTCGGCCTTGTCTTCGGCGGTGGCATCGGTGCACGCCATCACGATGTCGGCCACCGCATCGCCGAACTGCGCGCGGATCGAGGCCTCATGACCGCCGCCGCAGTCTTCCACCACATCGTGCAGCAGCCCGGCGATGGCCTGCTCTTCGTCGCCGCCGCATTCCAGCACCAGCGTGGACACGCCCAGCAAATGGCTCAGATACGGAATCTGCGTGCCCTTGCGTACCTGCCCGGCATGGGCGATGCGCGCGTAATCCACGGCCAGGGCGTAACGTTCGGTGAGAGCGGTCATGGGGCGTCCGATGCGGGGAATGGCGCATTATCGCCGAGCCCGGTGACGCCCCAGGTGAGGATGGCGCGAGGATGCGTGTGCAGACTCAATGACGCGCTGTTGCGGCCGATACCGCTAGGCTACCTCCACGCCGCACGATTGCTCAGCCATGCCCACGCTCCCCGTTTGCAACGCCTGCCGCGACGGCCAGGACTTTCCCACCGCCATCACCATGGCGTTCCAGCCGATCGTGGACGTGTCCACCCGCAGCATCTATGCCGGTGAGGCGCTGGTGCGCGGCGTCAACGGCGAATCGGCCGGCAGCATCCTGGCCGCCGTGGATGAGCGCAACCGCTACGCCTTCGACCAGGCCTGCCGCATCAAGGCGATCGAATGCGCCGCGCAGATCGCGCTGCCGGCCCTGTTGTCGATCAACTTCATGCCCAACGCGGTCTACAACCCCGAACACTGCCTGCGCGCCACGCTCTCGGCCACTGCGCAGTACGGCTGGCCGCTGGACGCCATCATCTTCGAGGTCAGCGAACAGGAACACCTGGCCGAGCCGGCGCATCTGCTCGACATCATGCGCACCTACCAGGCGCGCGGCCTGAAGACCGCCATCGACGACTTCGGCGCCGGCTATTCCGGCCTCGGCCTGCTGGCCGATTTCCAGCCGGACCTGCTCAAGCTGGACATCGCCCTGGTGCGCGGCATCGACGCCGACCGCAGCCGCCAGGCCATCGTCCGCCACACCACCCGCATGTGCGAAGAACTCGGCATCGCCGTCATCGCCGAAGGCATCGAACACCCGGACGAATACCGCACCCTGCGCGACATGGGCATCCACCTGCAGCAAGGCTATCTGTTCGCCCGCCCAACGATCGGCGAACTACCGCAGGTGCACTGGCCGGAGTAAGTGGGCGCCGCGAAGCAAGCGAACCGTCCCCCTCAGCAGACTTGCCATCGCCCCACACAAAATCCCCGCCCGACCCAATCAAACAGCACGCAAACCGCTTTTACGATTCCCGATTCCCGATTCCCCAATCCCGATTCCCGATTCCCGATTCCCAGCGGCGCCCAGCCCCCCATCCACACCCCGCCAAACCACCGCGCCGCCTCACACATACCGCGGTATCGGCCCCAGCTGCGGCGTCTGGTCCGGCAACTCCACTTCCACCTCGTCCACATAGCACCAGCCCCAGCCTTCGGGCGGGTCGTAGCCTTCGATGATGGGGTGGCTTGTGGCGTGGTAATGCGCCGTGGCGTGTTTGTGCGGCGAATCATCGCAGCACCCCACGTGGCCGCAGCTGCGGCACAGGCGCAGATGCACCCAGGTGCTGTCGATGGCCAGACAGTCTTCGCAGCCACGTGCGCTGGGCGTGACCTCGCTGATCTGCGCGGTATGTGTGCACTGGTCGCTCATGAGGTGGTGGACTCCTGTGAGGAACTGACAAGTTCGGATGCCGGCACCGGGTTGGCCTGGTGTGCCAGGTATTGATGGATCTGCGCGACGACCGCCGCGCCCTCGCCCACCGCCGCGGCCACGCGCTTGACCGAGCCGGCCCGCACATCGCCGATGGCGAACACGCCGGGGCGGTTGGTTTCCAGCGGCAGGCAGGCCGGCACGCCATCGCCGCGTGCGTTGCCGGTGACGACGAAGCCACGCGCATCGGTCTCCACGCACTGCTGCAGCCAGCCGGTGTTGGGGTCGGCGCCGACGAACAGGAACAGGTGCCGCAATTCCACCCGCGTGGTCTGCCCATCGGCGCGCGTGCGCAATACCGCCGCCTGCAGGCCGCGCTCCGGGTCGCCTTCCAGCGCGGACACTTCGGTGCCGGTATGCAGCTGCACGTTCGGCAGCACGGCGATGCGGTCGATCAGGTATTGCGACATCGACGATTCCAGCCCTTCGCCGCGAATGATCAGGTGCAGTTCCTTCACCCGCGGTGCCAGAAACGCCACGGCCTGGCCGGCGGAATTGCCGCCGCCCACCAGCGCCACCACGCCGCCCTCGCACAGCCGCGCTTCCACCGGCGAGGCCCAGTACGACACGCCATGGCCTTCGAAACGCTCCAGCCCGTCGATCTCCGGGCGCCGGTAACGCGCCCCGGAGGCGACCACCACGGTGCTGGCCAGCAGTTGCTTGCCGTCGGCCAGATCCAGCTTCAGCGCACCGTCGTCGCGCCCGCATTCCAACGTGCCGGCCTCGATCGGAATCGCCAGCTCGGCGCCGAATTTCAGCGCCTGGTTATAGGCGCGCCCGGCCAGCGCCTGGCCGGAAATGCCGGTCGGAAAGCCAAGATAGTTTTCGATGCGTGCCGAGGCGCCGGCCTGGCCGCCGATGGCGCGCTGGTCCAGCACCAGCACCGACAGGCCTTCGGAGGCCGCATACACCGCCGTCGCCAGACCGGCCGGGCCGGCGCCGACGATGGCCACGTCGTAGCGCTTGTCCGGGTCGATGTCTGGCGTCATGCCCAGGCAATGCGCCGCTTCGGCATCGCTGGGCTGGCGCAGCACCCGCCCGCTCGGGCACACCATCACCGGCAGTTCCTGCTCCTGGATGCCAAAGCGCTGCACCAACGCGCGGCCTTCCTCGTCGGAGGCATCGATCACCGTGTTCGGGTAACCGTTGCGGGTCAGAAAGCCCTGCAAACGGGTCAGATGCGGATCGTCCGGCTCGCCGATCAACACCGAGCCGGAGGCATCGCCTTCGATCAGGCCGACGCGGCGCAGGATCAACGCACGCATCACCACCTCGCCCACTTCGGCCGAGCTGATCATCAGCGCGCGCAGATGCGCGGTGTCGAACGGCAGCGCCAGGCAGCCCTGCGGCCCGGCACGCCCACCGGCGAGTGAGGCGCGCCCGGCCAGCTGGCTGACCTCGCCGGTGAACTGGCCGGGCGTCTGCAAGGTGATCGGCTTTTCGTTGCCCAACCCGTCGCGCCGCACCACTTCGATGGCGCCTTCCAGCACCACCCACACCGGCGCGTGCGCATCACCCACGTCGAAGACGAGCTCGCCCGCATCGAAACGCTGCGCCGGCCCGCTGGCAAACCGCCGCGTGATCGCCAATTGGCCCGAGTCCAGCTCGGGAAACATCTGATGGTGGCGGGTATCGGCCAGGGACATGGAGTGGCGACGCTGAGGGGGGAGTACATGCAAGCATGGCCAGCCGTGAGGGTGATGGCAATCACCCGAAAGGGCCATGCCGTGCGCGACAGAGCGCATGCACGAGCAGCACCGGCGCGCGCACCAGTGCGGTGTTTGCACAGGCAAAACACCTCACGCGGCTGCCAGCGGTACCGCAGGCTCACCAGCGGTGATCGGCACAATCAACCGCAACCGTATGCGCAGAAGGTGGCCGACGTAGCTGGCGCGCTGGCCGTCAAGCGAACACGGCACTGGGCCCGCAGCCGGTACGCGGCACTCGTGTGATCCCGTCGCTCCTGTTGCCCGGGAGACTCCGGCTTGCTTCGCACCGTGCCGACGAAGCCACACCACGCCTTGTCAGCCACGCTCCGCTTGTACCGCCTCCCAGTGCGGCCCGTGCTGGCCGGCGGCCATGCGCTCGGCCGGGCGCACGCGAAACACCACGCTGATGCGCTCTCCCACCGCACGTGCGGTCTTGGCGATGCCGTGCTCGTGGCTCAGTTGCGAGGCATGGCTCATCGCCAGCAGGCTGCCGGGCGCCAACTCCACACCGATCGCACGCGTATTGCCGTCCTTTGCGCGCAGCTGCATCCGCCGCGTCGCGCCCAGCGACACCAATGCAATCGGATACGGCGCCAGCAACGTCTGCAGCTTGTCGTGATGCATCGCCACGCTGTCGCGGCCATCGCGATACAGATTCAGGCCCACCGCGTTGTACGGCGCAGGCAACACCGCCTGCACCGCATCGAGCAGCGCCTGCAACGGCAGTCCGGGCGGCAGCGGTGCATCCAGCCGATACGAGGCCAGCAGGCGCGGCACCTCCACCACACGGTCGTACATCTCGCGGCGCTGGCTGCGCCAGTCGGTCGCCTGGCGCAACGCGGCAAAGCACTGCTGCGCCACGGCAGGCGCCAGCAGCTGCGGCCAGTAGCGCACGCCGCCCTGCGTATCGTGCAGCAGCTGCACGGGCGCGGTGGGAGTATCGAACAGATCCATCCGGGTGATATGCGGACGGTTTGCGCGATTTCAGCAGCCCGGCGTTGCGATTGCCCGGAGCCGAAGCCCCGCATTCGCACGCCCTGTCGCAGTTGCTGGCATTGCGCTCGTTCCGTGCAGAAAGGCGACCGGTCTGCGCATCCGCTGTCTCCTGCGCGCAGCGCCGGCAACCTCTCCAAGACAGGCACACGCATCACCGCCGCCCGCCGCGCACGGGTTAGCGAGCTCAACGATGCAGGCATGGATGTCATGCGATCAGGCCCGACAGCTGTGCTACGGTCCGGCGCTGCATCCGCCTGGAACCGTTCGCATGCAGCATCGCTCAATCGCCTTCTCTCCCCTGCGTTGGCTGGCGCTGCTTGCCGCCTGCATCAGCTTCGCCGGCAACGCGGCGCCACGTGGGGACGACGCGGGTTTCAGCGCGGTGGACCCGTTGATCGGCACCGGTGGCGAAGGCCACACCTATCCCGGCGCCACGCTGCCGTTCGGCATGGTGCAACTGAGCCCGGACACGCAGATCAAGCCGCGCAAGGAGGCCTATGGCTGGGCCGCCGGTTACCGGCATGGCGACACCACGATTGTCGGCTTCTCGCACACGCACTTTTCCGGCTCCGGGCATTCGGACCTGGGCGATGTGCTGCTGATGCCGCAGACCGGCCAGGTCAGACTCGAACGCGGCGACGCCGCCACGCCGGGTAGCGGCTATACCGCGCAGTTCGACCATGCCAGCGAGCAGGCGCAGCCCGGCTATTACGCGGTGACCTTGAAAGACCGCAACATCCGCGCCGAACTCACCGCCAGTGCGCGCGTGGGCGTGCATCGCTACACCTTCCCCAAGGGCACGCCGGCGCATGTACTGGTGGACCTGCGCACCAGCCTGTACGACTACCCCGGCAAGGTGCAGTGGTCGCGGCTGCGCGTACGCGGCGATGGCACCGTGACCGGCTTTCGCGAAACCCGCGGCTGGGCACCCGGCCGCCAGCTGTACTTCGCCATGCGCTTCTCCCGCCCGCTCACCGCCACGCAATTGCACGACACCGAGCAGGACATCCCGTACAAGGGCTTTCCGCCGCCGGGCGAGAAGAACCCCACGCAGCGCGCACAGATCGAAGGCCGGCAACTGGTCGGCGTGTTCGACGTTGCCAACGATGGCACGCCGCTGGTGGTCAAGGTCGCGCTGTCGCCAGTCAGCGAGGCCGGCGCCATCGCCAATCTCGACGCGGAAGTGCCCGATTTCGATTTCGACCGCGTGCGCGCCGATGCGCGCGCGCAGTGGACACAGGCGCTGTCGGCGATCGATGCGCAAGGCACGCCGCAACAGCGCACCCAGCTCTACACCGCGCTGTATCACACCCTGCTCGGCCCCACCCTGTTCATGGACAGCGATGGGCAATACCGCGGGCCGGACAACGCCGTGCATCAGGCGCATGGCTGGACCAACTACTCCACCTTCTCGCTGTGGGACACCTACCGCGCCCTGCATCCACTGCTGACCCTGGTGCAGCCGCCGCAACGCAGCAGCGACATGGTCAATTCCTTGCTCGCGTCGCGCCGCGACAGCGCCTACGGCATCCTGCCGGTGTGGGCATTCCATGGCCTGGAAACCTGGTGCATGATCGGCTACCACGCCGTGCCGGTGATTGCCGACGCCTACATGAAAGGCATCGGCGGCTTCGATGCCGACGAAGCGCTCGATGCCATGGTCGCCAGCGCCAACTACGGCCCCTACGACGGCATCGCGCAATACCGCGAGCTGGGCTACGTGCCCATCGACGAAGAAGGCGAAGCCGCCTCCAAGACGCTGGAATACGCCTTCGACGACTGGACCATCGCGCGCATGGCCGACAAGCTCGGCAAGCCCGCCATCGCCGCAGAATTCGGCAAGCGCGCCGGCAACTGGAAACACGCCTTCGATCCCGCTACAGGCTACATGCGTGCACGCACGCGTGCCGGCAACTTCCGCGAACCATTCGATCCATCCACTAGCGGCTACGGCAGCGACTACACCGAGGGCAATGCCTGGCAATACTCCTGGTATGTGCCGCAGGACGTCGCCGGGCTTGCCGCCGCACATGGCGGCGACGACAAACTGCTGGCACGCCTGGATGCGGTGTTCGACGCCAAGGTCGACCCCAAGGTGTTCGCGCACATGGAAGACATCACCGGTCTGATCGGCTGGTACGCGCACGGCAACGAACCCAGCCACCATGTCGCCTATCTGTACGCCTACGCCGGCCAGCCCTGGCGCACCCAGGCGCGGCTGACCCAGATCATGGACACCCAGTATCACGCCGGCCCCGAAGGCCTGGCCGGCAACGACGACCTCGGCCAGATGTCGGCCTGGTACGTGTTCACCACGCTGGGCTTTTATCCGGTGGCACCGGGCAGCAACCAGTACATCATCGGCCGCCCGTTCCTGCCGCGCGCCACGCTCAAGCTGCCCAATGGCAAGCGCTTCAGCGTGATTGCCGATGGCCTGAGCAAGGCGCGCAGCTACGTCGGCAGCGCCACCCTCAACGGCCAGCCGCTGACCCGCGCTTACCTCACGCACGAGGAAATTCAAGCCGGCGGCGAGTTGCGCTTCCGCATGCAGGCCACGCCGAACACGCAATGGGCCACCGATCCGGCGCAGCGGCCGTATTCGATGTCGACGCAGACGCGCTGAGTCAGTAGTGGATGCCCATGCGTAGCCCGCAGGCGTCGCGCTCCACCACCGCCGGCAGGCTGCCGGCGGTACCTGCGGCAATGCGCTGCGCGCTCCAGCAGGCCACCAGGGCATCCAGCACATCGTCCGGCTTGGCCAGCGCACGCGGCACGCGCTCCAGCAACGCGGCCACCTGCCTGGCGCCATAGCACTGGCCCAGCAAGGCGGCGCGCTGTTGGTGGCCCGCACTGCTCTTCTTGCCCGCCGCCAGGCCGTGCCCGCCGGCGAGCACGGCGAACGACACCTCCGGGTGCACCTCGAACACGCGCTCCGCCCACGGCGGATCGGCGCGCAAGGCATCGTCCCAGGCGCGGATCTTCGACAGCAGCGCAAACGACTGCACGCCAAAGCCGCGCTGCCCGTCGTGGTCCAACACCCGATGCAACGCAGACGCCTCCACCTGCGTGGGTGCATGCAGCATGCCGCGCAAGGGCGCGGCAAAGATGCTGGATGCGCGGCGCCCACCCACAAAGCGCCGCGCCTGCACATCCGCAGCGCGTGGCGCGTGCTCGCTCAGACCGATCGGAATGTCCACGCCCAGCACAGCGACGTCCCCCAATGCGCTCGCCACCGCGGCCACCGTGGGGTAGCCGGCAAACTGCAATCCATCGCCGGCCTGCCACACCGCCAGCCAGCCGCTGCCGGCGCCATCGATCCCTACACACTGCATTGCGGTCCTCCCGGTCGTGGCCTGCGTGTACGGCGCAGCAGCACCGCACGCGCGCCATCTGCGTGGCGCGTTCACATCATGCACAACATTCGTTCACCCGCACGCATCGCCATGGTTTCCAGACTGCTCCGCATCGGCCGCAGCACGCTGCGGCACTGCCATCCCCCACTGCAGGAGCCAGCGCATGTCCAGCACCAAGAACCAGTACGAAATGCAGAACCCGCTCACCCAGTTTCCGCAGCCCAAGTTCCCCGAGCAGACCCAGGAAGCGCCGGGCACCATCCATGCATTGCAGCCCAAGGCCGACCACGGCGAGCAGAGCTACCAGGGCTTCGGCCGCCTGAAGGGCCGCAAGGCGCTGATCACCGGCGCCGACTCGGGCATTGGCCGCGCCACTGCAATCGCCTACGCGCGCGAAGGCGCGGACATCGTGCTCAATTATCTGCCGGAAGAAGAACAGGACGCTGCGGAAGTGGTGAAGTTGATCGAGGCCGAAGGCCGCAAGGCGATCAGCATCCCCGGTGATCTCAAGGATGAGGCTTTCTGCAACCAGTTGGTCGCACGCGCGGTCAAGGAGCTCGGTGGGCTGGATCTGCTGGTCAATATCGCCGGCAAGCAGACCGCGATGAAAGACATCGCCGACATCACCACCGAGCAGTTCGACGCCACCTACAAGACCAACGTGTACGCGATGTTCTGGCTGTGCAAGGCGGCCATCCCGCACCTGCCCCCGGGCGCATCCATCATCAACACCGGCTCGATCCAGTCCTACCAGCCCTCGCCGACGCTGCTGGACTACGCGTCCACCAAGGCCGCCATCGTCAACTTCACCAAGGGCCTGGCTCAGCAGGTCGCCGAGAAGGGCATCCGCGTCAACGCCGTCGCGCCCGGCCCGGTGTGGACCCCGCTGCAACCCAGCGGTGGCCAGCCGCCGGAAAAGATTCCCGAGTTCGGCTCGGAAACCCCGCTCAAGCGTGCCGGCCAGCCGGTGGAGATGGCGCCGCTGTATGTGATCCTGGCCTCGCAGGAATCCAGCTATGTCACCGGCGAAGTGTTTGGTGCCACCGGCGGCTTGCTGCTGTCGTAAGCAAGCTGAAAGCGCGTTTTTTCGCGTAATGCCACTAGAACCCTGCCGATCGCTGCACGCGCAGCGGTCCGCAGGGTTCTCATCGATGGCGTTTTTGGTATTGGCGGCAGTCTCGAATGCGGATGCATCAGCACCACCGAACCGCAAGGTAGTTCGACCAGCTACGCAAAGACGGCTTCGATCATGTGAAGCTCCCCGTCTCCCACCGGGAGAAGGTGCCCAAAGGGCGGATGACGGTACGCAACCCACCAACGCTCCGCCCACGGCCTGCGCTTATTGCGTCATCACCACCGTCTGGATTGCATGCGCCGGGATCTCCAGCTCACTCGATGCCTCGCCCACGTACAGGTTGTAACGGATCGCCACATCGCTGGCATTCATCACCACTGTCGCCAGGCTGCCATCGGTGTTGAGAAAGGACGTCGTTGCCAGATTGCTGCGGCTGCTGGCCGCGCTCACCCGCCGCGCACCGGGGCGGATGAACTTGGAAAAGTGGCCGATATACCAATAGCTCGGCGTGTAGATCACCTCGCCGGTGCGCGTATCGGCATGCACCGGCGCAAAGCAGTAATTGCCCACGTGGTTCGGCCCGCCGTTCTGGTCGAGCAAAATGTTCCAGTCGGTCCAGCCCACCGCACCATGATTGAGATCGTTGATGATGGCAGTGCCATAGCGCTCGCCGTTGGGCCAGTACTGCAGCTTTGCCGGGTCGAACTTTTCCACCGCCGCTTCGGTCAGCAACAGCGGCTTGTCCGGGTACGCCTGCGCCACCGCCGCCACGTTCTCCACCATCGGCGCGAACCCGGCCCAGGTCTCGTACCAGTGGAAGCCCATGCCCCACGCGTATTTCGCCGCTTCCGGATCGTCGAAGATCACGTGCGCGCGGTGCAGCATCATGTCGCGGTTGTGGTCCCACACGATGATCTTGCGGTCGCCATAGCCGGCCTGCTCCATCGTCGGGCCGAGGTGGTTCTTCAAAAAGTCGCGCTCTTCCTCGGCGGAAAACACCATCGACTCCCAGGTCTGCACCGCCATCGGCTCGTTCTGCAGGCTGATGCCCCAGATCGGGATGCCGGCCTTTTCGTAGGCCGCAATAAAGCGCGTGTAGTAGGTGGCCCAGGCCTGCGCATACGCGGGCAGCAACTTGCCGCCCTTGAGCATGTTGTTGCTGTCTTTCATGAAGGCCGGCGCGCTCCACGGGCTGGCAAATGTCGTCAACTCGCCACCGGCCGCCGCAATGGCCTGGCGCAGCATCGGGATGCGATAGCGCTGATCGTGCCTGACCGAAAAGCTCTTCAGCGCCGCATCGCCTTCCTTGATGTAGGTGTAGCTGCCGCTGCTGAAATCCGAGCTGTGGATGGTGGTGCGCGCCAGCGTATAGCCGATGCCCTTTTGCGGGTCGTAATAAGCAGTGAGCAATGCGCGCTGCGCAGGCTTGGGCAGCCTGGCGAAGGTCTCGGCACTGGCATCGGTGATTGCCCCGCCGATGCCCAGCACCTCCTGGAAGCGCCGCTGCGGATTGACGAAGATGGAGTTCTCCTTCTCGGTCAACGCATGCCCGGCGGTGGGCGCATCGACAGTGCTGACACGCATCTGCTGCGTTGCGCCCTGGGCAGAGGTGTAAACGCGTAGTGCGCCGACGGCGGCTGGCGGAGTAGCAGCATCCGCAACCGCAGCTTCTACCGCCTTCGATGCAGGCGATGCCGCCGATGCCAGCATCGGAATCGGCGTTGCGGCTGTTCCTATCGCTGTCGCTGTTGCAGATGCCAACACCGTTTCAGTCGCAGCACCCCAAACCCCCAGAACCCCCACCATCGACCACGCAATCGTTCGCTTCACCGTGCACCCTCCCAGGTTGGTGACCAAGCCTAACCGACCAACGCGGCGCAACATCGCGCAACAAACGAGCGCAACTATGCACCCTTCCACCGTCGGACATTCCCTTCTCCCCTCGGGAGAAGGTGGGCCGAAGGGCCGGATGCGGGTACGTCTGCTCAGAGTGCAACCAACCCACTGCAATCAAGGCAACAACCTAAACCCCAACTGGAAAGACAGCCCCACGACTCCAGCAAACCTACCCTCACCCCAATCCATCTCCCGCTGGAGAGGGGCTTGGTCTGCGCGCCGCATCAACGCGACGAGCGTCGATCACCGGCGCGCCAACCGATCCAAAATCCCAGGCACTTCCAGTCCAAGCTCGCGCGCCAGAAACCCCACTGGCCCAATCCGCCTGGCCAACTGCCTGCCCGCCGCCGCATGCACAAACACGCCCCACAACGTAGCGGTCAACGCATCGCAGCCGCGCGCGGCAAACCCGGCAATCAATCCCGCCAGCACATCGCCAGACCCGGACGTACCCAACCCGGATGCGCCCCCGCGATGCATCCACACCACCCCATCCGGCCCGGCAATAAAACTGTCCGCGCCCTTGACGATCACCACGCTGCGCAGCTTCTGCGCAAACTTCAACGCGTACGCGCCCGGTGCCGCTTCCACCGCCGCCTTGTCGTCGCCGGCCAGGGTCGCCATCTCGCCCGCATGCGGCGTCAATACGAATGGCCGCCCGATCGGCGCCCGCAGGCCACGCGACAACGCACCGGCATCCAGCACCAAGGTGCACACCGCCTGCTCGGCGGCGCGCCTGACCATCGCCGTGGTGGTGGCCGTCGACGCCATCCCCGGCCCGATCACTGCCGCATCGCAGGCCGCCATCGCCCCATCCAGCGCGCGATGCCCGCGCACAATCTCGCCCTGCCCGTTCTGCGCCAACCCCAGCACCAGCGCCTCCGGCACCGCCAAGGCCATGCCCGGCGCCACACTGGCGGCGGTGGCGATCTGCAGCTTGCCCGCACCGGTGCGCAGCGCCGCCTCGCCGGCCAGCAGCACCGCACCGGGCACACGCATCGAGCCACCCACGATCAACACGCGCCCACGCTGCTCCTTGTCGCCACCCGGAGCAGGCAACGGCATCGCCCGCAAGGCGGCGGCGGTGAGCATGCGCATGCGCGGGGCGGCCATCAGCGCGCCCCGGCCGGGCGGTCGGACTCGGTGGTCACCGGCTCGTCGGCCAGCTCTGGCGGCACGAACTTGGTACGCAGCAATTCCAGCGATTGCCCATCGGCCGCAGCCGCATATTCGGTGACGCCGCAATTGGGCACATCGCCCTCGCGGTCGATGCCCAGGATGGTGGCCTCGTCCATCCGCTCGATCAGGTAGCGGAAGCAATTGACAATCACCTGATGCCCCACGATCAGCACCCGCGCGCCCACATGGTTGCGCTGCAGATCGCCCACCACCCCGCGCAGGCGGAAGATCACATCGCACCAGCTCTCGCCACCGGGCGGGCGAAAGTAGAACTTGCCCACCAGCTTGCGCTGCTCGGCCAGCTCCGGAAAGGTCGCAAGAATACCGGCCGTGGTGTAGCGGTCGAGCACGCCGAATTCCTTCTCGCGCAAACGCTCGTCCACGCTGACCGACTCGGCCGGCTGCCCGAGCGCACGCGCCACCGCAGCGGCGGTCTGGCGCGCACGCACATAGGTGGAACTCAGGATCAGCGTCGGGCGCTCGTGCTTGGGCAAACCGGCCATCCACGCCCCCAGCGCCTCGGCCTGGCGCTCGCCCAGCGCCGACAACGGCACATCCGCATCGCGGTGCTCCAGATCGATCAAGGCCGCCCCGTTGGACTCGGCCACATCGCGCGCCACATTGCCTGCGCTCTGCCCATGCCGCACCACCCACAACCGCGCCGGCCACTGCGCCGAGACACCGGCTACCGCACTGTTCTCACTCACATGCTTCTCCTGCACAACGTCGACCTCACGTGTCGCACAGCCGCCGTGAAAACATGGTCGACCAGCGCATCTGTGACCGGTGTTTCAATACACACGCGCATCCATGACTGATGGCACAGCAACAAGCGAACGCAACGGATGGGTAACGCCGCGCCGGTATACTGCAGCCCCCCGACACCCTGCTGCCCATGTCCAACGTCCTGTTGCTGCGCACGGCAAAAGAGCGCGAAGAACTGCTGCTGGAAGAGGTGCTGGACGCCACCGAGCAGTGCATCGACGTCATCGGCCTGAGTGCCACCAGCTTCGAGCTGATCGCCGAGCGCGCCAAGGTCAGCTGCGGCAGCCTGCTGCAACGTTTCGAAGACAAGGACGCGCTGGTGCGCGCATTGCTGGAGCGCAACTACATGCGCGCCATCCGCCAGATGTGGCTGGTGGAACGCCCGGCCAACGTGCACGTGGTGGATTTCATCGCCGGCCTGCTCGAAGAATGGCTGCTGCAGGAAATCAACATCAAGCGCACCCGCATCGACCTGGAACTGCACCTGGCCACCCTGCGCGACCCGGTGCTGGCCGCCTTCATGCGCCGGCAGAGCGCATCGCTGATCGAACACCTCAGCGCCCTGCTCAAACGCCTGCTCCGCGGCCACGCCGACCCGGCCAGCAGCGAACAGGAATTCCAGGCCCGCGTCTTCGCCGTCGCCGCCATGTGCGGCGGCCTGCACAGCGTGATGACCAGCGGCATGGAACTCAACCGCATGCATCTGCAGCTGATCCTGCGCGAGAGTTTGTCGGGGATTTTGAAGTCTGCGCCGGTGTAGCGCCGCTAAGCCACCGGATCTGACGGACAGCGCTGCGCGGATGGCTTGGCACCGGGAATCGATCGGATAAGATCACCCCACATACCAAGGAGGGATGCCATGCGTGATCGAGTCTTCAGTAAGGGAGCTGGATCGCTAGCGCTTTTTGCAGCGCTTGCCGTCTTCAGCTGGTCGGTCAGTGCGACGAGCACGGTAGTCACCTTCCACACGCCGGACAACCAATACGAAGTGGAGCTCTACGTCGGCGGCGGCTCCGAAGAAAGCGGCGGGATTGCGGGCGCAATGGTCACATGGCCGGGCTACGAGCACATGGGCCTACCCTTCAACGGAGTGAAGTACTACATGGACAAGGCGATGACACGCGCCGGTGCTAAGTACATGAATACCAGTGACCCGGAGGTTCCTCCATCTTTCACTCTTGAGATTGAGGGAAACAAGGGCCGCCTGATCGTGGGCAAGCGCGTCATACCAGGGACGGCATCATGGATTGTTGGTCCTTACGCCCCTGAGAGCACGTGGGAACCAAGGCACATGCGCAAGGACGGACAATGAAGCGCCCTTTACGCAGCGCATGGCTGGCCCTCTTTCTACGATTAAGGCTGCTTCAACAGTCCATGCGCATTCTACTGCCGCTACAGCGTCAACCTCGGCTACAACTTCATCAGCAGCTAGGAGCTGAGCGTCAGGAACACCTGCCACTAGCGTGTGTTCAACGGCATCGACGTGTACGTCGACACCATCAGCCTGGGCGGCAGATTCTGCTTCTAAGCGAGTAGACATCGGTAGAAGATCAACGGCAGGTTGCGCAATCAGCCTGCCGTTTTTGTCTGCCAGCCATCACACCTTGCGCTCCACCGCCGCAGGCCATTGCACCTCATCCAGCACATGAGTCACCTGCGTCGCCAGTAGCTCCAGACAAACCGCCAACTCGTCCATACGAATGGCCGGCTGCCTCATCCGCTCTTCAGCCTGCGTGCGTGGCTGCGCCAGGCGCGCCAGAAACCGCATGTGGTCGCGCAGCTGCTGCAAACGGTACTGCGCGCCTTCTGGCAGGTAGTAGCCCGGCTGTGACTGCACATCGCGTACAACGTCCGACATGGCCTGCTCCTCATTCCATGGAATCAGCCCGCCCGCCGCAAAGCGACGGACGGGAAGTCGGGAGGCTCGAAACCGCAGACAGCCGGCGGGCGTATTCCCCTTGCGGGTGTTGTATTAGCCGCCCTCCCGACGCAGAGCATCGCGTCGGTTGCGCCTGCAAAGTTGCAGGCACAAAAAACCCACCGGTTTGTCGGAGGTGGGTACCGCTGTCTGCGGAGTTTCGAGGCTCCGTACAGTGATCGTGCTACTGGTTGGCTGGCGCGTCAAGATGCTTGAGCACGTCTGCTCTCCCCAGCTGACCCTATGAAGTAGCACCTTCGCCAGGCAAGGGCCTGCGCGATTTTTCAAAAATTTCAAAAGCTAGATGCTCACTGGCCGCAGACCGGAACTCACGATCAGTCATGATCCTCGAGAAAATCTCTTCGTTGCCGTCCATTCGCTCAATGAAGAGCTCATCAAGCACCCTTCCCAGGTACGCAGTGAAGTCGCGGAGATTATTTGCTTTTGCCGCCTCCTTGATCTGCTCGCTGGCTTCGGCCGACACTTTGATCTGATCGAAGAACAGTTGATCAGCCTCGTTGAAGTCAGTACCGAATCTGACATTCAGCTTTTCTACTAGGCTCGATAGGGAAACTGCTTCATCAGCCACTCGTGACGTGCCGACATCGGTGGGGCCCTTCAGCGAATACAACTCGCCTTGAGTTAGATCAATGGATCCATCGGTGAGCTGCTGCATGCGGTAGTAACGCAAGCTCACCTCATCATCCAGCACGAACGCCTTGCCATCGTCGGCAGGCGGCAGCTTGGTCATGAGGTTTCGCACGAATATGTAGAGCTTTTCCAGATCGCTGTCCTGATAAGGCACGATCTGGGAAAGGAAGGCATACAGGTTGCGGTAAGCCATCAGCAGCCCGCGAAACTCGTCTTGCTTCTCCTCTAACTGCGTCTTGAAGCGCTGCACGACAGCATCAAGCACTGCGTTCATCTGCTTGTGGTCGCTACCGGAATGCTCGCGCTTCGGGCGGTACCAAACTTGGGCGAAAGCATCTACGTCAGCCGGAGTAAAAATCGCCGGCGCCAGCAGCTTGTGTTGGAGTTCGGACAGCTTCTCCGGCCCGGCATTCTCGCCGATCGGCGTGCTCTCGTAGTACGGCTTGAACGCCTTGTGGATGTCCTCTTCTTTGTTCACGAAATCCAGTACCAAGGTGCGCTTCTTACCGGGCGCCATGCGGTTGAGCCGCGACAGCGTTTGCACCGCCTGCACGCCAGCCAATTTCTTGACGACGTACATGGTCTGCAGCAGTGGCTGGTCGAAACCAGTCTGGTACTTTTCGGCCACCAGCAGCACGCGATAGTCGTCGCGCTCAAAAGCTTCCGGCAGCTCGGTTTCTGCCAAGCCGTCATTCATGGCCACCTCGGTGTAGCTCGCACCCGGATCCTCCGGGTCTTCCACCGTTCCGGAAAACGCCACCAGCGAGCGAATGCCGTTGTAGTGGTTGTCCTTGATGTAGCGGTCGAAGGCCAGCTTGTACTTGACTGCCGCCAGCCGCGAGCCCGTGACCACCATTGCCTTGGCGCGGCCGCCCAGTTCATGCATCACGTGCAGACGGAAGTGCTCCACGATCACGGACACCACCTGCTCAATGTTGACCGGGTGCAACTCCATGTACCGGGTCAGCGCCTTGGCTGCCTGCTTGCGCGATACTTCCGGGTCGTTCTCCACCTGCTTGATCAGGCCGAAAAAGCGCTTGTAAGTGGTGTAGTTGGCCAGCACGTCCATGATGAAGCCTTCCTCGATGGCCTGGCGCATGCTGTATTCGTGGAACGGCGACTCGCCTGACGGCCCCGGCGTATCGAACAACACCTTGGTCTTGAACTTGGGCGTGGCAGTAAATGCAAAGAAGCTGAGGTTGGGCTGGCGGGCACGCTTCTGTGCCTCACGCAGAATCGCCGCGCGGGTAGCCTCATCAAGCTCGTCATCTTCTTCGTCGGACAGCTGCGCGGCCACCGCCGCTTCAATGCCATCGCGGTTGAGCATGCCGCGCAGGGTCATGGCCGTTTCGCCGCTCTGCGAAGAATGGGCCTCGTCCACAATGACCGCAAAGCGCTTGCCTGCTGTATCAAGCTTGACGTCCTCGCCATCGGCTTCCAACCGGGCCAGCGCAAGCGCGATGAAGGGAAATTTCTGGATGGTGCTGATAATGATCGGCGTGCCGCCAGACAAAGCCCGCGCCAACTGTCGCGTGTCCTCGTCTATCTTCTCAACCACGCCGGTCTTGTGCTCGAACTGGTAGATGGTGTTCTGCAGCTGTTGGTCCAGCACGCGGCGGTCGGTTACGACCACCACGGAGTGGAACACTTTCTCTTCCCTGGCGTCATGCAGGCTGGCTAGCCGGTGCGCCAGCCAGGCGATAGAGTTGGACTTGCCCGAACCGGCCGAATGCTGCACCAAGTAGTTATGGCCTGAGCCATGCGCGCGCGCGTGGCCCACCAGTCGGCGCACCGCATCGAGCTGATGGTAGCGCGGGAAGATCATCGTCTCCTTGCGCACGGTGCGCACGCCCTTGTCGGTGGTGATCTGGCGTTCCTTGATTTCCAAGTGCATGAAGCGCTGAAGGATGTCCAGCAGGCTATCTGCCTTCAGCACTTCATCCCACAAATAATGGGTTTTCCAGTTGCCCGGCACCGGCGGATTGCCCGCGCCGTGCGCATGGCCGCGATTGAACGGCAGAAACACGGTCTCGCGGCCTTTGAGCCGGGTGGTCATCCAGGCTTCGTCAGGGTCCACGGCAAAATGCACTAGCGCCCGCTGCTTGAAGGCGAACAACCTATCGCGCTCATCGCGGTTGTGCTGATACTGGTGAATTGCTTCGCTTGCAGGCTGCCCGGTCAAGGGATTTTTCAGTTCTACTGTGACCACCGGCAAGCCGTTGACCGCCAGGGTGACGTCGATGACGCAACGCTTTGGCTTGCCGTCCGGCCGCTTGAGCACCGAAGTAAAAGACACCTGCCGAGTGATGGTCAAACGGTTGTGCACATACTTTGCCGCTGCTTCGGGGTTCATTCCGGAATTAGGACGGAAGTACGCCAAGCGTAGCGTCTTGCCATAGCACTTGAAGCCATGGCGCAACACGTGCAGCGCGCCCTTGATCTCCAGTTCCTTGGCCAGCGCCTCCAGCACGGTCGCCTGGGTCCGCACGCCCAGCAGCGTTTCAAGCTGCTGCCAACGCGAGGGCTGGCTGTCCTTGAGGAAGCCGATCACATCCGCCGGAAACAGCGCCAGGGTTTCGTCGTAGTGAGCCGGCTGGCGCGTCTGGTAACCGCCTGATGCGAGCAGGCCGACTTCAATGGCGGTTTCAAAGGCGCGCTCGGTGTGACCGGACATTCAAATCTCCTGAAAAGATACGTTTTTGAGCGTAGCTAGTTGCTGACCCTCAACTTCATCGAAGTGATGATAACGAATGGAAGGATCGGCGTTTAGCTGCCTATCTGCATCCAGATATGCATCGGGGCTTTCATTCTCAGCGAAAACGAACTTTCTAATGCGAATTTTGCGACTATCACCCGTGTAATTTTCTATTGTCTTTTTTAAGCTACTGACCCAGCACAACCCCACCCTCAACTGCGGAACGATTTTTTCAGCAGTGAGGCTTTTCGATTTAAATTCAATGCAGTCGGCGTGAAATAACCGCCCACTGACATAAAAGACCACGAAATCACATCTCTTTGACCACGGTTTCGCGTTGTCGTCCAAAAAGTGGAATAGAGCCGGTTTCGAATTTCCTTTGCCCGCCTCAAAATCGTCGCTATCGAGCTTGAATGCGATTCCTGGACCAGGAAGTAGCAGTTTTATCTCTCGATTACGCGGCCTTGTATCGCCTTCACGAAAGTATTTCTCCTTCAGAATGACGAAGCCGTCGCTTCCGTCATGGACCACGTACTCTCGATTCACGTAAGCCTTGAGGTGAGACAGGTAAGTGAGCGCATCCAGCGTCATGAATCACTGCCCGCCAATGTCTCCATGCTAATTTCTGAAATCTGACCGGTAACGGCGGCGGAAATGAGAGCTGATCGATACTCGCGCAGTGTGTCTATCGAACTCTGAGCCGCTACAATAATTCGGCCAACATGTTCCTTCCCCTCCGACACGTGCCGCACGATTGCGCGCTGCTCATCAATAGTCGGAACAGGGACGTGGATGCTCTTCACGTCCGTCAAGCCGATGGTTCCGATAGTTGATCCATTGGTTAGCCGCATCAGCTCCTGAGTCATACTGTAGATAGCGAATAGCAGATATTCGGGCACCATCATCTCCACATCGCATATCCACGCGATAATATGCTGCGACACTGCCATTGACCGCGTAGTGATAGCACTCTCACCTATCGTGGCATCGCGGGTAAAGACAACGGCTCGTGGTGGCAACATTCTTGCCGATGAATTAGCCAGACCAAGCTCGTTGATCTTGAGGGCGGTGTCATCGATGTAGTCGCCTGAGCGCAGAGCATCCGTGTCATTCAGCGACACCCAGGGGATATCGCAATCCTGCCAGTACTCATCAACCTTCTTGTCAGGGGTATGACCACTCTCCAGTTTGGCGATCCGCTTTACTGGCGCAACCATCCATCGCTCGGGCACGTCGCCAATCCAATCCACACCCGAAGGCTTCATCGGCATGCCCGGATTCAGTCCTTTGGTGACGGCGCAAGTGATCAGGGCCTGCCGCTTTTCCGCTAGTCGCTCCAGCAGCGCCTGCTTCTTTTCGATCAGCGCATCAATGCGCGCGGTCTTGTCGTCCAGGAAGCGGGCGATGCGCTGTTGGATTTCGATGCGCGGCAAAGGAAGTGGCTGATGTCCAACTGTCTCCCAATCCGCACGCGGCATTTTTGAGCCGAAAGTTTGAGAATCCACAGCATCAATAAATCCAAACGACGTCAACACATAAAAAAGATACCGCGCATTGACTCGCTCGGATGGACGCAAGCACAGTAGCTCACCGGAACTCACGCCATCGAAATTGGCACTGAAGACCTTGGCCAGATACGGGCGCAGCTTGTTGAATAATACGTCCCCGGAACGAAACAGCCTGCTGTCCGCCTCGGATGGCTCCAACTCCTCACGCAATAGCTTCCCTGTCCACGAGGCAATGTCTTCGTTTGAAAGGTAAGGCAGTCTTGACTGTTGTTCTTCGTCAGGACGTTCTGTAGATAGAGAAACATGCCATTTAAGCCAATCCGTCTTCCACTCTTTCGGAGGCTTTCCAACCCAGGCGGGCAACTGATCACTGCCAGCGAAGTAGCTCATTTCTCTTTGCTCCTACGCTTGCTTTTAGAGACGCGATTCTCTTCTGCACTTTTACCAGACTTGATTACCTCAGCGACTGCCCGCAAATCTTCCAAATATCGCGCTTCAGCGACCTGTTCCGCCTCCAGCCGTCGCCGCTCCGCAAACGCGTCGTACTGCCCTTCGGCCCAGTCCAGCGCCTGCTGGCGGCTGACCTTGCCAGCGTTGTCCAGCACCGGCAGTTCGGTATCGCGCAGGAACTTGTCCAGAAAGCCATCCCAGTCCGCCAGCCGGATGTCCTGCCGGCGCATGGCGCGGAACTCGGCCTGGTCCAGGAACATCACGGTGATGCGGTTGAGCGTGTCGATCTCGCGCGCATCCAGGTAATTCTTGGCCGTACCCACGTCCTGCTTCAGCACGCGGCTGCCCTTCCACGTGTTGACGCCCATGTTGGTCTTGGTGGCATCGGCGCGCTGGCGGATGATCTCCGCCGCCGTTAGCTGCGTGGCAGCAAAATGCACCTTGTTCTGCATGATGGCGAAGAAGCGCTGCGTGGCCTGCTCGCCCTCGCGGTAGTCCACCGCCATGGCGAAGATCTCGCGGATGCGCTGGTACACCCGCGCCTCACTGGCGCGGATCTCGCGGATGCGCGCCAGCAGCTCGTCGAAATGATCCGCCGGACCGGCGTTGCCCTTGAGGCGCTCGTCATCCAGCACGAACCCCTTGACCAGGTACTCGGACAACCGGGCCGTGGCCCACTGGCGGAACTCGGTGCCGCGCGCCGACCGGACCCGGTAGCCAACGGCCAGAATGGCCTCCAGGCTGTAGTGCTTGGGCCGACGGGAGACGGTACGCCCACCCTCCTGGCGAACTTGTAAGTAGTCCTTACAGGTTGCCGCCTCGTCCATCTCGCCCTCGGCATAGATCGCCTTCAGGTGCTGGGTGATGTTCTGTGGCGTGGTCTGGTACAGCGCGGCGATCTGGGCCTGGGTCAGCCAGACGGTCTCGCCAGCCAACAGCACCCGGATGCCGCCTTCGCCTGCGGCATAGATCAGCAGTTCGCCCTCTTTGGTGGCAGTCACGCCCTTACTCATGCCAGCAATCCTTTCAGCAGATCAGCGATCTCGCCTTCAAGTTGCCGGATGTCAGACTCGATCTGCGGCAACGGACGCGGCGGCTTGTAGACGTAGAAATGGCGGTTGATCGGGATTTCATAGCCCACCTTGGTCTTGCTGAAATCAACCCAGGCATCGGCCACGTGGGGGAGCACCTCGCGGCGCATGTAGTCGTCAATGGTGTCGCGGAATGCCTCCACCAGGTCATCGTTGGGCTTGTCCGGACCAAAGGCCATGGGCAGCGGCAGCTCGGTGCCTTCCGGCAAGGGGATGTTTTCGGTGTCCCGCAGCTCGCTGTCGGGCTCGGGGCGCCCCTTGGCATCACGACAGATCTCGGCGTGCGGGTCGCGCTCGCCCAGTGCGGCGAAGATGGCTTTCCGGATGAGCGCGGGCAGTTTGATACCAGCTTTCTTCGCCGCCTTTTCAAGATCGGCTTCAAATACTTCGCGATCGCTATAAATGCCCTTTGCCGCCAACTCAGCGAGCAGTTCGCGAATGGACCGCTGCATGGCCTGGCCTTCGGCAATTTCCTGCCGCGCAGCTTTTTCGTCCTTTCGCTTTTTTGAGGTCGCCAAATTGGCAAATGTGGATTGCCCGTCCAGGCGCGCAATGCGCTCAGGCGTGGCCTCGAAATTCATCCGCAGCGGCCGTTCCACGGTCACCTTGAGGAAGCCGAACTCGCGATTCTCAAAAACCCGCGACACTACGCGATTTTCGGTTTCGCTGGTCTTGTGATCGATGACCACCTCAGCGCTCTCGCCATCGCCGTAGTTGCCATAGAGCTCTGTCAGCGCTTCAATCTGCTCATCAGAAATTTCGTTGCGCTTGTTGTTGAGGCTTTTCTTCATCTTACGGAAGAAACGCGTGCCGTCGATCAACTGCACATAGCCCTGACGCTCCTCCGGCTTGCGATTAGTGACCAGCCAGACGTAGGTATAGATGCCGGTGTTGTAGAAAAGTTGATCAGGCAGCGCGACGATGGTGTCCAACCAGTCGTTCTCGATGATCCAGCGCCGGATGTTGGATGGTCCCGACCCCGCGTCGCCGGAAAACAAGGGCGATCCGTTGAAGACGATTGCGATTTTTGATCCTGGCTTATCAGGATTCCCCTCGTCGTAAGGGTGCATCTTCGCAATCATGTGCTGCAAAAATAGCAGCGACCCGTCATTGATCGCCGGCAATCCGGCGCCGAAGCGACCGGCGAAGCCGTGATTGGCATGCTCGTTCTCGACAACCGTCTTCTGGTCCTTCCACTCCACACCAAATGGAGGATTAGCAAGCATGTAGTGAAACCGCTCGCCCTCAAAACCATCTTTGGTCTTGCCATCGCCCAAGGTGTCACCCTTGACGATATTGGCCGTGTCTTCGTCCTTGATCAACATGTCAGAGCAGCAGATGGCCCATGATTCGTCGTTGTATTCCTGCCCATACAGGTGCAGATGCGCTGCGGCATTCTGCCCAAGGATGAACTTCTCCGACTCAGATAGCATGCCTCCGGTGCCACAGGTCGGGTCGTAGATGCTGCGGACGATGCCAGGCTTGTAGACCTCCTGCTCGCCGGTGTATACCAGATTGGCCATCAGCCGAATCACTTCACGTGGGGTGAAATGGTCACCTGCCTCCTCATTGGCCTGCTCGTTGAAGCGCATCACTAGATGCTCGAACAAGTAACCCATCTGTAGGTTGTCGATGCGATCTGGATGCAGATCGATGTTCGCCATCGCCTTGATGATGGTAAAGAGCCGGTTGCTTGCATCAAGCTTGTCGATCTGATCGCCAAACTTGAAACGCTCGAAAATCCGTCGCGCTTCTGGCGAGAAGCCATTGATGTAGTTCGACAGATTGGGGGCGATATTCTCAGCGTCGCCCAGCAACTTCTCGAAGGTGTACGCGCTGACGTTGTACAGCGGAAATTTCCGCTTTGGATCAGCCGCCTTGCCAAGGAGCCTGTGCATTGCTGGTTCTGGCGTATCCTTCGCCAGCAGCTTTTCATGCTGTTTCAGCACTGCAGCCTTGGTCGGCTCCAACACGCAATCGAGACGGCGCAGCACCACCATCGGCAGCATCACCAGACGATACTGTGGCGGCCGATAAGGCCCGCGTAACCGATTGGCGATTTCCCAGATTTTCCCTTTGAGTTCCTCGTGAGTCTGATTGTTCATTGCGCCCTGCTAGTCAATATTCTGTACGACGTGCCTGATTAATTCAGACGAAAAAAATTTCAGCCGGCATGCTACTAATCGTCACCAGCCAAGAACCACACCGGCTTGAGCGGCAGGCGAGTACGCGCGCTATCGTCCAATTGCGCATAGTGCGTGGTCCATAGCTCCACGAGCCGGCGCGCGTCGATCAGGTTGATCCGACGATGCGACTGGCGCGCTTCGTAGTCGGCATCTTTTGTAAAACCTGACAGGGCCACGAACAGGCCGACATCGCCATCTCCCAGAACGGCCATAAAGCTGCGCAGGCCCGTCACATCGATCCTCGGCGAGTTGGCATTGCGCTTGACCTGCACCTTGATGCGCGGCGGGCGGGTGCCGAGTGGGTCGTTGTAGGCAATGATGTCGGTGCCACCGTCCTTGCCCGGCGGTGCGACCCAGGCGACGTGGTAGCCCATCGCCCGTAGCAGCGAGGCCACGAGCTCCTGGAAGTCGTACGGCGGCATCGCGGCGAGGTACGCCTCGATCTCGGCCCATGCCATTTCTTCGGCTTCTTCCAGCGTGATGCTGGCCGATTCCTCGGTGAGCTCGCCTTCGGGATCGTCGACCTCGTCGGCGACGGGCTGGGCGCTCTTCCACTTCTTGTAGAGCTGCCCCACCGTGCGGATGAACTGCTCCGGATCGGGGTACGCGTGCAGCGCCGCTTCGCCCTCTGGCGTGAGGGTCCAGATGCCTTTGTCCTTGACCAGCCAGCCGGCCTTGACCGGCGCCACGGTGCTGAAGCGCACGATCTTCTCGAAGCGACGGCCGCCGGTTTCGTAGTCGCCCGCTTCGTACTCGGTGAGCACGACCTGCTTTTCCAGTGCGGCCAGCGCGTCTGCGGCGCGCATGCCCTCCGGCTGGGTCTTGAGGATATGGAACAGCGCACGGGTCAATTCCCCCGTGCGGCGCCTGCTGATATTGGCCATCTACTTCCCCTGTGGCGCGACGTGGGCGCTAACGCCGTGTTTAATAATAGTCGTCTTCACGCTGATGCCTGACTGCCAAAACGGTGACGACCTGATCGCTTTCCACCTCAAACAGCAGCACGTAGCCGCTGGCACCGAAACCGATCACCAGCTCGCGCAAGAACGGGTCCGCCACCCCCGCCTTGCGGCAGCTCAAAGGGGCCAGTTCAAGCACGGCGACGCCGTCGCCGATGGCCTGCAGCGCACGTTCGGCCACGGTGAGGTCGCCTTCGGCACGCTGTAGCAGCCAGTCGTAAAGGCGCGCGAGATCCTCGCGCGCCTGCTGAGTGAAGCGGACAGAAAATCCCACGTTGGCTTAGCCCTTGCGCGCCTTGTCCAGTTTGGACTGCAGCCCGGCCAGCACATCCTTCGCGTCGATGTACTGGTTGGATGCCTTGGCGCTGTCACGCGAGGCCAGCCCGCGTGCGATGAAGGCTTCCTGCTGCTGGCGCTGCTGCACCTGGGCGCGCACGGAGTGCTCGACAAAGCTGGAAAGCGTCTCACCCTCCTGCAACACGGCTTCGGCCGCTTGGCGCAGCGCCGGGTCTACCCGGAGCGATGGAAGAGATGCGGATTTCATGGCAGATCCAGTGCGTTGCAATTGCGATGCATCATCGCAAGCGGGCGGCGGTGCTTCAAGGTTTTCTTTGCAAACCTAAGCCGACGATGTCGCAGCTACGCTGATGCAATGGTACGTAGGCGCTGAAGCACGACGCTTGCGCGCTCCGGTTCGGCAACCAATCCCGGCAACGCATTCACAAACGCCGGGTTATCCACTAGCCCCACAAACACGCCGGCCACCCAATGCCGAAGGTGTGCATGCTCCACGGCAAACTCTTCTACCAGCTCGGCCCGGCCATCGACGACATTGAGGACGTCCTCCAGGTCGTGACTGGAAAGGAAGTCACTGTTG
Source organism: Xanthomonas sp. F14 (assembly GCF_014199865.1). Taxonomy (NCBI): domain Bacteria; kingdom Pseudomonadati; phylum Pseudomonadota; class Gammaproteobacteria; order Lysobacterales; family Lysobacteraceae; genus Xanthomonas; species Xanthomonas sp. F14. Next base: position 163,429 of record NZ_JACHOM010000001.1, on the reverse strand, counting down.
CCTCGGGTAACGAAGGCTTCGAGCTTGGTCGCCACGAATGCTGTGGCTGTCACCAAGCGGATGGACAGGCGATCGCTCAAGGCCACCACTTGGGCCGTCTCTACAGCATGGGCGTACCAGCGGTTGGAGAAGCCAAGCACGCCGGCATCCACCGGCATCAGGTCGAAGAGGACGCCCGACGCTTCGTGTACCCAGCGGCAGACGACACCGCTCTGCATCTCGCGCGCAAAGCCCTGCGATTCCACACGCGCCTCGATACCGCGGAACCGGGACCAATCAAGATTGACCACCGCATCGACGCCATAGGTGGCGCGGACGCTTTCCGCCAATGGATCGGATACCAGCAGGCCAACGACTGCTCCGCCGAGGAAGACTACGTGTTCGCAAAGCTCGCCCAATGCATTCGCAATCACAAGCAGGTGCGGCAAATTAGGATCGTCAGAGCGCATCGCCAAGCCTCAGCAGTTGTTTGAGATAGCTTGCTGCCAGCGTGCGCTCGCGGGCACGCCCGCTACGTAGGGCGTCCTGCAGCGCCAGCAGTTGGTGCAAGGCAGGGTCGGCCAGCGCAGCGTTGGGCACACCGGCCGACAACGGCAACAAGCTGGGGCCTTTGGCCGTGCCCTGCGCGCTTGGCCACACCGGTGCATCCCCTGGGGAGCTGGAAATGGCAATGGACAGTGGGGGCACGCCGAAGGCCGTAGGAATGCCACGCCTTAGCGGCCCGATGACGGCAGGAAAGGCGTAACGCACACCGTGAACCGCGAACTCATGCAGCGCCGTGCGTACCGTCTCCCACTCGCCGCGGCCTTTTTCCAGCGCCAAGCCGGATGCCACCGCGCGCTTGACGCTGCGATGCACCTGAGACGGGCTCATGCCCAGCGCTTCTCCAAGGGATGCATACGTCCAGACCTGACCCGCCTGGGCGACCCGCTTGTACAGCACCACCAGATCCTGGGGCTTCAGTTCCACAGCTCAGCCCGCCTTATTCCATATTCCGGAATATGGAATATCCAGCGAGCGAGCTGTTTTTGCAAGCGATCTTTGCTGAGCGCTCTAACTAAACGAGGGTCTACCGCTCAAAAGCGAAAGCCAGACACGCTCACCCAGTTCCCCGCAGCGCCACCCGAAGCGCCTCCCCCGCCAACCGCGCACTCGCCAACAGACGCTCCAGGCTCTGCCCATGCCGGGCGCTGGCGGACAGCCCGGCCATGGTGGTGCTGACGAAATCCGCCAGCCGGTCTGCGTCGTGCGGGCACTGCCTGGCGATGTGGGAGCGAATCAACTCCTGGGCTGCGACATGAAAACTGCAGGCGGCCTCACGTGCCTGCGCGTCGTTGCTGCGCGTGCCTTCCAGCACCAGGCAGCCGGTGGCAGCGGGGTCTGCGGCGTAGCAGCGGGCGGCCTGCTCCAGTACGTCGGCCAGGGCGTCGGCCAGCGGGCGGCTGGCGTCCAGAATCTGCGGCAACGGGATGGCCCCGGTCTGCGCGTAGCGGTCGAGGATGCGCGCGTACAGGCCGGCCTTGCTGCCGAAGGCGGCGTAGAAACTTGGCGGGTTGATGCCCAGCGCCTGGGTGAGGTCGGCCACGCTCAGTGCGTCGTAGCCGCGCGCATGAAACAGCTGCTGCGCGGTGGCGACCGCTTGGTCCGGGTCGAATGCGCGCGGCCGGCCGCGGGCCCGGGGGGTTTCTGTAGTCATAGTTACAAAAATCTTGACGGCAAGCGAAATCTATTATGTATTACTCGCTACATTAATTGCGAGGTTATGCATGTCAGCGTTCAAAGACAAGTCGGTATTAGTGCTTGGTGGCAGCCGGGGGATTGGGGCCGCCATCGTGCGGCGCTTTGTGGCCGAGGGCGCGCGGGTGACGTTTACCTATGCCGGCTCTGCCGAGGCGGCGCAGCGCCTGGCCGGTGACACCGGCAGCACCGCGGTGCTGGCCGACAGCGCTGACCGCGATGCGGTCATCGACACGGTGCGCCGCAGCGGGCCGCTGGATGTGCTGGTGGTCAACTCCGGCATCGCGCTGTTCGGCGATGCGCTGGACCAGGATCCGGACGCGGTGGACCGGCTGTTCCGCATCAACGTGCACGCGCCCTACCACGCCGCCGTGGAGGCAGCGCGGCAGATGCCGACCGGCGGGCGGATCATCGTGATCGGCTCGGTCAACGGCGACCGCATGCCGCTGCCCGGCATGGCGTCCTACGCGCTGAGCAAATCCGCGCTGCAAGGGCTGGCGCGCGGGCTGGCCCGCGACTTCGGGCCGCGTGGCATCACCATCAACGTGGTGCAACCGGGCCCGATCGATACCGACGCCAACCCGGAAAACGGGCCGATGAAAGACCTGATGCACAGCTTCATGGCAATCAAACGCCACGGCCGCGCCGACGAAGTGGCCGGCATGGTGGCCTGGCTGGCTGGCCCGGAAGCGAGCTTTGTCACCGGGGCGATGCATACGATCGATGGTGCGTTTGGGGCATGACGCGGCGACGTCTGCCTTGGCTACGGCGATGAGGGAACTGCGAACATCACGGCCCCGCAAAGCCCGCCTCACGTTGCGAGCGAACGGCCAGCACAAACACCGTGTCGATCTGCGCGACATGGCAGTACAGCGCCAGATTGCCGTGCGCGCCGTGACCGATCACCAGTTCGCACCTGCCGCCGCCGGCCGGCCGATCAGCGGATTGGTTTCCAGCACATCGATGGCCGCAATGATCTCGTGCAGGCGTGCTGCGACATGTGCGGCCTCATGGCGCTGGAGCTGGTCGAAGATCCGCTCAAGATCTTGTGCAACCTCCGGTGCCAGCGCGATACGCACCATGCTACCGGGCTAGTTTGCGAGCCGTGGGACGCTTTGCCGGCTCGCCGACCATGCGCTTTTCCAGATGGCCACGCATGTCGTCCCAGGCGATGGTCTTCCCGGACGCCACGATGCCGGCATCACGCTGCTCGGCGGCCTCGCTCCCCACCTCCAGGTGACTGCCGGCGCGGCAAAGAAAAAGCCCGGCAAGACCGGGCTGTTTCCTGTGCTGCGATGACCGCAACGCTCAGCGCTTGCGCGCCTTCAACCATGCCTTGATCTGCGGCAGCGACGCCGCCCGCAGCTTCACCCGCGTCTGGATCGTGTTGACGGCGTTGTCTGCGGCCTGCCGCGAGGTCGGCGCGATGTACTGCTCGGCATAGGCCTTGATCCGGTCGGCGGTGGCAAGTTCGGCCGAGTCCATGCCCAGGCCGGGGTAGTAGCGGGCACGCGAGGTGGAGTCCACCAGGGTGTCCACCTGCGTGCGATGCGCCACCGCGAAGTCGAAGGCAAGTTCCGGGTGCCGGGAAGCGACCCGGTCGATCATGCTCGCACCGGTGGTGGCGCCCGGCTCGGCTGTCAACGCCAGTTCCAGCGCGCGCCTGGCCAGTGCCTCGTCGTTGGGCATGGAGAGGAAGTCGTAATAGGTGTCGCGCACCATCGACGAGGTTTCCTGCCTGGCCAAGGCATGCAAGGCGTCCCAGGTGGCGGCGTCGGCATTGTGCGCAACCGCGCCCAGCACGCTGTCGCGCAGTTCCGGCGACAGCGAGGCGGGGTTGGCCTGGAAGGCGGCAAAGCGCCTGCGTGCCTCGGCGATCACGGCGGCATCGCCCATGTGGCTGAGGGTGGCGATCAGGCGGGTACGCAACTGCTGGATCTGCGCCGAATCGCCAGCGCGGTTGTCCCAGCCCAGCGTTGCGAATTCGGCCGACAGGCGCGGTACGGCATAGGCACGCCACGTGGCGCGCGCAGCCGGGTCGCGCTCGAAGCTGCCATCCACATCGTCGTAGATGCTGGCCACCATGTCCCAGACATCGGGCGATGCGCCTGCCGCCACCTGGGCGGTGAGATCCAGCACATCGGCCTGCGCCTGCACGCCGGCACCGGCCAGTGCATTGGTGTCGTTCAACACGCCCACCTGGTCCACCACCGGCAGCAGTCCAAACCTGTCGGTCAGCGCCTTGAACTGCGCGGGCGCATACCAGGTGCGGAAGTAGCCCTTTTGCCCGGCATTGACCACCACCGGCGCCTCGCAGCCGGGCACCTGCACCTGGGCCGTGCCGTCTACCAGCACGCGCACCGGCGCGCCATCGCCGCTGCGCAGGACGACCGGCACATGCCAGCGCAACGGCTGCTTGTCGGGGCGGTCCAGCGTGAACTCGCCCTGCTCCAGCGTCACCGCAGTCTGGCCGCCGACGCAGCGGCTACTGGCCTTGATCAACGGCACGCCCGGCTGCAGCGTGAAGTCGTGCGCCACCTGGGTGAATTGCTTGCCCGGGGCCACCGCGTCGATCTGCTGCCACAACTGGTCGGTCACCGCGTTGCCGTACTGGTGTTGCTTGATGTAGCTGCGCACGCCGGTGCGCCAGTGGTCCGAGCCCACGTAGTCTTCCAGCATGGCAATCACCGCCTCGCCCTTCTGGTAGGTGATGGCGTCGAAGGCCTGGCTGGCCTGCTCCACGGTGGCCACGTGCTGCACCACCGGGTGGGTGGTCGCATACGCATCGCGCCGCATCGCCGCGCGGCTCTTCAGCGCCGGGCCGGTCTTGTCGATATCCCATTCCGGATGCAGTTTTGCCGTGGTGCGCGCTTCCATCCAGTTGGCGAAGCCTTCGTTGAGCCACAGGTCGTCCCACCACGCCATGGTCACCAGGTTGCCAAACCACTGGTGCGCGATCTCATGCGCGGCAACGGTGAACACGCCTTGCTTGGTGTCGATGTTGGCCACCGCCGGATCCAGCAACAACGAGTATTCGAAGGTGAAGATCGCACCCCAGTTTTCCATGGCGCTGAAGAACTGGCTGCGCCCGGGCGCGGCGATGTTGTCCAGCTTGGGCAGCGGGTACGGGATGCCGAAGTAGGCGTTGTATTCGTGCAGCACGTCGCGGCCGGATTCCAGCGCGAACTGCGCCTGGTCCACCTTGCCCTTCTGCGCGATCACGCCGATCTCGGTGCCGTTGTCGGCGGTGACGGTGGCACGTTCGAAATCGCCCACGCTGACGAACAGCAGGTACGTGGACATCTTGGGCGAGGTCTGGAACGCGATGCGGGTGCGCCCGTTTGCGCCCGGCTTGGACGAGGCCACCGGCATGTTGCTCACTGCCATCTGCCCGGCCGGCGCATTGATCGCCAGGTCGAAGGTGGCCTTGAAGTTGGGCTCGTCCCAGGAAGGAATGAAGCGGCGCGCATCGGAGTTTTCAAACTGGGTGAACAACGCGCGGCGCGCACCTTGCGCGGTGGTGTAATCCAGCGCGAACAAGCCGTTGGCCTGCGTGTTGATCACGCCGCTGTAGTCGATGGACAGCACGTACTCGCCCACTGCCAGCGGTTTGTCGAACGCGAACGTGGCGGTCTGCGCCTCGGCATCGGTGCTGACCTTGGCAGCTTGCGGCTTGCCGCCTTTTTGCGTGAGCGTGCCCCGCGCAAAGCTCAGGTTGGCCGCCTGCAACACGATGCGATCGGTGGCCTGCAGCACGCTGACGTCGATGGCGACCTTGCCGTCGAACGTCATCTTGTCCGCATGCGGCGTGATCTCCACCGCGTAATGCGTGGGCTTGGCCGTGCGCGGCAACTGGGTGGTGATGGACGAGGCGGCGGCGCTCGGCGGCGCGGGCGTGGCGGCGAGCACGGAGGCGGCCGGACTTGTACCGACCAGGGCCAGTGCGATGGCGGTCACCAGGGGAAGACGCATGGGAAATTCTCGATGTGGGCGAAGTGGGCAGGCAAGCGGCGCCAGGCCGCGGATGATCCGCCGGAACGGTGCGCGCAGGCACCGCCGGAAGTCATGGCAAATCTCAGCAATCCTCAAATGCCAACGGCCCGGACAAGCCGGGCCGTTGGACGATGCCGCGTCTGGCGTCAGCCGATCAGGCGAACGGATCCTGCAGCACCATCGTGTGGTCACGATCCGGGCCGGTGGAGACGATCGAGATCGGGCAGCCGGCCAGTTCTTCCAGCGCGCGCAGGTAGGCACGCGCGGCCACCGGCAGCTTGTCCCACTCGGTGATGCCGTGGGTGTTTTCGGTCCAGCCCGGGAACTCCAGGTACACCGGGGTGCACTCTTCCCAGCCCTGCGCGTCCAGCGGGGCGTATTCGGTACGCTTGCCGCGGTATTCGTAGGCGATGCAGACCTTGAGCTTTTCCATGCCGTCGAGCACGTCGAGCTTGGTGATGCACAGGCCGGAGATGCCGTTGATGGCCACCGCACGCTTGAGCGCAACGATGTCCATCCAGCCGCAGCGGCGCGGGCGGCCGGTGGAGGCGCCGTACTCGGCACCGCGGTCGCGGATGCCCTGGCCCACTGCGTCGTCCAGCTCGGTCGGGAACGGGCCGCCACCCACGCGGGTGGCGTAGGCCTTGGCGATGCCCAGCACGTAGTCGATCGCATCGGCGCCCACGCCGGTGCCGGCCAGTGCGCCGCCCACGGTGGTGTTGGAGCTGGTGACGTACGGATAGGTGCCGTGGTCGATGTCCAGCAGCGCGCCCTGCGCGCCTTCGAACAGCACGCGCTTACCCTGCTTGCGCAGGTCATGCAGGATGCCGGCCACGTCCGACTTCATCGGCTGCACGTAGTCGCCGAAGGCCAGCGCTTCGTCGAAGGTCTTCTGGAAGTCCACCGCTTCCACGCCCAGGTACTTGGTCAGCACGAAGTTGTGGTAGTCCAGCGCGGTGCGCAGCAGTTCTTCCAGCTGCGGCGGGTAATGCAGGTCGGCGATGCGGATACCGCGGCGGGCAACCTTGTCTTCGTACGCCGGGCCGATACCGCGGCCGGTGGTGCCGATGGCCTTGCCGCCGGCGGCCTTCTCGCGCGCCTGATCCAGGGCGATGTGGTACGGCATGATCAACGGCGCGGCCGGGGAGATCTTCAGGCGCGAGCGCACTTCCACGCCGGCACCTTCCAGCTCGCTGATTTCCTTGATCAGCGCGGCCGGGGAGATCACCACGCCATTGCCGATCAGGCACAGCGCGTCGTCGCGCAGGATGCCAGACGGAATCAGATGCAAGACGGTCTTCTTGCCGTTGATGACGAGCGTGTGGCCGGCATTGTGGCCACCCTGGAAGCGGACCACCGCACCGATCTCTTCGGTGAGCAGATCGACGATCTTGCCTTTGCCTTCATCGCCCCACTGGGCACCGAGCACGACAACTGACTGACCCATGACGGGTGAACTCCTGAGTTTTGCTGCGGCCATCGGGGCCGCGGGATGGGACCGGTTCACGGCTGGCGGCGCCGCCTGGCGCGCGGCTCCATCGGGGAGCGTTGCAGCGGCGCGTGAAGCCCTGACACGGAAAAAGCCGAACGAGGTGCCCTGTGTGAGCGTGCCCGGCCGGCTTTTGTGCATTATCCGGGTTTCCGGTGACGTGCACTACCCCTGGCGGCCGGCGGATCGGGGGCTGGTCAGATTGCGGCTGGCCGTCGGTTACGCGGTGCTCCGAGCGCTGCCGGCCCCTAGCCCGGGAGATCCCGTCGCGACAACCCCAATGGCTCGTAGGAGCGCACCTGGGCGCGACCGGCATTACCGGTAACGCCGTCGCGCCCAGGTGCGCTCCTACGCTGCCCGCTGCAGTCGGAATGGACCACCCACTCAGTGACGCACCACCCACAGCGCGATCGCGCCCAGCACCAACGTCACACCACCAATCGCACGCAGTTGCGCGGTGGGCAGACTGAACAGTTGCTCGACCATGCGTTTCCAGGCGGTGGGCGCGGCAAACAGCAACAGGCCTTCGATGACGGCGATCAGGCACAACGCGGACAGAAATTCATGCATCAGCAACACCAGGACGTGGGGAACTGCAGTGTGCCGCGTCAGCGCCCTCCACGCCCCCCGCGTAGGAGCGCACCCGGGCGCGACAAGCATTCCCGGTAGAGCCTGTCGCGCCCGGGTGCGCTCCTACGCGGCAACGTGGCGAGCCTAGTCAAACCTACAGACCGCCCAAAGCACCATCGTCCGATCCACGACAGGCAACCCCCGACAAACCCACCCCGTAGGAGCGCACCCGGGCGCGACGGGCATTCCCGGTAAAGCCGGTCGCGCCCAGGTGCGCTCCTACGCGGCAACGTAGCGAGCCTAGTCAAACCTGCAGACCGCCCAAAGCACCATCATCCGATCCACCACAGGCAACCCCCGACAAACCCACCCAGTAGGAGCGCACCTGGGCGCGACAGGCATTCCCGATAAAGCCGGTCGCGCCCAGGTGCGCTCCTACGCGGCGGCGCGTGGCAAACGGTGGGCATGCACTAGGCCTGCTGGCGGCTCGACGCTCAGAGCCAGATCGCATCCCAGAACGGATAATCACCGATGTGGGTGACCAGCCCGGCCCGGAGCGGATTGGCGATGAGGTAACGCGCGGCTGCGTGCAGGTCGTCGTCTTTGCGCAACGCGTGGTCGTGGTAGCTGCGGCTCCAGACCGGTGCGTGATGCTGCCACTGATCGTTCACCGAACGCGCTACGCACGCTTTCATGCGGGACACGGCGTCGGCCAACGCGGTGACGCTCCCCAGCTGCAACAGCCAATGTGCATGATCCGGCATCAACACCCAGGCCAGCAGCCTGGCATCGCAAGGCGTTGCTGCGGTGAATGCCCGGCAGGCGGTTGCTGCAAGCAAAAAATCTGCGAACACGGCACGACGCTGCCATGTCGTGGTGGTCAGCAGGTAAACGCTGTTAGGCGAAGACTGCCTGCCGCGGCGCAGCGCGCGATGCCCTGGAGAGTTGGTGTTGGCCATGGCGCGATGCTGGCGGCCTTGGACCACGCGGGATATCGGCGGTTGCCGCGTTCTGCGCTAGGGGGAATCCATATGGCGACTGACTATCAACGGCAATCAGCGGGGTCCGCCGGTAAGGCCCGTCGCGCCCGGGTGCGCTCCTACCGGGTCGAGTCTGGACAACACGACGTGACAGGCGCTCCAGGCAGCTGCGGATTCCGGACATGCCCATGGGCATCACAGTGCACGAAGCGCCGTGCGCCCGATTCATCGGCCGACGCACGCCCTGCGTAGGAGCGCACCCGGGCGCGATTGCCTTACCGGGCATGCCCGTCGCGCCCGGGTGCGCTCCTACCGGGCCGAGTCTAGTCAACACTACGGGAGAGGCGCTCTAGGCAGTTGGATTCCAGACGTGACCATCAGCATCGCAGTGCACGAAGCGCCGTGCGCCCGATCCATCGGCTGACGCACGCCCTGCGTAGGAGCGCACCTGGGCGCGATCGCCTTACCGGGCATGCCCGTCGCGCCCGGGTGCGCTCCTACGGTGGGCGCGCGGCAGCGAGAGGCACATACGACAACGCCCGCATTCCGCGGGCGTTGTCGATTCAGCGCAGAGCGATCAACGATCGCTCTTGAGGTACTGCAGGAACGGGTCGTTCTTGTCCAGCACCACCACGCCGTTGCCGTCGGTCATGGAGCCGCGGTACGCCTCCAGGCTGCGGTAGAACGCGTAGAACGACGGATCCTTGGCACCGGCCTGGCCGTAGATGCGGGCGGCGTCGGCATCCCCTTCGCCGCGCAGCTTCTGCGCATCGCGCTCGGCGTCGGCCACGATCACGGTGGACTCGCGGTCGGCCTGGGCGCGGATGGTCAGGGCCTGCTCCTCGCCTTCGGCGCGCAGCTTGCTGGCTTCCTGCTTGCGCTGGGCGCGCATGCGCTCGTAGACGTCGGTGATCACCTGGCTATCGGTCGGCAGGTCGATCTGCTTGATGCGCAGGTCGGTGATCTGCATGCCCAGGCCCTTGATCGCGCCGTTGATGCCCTTGAGCTGGTTGGCGATCAACTCGCTGCGGTCGCCGGAGACCAGCTGCTGCAGGGTGCGCGAGTTGATCTGGTTGCGCAGCGAGTCGGTGATGATCGGGGCCAGGCGCGAATTGGCGACCGACTCCTCACCACCGGTGGCGCGATAGAACGCCCGCACATCGGAGATGTAGCCGATGGCGAAGAAGTCCACGCTGACGTCTTTCTGCTCGGCGGTGAAGTAGCGCGCCGGGGCGGTGTCCAGCACCTGGAAGCGGCGATCGAACACGCGCACCGATTCCACCACCGGGATCTTGAAGTGCAGGCCGGGCTTGAGGTCGGCACGCACCACGCGGCCCAGGTTGAGCACCATGGCGGTCTGGTCCTCGCGCACCACGAACACCGAGCCCATCAGGGTCAGCAACACGGCGACGATCAGGCCGATGACTAGCGAATTCTTCATTATTCGGTTCCCTCACGGCCGGTCGGGCGCGGGCCGCGCTCCGGATTGCGGATGCCCTCGCTGCCGCCACTGGTTTGCGGCGGATTCAACAGCACATCCTGCGGCACCATCGACGGCATGCCGCCGTTGCCCGCAGTGCCGCTGTTGCTGGCGGACTTGCTGGCGTCGGCCGGCAGCGGCACATAGATGACCTGGCGGCCATCGCTGCCGATCACCTTGCGGTTCTCCGACAGCACCTTCTGCACCGTTTCCAGCCACAGGCGCTTGCGCGTGACCTCGGGGGCGTTGGCGTACTGCTCCTGCAACAGCGTGAAGCGGTCGGCGTCGCCCTCGGCCTTGGAGATCACCGCCTGCTTGTAGCCTTCGGCGCCGGTCCGGGTGCGCGCACCCTGGCCGCGTGCCTCGGGCACCACCTTGGCGGCGTAGGCCTGGGCTTCGTTGATCAGGCGCTCACGCACCTGCTGGGCGCCGTTGACCTCGTCGAAGGCCGGCTTCACTTCTTCCGGCGGACGCGCGTCCGGCAGGGTCACGCCGGTGACGGACAGACCCGTGTTGTAGGCATCCAGTGCCGCCTGCAGGCGGTCCTTGGAGGCGATGGCCAGCGGGCCGCGATTGTTGAGCACGGTATTGAGGTCGGAACGACCCACCTGCTCACGCACGGCGCTTTGCGCGGCCTGCTCCAGCACCAGGTCGGCATTGCGCGAACCGAACAGGTACTTGCGCGGGTCGCTGATCTGGTACTGCACGTTGAGCGAGACGTTGACGATGTTCTCGTCGCGGGTCAGCACCGGCACCTGGTTGCTGAAGGTCTTGATCTCGGTGGCGTTGACCTTGCGCACCGACTCGACCGGCCAGGGCAGCTTGAAGTTCGGGCCGGGCTGCAGGATGCGCGAGAACTGGCCGAAGCGCAGCACCACGCCACGCTGCTGCTCGCCGATGAGCTGGAAGCTGGAGAACAGCACCATCAGCACCACCGCGACCAGGATCCAGCGCCCCACGCCGCCATCGAACAGCTCCTTCAACGGGGCGGGCAGATTGCCCCAGCCACCACCGTTGCCACCACCGCGCGGGCCCCAGGACCTGCGACGGTTGGGGTCCGGGCCGTCTCCGCCCTTGTTGCCGGGTGTGTTCCAGGCCATGCACGCTCCATGATCGAGGGGCTGTGCGGGCCAGTCCCGCAGTGCCGCCGTGTTGTGTGATTCGATGATTCTACTAGATGGGGCAGACCGACCGTTTTGAAAGGCCCCGATTGGCACATCCCGGTTTAGCCGCTGGGGTGGATCGGGCGGCGACGCATCGGGCGACAGCAGGGCCCGGTCCGGTCCAGGCGCGTGTCGACGCGGTCCCGGGGGCCGGAAAGACGCGCATGTGATGACCTTGGCGTTGGGAGCAGGCAAGGCCGGAGGCGAGCGGCCTTCGATACGCGTTGCGGCCGGTGACCGCGTGATGCGGGCAGGCCCGCGGCGCCTGCCGGTCTAGCGATTGCACGTCGGGCGAAGCTGGATCAAACAGGACTACGGCCAGGCTGCGCAACGGATGCGTTGCCGTCAGTTATTGATGCGCGTGCGCCGGAAGCGCGCTCGCCGTCGGGCCGCCTTGCGCATGTCGCGCCGCAGTGCCGCGCCTGGAGGCCGACACGCATCAGACGCGCGTGGCCCTGGCAAGCAACACGACCGGACCTGCATGCAAGCAACCTGCCGCCCGCGGGCGATCGGGCGGAATGCAACCGTTGGCCAGAGAGCACCCACGTGCAGATGGCAAGGTCGCGCAGTTGGTGGTGGCATCAGCCCCGGGTGGCGAGTGGCACTGCCCGACGCGGTCGAACGCGGCCCCGTGCGCATGTCTTCGTCGATCGCACCGGCCGCGGTCAACGCGTCGGCTGATCGCACTGCGGAGCGAACCCGCGCCCCGGTCGCACCTCGTCGACGCGCTTAGACGGTCGGCGGTTCGTCTTTCTGGTTGAACACGCGCTCCATCACTTCCAGCAACTCGTCTTCGGAAAACGGCTTGGTGATGTAGGCGCGTGCGCCCTGGCGCATGCCCCACATGCGATCGGTGTCCTGGTCCTTGGTGGTTACCAGGATCACCGGGATGTGCTGGGTGGTCGGCTCGCGCTTGAGCGTGCGCGTGGCCTGGAAGCCGTTGAGGTTGGGCATCACCACATCCATCAGCACCAGGTCCGGCAGCGAGGACTTGGCCGCTTCCACGCCGGCGGCACCATCGGTTGCGGTGATGGTTTCGTGCCCCAGCTTCTCGACGATGCGCTGAATCCCCAGCAGCTGCGACGGCGAGTCGTCGACGATCAGAATGCGTGCCATGTGTTTCCCCTAGTGTGCGCGGCGAGTGTAGTGCGCCGGCCGCGCTTTCGGTAGCAGGCCAGGCGGTGCGCCCGGAGATCCTGTTGCGACGTGCGATCCGGTGGCGCGTTGCGGTTGCCCTGGTCAACGCGTACTACGTTGCACAGGGGGCAACTGGATTCAACAACGTTGCAGAAGGTCGTTCACCGCCACAACGCGTGCATGCCGCCCTGCACTCAATCCCTCACCACAGGAAAGGCGATTGCTCCCTTCTCCCACCCGGAGAAGGTGGCGCAAAGCGCCAGATGAGGGGACGGCGGAGATCCAACGCCGCAGATCGACGTTCACCGGCGCACTACTCGCCTGCCGAACCCCCACCCCAATCCCTCCACAAAGAGGGCGATCGCTCCCTTCTCCCATCAAGAGAAGGTGGCGCATAGCGCAGGATGAGGGTACGGCGGCGATTCAACGTCGCAGATCGACGTTCACTGGCGCACCACCTGCCTGCCGAACCCTCACCTCATCCCCGCGTCGACCCCGCGCGGCCTACACCGATTCGCCGAACGCCTTGGCCAGGTTGCGGTAGGCCTTTTTCTGCGCATCGTCGGTGGGGGCCGGGGCCAGGATTTCCAGCTCCACGATCTGGTCGCCCGGCGTGGCGCCCGGCAGGCCGCGGCCGCGCAGGCGCAGCTTGCGCCCGGCGTCCGAGTCGGCCGGCACCTTCAACTCCACCGACCCGCCCAGGGTCGGCACGCTGATGGTGGTGCCCAGTGCCGCCTGCCAGGGCATGACCTGCAGGGTGTACAGGATGTTGCGCCCGTCCACTTCGAACTGGGGGTGCGCGGCGTATTCGATCTCCAGCAGCAGGTTGCCGCCGCCATTGCCCTGCCCGCTCAGGCGGATCACCTGGCCAGGCTGCACGCCCTTGGGCACGCGCACATCCAGCTGCTTGCCGTTGATGGTGATGCGCACGCTGTCGCCCGCATACACCGCTTCCAACGGCACTGCCAGCTTGGCGCGGGTGTCGCCGCGCGCCTGCGGACCCGCGCCTGCACCAGGGCCGGCGCCCGGGCCACGCGGACGGCCGCCGCGCTGGCCGGCGAACAGGCTTTCGAAGAAATCGCTGAAGCCGCCACCGGCGCCGCCGTTGCCGAACACTTCCTCGTAGTCGTAGCCCTGCCCACCGCCGTAGCTGGGCGGGGCCTGGAACTCGTCGCCCGGGCGGAAGCCCTGCGCCTTGAGCTGGTCGTAGGCCTTGCGCTTGGCCGGGTCGCGCAGCGCCTCGTAGGCTTCGTTGATCGCCTTGAACTTGTCTTCGGCGCCGGCCTCCTTGCTGACGTCGGGGTGGTACTTGCGCGCCAGCCGGCGGTAGGCGGTCTTGATCTCCGCATCGCCCGCGCTGGGCTCCACGCCCAGCGTTGCGTAGTAATCCTTGAATTCCATCTAATCACCTCTGAAAAAAACGGCCCGCAGCCGAGGCCACGAGCCAGTCATATCGCAGCCGGGCGGGCAACCGCACCTATTCTACGGTGCGGTTGCCGCCGGGAAGCGAAGCATGCCGCTCCGCTCCAGGTTTTGCTGCCTTACTGCACCGTATTGCCGGCCGGGTCCTGGCCGTTGCCGACCTGGATGCGGCGTGGGGTGGCCGCCGGGCGCTTGGGGATGCGGATTTCCAGCACACCGTTGTGCCCGGTCGCGGTGATGCCGTCGGGGTCGGCACTGTCGGGCAGCGCGAAGCGGCGGTGGAAGCTGCCGTAGCGGCGCTCGATGCGCGAGAAGCGCTCGGTCTCGGTGCTGGACTCGCCCTTGCGCTCGCCCTTGATCGACAGGATGCCCTTGTCCATCTGCACCTCAATCTGGGCGGGGTCGATGCCCGGCAGGTCGGCGTACAGCACGAAGTGGTTGGCCTCTTCCTTGATGTCCACGCGCGGCACCCACTGCGCGGTCACCACCGCCGATTCGTCGGTGTCGCCGTTCTGCTCGAAGAAACGGTCGAACACGTGCTTGATCTCGTTTTGCAGCGCATGGGTGGGCCACTGTGGATAACGAACGATGTTCATTGCGAGCCTCCAAAAGGTTGGGTGAGGGGCCGGCTGCCGCGGCGTGCGCCGTTGCGCCGGCCATGTGCGTCAGATAGGCGTGCCGCTGCGGATTTCAAGCGCGTTGACGCGCTTTTCCCTCGCCCCTTTCTAGACTTCGTTCAGCCGCAGGAGCCCGCCCCATGACCATCCACGTTGGTGACCGCATTCCCGAAGTCGTGCTCAAGCGCCTGCGCGAGGGCATCGAGGCGGTCGATACCCACAGCCTGTTCGCCGGCCGCAAGGTGCTGCTGTTCGCGGTGCCGGGCGCCTTTACCCCGACCTGCTCGGCCAAGCACCTGCCGGGCTATGTGGAGCACTTCGACGCATTCCGCAAACGCGGCATCGAGGTGCTGTGCACCGCGGTCAACGACCCGTTCGTGATGCAGGCCTGGGGCCGCAGCCAGCTGATCCCAGACGGCCTGCACCTGCTGCCCGACGGCAACGCCGAACTGGCCCGCGCACTGGGCCTGGAGATCGACGCCAGCGGCTCGGGCATGGGCCTGCGCTCGCGCCGCTACGCACTGTATGCCGACGACGCCGTGGTCAAGGCCTTGTTCGTCGAAGAACCCGGCGAATTTAAGGTGTCTGCCGCCGATTACGTACTGCAGCACCTGCCCGATTGATGCATTGATTCCCCCCAACCACTCAGAAGGAAACCGGCCAGCCATGTCTAACCAGCCAGCCAAGCAACTCCCCGACGGCATCACCGATACCGCCACCTTGCGCAGCCGCGCACGCCAGAGCATCGAAGACGGTGCCATCACCGAGAGCTACCACGCCGACCGCGAGGCGGTGATCGAGCTGCTCAACACCGCACTGGCCACCGAATACGTGTGCACCCTGCGGTATTACCGCCACTATTTCATGGCCAAGGGCATGCTTGCCGACGCGGTCAAGGGCGAGTTCCTGGAGCATGCGCAGCAGGAACAGGCGCACGCACACAGGCTCGCCGAGCGCATCGTGCAGCTGGGCGGCGAACCGGACCTCAACCCGGACACGCTGACCAAGCGCTCGCATGCCGAATACAAGGAAGGCAGCGACCTGCGCGACATGGTCAAGGAAAACCTGATCGCCGAGCGCATCGCCATTGATAGCTACCGCGAGATGATCGATTTCATCGGCGACAAGGACACCACCACCAAGCGCATCCTGGAAGACATCCTGGCCCAGGAAGAAGAGCACGCCGACGAGTTCGCCGACCTGCTGGAAGGCTGGATCGGCGAGTGAGCTGAGTCTTGCAACGGAGCGATGTGTTGTGATCGATGATCGGCATCGACATTCACACTGAAGTTGAAAGTTGAAATCGACTCGATGATTTAAGCAGACAGGGCGCCTTGAGCGCCCTGTCTTTTTTCTATGCCGCAGGATGCTGTGTGGTTGCCTGCGGCGGTAGGAGCGCACCCGGGCGCGACGTGGCATTCCCGGTAACGCCCAGTCGCGCCCAGGTGCGCTCCTACGGGTGTGTGCACGCTGGCCGGGCGCAGCACGTGCGCGGTCAGCGCAATACGCGAAAGCGCAGCTGCGTCCAGGCACCGTCGCTGGCCATTGCGGTGAGCGTATGCGTGCCGACCTCGGCAAATTCGCGCTGAAATCCCTGGCGTCCGTTGGTCTGTGCGATCCAGCGGCCATCCAGCAACCAGTCGATGCGCGCGTCGCTGCCCAGGGCACGCAATTGCAGGCGCACCGGACGCGAGGTGGCGTTGGCACGCGCCAGCGTGGCGCGATCGCTCAGCCCGTCGATACGCAGCACACCGCCACCGGTCATGCGCCCATCCGGCAGACAGTCCGCCGCAAGTGGCGGCAGTTGCGCAGCATTGCGCTCGGCTGTACTGAGCCAGGGCGAGACCAATGCCGGCCAGCGCGCCACTGCATGCGGCACGCGTTCATGCGCCTGGCTGCACTCCTGCGACAGCCGCTGGCCGCTGCGCGCATCCACGTCGAAATGCAGCTGCCCGCTTTGCCATAGCCGTGCGTCGCGCTCGGCAAAGGTGGGCGGCACTGCGCCATCGAGCACGTAGGCGTCGGCGCGGCGTGCGCATTGCGCCGGTGGCGTGCGCTCGGCCGCGCCGCCGAGCGGCCAGCAGATGTCCAGCGCCTGCACGGTGGCCGGCATCGGCACCGGCGCGCTGTCGCCAGCGCTGCGCGGCAAGGCGTCTATGACTTCGAACATCAGCGGCAGCGCGGTGACGGCGCCGTACTGGCCCGGCAGCGGCGTACCGTCCGGACGCCCCACCCATACCCCGACCGTGTAACGGCGCGTGCCGCCGATCGCCCAGGCATCGCGGTAGCCGTAGCTGGTGCCGGTCTTCCATGCCACGCCCGGGCGCGTGGCGGTGTCGAAGGTACCGCTGCCATACCCGGGGCGCGGATTGCTTTGCAGGATCTCGCGCACGATCCAGGCCGCACCCGGCGACATCAGCCGGCGTTCGATGCGCGGATCGTCCGGCGTATAGCGCACGCGCCCGGCGATACCGCCACGATTGAGCGCCGCAAATGCACCGACCAGTTCCTGCAATTGCGCGCCTGTGCCACCCAGGATCAACGCCAGATTGGGCACGCTGCCGTGCGCAAAGCGCAGCTCGATCCCGGCATTGGACAGCCGCGCAGCAAACCGCGCCGGGCCGATCCGGTCGAGCAGGTCCACCGCCGGCACGTTCAGCGACAACCGCAACGCCGTCGCCGCGCTCACCGGCCCATTGAAGGCCGCATCGAAATTGCCGGGCCGGTAGCTGCCAAAACTCTGCGGCGCATCCACCAACAGGCTTTCGGAGTGGATCAACCCATCGTCCAACGCCATGCCGTACAGGAACGGCTTGAGTGTGGAACCGGGCGAGCGCCAGGCCTGCACCATGTCCACATGCCCCAGCCGCTTGCGATCGCCGAAGCTGGCCGAGCCCACATACGCGCGCGCTTCCATGGTGGCGTTGTCCACCACCAGCAATGCCGCGGAGGTGCGCTCGGGCAGCTGCGAAAAGTATGTGGTGACGCGTTCTTCCAGGGTGCGCTGCAGCTCCACATCCAGCGTGGTCACGATGCGTGCCGCGCGCGGTTGCGCACTGTGCAACCGCTGCGCGAGCAGCGCCGCATGCAACGGCGGCTTGAGCGAACGCGTCACCACCGGCTCGATCCGCGCATCGTCCACCTGCGCGCGCGACCACACGCCCAGCTCCACCATGCGATCGAGCACCTTGTCGCGCGCACGTTGCGCGGCCTCGGGATGGCGATCCGGGCGCAGGCGGCTGGGCGATTGCGGCAACACCGCCAGCAGCGCAGCCTCGGCCTGCGACAAGGCCCTGGCCGGCTTGCCCAGGTACGCCCAGCTGGCCGCTTCCACGCCTTCGATGGTGCCGCCATAGGGCGCGCGCTCCAGATACAGCGTCAGAATCTCGCGCTTGCTCAGGTGCGCTTCCAGCTGCAGCGCGCGCAGCAGCTGCTTGGCCTTGCCCCACGGCGTGCGCGTATGCGGATCCAGGATGCGCGCCACCTGCATGGTCAGCGTCGAACCGCCGGAGACGATGCGCCCCTGCCCGATCCATTGCCCGCCGGCACGCAGCAGGCCCCAAGGGTTGACTCCGGGATGGCGCCAGAACCAGCGGTCCTCGTAATTGAGCAGCGCCTGCAGATACAGCGGCGACACACTCTGCGGGCTGGCCGGATAACGCCACACTCCGTTGCGGTCGGCGAACGCGCGCAGCGGCGTGCCATCGCGTGCCACCACCAGCGTGGAGGTGTCCCGTGATCTGGGCAGTGGCAGTGGGAAGGCCAGGTCCAGCAGCAACACCGCAGACAACAGGGCCACGGCGCTCCAGCGTAGCCCCGTCAACCAGCGCCGGCCGCGCCGAGCAACACCCTCCTTGCCAGCGACGCGTTCCTGCGTCTGGTCGATCCTTGCCTGCGCGTGCTGCTGCTCATCCATCCTGCCAAGGATGCAGGGCAAAACGCATTTCGGCCACCATCGCGCGCGGCAAGCTGCGGCGTTGAGCGATCAACGTGACTGCACGCTCCTGCTTGCGCGACGACAGGTGCGCTAGCCCACCACGTCCGCGTGCGGCGAGCGACGCGGCCTTACGAACAGCCGCAGCAACCCCATCGCCAGGAATACCGCAGACAGGCGCAACGCAATGCCGAGCCAGCCGCTGGCCGCCGAATCGGAGATCGCAAAGACCGTCCAGGCCGCGTTGAGCGAGACATGCAACACCCAGCCGCTCCAGATCGTGTAGCCATCCTGCGCGTCCACGATGGCAAACAGCAGCGCACCGATACCGGTAATGGCGAAGATCAATAACGCCTCGCCACCTCCACCGCCGGCCCCGAGCCAATGCACACCGCCAAACACAACCGCCTGCACCAGCGCCGCGACTGCCGGACGCCAGGCCAGCGCACGGCAGGCAAAGACGAAACCGAAACCGCGAAACACGATTTCTTCCGCTAGCGGAAACAGCAGCGCCAACCAGAGCAGGCCAAGCAGATCGTCGGTGCCGACCGAGCTGGACTGCGTCCACAGCCCCAGCCAACACGGCAGTGTGGCCAGCAACGTCAGCGCCGGGCCGCGTAAGCCGTTCCAACGCAACCCCAGACGCGCCGCGAGCTCGCCTGGCATGCCAGGACGCAGCAACGCCGCTGCGACGAGCACGAGCACTACGCTGAGCAGATTGTCGAGAATCCCACCGCCGTAAGGCACCGGAATTTTCGGGATTGGAAAACCAAGGGCCTTAGCCACATCACGCACCTGCAGCGCGACCAGCAGCACCAACAACCAGACGACATGCGGCGTGAGTCGGCGCAGGGATGTATCGAGCGGCATGCAGACGCCCTTGCGTGCAAACGAACGCTGACTATAACGGCAACACCACCGCCGCAGTTCTACGGATCACATTGCGCGGCGACATCCGCTCCCGTCGCAGGCCAGCTGCATGCGATGATGCAACGCGACGCTCACCGCTGCTCCAGCGACGCGCGATAGCGCAGCAAGGCTTCCGGCGCATCGGTCTGGATGATCGACACGCCTTCGCGGTACAGGCGGCCCCACACCTTGTCAGGATCGCGCGCGGCATCGGCGTCGCCGCCGTACCCGGCGATGAAGCCTTCCCACAGCGAGTTGACCATCAGCCGCACCTTGTGTGCCTTGCTCACTGCAACCAACGCCGGCAATTGCGCTGCCGACATCTTGGGCAGCTCGAACGCGACCGGATGCGCGTTGCGTGTCTGCGCAGTGGCGATCGCGGCCAGGTCGGCAGTGCCATGGGCGTTGATCAGGATCGGGAAGAAATACACCTTGTCGAACGGCAGCATCGCCGCCAGCGGCGGCGTGGCGATGCCGGCTTCGGCCTTGACGATCACCTGGTGCTGCATGCCGGCACGGGCAACCGCATCGACCACCTGCACGTAGATCGCATCCTTGACGTCCAGGTTGAGCAGGATGTGGCCCTTGGACCTGGCCAGCATCTGCTCGAGCGTGACCACGCGTTGATCGGTCAGCGGCGCCTGCGCGCCACCTTCGTCGCTGCGCAGCCGCAATTTTTGCAGGTCGGCCAAGGTCAGCTCGGACAGCTTGCCGGTGCCGTCGGTGGTGCGGTCCACGGTGGCGTCGTGCAGCATCACCAGTGTGCCGTCGGCGGCGCGCCGCACATCGGTCTCCATCACGTCGGCACCGATGGCGATGCAGCGCTCCAGCGCGGCCAGCGAGTTCTCCGGTGCGCTGTCCTTGAACCCATGTTCCGGTGCCGGTGCATGGCAACCGCGATGGGCCACCACCACGATGCCGCCGTCAGGATTGGTCAGCCGGGCCTGGATTGCGGCCACGCCGGTGGGCGCCGCGCTCGCATGGGTGGCCAGTGCCGCGCACAGCATGGCCGCGACGGTGGCGGCAGTACGTAAGGTCATCGAACAACTCCGATTGAAGGGATTAACAGAACTATTGCGTGTCGGTCAGGTAGGCGCGGCGGTTACTCAGCATGGCGCCCTGCCAGGTGAACATCCTGATTTCCACGCACCGCGCGCACTTGCCCGAGCTCTGCTCGCCATGCCAGCTTCGCCGCGCCTAGAACGTCGGCGTAAAGCGCAGACCGAACCAATACGTCGTGGGTACCGAATAACTGTCCTTGAGCAGGTTCTGCCCGGGGCCGGTCACGCTGGTGATGCGGCTGTGGGTGAGGTTGCTGACCTGGCCGATCAGGCTGAGCTGCTTGCTGATCGCATAGGTCGCGGTGAAATCCAGCTGCGAACGCGGCGACCAATACAGGTCCTGCCAGTCGATATTGCTGACGATGGCACGCAAGGCCTTGCCCTGACGATTGTAGGCCGCGCGCAGCTCCAGCCCGCCGGTGTTGTAGAACAGCGTGGCATTGGCGGTGTAGTCGGGCTGCCCGACCAGGTTGTCGAGCTTGCGCTCGCGCTGGCTCATATTGCTGCCGCTGCCAACGCTGTAGGGCACGTCCAGGCTGCCATCGAGCACCGCAAAATTTGCACTGAAACCGACCCCACTCAGCCACGGTGCGATCGGCGCCAGGGTGTTGACGATGCCGTTGAACTCCACCCCGCGGATACGCGCCTTGGCGGCATTGGCCGGCGTGCTGATCAGCGCGTTGGCGTAGGTGGTGCCGTCGAACGTGAAGCTGTCGGTGCGCGACAGCGTAAAGATCTCGTCCTGGATGCGTTTGTCGAACACGGCCGTGGACGCGAACGCATCGAAGTCGCCAGGCAGGCGCCATTCCAGCGACAGATCCAGGTTATTGGACACGCGCGGCTTGATGTCCGGGTTGCCGATGGTGACGGTGACGCCTTGCGCATTCGGGTTGCCGGCATCGGCCGTGTTGACGAAGCCGATCGAGGTGCGCGCCGCGTACGCATCGTATGGCGGGCGGCCGAGCGTACGGCTTGCGCCGGCGCGCAGGTCCAATGCATCTGTCAGGTGGTAGGTCATGATGGCCGAGGGCAGCAGATAGTGGTAATCGGCACTGGTCGGGTTATCGACATACACATAGCGGTTGGTCGCGGCATCCAGCTGCCGCTGGCGGCCGACCGTATCGAGCCTGGTGCTGTCGAAATGCAGACCGCCCTGCACATTGAAACGCTCGCTGCGATAGCTGACCAGGCCATAGCTGCCGAAGGTCTTTTCGGTATGGGTGAAGTTGTCCTGATTGCTGAAGGCCTGCTGGTCGGTGCTGTTGAACGCGCTCAACGGCGTTGCAGCCAATGCACGATTGGCCTTGTCTGGATCGATGGTGATCAGGTTCAGGCCGGCGTAGCGCATCGGCGCCCGGCCGGTACCCGCCACATCGGCCAGGCCAAACGCCGGCGCACTGGTATTGGGCTGATATTCGACGCGATAGATGTCGTAGGACGGTTTGTCGGTGGTGTACGACACGCCCGCGGCAAAGCCGATGCCCTGATCGCTCTCGCCTTGGTTGAAACCGTAATCCAGCCGGCCGGTGAGGATGCGATCGGCCGCGGTGCGTTTGTAGTCCGGACGCCAGTACGACAGGCTGTAGTTGCCCAGATCGTTGTAGGCCTGCGGCGACACCCCGAAGCGCTGATCGAAGCCGGAGGTGTCGTAGTTGAATGCGTAATTGGGCGTGGCATTGATGGTCACACCGCTGCCGGCCTGGCCCACCGGTACCGGTGCGGCGCGGGTGATGCCGGTGGCGTACTTGATCATGCGGATCGGCTCGTCGTAGGTCGCATCCGACCACGCGCCGCGCGCAGAGAACTGTTGCCGATCGGTGGGCCGCCAGATCGTGCCCAGCTGCGCGACCTTGGTGCGCGTGGTGACGATCTGGTTCGAGTAACCCACCTCGATATCGCCGCCGGGATAGCTGCCGGAGGTGGCGGTCTGATTGAACACCTGGCCACGGTTGCGCGGGTCGATGATGACCTCGTTGCGCTCCATGTTGTCCTTGAAATAGTAGTAGCCGGCCGTTGCATAGGCTTCCAGTGCGGCACTGGGATGCACTTCGAACTTGCCGGTGACGCCATAGCGGTCGCGCTGGTTCTGCACGTACCAGTACTTGTCCTGCTGCGGCACCGCCCAGCCATTGCCGAGATTGGCGCCGGTCTGCAGCACGCCGTTGTTGTCGTAGAACCCGTAATGCACCGTGTCGGTGGTCATATGGGTTTCGGTATAGCTGCTCAGCGTCTGGTAGTTGGCCGACAGGGTGACCCCGTACTGCTGCTCGCTGCCGAAGGTGCGGCTGCCGGTGGCGTTCAGGCGATAGCGGGGGTCGTCCTGGTCGCGCGGCTTGCCGACATCGTTGGCGTGGCCCAGCGCCGCTTCGGCACTGAAGAAGGGCTTGCCGCCGTTTTCGAACGCGCTGCGTGTCTTGAGGTTGATGGCCCCGCCCGTTGCGTTGGGGTCTAGGTCGGGCGTGAAGGTCTTGACCACCTGCAACTCGCTGACCATCGATGCCGGCAGCAGGTCCAGACGCACGCCGCGGGTGATCGAGCCGAGCGTGCCGTTCGGCGTGCCGGGCGAGGCAATGGTCAGCCCATCGATGGTGACGTTGTTGTAGGACGGGCCCAGGCCGCGCAGTACCGGTGTAGCGGCCTCGTCGCGCGGATGCTCGTTGTCGGTGGCCGGCAATACCGACAGACCGGGCACGCGGCGCAGCGCTTCGACGATGGTGCTGTCGGGCAAGGCGCGCACATCGGTGGCGCTGATCACATCGGTGATATTAGTTGCCGCGCGCTTGCTTTCCACCGCAGCGGCATTGGCACGGCGCACGCCGGTGACCTGCATGGCATCAAGAGTCTGCACGCCGGTTTTGGTGGGGGTGGCCGGTGCGTCGCTAGTGGATGCCTCGCCTTGTGCCGATGCAGGGGATGCAGGGGATGCAGGGTCTATGGAATCAGCGGATGCATCTGCTGGCAATGGAGAACGTTGCCTTGCAGTCGCAACTTCAGCCTCGGGCGTGGATGCCTCGTCATTATTAGCTGTAGGTGCATCTGTAGTTGTAGCTGCGCTCGCTGATGCGCCCGCGGTCGCGGTCATGGCCGCAACAGACGTTTGAGCGAAGTCATCGGCTGCAATAGCCGCCCACTCGTGTGCGCAAGCCTGCGGAGCTGGCGAACACGCCGCAATGGCAACGGCGAGAACGGACAAGTGCAAACGGTAAGAATCGGAGCGCTGCATGGAATCCCGAGATCGCGCAGCGGGAATGCCGCGCCTGTGAGAAAGCACGCCACCGTAGCCAGCAAAAATGACCCCTGCATGTCGCTGGCATCGCATCGAAAAGACAGTGCGCAGCGATGTCGCCGTAAGCGAAGAAGCGCTGGCGTAGGAGCGCGCCTGCGCGCGATGAGGCTTTCCAGGTGATGCCCAATCGCACGCAAGCACGCTCCTACGGCAGCTAGATTGCATCCCAGAATGGATAATCGCCGACCCGCTCGACCAGCTCGGCGCGCAGTGGGTTGGCGATCAGGTAGCGAGCCACGGTGCGCAATCGTCTTCCAAACGATCCTTGCGTGTCGCTTACATCGCATCGAAAAGACAGTGCGCAGCGATGCCGCCGTAAGCGAAGAAGCGCTGACGTAGGAGCGGGGGGGGGGGGGGGGGGGGGGGGGGGGGGGGGGGCCGGGCGGGGGGGGGGCGGGGGGCGGGGGGGGCGGGGGGGGGGGGGGCGAGC
>NZ_JACHOM010000001.1:0-139211 GCF_014199865.1 Xanthomonas sp. F14 | reverse complement strand
CCGCCGCCGCCGACCCCCAACAACCCCACCCTCGTTCCCCCTCTCGCGCGCGATGGGGCGTTACCGGTAACGCCCCATCGCGCGCGAGCGCGCTCCTACTTTGTCGCCCTACGGCTGCACCACCGTCATCGTCGCTGGCGTGCTGCGCCCCACGCCGCGCAGCTCGGGGCGGTACATGTCTTCCACCAACGATGGCGGCACCGTGTACGTGCCCGGGGTGACTGCGCGCACCAGGTAATACAGCTGCGCCTTGCTGCCCGAGGACAGCGCCAGCGCGGCCACATAGCGGTCGTCGCGGAATTCTTCGTGCTTGACGTCGGCGGCGCTGGAACGCTCGCTGATGCCGATGCCGTCCACCACCACGTCGGCCCATTGCTTGGCATCGCCGAGATTGAAGTTCTCGATCTCCAGGCCGGCCGGCAGCAGGTCGGTCAGCAGCGCGTCCGGCATGTCGCTGTTGGCGGTGATGGTGACGCGCACGATCAGCGCTTCGCCTTCCTTCAATGCACGCGGGGTCCACGGTTTGCCGTCGGTGGTGTACCAGCTGCGCTCCACGCTGAGGTTGCGCGTGTCAGGCTCCGGTGCGCTGCGCGGGATGCCGGCCACTTCCAGGCTGGCGTACATCGGTGCCTCGCCCTGCGGTGCGAACTGCACGCCGCGCGCCAGGGCGGCGCTGTCGAAACTGCGCCCGAACAGGCGTGCCGGCGCAATCTCCTGCGCCTCGCCGCCAACAGTCAAGGTGCCGGACACTTGCTTGCCCTGCCCGACCATCAAGGCCTTGCCCAAGCGCGCCAGCGCCACCTGCTCCTGCGTGCTCAGCCACAGCCAGCCGGTGGCGCGGCGTGCATCAAGCGCGCGGCCCAATGCCACTGCGCGGGTGTCGTACTCGGGCTTGGACAAGCCACGCTCGTGCAGCAACGCCATCATCAAGGCATCGTCGCGGATCGCGCTGCCGTAATCGGCGAAGTATGGCGGTCGCTCGCTGCTGTCCTTGGCAAAACCCGCCTTGATCGCCGCCTGCCCACGCTTGGTGTCGCCCTGCAGCGACAATGCCGCGCCCAGATGCACCAGCGACAAGCCGGTCAATGCCTTGTCGCGCTGGTTGTCGTACAACGCGCGCAGCGTGCCCAGCGGCGCGCGGTTGACGCGTGCCAGCACATAGCCGGACCAGGCCTGGTTGGCGAACTTCAGGCTATCGCGGCGGTCCTGCCCGTAGAACTCGTTGCCACCGGACAGCAGGTCCTCGCTGAGCCGATTGAGCGCCTTCTGCAGCACGTTGTCGGGCACCGCAAAGCCGGCGTCCTTTGCGTCAAGCAGGAACTCGGCGATGTACGGGGTCAGGCCCGGATTGACGTAACCGTCGTCGCCCCACATCGAAAAATGCCCGCTGGCGATCTGCATCGAGGCCAGGCGACCGAATGCGCCTTCCATGCGCTCGCGGCGCTTGCCCGCCTCCAGCCCCTTGGTGCCCAGCGCCCTGGCGGTGGCATCGTCGAGCAAGAGTGCGGCATAGCCCTTGCTGGTGGTCTGCTCGGCGCAGCCATACGGATAGTCCAACGCACCCTGCAGGGCGCTGGCGAACGGAATCGGCGGCAGCGGGCTGACCACCATGCGCGCGGTCACCGAGCCGGCCATCAGGCCATCGGCAAAGCCGCTGTCCAGGGTGATCGGCGCCAGCGGATCGAGCACGCGCGTCTGCGCACGCAACACCTGCGGCCAGCCGGCACGCACCGGCAGGTCGTAACTGCGGTCGGCCTTGAAGCCGTTGCCGTCTACACGCACGCGCACCTTGGCCACGCTATAGCCTTCGGTGGCGCTCAGCGGGAAGCTCAGCGTCTGCTTGGCATCCACACCAAGCTTGACGCTGCGCGCCGCCTCGGCGATGGCCAGCGGGCCGATCCCGTCCACGCGCACATTGAACTCGCCCGGCTTGCCGGTGAAGTTCTGCACATCCAGCGTCACCGTGCTGCGGTCGCCCGGCGCCATCACGCGCGGCATGCTGGCCTCGGCCAGGATCGGGGCACGCACCACGGTTTCCACCGCGTGGTTGCCGAACCGCGTATCCGAATACACCAACGCCGACACCCGCAGCGTGCCGTTGAAATCCGGCACCGGCAGTTGCACGCGCGCATTGCCCTTGGCATCGAGCTTCACCGAGCCGGAGAACAGGTCCACGGTCTGCACGCGCGCGGTCGGGCGCTTGGCCTGCGGCAAGGCTTCCAGCGCCATGTCGCCGCCGAACTTGAGCTTGCCGCTGGCGCCTTCGAAGCTCTCGATCACGCGGCCGTAGATGTCGTAGGCATCGGTGCCCAGACGACGCTGCGCGAAGAACTGCGCGTTGGCATCGGGCACCGGGAAGCGGGTGATGTTGAGGATGCCCACGTCCACCGCCGAGATGGTCACGTGCGCCGCCTTGCCGGCCAGCTCGGGCACGCTCACCGTCACCGGCAACGCCTGCTCGGGGCGCATCTGCTTGGGCGCAGCCAGGCCCACCGCCACGCGTCGCGCCTTGCGATCCATCGGCACATACGCCACGCCCACCGCACGCGCCGGGGTGATCTTGCTCGGCGCACTGCCGCCGCGGAACACCAACGCGGTGACGTAGACATCGTGGCGTTCCCACGCGTCGGTCACCGGGATTTCGAAGCTGCTGCCCGGCTTGACGTCGATGTCCTGCACGTACAGCAGCTTGTCGCTTTCCACCAGCAGCACGCCCTTGCCGGCATGCGGCGGGGTCAACGTGACGGTGAGCGTGTCGCCGGCGCGATAGGCGGTCTTGTCCAAGGCCAGCTTGACCTTGTCCGGGCGCGCGTCCAGGCCGCGGTTTTCGTCGTTCCAGCTCCAGCCGGCGCGGAACGGGTAGCGCGTGGTCAGCCCGGTGGACGGGTCGAACACGTCCAGGCGGTACTCGCCCCACTCCACCGGAACCTCGAGCTTGGCGTTGCCGCCGGCGATGTCGAGCGTGCGCGTGTCCTTGTTCTCGAAGCGGCGGGTGAAGTCGTAATCCCAGTGGTCGTCGGTGTAGTTCCAGTGGTAGTCGCGCAGCTCGCGCACCAGCGTGGCCTTCAGGCCCTTGGCCGGTTGCGGCTTGCCATCGGCATCCACGCGGGTGATTTCGAAGCGCGCGGTGCCGTTGGCGTCGGTGCCGTCCTTGTCGTCGAACAGGGGACGCACGCCGACCAGCGCCTTGGCCGGCCACAGCACGCGCTTGACGCTGCGGGTGACGGTGCGCCCGCCGGTCTCGTACACGCTGCCCGAGACCACCGCCGCAATCGTGCTGACCGGCTTGGCTTCGGCAGGCAGCGCGATGTCTTCGCGCAATACGCCATCGCTGCCGAACTCGGTGTCGATCACGTCCTTGGCGTCGCGCGGCAGCTCCAGCGTGGGGTCGCCGAAGAACCAGCCCGGCAAGGACTCGAGCGGATGCTGCTCGACGCTGACCGCAAGCTTGGCGGTGAAACGGTTGCCATCGGCCGGCGCGCCATACAGGTACGCGGCATTGGCGACCAGCGTGAACGGCTGGCCGGGGCTCAGGGTCTTTTGGATGCTGTCCAGATCCAGCTTCATGCGCTCGGGCAGGAACTCTTCCACGCGCACGGTCATCCCCTGCACGGCGTCCTTGCTGGCCGGATCGGTGCGGAATTCCACCTGCCAGCGGCCGGTCGGCGCATCGGCCGGAATCTGCTGGGTGAATTCGAAATAGCCCTGCTCGCCCGGCTGCAGCTTGGTCTCGCGGAAGGTCTTGCCGTCCGGCTGCTTGAGGCGCAGGAATACCGGCTGCGGCTTGGTCGGCTTGCCGTCGTTGTCGCGCAGGATCGCCGACACGCGCATGGTCTCGCCGGGGCGATACAGGTCGCGGCCGGCCCAGGCGAACACGTCGAACCAGGCGCTCTCGCGCCCGGCCACCGCAAATTCGCTCAGGTCCAGCGCCGGTTGGTTGAACGGCAGCACCGAGATATCGGTCTTGCTGCGCGCCACCAGCACGTGGCCGGCATCGAGCGTGTAGTTGAGCAGCGCATTGCCGTTGCCGTCGGTGGCACCCTTGAGGAACAGCTCGCCCTTGGCATCGAGGACGCGCACTTCCACGTTCTTGATCGGCTCGCCGCTTTGCAGCGAGGCGGTGTGCACGAACAGCTTGTCCTTGTAGGCGCGCGTGTGCAGGCCGATGTCGCTGACGGTGAAGAACGCGGTATCGAAGCCATTGTCGAAACTGCCGGCGCGCTTCATCACCGCAAAGTACAGGCCCGGCTCCTGCAGTTCCTTGATGTCCTGCGTGGGCAGGTAGGTCAGCACGCGCTCGTTCTGCTTGCCGCCGAGAATGAAACGATTGACGTAGACCGGGTCGGCCAGCTTGGACAACGGCTGCTTGTCGTTATATTCGCTCTCCAGCTCCCAGCTGCCGCGACGACCGCCGCGCTGGAACTGCTGGAAGAACGCCGGCAGCGACTTCTCGCGCACGCGCAGGAACTCCACGTCCACTTCCGGTACGTTGACCGACACCACCGGCAGGCCGCGGCTCTCGCGTGCCGGCAGCACGCTGCCTTGCGAAGCGAACCCGGCCACCGGCTTGAGCGCGCCGGTGTAGACCTTCTGCTTGAGCGGCTTGCCCAGGCGGCTGCCATCGGCGGCCAGCAGGTTGGCGTCGACCAGGACGGTGTAGTCCTTGGCCGCTTCCACGTACGGGTAGCGCAGCGTCTTGCCGTCGTCGGACAGCGTCCAGCTGCTGTCGCCGGTGCCGACCTTTTCCTCGAAACGCACCAGCGCATCGAAGTCCTGCGTGCCCACCAACGGCCGCGAGAATTCCAGCGCCAGAGATAGCCCATCGCTGGTCTGGTCCGGATAGGCGCGCGCCAGCGCAAAACCGGTGATGGCCTGCTTGTCGGCTTTGATCGCCTCGCCGCTGGCGACAGGCAGTTGGCCGCTTTCGTTGCGCTTGCACGCCACCGCGCCGATCGCCACGCCCAGCAGGACCACCCACAGCAACATGCGCCGCGTGCCCGACCACGTCATCCCTGATTCCCGGCTGTCCATTCGCACTACCCCATGACTGAGGACGCAAGTATAGCGATGCCGTTCACTTCACCGATGGCGGCATGAGACGACGCAAGGACTTGCCGATGGGCGGCGATGATGCGCCATCGGGCCAGCGCTGCGACGGCACCGGCGCGCCCGACCAGTGGTGAGCGCAATGGTTTGACACCGGTCCATGGCAGGCCGCTGAGTTGCGGCTTGGCTGCAGGGCCCTTGCCCGCCCACCCTCGCAGGACACGCCGCAAGTACGTCCATGTAGGCTCTTACGCGGCATCCATGCCGCGTAAGGTCCCGCGACGGTGGGCGGGCAAGGACCTGTCGAGATGGTCGGTGTGCAGGGGCGCACACAGGGCATGGCGTGCATTGTTCGGAGGATGGTGCGTCGAACAAACGTTCCATCACAAGCAGAGCAACAAGCAGGCGTTCAACCAAGCAACCGACGCATTTTCTGGTGCGGTGTCCTCGCCGATTGCGGGACCGTGTGGCGGCATGGATGCCGCCACCGAGCCTACAAGGATGTACTTGCGGCGTGTCCCGCGAGCGGTGAGGGCACCGCGCACACGACCAACCAGGCTTTTGACTGCATCCCAAAGTACGGCCAATAAAACCACTGCGCTCGCCACCAAGCCGGCGCTCACCACATCTTGATAGCCACTCCTAGCGCGACTGCAGCACCGTGCGCATGTACAGGTCGATCAACGCCGGCTTGTCCGCGCGCAGGCAGGCCTGCACGTTCGGCGTGCCTGCGCCTTCGCGGGTGTAGCCCTGCGCATCGACGTCCAGATGCAGCGGCATGGTCGGGCACAGGTCGGGGCGCAGCAGCCAGGCCACCGGCACTGCGTCGAACAAGGTCGGCGTGGCACTGGCCCAGGGCTGGTCGGTATTGCGCCACTGGTAATACAGCTGGGTGAGCGCATCGGTGAGCCCATCGCCGTGTGCAAACAAGGCGATGCGCTCGGGTTCTTCCAGCGTGATCTGGGTGGCGTCCAGCGGCAGCAATACGATCGGCACGCCGGCCGCGAACACCCGCTGCGCCGCCGGTACATCGGCCAGGATGTTGTACTCCGGCGCCGGCGCGCTGGCCGGACGATAGGCCGACTTGCCGTAGCCAACGCGCACCGACCCGCCCATCGCCACGATGCGCTTGAGCTTGGCAAAGCCGGCTGGGTCGCGCTGCTGCGCCACTGCGGCGTCGGTCATCGGCCCCAATACCAGCAAGGTCACCTTGCCAGGGTGCAGGCGCGCCTGCTGCAGGATCATCGCCGCCGCATCCGGCAGCTTGCCGGGCAACTGTCCCCTGGCGGCCCAGCGCGCCTGGCTGAAGGGGATCGCGCTGGTGGTGCGTGCGCCCACCGCCAACGGAATCTCGCTGCGCCCGGCCTGCTGCAACAGGCGCTGCAGCAACTGCGCACGCATTCTGGTGTCGCCCCAGGCCGATGCGATGCCCAGCACATGCAGCTGCGGGCTACGCAGCAACAGCCCGAGCGCAAACGCATCGTCGATGTCGTCGCCGATATCGGTGGAGACCACCAGCAACTCGGAGGACGTCGACGTAGACGTGGGCATTGGCGCCAGCTGCGCGGCAGTGGCGGCAGGCGTCTGCGCCCATGCCACTGCCGACGCACACCACAGCCCCAGCATCCACCACATGTTTCGCCATCTGCGCTGCATGCATCCACTCCTGCGACCATAAAAAAACCGCCGGCATATTGGCCGGCGGTTCAATAGTGCTACACCACGACGCCGATCAGAAGTTGGCGCGGAACTGCGCACCGACGATGCGCGGGTCGTTGATGAAGCCGGTGAGGTTGTTGAAGTCAATCGCACCGGTCACGCGGATCTGGTTGGTGCAGTTGCGGCAGAACACCGACAACTCGTACGCGCCCGCGCCCCAGTTGTAGCCGATCTTGGCGCCGCCCTCGACCAGCGGCTGGCCGGTGAACTCCTTGGAGTCGTACAGGAAGAAGTTCACTTCGCTGCGGTAGGACCAGTCGGTGTAGAAGAACAGCTCGCCGTCGTTGCCCATCGGGATGCCGTAACGCAGGGTGGCATTGGCCATCCACTTGGCAGCCTGCGGCAGGTCGTTGCCGTCGATGATGGCGTTGCCGGCCGCATTGAGCGGGTCGGTCACGGTGCAGGTGCGGCACACGCCCACCGACAGGGTCGGGTCGTCGATGCGGGTCCAGTTGTAGGCGCCGCCGGCGGTGACGCGCAGGTTCTGGGTGAGCAGCGCTTCGAAGTCGAACTCGGCGCCGCGCGCCTTGGTCTTGTCGGCGTTGAGCAGGCGCACGTCGTTGGAGACGCCGCCCACTGCGGTGAGCTGCTGGTTCTTGACGCGGAAATCGTAGATGTCAAAGCTCAGACGCGCGCGGTTGTCGAACAGGTCGGACTTGATGCCGATCTCGAACGAATCCACCGTCTCCGGCTCGGCCACGGTCAGCGGCGCGGTGCCCGAAGGCACGCCGAAGCTGGCGCCGCGGAAGCCACGTGCCGCACGGGCGTACACGTTGACGTCGTCGTTGATGGCGAAGGTGGCCGCCAGATCGCCGGTGACCTTGGAGTTGTCGGTCTCGCCGCTGGACGGCTCGACCAGCGTGACGCGGTCCAGCGCCAGCACGTCGAAGGTCTTCTTGTCGTAGGTGTAGCGGATGCCGGCGCGCAGGTTCAGGCGATCGGTGGCCGCATAGTTCAACGAGCCGAACGCCGCCCACGAGGTGTTGCGCTGGCGGGTCAGCTGGTAGCTGGCCAGATCGCCGCCGCTGAAGGTGTTGTAGGTGTAGTTTTCGCCTTCCACGTCGTCGTGGAAGTAGTACAGGCCGGCCTGCCAGTTGAGCGGGCCTTCGTATTGCGATTCGGCACGCAGTTCCTGGCTGTACTGGTCCAGGCTCTTGATGCCGCCGGCGGTTTCCACCGGGAACGGAATCACGCCCGGGCCGGACGGCGGTGCGAACACCGCGCCGAAGCCGCCGTCGATATCGCCGCGGCTGTAGTACTTGCCGATGCCTTCGTAGGCGGTGATCGAGTGCAGCGCGATGTCGCCCAGGTCCCAGGTCAGATTGGCGCTGCCGCCGTAGGTCTGCAGTTCCTGGTTGTTGGCGCCGTCGATGAAGGACTTCTCTTCGTCGAAGCCGTCCACCAGCTGGTTGGTGCCGGGCTGGATGATGTTGGCGCGGAACAAGCGTGCGGTGCCGTCCAGGTGACGCGCATGCGCGTTGAACAAGGCGCTGAAATCGTCGCTGGCCTGGTACAGCAGCTGCAGGCGCACGGCCGAGTCGGTATAGCCTTCCAGATCGCGGCCATCGCGGTTTTCCACCCAGTCGTCGCGGCGCTGGCCCAGCGTGGACAGACGCGCCGCCCAATGGTCGCCCATGGCGATGCTCAGGCCGCTTTCCAGGGTCATGGTGCCGTAGGTGCCGTAGGACAGGCTGGCGTAGCCGTCATTGGCGCCGATGGCCGGCTTGACCGAGTTGAACTTGACCACGCCGGCCGGCGTGTTGCGGCCGAACAGCGTGCCCTGCGGGCCGCGCAGCACTTCCAGGCCTTCCAGATCGAAGATCGGGAAGCCCTTCAGGAATGCGTTTTCCTGCACCACGTCGTCATAGATCAGCGACACCGGCTGCGAGGCATAGGTGTTGAAGTCGGTGTTGCCGTAGCCGCGGATGTACACGCGCGGGAACACACGGCCGTTGGACGACTCGATGTTGAGGCTGGGCGCCTTGCCCGCGAGCACGCGGATATCCGAGCCGCTGGTGGAGATGGCATCCAGGAACTCCGGACGCAGCACCGATGCCGAGACCGGTACGTCCTTGGAATCTTCCGAGCGGCGCTCGACCGTGACCTTGACCGCGTCCAGGCGCACGACACCGTCGTCGCCGGGCGCCTGCTGGGCAGCGGCATGGAGCGGGAGAAGGGAAGCAACGGCAACGGCGAGCGCGCTGATCTTGAGCGACCGGCTGGCGGACATGGGAAGACTCCGAATTCGGTTGGCGGAGCGGCCTGATCTGCATGCCGCGTTGCAACAGAATTAACACGATTTACACAAATTTGGCAGAGCGCGTGCGAAAAAGTTTTCCGAATTCGAAAAGGCGTTCGAATTAATGCAACACGCGCATGCAATGTGTGCGTTGGGGCCTGCCCGGTCTCAGCGGGCGATCAGCCGCCCCCGGCGGCGTCGACCGGCACGCGCACCCAGCCTTCCATCAGCACCCGCGCACTACGACTCATCAGCGCCTTAGTTACCTGCCACTGGCCGTCCACCAGCTGCGCCTCGGCGCCGACGCGCAAGGTCCCGGAGGGATGCCCGAAACGCACCGCAGAGCGCGCCGCGCCGCCCGCTGCAAGATTGACCAGGGTCCCGGGCACGGCGGCCGCGGTGCCGATCGCCACCGCGGCGGTGCCCATCATGGCGTGATGCAACTTGCCCATCGACATCGCGCGCACCAGCAGATCGAGTTCGGCAGCGTGCACCGGTTTGCCGCTGGAGGCGGTGTAATCGGCCGGCGGCGCCACGAACGCCACCTTCGGCGTGTGCTGCCGCGTCGCTGCGTCTTCCACCTTCGCAATCAAGCCCATCCGCACCGCGCCGTGCGCACGCAGGGTCTCGAACATGGTCAATGCACGCGGGTCGCCATTGATCGCTTCCTGCAGCTCGGTACCGGTATAGCCCAGGTCGCGCGCGTTGACGAAGATGGTCGGGATGCCGGCATTGATCAGCGTTGCGGCGATCGTGCCCAGGCCGGGAATCTCCAGCTGATCGATCAGCTGGCCGGTGGGGAACATCGCCCCGCCCTCGCCTTCGGCATCGTCGGCCGGGTCGAGAAATTCCAGCTGCACTTCGGCCGCGGGAAAGGTCACCCCATCCAGTTCGAAGTCGCCGGTTTCCTGCACCTGGCCATCGGTCATCGGTACATGCGCCACGATGGTCTTGCCGATATTGGCCTGCCAGATCCGCACCGTTGCCACGCCGTCGCGCGGCACCCGCGCGGCATCGACCAAGCCATTGGCGATCGCAAACGGTCCCACCGCCGCCGACAGGTTGCCGCAGTTGCCGCTCCAGTCCACGAACGCGCTGTCGATGGACACCTGCCCGAACAGATAGTCCACATCGTGCCCGGCACGGGTACTGGCCGACACGATCACGCTCTTGCTGGTGCTGGAGGTCGCCCCGCCCATGCCATCGATCTGCTTGCCGTAGGGATCGGGGCTGCCGATCACCCGCAGCAGCAACGCATCGCGCGCAGGCCCGGGCTGCTGCGCGGCAGCGGGCAGGTCCTGCAGGCGAAAGAACACGCCCTTGCTGGTGCCGCCACGCATGTAGGTGGCCGGGATGCGGAGTTGGGGGAGCGGGGTCATGGGCTTGGTCTATCTCGGTTGATCGTGATCACAGCGAAGACGCACTGACTGCGGCGCTGCCGGAGAGTTGAGGCAAAACTGGCGTCGAACCGCTCAGGCGTCGCCGCTCATCCACGCAGGAATGTCGCGCTGCATCTGCAGCACACGCCAGATGACGATGTCCGTGTCGCGTTCGATGTAGAAAATCAAATAGGGAAATCCCTTGAGTGGCCACACCCGCAGGTCCTGCAGCTTCAACAGCACCGCATGTCGGCTGGAACCGACACCCGGGTGCTGCATCAGCATCTTGACCGCCGACTCCAGCGCGTCGGCAAACGCCAGTTCCAGCGCGAGCCCGGCTTGTTCGCCATACCACGCAGCGGCTTCGTCGACGTCACGTAGCGCCAATGGGCGCCAGCGCGCCGGCTTCACTTGCTGGCAGCGCGTGCCTGCGCGCGCTCACGCATCTTGTCGAAGAAATCAGGCTCCGTTGCCACGGCCGGCCCGGAGTTGGCCCCATCCAGCAGCAACCCACGCAGCTGTTCCACATCACGTTGCTTGCGGATCAGTTCGCGCAGGTACTCGCTGCTGGAACCGTAGGCGTGCTCCTGAACTTGCTGATCGACGAACTGCTTGAGCTCGTCGGGCAAAGAGATATTCATCGTGGCCACGCGACCTCCTGATGGCAAAGATTGCCAAAGTGTGCGCGCCTGCACGGGTGGGTGCAAGCGCGCGACCTGGCGTCCTCGGGCGTCGAAGCCATCAGGCTGCCGAGGCCTCAAGAAAATCCTGCGCAAATCGTTGCAGCACGCCGCCCGCCTCGTAGATGGACACTTCTTCGGCGGTGTCCAGGCGGCAGATGACCGGCACCTGCACCTGCTCGCCGTTGCGCCGATGGATCGACAGCGTCAGCGTGGCGCCCGGCGTGCGCTCGCCGACCACATCGAAGGTTTCGCTGCCGTCGATGCCCAGCGTCTTGCGGTCGGTGCCCGGCTTGAACTCCAGCGGCAACACGCCCATGCCGATCAGGTTGGTGCGGTGGATCCGCTCGAAGCCTTCGGCCACGATCACCTCCACCCCGGCCAGACGCACGCCCTTGGCCGCCCAGTCGCGCGAGGAGCCCTGCCCGTAATCGGCACCGGCAATGATGATCAGCGGCTGCTTGCGCATCATGTAGGTTTCGATCGCCTCCCACATGCGCAGCACCTGCCCTTCCGGTTCCAGCCGCGTCAGCGAACCGGCGGTGACCTGTCCATCGACCACCGCCATTTCGTTGACCAGCTTGGGGTTGGCGAAGGTGGCGCGCTGCGCGGTGAGGTGATCGCCGCGATGGGTGGCGTAGGAATTGAAGTCTTCCTCCGGCACGCCCATCTGCGCCAGGTATTCGCCTGCCGCGCTGCCGGCCAGGATCGCATTCGACGGCGACAGATGGTCGGTGGTGATGTTGTCGCCCAGCACCGCCAGCGGGCGCAGGCCCTGCAAGCTGCGCGCACCGGCGAGCGCACCTTCCCAGTACGGCGGGCGCCGGATGTAGGTGCTGGCCGGCCGCCAGTCGTACAACGGACTGACGCGGATGCCCTGCCCCGCGCTGCGCTTGAACATCGGGTCGTAGACGCTGCGGAAGTGCTCCGGCTTGACGCTGCGCGCCACCACCGCATCGATCTCCGCATCGCTCGGCCACAGGTCCTTGAGCGTCACCGCCACGCCATCGGCATCGATGCCCAGCACATCCTTTTCGATATCGAAGCGCACCGTGCCGGCGATGGCATAGGCGATCACCAACGGCGGCGATGCCAGAAACGCCTGCTTCGCATACGGATGGATGCGCCCGTCGAAATTGCGGTTGCCCGACAACACCGCGGTGGCATACAGATCGCGGTCGATGATCTCCTGCTGGATCGCAGGGTCCAGCGCACCGCTCATGCCGTTACAGGTGGTGCAGGCAAACGCGACGATGCCGAAACCCAGTTGTTCCAGTTCGCCCAGCAACTCGGCCTCTTCCAGGTACAACTGCACCGCCTTGGAACCCGGCGCCAGCGAACTTTTCACCCAGGGTTTGCGCGTCAATCCGCGTACATTCGCATTGCGCGCCAGCAAGCCCGCGGCAATGACATTGCGTGGGTTGGAGGTATTGGTGCAGGAGGTGATTGCCGCGATGATCACCGCGCCATCGGGCATCTGGCCCGGCACGGCATCCCAGACGCCGGCAATGCCGCGCTCGGCCAGCTCGCTGGTGGCCACGCGCTTGTGCGGATTGGATGGCCCGGCCATGTTGCGCACCACGCTCGACAGGTCGAACTGCAGCACACGCTCGTACTGCGCTGTGACCAGGTCATCCGCCCACAGGCCGGTGTGGCATGCGTAGGTCTCCACCAAGGCGATCTGTGCGTCCTCGCGCCCGGTCAGGCGCAGGTAATCCAACGTCTGCTGGTCGATATAGAACATCGCCGCAGTGGCACCGAACTCCGGCGTCATGTTGGAGATGGTCGCGCGATCGCCGATGGTCAGTGCGCTGGCACCGGCCCCGTAGAACTCCAGATAGGCACCGACCACACGTTGCTGCCGCAGGAACTCGGTCAGGGCCAGCACGATGTCGGTGGCGGTAATGCCGGGCGCCGGCCGGCCCAGCAGTTCCACACCGATGATGTCGGGCAGCCGCATCCACGAGGCGCGCCCCAGCATCACGTTTTCCGCTTCCAGCCCGCCCACGCCCACCGCGATCACACCCAGCGCATCCACATGCGGGGTGTGGCTGTCGGTGCCTACGCAGGTATCGGGGAACGCCACGCCATCGAGCGTATAGATCACCGGCGACATCTTCTCCAGATTGATCTGATGCATGATCCCGTTGCCCGGCGGAATCACTTCCATGTTTTCGAATGCGCGCTTGGTCCACTCGATGAAGTGGAAGCGGTCGGCGTTGCGCCGATCTTCCACGCTGCGATTCTTGGCGAAGGCCTGCTTGTCGAAACCGGCGTATTCCACCGCCAGCGAGTGATCGACGATCAACTGCACCGGCACCACCGGGTTGACCTGCGCCGGGTCGCCCCCCTGCTCGGCGATCGCATCGCGCAGCCCGGCCAGGTCGACCAGCGCGGTCTGGCCCAGGATGTCGTGACAGACCACCCGCGCCGGAAACCATGGAAAATCCAGGTCGCGCTTGCGCTCGATCAGCTGGCGCAGGTACGCCTCCAGCATCTGCGGTTCGGCGCGCCGCACCAGATTCTCCGCATGCACACGTGCGGTGTACGGCAGCGTTGCATAGGCGCCGGGTTGCAGCGCATCCACGGCGGCGCGTGCATCGAAGTAGTCCAACGAGGTGCCCGGCAAGGGCTTGCGGTACTGGCTGTTCATGGCTGGCGATATCGAAGCGGGCGGGGGGTATTTCGGGAATCGGGAATCGGGAATCGGGAATCGGGAATCGGATTCAGGATTTCCGGCGTGTGGGGGGGACTGCCATCTCTCGTTGCGGTTGCCATCGTCTGATCGCCTTCGTTGAGCGAAGGCGATCGGCAGATTAATCCAACCGCTGGCGCGTCCTCAGGAGCGTTGATCCAGCGGTACGAAGACCTGATCTTCCGGGCCGGTGTAATTGGCCGAGGGACGAATGATCTTGCCGTCCATGCGCTGCTCGATGATGTGAGCGCTCCACCCGGCAGTGCGCGCCAGCACGAACAACGGCGTAAACATCGCCGTCGGCACGCCCATCATGTGGTAGCTGACCGCACTGAACCAATCCAGGTTGGGGAACATCTTCTTGATGTCCCACATCACCGTCTCCAGGCGCTCGGCGATGTCGTACATCTTGCGGCTGCCCTGCTCGTCAGAGAGTTCGCGCGCCACCTCCTTGATCACCTTGTTGCGCGGATCGGACACGGTGTAGACCGGGTGCCCGAAGCCGATCACCACTTCCTTGCGTTCCACACGCGCCTTGATGTCGGCCTCGGCCTCGTCCGGGGTGTCGTAGCGCTTCTGCACCTCGAAGGCCACTTCGTTGGCGCCGCCATGCTTGGGCCCGCGCAACGCGCCGATGCCGCCGGCGATGGCGCTGTACATGTCGCTGCCGGTGCCGGCGATCACCCGGCTTGCAAACGTGGAGGCATTGAACTCGTGCTCGGCGTACAGGATCAGGCTGGTGTGCATCGCACGCACCCATGAGTCCTTCGGCGCGAACCCGTGCAGCAGATGCAGGAAGTGCCCGCCGATCGAGTCGTCGTCGGTTTCCACCTCGATGCGCTTGCCGTTGTGGCTGTAGTGGTACCAGTACAGCAGCATCGAGCCCAGCGAGGCCATCAGCTTGTCGGCGATATCGCGCGCGCCAGGATGATTGTGATCGTCTTTTTCCGGCTGCAGGCAACCCAGCACCGACACCCCGGTGCGCATCACATCCATCGGATGCGCCGACGGCGGCAGTTGCTCCAGTGCGGTTTTCACTGCCGCCGGCACGCCGCGCAGCGAGCGCAGCTTGGCCTTGTAACCGCGCAGTTCGCCGTCGTTGGGCAGCTTGCCGTGCACCAGCAGGTAGGCAATTTCCTCGAACTCGCTGGTGGTGGCCAGATCCAGGATGTCGTAGCCGCGGTAATGCAGATCGTTGCCGCTGCGGCCCACCGTACACAGCGCGGTGTTGCCTGCAGCAGTGCCGGACAGTGCGACGGATTTCTTCGGCTTGAAGCCGGGATTGACGGTGTCGTTCATGCGATGCGCTCCCAAACGGTGTCGTGTTGCGGTGTCACGGATGAAGTTGCGGAACCTGCACGCAGCAAGGCGCGATCATGCACCTTTGCGTGCAAACAACGCGTCCAGGCGCTGCTCGTAGCCGTGGTAGCCGATGCGCTCGTACAGCTCTTCGCGCGTCTGCATGGTGTCCAGCACGGCCTGCTGATGACCATCGCGCCGAATCGCGGTATAGACCGCCTCGGCCGCCTTGTTGGCCGCACGGAATGCCGACAGCGGAAACAGCTGGATCGCCACGCCGGCCTGGGCAAGCTGGTCGCGCGTGAACAGCGGTGTCTTGCCGAATTCGGTGATGTTGGCCAGCACCGGCACGCCCACTGCATCGACAAACCGCTTGTAGGTGTCCAGGTCGTACGCAGCTTCGGCAAAGATGCCGTCGGCACCGGCTTCCACGCAGGCGATCGCACGTTCGATCGCCGCATCCACGCCTTCCATCTGGATCGCATCGGTGCGCGCAATCAGGAAGAACGCCGCATCGGTCTTGGCATCGGCCGCCGCCTTGACCCGGTCGACCATCTCGGCCTGGCTGACGATCTCCTTGCCCGGCCGATGCCCGCAACGCTTGGCGCCGACCTGGTCCTCGACATGGCAGCCGGCTGCGCCCGCCTTGATCAGCGACTTGATGGTGCGCTCGATATTGAACGCGCTCGGCCCGAAGCCGGTGTCCACATCCACCAGCAGCGGCAGCTCGCAGACATCGGTGATGCGGCGCACGTCGATCAGCACGTCTTCCAGCGTATTGATGCCTAGGTCCGGCAGCCCCAGCGAACCGGCCGCCACACCGCCGCCAGACAGGTAGATGGCCTGGTAGCCGGCACGCTGCGCCAGCAGCGCATGGTTGGCATTGATCGCACCGATCACCTGCAGCGGCGATTCGGCAGCCAGCGCAGCGCGGAAGCGCATGCCGGCGGAAGCGGTGGGTGAGGACGTCATGGCGATTCCAGGGTTGGGATACGGGATTAGGCGCAAATGGCATGCCAACGCCAAGTCATTGATTCGATTTGGCCAGAACTACCCATATGTTGCAAAGCTGCAACGCAACGCGCAGCATGCAACATCTTTGCAACGCGGCACCAACGATGCGCAGCCCCAGGTTTACCGAGCCGATGGAGCCCTCTCCACCGGTCATCTGGACCGTCAGCGTCTCTCGCCTGACCGGCCTGCTGGCCGACGTCATCCCCGAGTTCGACCAGCGCGCGCGCATCGAGCAGGTCAACCTTGGTTTTGCCGAGGCGGTGGAGGTCATCGGCCAGCGCCTGCGCCGCGAGCACTGCGACGTACTGGTCGCCGGTGGCTCCAATGCCGCCTATCTGCGTAGCCGACTCGCACTGCCACTGGCGCCGATCCAGGCCACCGGGTTCGATCTGATGGAAGCGCTGGCGCGCGCACGCCGCATCGCACCGCGCATCGGCGTGGTCACCCATGCCACCGACGTGCCCTCGTTCCGCGCCTTCCAGGACAGCTTTGACCTCGACATCGAGCACCGCCGCTTCGTCACCGCCGAAGACGCGCGCGACTGCATTGCCGACCTGCGCGCCAGCGGCATCCAGGTCATCGTCGGCACCGGCATGGCGATCGATTTCGCCGAGCAGGCTGGCCTGCCCGGCGTGCTGCTGTATTCGGCAGATTCGGTCCGCCTGGCGCTCGAACACGCCATCGCGCTGGGTACCACACCCGGCAACGAGCGCGGCGGCAGCCGCACCGGCACGCGCCGGGTGCGGCGCACCGACGCATTGCTTGGCGAAGACGCCGCAATCGCGCAGGTGCGCGAGCTGGTGCAGCTGTACGCCCCGCATCCGGGCACCGTATTGATCAGCGGCGAGACCGGCACCGGCAAGGAACTGGTCGCGCGCCAGTTGCATGCCGGCAGTAGACGACGCGGCCGTTTCGTCGCCATCAACTGCGGCGCCATCAGCGAATCGCTGCTGGAAGCGGAATTGTTCGGCTACAGCGATGGCGCCTTTACCGGCGCACGCCGCGGCGGCCATGTCGGCCTGATCGAAGCCGCGCAGGACGGCACGCTGTTTCTCGACGAGATCGGCGAACTACCGATGCCGCTGCAGACACGCCTGTTGCGCGTGCTGGAGGAGCGCGAAGTGCTGCGTGTCGGCGCTACGTTGCCGGTCGCCGTCGACGTACGCGTGGTCGCCGCCAGCCTGCAGCCATTGCAGGCCCTGGTCGAACAGGGGCGCTTCCGCCGCGACCTTTTTTATCGCCTGGCGGCGTTACGCATCGCCCTGCCGCCGCTGTGTCATCGCCCCAACGAGATCGCCTTGTTGCTGGCACATTACTTCCAGCAACTCGGCGCGCTGCCGTCGCCATTGTCTCCAGCAGCGCTGCAGCGGCTGCAACAACACACCTGGCCGGGCAACGTGCGCGAACTACGCAACCTGGTCGAACGCCTGTGCATCCACTGGAAGGCCCAACCGCACGACAGCCTGGGCCTGGATCAATTGCAACGCTGGGCACCCGAGCTGTTCGACATGCGCATTGACGGCAGCGTGGCGGCCCCCGAGCACAGCGATCTTGCAACCTCGCGAATGCAACTCACCGCCGCAGCAGTCCGCGCAGCGCTCGATCGCGCAAACGGCAACCGCGCACTCGCCGCACAGGCGCTCGGCGTCTCGCGCACCACTTTGTGGCGCTGGATGCAGGCGCACGCGTCGGCATCGCCTGCTTGAGATGCAGCTGCGGGCTTTGGCTTGCGCGCTCGGGCCGCAAGCGCAGACGTTGGTCGGCGAGTCGTCAGCACGCAAGACTGGCGGTCGGCGGCGACCGGTCATGCGACACGATCACACGGCAGGGTCGGCGCGACGTTGGTAATGCGATCCCGCCGCAGATGCAGCACGCCACCCAGCACTCACCTAGTGAGCGAGCGCGCAGCGATCACTTGACCCGCGTGTATTCGGTATCGCCCGTGCTCAGGTGCCCGGTCGCCTGGTCGATCGCGTAGTTGACCGTGCCATCGGCGTTGGATACCTGCAGCACGCCCTTGTTCAAGATCGCCGGATGATTCCTGGTCTTGACGCCACCGCCCAGCAGCTCCGGCGTGGTGTCGCGAATGATGAAGCTCTCGCCGTTGTGCTCGATGCTGAGCACGTTCTTCTCCGACTTCATGTTGACCCACTTGCCCACGTACTGCTCGCCCACGTCACGGGCACAGCCCGCCAGCAGCATCATTGCAACCAGAGCACTTCCAAGCAGCGCCTTCATCGCCACTCCTTCTTCAACGCGGGGGATTGCAGGATGGCGATTCGTTCCCGAGCCTGCAACAAGCAGGCACAACCGGATGAACACGGCTGTCAGCGACTTGAACAAACCCCTGAGTCGACAGGCTCCGTACTTCGCTCGCACGGATATCGTGACAACGGCCATTTGACGGCGTGGCCCAGGTCCACACGACCACGTCAGCCAAACCAGGCGCCCATGGCTTCGCCCGCCCCTGCAGGACAACAAAAAAGCCGGCACATGGCCGGCTCCTTTCTTCTCGCGCTGGA
This sequence comes from Xanthomonas sp. F14, assembly GCF_014199865.1. Lineage (NCBI taxonomy): Bacteria > Pseudomonadati > Pseudomonadota > Gammaproteobacteria > Lysobacterales > Lysobacteraceae > Xanthomonas > Xanthomonas sp. F14. The sequence continues at coordinate 120,618 of NZ_JACHOM010000001.1, read as the reverse complement.
ACCCTTGCTGTTGCTGGGTTTCGATGGTGGGCGGTACAAGGTTCGAACTTGTGACCCTTGCCGTGTGAAGGCAATGCTCTACCGCTGAGCTAACCGCCCGATGACGCGAGCCGCACATTATAGGGCAGCTGCGGCGATCGTCAACAGGTTCATCCACTGCGATGATGATGCGGTCGAAAACGCCGCGTTCCGATGACCGGGCGCGGCATTCGCGCTAGCTGGCAGCGATGACCCGGCGTTCGATTCGGCGCCGTTCAAACGCCCGATACGCAGCTTCGATGCCCCGCGTCCAACACGACGGCGATCACGCGCACCCGCACCCGCCTCACACCGCATGACCTCACATCGTATGCGTCGGCTTGTCCGAGGTCGTCAGGCCCGCCAGCAACGTCTCGATTTTGTTGCGCACGCCCTCGCCTTCCGGGCCGTCCGGGAACTGCACGCCGATGCCGGCGGCGCGGTTGCCCTGCGCGCCGGCCGGGGTGGTCCAGACCACCTTGCCGGCCACCGGCAGGCGTTCGCTGGAGTCCGGCAGGGTCAGCAGCAGGAAGACTTCGTCGCCGAGCATGTAGCGCTTGGGCGTGGGCACGAAGATGCCGCCGCCTTTCACGAACGGCATGTAGGCGCTATAGAGCGCCGGCTTGTCCTTCAACGCCAGCGACAAGATGCCCTGGCGTGCATTCATTGCACTCATCGAGTTCCCCTAGAACGTGCCGGACGCTCTCCCTCGCGCCAGGCCAGCAACAATTCCGTCACCGCCAGATCGGCGCGGACGGTGGTGCGCAGCAGGTCGCGGGTGCGATTGGCGGCGTCGAACCAAGTCGCCAGCTTGTGCAACCGCGATGGATCGGTCAAGCCGGCCGATGCCTGTGCCAGCGCAAGGTCTGCCGCGTGGCGCAGACGTTGGTCGGCCTGGCCGTCGTTGGTCCAGCGCTGCGCGATATCCACTGCGCTGGCGCGCCCGGCGGCGATCTGCTCCAGGTCCTGCGCCACCGCGCGGCGCACCGCCAGGCCGTCCTCGCGCAGCCACTGCGCCGCAAGCCCCGGATGACCGCGTGCGGCATCCAGCGCTTCCTGTGCAGCCCGTTCGTCGACACCTTGCGACAGCAGCCAGGCCAGCGCCTCGTGCGCGGGCGGCAGCTTGAATTCCAGACGCTGGCAGCGGCTGCGGATGGTCGCCGGCAGGCGCGCCGGCTGCGCGCTGATCAACCACAGGTAGCGCCCCGGCGAGGGTTCTTCCAGCGTCTTGAGCAAGGCGTTGCACGCGGCGCGATTGATCGCATCGGCCGGGTCGACGATCACAATCTGGGCGATGCCGTATTGCGGGGTCAGCGAGAGCTTTTGCGAAATCTCGCGTACCTGCTCGATCACGATCTCGGTGCGCAGCTTGTCGCCGGTGCGGTTGGGAATGAACGAGATCAGCTGCAGGTCCGGGTGGGTTCCAGCGGCGATCAGCTGCCGGCTGCGCTGCGCCAGCACCGGGTCCGGCGAGCTGGCCAGCACGTGCTCGGCCAGCGCCAGCGCCACCGCACGCTTGCCCAGGCCATCCGGCCCGCAGATCAGCAGGCCGTGCCCGAGCCGGCCGGCGTCCAGTGCCGCTAGCGTCTGGTCGTAGGCGCGCTGCTGCCAGGGTGAAAACGCAGTGGTCATGGAGTGGACTCCGGTTGCGGCAGGCGACGGCGCTGCAGGTAACGCGCCACCGCGGCATTATGTTCGGCCAGGGTGGCCGAGAACGCATGCGCGCCGGTGCCATCGCCGACCGCCACGAAGTACAGGGCGTTCCCCGGCGCCGGACGCACCGCCGCCAGCAAGGCCTCACGGCCGGGCATGGCGATCGGCGTCGGGGTCAGGCCGGTACGCGTGTAGGTGTTGTACGGCGTATCGGTGGTCAGGTCGCGGCGGCGGATATTGCCGTCGTAACTGCTGCCGATGCCGTAGATCACGGTGGGGTCGGTCTGCAGCTTCATGCCCAGCTGCAGGCGGCGCAGGAACACGCCGGCAATCAACGGGCGCTCCGAGCCCAGCGCGGTTTCCTTTTCGATGATCGAGGCCAGGATCAAGGCCTGTTCCGGCGAGCCGAGCGGCAGATCCGGCGCACGCTGCGCCCAGGCCTGCGCCAGCGCCTTGTCCATGGCCAGGTGGGCACGCTTGAGCACGTCCAGATCGCTGTCGCCGCGCTGGTAGAGATAGGTTTCCGGCAGGAAGCGCCCTTCCGGGTGCTGGTTGGCGAACCCCAGCCGCGCCATCAACGCCGCATCGTCCAGCGCAGCGATGGATTGCTGTAGCGGCGTGGCGGTGACGATCGCGGCGCGCAGCTGGCGGAAGTTCCAGCCTTCCACGATGGTGAAGCGGTACTGGATCACCCGGCCCTGGCGCATGCGTTCGAGCAGCTCGCGCGGCGACAGCGCCGGCGCCAGCGCGTATTCGCCCACCTTGAGCTTGCCGGTCGCATCGACCTGGCGCGCGAGCAACTGCCATTCCAGATTGGTGCCCTGCGCCACGCCGGCGGCGCGCAATTTGCGCAATGTGGCCTTGAGCGAATCGCCGGGCGCAATCACCACGCTGGGCGCGCTCGCGCTCACCGGTGTCTCGGCAAAGTGCAGGTAATGCCGCCACGCCACCAGCCCCGCAATCGCCAGCAGCGCCACGAGCAACAGGGCCGTGCCCAGCACAGCCAGACATCCACGTTTGCCAGTCACCGCCACACGCACCTCGTCATTGCCCCAGCGCCGCGCAGGATACCGCGCGCCGGTGATGTCCCGTTGAAGCGCTCATGCCTGGTCCAAGGCGCGCAGCACGCCGCGCGCCTTGGCGCGGGTCTCGTCCAGTTCGCGCTGCGGGTCCGAATCCACCACGATCCCGGCGCCGGTGCGGAAATGCACCTGCTCCCCGGCCACCTCGGCGGTGCGGATCAGGATGTTCAGATCCATGTCGCCGTCGCGATTGAGCCAGCCGAATGCGCCGGTATAGGCGCCACGCGCGGTGCATTCGAGCTCGGCGATGATCTGCATACAGCGCACCTTCGGGCAACCGGTGATGGTGCCACCGGGAAACACCGCGGCGATCGCCTCGCCCGGAGTGACGTCGGCGCGCAGACGGCCGCGTACATTGCTGACGATGTGGTGCACGTGCGCGTAGCTTTCCACGCCCATCAGCTCGTCCACCTCCACCGTGCCGGGCGCGCAGATGCGTCCCAGGTCGTTGCGCTCCAGGTCGATCAGCATGACGTGCTCGGCGCGCTCCTTCGGATGGCCGACCAGCTCGCGGATGCGTGCGGCATCGTCGTCGCCGGCAAAGCGCGCGCGGGTGCCGGCGATCGGGCGCGTCTGCACCACATCGCCCTGCACCGACACCAGCCGCTCCGGCGAGGAACTCACCACCGCACGTCCTGCCGCGACGAACAGGCCGGCAAACGGGGCGGGATTGGCCGCGCGCAGGCGCGCATGCAACGCCGCCGGATCGACCGCCGCGGCAAACCTCGCATGCCAGGCGCGCGAGATATTGGCCTGGAACACATCGCCGGCGCGCAGATAATCGAGTACGCGCTCCACTGCATCGGTGAAGCGCTCCGGCGCGTCCTCATCGACAGCCAGCGGCCCGACCCAGCCGGGCAATGGTGGCAATGCGGCGCAGGCGGCGATGTCCTCGACGATGCGGGTCAGCAGATCCTCGCGGCCCGGCTCGGCCAGCGCGATGCAGCGGCCTTGCACCCGGTCGCGCAGCACTGCGGCAGGCGCACGCAAGGCCAGTGCGCTCGGCAAGCCATCGCTGCGCGTGGGCAACTGCAGAATCGGTTCGACCTGCGCGGCCAGTTCGTAATCCAGCAACACCGCCCAGCCGCCGCGAAACGGCCAGGGGCTGGTCGCATCGTGCGGCACGCGCTCGGCCTGCCAGGCCGCATCCAGTGCCTGCAGAAAGCCGCCGTCCAGCACGCGTCCATCGCCGTCGCGCGTGCGCCCATCGGCATCCAGCCGCAGGCGTGCGCCGTCTGCCAGCAGCAATACGTCCCAGCGACCGTGCGCGGTGCCGGAGGCGGTGGATTCGAGCAGTGCCGGATACCGCTGCGGCGCCAGCCGATGCAGCGCCAGCAGGTCGATGTCGGCGTGCAGGGGTCTGGTGAGCGTCATCGGCCGGTTGGGCGTGGGGTGCTAAGAGGCGCCGCCCTGCGAGAGAGGCAGGGCACACATGAAGAGAAGGATCAGCTCGCGGAGCGACGTTCGGCCGCGTACACGCGCCCTGCCCGACCGCCGTAACCTGCGTGCGGCGTGTACCGCGAAGCATTGTTCGCGGTACACCAACGCCGGGACGTCAGACGCGCTTGAACACCAGCGTGCCGTTGGTGCCGCCGAAGCCGAAGCCGTTGGACATCACCGCATCCACCTGCACCTCGCGCGCCACGTTCGGCACGTAATCCAGGTCGCAGCCTTCGCTGGGCTCTTCCAGATTGATGGTCGGCGGAATGATGCCGGTATGCAGCGCCATCACCGAGAAGATCGCTTCCACGCCGCCGGCCGCGCCGAGCAGGTGGCCGGTCATCGACTTGGTCGAGCTGACCATGGTCTTGTAGGCGTGGTCGCCCAGCGCGCGCTTCATCGCCAGGGTTTCGGCCAGATCGCCCAGCGGCGTGGAGGTGCCGTGCGCGTTGAGGTAGCCGATCTGCTCGGGATTGAGCTTGGCATCGCGCATCGCCGCGGCCATGCTGCGCGCCGCACCCTCGCCGTCTTCGCTGGGTGCAGTCATGTGGAAGGCGTCGGAGCTGGCGCCGAAGCCGACCAGTTCTGCATAGATGCGTGCGCCACGCGCCTTGGCGTGTTCGTACTCTTCCAGCACCAGCACGCCGGCACCGTCGCCCAGCACGAAGCCATCGCGCTGCTTGTCCCACGGACGCGAGGCGCCGGTCGGGTCGTCGTTGCGGGTGGACATCGCCTTCATCGCGCAGAAGCCGCCCACCGAACTCGGCGAGGAGCCGCGCTCGGCGCCGCCGGCCAGCATCACATCGGCGTCGCCATGCTGGATCATGCGCATCGCGGTGCCGATCGAATGGTTGGAGGTGGCGCAGGCCGATACGGCCGAGAAGGTCGGGCCTTTCAGGCCCTTGATCAGGCTCACCTGGCCCGGCAGCATGTTGATGATGGTGCTGGGCACATAGAACGGCGAAATCTTGCGCGCGCCGCCCTCATGGAATTTGATGGTCTGCTCTTCGATACCGAGCAGCCCGCCGATGCCGGAGCCGAGAATGGCGCCAACGCGTTCGGCATTGCTTTCGTTGATTTCCAGGCCGGAGTCGTCCAGCGCCATGAACGAGGCGCCGACACCGTAATGGATGAACGAATCCATCTTCTTGACGTCCTTGGCGGACACAAAAAGCGTGGGGTCGAAATTCTTGATCTCGCCGGCGATCTTGGTGGTGAACTGCGAGGCATCGATCTGCGTGATCGGGCCGATGCCTGAGCGCCCGTGGATGATTCCATCCCAGCTGGTGGCCAGATCATTGCCCAGCGGCGACACCATGCCCATGCCGGTAACGACAACACGACGACTCATTGCAGATCTCCTCACCACGGAACGGACGGTGCTTGCAGTTTGCGGATGACGCTTGAAAAACACAGGGCCGCATCAGCGGCCCCATGGAATGTCTGACGCAGCAGCGGCTTGACGCACGCCACCGCTGTCAGGAACAACGCATCAGCTCTTGACGTGAGCCTTGACGTAGTCGATCGCCTGCTGGACCGAGGTGATCTTCTCAGCCTCTTCGTCCGGGATCTCGCACTCGAACTCTTCTTCCAGCGCCATCACCAGCTCGACGGTGTCCAGCGAGTCGGCACCCAGGTCATCGACGAACGATGCGCTGGTGGTGACTTCCTCTTCCTTGACGCCGAGTTGTTCGACGACGATTTTCTTGACGCGTTCTTCGATGGTGCTCATTGGGGATATCGCTCCAGATGGAGTAGTGGTGGTACGAAAAAAACGCCATCGGGCTGCGATGGCCGCGTTGGATAGTGTAGTGGAAGCGACCGAGCCTTGCATTGCATCACAAGTCCCGGCCGATCAGCCACTTAGCGCCTCCCGGCGCCGCACGCTCACGGCATGTACATGCCGCCGTTGACGTGCAGGGTCTCACCGGTGATGTAACCGGCGCTCGGGCCGGCCAGGAACGCCACCGCGTTGGCGATGTCTTCCGGCGCGCCCAGATGCCCGAGCGCGATCTGCTGCAGCAGGGCAGCCTTGGCCTCCTCCGGCAGCGCCTTGGTCATGTCGGTATCGATGAAGCCGGGCGCCACCACATTCACGGTGACCCCGCGCGAGCCGATTTCCTTGGCCAGCGACTTGGAGAACGCGATGATGCCGGCCTTGGCCGCGGCGTAGTTGGTCTGGCCGGGGTTGCCGGTCACGCCCACCACCGAGGCGATGTTGACGATGCGGCCCTTGCGCGCCTTCATCATGCCGCGCATCACCGCCTTGGAGGTGCGGAACACGCTGGTCAGGTTGGTGTCGATGATCGCCTGCCAGTCGTCGTCCTTCATCCGCATCAACAGGTTGTCGCGGGTGATGCCGGCGTTGTTGACCAGGATTGAGATCGCGCCAAACTCCTTGCCGATCGCATCGATCAGGCCATCGACCGCCGCAGCGTCGGTGACGTTGAGCTCGCGGCCGTGGCCGCCCTGGGCAGCCAGGCGCGCGCCGATCGCCGCGGCGCCGGAGGCCGAGGTCGCGGTGCCGATCACGGTGGCGCCCTGTGCGGCCAGCGTATCGGCGATGGCCGCGCCGATGCCGCGACTGGCACCGGTGACGAGGGCGATCTCGCCCTGCAGAGGCTTGCTCATGAATGCTGTTCCTCGAGTGGGGAGCTCGCGACCGCAGCCGCGAACGGTGAGGGCTGCCGGCAGCGCCGGCAGGTGCGTCGAATCAGTGCGTCCACGCCTCGAGCGCGCCGGCGTAATCGCCAGGCGTGGCCAGCGGACGGGTGTCCAGGCTCTTGTCGATGCGCTTGATCAGCCCGCTCAGCACCTTGCCGGGGCCGCATTCGGCGACCCGGGTGATGCCCTGGGCGGCCAGCGCCTGCACGCAGCCGGTCCACTGCACCGGCAGGTACAGCTGCTCGGCCAGCGCCTGGCGGATCGCATCGCTGCCGGTGTGCACGCGCGCATCGACGTTCTGCACCACCGGAATCTGCGGCGCGTGCCAGCTCAGCCCGGCCATCGCTTCGGCGAGCTGGTTGGCGGCATCGCGCATCAACGGGGTATGCGAGGGCACGCTCACCGCCAGTTTGACCGCCTTGCGCACGCCGCGCTCGGCCAGCAGGGCCAGCGCGCGATCCACCGCCGCCGCATCGCCGCCGATCACGATCTGACCGGGCGAGTTGAAATTGGCCGGCACCACCACCTGGCTGCCGGCCGCCTCGGCACAGACCTCCAGCACCAGCGCATCCTCGGCGCCCAGCACCGCCGCCATCGCACCGACACCGGCCGGCGCGGCAGCCTGCATGAACTGGCCGCGCAGCCGCACCAGGTGCGCGCCGTCGTGCAGCGACAGGGCGCCGGCAGCGACCAGCGCGGTGTATTCGCCCAGGCTGTGCCCGGCCAGGACCGCCGGGCGCTGCCCGCGCTGCGCATTCCACAGCCGCCACACCGCCACGCCAGCGGCCAGCAAGGCCGGCTGGGTGTATTCGGTGCGGTTGAGCATCTCTTCCGGGCCGCCCTGGGACAGCGCCCACAGGTCGACGCCAGCGCCTTCGGAGGCTTCGGCGAAGGTTTCGCGGATCTGCGGATGCAGCTCGGACAGTTCGGCCAGCATGCCCAGGGACTGCGAGCCCTGGCCGGGGAACACGAAGGCGAGAGTGGATTCGGTCACGCGTTGCTGCCTACAAAAATCGAGCCGGGATGATACGTGCGAAATCGCCCCGGCGTCTGTACTGCCGCGTATGCAAGGCCCGTCCGGCGCGACCGCCGACACACTTACAGCAAGGCGTTGAGCAGGTCCATTTCGCCATCGGCGAGCCAGTCCACGCACATCACCAGTACCAGCACCACGGCCAGGGAGGTCGCCGCGTGGATGGCCAGGATGGCGCGCGCCAGCGCCCCGGCCGAGCGCCCCAGGCGACCGGTGAGCTGCGCAAACCGCTGCAGGCGCCCGGTCACCACGTGCGCATGCGCCGCCACCGCCGGGCCGGCCGCATCGAAGGCGCCCGTCATCAACCGCTGCAGCACCTCGCGGCGGCCGCGGTAATACTTGGCCACGCCGTAGCCGAACACCAGCCAGTCGCGCGCCTGGGCCTGGGCCAGGTCCATCACTTCCAGCGGGTCTTCTTCGAAATCGATGAAGCCGACCGCCTGCCCGTCGAAGGTCATGTTGCGCGGAAGCGGCTGGCCGAAATACGCGCCATCGCGATGGGCAGCGGCAATGGCCGCCACCGCCAGCGCGATCAGGCGGTCGCGCTCGGGCGCGTCGGCCTCGCGCAGGCAGCTGGCAAAGGAACGGCCGTTGTCGCTGAGCACCAGGGCTGCCTGCCCGCAACCGACCACGCGCGGCACATTCACCGCCTGCGCCTGCAGTTCACCGAGCCGGCGCGCTTCCAGATCGCGCGCGGCATCGCCGCCACGGTGCGGCGGTGGACGCAAGGCGTCCAGGCCCCAGCGGCGGGCGACGAAGTTGAGTGCTCCGAGCGAGACCGCCCGGCTGTCGCGGCGGTACTGCTTCAGCCAGACGCGCTGTCCGGCGATGACGATGGGTTCTGCCATAACGGGTCCGTCCCTGACGCTGTCAGGCATCGCCGGCGGACGCGGCGCTGCCTGCGGAACTCAGTAGCGCAGCAGCGCCGAGCCCCAGGTAAATCCACCACCGAACGCTTCCAGCAGCAGCAATTGACCCCGCTGCACGCGGCCGGAGCGTACCGCTTCGTCCAGTGCCAGCGGCACCGAGGCCGAGGAGGTATTGCCGTGGCGATCCACGGTGACGACCACCTGCTCCATCGGCAGATCCAGCCGCTTGGCGGTGGCCTCGATGATGCGCAGGTTGGCCTGGTGCGGAATCAGCCAGTCCAGGTCGTGCTTGTCGTAGCCATTGGCAGCCAGGGTCTCGTCGACCACCGAATCCAGCGCCTTGACCGCGTACTTGAACACGTCGTTGCCCTTCATCAGCAAGGCGCCGCCGCCGTTCTTGCCTTCGCCGAAGCCCACCGATACGCCGACCGGATCCCACAGCAGCTCTTTCTTGCTGCCATCGGCATGCAGATGGGTGCTGAGGATGCCGGTGTCTTCGTCGGCCTTGAGCACGACCGCGCCAGCGCCATCGCCGAACAGCACGCAGGTGGTGCGGTCGGTCCAGTCGACGATACGGGTCAGGGTTTCGGCGCCCACCACCAGCACGGTCTTGGCGTCGCCGCTGCGCACGAACTTGTCGGCCACGCTGAGCGCGTAGACAAAGCCCGAGCAGGCGGCGTTGACGTCCATCGCGCCACACCCGACATTGCCCAACCGCGCCTGCAACAGGCAGGCAGTGGACGGGAAGATCAGGTCCGGAGTGGTGGTGCCGACGACGATCAGATCGAGCTCGTCGGCGGTGACGCCGGCCGCTTCCATCGCCTTCAGCGAGGCGAAATACGCCAGGTCGCTGGTGGTCTGGTCGTCGGCGACGATGTGACGCTCACGGATACCAGTGCGCGAGAAGATCCATTCATCGCTGGTGTCGACGATCTTGGACATGTCGTCGTTGGTCAACACCTTTTCGGGCAAATAGCTACCCGTGCCCGCGATCCTGGAATAGATCCGCTTGCTCATACTGTTCCCTGTTGCAAGAGCCGCGGTGGTCGGCGGCTCCGGAAGAAGCGAGGGTCACCCGGCAGCGTCGAACGCGCCGGGTGCCACGAATCAATCTTCTTGGACGGCCGACGACTTGGTCGCAATCACCTTCTTGCCGCGGTAGTAACCGTCAGCGGTGATGTGGTGGCGCAGATGGATCTCGCCGCTGGTCGGATCGGTCGACAGCTGCTTGGCGGTCAGGGCATCGTGCGAACGACGCTGGCCGCGACGCGACGGGGTAACTCGGGATTTCTGCACAGCCATGGGATTGCTCCAACTTAAGTTCGATAACTTGTCTGTCGAGTCGAACAGGACGCTTAACGCCCGCGCCGACCTGTCTTTCCGCCCTTCACAGCGGCGGTTACTGTTTTTTGAACGCTGCCAGCGCCGCGAACGGACTGGCCTTGTCTTGCTCTTCCTGGGTCGGAACCCACTCGGCCTCGACGGCTTCGCTACCCGGCGCCATCGGCACCACCGGTATCGACAGCACCAGTTCGTCCTCGACCAGATCCGCGGCCCGCAGCATGCCATCTTCCGGCACCAGCAAGGCCTCGTACTCGGCCGGCAACGCAGCTTCGTCGGCTTCGTCACGGATCAAACCAAGACGCTGTCTGATTTGCACCGGATACAGAAAACGCTGCAGGCTGCGCTGGCAGGCCAGCGGAAGCTCGACATCGACACTGAGTTCGACATAGGCGACCTTCAACAGGTCGTCATGATCGAATTGGAGCGAATAGACACACTCGCCCTCGGTATCGACCAAGCTCCCTTGCAGGCGGGTCATCGCAGAGAGCGGGATGCGGCCATCGAAACGCCTGCGCGCTACGACCATCCGCCAAGCATCCAGCATTTCGGGTACGTTCGCGGACATAAGCCGCAGAATGTTAAAGACCCGCCGACGCCCTGTCAAATACCCCTATTCACGCGCCTCGCAAGGCGCCAACGCTGGCAGACTTCCCTGCCCCTCCTGTGCAGCGCCCCATGATGCCACGCCTGATTCTTGCCTCCACCTCTGTCTATCGACGCGAGCTGCTCGGCCGGCTGCGCCTGGAGTTCAGCACCGCCCGGCCGGAGGTCGACGAGCAGGCGCAGCCTGGGGAGCGCCCGGACGCGCTGGCCAGCCGGCTGGCTGCCGAAAAGGCAGCAGCGGTGGCTGCGCAGGCGCCCGACGCCTGGGTGATCGGTTCGGACCAGGTCGCCGACCTGGACGGCCTGGCCCTGGGCAAACCAGGCACGCTGGAGCGGGCGCATGCGCAGCTGACCGCGATGTCCGGCCGCGTGGTGCGCTTCCATACGGCAGTGAGTCTGGTCGGCCCTGGCCGCACTGCGCACGCGCTGGACCTGACCGAGGTGCAGCTGCGCCCGCTGATGCCCGCCGAAATCGACCGCTACCTGGCCGCCGAGCCGGCGCTGGATTGCGCCGGCAGCTTCAAGTGCGAGGGCTTCGGGATCAGCCTGTTCGACGCCATTCGCTCGCAGGACCCCACTGCCCTGGTCGGTCTGCCGCTGATCGCGCTGGCACGGCTGCTGCGCCAGGCAGGGTTCGAGATTCCGTAAGAATTGCCGTGCGACCAGGAGTGAAGGCCGCGCACGCACGGAAAAGATCGGGCACGAGCAAAACTCCCCAATCTCGAATCCCGAATCCCCAATCCCCAATCCCTGCACCAGGCACGCAGCCCTAACCGGGCCGAGTCAGCTCACAGAACTGATACGGATAATCAGCCTGCCCCACATGCGAGGACAGCGTGCGGCAGCGCGCAGGGTCCAGCGTCAGCCCGTACGCGGCCAGGCGCTGCTGCGCGGCCTCGCGCACGGCACGGTCGACGGCGGCGATGTCCAGCGCCCTACCCTTGGCAATGTTGAGCACGCAGCGGCCCGGCTGCGATGCATCCAATTCGGCACGCAGACCATGTGCGATCAACCAGCGTAGGCTCGTGCATTGCGGTTGCACGCTCCAGCCCAGTTGCTGCGCCCAGCGATTCATCCGGTCGATCCGCAGCTGCTGCTTGTCGCGCGCCGCGCCCAGCACGGCGTAGAGCTGCGGCCGCCCGGCAATCAGCGTGCGCACGCGCTGCCGGTACTGGTCGGTCTCGGCGATATTCGTCGCCACACCGATATAACGCGCCTGCCGCGGAAGCAGCGGCACCCGCCAGGATTGCGGCTCGTCGCCGACCAGCAACACCGTGGAGGCGGCAGGTTCGCCCATCGCCGGTTGCTGCACCTGGAAGCTGTCGCGCGCCCAGGCTTCATGCCCCCAATCCTTCCACCCGACCACCGCGACCAGGGCACATAGCCCGATCAACCAGGCCGCCTTGCGATCGGCGCGTGCGGCAAATGCGTGCCGGCTCACGATCCAGAGCACTAGCGGCGCAAGCAGCTCCAGCACCACCAGATAGCGATGAATGCTGAAAATGGCCTGCCACAGCGCGTACGCAACGCCGAAGAACACCAACAGGACCACGGCCGAGCGATCCAGCCCGACCTGTCGCACGGGCCGACGCAGCAACCCGCGCCCTGCAGCGACCAGCGTCACCGCATACAGCACCGCCCAACCGGCCTGCACCAGACCGAGATCGCCGATCCGCTGCGGCTTGAAGGTAAACAGCAGCGGCCAGATCAGCTGCTCGCCGAGATTGCGCGGCAACCACCGCACATCGGCGATCGACACCGGCTGCGCCAGCGGCGATTTGAAGACTCCGTTGAACTGCGGAAACAGCGGATTGCCCAGGTGTTGCCAGACCTGCCAATACCAGGGCCCGGCCACCAGCACCAACACCAGCGCCGCAACGCCGGAAAGCACACCAAGGCCCAGCACGCGGGAGCGCAGGCGCCCGCCATCGCACAGGACCGCCGGCACCAGCGCCAACGCGTAGAGCGCATTGGTGAGCTTGAGCGAGACGGCCAGGCCGATCAGTGCGCCGGCGATGGCCCATCGATGCACCGCATGCGCGCCCTGCCGCGCCCGCGCCTGCGCCGACAACACCAGCGCCAGCGCCGCCAGCACCGCGATCGCGCTGGCGGTGTCGCCCATGGTGCCGCCGAGCTCGGACAGAAACACCGCGCTGCACATGCCGGCCACTGCAAGCAGCGGTGCCCACTGCGCGCGCCGCGTTTGCCCGGCCAATACGCGCCATGCCACTGCCGCCACCGGAACGAACACCAGCGCATGCAAGCCGCCCAGCAGCAGCCCGGCCACCGGCCCGGGAAGCTGCAGCATCAGCCAGGCATGCAGCACATCGAGCAATGGGCTGAAGTAACTCTGCATCTGCGCCGGCGCCAGATCCACGCCCAGCCGGTCGTGCGCCCAGGCATCGCCGATATAGAGGTGGTAGTTGCGCAGGTCCCAGTTGGCGTCCTGGCCCAGCCCAAGCGAGAGCAGCGCACCCAGCAGCACGACCGCCGTCACCGCCGCGGCGATCTGGCGTGGTGAATGAAAGCCGAAATGGCGATCGGCCCAGCCCAACAGCCGCTGTCGCCGGCCCACCGGCGTCGATGTCGCGATGGCTGCCATCAGCGGGCGGCTCCAGGTGCACGCGCAGCGACAACAGTGGCGACGCCCGGCTCGGCCAGATACGCCAGATGCTTGGCCTCGACGCGTCCGCGCGTGACCGTATCCAGGATCAGCCCGCACGCCAGCAGCAGGAAACCCAGCAGCATCAGCGCCACGCACAGGATCGCCGTGGGAAACCGCGGCACCAGCCCGGTCTGGAAATAGGTTTCGAACAACGGAATCGCCAGCACGATCGACAACGTGGCGCTAAGCACAAAGCCGATGGAGAAGAACAACAACGGCCGCTCGGCCTTGAACAACTTGGCGATGGTGGTGAGGATGCGCCAGCCATCGCGCCAGGTATTCAATTTGCTTTGCGAGCCCTCCGGGCGCACACCGTAGGCGGTTTCGACCTCGGCCACCGGCATGCGCAGCTGCAATGCGTGCACGGCCAGTTCGGTTTCGGTTTCGAATCCCTGCGCATGCGCAGCGAAGGATTTGACGTAGCGGCGCGAGAACACCCGATAGCCGGACAGCATGTCGTCGAAACTGCGTCCGAACAGCAGCCCCGCGCACCGCGTCAGCAACACGTTGCCGACGCGATGACCGGGCCGATACGCGGCCTGCTGCTGCTCGCGGCGCGCGCCGACCACCATGTCCAGGCCTTCGTCGATCAGCTTGCGCACCAGCGCCGGTGCGGCGGCCGCATCGTAAGTCGCATCGCCATCGACCAGCACATAGATGTCCGCTTCCACATCGGCAAATCCACGCCGCACCACATTGCCCTTGCCCTGCAGCGCCACGCGGCACACCTGCGCGCCGGCCGCCGCGGCGATCGTCGCGGTGGCATCGCTGGAATTGTTGTCCAGCACATGGATCGCCGCGCCCGGCAAGGCAGCGGCAAACGCAGTGACCACCGAGGCGACCGTCGCCGCCTCGTTATGGCAGGGCACCAGCACGGCGATTCGGATCCCGGGCACAGGCACGGGAGGGACAACAGTCATGGCGTCGGTCATTGCGTGATCTAAGGTGCGGAAACGGTGATGGGCTGTTCCCACCAGTCCTCGACGCTGCCGTCGCGGCCATGCAGGCGCAGTCCCAGCCAATGCGTGCCCGGCGGCAGCGCATGCGTGTCGAAGGTGGCGTTGAAACCGACGTTGGGGTGCTGCGGGTCGGTGGAGATCTTCCAGTACGGGCGCACATCCAGCGGCGTGCCGTACTCGGCCTGCGCGACCGGGCGCCCGTCCAGCAGCAGCTCCACCTGCGACAGCCCGACGCCGTCCTTGAATGCCCAGCCGCGCACCTGCACCTGCCCGGCCACGCGCACGTCCGGCAGCGGCGTGTCGATCCAGGCCATCGCCGGAGCGATGCACGGCCCGGGCTGGCGTTGCGCCGGCAGCGCAAACAGCAGGAAGCGCTGGTAGCCGTGATCGGTGGACACCACGGTGGGCGGCGGCAGCGGCCCGACCATCTCGCAGATGTCGTGGTAGCGCTTCAACAGGTCGCGATACCGCTGATCGCTGGGCGAGAGCACCAGCAGCCGCGGCCCGGCGCGCGTGCCGTCGCTGAGCAGCCCCCACTGCTGCAACTGCGCGCTGCGCCCGTGCTTGTCGTTCAACTCCGCGCGCAGCACTTCCACGTTGGCATCGTGCAGTTGAAAGCCAAGCTCGGCACCGACCTTGAAGTTTTCCGCCAGCACGCGCGTGCCCGGCGGCATCTGCGCAAGCCGGAGCTTGACCGCGCGCGCCAGGTCCTTCCACCCGGCAAAGTTGCGCGGATAGTATTTTTCGCCGGCCGCATGCGCGCGAATCGAGGGCACCGACACGGCCAGGTAATAGCCGTACGCACCCAGGGTGCCGAGCAGCGCAATCGCCCAGGCCGCGCGACGCAGCGTATGCGGCCAACGCATCAGGATCACCGGCACCGCCACCAGCAAGGCCAGGTAGCCCGGCAGCGGCCAGTGGAAGCTGATCCGCTCGGCATCGCTGAAGAAGCCGAGCACGAAGATCGCCACGGTCGAAATCCCGCCCAGCAGGCCGAAATACCGCCATTGCGCACGCGAACCGCCACCGGCGCGCGTGCCGGCCAGGCCGACCTTGAGCATCGCCCAGGCCAGCAGCGGGGTCACCAGCACCGCCTGTATCAGCAAGAACCACAGCCCGGTGATCTGAAAGCGCCAGGGATGCCGGTCGACCAGTTGGAAGCGCAGCCCGGCCTCGTCATGCTCGGTATTCCAGAACAGCAGCGGCAGCCAGCTCACCGCACCCACCGTCAGCGCCATCCAGATGCGCGGGTCGCGCATGACCGCGCGCCCCTGCGGAATGCACAGCAGCGCGATGCAGCCCACCCCGATCACCCCGGCAAAGCGGTAATGACTGAGCGCGCCGATCACCAGGCCGATGGCGAGCTCGAGCGCACTGGTGGCATCGACCTCGCGCAGCAGCCGCGCGCCGGCATCCATGCACAGCACCGCCGCCAGCGCCATCGGCACATCCGGCACCGCCAGGATGCCGAGCGTGGCCGACAGCGGCATCAGCAGGGTCAGGCTGCCGGCCTGCCAGCCCAGCGTGGAGCCGAACCAGCGCGTGGCGATATGCGCGATCAACCAGGGAATCAGCGCGGCAATGGCCAGAAACGGCAGGCGCAGGGCCAGCAGATGATGCCCGCCCAGTTCCACGCCCAGCCGCGCCAGCCAGGCGGTCATGCCCGGCAGATCCGAATACGCGGCGGCCAGATGCTGGCCTTCCTGCCAGTAGAACGCCTCGTCGACGAACAGCGGCAGCCGCGCGGCGATCAACAGCTTGACGGCCGTCGCCAGTGTCCACAGGATCACGAAGGTGCGATGTGCGCGTTGGTCCCCTTGCATTGCCCTGTGCACTCTTCTTCCACCTACGGAATTGTGATGTCGACACCGCTGCGTTCCACGGAAATGCTAACCGATGCGCTGCGCCAATCGCTGCGGCGCGCACAGGACCAGGTCAATTCGCTGCTGCTGGGCAAGGCGCAGGAAGTGCGCCTGGCGTTCGTGGCACTGCTGTCCGGCGGCCATCTGCTGATCGAAGACCTGCCCGGCCTGGGCAAGACCACTCTCGCCCACGCGATGGCCTCCAGCCTGGGGCTGGGCTTCCAGCGCGTGCAGTTCACCTCCGACCTGCTGCCGGCAGACGTGCTGGGCGTATCGGTCTACGACGCCGCCTCGCGCCAGTTCCAGTTCCATCCCGGCCCGGTGTTCACCAACGTGCTGCTGGCCGACGAAATCAACCGCGCGCCACCGCGTACGCAAAGCTCGCTGCTGGAGGCCATGGCCGAACAGCAGGTCACGCTCGACGGCGTCACCCATGCGTTGCCGGAGCCGTTCTTCGTGATCGCCACGCAGAACCCGGTCGACCTGTCCGGCACCTTTCCGCTGCCGGACTCGCAACTGGATCGCTTCCTGCTGCGGCTCAGCCTGGGCTATCCCAGCGCCGACGCCGAGCGCGCGTTGCTGTCGGGCGTGGATCGGCGCGAACTGATCGCCCAGGCCGCACCGCAGCTCAGCGACGCCGACGTGGTGGCGCTGCGCACGGTGGTGGGCCAGATCCATACCAGCGATGCGCTGATCGGCTATGTGCAGGCCTTGCTGCTGCGCAGCCGCCAGCACGCCGGAGTGCGCGTGGGGCTGTCGCCGCGTGCCGGCATCGCGCTGCTGCGCGCGGCCAAGGCCTACGCGCTGCTGCTCGGGCGCGAGCACGTGCTGCCGGAAGACGTGCAGGCGTTGTTCGTGGCGGTGGCCGGGCACCGGCTGGTGCCGGAGGCCGAATCCTCGTCCGGGCCGGCGCTGGCCAAGGCGCTGCTGCACAGCGTGCCGGTGGACTGACCCAGGTGCGTGCGCACGTGCGCGGCATCGGTCGCCGACTCAGCCTGCTGGCGCGTCCGCGGGGCGCGGAGGCCTTGCCGATCGTGCTGGATCGGCGGCGTATCTACGTGCTGCCGACGCGCTTCGGGCTGTTTGTCACCGCCTTGCTGCTGGCGATGCTGCTGGGCGCCTTGAACTACAACAACAACCCGGCCCTGCTGCTGGCGCTGCTACTGGCCACCGCCGGGATTGCCAGCAGCATCATGGCGCACCTGCAGTTGTCGGCACTGCGCGTCGAGGCGGTGTCGGCCGAACCGGTGGTCGCCGGCGAACCGTTGCGCATGCGGGTGTCGCTGGCACGCCGCGACAGCCGCGTACGGCGTGGGCTGCGCCTGGATCACCTGGACAGCAGCGGCTTCTGTGCGTTGCTCGAGCACGATATGGCCGAGGTCGACCTGCCGGTGCCCACCGAGCGGCGCGGCTGGCAGGACATCGAACGCATCCGCCTGTCCAGCACCCAGCCGCTGGGGCTGGTGCGCGCCTGGTCGTGGGTCTGGCCGGAGACACCGCTGCTGGCGTATCCCAGGCCCGAGGAACAGGGGCCGGCATTGCCCGAGGGCGCCGGTTCGCCCAACCAGACCCGCCTGCACCCGCAAGGCGAGGAGCTGCACCAACTGCGCCCGTATCGCGCCGGCGATGCGCCACGCACGATTTCCTGGAAGCACTCGGCACGCCGCGACAGCCTGCTGGTGCGCGAATACGAGCAACCGCTGGGCATCGAAGTCACGCTGGACTGGCGCACGCTCAATGCGCTGCCGTACGAGCGCCGCATCGCGCGGCTTGCCAGCTGGGTCAACCTGGCCGAGCGCGACGGGCGGCGCTACCGCTTGTTGTTGCCGGGCCAACCGCCGCTGGGGCCTGCACAAGGTCCGGCCCACCATCACCTGTGTCTGCGCGCCCTGGCCCTGCTTCCCCATGACTGAGCCGTCCGTCCCGATCACCCAGGCCAGCCGCGCCTGGGTGCTGGTCACCAGTTGGCTGGCGCTGGCGCCGTTGCTGTTGCAGCTGCCCGGCCCGCTCGCCGGCACCATTGCCGTGGCCGCCGTGCTGGTCGGGGTGCTGAGCTGGCGCGGCACCGTGATGGCACCGGTGCGGCTGTTGCTGGTGGTGGCAATGCTGGGCGCGGTGTACTGGCAGATCGGCATGCGCTTCGGCCGCGACACCGGCTGCGCGGTGCTGGCCGCGATGCTGGCGATCAAGGCCTCCGAGCTGCGCACCTTGCGCGATGCGCGCAGCCTGCTCGGCTTTGCGTTGTTCGCCCCGTTTGCGGCATTTCTGCTCGACCAGGGGCCGGCGACGATGGGGCTGGCGCTGCTGGCGGTGGTGAGCGCGCTGCTGAGCATGCAGCGGCTGGCCGACGAGGAACACCGCACCGCCACGCCTGCGCTGCGGATGCAGTTGCGCGGCATCGGCAAGCTGGTCGCCATCGGCGTGCCGCTGGCCCTGGCCACGTTCTGGCTGCTGCCGCGCCTGAGCTCGCCGCTGTGGGGCGTGCCCGAGCGCGCGCTGTCGCGGCCGGGCCTGTCGGACAACATGTCGCCGGGCGAATGGATCGACCTGATGGCCGACGACAGCCCGGCGCTGCGCGTGCAGTTCACCGGCAACGCGCCACCGCCGCAGCAACGCTACTGGCGCGGGCCGGTGATGTGGGACTTCGATGGCCGGACCTGGCAGCGCGCGCGCTGGACCGGCCGCGGCCAACCCGCCTCGGTCACCGCCGGGCCGCAGCGCTATCGCTATCGCCTGGACTACGAGCCCACCGATCGTCGCCAGTTGGTGTCGCTGGACCTGCCCACGCAGGCGGTGGCCAATACCGAGCTGTCGCCCGACTACGAACTGTTCGCGCAGCGGCCATTGAGTGCGTTGACCCGCTGGGAGCTGCAATCGGCGCCACCGGCACGCTTCGACACCGACCTGCCCGACCAGTTGCGCAAGCGCGCCCTCGCCCTGCCGCCGGGCTTCAATCCACGCACGCTCGCGCTGGCACGGCAATGGCGCGCGGAAGCCGGCAGCAACGACGATGCCGTGGTGCAGCGCGCGCTGCAGTGGATCACCCGCGACTTCGCCTACACCCTGGATACCCCCCTGCTCGGCCGCAACAGCGTCGACGAATTCCTGTTCCAGCAGAAGGCCGGGTTCTGCGAGCACTTCAGCTCTTCGTTCGTGGTGCTGATGCGCGCGGCCGGCATCCCGGCGCGCGTGGTCACCGGGTATGCCGGCGGCACCTACAACGGCTTCGGCAATTACTGGGTGGTGCGGCGCATGGATGCGCATGCCTGGACCGAAGTCTGGTTGGCCGGGCGCGGCTGGGTGCGGGTGGACCCCACCGCTGCGGTGGCGCCGGAACGCATCTACGACACGCTGGAAGACCGCGTGCAGGTCGGCGCGGGCAACAATTTCGCCCAGCTCGGCGTGTGGGCCAGCCTGGGCCAGGTCAGTGACCTGCTGCGTCGCGGCTGGAACGATCTGGTGCTGTCCTTCGATGCCGACCGCCAGCAACGGCTGCTGCAACCCTTCGGCATCGATCGCCTGGACAGCTCGCAGCTGGCCGCCATCTTCGGCGTGTTTGCGGTCAGCGCGCTGGCGTGGATGGGTTGGCTGCTGGCGCGCGGCGAGCGTGAACGCGACCCGCTGCTGCGCGCCTGGCATCGCCTGGGCCGTCGCTACGGCAAGCTCGGCCTGGCCCGCGAACCGCACGAACCGGCCATTGCCTGGGCGCAACGTGTCGCCCGTTCACACCCGAATCCGGCATTGTTGGCACTCAGCCAACGTTTCGCTGCCGCGCGCTACGCTGGCGCTGATTCGGACAGCGCCTCACTCCTCAAAGATCTGCAGCAGCATCGCCCGCGAACCGGAGCTTCCTCATGAGTACCCGCTTTCTTCTTCCCATTGTCGCCGTGCTCGGGCTCGCCGCCTGCGCGACCGCGCCCAAGCCGCTGCAGGGTCAGTTCCCTACGGTCAGTCCGAGCGATTCCACCGCCAGCGCCCAGGTCGGCACGTCGGTGCGCTGGGGCGGCAAGATCATCCAGACCAAGCCCGGGCAGGGCCAGACCTGCTTCGAGCTGATCTCGCGTCCGCTCAATGCCAGTGGCCGTCCGGACCGCAACGCCGTGGACGCCAGCGATGGCCGCTTCCTGGCTTGCCGCTCGGGCTTTTACGACCCGGCCGTGTTCGAGCCCGGCCGCGAAGTGACCTTCATCGGCAAGATCGAAGGCTACGAAACCACCAAGATCGGCGAGTACGACTACAAGCTGCCAAAGGTGAATGCCGACGTGGTCTACCTGTGGCCGGTCGTGCGCGAGGTGGATGTGGTGCCGGCCTACCCGTACGGCCCGTGGGGCGACCCGTGGGGCCCGCGCTGGGGCGGCGGCTGGGGCTGGGGCCGCGGCTGGTGGTAATCGACCGCTGAGTCAGTGACACGCAAAAACGCCGCTCGCAGGGAGCGGCGTTTTTGCTTATGCGATACGGCTGCTCGAACAGGCGCTGATGCGCTCGATCGTGTAACCAGGTCAGGGCGTGCCGAACCGTCCCAGCGGCGCGCCGGCCAGCAGATGCAGATGAATGTGGAACACCGTCTGGCCGGCATGCTCGCGGCAGTTCATCACGATGCGATAGCCGTCCTGCGCCAGCCCCTGCTCGCGTGCATACGACGCTGCAGCGAGTGCGAGCCTGCCCACCAACAGCGCCTGCTCCGGCGGCACATCGTCCAGCGTGGGAATCGCATGCTGCTTGGGAATGAACAGCACATGCACCGGCGCCTGCGGTGCGATGTCCTGAAAGCCCAGCACCTCGTCGTCTTCATAGACGATGTTGGCCGGGATTTCGCGACGAATGATCTTGCCGAAGATGGTGTCGGTCATGGGTGGGGATTGGGGATTGGTCATTAGGGATTGGCAAGAGCTTACCGCGCATGCCTCCGCTTTTCGCTTCTACGAATCCCCAATCCCAACTCCCCAATCCCCGCCCTCAAAGCACCTCACCCCGGGTGCCAAAGGCATGCGACAAGGTGCCGCGATCGACGTATTCCAGCTCGCCGCCCAACGGCATGCCCTGCGCGAGCCGGCTCGGGCGCACCGCATGCTGGCGGGCAAGCTGCGCCAGGTAATGCGCGGTTGCCTCGCCTTCCACGGTGGCATTGGTGGCGATGATCATTTCGGTGACCTCGCCGGTGGCCAGACGCTCGCCGAGCCGGTCCAGGCCCAGCTCGCGCGGGCCGATGCCGTCCAGCGGCGACAGCCGGCCCTGCAGGATGAAGTACAGCCCGCGGTAGCCGGTGGCGTGCTCGATCGCCAGGCGATCTGCCGGCGATTCCACCACGCACAGCTGCTGCCGGTCGCGGCTACTGCTGGCACAGATCGCGCAGATCTCCGCCTCGGTGAAGTCGCGGCATTGCACGCAATGGCCAACCTTTTCCACCGCATTGGCCAGCGCCGCGGCCAGGCGGCGGCCACCCTCGCGCTCGCGTTCGAGCACGTGGTAGGCCATGCGCTGGGCCGATTTCTGGCCCACACCCGGCAATACCCGGAAGGCCTCGATCAGTTGTTCGAGAAGAGAGGACATTGGGTGGCCGGGATTGGGAATTGGAGATTTGGGATTCGCAAATGCAGAAGCGGATCTCGCTTCCAGCCAATCCCCAATCCCGACTCCCGAATCCCCTCGCTCAGAACGGCAACTTCATGCCCGGCGGCAGCTGCATGCCGGCAGTGGCCGAGCCCATGCGGTCCTTGGATTCGGCGTCGATCTTGTTGGAGGCGTCGTTGAAGGCGGCGGCGATCAGGTCCTCGGCCATTTCCTGGTCGGAGAGGATGCTCGGGTCGATGCGGACCTTGCGGCACTCCTTGGCGCCGGTCAGCGTCACGCTGACCATGCCGCCGCCGGCGGTGCCGGTGACTTCCAGCTTGGCCAGTTCTTCCTGGGCGCGCTGCAGGTTTTCCTGCATCTTCTGCGCCTGCTGCATCAATTGGGCAATGTTCCCACGCATGTGTCGTTACTCGTCGTAAGGGCGGATGGAATCGGGGACGACCCGCGCGCCTTGCTGCTGAATCAGCTGCTGCACGTTCGGGTCGTTCATGAACGCTGTTTCGGCCGCGCTCTGGCGCTCGCCTTTCTGGCGACTGGCCCGCTCGTGCAGGGTCTCGACATCGGCGTTGCCGGTCTCGATGACGATGCGCGGCGTATTTCCCAACTCGGGCGCGAGTGCCTGCGCAAGGTTGGCGATGGAACGCTCGGAATTGAGGTATTCGAAGCCCGGTGCCAGCGCCAGGCGCAGCACGCCGTCGCGATGGCCGATGAAGGCCGCATTGGCGGCGAGCTGTCGCGAGGGGCCGTTCAAGCCGCTGCGGGTGACCAGATCCAGCCACTGCTCGGCATCGTCGATGTGGCCATTGTCGAGCAGGGGCGATGGATCGGTTGTCTGTGCCGGTGCCGATATGGAGGGTGCGGCAACCGATGGCATCGACAGCACCGCCGCTGCAGATGCAGGTACCTCAGCCGCTGCGGCAACTGCCACTGCCGCTTCGGGCGCGACCGCGGCCGGCAACGCCGCATCGACTGCTGCGGGTGGCGCCATTGCCGCTTCCGGCGCCAGCACGGGCGTCGCCGCAGCGACGGGGGCAGCGTTGGCGCGCACCGGCGCATCGTCCATCGCCCAGGGCGGCGTGTCGTCGCTGCGCGTGGGAGCTGTCGATGGGCGGCTATCGGTCGATGCTTGCGCAGCGGGCAGCACCACGACAGGCGCGGGCGCAGCGGGCGCAGCAGCGACCGGCGCCGGCGCGGCGACCGCAGCCACGGCAGCAGGCGCGGCCTCCAGGTCGGCCGGTTTCGCCACCGCTGCGGGTGCGGGCGCGGCTGCCACCGGTGCGGCGGCCTGCACGCCGGTTGCCGTAGAACGCGCATGCCCCCCGGCACTGGCACCACGTCCATCGTCACTGCCGCCAGCCGGCACTGCCGCCGCTGGGCGGAAGGCCAGCATGCGCAGCACCGCCATCTCGAAACCGGCGCGCGGACTCGGCGCCAGATACAGATCGCGACGGCCGTTGAGCGCCATCTGGTACCACAGCTGCACCACTTCCGGCCGCAGCTGCGCGGCATAGGCGGTCGGGTCGATGCCATCACCGACGAATGCCACCGACGGCACCAACTGCTGCACCTGGATGCGATGCAAGGCCTCGGCCAGCGCCTCCAGCACGCCGCTCCAGTCGGGCGAGAACTCGGCCAGCGCGGCGACCACCTGCATCAGGCGCGCGCCATCGCCGTCGGCCAGCGACTGCAGCATCGCGCCGACCTGGGTGCGATCGACCGTGCCGAGCATGGTACGCACCACGTCCTCGCGCAGCGCGCCGCCGGCATAGGCAATGGCCTGATCGAGCAGCGACAGACCGTCGCGCAGCGAGCCGTCGGCGGCCTTGGACAGCTGCACGATCGCCGATGGATCCGATTCGATCTGCTCGGCGGCCAGGATCCGGGTCATTTGGCCCTGGATCTGGTCTTCGTCCAGCCGCTTGAGATTGAACTGCAGGCAGCGCGACAGCACGGTCACCGGCAGCTTCTGCGGGTCGGTGGTGGCCAGCAGGAACTTCACGTGCTCGGGCGGCTCTTCCAGCGTCTTCAGCAGCGCATTGAACGCCGCCTTGGAGAGCATGTGCACTTCGTCGATCAGATAGACCTTGAACTTGCCGCGCGAGGGCATGTACTGGGCGTTCTCGATCACCTCGCGCACATCGTCCACGCCGGTGTTGGACGCGGCGTCGATTTCCAGCAGGTCGATGTAGCGGCCGGCGTCGATATCCAGGCAGGCCGGGCACTGGCCGCACGGATCGGCACTGGTGCCGGTCTCGCAGTTCAGCGATTTGGCGAAAATGCGCGCGATTGTGGTCTTGCCCACGCCGCGGGTGCCGGTGAACAGGAATGCGTGGTGCACACGCCCACTGTCGAGCGCGTTACTGAGCGCGCGGACCACGTGTTCCTGGCCTACGAGTTCGGCAAAACGCTTCGGGCGCCACTTGCGGGCGAGAACAAGATAAGACATCGGGCAACCAGCTTCCTCTGAACCGATATTGTGCCACGGCACGTCAAGTGGATCGTTCAGCGGCCGTGCGCCCCGGCGTCGCCACCCACCGGAGGACTGCCGGACAGCGTCGGGGGCCGGCCAGACACCTGCGCTGGCACCGTCACGCCCGACCGGCAGATCCTTTACCTTGTTAATGGCGCCCGTGGCGGCTAGAATCCCGCTCCTGCCGACGACCTGGTCGCACGGCAGGTACGGAGAGGTGTCCGAGTGGTTGAAGGAGCACGCCTGGAAAGTGTGTAAGCGTCTAAACCGCGCTTCGGGGGTTCGAATCCCCCTCTCTCCGCCAGTTTCATGATCCTGCAATGCGATTGCATGGATCCAGGGTCACGCCAGTGACCCACGTCTTATGGTGGCCCCGTCGGTCCCTCGCGACGCTAGATCGAAAATCCCGCCAGGGCCGGAAGGCAGCAACGGTATCGATTGATGCGGGCGCCGAGGTCAACCGGCGGGGACACCACCCCAACCCAGACTGATGGCGCATCGACAGATGCCGCACGCATTCGGCGCGTAATGCTGACGGTGTGAAGCCGCCACTGCGACGCGGCACTTCGCGGCCATGCTCAAGGCTGGCCAGTGATTTGCACCGGCTGCAGCGATGGCTCGGAAATATGCGCAGCGTCAGGCACTTTCCGGCGCGCTCAACCGGCGGACACCAACTGATCTCTTGATGTTCCCGCAGCGCCTGACCTGCAAGACGCGCTACTGCGTCTGCGACTCCGGATGCAGCCAGCCGGCATCGCCTTCCAGGTAATGTTCGTGCTTCCAGATCGGCACGCGCGCCTTGACCTCGTCGATGATGAAGCGGCAGGCATCGAATGCGGCGCCGCGATGCGCCGCGCTGACGCCGACCCATACCGCCATGTCGCCGATGCGCAGCTCGCCCACGCGGTGCACGCAGTAGGCGTTGACGATGGCAAACCGACCCATTGCCTCGTCGAGCACGCGCTGGCCTTCGGCCTGCGCCAGTGCGGCGTAGGCCTCGTAACGCAGCCCGGCCACGCTGCGGCCCTCATTGTGGTCGCGTACCCAGCCTTCGAAACTGGCGAATGCGCCGGCATGCGGGTGCTCCAGCGCAGCGCGCAAGCTGTCGACCGGCAAAGGCACGTCGGAAAGCGCAAAGAGGGCGGAAGTCTGCTCGCTCATGCTCAACCTCCCGACACCGGCGGAATAAACACGATTTCACTGCCATCGCGCACGCCGTCCTCCCAGCGCGCAAACGCGCCATCCACCGCCACGCGCAGCTGCGCCGGCATCCAGCGCAGGCCATGGCGCGTATCGAGTTCGGCATATAGCGCGCGCAGGTCCTGCGCCTGCGATTGCACCTGCTCGCTGGCAATGCCCGCTGCCTCACGCAAGCTGGCGAAATACAGCACCGTCACTGTCGTGCTCATTGGTTTGCTCCGATATCGCGCTTGCCACCGCGCTTGGACACCAGCCTGGTCGGGCCGATGCTCATGCTGTGCGACAACGCCTTGCACATGTCGTAGACCGTCAGGGCCGCCACGCTGGCGCCGGTGAGCGCTTCCATTTCCACACCGGTGCGATGCACGCAGCGCACCGTGCAACGGATGTCCAGCAGCTGCTCGCCCGCCCAGTCGATCTCGAACCGGCAGGCATCGATCGGCAACGGATGGCAGAAGGGAATCAACTCGTGCGTGCGTTTGACCGCCATGGTGCCGGCGATCACCGCGGTTTCCACGATGCCGCCCTTGGCGCTGCGCAAGCCGTTGGCGCGCAACTGCGCGGCGACGGCGGCCGGAAAACGCACCCGGCTTTGCGCGGTGGCGCTGCGCGCGGTGACCGCCTTGTCCGAGACATCCACCATCGTGGGCAGTCCGGAATCGTCCAGGTGGGTCAGGCGTGCGGAACGGGATTTTGCAGGCATGGGAAACGACACGATGACAGGCGCTCAGGATGCGACATTCTCGGTGAACGGGGCGCCTGGATGGAACAGCAGTGCCTTACCCGCCGATCAGGAACATCTCCACCGGCTTGCCACGGCGCGGTGTCGATGCGCGCACCTCGCTGTAGCGGTCGCCACGTATGCTCCAGCGCGCACGTAGATGCTCGGACAATCCATGCTCGCCCTCGGCCAGGGCCGGCTTGAGGTCATGGCCCTGGCTGGCGAACAGGCAGGTGTACAACTGCCCGTCGGCCGACACGCGTGCGCGCTGGCAATCACCGCAGAACGGCACGCTGACCGAACTGACAAAACCCACCTCGCCGGCGCCATCGGCAAATGCATGCCGCTGCGCCACTTCGCCGGTGTAATTGGCATCCAGCGGCAGCAATGGCCAGCGCGCGTGGATGCGCGCGTGCAGTTGCGCCGAAGTCACCACCGCATCGGCGGTCCAGCCATTGCAACTGCCCACATCCATGAACTCGATGAAGCGCAGTACATGGCCGCTGCCACGGAAGTGTTCCACCAGGGGCAGCACCTGATCTTCGTTGACGCCGCGCTGCACCACGCAGTTGATCTTCAGGCGCTGGAAGCCGGCCTGCTCGGCAGCGGCGATACCGGCCAGTACCTGCGCGATCTCGCCACGGTTGCCACTCATGCGTCTGAACAGCTCCGGATCCAGCGCATCCATGCTCACCGTGATCCGACGCAGCCCGGCCTGGCGCAGCGCCACCGCCTGACGCGCGAGCAAGGTGCCGTTGGTGGTCAGCGCCAGATCCTCGATGCCCTCGATCGTGGTCAGGCGCGCAATCAGGCTGGGCAGATCACGACGCAACAGCGGCTCACCACCGGTCAGGCGTACCTTGGTGACGCCGACCGAGACGAAGGCACGCACCAGCGTTTCCAACTGATCGAAGCTCAGGCGCTGCTGCGCATCGAATCCGTAGTCGTCGGGCACGCGATCGGCCGGCATGCAGTAACCGCAGCGGAAATTGCAGGCCTCGATGACCGACAGACGCAGGTCGCGCAGCGGCCGGCCATAGCGGTCCTGCATCGGCGCGGCGGTCAGGTTCGGCAACAGCAGGGCGCTCATCAGGGCACCATGGCGGCAGTCGGCTCCGCCAGCGGCAGATGTTGACCAGGCACGGCCACGCGATGGCCGCGTGCGCGGAGCACGTCGCCGTCGGCGTCGCTGGCGTAGTGGTACAGCAGCATGCGGCTCAACAGGTCCTGCGGGTATTCCCGCTCCAAATCGTCCACCCCAGTATGCGACGGGTTGCCGTGAACGCCGCAGTCATGCGCGATGAGCTCGCTGTCATCGGCATACCGGGCCAGCATTTCCGGGATCGGCCGGGTGTCGCCGCTCCAGACCAGCGCCCCCTTCAGCCGCAGCCCGTAGGCGGTCTCCGGCCAGTGGTGGCGCGCCGGGAACACTTCCAGCCGCACCCCGTCGTGCCAGAACGCGTCGCCGACCGGCACCAGTTGGAAGGCATCCCAGAAGTTCGCGCCGCCCTCGGCCAGCACGTTCGGGTAGTCGGCGATCCGCCGCTGCAGCAACGGCACCACCGGCGCCGGCACGTACAGGCGCGTGCGGCCGCGGCGTTGGGAGAAATAGCTGTCCACGAACAGCCGTTCCAGCCCGCCGACGTGGTCCAGGTGCACATGGGTGATGAAGACCGCCTGCGGCAGATGACCGTACTGGGCCTGGTAGGCGGTCAGCCCTTCGCTGCCGCAATCGATGGTCAGCCACGGCGCGCCGGCGCGCTCGATGGTGGCCATCGGCGAACCGAGCGCCACCGCTGACGCATTGCCGACCCCTTGCACCCGCAATGCCCAGTTCATCAGTAGCCCCGGCCCCAGGCCAGTTCGTACGCGCGGTGCAGGCGTTCGTAATCCTTGTCGACCTCTTCTCGGCTGCGGTTGCCGCGCAATTTCAGCAGCGAGCGATGCAGGCGCTTGAGATTGCGTTCGCGCCAGCGCGTAGCCGGAATGCGCAACACGCCGCGGTCGAAATCGATCAACCAGCCATGCCCGCCGGCATCGAACAGGATGTTGTGCGCGTTGAGATCGGCATGATCCAGGCCGGCGCGATGAAAGCGCGCGATCAGCCGCCCGGTTTCTTCCCACGGCGCACCGCGCCCGGCGACCTGCGCATGATCGGCGAGCGAGCGCACGTTCTCCAGGCGCTCCATCAACAATGCAGCGCGATAACTCAGCCCCTCGCGCAGATAACAGGCCGCCAACGGGCGCGGCACCGGCAACTTGCGCTTGAGCAGTTCGCGCATCAGCCGGAACTCGGCAAAGCTGCGCGTGCGCCCGGCGCCCTTCCACATATAGTGATCGCGGCTCACGCGCGCGGCCATGCCGCCGCGCAGGTACTGCCGCAACACGCTGTGACCGAACGGCGCATCCACGAACCACGCCCCACCCCGTCCGCCTTCGTCGACCGGCCGTGCCCTGTCACCCCAGCGTTGCGGCGAAAACAGCCCGGCATCGGCTTGCCGCAGCCGTTCGCGGTCGAACAGAATGGCGCCATAGCCGCGGCCTTCGCGGTACGGCGCCAGCGCTTCAGTGGCGTCGAAAGAAACCATCTATCGAGTCTAACAACACCATGGCTTCTACGCCCGCCTCGTTATGCCTGCTGCGCCTGTCCGCCCTGGGTGACGTCACCCATGTGGTGCCGCTGGTGCGCACCTTGCAGGCGGGGTTTCCGGCAAGCCAGCTGCATTGGATCATCGACAAGGCCGGGCTGAAATTGCTCGACGGCCTGCCCGGCGTGCAGTTCCATGCCTACGACAAGCGCACCGGCGTGGCCGGTATGCGCGCGCTCCGCCGGTCGCTGGCGCCATTGGGTCGCTTCGACGCGCTGCTGCAGATGCAGGTGGCCTTACGCGCCAATGTGCTGTCGGCCTTCGTGCCGGCGCGGCGACGGATCGGCTATGACCGCAGCCGTTCCAAGGACCTGCACGGCCTGTTCGTCAACGAACGCATCGCCGACCGCCCTGGCATCCACGTACTCGACGCCATCGGCAGCTTCGCGCAGCCGCTCGGCCTGACCCAGACCCAGGTGCGCTGGGACTTGCCGGTCCCCGACGAGGCGCATCGCTGGGCACGCGCGCAATGGGACGACGATAGCCGCCCGGTGCTGATGATTTCGCCGTGCTCCAGCCACGCACGCCGCAACTGGTATCCCGACCGCCATGCCGCGCTGGCCGACCATGCCGCAGCGCAAGGCTGGCGGGTCGTGCTGTGCGGCGGCCGCAGCGAGCTGGAACGCAGCACCGCCGATGCCATCGTCGCGGCCGCGCGCACGCCGGTGCTGGACCTGGTCGGCAAGGACACGCTCAAACAACTCCCCGCCCTGCTCGCCCGCGCCGATCTGGTGGTCACCCCTGATTCCGGGCCGATGCACATCGCCAACGCGATGGGCACCAAGGTGCTGGGCCTGCATGCGGCCAGCAACCCGCTGCGCAGCGGCCCGTACTCGGACGTGCGCTATTGCGTAGACCGTTACGACGCGGCCGCCCGCAAATACCTGGGCAAGCCGGCCGACCAACTGAAATGGGGCACCAAGATCGAATTCGACCAGGTGATGGCGCTGATCACTGTGGACGATGCAATCGCCGCATTCGAGCGTTATCGCAGCGATCATCCGCGCTGAGAATCGGCGTCGGATCGTCGCTCGAACAGGCGTTCAATCGCGGCGCAGCTGCGCGCTGCGCCGCGGTGCAGACGCCCAGGACAGCCGGGAAGCAGGAGCCAAACACCGCCGGCTCACGTCCGCGGCAGCCAATCACCGCGGTGCCGGCCGACTCGAAGTGTGGCGGCGCACCAGAAAGCGCCGCGCACCCACCGACCACCACGTGTATCGGTTACGCAGACCTGCAGTCAGCGGCTCTCAGACACCGCTAGCGCGGTAGTCCTGATACGACTTCTCTTCCACGTACGACGAACCCAGCGCCAGGTTGATCTCTTTCTTGATGCGCGCGCGTTCGTCGTTTTCGATATAGACGCTGCGCGCCAGCTGCACGAAGCTGTCGTCGAAGGTCTGCGCCTGCTCCTTGAGCCGGATGTCGTCCTCGATCACCCACAGCCGCTCGTTGACGGCCTTGAGCGCAGCACGCAGACGCACGATGTCGTGGCCGGCGGCCGGATGCGCCATCCAGCTGGTCTCCAGCGCGGACAGCTCGCTGCGCACATTGGCCAGCTTGACGGGGTCGCTCATGCGCTCGGACTTGATCTGCAGGATCGCGATCTTGTCGAGCAGCTCACCAAAGGACACGGGCACCAGGATCTCGGACATGACAGGCCTCCAACGGATATCGGGCGGATTGTAGCCAGCGCAGCAGCGCGCGGCGGCGACACATAAACAAAAGCCCCCTTGCGGGGGCTGATGCGAATCTGGCGGAGAGGGGGGATTCACTCGGCATTTCGTGCCTTCGCCCTGCGGGCGGCTTCGCCGTGCAGACAGCGCTGCTGTCTGTCGAACCCGGGGCTTCTCACCCCCCAATGCCGCCGGCGAAACTCACGCGGCACTGGCACAACTGCTCGCCTCAATCTGGCGGAGAGGGGGGGATTCGAACCCCCGAGGCGCTATAAACGCCTGCCTGATTTCGAGTCAGGTACATTCAACCGCTCTGCCACCTCTCCAGATGGTCCCCAGTGTCCCGGGGCCGTGCATCATACGGGCACCGGCGCCCAGCCACAAGCGGCCCGGGCCGGCATCGCCGGCACGATCGAAGGTCCGGGCGTGAACCCGCCCTGCGGCACCGGCGATCGGCGTGTTGCTGCGGGCCGGCCGCGCCGCGATGATGGTCACGCACCTCCTTCCTTGGCGACCCGCCCCCATGCTCGAATTCGGACACCTTACCCATGTCGGCCTGCGCCGTGACCTCAACGAGGACACGTACTACGGCGACAGCGAGCTGGGGCTGTGGCTAGTGGCCGATGGTATGGGTGGGCATGCCTGCGGCGAAGTGGCCAGCGCCCTGGCGCGCGAAACCATCGTGCGCGAGGTGCGCGCCGGCACCCCGCTGGCCCAGGCGGTACGCATCGCCGACGAAGAGATCATCAAGACCTCGCGTCGCTGCAACGACACCTTGCCGATGGGCACCACTGTCGTCGCTGCGCGCGTGCTGGGCCAGCGCTTCGAAGTGGCCTGGGTCGGCGACAGCCGCGCATATCTGTGGCGCGACGGCCGGCTGGCGCAGCTGAGCCAGGACCATAGCTATGTGCAGGAACTGATCGCCCAGGGCACGCTGACCAGCGAGCAGGCACGCGCGCATCCGCATCGCAACGTGGTGACCCAGGCGCTGGGCGTCACCGATCCGGTCCACCTCAATGTCGCCACCATGCAGGGTGAGCTCAAATCCGGCATGCAACTGCTGCTGTGCAGCGACGGTCTCACCGAAGAAGTCGACGATGCCGCGATCGCCGCGACCCTGTCGCAGGCCGATTGCAGCGCGCAGGAATGTGTCGAATGCCTGGTCGCCGCCGCACTCGATGGCGGCGGCTCGGACAACATCACTGCGATCCTGGTGCGCAGCTACTGAAAGCGGCCAACAAGGCCTAGCGAGCGCCCGGCTGGCGGTGAGCGCAGAATTTCGTTGGCCGCATATGGTTGGATGCAGACAAACGCCTGGTCGGTCGAGGGCGCGATGTCCTCACCGCCTGCGGACCACGCCGTCAATCTAGCCCTGAAGACTTCCTGGCAGCATCCAGGCCGCCAAGGATCCCGGAGGCGTCGAGAGCACTGCACCAGAGCGTGAGTCGGCTGCCTAGTTGAATACCATGCACACCGACCATCTCGACAAGTCCTTGCCCGCCCACCGTCGCGGGACCTGACGCGGCATGGATGCCGCGTAAGAGCCTACACGGACGTACTTGCGGCGTGTCCCGCGAGGGTCGGCGGGCAAGGGCCCTGCAGCCAGGCCGCAGATCACCGGCCTACAGCCAAGAGCAAGCTCATCGCGCTCCGCAATAGACCGGATCGAAGTAGCTGTTAGCCGCGCCAAGCGCTGACATCGAACCTGCACGGCAGCGCGCTACTCACGCCCAGAATCGCCAGGCTTCAGCGGCGCACTGCACCACTCCCACCACATCGCCGCCCCACGCGACAGCCGGACACCCGTTGCCGACAGCCGCACTACCCGGCAGCAGCCACCTCTTCAACCGGCGCATCCCACAGCGCGCGCCCGGCCTTCTTGCGCAGGTACGCCAGACGCGCCTCATGCGCCTGCGACTCCGACGCGGTCACCACCACCCGTGCGCGCGGCAACAGCAACGCCGGATCGAAGGTGATCATGCCCTCGCCATGCTCGCTGCGCTGGCCGGTATCGGCGCTGGCAAAGCCGATCTCTTCCTGGCCCGAGGTCAGCGCGATGTACACATCGGCCAGGATCTGCGCATCGAGCAAGGCGCCATGCAACTGGCGATGCGAGTTGTCCACGCCCAGGCGCTTGCACAAGGCATCCAGCGAGTTGCGCTGCCCCGGATAGCGCTCGCGCGCCATCATCAGGGTATCCACCACGGTGGCGCGCTCGACGATACGGCCGTAGTTGTCACCCAGCAGCGACAGCTCGTTGTCCAGGAAGCCCAGATCGAACGCGGCGTTGTGGATGATCAGCTCCGCGCCGTCAATGTAGGCCAGGAACTCCTCGACCACATCGGCAAACAGCGGCTTGTCGGCCAGGAACTCCAGGGTCAACCCGGTCACTTCCTGCGCACCCGGTTCGAAATCGCAATCGGGCTTCAGGTAGCGATGGAAGTTGTTGCCGCTCGGGCGCCGCTCCAGCAGCTCCACCGCACCGATTTCGACGACGCGGTTGCCCTTGCGCCATTCCAGGCCGGTGGTTTCGGTATCGAGAATGATCTGACGCATGAATCCTCTTGCTGATTGCTTACGCGGTTGCGCTGCCACCGCGCTGGGCGATGGCCTGATTGCGGGCGAGCACGTCGACGCGCTCGTTGTCCGGGTCGCCATTGTGGCCTTTCACCCAACGCCAATCGATGCTGTGGCGTTGCGTGGCCGCATGCAGGCGCTCCCACAGTTCACGGTTCTTGACCGGGTCGCCGCCGGCGGTTTTCCAACCGCGGCGCACCCAGCCGGACATCCACTCGGTAATGCCCTGGCGTACGTATTGCGAGTCGGTATGCAGCACGATCTGGCATGGCTCGGTGAGCGTTTCCAGCGCCATGATTGCCGCCATCAACTCCATGCGGTTGTTGGTGGATGTGGCTTCGCCGCCGGACAATTCCTTCTCGCGGCCCTTGTAACGCAACAGGGCCGCCCAACCGCCCGGCCCGGGATTGCCGAGGCAGGAGCCGTCGGTATGCACTTCAATGGATTTCATCAGCTTCTGGTGTTTGGAAAGTGGTCGGTCGTCAGATCGTGGCTACAGGCTGCGGCCAGCGCGAGGGCATCGCGATCGGGGTCGGCCCGATCGAAGCGGCGGCGCGCTTTTCCACTTCGAGCAGATACACCGCGCGCCAGGGTGCGCGATCGGTGCCGGTAACGCCACGCCCGGTGCGCCAGATCGGCCCCAGGTAGCGCTCGGTCTCCACGCATTGCAGCCCCGCACGCTGCGCCAGCAGCCGCCAGCGATCCGGCCGCAGCGCCACCGGACCGCGCCGCGCCCAGCGAAAGCGGTACGGGCTCAGCGGATTGAGCGTGAACAGCCATAGCCGTCCGCCCGGCATCAGCAACCGCTCGCATTCGGCCAGGAATTCCGCCGCGCCGCCCACCACCGCATGCTGCACCACGATGGCCTGCAGGCTTTCGGTCGGCAACGGAAACGGCATGGCGCAACGCGCATCGCCCGCAAAGCGGCCAGCGCTGCGAGTCAGCCGCAGCCCGCGCCCTTGCAGCAGCTCGCGCGGCGGCAGCTCGGGCGTCGGCGTCAGCCACAACCAGGGCTGCGAGGGACGCGTTTGCAACGCCGCAAGCGCCAATTTGCGCTCCAGCAGGAGCAGGCTGCGCCCTGCACCTGTTTCAAACCAGGATGAGACGCCAGCTTGACGGGAGAATGGCGTGGCAGGCATGGTCCCAATTCTATGCGACTGACCGCCCTGCCCGCATTCGACGACAACTACATCTGGGCGCTGGTCGCCAGCGATGGCCGCGCAGTCATCGTCGATCCGGGCCAAGCCGAGCCGGTGTTCGCCGCCGCAGAGCGCGAAGGCTTCAGCCCCAGCGCCGTCCTGCTGACCCACCACCATGCCGACCACATTGGCGGCGTGGCAGCGCTGCAGCAGCGTTGGCCGGACCTTGCACTGTACGGTCCGGCCGACCAACGCATCCCGGCAGATGCCCACCGGGTGGGCCAGGGTGATCGCTTGAGCCTGCTTGGCAACAGCTTCGATGTGCTGGAAGTGCCCGGCCATACCAGCAGCCATATCGCCTTCGTCACCGAACGCCATCTGTTTAGCGGTGATACCCTGTTCAGCCTAGGCTGTGGGCGGATGTTCGAAGGTACCGCTCCTCAGATGTTCGACGCGTTGCAGCGCCTGGCCTCCCTGCCTGGCGAAACACTCGTGTGTTGCGGCCATGAATACACCTTGGCCAATGCGGTCTTTGCGCTGCACGTCGATCCCACCAACGCTGCCTTGCAGCGCCGTCAACAGGAAGCCCAGGCCATGCGTCATGCAGCCCGTCCTACCCTGCCGATTTCGCTCAAGAGTGAACTGGCCACCAATCCGTTCTTACGCACCAGCAGTCCCGAAATCCGCGCTGCGGTGGCATCTCGCGCAGGTGGGGCAATTTCCTCTGAAGTTGACGTTTTCGCCGAACTTCGGCGCTGGAAAGACGAATTTCGCGCATGAGGCGCCTGCTTCTGGCAGTGCTGACCGCATCAGCGGTCATCGCACCCGCAGCCGCATCGTCCAACGACGCAAGCCGCTCCAAACCCGCAGAGAGCTCGATCGCCCAGACCGCCACACCCCAGGTGCGCAACGGTCGGGAGATCTTTTCGTCGTTCCTGGACGGTCGCGCCGATCCAGGCTGCGACAGCGAACATAGCGATACCCGCTGGGAACAACATTTCTCGCGCGCGCCGGCCCGTCTGGCAGACGACGCACAGGATGTCTTGCCGCTGTTCGGCTACGTGGTCGATGAATTGCGCGAAGCCGACATGCCGACCGAATTTGCGCTGATTCCGTTCGTCGAGAGCGGTTACCGCCCGGGCGCCCGCAACGGCAGTGGCCCCGCCGGCCTCTGGCAGTTCATCGCTACCACTGCGCGCAACCACCATGTGCCGGTTGGCGCGCAATACGACGGACGCCTCTCGGCAGTGGACTCCACCACGGCGGCGGTGCGTTATCTCAAGACGCTGTATGGCATGTTCGGCGGCGATTGGCGCCTGGCGCTGATGGCCTACAACGCGGGCGAGTATCGCGTGCTGCAGGCCATGCGCACGGCCGGGATGAACGCGCACAACGCTCGCCCGTCCGAATTGCCCGGCATGTCCAAGGTCACCTACGAGTACGTGGAAAAGCTGCACGCGCTCGCCTGTGTGCTGGACCATGCGCAGCAGCAGGGCAATCTGCTGACCTCGCTCGACCGCCCGGTACCGGTACTCACCGAACATGCATTGCCGGCCGGCACCAGCCTCAACGCCTTCGCCGGACAACGCGCCATCGAGCCGCAGCTGCTGGCCCGGCTGAATCCGGCGCTGGCCAGCGCGCGCGCCGCACCGCGCGGCGTGCATGTGCTCGCCCCGATCGCGCCTGCGCAGCCAGGTGCTACAGGTGCCGCGGTCGCATCTGCCGACACGGGCAGCACTGCGGACAACAGCGCTGCCACTCCCACGGTCGTTGCCGCCGCGACGACGGATGCCTCCAGGCCACAGGCGCGCACCACGCATACGGTCCGCAACGGCGAATCCGCCTGGGCCATCGCACGCCGCTATGGCGTGACAGTCACGACACTGCTGACCAGCAATGGCCTGGACAAGCGTGCCGTGCTGAAGCCCGGCATGGTGTTGTCGTTCGACGACACACCCTGACCTAAGCCGCCTGCCTCCGGCGCCGTTCCGGCGCCGCTGACACCACAGCGGCATGCTTTTCGTCGACCTTGCACGGGGAAGTTGAGCGCCGCGCTGCGCAGGCGTAGGTCGGCTGCGAAGAGAGCGCCTGACACTTACCTTTTGCGTGCGCTGCTTGCGACGCCGTATGGAATCGGAAACGGGCGTACTCGCAGCCGATTGGCCCGCTATCGTTGCAAGCCGACCGACATCGCAGTTGATCGAGCGCGCTTGCAGCGTCTGCCGCCAACCGACAGGCAGCCACCCGTAGGCGCACCAAACGCGCAACCCGAGACTGGCTTTTCTGGCCTGGCAGATTGGCCTGGCAGATCAGCGCGCTAAATGACGCACGTCTTTGCGACCGCACGCCTGCAAGCATGACGCGCGAAATCCGCAACCCCGGCAGACCTATCCCAAACGGATGGCAATACGCACGACGTCAGATCAGTTGCGGCGGGCCATCGCAGTGCCTGTGCCAGTTGCTGCGGGCATCCAGTGCCTGGTCCACGCGACCACAGACTCGCCGCAGCGCCAGCGGCGGGATACCCCACACGAACGCTGGCACCTGCCCACGACGGCATCGGCCAAAGAAAAAGCCCGGTTCCCCGGGCTCTTTCTCCACCAGTCGAACAGCAGCGGTTACAGCTGCGCCTCTTCGATCTGGATCTTGTAGCTCTTGCGCATTTCCTTGACGTACGCCTGCGCCGCATTGTTGCCGTCGATCTGGCTCAGCTGCTCGCGCAGCATGGTCTGCTGCTCGGCCGGCATCTGCTTCAGGTCGCCTGGGGTCGCCTTGTTGATGACAAACACCGCAAAGCGCCCGCCATCCAGCTCCACCTTGCCCACCGACGGCTTGCCGTCGGTCGGACGCGGCGCGCTGAAGATGGCGCGGTTTGCCGCCGGCGTCGGAATCGGCGCGGTGCGCGGCAAGCCCGGAATCGGCTGCACCTGCAACTTCTCGCTGGCGGCCAGCGCCTGCAGGGTCTCGCCTTTCTGCACACGTGCCAGCAACGCGTCGGCAGCCGCTGCGGCGGCCTTCTCGGTGCGGTCCGCGCGGACGGCGGCGATCACCTTCTCGCGCACCTTGTCCAACGGCAGGGCCGCCTCGGCGGTGTGGTTGGTCACACGCAACACCACGCTGTGGTTCGGACCGATGGTGATCGGATCGCTCACCGTGCCGTCCTGCACCAGCGTTTCGGAGAATGCCGAACGCAGCACCGCCGGATTGGCCGCAATACCGCTGGCATCGGCGCGCGAGAACGGACCCAACGTCTGCACCGGCAGACCGACCTGCTTGGCTGCCGGCTCCAGCGCGGTGGGATTCTTGTAGACCTGATCCACCAGCTTGCCGCTCACATCCGTAAATGCCTTGTCGGCATCGGCCTTGAGCTGCTCGGCGGCGAGCTGATCGCGCACCTGCTCGAACGACTTGCCCTGGCCGCCCTTGACCTCGCGCAGCTGGATCACGTGGTAACCGAACTCGCTCTTGATCGGGCCGACCACCTCGCCAGCCTTCATCGAGAACAAGGCATCTTCAAACGGCTTGACCATCGTGCCCTTCTCGACCCAGCCAAGATCGCCACCAGCGCCCTTGGAACCAGGGTCCTGCGAATTGGCCTTGGCCAATGCGGCGAAATCGGCGCCGGGCTGCTTGGCTTCCGCAGCCAGCTTGGCCGCTTTTTCCTCGGCGGCTTTCTGCGCGGCAGGATCGCTACCGGCGGTGATCAGGATGTGCGATGCCAGACGCTGATCCGGCTCGACAAAACGCGCCTTCTCTTCGTCATAGCGCTTGCGCAGCGTCGCCTCGTCAGCGGCGGTTGCCGGCGGCAACTTGGCGGCATCGAGTTCGACATACTCGATCGTCACCGTCTCCGGCTGACGGAAATCCTGGGTATGCCCGTCGTACCACTGCTTGATCTGTGCATCGCTGACCGGCGCGGTATCGGCGGCCGGTGGCGGCAGCATGGCCAGCTGCACGTCGCGCGTTTCGCCCATCAGCTTGAGCAAGCGCTCGAACTCGGCCTTGGTGGCAAAGCCCGACTCGGCAATCGCCTGCGGAATCACCGACTGCTGCAAGCTGTCGCGCACCAACGCATCGAACTGCGCCGGCGTGCGCGGCGGCGTGCCCTGCGCAAGTGCAGCGCGGTACTGGTCGGGGCTGAATTTGCCGTCGACCTGGAACGCCTGAATGCCGGCGATGTAATCGCGCACCGTCGCATCGCCGATCACGATGCCGGCATCTTCGGCACCCAGACGCACGACTTGCTCGTCGACCAACTGGTCGAGCACCTGCAATTTGTTTTCGCGGGATTCGAACGTGCGCGGATCGAAATTCTCGCCCTGGCGCTGCCGCTCCTGCATGCGTGCCTGCTCGAAGCGGGCGCGGAAATCCTGGGTACTGATTTCATGGTGCTGCCACAGCAGCGAGACCGGCCACCACGACGGTGCCGATTTCCACCATGTCGGCGGTGCCTGCACCTTGGCCACGTTATTGGCGCCAATGCCGCCGAGGTAGCTGTTGTCGATGACGAACAGGAACGGAATCATCAGCAACCCCAGGATGGCGGTAGCGATCCAGCCTGACGTCTTGTCGCGAAGTTTCTGCAGCATTGGCAAATCACGGCCTGTGGGCGAGCCGCGCAGTGTAACGCGCCTGACGCCGGGCACCCAGCCCAATCCCGCACCGCACCGGATCCGACATGGCTTTCGGCGCGCAATTGCCGCCATAGCGGCCAAAAAAAAAGCCCCCGGCACGGAGCCGAGGGCTTTGTATAACTGGCGGAGCGGACGGGACTCGAACCCGCGACCTCCGGCGTGACAGGCCAGCATTCTAACCAGCTGAACTACCGCTCCGCTTCAAACTTGGACTGCTGCTTCTCCACCATTTCCGCAATGCGAATCCGGTGGAGAAAACGAAGCCCCCAATCGCTCAGGGGCTTCGGTATAACTGGCGGAGCGGACGGGACTCGAACCCGCGACCTCCGGCGTGACAGGCCAGCATTCTAACCAGCTGAACTACCGCTCCGCGCTTGAAACATTTGCCTGGTGCTTAATGGTGGGTGCTGAGGGTTTCGAACCCCCGACCCTCTCCGTGTAAGGGAGACGCTCTACCGCTGAGCTAAGCACCCTAGCGAGTCGATTAGTTTACTGCATCCTTCAGGGCTTTGCCAGCCTTGAATGCAGGATTCTTCGAAGCAGCGATCTTGATGCTGTCGCCGGTCTTCGGATTGCGGCCGGTACGCTCAGCGCGCGCGCGGACCTGGAAGGTGCCGAAGCCGACGAGGGTGACGGCATCGCCCTTCTTCAGCGCCTTGGTGATTTCGCTCACAACCGCGTCAACAGCACGGCCGGCCTCAGCCTTGGAGATGTCAGCGGCAGCGGCAACGCCATCGATCAATTCGGTTTTATTCATTCTTGAAACTCCCTTTGCGGCAGATGCCGCGGAATCGACAATCGGCGCTCTTGCCGTTAGCGAAGAACCCGACACAAGTGGTATCGCATGACGCATCACAATTTGCCGCGCCCACGAGTCGTGCATTTATACCAGCGCCCCCAACCGCACGCAAGCCAAAACCCAATAACGACGCGGGTTTTGGCTTGTTTTGCCTGGGTTTAGACAAGCGGTTTTAGTGCTTGACGCGGGTACCGGGAGTAGTGCGCGACTTGCCGCGGACCGCAACCCGCGAAGCCGTCTTGCGGGCCTTTTCCTTGCCCGCCTTCTTCGGTGCCAACGGACGTTCCAACGCGAGATCCAGCACTTCGTCGATCCACTTGACCGGCACGATCTTCAGATCGCGCGTGACGTTGGCCGGGATGTCGGCAAGATCCTTGCGATTCTCGTCGGGGATCAACACGGTGCGAATGCCACCGCGCAACGCTGCCAGCAACTTCTCCTTCAGGCCGCCGATCGCCGACACGCGACCACGCAAGGTGATCTCGCCGGTCATCGCCACATCGGCGCGGATCGGCACCTTGGTCAACACCGACACCAGCGAGGTCACCATCGCGATACCGGCGCTCGGGCCATCCTTCGGTGTCGCGCCATCGGGCACATGCACGTGCACGTCCTGCTTCTGCAGGAAATCCACGTCGATGCCGAGTCGCTCGGCGCGCGAACGCACCACCGACAAGGCGGCCGATGCCGATTCCTTCATGACGTTGCCGAGCTGACCGGTCAGGATCAGGTTGCCCTTGCCCGGCACCAGCGTGGACTCGACCTGCAGCAGCTCGCCGCCGACTTCGGTCCAGGCCAGGCCGGTGACCAGGCCGATTTCGTTCTCTTCTTCGGCACGGCCGAAATCGAAGCGACGCACGCCCAGATACTTGTCGAGATTCTTCGCGTTGACCGTGACCAGGGCCTTGGGCTTGCCCTTCTTGGCGACCACCTTCTTGGCATCCGGCTGCGGGCCGGCAAGCGCGATCTCCTTGACCACCTTGCGGCAAATCTTGGCCACTTCGCGCTCAAGGTTACGCACGCCCGATTCGCGCGTGTAGTAACGCACGATGTCCTGGATCGCATCGCTGCCGATCTCGATCTCTTCCGGCTTCAGGCCGTTGGCCTTGATCTGCTTGGGCACCAGGTAACGCATGGCGATGTTGAGCTTCTCATCCTCGGTGTAGCCGGGGATGCGGATGACTTCCATGCGATCCAGCAACGGACCGGGAATGTTGAGCGAGTTGGAGGTGGCGACGAACATCACCTCCGACAGGTCCAGGTCCACTTCCAGATAATGGTCGTTGAAGGAGTTGTTCTGCTCGGGGTCGAGCACCTCCAGCAGCGCCGAGGACGGGTCGCCGCGGAAGTCCATCGACATCTTGTCGATCTCGTCCAACAGGAACAGCGGATTCTTGCTGCCGACCTTGTTGAGGTTCTGCACCAGGCGGCCGGGCATCGAACCGACATAGGTCCGGCGATGGCCACGGATCTCGGCCTCATCGCGGATACCGCCCAGGCTCATGCGCACAAACTTGCGGTTTGTCGCCTTGGCGATCGATTGCCCGAGCGAGGTCTTGCCCACGCCCGGCGGCCCGACCAGGCACAGGATCGGCCCCTTCATCTGCTTCACGCGCGACTGCACCGCCAGATACTCGAGGATGCGTTCCTTGACCTTGTCCAGTCCGTAGTGATCGGCGTCCAGGGTGTCCTCCGCGACCTTCAGGTCCTTGCGGACCTTGGTGCGCTTCTTCCACGGCACGCCCAGCAGCCAGTCCAGATAGTTGCGCACCACGGCCGCCTCGGCGGACATCGGCGACATCTGCTTGAGCTTGTTGAGCTCGGCCTTGGCCTTGGTCTCGACCGGCTTGGGCATGCCCGCCTCGGCGATCTTGCGCGCCAGCTCCTCCAGCTCGCCCGGCGCATCGTCCAAATCGCCCAGCTCCTTCTGGATCGCCTTCATCTGCTCGTTGAGGTAGTACTCGCGCTGGCTCTTTTCCATCTGCGACTTGACGCGGCCGCGGATGCGCTTTTCCAGCTGCTGCACGTCGATTTCGCCGTCCACCAGCCCGACCAGCAGCTCCAGCCGCTCGCCGATCTCGGTGATTTCCAGCAGGCGCTGCTTGTCGGCAAGGCGCACGCCAATGTGCGCGGCGATGGTGTCGGCCAGACGGCCCGGCTCGTCGATGCCGGCCAGGGTCTGCAGCAGCTCCGGCGGCAGCTTGCGGTTGGTCTTGACGTACTGCTCGAACAGCGACATCAGCGAACGTGCGATGGCCTCCACCTCGCGCGGCTCACGCGCGTCGCTGGCTTCGATCTCGATGCCCTGGCCCTGCAGTGCGCCATCCAGCTCGACGACCTTGTCGACGGTGACCCGCGACAGACCTTCGACCAGCACCTTGATGGTGCCGTCGGGCAACTTGAGCAGCTGCAGCACCTGCGCGAGCGTGCCGACGGTATAGAGGTCGCTGGCGGTCGGGTCGTCGGTTTCGGCCGACTTCTGCGCAACCAGCAGGATGCGCTTGTCCGCCTCCATGGCTTTTTCCAGCGCGCGCATCGACTTGTCACGGCCGACGAACAGCGGAATCACCATGTGCGGAAACACCACCACGTCGCGCAGCGGCAACACCGGCAGATCGAGAACTTCTGGTTGGGACTGGGCCATGGGGCGCTCCGCAGGAATGGGGGTTTTGGGGCGTAAAAAAAGCCGATGGCCCCGTTATGGGGCCATCGGCCAGGTGTTGCAAGTAGCGTTCGGAAACCCTTTATCCGCGAGCGAGGCCGGGGCCCGGCGCGACGGCATCCAGGCCTCAGTCGCCGGACGCGGCCTTGGCCGGCGCCGGTTGCGCTTGGTAGATCAGATACGGCTCGGATTTGTGCTCGATCACCGACTCGTCCACCACCACCTTGCTGACATTTTCCTGCGAGGGCAGCTCGTACATCGTATCCAGCAGCACCGATTCGACGATGGTGCGCAGACCTCGCGCGCCGGTCTTGCGCTTGAGCGCCTTCTTGGCGATCGCCGACAGCGCATCGGGGCGGAACTCCAGCTCCACGCCTTCCATGTCGAACAGCTTCTTGAACTGCTTGGTGATGGCGTTCTTGGGCTCGGTCAGGATCTTGATCAGCGCCGGCTCGTCCAGTTCCTCGAGCGTGGCGACCACCGGCAGGCGGCCGACGAACTCGGGGATCAGGCCAAACTTGATCAGATCTTCCGGCTCGACCTCGGCCAGGATCTTGCCAACTTCCTGCTTGCGCTCACTGCTCTTGACCTTGGCACCGAAGCCGATGCCGCCAGCATCGTTGGAACGCTGCTGGATCACCTTGTCCAGCCCGGCGAACGCGCCGCCGCAGATGAACAGGATGTTCTTGGTATCGACCTGCAGGAATTCCTGCTGCGGATGCTTGCGACCGCCCTGCGGCGGCACCGAGGCCACCGTGCCTTCGATCAGCTTCAGAAGCGCCTGCTGCACGCCTTCGCCGGACACATCGCGGGTGATCGACGGGTTCTCGCTCTTGCGCGAGATCTTGTCGATTTCGTCGATGTAGACGATGCCCTGCTGGGCCTTCTCGACGTCGTAATCGCACTTCTGCAGCAGCTTCTGGATGATGTTTTCCACGTCCTCGCCGACATAGCCGGCTTCGGTCAGCGTGGTGGCATCGGCGATCGTGAACGGCACATTGAGCAGGCGCGCCAGCGTTTCGGCCAGCAGCGTCTTGCCCGAGCCGGTCGGACCGACCAGCAGGATGTTGGATTTCGCCAGCTCGACGTCATCGTTCTTGCTGCGGCTCTCGATACGCTTGTAGTGGTTGTACACCGCCACGGCGAGCGTGCGCTTGGCGCGCA
This sequence comes from Xanthomonas sp. F14, assembly GCF_014199865.1. NCBI lineage: Bacteria > Pseudomonadati > Pseudomonadota > Gammaproteobacteria > Lysobacterales > Lysobacteraceae > Xanthomonas > Xanthomonas sp. F14. The sequence goes on along the minus strand of NZ_JACHOM010000001.1, from coordinate 77,168 downwards.
ACTGCCCGATCACGTATTGATCCAGCACCTCAAGAATCTCGCGCGGCTTGGGCAGACTGGAGCGTGCCGACTGCGCCTTCTCTTCGAGTTCCTCGCGGATGATGTCGTTGCACAGCTCAACGCACTCATCGCAGATGAATACGCTGGGACCGGCAATCAGCTTGCGGACTTCATGCTGACTCTTACCGCAGAACGAGCAGTAGAGAATCTTGTTGCTGTCGCCGGAACGACCTTGGCGGTCTTCGCTCATGCTTCTGTTACCCAGTTACCCCACCCGATGCACGGGGGTTCGATTTCGAGAATAGCACAGGGTCGGGAGGACATCCGCCCAGCCCGACCCTGCCGGTTTTTCCTGCAATTTCAGCAATCTGGCGATCAAGACGGCTGGATCGACTCTTCCGGACGGCGTTCCAGCACCTGGTCGACCAAGCCATAGGCCTGCGCATCGACCGCACTCTTGAAGTTGTCGCGCTCAGTGTCGCGCGCAATCGTCTCCAGGGACTGGCCGGTGTGCTTGGCCAGGATCTCGTTCAAACGCGAACGCAGGGTCAGGATCTCACGCGCATGGATGTCGATATCGGTGGCCTGGCCCTGGAAGCCGCCCAGCGGCTGGTGGATCATCACGCGCGAGTTCGGCAGCGCATAGCGCTTGCCGGCCGCACCCGATGCCAGCAACAGCGCGCCCATCGAGGCGGCCTGGCCGACGCAGATGGTGCTCACGTCCGGCTTGATGTACTGCATGGTGTCGTAGATCGCCATGCCGGCGGTGACCACGCCGCCCGGCGAATTGATGTAGATGCTGATGTCCTTTTCCGGGTTGTCCGCTTCCAGGAACAGCAGCTGGGCCACGATCACGTTGGCCATGTGGTCGTCGATCGGACCGACCAGGAAGATCAGACGCTCCTTCAGCAGACGCGAGTAGATGTCATACGCACGCTCGCCGCGGCTGGTCTGTTCGACCACCATCGGCACCAGGTTCAGGGCTTTGGTCACAATGCTCATCAGTCTTCCTGTAGTGGCAGCGGCTTGCGCCGATGCCCGGGTTTGACATCCGCATCCCAGCCATCGGGATGCGGGTTGGTGTCACGCGGTCGCTTACCTTAGACCCGAATGGCGTCCTGGAACGACAGCGACTGCTCGGTGTGCTGTGCGCGCTCGGCGATCCAGTCGATCACCTGCTCTTCCATGACACGGCTCTGCAGTCCACTCATCAATTGGGGGTCGTTGCGGTACATCTCAATGACCTGCTCCGGCTCTTCGTAGGTCGAGGCGATCAGACGCAGCGTTTCGCTGACGCGCTTGGATTCCAGGCGCAGCTCGTTGCGACGGGCCACCTCGCCCACCAGCAGACCGACCAGCACGCGCTTGGCAGCCGCGTCCATGAAACCCTGATGGGCATCGGCCGGAATCTCGCCCGGGTTGCGGCCGCTGCGGCGGACCTGCTCGACCTGCTGCGCCAGCATCGAACGGGCTTCGTTCTCGACCAGACGCGGCGGCATTTCCACGTGCGCATAGGCGGCGATCAGCTGCTCGCCCACTTCGCGACGCAGGCGGTTCATCAGCGCGCCCTTGAGCTCGCGCTCCAGGTTGGTGCGGATGTCGGCGCGGAACTGCTCGGCATCGCCACTCTTCACGCCGAAGCTCTTGATGAACTCCTTGTCCACCACCGGCAGCACCGGCTCGGAGACCTCGACCGCCTTGACGTGCACCTGCACGGTCTTGCCGGCCAGCTGCGGCACGCGCCACTCGGCCGGGAAGTCGATGGTCAGGGTCTTGTCTTCGCCCTTGACCAGGCCTTCCAGGCCCTTTTCGATCTGGTCGAACATCACGCCCGAGCCCAGCACGCTGCTGCCGGTCTCCACGCCTTCGGCGGGCAGACGCTCGTCGCCGGCCTGCGACCAGGTCTCCAGTGCCACCAGGTCACCGACCTGCGCGCCGCGCTCGACCGGGTTCCAGGTGCGGCGCTGCAAACGCAGGTTCTCGATCATCTGATCGATGTCGGCATCGGTCACTTCGGCGGTATGACGCACCACCGACAGCTTGGCCACATCGATATCGCCAAAATCCGGCACCACTTCGAAGGTGGCCACGAAGTCGAAATCGCTCTCGCCCTGGTCGATACGCGGGTTGCCGGCCAGACGCAGCGAATGCTCCCGCACCGCCGAATCGAAGGTCTCACGCAGCAGGCCTTCCATCGCCTCGGCACGCACCTGCTGACCGAAGCGCTGCTCGATGACCTTGGTGGGTACCTTGCCCGGGCGGAAACCCTTGATGCGCGTGGTCCGCGCAAGTTCGCGCAGGCGGCCACCGACATGCGTCTCCAGGCGCTCCTGCGGCAGGGTGAAGGTCAGGCGGCGTTCCAGATTGCCGGTGGATTCGATCGATGCTTGCATGTTGACTCCTGCCACCGACTGCACAAGCGTCGGCACGAGATGGAAGATGCGGGTTGACGGATGGCGAGAAAGCCGCCGAGCCTTGTAGTTTCGCCGATAACGGCGGCCGCTGCCAGCGGAATACGCGTCACTGCGCCGCGCAATGGAAAGCCCCCAGGCCTGCGGCGGGAAGCGGCCGGAACACGCACGGCCGCACTGCATTGGTGCGAAAGGGGGGACTCGAACCCCCACGCCTTGCGGCGTCAGAACCTAAATCTGGTGCGTCTACCAATTCCGCCACTTTCGCGATGCTGCCAGCCCGGCCATTGTTGCAGGGATGCCGGGAAAGAAAAAGCATCGCGAGGGCGATGCGGCTGGTAGAAACAGGAGCCGGCTTGCGTGCCTGCCGCCCGCACGGGCAGCACGATGCAAGGCGGCCCTGAATCCGACACACTAAAGGTAAATGCATTCATCATGCCACCCGGCCTGGCGGCGTACCTTCCGCCCCGCTAGCGCTGGGTAAAGCCTAGGTTCGCTAAAATTCCGTTAACACCAGTAGAGGCAGTCATCGCGATGAGAGATCGGTATCGGCAGATCGTGGCCCTGTCCCGCGACTGCATCAAGGAGATCGACCTCGATGGGCGGATTACGGCCATCAACGTCAATGGCCTGACCGAGCTTGGCGCCAGTCATCAGGATCAACTGATCGCGCGGAAGTGGCGCGACCTGTGGCCAGCGGAGGCAGCCGGGCTGGTGGATGCGGCCATCGCCGGCTCCCGTGCCGGTTCGATCCAGGAATTCGAGGCCGCCGGCGTGAACTTCGCCGGCGTGCGCCAGATCTGGCAGGTCGTCACCAGCCCGCTGTTCGATGCGCTTGGCAAGGTCGAAGCAATCCTGGCGGTGAGCAGGAACATTTCCGACCGCCGCGCGCTGGAGACCGCGTTTCGCACACTGGATTCGACCCTGGCCGCAGAGCGCGCGTTTTCCAGCGGCGTGCTGCGCATGGCGCGCGCGCGCGAACATTCGCTGTCGAGCGAACTGCACAGCCTGCGCGACCTGCAAGAGCGAATCGAAGGCGACCTGGACATTGCGCGCGCCGCACAGAGCGCTGCCGAAAAGATTTCCGAGCAGGCGCAAAAGGGCGAAGCGGTAGGACAACTGCTGGCCGGCGTGGTGCACGATTTGAACAACGTGCTGCAGGCGGCAACCTCGGCCATCGAACTGGTGGTACAGCGCGCCAGGATCGATGCGCACGATGCCAAGCTGTTGAGCGTGGCCGACGCGGCGCTTCAACATGGCTCGGTCATGGCACAGCGCCTGGTCGGGTTTTCGCGGCAATATCCGTACAGCCCGGAATCGGTGGACCTGGCTGCCTTGACCGAACAGCTCGGCCCCCTGCTCGAACAGGTGGTCGGCGCGGATCTGCAATTGCAGCTGCGCACCACCGAAGGTGGATGCTGCGCAATGGTGGATCGCCACACGGTGGAACGCGCCATCCTGAACCTGGTGATCAACTCCCGCGATGCCTGCCAGGGTGGCGGCGTCATTCGCGTGGAGACCGGCGACGCCGTGGTCGCTGAAGAACAGGCCAGCCTGGCCAGGCCGGCCGGGCGCTACGTCACCATCGCCGTGGCCGACAACGGGCATGGCATGGATGCGCACGTGCAGGCGCACCTGTTCGAAGCGTATTTCACCACCAAGGATGCCGACAAAGGCGCGGGCCTGGGGCTGGCGCAGGTGTACAGCTCGGTCCGTCAGGCAGGTGGCTTTGTCGAAGTGACATCGGCGCCCGACCAGGGCGCATGCTTTACGCTGGCGTTCCCACGCATGCAGCAGAGCGCGGCGCCCGCGCCCGCCGCAGCGCCGTAAGCGGCCACGGCTGCAGTTGCCCATCGCCGATCCGGCGTAGCGCATCGCTTCGGGGCCGTCAGCGCCATCCAGGGCAGCAAAGAACCTCTTCCTGCGCGTGCTGATGGACGTTGCCTGACGGCCCGTCACCTCGCGCGAGGCGACACTGCCAGGCGCGACCACATCAGCCAGACAAGCACGGCGCAGGCGCCACCTGCCGCCAACCCACACTGCAGCAGCGTCAGCATGACCGTGCGGTCGGCCATCATCGACCAGCCGCCGATGATCGCCAGCAGCAGCACGATCACCCCGGTCGAGAGCAGACCGCTCAACGCACCGATGCCAACGTGGACCAGCAGGTTTGGCGGGCGCCCACGGTACCGCCAGGCACAGATGCGCGCACACAGCCATCCCGCCGCGGCGCAGGCAATCACCGGCAACACCAGGCCGTAGGACCAGGCAACGATCAACAACGCGGTCAGCAGGTCGAACCGGGTCAACAGCACCAGGCCCAGCAGCCCGCCGAGCGGAGGACCGACGATCGCGAAGACGCCAACCTGGCCCAGGATCGAATGCCGCAATGCTCCGGACACAGCAGGCCTCATGTGCGCTCGCTCGACCGGGCAGCGACGACCGGTGGCGATTGCGCACCTGACACAAGCCAGACATCGTGCCCGGCCGAGATCAGCACTGCGTTGCCGCGGCCGCCGACCGAGACGACAGCGAAGCTGCAGCCGATTCCTTGCGTCATCTTTTCCTCAGCACAAAAAGAAAAGCACCTAGGCAGATGCCTAAGTGCTTTTGTTTGGTGGGCCGTCAAGGATTCGAACCTTGGACCTATTGATTAAGAGTCAACTGCTCTACCAACTGAGCTAACGGCCCTGAAACTGGTCGCACATTGTATGCGCGTTTTTGCGTCGTTGCAACACCCCGCGATGCATCGGGTCCAACTTTTCCTGCAATCAGTGGGGTGGCTGAGGGGACTCGAACCCCCGACATCTGGAATCACAATCCAGTACTCTAACCAGCTGAGCTACAGCCACCACTGAAACCTACTTCCTACCGCACCGCCGATGGCGCGCCCGACAGGACTCGAACCTGTAACCGCCGGCTTAGAAGGCCGGTGCTCTATCCGGTTGAGCTACGGGCGCCCGGACCGAACTTTGCATTCCCACGCCGTCAAGAGCTCGGAATGGTCGGGGTAGAGGGATTCGAACCCCCGACATCCTGCTCCCAAAGCAGGCGCGCTACCAGACTGCGCTATACCCCGGCGGGACCTTTCAATCCCGAAGGCTGGAAAGGTCGGCTATTTTGGGAATGATTGGCCTTGCTGTCAATCACTCTGTGTAAATCGGACGATCCGGTATCCTCGCGGCATCGCTCGCCAAGTCGGCAGGCATCTACATTTCATGGAGAACACGCATGCGTAGCGGCAATCCCGCCCTTCGGGAATCCACCTTCCTCGACCTCGGCTCCGGCTCGGTAGTCACCCGCGATGGTCAGGCGATGACGCTCAACGGCACCGTCAACAAGACCGGCCTGCTGTTGCTGATGGCGGTGGTCACCGCCGCCTTCGCCTGGTCGCAGTCGATCGGGGCCGATGGCGCTCCGTTGCCTGCCGCGCGGCTGTACATGATCGCCGGCGCGATCGGCGGGCTGGTGTTCGCGCTGGCGACCAGCTTCAAGCCGACCTGGGCCCCGGTCACCGCGCCGCTGTACGCGCTGGTGGAAGGCTTCTTCCTGGGCGCGATCTCGGCAGTCTACGAGGCGCGTTTCAACGGCATCGTGTTCCAGGCGGTCCTGCTGACCTTCGGCACCATGTTCGCGCTGCTGTTTGCCTATCGCAGCGGCATGATCAAGGCCACCGAGAACTTCAAGCTGGGCGTGGTGGCAGCCACCGGCGGCATTGCGCTGGTGTATCTGGCGACCATCGTGCTGGGCCTGTTCGGCGTGCGCATCCCTTTCATCCACGACTCTGGCCTGATCGGCATCGGCTTCAGCCTGTTCGTGGTGGTGGTGGCTGCACTGAACCTGGTGCTGGACTTCGACTTCATCGAAAGCGGTGTCGAACAGGGCGCTCCCAAGCACATGGAGTGGTATGGCGCGTTCGGCCTGATGGTGACGCTGGTGTGGCTGTACATCGAGTTCCTGCGCTTGCTGTCGAAGTTGCAGTCGCGGAATTGAGCGGGGAATCGAGCGTCGGGATTGGGGATTCGTAAGAGCGACTCCCCAAATCCCTGGACTCAACGCAAAAAAAAGGGCGCCTGGGCGCCCTTTTTTTGCTGTCGCCGTGTCGCTCAGAGGCGGCTGGCGATGGCCTTGGCGAAGCCCATGGTGTTGCCGGTGCCGCCCAGGTCGGGGGTCAGCGAATCCTTGGCTTCCAGGGTGGCCACGATCGCTTCGCGCAGGCGCTCGGCGTTCTGCGGCTGACCGATGTGGTCCAGCATCTGCGCGGCACCCAGCAGCAGCGCGCACGGGTTGGCCTTGCCCTGCCCTGCGATGTCCGGCGCCGAGCCATGCACGGCCTCGAAGATCGCCGCGTCCACACCGATGTTGGCGCCCGGGGCCAGGCCCAGGCCGCCGACCAGACCGGCGCACAGGTCGGAGATGATGTCGCCGAACAGGTTGGTGGTCACGATGATGTCGAACTGCTCAGGACGCATCACCAGCTGCATGCAGGTGTTGTCGACGATCATTTCCTGGAATTCGATTTCCGGATACTGCGTGGCCACATCGCGTGCCACCTTCAGGAACAGGCCCGAGGTCGACTTGATGATGTTGGCCTTGTGCACCGCGGTGACCTTCTTGCGGCCGGTGGCGCGCGCCAGGTCGAAGGCGTAGCGCACGATGCGCTCGGAGCCCTTGCGGGTGACGCGGGCGCCGGAGAACGCGGTCTCGCCGTCCTCGGACACGGTCTGGCCTTCGCTCAGGTAGGCGCCTTCGGTGTTCTCACGCACCGTGATCAGGTCCACGCCATCGGCGAAACGCGACTTGGTGTTGGGGAACGACTTGGCCGGACGCACGTTGGCGTACAGGTCGAACTTGCGACGCATGGCAACGTTGATCGAGCTGAAGCCCTCGCCGACCGGGGTGGTCAGCGGGCTTTTCAGGGCCACCTTGTTCTTGGTGATCGAGGCCAGGGTGGACTCGGGCAGCAGATCGCCGTGCTTTTCCAGCGCGACCAGGCCAGCGTCGGCGTACTCGTAGGTCAGGCCAGCCTGCAGCGCGTCGAGCACGAACAGCGTGGCATCCATGATCTCCGGGCCGATACCGTCGCCGCGGATGACCGTGATTGTCTGCGTCATAACGTTGGGTTTCCGAACTTGAAGGGGGGAGCGCCAGCCGCAATACCCGGCAGAGCGGCGCAAGGAGGTTTCACAGGCAATTATGCCCGATGCCGGTGAAGGCGCCCAAACCGACCTTGGTCTAAGAGCCCCCGGATGCGCACGGCAGCCATTCGGTGCAGCGAACGGCCGCGCGTACCACCGCCTGCAGGCACAACTTCAGTGCAGCTGCCTGAAAGCACCTGCCGTCCCAGCCAGCGGCCGGTGCCCAAATCGGACCACCTCAACGCAAAGCCGCCAACAACAGGCGGCACGCGCCCTCGCCCGCCGTTACGAATCCCGAATCACCTCTCCCCCTCCCACCCACTCACCCGTGCGCGTGCTGCTCCGGTGCCGGGGCGCCGCCGTCGAGCTGGTCGAGGAAGTCCACCGCGCGACGCAGATGCGGGATGACGATGGAGCCGCCGACCACCAGGCCGACCGAGAAGGTTTCGAAGAATTCCTCGCGGGTCACGCCGGCCTCCTTGCACTGGGCGACGTGGTAGCTGATGCAGTCGTCGCAGCGCAGCACCATCGAGGCGACCAGGCCGAGCAGTTCCTTGGTCTTCACATCCAGCGCGCCCGCCTGGTAGGTCTGGGTGTCCAGCGCAAAGAACCGGCGCACCACCTGGTTGGGCTCGGCCAGGATGCGCTGGTTCATGCGCTGGCGGAATTCGGTGAACTCGCGCAGCCGGTCGTCGCTGCCGCTGCCGGTCTCGCTCATGCCTGGCCGCCTGTGTTGCCGGCCAGCAAGGGCTCGAGCTTGCCGGCCCGGTGCATCGCCATCATGTCGTCGTAACCGCCCACATGGACGTCGCCGACAAAGATCTGCGGCACGCTGGTGCGCTTGGCCAGCGCAACCATCTTGTTGCGCTCGGCCGGATCCAGGTCGATGCGCACCTCGGTCCAGGTCCGGCCCTTGCTCTTGAGGAAGTTCTTGGCCGCCACGCAGTACGGGCAAATGGCGGAGGAATACAGGGTGATCTGCGGGCCGCTGGCCGCATCCTGCACGTTGGTGTCTTGGCTCACGGGAAACTCCGTGGTTGGTCTGAGGTCTGACAATGGTACCGGGCGACTGGAATTTCCATGTCGTCACCGCAACACTGTGGATTAACCGATGATTCACGCCATCGCGCCGTGCTGCCTGCATGCTCCGCGCACCACCTGGGAGTTCCACTTGCGCCTGCTACCGCTCGCCACCGCCCTCACGCTGGCCGTTGCCATGGGGGTGGCACCCGCGCAGGAAAACCGCCTGCCCGACATCGGCTCGTCTGCCGGCGAGCTGCTGACCCCGGCGCGCCAGGCCGAGTACGGCAAGATGATGCTGGCCGAGTTGCGCAACTACGACTACGTGCTGGACGACCCGCTGATCACCGACTGGCTGCAGACCATGGGCACCCGGCTCGGCGCCAACAGCGACCAGCCGCAGCAGCCGTTTACGTTTTTCATGCTGCGCGACCGCCAGATCAACGCCTTCGCCACGCTGGGCGGCTATATCGCGGTCAATGCCGGGCTGGTGTTGACCGCCGAGCGCGAGGACGAGGTGGCCGCGGTGCTGTCGCACGAAATCGCCCACGTCACCCAGCAGCATGTGCTGCGCGGGGTGGAACGGGCGCAGCGCGACCAGATCCCGATCCTGCTCGGCATGCTGGCGGCGGTGGTCGCCGCGCAACAGGCCGGCGGCAATTCCAAGGGCGATGCCACCATGGCCGGCATCACCAGTGCGATGGGGCTGATGCAGCAGCGCCAGATCGACTACACCCGCTCCAACGAATCCGAGGCCGACCGGCTGGGCATCCGCACGCTGGTGCGCAGCGGCTACGACGTGGATGCGATGGCCGGCTTCTTCGAGCGCATGTCGGTGGCGATGCGCGCCAACGAAGGCGGCTACAGCGCGCCGGACTTTCTGCAGACCCACCCGGTCACGGTCACCCGCATCAGCGAGGCCAAGGCGCGCGCCGAGCAGATGAAGAAGAACACCGTGGTGCTGACCACCTCGGTGCCGGGCGGCACGCGCCAGGAACGGGTGGACCCGGCCGACCCGTCGCTGTCCGAACCGCTGAGCCGCAACGGCAACGCACTGCTGCCGTATGCGCTGCGGCTGCCGGTGGATGCGCTGAGCCGCAGCGGCGACCAGCAGAACTTCGACTGGGCCAAGGAACGCCTGCGCGTGCTCAGCGCCACCACGCCGGATGCGGCCATCCGCGAATACGAGACCCTGCGCCGCAGTGCCAAGCACGGCCTGACCGATGCGCAGCGCTACGGGCTGGCGCTGGCACGCCTGCGCAACAGCGGCGGCCGGCCCAGTGAACCGGTGGCCGAACTGACCAGCCTGCTGGAAACGCACCCCGACAACCTGTGGCTGACGCTGGGGCTGAGCGAGGCGCAGGCGCGGGTGGGCCAGCGCGAGGTGGCCAATGCGCGTTTCGACGCGCTGCTCAAGCAACTGCCGAACAACCGCGCGGTGGCGCTGACCTATGCCGGCGCGCTCAACGAGCAGGCCAGCAAGGAATCCGGCCAGCGCGCGCGTCAGGTGCTGGAGCCGCTCCTGCATCGCAGCAGCGAAGATCCCCTGTTGCAACAGACCTACGCTCGCGCCTGCGAGCTGTCCGGCGACCATCTGCGTGCCAGCGAGGCCTATGCCGAAGCTGCGTACTTGAACGGACGCCCGGAACAGGCGCTGATCCAGTTGGAAGCGCTGAAGAAGAAAGATCTCGACTATGTGACACGGGCGCGGGTGGATGCACGCATCGCGGCGATCACGCCGACCGTGCTGGAGCTGCGCCGGCAAGGCATCCGCGACCCGGATCTGTCGACGCGCTAGCGCATGTGACGGTTGGCGCAGCGGTCATTTAGGTGTGTGCCGAGGGGTTCAGCACCGCGCCTGCCAGTGGCACAGGCCGCTTTGACCACGGCGGCAGCCCTCAGGCATGTCACATTAGAGTCACAAAACCGTAGTCTACTGGCGATCAACCTAAAGCCAGACGGTAAGCCCCGCGTGCAAAAACGCATTCTGATCGTCGACGACGAACCCGCGATTCGCGACATGGTGGCGTTCGCGCTGCGCAAAGGCGAGTTCGAACCCATCCATGCCGGCGATGCCCGCGAGGCGCAGACCGCCATCGCCGACCGCGTGCCGGACCTGATCCTGCTGGACTGGATGCTGCCAGGCACCAGCGGGCTGGATCTGGCACGGCGCTGGCGCAAGGAACAGCTGACCCGCGAGATTCCAATCATCATGCTGACCGCGCGCGGCGAAGAGAACGACCGCGTCGGTGGCCTGGAAGCCGGGGTCGACGATTACGTGGTCAAGCCGTTCTCGGCGCGCGAGTTGCTGGCGCGCATCCGCGCGGTGATGCGCCGCACCCGCGAGGACGACGAGGACGGCAGCGTGGCCGTGGGCCGCCTGCGCATCGACGGCGCCGCGCACCGGGTGTTTGCCGGCGATGCGCCGGTGCCGATCGGCCCGACCGAGTACCGCCTGCTGCACTTTTTCATGACACATCCCGAGCGCGTGTATACCCGCACCCAGCTGCTGGATCATGTCTGGGGCGGCAGCGTGTATGTGGAAGAGCGCACCATCGACGTGCATATCCGCCGCCTGCGCAAGACGCTGGAACCGTTCGGCCTGGAAAACATGGTGCAGACCGTGCGTGGCTCGGGCTACCGTTTCTCTTCGGCAACCTAGTGCTTGCCGCACAGCCGGTCGGCCCTGCCGCTGGGCTGGCTCGCACGCCCACCTGACGCTCCGTGGTAACGCCTTCCATGCCTCAACATATCCGTTCCGCCTGGCTCAAGACGCTCGGCACTCTCGCGCTGTTGCTGGGCGCTGCCGTGCTGGTCGGCGTGCTGATCGAGCATGTGTGGATGGCGTTGACGCTGACCGCGCTGGGGGTGCTGGCCTGGCATTACTGGCGGTTGCGCCAGGTGCTGCAGCGCCTGACCGCGCGCCAGCGCGCCGAGCCCGCCGCCGGGATCGGCGCCTGGAACGAGCTGGATCGCCTGCTCTATCGCAGCCAGGCCGAAATGCGCGGGCGCAAGCGTCGCCTGATCGAGATGCTGCGTACCTACCGCGCCGCCGCGCAGGCACTGCCGGATGCGGTGGTGGTGGTGGATCGCAACAGCCAGCGCGTGCAGTGGTTCAACCGCGCCGCGGGCGGACTGCTGGGGCTGCATCATCCGGGCGACATGGGCGTGTCGGTGGTGGAGCGGTTGCAGCCGTTGCCGCTGGCGCACTGGCTGGCGGCCGGCCGCAATGCCGAGCCCATGCTCGACGCCGCCTCGCCGGTGGATCCGGATCTGCGCCTGAATCTGCGCCTGATCCCCTACTCGGACGATTACTGGCTGCTGGTGGCGCGCGATGTCAGCAAACTGCTGCGACTGGAGCAGGTGCGCCGCGACTTCGTGGCCAACGTCTCGCACGAGCTGCGTACGCCATTGACGGTGGTGCACGGCTATCTGGACATGCTCGACCCGGAAGACTTTCCCGATTCGGGCCCGATGCTGGCCGAGATGCGCAAGCAGTCGCAGCGCATGGCGCAGCTGGTCGAAGACCTGCTGACGCTGTCGCGGCTGGAATCGCAGGAAGAACTCGGCGAGGAACACGTGGCGATGGCGCCGATGCTGTCGACGCTGCGGCGCGAGGCCGAAGCGCACAGCCAGGGCCGCCACACCGTGGAGGTGTTCGACGAGGCCGGCGTGGACCTGCTCGGCTCCAACAAGGAATTGCATAGCGCCTTCTCCAACCTGGTCACCAATGCGGTGCGCTACACGCCCGGCGGCGGCACGGTGACGATCCGCTTCGTGCGCGAAGGCGATGGCGCGGCCCTGGCGGTGCGCGACACCGGCTACGGCATTCCCGCCTCGCATCTGCCGCGCATCACCGAGCGCTTCTATCGCGTCTCCAGCAGCCGCTCGCGCGAGAGCGGCGGCACCGGGCTGGGACTGTCGATCGTCAAGCACATCCTGGGACTGCACCAGGCGCGTCTGGAAATCGAAAGCGAAGTCGGACGCGGGAGCGAATTCTCATGCCATTTTGTCGCTGCGCGCGTCGTGCAGCGCGATCAGTCCCTGCCACTGTCACGTTCGGCGTGATATGTAAGAGGTGCGCGCCGCACCGCGGTGCGATGCACGCGCGCACGACGCGCTGCATCGCCTGCGCTGCCTCTGGCGCGCTGCCACGCCGCACACCATCTCCGTCTTGATGACCGATTCCAATGGGCCACGCCAAAGAACTGCACGACGTCACACCTTCCGAGGACATCGCCACCGATCCGTTGCGCGATCCGGCGCTGTACATCAACCGGGAACTGTCGCAGCTGGACTTCAATTTCCGGGTGCTGGCACAGGCGTTGGACGAGCAGGTGCCATTGCTGGAACGGCTGCGGTTCCTGTGCATTTCCTGCACCAACCTGGATGAATTCTTCGAGATCCGCGCCGCCACCGTGCGGCATGCGCAGGAGTTCGGCCTGCCGCCGGCGCCGGATGGCCTGAGCCCGACCGCCATCCTCAACGCGGTGCACGACCGCGCCGCCAAGCTGGTCGAACAGCAGTACCACGCGTGGAATGAAGTGCTGCGCCCGGCGATGGAAGATGCCGGCGTGGCCGTGCTCAGCCGCACGGCCTGGACCTCGCGTCAGAAGCGCTGGCTGCGGGCGTACTTCCGCAACGAGATCATGCCGGTGCTGTCGCCGCTGGGGCTGGACCCGGCGCATCCGTTTCCGAAGATCCTCAACAAGACCTTGAACATCGTGGTGGTGCTGGAGGGCCAGGACGCATTCGGGCGCGCCGGTCATCTGGCCATCGTGCGTGCGCCGCGCTCGTTGCCGCGCATCATCCAGCTGCCGGCGAGCCTGTCGCCGGAGGGCGCGCAGAGCTTCGTGTTCCTGTCCTCGGTGCTGTCCGAGTTCGTCGACGAGCTGTTCCCCGGCATGCAGGTCAAGGGCTCGTATCAGTTCCGCGTCACCCGCAACTCCGAGCTGGTGGTGGACGAGGAAGAGGTCGAGAACCTGGCGCTGGCCTTGCGCGACGAGCTGGTCACCCGCGGCTATCGCCCGGCGGTGCGCCTGGAGATCGCGCACGACTGCCCGGCGCCGATCATGCGCACCCTGCTGCAGAACTTCGGCCTGAACGAAAACGCGGTGTACCGCATCGTCGGGCCGGTCAACCTGAGCCGCGTCACCCAGGTCTACGATCTGGTGCAGCGCCCCGAACTGAAGTATCCGTTGTTCAATCCGCGCACCCTGCGCGACAACGACGGCATCTTCGAGATCGTCAGCAAGGGCGATGTGCTGCTGCATCACCCCTTCGATGCGTTCACCGCGGTGCTGGACGTGATCCGCCAGGCCGCGGTCGACCCGAACGTGCTGGCGATCAAGCAGACGCTGTACCGCACCGGCAAGGACTCGCTGATCGTCGATGCGCTGATCCTGGCCGCGCGCAACGGCAAGGACGTCACCGTGGTGGTGGAGCTGCGCGCGCGTTTCGACGAAGAGGCCAACCTGGGCCTGGCCGACAAGCTGCAGGAAGCCGGCGTGCAGGTGGTGTACGGCGTGGTCGGCTTCAAGACGCACGCCAAGATGCTGCTGATCGTGCGCCGCGAGGGACGCAAGCTCAAACGCTATGTGCATCTGGGCACCGGCAATTACCACAGCGGCACCGCGCGCCTGTACACCGACATCAGCCTGATCACTGCGGATGTGGAAATCGGCAACGATGTGCACATGCTGTTCCAGCAGTTGTCCGGGCTGGCCCCGCGCATGAAGCTGGAGCAGTTGCTGCAGTCGCCCTTCACCCTGCACGCCGGCGTGTTGAAGCGGATCGAGCGCGAAACGCGGCTGGCCCGCAACGGCCGCCCGGGCCGCATCATCGCCAAAATGAATGCCCTCAACGAGCCGCAGGTCGTGCGTGCGCTGTATACCGCCTCGCAAGCCGGTGTGCAGATCGACCTGATCGTGCGCGGCGCCTGCACGCTGCGCCCGGGCGTTCCCGGCGTGTCCGACAATATCCGCGTGCGCTCTATCGTGGGGCGTTTTCTGGAACATAGCCGCGTGTACTGGTTCGGCAACGATGGCGCGGCAGAGTTGTATTGCGCCAGCGCCGATTGGCTGGAGCGCAACCTGCTGCGGCGCGTGGAGACCTGCTTCCCGATCCTGGACCCGGATCTGGCCAAGCGCGTCTACCGCGAAGTGCTGCAGAACTACCTGGACGACAACGTCAACGCCTGGGAGCTGGATGCCGACGGCGTCTATCACAAACGCCTACCAGGCCCTGGCGAGCCGGCCCATTCGGCGCAGATGACCTTGCTCGAGCGGATCTGAAAGCGGCGCGGGCGTGGCCCCTCACGGGGCCAACGGCCCATCGGCTACCATGCGCCCATGCCAATGCCCTCCCCCACGATCCCGCCCCTGCGCGATGGCGATTTCCTCGCCGCCATCGACTTAGGATCCAACAGCTTCCACATGGTCATTGCGCGCTACCTGATGGGTCAGCTGCGCGTGGTCGATCGTCTGCGCGAAACCGTGCGCATGGCCGACGGCCTGGATGGCAAGGGTGGCCTCTCCAACGAAGCGCGCCAGCGCGCGCTCGAATGCCTGGCGCGCTTCGGCCAGCGCATCCGGGAAGTGCCGTCGTTGCGCGTACGCGCGCTGGCCACCAACACGGTGCGTCAGCTGCGCTCGCCGCAGGCGTTCCTGATGCCGGCCGAAACCGCGCTCGGGCATGCGATCGAAGTGGTCAGCGGACGCGAGGAAGCGCGCCTGATCTATCTCGGCGTTGCGCATGCGCAACCGCCCAAGCCCGATCAACGCCGGCTGGTGATCGACATCGGCGGCGGCTCGACCGAGTTCATCATCGGCCGCGGATTCCAGACCCTGGAACGCGAGTCCCTGCAGGCCGGCTGCATCGCCAGCACGCGCCGCTTCTTTCCCGGCGGCAAGCTGTCGAAGAAGAAATGGAAGGATGCGCTGACCGAGATCGGCACCGAATTCCAGCAGTTCGCCAATCAGTACAAGGCGCTGGGCTGGCACGAGGCGATCGGCTCGTCCGGCACACACAAGGCCATCGGCGAGATCTGTGCGGCGATGAAGCTCACCAAGGGCGCAATCACCGCCGAGGCGCTGCCGGCGCTGCGCGATGAACTGCTCAAGGCCAAGCGCATCGAGGACATCCAGTTGCCCGGCCTGGCCGCCGAACGCCGGCCGATCATCGCTGGCGGCATCCTGGTGCTGGAAGCGGCGTTCCAGGCCCTGGGGCTGGAGAAGCTGATGGTCAGCAAGGCGGCGATGCGCGAAGGCATTCTCTACGACATGCTCGGCCGCGGTGGCGAGAACGACCCGCGCGACAGCTCGGTGGCCTCGCTGGTGCAGCGCTACGGCATCGACGAAGTGCAGGCGCAGCGCGTGGAAGCCACTGCCTGCCGCCTGTTCGACCAGGTCTGCGAATCCTGGCAGCTGGATGGCGACGACGCGCAGGTGTTGCGCCGCGCTGCGCGCCTGCACGAGCTGGGCCTGATCATCGCGCACAGCCAGTATCACGTGCACGGCAGCTACATCCTGGAGCACTCGGACATCGCCGGTTTCTCGCGCCAGGAGCAGCAGGTGCTGGCATCGCTGGTGCGCACGCACCGGCGCAACGTGCCCAAGACCGCGTTCGATGCGCTGCCGGACCGCCTGCTGCTGCCGACCCGGCGCAAGGCCGCGCTGCTGCGGCTGGCGGTGCTGCTGCATCGCGCCCACGAATCGGACCCGATTCCGACCCTGGAACTCACCGCCGACGACACCCGCCTGTCGTTGATCCTGTCGCAAAGCTGGATCGACTCGCGCCCGCTGCTGCGCGCCGACCTGATCGGCGAAGTCGAGAGCATGGCCGGGCTGGGGATCGCGTTCAAACCGTTTGTGACCTGAGGCCTGCGGCCTCAGGCGGGATTTGGGATTCGGGATTCGGGATTCGTTGACCGCGGCACGTGATGTATTGCGTACTCGCCCAGATGCGCGAAGACCGCTTTTGCGAATCTCCAATCCCGAATTCCTAATCCCGTCGCACTTGTCACCGCCGCGACTTATCCGCGCAACATCCATGCCATCGCCCTCCCGGAAGCTAGCGAAAACCGGAGAACGGGCATGCGCTACGCGATCGTTACCGAAACCTATCCCCCCGAAGTCAACGGTGTTGCGCTGACCGTGCACGGGCTGGAAACCGGCCTGCGCGCACGCGGACACCAGGTGGACGTGGTGCGTCCACGGCAGAGCGGCGATACCGATGCGGCCACCGCCCTGCTGGTGCGCGGCGCGGCGCTGCCGCGCTACCCGGGACTGAAATTCGGATTGCCGGCAACCCAACGCCTCGTTCGTCATTGGCAAATCACGCAACCGGATGCGGTCTATGTGGCCACGGAAGGCCCCCTGGGCTGGTCGGCGATGCGTGCCGCACGCCGGCTCGGCATTCCGGTCGCCACCGGCTTCCATACCCGCTTTGACGAGTACCTGCCCGACTACGGTGCCGCCTGGCTGCAGGGCACTGCGCTGCGCTGGATGCGCCGCTTCCACAATCAGGCCGAGGCCACCCTGGTACCCACGCGCGAGCTGCAGCAGTTCCTGCGCGACGGCGGCTTCGAGCGCGTGCAGTTGCTGGCACGCGCGGTGGACAGCCAGCAGTTCGATCCGGCCCGGCGCGATCCGGCCCTGCGTGCCGAATGGGGCATCGAGGGCGAAGGCTTCGCCGCGATCTATGTCGGACGCATCGCCAACGAAAAGAATCTGCCGCTGGCGATTCGCGCCTTCCGCAAGCTGCAGCAGATCCGCCCGAAGGCGCGCTTCGTCTGGGTGGGCGATGGCCCGGCACGCGAAAAAATCGCGCACGAGAATCCGGACTTCATCTTCTGCGGCATCCAGCGCGGCGAGGCGCTGGCGCGCCACTTCGCCAGCGGCGATCTGTTCCTGTTCCCCAGCCGCAGCGAGACCTTCGGCAACGTGACCCTGGAGGCGATGGCCAGTGGTGTGGCCACCGTGGCCTTCGATTACGGCGCCGCACGCGAGTATCTGCGCAGCGGGCACAGCGGTGCGGCAGTGGAGAACGACGAGGCGTTCATCCAGGCGGCCGTCGCACTCACCGACGACGATGCGATGCGCCAGCGCCTGGGTGCGGCGGCCGCGCAGGCGATGAAGAAACTGCATCCGGACAACGTGGTCTCCGACTTCGAGGCCTTGCTGATGGGCATCACTGCGGCACGGGGGCGTTATGTCGGCAACGCGGCTTGAACTTCTGCGCGGTCACGAAGCGCGCTGGTGCCGGCGCGCCAACCACTGGTGCCGGCGCCACCCGGTGCGGCGCGCATTCGCCACCATCAGCCGGCTCGGCGATGGGGTGTTCTGGTACAGCCTGATGGGCTTGCTGGTGCTGCTCGACGGCATGGACGGCGTGCGCGCATCTGCGCACATGGCCGCCACCGGCGTGCTCGCGCTGACCTTGTACAAATCACTCAAGCGCTGGACGCGTCGGCCACGCCCGTACGCGGCCGACGTGCGCATCCGCGCCTGGGTGGCGCCGCTGGACGAGTTCAGTTTTCCGTCCGGCCACACCTTGCATGCGGTGTCCTTCAGCATCGTGGCACTGGCCTACTACCCGTGGCTGGCGCCCCTGCTGGTGCCGTTCTCGGCCGGCGTGGCGCTATCGCGCGTGGTGCTGGGCCTGCACTATCCCAGCGATGTCCTCGCTGCCACTGCGATCGGCGTGCTGCTGGCCAGCCTGTCGCTGTGGGGATTGCCGGTGTTGTTGGGGTAAGGAGCAAGCCCTGTCATCGCTGCGTTGGCCCGACCAGGCCAGCGATCCTCTCGTTGCCGCAGCCGGCCATTCACCCGGCACTCGCTCCGCGATGCAGCGCTCCACCGATTCCCCATTCCCGATTCCCGTCCCGCGCTCCCGCCGTACAATGGCGCGATGACGACCCTGTTCATTTCCGACCTGCATCTGGATCCGGCCCGGCCGGCGATCACCGAGCTGTTTCTGGACTTCCTGCGCACGCAGGTGCCCGGTAGCGACGCGCTCTACATCCTTGGCGATCTGTTCGAAGCCTGGATCGGCGATGACACGCCATCGACCGCTGCCGATGCGGTGGCCGTGGCGCTGCATGCGGTGGCCGATAGCGGCGTGCCGGTGTTCTTCATGCCGGGCAACCGCGACTTCCTGGTCGGCGAGGCGTATGCGCAACGCGCGGGCTTCCGCATCCTGCCCGACCCCACCGTGGTCGATCTGTACGGGCATCCGACCTTGCTGATGCATGGCGATCTGCTGTGCACCGACGACACCGCCTACCAGGCGTTCCGTGCGCAAACGCGCGATCCGGTCTTTCAGGCGCAGTTCCTGGCGCAGCCGCTGGCCGCGCGGGTGGCCTTCGCGCAGCAGGCGCGCGCTGCCAGCCAGGCGCGTCATGCAGAACTCAAGCAGGGCGACCAATCGCGCTTCGAGACCGTCACCGATGTCACCCCGGCCGAGGTGGAGGCCACCTTCGTGCGGTATGGCCTGGATCGCCTGATCCATGGTCACACCCATCGCCCTGCAATCCACACCCTGCAGGCCGGCGGCCAGACCTGCACACGCATCGTGCTGGGCGACTGGTACGAACAAGGCTCGGTGTTGCATGTGGATGCCGACGGCGTGTCGCTGGAGCAGTTGCCGCTTTAACGTGGCTGTCAGCAGCTAGCGAGCGGCCAGCTCGGCGCAGGCCGCTCGCCTGGCACCCGTTTGCAAGCGACAGACCGCGATGGGCACATGGAGGTGAGCGCCGTGATTTCGAGATCATGCCTGCGCGCCCTCGGTGTGCTGTTCACCCGTGCTGGAATGCAGCTTGACGCGTTGTCGGCACGCCTGATCGCGCCAGCCTGCTAGTCAACCACCGGTCCAGTCCCATCGATGGAAGGGTGACGAAACGGCTCGACTATGACCGTCCCGAAAGGCGACGGGGATGTACGCAACCGCACGGTCCCTGCAGTCTCCAGACGCATCACTGCATGCTGCGCGCATGTTCGGCGTAGTCGACAAAGTCGCCATTGACTATGTCGTACCAGAGCACCGTACCATCGGCCTGCACGCGGAAACGATCGCGCACCGGGTTGGTCTGCGGATCGCCGGGGCACTCGTTGCCATGCCGCTCGCGCACTGCGAAGTCGAACGCATCCGCTGCGGGCTCAGCGTCGTCTTCGTCGACGATGCTGATGCAGTTGTCCGGATAGAAATGGTCGTTCTGCAAGCGGGTTTCCAGCACATCCAGCGCGCGGGCGCGGGCATCGTTGGCGGTCGTGGCTGCAGGCGCGGACACCGCCGGTTTGGGTGGCGCAGGGGCCGGGTCGGCAGGTTGCTGTTTGCAGCCGGCAACTGCCAGCGCGACCAGGCACAGCGCCGCATAACGCAGGGACTTGGACATGGGTGCTCCGCTCCGCAGGACACGCCGGCAGCTGCCGGCAGTGCCTCTAGTCTGCGCGATCGCTGCGCCTGCGTGTAGCGGCAAAGGCCCGGCACCTGCGTGCCGGGCCCGACGACGGAACGATCGGCTTGGTCCTCAGCGGAAGCCGGCGATGGTGGCCTTGGTGTTGACCAGCACGCGCTGATTGTCGGCGGTGCTGGCGTTGCCCATGGGCACGCCGTTATAGCTGATGTTGGGGTTGGACCAGTAGTTCAAGCGCGGGCAGCTGCTGCTGCAGTCGTAGGCCATGATGGTGCGCCAGCTGTTGCCGTAGCGATAACCGTGCCCGTACGCATACGGCGAGGTGCTCGGGTCGTTGGTGGCGTCGTGACGGGCGCTCTGCAGATGGCCGATTTCATGCGCGAAGCTGTAATAGCCGGTGGCGCAATCCCAGTACACCGAGGCAAACGCGGTCGCTGCGGTTGAGCCGATGCCCGATGCCAGGCCGCAGTAACTGCTGTTGTTCAATACGATCACGCCCACATCGGCGGTGTAGGTGTTGCGGCTGGTGTGGATGCTGTCCATGTAACCGTCGTTGGTTACGCGGAAGCGTTGCAGGTCGGTGGTGAAATTGCCGGTTTCGCTATAGCTGGTGGTCTCGTAACGTGCCAGCTGCAAGGTGATGCCGACATTGCTGTTGATGTAGCCCTGGTTGGCCTCGGCCACTGCCAGTTGCACCAGCGACTGCATGTTGCCGCCGTAGGCGGCCACCGCCTGATTGGTGGCCACTACCAGCACGCGGATGGTCGCCGGGCTGCCCGACGATGCGGCGGCCGCGGTGACGCGCCCGTCGCTGGGCATGTCGATCTTCGGCAGCAGGCTGTATTCGGCAGGGTGTTCCTGCGGCAGGCGGCTTTCTTCCACCTGCACCAGCACGTGGCGGCCATCGGCGAGCGGCCGCAGCCGATACAGCTTGCCGGCGTAGCGGATGGTGCCGGTGACGGTATCGCCGCTGCGTACCAGGATGGCCGAGTTCAGCGGATCCACACCCGACAGCGTGCGGGCACGGGTGCCGGCGCGCGGGCCGAGATTGCCGTACCACACGCTATCGCCGCCTTCCAGCGCATCGACCTTGGCCTGGGTGGCGGTGACGGTCTGGCCATCCAGCTGCAGTTCCAGCAGCTTTTCCGAGGCGGTGACGGCACCGGCGTCAAGCTGGACCACCTGCGCGTTGGCGGTGGACGGTGCGCTGAGCAGGCGCTGCAACGAGGGTTCGGCAGTGGCGGTGGCGCTTGCGCTGCGGCTCAGCGCAGGGCCGGATTGATACAGCGGCTTGCCGGCAGCGGCGGCCGAACCGGCCAGACACATGGCGATCAGACCCACCGTGGTGCACATCGACTTCGACTTCATCGTCTCTCTCTCCTTAGACATGGAAGTAACGGATGTGAAACACCGGGCCCCTGCCCCCGGGACGCCATTAAGGCGCGTCGGTCCGTGCCGATTGCAAGTTGTTACAAAAGAAAATTACGTTTTTGTGATGTCTGCCGTTGAATGGATGCGATTCCGGCAGCTGTGCGGGAGGACGCAGCGCACAGTCCGGTGATCGAACGCGCGTTACCGCGCAGATGGCCTGTCGCGTTTGGCGGTAGCTAGGCGCGGGGCACGATGTCATGACGAAGGGATGCGATGCGCATCGCCCCAGTGCGCTGCGATCGTTCTGCCGCGCAATGCGCTCGGTACTTCATGAGCGAGGCTGCAAACGCGCATCACCCAGCGTGGCATCGGTACTGGCCGATTCAATCTGCTCCGCAAACAGTGATCGATAGATCGCGCACTGCAGCCCGCCCACACATTCACCACCGGCGGCTCAGCCGGCCTGCTCCACCAGATCGGCCAGTTCGTCCTCATCGAAGCCGGCAAGCAGCCGTGCCTGCAGATTGAACGGGCCATGCAGGTAACCACCGGCGTACTCGTGCAGCAGCGCCTTGAAGCGCGCGCGCGGCTCGATGCCGGCCTGCGCGCAATACCAGCGGTACCAGCGCGAGCCGGCCGCCACATGCGCCACCTCTTCGCGCAGGATGGTGTCCAGCACCTCGGCAGTGGCGGTATCGCCGAGCGAGCGCAGCTTGACGATCATCGCCGGTGTCACATCCAGCCCGCGCGCTTCCAGCACGCGCGGCACCAGCGCCATGCGTGCCAGGCCGTCATGTGCGGTTTTCTCGCACATTTCCCACAGGCCGTTGTGCGCGGCGAAGTCGCCGTAGTCGTGGTCGTGGTCGTGCAATCGCGCGCGCAGCAGCATGAAGTGGCGCGATTCGTCGTCGGCCACGCCAACCCAGTCGGCATAGAACGCCGCCGGCAACCCACGGAAGCGATACACCGCATCCCAGGCCAGGTCGATGGCGTTGAGCTCGATATGCGCGATGGCGTGGATAAAGGCGACGCGGCCTTCCGGGTTGCCCAGCCCGCGCCGCGGCACCTCGCGCGGGTGCACCAGCACCGGCCTTGCAGGTCGGCCAGGCATGCGGATCGGCTCCGGAGGCGCCGCCTGCGGCGTTGGCAACGGCAACTCACCGGCACGGAACGCGGCCGCATGTCGCTGCGTCAACGCGACCTTCTCCAGCGGATCGGCCGCTTGCAGGCAGGCGTATGCGGCTTGCAGAAGATCCATCGTGTCCATCACTCCATCGTTGCGGTAGCCGCCAGATCGACAACTGGCGCTTCGATCTGCAGCGGCGAGCGAGACCCCCACGCAGCCGTCGTAGGTGCGGTCTGCGAACAACCAGCGGCTGGCGCCACTATCGAACCAGCGCAGCGCACCGATTTGTCGATCGGCAGCAATCAAATCGCGCGATCGCCACGCAGGTACTCCTGCGTGGCATAGCGGCTCTAGGCCACGTCTGGGTAGCGCCGAGCTGCAGCGCTACCGCACAGCCTCACGCGCGGCGACGCTTCTTGGCATCGTCCGAGCGCAATTGCTGGATGCGTTCGAAATAGCCCGGTTCGATGCCGGTGATGTACTCGCCGTTGAAGCACGAGGAATCGAACTGCTGGATGTCCGGGTTGCCCTCGCGCACGGCCACTTCCAGGTCTTCCAGATCCTGGTAGATCAGCCAGTCGCAGCCCAAAAATTCCTGGATTTCCAGCTCGCTGCGGCCATGCGCGATGAGTTCTTCGGCCGCCGGCATGTCGATGCCGTAGATATTGGGGTAACGCACCGGCGGCGCGGCCGAGGCCAGATACACCTTGCGCGCACCGGCATCGCGCGCCATCTGCACGATCTGCCGGCTGGTGGTGCCGCGCACGATCGAATCGTCGACCAGCAGCACCACGCGGTTACGGAACTCCAGGTGGATCGGATTGAGCTTGCGCCGCACCGATTTCTGCCGCTCGCCCTGCCCCGGCATGATGAAGGTCCGGCCCACGTAGCGATTCTTGACGAAGCCCTCGCGGTACTTCACCCCGAGTACGTTGGACATCTCCAGCGCCACATCGCGCGAGGTGTCCGGGATCGGGATGATGGTGTCGATATCGTGGTCCGGGCGCAGCCGCAGGATCTTCTCGCCCAGCTTCAGGCCCATGCGCATGCGCGCCTTGTGCACCGAGATGTTGTCGATCATCGAGTCGGGACGCGCGAAGTACACGTACTCGAAGATGCACGGCGCGTTGACGGTTGGCGCGGCGCAGACTTCCGAAAACAGCTCGCCGCGCGCGGTGATCACCATCGCCTCGCCGGGACGCACGTCGCGCACGCGCTGGTAGCCGAGGATGTCCAGCGCGGCCGATTCGGAGGAGACGATGTATTCGGTGCCTTCGGCATGCTCGCGCTTGCCCAGCACCAGCGGACGGATGCCATGCGGGTCGCGGAAGGCCACCAGGCCCAGGCCCAGCACCACGCTGACCACCGCATAGCCGCCCTTGCAACGGCGGTGCACGCCGGCCACCGCGCGGATCGCCGCCTCGGGGGTGAGCATGCGCTGCGCGTCCAGCTCGTAGGCGAACACGTTCAGCAGCACTTCGCTGTCCGAATCGGTGTTGATGTTGCGGCGGTCGGCTTCGAACACCTGCTGGCGCAAGGCCTCGGTGTTGATCAGGTTGCCGTTGTGCGCCAGTGCGATGCCGTAGGGCGAGTTGACGTAGAACGGCTGCGCCTCGTCCATGCCTTCCGAGCCTGCGGTCGGGTAGCGGCAATGCGCGATGCCGACCCGGCCTTCCAGCACTGCCATCTTCTTTTCGTCGAAGACGTCGCGTACAAGCCCGTTGGCCTTTTGCACACGCAGGCGCGTGCCGTCTGCGGTGGCGATGCCTGCGGCGTCCTGCCCACGATGCTGCAGGACGGTCAGGCCGTCATAGAGCTGCCCGGCGACGTTCTGGTTGCCGACAATACCGACGATGCCACACATGGTGCGCGTTCTCCGCTACGGCTTGCGCCGTTACTGTGAAGGGGGCCGTGCCTGGCCTTGGGACTCGACCCGAGCCGGGTCGCTTTCTCCGCCGCGAACCTGCGCCGGATCGATATTGGCCGGCATCGCCTGCGCCGGATCGCGTCCGTCGCTGGCAGCTTTGCCGGGTTGCCCGAGCGCACGCGTGATGGTGTCGCTCAGACCGGACCCGGACAGCGCCTTGCCCAGGTCCGTATTATCGCCTGCCGAGGGCAACTTCCCCAACTCCGTTGGCAAGTTGCCGAGTTCCATTGATGGCATGTCCATCGACGGCATCCGCCAGGCCGGCAGTTGCGCCCGCATCCAGCTCGCGCCCGGCGACAGCATCGGCATCAGCATCGACTGGCGCCAGGACGGCTCGCGCGGCAGCGGCGTGAAGCTCATCAGCAGCACCAGCACGCTGGCCAGAAAACCGCCGCGCACCAGACCCAGGCCGAACCCGAGCATGCGGTCCATCCCGCCCAGGCGCACCGCATCCACCCCGGCACGGATCACCATGCCGATCACCGCCACGGTGATCAGCACGCCGACGAACACCATCGCGTAGCCGCCGAACGATTCGGTGGCCGATGGATGCTTGCCGTCGGCGATCCAGCGCGCGGCCGGGCCGCCGAACTGGAATGTCGCCCAGCCGGCCAGCAACCACGACAGCGTGCCGACCACGATCGCGACAAATCCGCGCAGCAGGCCCAACAGGGCCGACACCAGGATGATGACGCCCAGCACCATGTCGATCATTGCCCACTTCTCCGCGCGGCGCGTGCGCCGCTGGTCCAACCTGGCTCGGTGTTCATTGCGCTCCCCTCCATGGGTGTGAGGCGATCAGGAAATCCGCTCGCCGCTGGCGATACCACGCAAGCGGCGAGCAGTCGGGCCGCACTGCGCGTAGCGAACCAACCGTCATGCCGATCTCCGGCATGTACCGCGCCCGCCGGTTGGCGGCGCAGTCGTTTACGGATGCGGACGCACCATGCCGGAAATGCCGACCTTGGCCGCCACCTGCGCACGCAACTGTTCGGCATCGCCACGGTTGGCCACCGGGCCGACCCGAACGCGGTTGAGCGCGCCCTTGTCGGTCCGCACCTGTTCGACGAAGGCACTGAAACCGGCGGCGCGCACGCGGTCGCGCAAGGCGTCGGCGTCTTCGGCCCGCCCGAAGGCGCCCAGCTGCACCGCAAAGCCGATCGAACTGGCCGCAGGCGCTGCCGGCGCGGCGGGCGCCGCGACGACCGGCTTGGTCGGCTCGGGCTTGGCCGGCTCCGTTTTCGCCACCTCCGGCTTGGCCGGAGCGGGCTTGGGCGCTTCGGCCGGCTTGGGCGCGGCGGCCACCGGCTTGGCCGGCTCCGGCGGCAGGCTTTCGGTCTTGGTGGGTGCGGCGGTGCTGGCGGCGGCCACGCTGCTGCTGGGTTTTGCGGCCGGGGCCGGCGCCGGCGTCGGTGTACTGGCTGCAGGCGCTGGCGCGGCGGCATTGGCATCCAGCGTCACCACCTGGGCGTTGACGTCGCTGCGCACCTTCACTGCCTGCAGGCGCGCCGATTCGGCCTGCGCCTGGTCGACATACGGCCCCACGCGCACGCGCCAGGCCGGCCGGCCGTTGATCTGGGTCTTTTCGCTGAAGCCGGGCAGCTGCGCCTGCTTGAGCCGCGCCAGCACCGCGTCGGCATCGGCGCTGGTGGCGTAGGCGCCGAAGTTGACCGCATAGTTGCCGGCCGCCACCTCAGGCGCCGACGGCGCGCTGGACGGGTTGGCCAGATCGGCCGCATCCGGGTTGTCCTGCACCGCAGCCGGCGCCGAGCCGGCGCCGCGCATGCCCAGCGCGCCACCGGCCGGCGCATCGCCCGGGGTGACTAGCGGCAATTCGCGGGTTTCGAACTCGCCATTGGCCGGTGCGGCAGGCGCCTCCAGCGGCACATCGGCCACGCCGCTCGACGGCGCAGGGCCCTTGACCAGCATCGGCAGGAAGATCACGGCAAGCGCCACCAGAACGATGGCGCCAATCAGTCGCTGTTTCAGAGCAGTATCCACGTAGAGAGACGAGAGGCGGCGTGGCGGGGTGCCGCGGCGATTATAAGGCCGCAGCCGGGCTACCGACCCGGGTGGACTGAACGAAGTGCGCTTAGGGCGTCGGCAACGGTATGAAACGAGCCGAACACCAGCACCCGATCGCCCGGTGAGGCCTGCGCCAGCACCGCGCGCAGTGCGCCCGCCACATCGCCGTGGCAGGCCGCCTGCGCTGCGGCACTGCCCTGCAGACGGGCCTGCAAGGCCTGCGCCGACTGCCCCCGCGCACCGTCCAGCCCGGCCAGGACCCAATGGTCGACCTGCGCGCCCACCGCCTCCACCACGCCCAGCACGTCCTTGTCCGCCAATGCGGCGTAGATCGCATGGGTACTGCCGGTGTGCGCCTGCGCGCCCAGCGCATCGGCCAGCGCGCGCGCGGCCTGCGGGTTATGGCCGACATCCAGCAGCACCTGCACGCCATCGATGTCGCTGCGCTGCAGGCGCCCGGCCACCCGTGCATTGGCAATGCCCTGCGCCCAGGCGGCATCGGGCAGTTCCACCGGCAAGGCCTGCAACGCGGCGATCGCCGCGGCGGCGTTGGCCAGTTGCACCGGCGCCTGCAAGGCCGGCATCGGCAGCTCCAGGGTCACCGCGACATCGCGCCAGCGCCACTGCGGCGCGTCGGAGTGCTGCGCCTCGATCGGCTCGAAGAAATAATCGCTGCCGGCGCGGATCGCATTGGCGCCCAACTGGTAGGCCCGCCGTAACACGCTCGACGGCGGGTCGATTTCGCCCAGCACCACCGGCTTCCAGGCGCGGATGATGCCGGCCTTCTCGGTGCCGATCGCCTCGCGGTCTTCGCCCAGCCAATCGGTGTGATCGATATCCACGGTGGTGATCACCGCCACATCCGAATCAATGATGTTGACCGCGTCCAGGCGCCCGCCCAGGCCGATTTCCAGCACCGCCAGGTCCAGCCCGGAGCGCTGCAGCAGCCACAGCGCCGCCAGCGTGCCGTATTCGAAATACGTCAGCGCGGTCTGGCCACGTGCCGCTTCGACGGCGGCAAAGGCGTCCACCAGTTGCGCGTCGCCGGCCTCGTTGCCGTCGATGCGCACTCGCTCGTTGTAGCGCAGCAGATGCGGCGAGGTGTAGCAGCCCACCTTCCAGCCGGCGGCCTGCGCGATCGCCTCGATAAAGGCCACGGTGGAGCCTTTGCCATTGGTGCCGCCTACGACAATGACATGCCTGGCTGGCGCTTCAATCTGCAACCGCGCAGCGACCTCGCGCACGCGCTCCAGGCCCATGGCGATGTTCTGCGGATGCTGCTGCTCGATGTAGGCGAGCCAGTCGGAGAGGGAGTCGGTTGCGTTCACGGTCAGGGCTGCGCGAGAAGAAGCGCATTATCGCCGTTTGCCGGCGCGCAGCGCATATCACCAGGCACGCCGGCAGATCGCGCACCGTCGCATGGGCCGACAGGGTGCGCGCGCCTCAGCCAGCAACTGGAGGAGCGCTGTCGCCCGCAGTCAGGGGACATCGGAAATGGACGCAATGCGCATGCCCAACACGGAGCGTTGACCGCGCAACAGCACCGAGACGCGCTGCTCGGGATGACGCCGATATTGCGCTTCGTCGATGCACAGATGGCCCGGAAAACGATGCGCGAGCGGCCCGCCACTCAACCGGTATTTGCACGCTCGCGCGCCGGGCATGGCGGCGGTCTGCATCACATGCGTCTCTTCGAAATCGACGCCGGCGATGCGGGTGTAGACCCAGGGCCCACCTCTGGCCAGCACCAGCCAGCACAGCAATCCCAAGAGCGGCGGCGCCAGGCAGAGCGCCAGCACGGTGTTGAAAAGCTGCTTGCCAACGACCGCCTTCCACCCGCCGATGCGATAGGCCGGCGCGACGATCGATACCGTCAGACCGCTTCCCAGCAGCACCATCGGCGCTATCCAGGCCCGACCGGACAGGAAAGGCGCGGGAATGAAGTCGGAGAACGCTCCCAGCGCCAACAGGCCGGACACGCTGCCAAAAACAGCGTAGCGAAGCGCCCTGGGCCACCTGGCAATTGTGCCGATATCACAGGCCACGGTCTCATCCAGCGTCCGTGCCGGGCGTTGTCTTACAGCGCCCGATGCTTGGCTTCACCAAAAAACGGCGTGTGGTGCGCGCAGTCGTTGAGCCGCACCACTTCCAGGTGATCCACGTCCTCGCCTTCGAGCAGGTTGAGCGTGGTCGGTGCCTGGCGAAAGGTCCACAGCCGGGACAGCGGCAGGCCCAGGATCTTGCACAGGATCACGCGGTTGACCGCATCGTGCGCGACCACCAGCAAGGTATCGGCCGCGCCCAGGCCTTCGGCCGCGCGCGCCAGGCCGCGCCAGCTGCGGTCCAGCACCTGCCGCAGGGACTCGCCGCCGGGCATCAGCACGGTATCGGGCTCGTCGCGCCAGGCGCGCAGACGTGCCGGATCCTTGTCGTTGATCTCGCTGGCCAGCAGGCCTTCCCATTCGCCGTGGGCGATTTCCTGCAGGTCTGCATCGGTCTGCAGCAGGCTTTCGCGGTTGCTGCCCAGCGCCAGCCTGGCGGTGGCCTGCGCACGCGACAGCGGCGATGCCACCGCGCGGGTGATCTCCAACGATTGCAGACGCGCGCCGAGGGCGGCGGCCTGGCCTTCGCCGACCGGCGACAGCGGGATATCGATCTGGCCCTGGTAACGGCCTTCGGCGTTCCACGGCGTCTCGCCGTGACGGGCAAGCAGGATGCGCATGCGCGAGGGATTCCTTGGGGAAGGGGCCGGCTCGCCGCAGCGAAACGGGAGCGCATGATAACCCCTCCCGCTGCGGCGCCGGCCGCCCGCGTCAGCACACGCCGAATTCCGGCAACAGCTGCGATGCCGGGCGACTCCGGCATGACCCAGCGCAAATACCGGCTATCCACGGCGACCGTGCGGGTCATCGCCGGATCGAAGAGCCCGTTGCAGCCCACCGACGCTCGGTTGCCGTCGAGGCCAGAACAACCCGCCTCCCCTGCGCGTCCATCACCGGTGCGCCCCCGGCGCCGGCTCAGGCGCGCCCGAATGCCGGATCGCTGCGGCTGGGCCTGCCGGTTTCCAGATGCCCTGCCAGGCGGCGGCGGAATGCCGCGCCCGGCTGTTCCAGCACCAGGTCGTACCAGTGATCGCTGGCAGCAAGCGCCAGACGCACGGTCTGGCGCTGACCTGCAGCCAGGTGCAGCGAGCGCGCGGTCGGGTCTGCGTAGTCCAGCGCGCGCAGTTGCAGCGTGCACGGCTGCTGCCCGGCATTGCCGATGTCCAGCACCAGCGCCTCGCCGTCCTGCCGCGCCTCCAACCATGGCGCAGCCGACTGCGTCCCGGCCGCAGCGAGGTCGCCGGCGAATTCGCGCAAGAAGCCATTGGGTCCATGCACGCTCAGCGCATAGCCGCCGTTGTGCGCAGCGCCGACCGGCACATCGTCGAGGCGGGTGCCGGGCAATACGGTGTAGTACCACGGGCCCCCACTCGCAGCGCTGGTGTAGACGTTGAACGCGGCTGCCGCAGCGCCGCTGTTGACGAACTGCAGCTGCACGCCGCCGTCGCCCTGCTCGCGCGCATGCACCTGCAAGGCATACGGCAACGCGCGCGCCGGACGTTGTCCCGGCTCCTGCCGCGGCATGCTGGCCTTGGCCGGCGGCACCGGTAGCGGCTTGTTGCGCACCGCGGCGGTGCGCGCGCGGTAGTCGTCGACCGACGGCAATGCGCGCAGTGCCGAGTCGTCCGGCTTGCGGAAATCGAACACGCTGGTCAGATCGCCGCTCACCGCGCGACGCCACGGGCTGATGTTCGGCTCGGCCACACCGAAGCGGCGTTCCAGCAAGCGCAGCACCGAGGTGTGATCGAACACCTGCGAATTGACCCAGCCGCCACGCGTCCAGGGCGAGATCACCAGCATCGGCACGCGGATGCCCAGCCCCATCGGCACACCTTCGTAGACCTCCCCGCGCGTATCGACATTGCTGCGCCCCATGCGCGCATCCAGTGCCGGCAGCGCTGCGGGAACGTGATCGAAGAAGCCATCGTTCTCGTCGTAGTTGATGATCAGCGCAGTCTTCGCCCACACCTGCGGATTGGCGGTGAGCGCATCGATCAGGCGCGCCACCAGCGATTCGCCATAGGCCGGCGGCGCTTCCGGATGCTCGCAGTACGCGGTGGGCGGCACGATCCAGGACACCTGCGGCAAGCGATCGGCCTGCACGTCGGCGGCGATTGCAGCGATCAGATGATCGGCCTGCGTGGTGGCGGCATTGTCTGCAGTGGACCCGGGCACGCAGGCACGTGCACGTCGATAGCGTTCGTCGCTCGGGTGCAGATCGCGGTAGTGCGAAAAATACGCCAGCGAGTTGCAGCCGAAGTTGTCGTACTCCTGGTATACGCGCCAGTCCACGCCTGCGGCCTGCAGGCGCTGCGCATAGGTGGTCCAGTCCATCGCCGCATAACCGGGCTTGTCACGCACCATGTCGGCGGTCCAGTTGCCATCGTCGGCATTGGTCACCGCCTGCGCGCCGAGATTGCCCACGCTCGGGCCGCTGGTGCCGGTGAACAGATACATGCGATTGGGATTGGTCGGCCCGTGCAATGAACAGAAATAGCCATCGCAAATGGTGAACGCATCGGCCAGTGCGTGGTAGTACGGGATGTCGTGACGCTGGAAATATCCCATCGTCAATTCGCCCTTGTACGGCACCCAGGCGTCGTACTCGGCCCAGCGCGCCGGGTCCTGCCCGTGACCGGCTTTCCACGAATGATCCAGGCTCTTGATCAACGGCGCACAGGTGTCTTGCGAATCGAAGGCGAACGGCAGCAGGCGACGACCATCGGCGGCCGGCTGGCTCCATACCGGGTGACCGTCGCGCAGCTGCAACGGGCGCGGATCGCCGAAGCCGCGCACGCCGCGCAGCGCACCGAAGTAATGATCGAAGGAGCGGTTTTCCTGCATCAGGATCACCACGTGTTCGATGTCGCGCAGCGTGCCGGTGCGCGAGTTGGCCGGCAACGCGAGTGCGCGGCCGATCGAGGACGGCATGGCGCCGGCGGCGGTCAGCGCGGCGACGCGCTTGAGGAAATCGCGGCGCGAGGGGGAGGACGTCATGGCTACGGAACCTGCAGGAAATACGCGTACGTCGCCGCGCAGTGCGGCTGGGTACGACACGTATAGCGGGCAAGCACGACAGTTTTGCGACAGCCACCGTCATCAATGTTTCATACGTCGTTGACACCCTGCGTCGCGAAACGCCGGTCCTGCACCGTGCGTTGCCCTCAGCCGTGCTCGAACAGGATTCCCCCATGACTTCCGCTCGCCGTTTTCATGTCACTCCGCTGGCGCTTGCCCTGGCCGCGCTGCTCCCCGCCATCGCCTCTGCTGCCACACCGGCGGCCGATCCGGTTGCCGGTGCAGATGCGCCGGTAGCCGATGCCCCGGCCAGCGTGGCCGATGCCGCCACCAACGCCACCCAGCTGGACGCGATCAACGTGGTGTCGCAAGGCAGCACCCGCCAGGTCCAGCGCATCAGCCGGCAGGACATCGAGCAGCTGACACCGGGCAGCAGCGCCTTCAAGGCAGTGGAAAAGCTGCCGGGCGTGCAGTTCCAGTCGGCCGATCCGTTCGGCACCTACGAGTGGTCCACGCAGGTCACCCTGCACGGCTTCGATCAGAGCCGGCTGGGTTACACGCTCGATGGCATTCCGCTCGGCAACATGAGCTACGGCGTCACCAACGGCCTGCACATCACCCGCGCCATCATTTCGGAAAACCTCGGCTCGGTGGAAATCGCGCAAGGCGCCGGTGCGCTTGGCACCGCGTCCAACACCAACCTCGGCGGCACCATGCAGTTCTACTCGGCCGACCCGCAGAGCACGCCGGGCCTGCGCCTGGTGCAGACGGTCGGCAGCGATGCCACGCGCCGCACCTTCGTGCGCGGCGACACCGGCGATCGCAACGGCTTGTCGGCGTACCTGTCCTATGCCAATGCCAGCACCGACAAATGGAAGGGCTTCGGCGACCAGCAGTCCGAGCAGGCCAACCTCAAGACCGTCTACCAGTGGGGCGACGGCAACCGTCTGAGCCTGTTCGTGGACACCTCGCGGCGCAAGGAATACGACTACATGGACCTGTCGTTGACCAGCCAGCGCGCACTGGGCTGGGACTACGACTACCTGCAGCCGGATTGGGCCACCGCCGTGCAGATGGCGCGTGCGTATCAGAACACCGGCGCCACCAGTGGCGTGGCCAACGGCTATCCGCAATCGCTGGCCGGGCTGCCCGACGATTACAGCTGGCTCGATGCCAGCTACTACGCCGGCGGCGGCCTGCGCCGCGACAACCTGGCCGGGCTGTCGGGCACGTTCGTGTTCGGTGGCGCCACCCTGGATGCCACCGGCTACTACCACGGCAATCGTGGCGAAGGTCAGTGGGTGACGCCGTATGTACGCACCTCTGCGCAGGTGCCGCTGTCAATGCGCACCACCGACTACGGCCTGGATCGTTTCGGCGGCACCAGCGCCTTGAAATGGGCGTGGGGCAACCACGATCTGGAAGTGGGCCTGTGGGCGGAAAACGCACGCACCACGCAGCAGCGCAACTACTTCGCGCTCGGCAATGAAGGCTATACCTCGCTGTACAACGTGTATGAAGCGCAGACCCCGTTCCGTCGCGATTTCCTGCAGCGCTACACCACCCAGACCCGCATGTTGTACCTGCAGGACACCGTGCGCCTGCTCGACGATCGGCTGACCCTCAACTACGGCGCAAAGGCGCTCAGCACCACCACGCGCGCGCAATCGCTGGTGCCGACCACCGCACTGGCACAGGGTCGCATCCGCGCCGAAGACAACTTCCTGCCGCAGGTCGGCGTGAACTACAAGCTGGACGAGCGCCAGGACCTGTATGCCTCCTATAGCAAGAACATCGCCGCGTTCGGCTTCACTCCGTTCGGCACCTCGCAGGCGGCGTTCGACCGCAGCCGCTCCACGCTGGAGCCGGAAGAATCACAGACCGTGCAGGTGGGTTACCGCGTGCAGGATGCGCAGTTCCAGCTGTCGGCCGATGCCTACTTCACCAAGTTCTCCAACCGCTTGTTGACCACCTCACCATGTACCGCCGTGCAGACCTGCGCGGCGATCCTGAGCAACGTCGGCGCCGTGCATAGCGCGGGTGCCGACCTGGCCTTGATGTGGCGCCCGGTGGAGGGCCTGAGCTGGTTGAACTCGCTGTCGTGGAACCGCTCGCGCTACCAGGACGATTACCTCAACAACGGCGTGGTCGCCACCTCCGGCAAGGACGTGGTCGGCATCCCCGCGTTGATGTTCTCCTCCAGCGCGAGTTACCAGCTCGGCAACCTGCGCCTGGATCTGGACGGCAAGTACGTCGACAAGCGCTACATCACCTTCCTCAACGATTCGCAGGTGCCTTCGTACTGGCTGTTCAATGCCGGCGCGCGCTACGACTTCGGTCGCGTGGGCGGGGTGGCCGATGTGGCGTTGGCGCTCAACATCACCAACCTCACCGACAAGCGCTATTTCGCCAGCACCGGTACCAACGGCTATGTCGCCTCCGATCCGGATGGCTACAACCAGACCATGGTGGTCGGCGCACCGCGGCAGTATTTCATGAGTCTGGATGTGAAGTTCTGAGCCACCGCCGCCCCTCCTCTCGGGCGATAAGACACAGCTTGCGCACCCAGGCGCGCGTGCTTTGGAGCGTCCCGCCGCGGGTGCGGGCAGGGGCGCGGAGCGGGGGCGTTGAGGGTGAGGGTGACGCCGATCATTCATCCTGGCGACGCGCTTGCCATCGCAGGCGGCGACAGATCTCTGAGGCGCCCCTTCATCCGGCGCTTTGCGCCACCTTCGCCTCGTAAAGAGGCCAATGTCCCGACGGGAGAAGCAAGATCAAAGCCCCTCTCCCTCCGGGAGAGGGGTTGGGGTGAGGGTACGCTGCGAGGCACCCGGCGCGTCACTTCTGAAGGCGCGTGGCGACGCGTTTTTCATTGCATGTACTGGTAAATCTCTGAGGCGCCCCTTCATCCGGCGCTTTGCGCCACCTTCTCCCGAGGGGAAACGGACGGCACCGGCCCTACCCTGCCATGAACCGGGTCAGCCGACATCACTCACTTCCCGCACCGCCGCATGGCCGCGACCTCGCGCCGCATATAATCGCCGTCTTACTTTCACTCAGCAGGTCCCGCCAGATGGCGCAGACGATGAAGGCGCTGGTCAAGCGCGAAGCAAACAAGGGCATCTGGCTGGAACAGGTCGCCGTTCCCAGCCCCGGCCCCAACGAGGTGCTGATCAAGCTGGAAAAGACCGCGATCTGCGGCACCGACCTGCATATCTACCTGTGGGACGAGTGGAGCCAGCGCACCATCAAGCCCGGCCTGACCATCGGCCATGAGTTCGTGGGCCGCGTGGCCGAGCTCGGTTCAGCGGTGACCGGCTACCAGGTCGGCCAACGCGTGTCGGCCGAAGGCCACATCGTCTGTGGGCATTGCCGCAACTGCCGTGGCGGCCGCCCGCACCTGTGCCCCAACACGGTCGGCATCGGCGTCAATGTCAACGGCGCCTTCGCCGAGTACATGGTGATGCCGGCCAGCAACCTGTGGCCGATCCCCGACCAGATTCCCTCGGAGCTGGCCGCATTCTTTGATCCTTACGGCAATGCTGCGCACTGTGCGCTGGAGTTCGATGTGATCGGCGAGGACGTGCTGATCACCGGCGCCGGCCCGATCGGCATCATTGCCGCCGGCATCTGCAAGCACATTGGTGCGCGCAACGTGGTGGTCACCGATGTCAACGACTTCCGCCTCAAGCTGGCGGCCGACATGGGCGCCACGCGCGTGGTCAACGTGTCCAAGACCTCGCTCAAGGAGGTCATGGCCGACCTGCACATGGAAGGCTTTGACGTGGGCCTGGAAATGAGCGGCAACCCGCGCGCCTTCAACGACATGCTCGACTGCATGTACCACGGCGGCAAGATCGCCATGCTCGGCATCATGCCGCGCGGCGCCGGTTGCGACTGGGACAAGATCATCTTCAAGGGCCTCACCGTGCAGGGCATCTACGGCCGCAAGATGTACGAGACTTGGTACAAGATGACGCAACTGGTGCTGTCGGGTTTCCCGCTGCACAAGGTGCTGACCCACCAATTGCCGATCGACGATTTCCAGAAGGGCTTCGACCTGATGGAAGAAGGCAAGGCCGGCAAGGTCGTGTTGAGCTGGAACTGATCGGCCAATACGCTTCAACGCAAAAGGCGCCGCAAGGCGCCTTTTGCATGTCCATCTTCAGAGCACTGGCTACGCAGCAGGCAAAACTTACTGGTTGAGGGCGCGGCGCCCTTGCCGCTCGCGGGACACGCGGTGGATCCATCCCTGCAGGCGCCTTGGCGGCATCCATCCATGCCGCCAAGGGTTCCGCAACCGGCAAGGACACCGCACCAGAGAAATAGTCTGTGACCGCATAAGAAAACGCTTCGCCCAACCTACATTGGATATTGAGCCTGCACACCATTGTCGAACAGCGCGCACCAAGCACTGCTCCTACCGTGCACACCGACCATCTCGACTGGTCCTTGCCCGCTCACCGTCGCGGGACCTTGCGCGGCATGGATGCCGCGTAAGAGCCTACAGGGACGTACTTGCGGCGTGTCCCGCGATGGTGGGTGGGCAAGGGCCCTGCAGCCAGGCAGCAGATCAACCGCTCTACGATTGAGCTATCGCATCGGCGACTGCTTCAACGACCGACCATCTCGACTGGTCCTTGCCCGCTCACCGTCGCGGGCTCTTACGCGGCATGGATGCCGCGTAAGAGCCTACAAGGACGTACTTGCGGCGTGTCCCGCGACGGTGGGCGGGCAAGGGCCCTGCAGCCAGGCAGCAGATCAGTCGCTCCGCAAGTGATCTATCCGCACGATGCATCACTCAAAGACAAAATAAACGAGATTTGAGCCTCGGTGTCCTTCAAATTTAGACACTGAAGAACCCAGGCATCGACTCTTGTTACCGCCTCACCACTACCACTGCACGGCTGCGTCGTTAGAGCCGCTGTTCAAGCGATTGCCATCACGGCATCACGGCCAGGTGACCGTCGCAGTCGCCACCAGATGGTTCTGCGAATTCTGCCGACCGAAGCCGAATTCCGCCGCCTCGCTGGTGTCGTAGTAGCCCACGCTCAGGCCCAGCGGACCGAAGGCCTTGCCGACATTCACGCCGAAGTCGTTGTAGTCGTGATCCACCTGACTCAGCGACGAGGTATAGACACTGTGCCCCGCATGCGCGCCGAAGGTGAAGTCATAGGGCAGCGACCAGTTGGCATCCAGCGCGTAGTAGTAGCCATCGGTCTTGGTGCCGTAGAGATCGTTGGTGTAGGCAACGGTGAGGCTATAGGTTTTCAGAAACGTGGTCTTGGTGATCAACTCGGCGTAATTGGACGCACCCGCTCCCAGGTACTGGTAACGATTGACCATCACATCGAAATTGAAATTGGTACCCAGGTCGGTGTTGTAGCCGACAAAGCCATCCACTTCCCAATCCGGATCGCCGGCACCGTAGTCGACGTTGGACGTCCAGGTGCCGATGTACAGGCCGAACGGCGTCTTGTAGGTGAGTCCGGCCTGGAAGGCGGGCTCTTCATTGGTCTGCGAAATACCGCGGAACAGATAGTCGCTGGTCACCGCAAAGGTGCCGCTGAAGGGAGAAGCGGGGGCTTGTTCGTCCTGCGCCTGTGCCAGCGGCACCACACCGAGCAGCAGCAACGACAGACAACACGCGAGCGAGGACGGCTTCATGAACATCTCCTGGAACGATGGGCGGTCGGATTGCGCAAGGCGGGACTGCCATGACTTCTTAGTCCAACCGTCATTGCAGCGCAACATACACGTCGCGCTCGCTTGACCCAGCGCACACGCTCGGGAGCAGATGACGCTGGTCAGCGTTCTGTCTCATCGACCGCCGGCGCGGAATCTTGATGGGCCGGGAGTGGAGATTGGGGATTAGCAGGGATTCGCTTCGCTTCTGCGAATCCCCAATCCCGAATCCCCAATCCCGGCTTAGATCAGACCGGAAACACGCCGTAATGCCGCGCGGCCAGCCGCAGCTGCTGCCCGGGCTGAAAGCTGCCCGCCGATGCCGGCAGCTCCACCTCCACCTCATTGCCTGCCGGCTCCAGCGTTGCACGCAGGCGCAGACGCGCCCCGCTACGCTGCGACCAGGCCACCGTGGCCGGCCAGCCAGCGTCGTCCGGCACCAGATCTTCCGGCCGCACGTAAACCTCGACCGGGCCGGCCGCCAGCGCGGCATTGGCTGCCGGCAAGGCATGCCCGGCAACCTGAATCTGGCCTTGCGCCAGCACGCCGGGGATGCGGTTCACCGCCCCCACAAACGAATACACGAACGGCGAAGCCGGCTTGTCGTAGATCATCGCCGGCGTGTCGAGCTGCTCGATACGGCCACGGTTGAGGATCGCCACCCGGTCGGCCAGCTCCAGCGCTTCTTCCTGGTCATGGGTGACGAACACCGTGGTCAGGCCGGTCCGCTCGTGCAGTTCGCGCAGCCAGCGGCGCAGATCGCGGCGCACCTGCGCATCCAGCGCACCGAACGGCTCGTCCAGCAGCAGTACGCGCGGCTCGATCGCCAATGCACGCGCCAAGGCCACACGCTGCCGCTGGCCACCGGACAGCTGGGTGGGATAGCGCTGCTCCAGGCCCTGCAACTGCACCAGCGCCAGCAGCTCCTCCACCCGTGCGCGGATACGCGCTTCGGCCCAGCGCTCGTTGCCGCGCCGCACCCGCAGGCCGAACGCGATGTTCTCGAACACGTCCATATGCTTGAACAGCGCGTAGTGCTGGAACACGAAACCGACCCGGCGCGACTGCACGCTCATGCGGGTGGCGTCTTCGTCGCCGAATAGCACCTGCCCGCCATCGGCATGCTCCAACCCGGCCATGATCCGCAGCAGGGTGGTCTTGCCCGAACCGGACGGCCCCAGCAAGGCCAGCAACTCGCCCTGACGCACGTCCAGGGTGATGTCGTCCAGCGCGGTGAACGTATCGAACTGCTTGCGCAGGCGGTGGATGCGGATGCCCATGTTCACCTCAATGTCGGTGGTTGGCGGCGAGCGAATCGCCGTGCCGCCATTCCAGGTACGTCTTCAGCGCCAGCGTCAGCAGCGCGGTCAATGCCAGCAACGAGGCACACGCGAACGCGGCGCTGTAGGCGTATTCGTTGTAGAGAATTTCCACGTGCAGGGGCAGCGTGTTGGTACGCCCGCGGATATGCCCGGACACCACCGAGACCGCACCGAACTCGCCCATCGCACGCGCTGCGCACAGCAACACGCCGTACAGCAGGCCCCAGCGGATGTTCGGCAGGGTCACCCGCCAGAACATCTGCCAGCCGTTCGCGCCCAGGCTCAAGGCGGCCAGTTCTTCATCGCTGCCCTGCTGCTCCATCAACGGCATCAGCTCGCGCGCGATGAAAGGAAAGGTGACGAAGGTCGTCGCCAGCACGATGCCGGGCAACGCAAACACGATGCGCGGCAACTGGATCAGCAACTCGCCAAAAAACGGCAACTGCAGTCGCCAGCCTTCGTCGATCAACGGCCACGCCCAGCCGCTGCGGCCGAAGATCAGCACGAAGATCAGGCCCGCCACCACCGGCGACACCGAGAACGGCAGGTCGATCAGGCTGATCAGCAAGCGCTTGCCGGGGAATTGGTGCTTGCTGACCGCCCACGCCGCCGCCACGCCGAACACCAGGTTCAGCGGCAGCACGATGGCAGTGACGATCAGGGTCAGCTTGATCGCCGACAACGCATCCGGGTCGACGATCGCGCGCAGAAAGGTCTCCCAGCCGCCGCGCAGCGCCTCGGCAAACACCAGCACCAGCGGCAGCAGCAGGAACGCCAGCAGGAACAGCAGCGCCCCCGCAATCATCAACCACTGCACCCAACGCGGCTCGTTGGTGGCCGAGTCGGTGATGCGGCGGGCCTGTTCGGTCATTTGGCGGGTGTGCAACATGGCAGGCAGCGGCGAAACAGCATCGTTCATGCAGTCCTCCGTTGATAGCGCAGCAGGCGTGCCTGCAGCGTATTGACCACCAGCAGGATCACGAACGACAGCAGCAGCATCGCCGCGGCAATCGCGGTGGCGCCGGCATAGTCGAATTCCTCCAGCCGGATGGTGATCAGCAGCGGCGCGATCTCGGTCGAATTGGGCAGGTTGCCGGCGATGAAGATCACCGAGCCGTACTCACCCACACCACGCGCGAAGGCCAGTGCAAACCCGGTCAGGACTGCCGGCCAGAGCCCAGGCAGCACCACTCGCCACACTGTCTGCCAGCGCGATGCGCCCAGCGTGGCCGCGGCCGCTTCCAGCTCGCGCTCGCTCTCGGCCAGCACCGGCTGCACCACCCGTACCACGAACGGCAACCCGACGAACACCAGCGCCAGCACGATGCCCAACTGCGTGTAGGCCACCTTGATGCCGATCGCCTCCAGCCAGCGCCCGACCCAGCCGTTGCCGCCGTACAACGCGGTCAGCGCGATGCCGGCCACCGCGGTCGGCAATGCGAACGGCAGGTCGATCACCGCATCGAACAGGCGCTTGCCTGGAAAGTTGTAGCGCACGAACACCCACGCCACCCAGGTGCCCATCACCGCATTGAAGGCGCCGGCCGCGAACGCGGTGCCGAAGCTCACCCGCAGCGCCGACAGCACGCGCGGCTCGCTCCACACCCGCCACAGCCCATCCCAGCCCAACCCGCTGGTCTTGATGAAGATGCCCAGCAGCGGGATCAACACGATCAGTCCCAGCCAGGTCAGCGTGATTCCAAGACTCAAGCCCAGCCCCGGCATCACGCGTCGGCGCGGTGACGGCGCTGGGTGGGGTGCAACCGACATCGGCATCGCCTACTTTTTTGCCTGGATCTGATCGAACACGCCACCGTCGGCGAAGTGTTCCTGCTGCGCCTTGTCCCACGACCCGAACGCGTCCTGGATGGTCACCAGCTTGATGTCCGGGAATCGTGCCAGGTCGGCAGGGTCGGCAAATTCCGGATGGCGCGGCCGATAGAAATGCTTGGCCGCCAGCTTCTGCCCTTCCGGCGCATACAGGTAACGCAGATAGGCCTCGGCCACCTCGCGGGTGCCGTGCTTGTCGACGTTCTTGTCGACCAGCGCCACCGACGGCTCGGCCAGGATCGACAGCTTGGGCACCACGATCTCGAACTTGTCCTTGCCCAGCTCTTCGCGCGCCAGCAGCGCCTCGTTTTCCCAGGCCAGCAGCACATCGCCGATGCCACGCTGCACGAACGTGGTGGTGGCGCCGCGCGCACCGGTGTCGAGCACCGGCACGTTGCGGAACAGCGCCTGCATGTAGCGCAAGATGCGCTCGCGGTCGCCCTTGAAGATATGGTCGGCGTAGGCCCAGGCGGCCAGGTAATTCCAGCGCGCGCCACCGGAGGTCTTGGGGTTGGGCGTCACCACCGCCACGCCGGAGCGCAGCAGGTCCGGCCAATCGTGGATGTTCTTCGGGTTGCCCTTGCGCACCAGGAATACGATCGTCGAGGTGTACGGCGCGCTGTTGTCGGGCAGGCGCTTTTCCCAGTCGCTGTCGATCAGCTTGGCCTTTTCGGCGATCGCATCGACGTCGTAGGCCAGCGCCAAAGTGACCACATCGGCCTCGATGCCGTCGATCACCGCCCTTGCCTGTTTGCCGGAGCCGCCATGCGAGGTCTCCACTGTGACGGTGTCCTGCGGATGCTGCTGCTTCCACTGCGCGGCGAAGGCGCTGTTGTAGTCGCGGTAGAACTCGCGGGTGGGGTCGTAACTGACATTGAGCAGGCCGATATCGCGCGCGCCTGCCGGGCCGGCCAGGACCAGCAGGCTGCACAACACGGTCGATACAAGACGGAAGCGGGGGTGGGTCACAGCAATCTCCAAACCGTTGGGGCGCAGCTGAACAGCAAGCATGCCATGCTGCGCAGCGGCACGCAGGCGGTGAAATGACATCAAGGCCGCACCTTATGCTGATTTTGCATGACGTAGTGGTATGCCACCGTGATCGTTAAAATCATGCGTCTCTTGCCACTGCGACCGCCATGACCAACGCTCCTGCTGCGCTGACCGCCCATTACGCCGCCGAA
This sequence comes from Xanthomonas sp. F14, assembly GCF_014199865.1. Taxonomy (NCBI): domain Bacteria; kingdom Pseudomonadati; phylum Pseudomonadota; class Gammaproteobacteria; order Lysobacterales; family Lysobacteraceae; genus Xanthomonas; species Xanthomonas sp. F14. Next base: position 35,596 of record NZ_JACHOM010000001.1, on the reverse strand, counting down.
CTGGAAACCATCCAGTCTCAGGGCCTGTTCAAGTCCGAGCGCATCATCACCGGCCCGCAGTCGGCGCGGATCACCCTGGCCGATGGCCGCAGCGTGCTCAACTTCTGCGCCAACAACTATCTGGGCCTGGCCGACCACCCGGACATCATCCAGGCCGCCAAGGACGCGCTGGATACGCACGGCTTCGGCATGGCCTCGGTGCGCTTCATCTGTGGCACCCAGGACCTGCACAAGCAGCTCGAGCGCACCATCGCCGATTTCTTCGGCACCGAGGACACCATCCTCTACGCCGCCTGTTTCGATGCCAACGGCGGCCTGTTCGAACCGCTGCTCGGCGAAGCGGACGCGATCATTTCCGACGCGCTCAACCACGCCTCCATCATCGACGGCGTGCGCCTGTGCAAGGCCAAGCGCTTCCGCTACGCCAACTGCGACATGGCCGATCTGGAAGCGCAGCTGCAGGCCGCCGATGCGGCCGGCTGCAAGACCAAGCTGATCACCAGCGACGGCGTGTTCTCGATGGACGGCTTCATCGCCCCGCTGGACGAGATCACCGCCCTCGCCCGCAAATACAACGCGCTGGTGCATATCGACGAATGCCATGCCACCGGCTTTCTCGGCGCCAGCGGCCGCGGCTCGGCCGAGGTCAAGGGCGTGCTGGACCAGATCGACATCATCACCGGCACGCTGGGCAAGGCGATGGGCGGCGCCCTGGGCGGCTTCACCACTGCCAAGCGCGAAGTCATCGAACTGCTGCGCCAGCGCTCGCGCCCATACCTGTTTTCCAACTCGCTGCCGCCGCATGTGGTGGCCGCCGGCATCAAGGCCTTTCAGATGCTGGAAGCCGCCGGCGAGCTGCGCACGCAACTGGTCGACAACACCCGCTACTTCCGCGAGCGCATGACCGCTGCCGGCTTCGACCTCAAGCCCGGCGTGCACCCGATCAGCCCGGTAATGCTCTACGACGCGCCGCTGGCGCAAAAATTCGCCGAGCGGCTGCTGGAAGAAGGCATCTACGCGATCGGCTTCTTCTTCCCGGTGGTGCCCAAGGGCCAGGCGCGTATCCGCACCCAGATCAGCGCCGCGCACACCCGCGAGCAGCTGGATCAGGCGATCGACGCGTTCATCAAGATCGGCCGCGAACTGGACGTCATCCAGCACTGATGCGCTCGGCGCTGCGCCAACGGCTGCTGCTCGCGGCGCAGACCGATACCCAGGCGCAGCTGTTGGATGGCAACTGGGAAACCCGCTGCCTACATTGCCGTCGGCGCCTGCAACTACGCGCCGATGGCGAACCGCTCGGGCACACCACGCTGGAACATGTGGTCCCGCAGGCCTGGTTCGGCCGTCGCGCGGCGGCGGCCCTGTGTGCGCTGGTCGGCGACGATGCCAATGCAGCGCGCAATCTCGCCCTGGCCTGTGCCGGCTGCAATCATGCCAAGGGCCGACGCCACGATGCCAACGGTGCCGGCGACGCCCGCGCCGTCGAGGTGGTGAGCGCCTTGCTCAGCGCGCGTCTGGCGCGCTGGCGGGAGCCGCCGTCAGCGCACTGACTTCCGCTGGGCTGAGCATCCGCCACGCACCCTTGCCCAGCTCGCCCATCGCCAGCGAGCCGATCGCCACCCGCACCAGCCGCAGCACGCCGATCTCCACCGCAGCCAACAAGCGGCGGATCTGCCGATTGCGGCCTTCGTCCAGCACGATCTCCAGCCACGCATTGCGCTCGCCTTCGCGCAGCACGCCGACCCGCTTGGCGCGCAGCAGTACGCCCTCGCCGTCCGGATCGGGATCGACCACACCGGCCTGCAGTTGCGCCAGTTGCGCAGCGCTCGGGCGGCAATCGATCTGCACGTGATAGGTCTTGTCCGGCCCGGTCATCGGGTCGGTCACCGTGGCGGCCCATTGCGGATCGTTGCTGAAGAGCAGCAGGCCTTCGCTGGCCTTGTCCAGGCGCCCGACCGGGGCGATCCACGGCAATCCGGCGCCATCGAAGCAGCGATACACCGTGTCCCTGCCCTGCTCGTCGCGTGCGGTGGTGACCACGCCGCGCGGCTTGTTGAGCATCAGGTAGCACCGCGCCGGGCCGGCCAATGGCTGTCCGTCGACGCGGATGGTGGAGTGCTGATCAGCGCGGATCGGATATTCGGGATCGCGTATTACGCGCGCGGCCACGCTGACCCGCCCGTCGGCGACCCAGCGCGCCGCTTCGGTACGCGAACACACGCCCAGTTTGGACAGCACGCGCGCCAGCCCGTGGCGTGGCGCGCTGGTCGCCGTGGTCGTACCGGAGGCGCGCGACGCGCCCGCCGGACCACGCGTGCGCTGCCGGGACGTCGCCGGCGCAGGCCGCCGGGTCATGCCGTCCCGACCGCGTTGCTTACTTGTTTTCGACCGACTTGGCGTCGGCCGCAGGCGTTGCGGTTGCGGCAGCAGCCGGAGCCGGCGCAGCCACCGGGCGTGCCTTGACCACGCGCACGCCGCGCGCCTTCATCCAGGCATCGAATTCTTCGGCGGTCATGCGCTTGCCGTTCTGGCTCATGTCAAAGCGCCACGGCGTGTTGTCGAACGCGGTGGTGGCCTTGTAGGCGGCCGGATCGTTCGGATTGACGGTGCTGCCGGGCGGAATGACCTTGGCCAGATCCTGGCAGCCTTCCACGCGCAGACGCAGCAGCACGCGGTCCACCGACTGCTCGGTGGTGTAAGGCTGTGCCAGCACGCCGGTGGGCATGCCCAGCTGCACGCTACGGGTATAGAACTCGGCGGCCGCCGGCGCGATGACGGTGGCGGGCAACGGCAGCGGCTGGGACACCGTGCTGCCGGCGCAGTTCGGAGCGGCGTAGGCGGCGGGAATCAAGGCGAGACAGAGCAATCCAGCCGTAGCGGTACGCAGCATCGGGTTCTTCCAATTATGAGTGTGGTGTTGACGCGGCGAGTGTAGGCAGCGATGAACGCCGTTTCAACCGGAAACGTGCCTGGATGGCAACGCAGACAGGATTTGCACCGTCCAGGCGCGGGTTTTGCGGTCCCCACAAAGACAAAACCCGGCGCAAGGCCGGGTTTTGTATGCAACAGCTAGCGGTCCAATTAGTTCTGGACGTTCAGCTCGGTACGACGGTTCTTCGCACGGCCTTCCGGATTGTCGGAACCATCCGGGTTGGTGTTCGGAGCAATCGGACGGCTCTCGCCGTAGCCGATCGGACCAACCAGACGCGACGCATCGACGCCGTTCTTGGTCAGGTAGTCGTACACGGTGGTCGCACGACGCTCGGACAGCTTCTGGTTGTACTCGTCGGTACCCTTCGAGTCGGTGTGACCAGCAACCTCAACCTTCAGGTCAGGGTAACGCTTCAGGATCTCGGTCGCTTCGCTCAGGATCGAGACGGCGTCCGGACGCAGGGTCGACTTGTTGAAGTCGAAGTTCACGCCCTTCAGATCGATCGACACAGGCACCGGGCAACCGTCCGGACCGATGGTCTGGCCAGGCTGCGAAGCCGGGCACTTGTCGTCGCAGTTGTTGACGCCGTCACCGTCGTCGTCCAGGTCTGCGCAGCTCGGAGCAACCGGAGCCGGGGCCGGCGGCGGAGCGGTCGACGGAGCCGGTCCCAACGGGATCACGACGCCGACCGAAGCCAGCACGTCGCCGAACCAGTCTTCCTGCGGAGCAGCAACGCTCTGGTCGTTGAAGTCAGCGCGGTAGGCCAACTCGGCACGCACGGCGACGCGCTTGTCGAAGGTGGTCTGCAGACCGACACCAGCCTTGGCGGCAAAGTTGCCGTCCTTCTGCTGGCCCGGCGAAACCGGGTTCGGGGTCGCGTCGAATTCTTCTTCCGAACGCTGGTAGCCCAGACCGAACAGCAGGTAGGGGTTCCAGCCGCGGCCTTCCTGGATGAAGTGGCGACGCAGGTCGAACGAGATGCCGTACTGGCTCCAGTTCTGATCCTGGTTGGCATCGAAGTTCGGGTTCTGATAGTTCAGCTCGCCGTCGATCGACCAGTTCGGGCTGACGAACTTGCCCAGACCCAGGGTGACGAACGGGGCATCATTGGTCAGACGATCGCTGTCCTGGAAGTTGAAGCCAGCGCTACCGGTCAGGTACCAACGGTCATCGAACTCCTGCGCGGAAGCAGCCTGGGCAACCGCCAGACCGCCGAGCAACGCGGCAGTGAGAATTTTCTTGTTCATGTGTATACAGCTCCTTCTTTGGGAGATAAAACCGATAGAGGCGTTGTTCTTGGTAAAGATGCTCGTCACATCCAGAGCCATCGGGGCGCAGATTAAGCCGGCTTCAGTGAAGATCGCGTTAACGGTCATATAACATGTGAAAGCAATCACCAGGGCCGGCGATCCCTTTCAATACTACGTATACAGTTTCATGAAGGGAAGGACCGTGCACTCAGTTTGCACATCTGACCTGCATGAACCGCAGCCCAATTAAGCCAGTTGAATACGCTGGCGGATCCACCTTGCCGGCGGGCTGCACAGTGATGCGAAAACCACATTGGTGAACGCCAGGCCCCGTCCGAGCTGAATTGTTGGGTCGGTGGTTGCAGCGCGACGGCTTCACAACGCACCCTGAACTCCCCACATGGAGCGACCCGATGAAAGCTGTCGTCATCACCCGTCATCTCCCGATCGACGATTCCGCCGCACTGCTTGACATGGAACTTCCGGCCCCGTTGGCCCCTTCGGGGTATGACTTATTGGTCCGCGTCGAGGCGATCTCGGTCAATCCGGTCGACACCAAGGTGCGTGCACCCAAGCCACACACGCTGGATGCGCCGAAGATCCTGGGCTACGACGCGGCTGGCGTCGTCGAAGCGGTAGGCCCCGAGGTCACCGCGTTCGCAGTCGGCGACGAGGTGTATTACGCGGGCGACATCGGCCGCCCGGGCAGCAACGCGCAATACCAATTGGTCGATGCGCGCATCGCCGGCTGCAAGCCCACCTCACTCAGCTTCGCCCAGGCCGCGGCCCTGCCGCTGACCACGTTGACCGCCTGGGAGCTGCTGTTCCAGCGCATGCCGTTCTCTTTCGACGGCGCGCGCAATCGCGGCAAGCACGTGCTGATCATCGGCGGTGCGGGCGGCGTGGGATCGATCGCCATACAGTTGGCGCGGCATGCCGGTTTCAGCGTGATCGCCACCGCCTCGCGACCGGAAACCATCGAATGGGTGCGGCAGATGGGCGCCCAGCATGTGATCGACCATCACCAGCCGCTGCAGCCGCAGTTGCAGGCCTTGGGAATGCAGAGCGTGGACGCCGCACTCAACCTGGCCGACACCGACCGCTACTGGGAGCAACTGGGCGAGATCCTGGCACCGCAGGGGCATGTGGGCTTGATCGTGGAGCCGCGCGGCCCGCTGTCGATCGGCGATCCCTACAAAGCCAAATGCATCGGCATCCACTGGGAGCTGATGTTCACCCGTGCCCGCTACGCAACCGAGGATATGGTCGAGCAACACCGCATCCTCAACCGTGCCGCCAGCTTGATCGATGCGGGCGAGCTGCGCACCACCCATACCGAAACGCTGTCACCGATCAATGCGCAGCAATTACGCGAGGCGCACCGACGGCTGGAAAGCGGCAGCACGATCGGCAAGCTGGTACTGGCGGGTTGGTGATCGCCGTGACCGCTTGAGTCCGGCTGCCGCAGCGGGCACGGGCCGTTGGCTCGCAGAGGAAGAAGGCAGCACGGCCCCAGCGCGCGCACATGACCCAGCGGCAAGGCGGGAGGGCACCCTGATCGTGCGGTCCGCCTCGCTGCTGGGGCGCAGGCCCGATCGCAGAGGCGTTTCCTGTAATGCGAGGCGATCTGTTCCGCGGCAGCGGCGCGGGCGGATCGGCCCCGCTCGACAGAGACTCGCCCCCGCGACCCGCGCGGCGCTGGAGCGCGGCCGCCCAGCTGACAGCACTGATCAAGAAGTCGGCAAGTGCGGCTCGAGCCTCAGCCAGCCAGCGGGCCAGCAGGGGCGTCTTCTTCGCGCCATTGGTTGCGCTTGGCAGACATGGGCGCCCCCACTGAGATACGGCCCGATGTGCAGGCCAACCGTACCGCCCTCCCCTCCGAAACCGCCGATTGCGCCGTATGAGCGGGTCAAGACTTGCCGCCAGGCCCGTTTGCCTGCATCGTGCGCACTCCGTACGCCAGCGTATCCACACCATGTCGCCCGCCACCGGCCCGTCCGTCTCGTCCTACCCGCACCTGTTCGCGCCGCTCGATCTGGGCTTCACGCAACTGCGCAACCGCGTCCTGATGGGCTCGATGCACACCGGTCTGGAAGACCGGGCGCGCGATTTCCCCAAACTGGCCGCGTATTTCGCCGAGCGCGCTGCCGGCGGGGTTGGCTTGATCGTCACCGGCGGCTTTTCGCCGAACGTGGTGGGCTGGCTCAAGCCGTTCGGCGGCAAGCTGTCGTGGCCGTGGGAGGTGCGCCCGCATCGTCAGGTCACCCGGGCGGTGCATGCGCACGGCGCGAAGATCTGCCTGCAGCTGCTGCATGCCGGGCGCTATGCCTATCACCCCCTGTCGGTGGCACCGTCCAGGCTCAAGGCGCCGATCAACCCGTTCACCCCACGCGCGCTATCGGCACGTGCGGTGGATCGTCAGATCGCCGCCTACGCGCGTGCGGCGCGGCTGGCCCGCGACGCCGGCTACGACGGCGTGGAGGTGATGGGATCGGAAGGCTATCTGATCAACGAATTCACCGCCGCGCGCACCAACCAGCGCAGCGATGCCTGGGGTGGCGATGCGACCAAGCGCATGCGCTTTGCGGTGGAGATCGTGCGACGCATCCGCGAGGCGTGCGGGCCGGACTTCATCATCATCTACCGGCTGTCGCTGGTGGACCTGGTCGAAGGCGGCAACCAGTGGCAGGACATCCTGACGCAGGCGCAGGCGATCGAAGCGGCCGGCGCAACCATCATCAATTCCGGTATCGGCTGGCACGAGGCACGCATCCCGACCATCGCCACCTCGGTACCGCGCGCCGCATTTGCGGGTGTGACCGCCAAGCTCAAGCCGCACCTGCGTATTCCGGTGGTGGCCACCAACCGCATCAACATGCCCGAAGTGGCCGAGCGCATCCTGGCCGACGGCGCCGCCGACATGGTGTCGCTGGCGCGCCCGCTGCTGGCCGATCCGCAGTGGGCCAACAAGGCACGCACCGGCCAGTCGCACGCCATCAATACCTGCATCGCCTGCAATCAGGCCTGCCTGGATCATGTGTTCGACAACAAGCTGGCGAGCTGCCTGGTCAACCCGCGCGCAGCGCACGAAACCGAACTGATCTACGCACCGACCCCCAACCCCAGGCGCATTGCGGTGGTCGGTGCCGGCCCGGCCGGTCTGGCTTGCGCGACAGTGGCCGCCGAGCGCGGTCATCGCGTCACCTTGTTCGATGCGGGCGATGCAATTGGTGGGCAATTCAATGTCGCCAGGCGCATCCCGGGCAAGGAAGAATTCAACGAGACGCTGCGCTACTTCGGCCACCGCATCGATGCGACCGGGGTGCAGCTGCGCCTGAATACCCGGGTAGAAGCCGCAGACCTGAAAGACTTCGACGAGATTGTGCTGGCCACCGGCATCGAGCCGCGCAAGGTGGACTTCCCCGGCGCCGATCACCCGATGGTCGTGAGCTATCTCGACGTGGTGCTGGGCCGCCATGTCGCTGCCGACAAGGTCGCGATCATCGGGGCCGGCGGGATTGGCTTCGATGTCGGCGAATTTCTCGTGCACACAGGGCCATCGTCGTCGCTGGACCCTGCGCGCTGGATGGCCGAATGGGGCGTGGACCCCAGCTTCGAAACGGCTGGGGCATTGGCCAGGCCGCAGCCCGAGCGCCCTGCCCGCCAGGTCTGGCTGCTGCAGCGCAGCCCCGGCAGACCCGGCGCGCGCCTGGGCAAGACCACCGGCTGGATCCACCGCGCCACGCTCAAGGCCAAGGGCGTCAAGATGCTGGGCGGCGTGGAATATCTGGGCGTGGACGACGCCGGACTGCGGATCCGCGTGGACGGCGCCGAACAAGTGCTCGATGTCGGCACGGTGGTGGTCTGCGCCGGGCAGGAGCCGCGCCGCGACCTGCTGGCCGCGCTGCAGGCCAACGGGCAGCAACCGCATCTGATCGGCGGTGCGGATGTCGCCGCCGAACTGGACGCCAAGCGTGCGATCGATCAGGCCTGCCGACTGGCGGCGAAGTTGTAACACGCGTTGCCGCAATGCGCTGAACGCCACAGCAGCCTGAGCGCGACACCCGCACCAACCTCTTTGTGAGCGTCATGGAGCGGGGCTGGCGCAACGTCAACGCCGGTGGTGGTGGCGGTGGTGGCGGTGATGAAACGATGACCGGTTCACCCATGAGATGCCGGCGCCGGGATCCATATGCGCCGGATCGATGCAGGCGATGACGCTGCCATCGACCTGGCGCCCAACCCCGTGAGCGCCGCTGATCGGTGCAGCGCAGTCCATTCTCTTTCTTTTCGCAGCTCGGCGATAAACCGGGCATGCCCGCGACGCCGACTACATCGCTGCATCCACTTCCCGCCGATGTCCATCTGATCAGCGTATTGCTGCTCAGCCTGCCCTTCCGCGCCGCTTATGCAGTCGGCGACGTCGCACAGAACACCTTGCTGGGATTGGGCCGCTGGTCCTGGCGTGGCACGCGCGGCGTCAGAGCGCTGCGTCCGATCGGCAGCGGGCTGGCCGCGCTCTTGGTCAGCGCCGCGATCGGCCTGGTTCTGAAGGCGGCACGCCTGCCGCCGCGTCGACTGCGTTGATGGTAGTCGCTTTGGTCAGCAGTATTGCCGTGCTGTCGGCATGGTGGTTACGCAACGCATTGCAGCCTTACGCGCATACGGCTGCCACGACTGCATCGCCAGTAGCTGCGCTGAAGTGGCGGCGCGATCAGTTGCTGCCCTTGGCGGTCATCGCAGCACTGGCCCTGACATTGCCGACGCTCACCAAATTGGCGCCGTATCTGGCGCAGTTGCGTACCGGCTCGTCTGCATGTCTGCATGTCTGCATGTCTGCATGTCTGCATGTCTGCATGAGATTGTTTCGCACCATGTTGAACTTGATGCGTGTGATTCAACAGGCCTGATGCGTTCGAACATCTGCACTGCGAATAGCAACAGCGTTAGCAAGCGCGCACTGCGATTGCCGCATGGCCAACGCCGCTGTGCCACCGATACCGTCGAAGGAATCGTGATCGATGATTTTGACGATCTCGGTTGCATATCGTCGTGCAGCCACTACAAGCCATCTAAAATTCCGCTGACGCATTTGTGCACGATGGATATGCAAACTTGACGCACGACTTGGTGCTGCGATGCGAGCGCCAATACCGTCGTGGCGTTTGGTGTTCACTCGCCACCATCAACGCGCATCGAGCACCTCGGACGCCTCCTCTAGTGATTACAACACCGCGTTCTACGATGCACATGCGAGCGCTCGATGCATGATCCGGACTGCATCAAGCACCATGCACTGAAAGCTCCTTTATGCACCCCGCGTTCGCATCTCGACACATCCCCATTGCAGTAGAAAGCGGCGATACGCAAGCACATCCCTCAGTGACGATGACGTGTAGCGCAGACTGCAGATGGCATGCGTAGCCTAAGTGCAACGCGTTGCACGTCTCGAGCCATTGCGCAGGCGCAACAGCGCACGCGCACCGTATCGAGATCCGTTGCGGCATCCGCTGTCGCCAGCGCGATGCGACGCACACGACGGATGCGTCGCGCTGGTGTCATCGAACCAAGCCGCAGATGCAGCAAGCAATCACACCCGTCAACCCCGCCTATTCAGCCGCGATTCTGTGATCGACGCCTACCTTGCGCCAACTTTTTGACCCGCCGCATTTGGCGGGCACCTCCGGTAGATCTTCTTTCGCCGGAGACCGGGCGACCCGTGGCAGGTCGCCTCCCCATGACGCCAAGCCCTCTGTACTGGTGCATCCACCTTGGATGCTCTGCGGATCGGCCCATACGGAGCAAGGAGTTATATGAAACTGGTTTGGATACTTTGGCTGTCGCAGTTGTTGCCGCAGCCGGCTGCAGATTCGTTGTGCTTGAGCACCACCGTGTACCTGGAAGCGCGTGATCAGACCTTGCGCGGCCAGCAAGCCGTCGCCGAAGTTGCGTTGCGTCGGCTGGACAGCGGCTTGTGGGGCGACTCGATGTGTCAGGTGGTCACTGCACGCAAGCAGTTCGCGCCCACCATCGTGGCTCCGGGGACGCAGCTGAAAAACGACGATGCCTGGAACAAGGCGCTGGATGTGGCACTGGCTGCAGAGCGCAACTGGGCGCTGCCGGTGGGGCAACGCAAGGAAATCGTGCCGGGCGCCAGTCACTTTGCCGCAAGCGCGATCGCAAGCCCGAGCTGGCGTAATGCCTACCAGGTGGCCACCATCGGCGACCACACGTTCTACCGCGTACAGAAGCTGCGCCCGCGCACCGCATCCTGACGCTGCCCACGCACTCACGCGTTGCCGCTAAGCTTGCGTCTTCGTTCTTGTGCGGAAATTCTCATGAAGCTGTACACCAAGCCGGGCGCATGTTCGCTGGCAGATCACATCGTGCTGCGCTGGTCGGGGCTGCCCTTCGATCTGCAGGTGGTCGACGCCGCCACGATGAAATCCCCCGAATATCTGCGCCTCAACCCGGCCGGTGCCGTACCGCTGTTGGTCGTCGACGACTGGGCACTGACCCAGAACGCGGCCATCCTCAACTACATCGCCGACATCGCGCCGCTCACCGGTCTGTCCGGCGATGGCACCGCGCGCAGCCGTGCAGAGATCAATCGCTGGATCGCCTTCGCCAATGCGGATGTGCATCCGGCCTTCAAGCCGATCTTCGGCAGCACCGCCTATCTGCAGGACGACGCGCTGATCGCGCGCAGCCATGACGATGCACGCAGCAAGCTGCGCACCTTGTACGAACGTGTCGACGCGCATCTGCAGGGACGCAACTGGCTGGCAGGCGACACCCACACCGGCGCCGATGCGTACCTGTTCGTGACGCTGCGATGGGCGCAGAAGGTGGGCGTGGATCTCAGTGGCCTGAGCGCGGTAGATGCATTCGTGCAGCGCATGCTGGGCGATGCCGATGTGCAGGCCGCATTGCAGGCCGAAGGCCTGGCCTGAGCCGGGAGCATCGCACAAGCGCCACATAAAAAACGCCGGGCATTGCCCGGCGTTTTCGTTACAACAGCAAGGCGAGAAACTCAGCCCAGCAGATGCGACACGCCGCTGCGCTCTTCTTCCAGCTCGGCCAGGGTCTTGTCGATGTACTTCTGGCTGAAGTCGTCGATCGGCAGATCCTTGACCAGGGTGTACTCGCCGTTGGCGGTGGTCACCGGGAAGCCGAAGATCACGCCTTCCGGGATGCCGTAGGAGCCGTCGGACGGCACGCCCATCGTCACCCACTTGCCGTTGCTGCCCAGCACCCAGTCACGCACGTGATCGATGGCGGCATTGGCGGCCGACGCAGCCGAGGACAGGCCGCGCGCTTCGATGATCGCCGCGCCGCGCTTGCCCACGGTCGGGATGAAGGTGGACGCGTTCCATTCCTGGTCGTTGATCGCATCACCGATGGACGCGCCATCGGCGGTGGCGAAACGGTAGTCCGGGTACATGGTCGGGCTGTGGTTGCCCCAGACCACCAGCTTCTCGATGCCGCCGACCGGCTTGCCGAGCTTCTGCGACAGCTGGCTGAGCGCACGGTTGTGGTCCAGACGCAGCATGGCGGTGAAATTCTTCGGGTTCAGATCCGGCGCCGACTTCATCGCGATGTAGGCATTGGTGTTGGCCGGGTTGCCGACCACCAGCACCTTCACGTCACGCTTGGCGACCTTGTTCAACGCCGCGCCCTGCGCGGTGAAGATCTTGGCGTTTTCCAGCAGCAGGTCCTTGCGCTCCATGCCCGGGCCACGCGGACGCGCACCGACCAGCAGGGCGACGTCGATGTCCTTGAACGCCACTTCGGCGTCGTCGGTGCCGACCACGCCGGCCAGCAGCGGGAATGCGCAGTCTTCCAGCTCCATGATCACGCCCTTGAGCGCGGCCTGGGCCTTTTCATTGGACAGTTCCAGCAATTGCAGGATCACCGGCTGATCCTTGCCCAGCATTTCGCCGGAGGCGATGCGGAACAGCAGGGCATAGCCGATCTGGCCGGCAGCGCCGGTCACGGCAACACGAACAGGTGCTTTCATGGGGAGTTTCCTCTGCTAAAAAACATGGGTGGAGGTGCACGCTGGCGTGGCGCAGGGCCTGGCGGCGCGCAGTGACAGACGAACGGCCGCACAGGGCGGCCGTTCGGGGGAAAGACATCAGGCGGCGAGGATCTTGTTCCACTCCGCGACACGGTCGGCCTTGGCGGCCAGCACGGCGTCGGTATCGCCTTCGATCGTCACCTTGTTGATCACATCGCCCTGGGCGACGGCATCGACCACGTCCAGGCCCTGGGTGACCTTGCCGAACACGGTGTGCTTGCCGTCCAGCCACGGGGTGGCGGTGTGGGTGATGAAGAACTGGCTGCCGTTGGTGTTGGGGCCGGCATTGGCCATGGACAGCACGCCGCGCTCGTGACCGACGCCGTTGTTGGCTTCATCCTCGAAACGGTAGCCCGGGCCGCCGCGGCCGGAGCCTTCCGGGCAGCCGCCCTGGATCATGAAGTCGGCGATGACGCGGTGGAAGCTCAGGCCATCGTAGAAGCCGCGCTGGACCAGGTTGACGAAGTTGGCAACGGTCAGCGGGGCCTTGTCGGCGAACAGCTCGACCACGATCGGGCCGCGGGTGGTGTCGAAATGGGCAATCAGGGACATGGAAATCCTTGCAGGTTTCAGGGTGTATGACAGCCCATTAGGATACACCCGGGCGTGCAGGCGGCCGTGCAGGTTGGACCATCGTCGGGGGTATCCGGGCTAGCTGAATGGGCGTTTTGGACCGCTCGGCGGCCGAACGCAACGGCACGGCAACGAAACCGCTATAATGTCGGGCTTACCTCATCTCAAGACTGGCGCCAGACAGGGGCCCTTTCCGCATGTCTATCGAAAAACTCCGCAATATCGCCATCGTCGCGCACGTTGACCATGGCAAGACCACCCTCGTCGACTGCCTGCTGAAGCAGTCCGGCACCCTGTCCGAACGCACCGTGCTGGCTGAGCGCGTGATGGACAGCAACGATCAGGAAAAGGAGCGTGGCATCACGATCCTGGCCAAGAACACGGCCATCACCTGGAACGGCAACCGCATCAACATCGTCGACACCCCGGGACACGCCGACTTCGGTGGCGAAGTCGAGCGCGTGCTGTCGATGGTGGACTCGGTGCTGATCCTGGTCGATGCGATGGACGGCCCGATGCCGCAGACCCGCTTCGTCACCCAGAAGGCGTTCGCGATGGGCTTCAAGCCGATCGTGGTGGTCAACAAGATCGACCGTCCCGGCGCACGCCCGGACTGGGTCATCGACCAGGTGTTCGACCTGTTCGACAAGCTCGGCGCAACCGACGAGCAGTTGGACTTCCCGATCGTCTACACCTCCGCCCTGAACGGCTACGCCAGCCTGGATTCGAGCGTGCGCGACGGCGACATGACCCCGCTGTACGAAGCGATCATGCAGCATGTGTCGGCACCGGACGTGGATCCGGACGGCCCGTTCCAGATGCGCATCAGCCAGCTGGACTACAACAACTTCGTCGGCGTGATCGGCATCGGCCGCATCCAGCGCGGCGTGCTGAAGAAGAACATGCCGGTCAGCGTGATCGACCGCGAAGGCAAGAAGCGCCAGGGCAAGGTGCTGCAGGTGCTGGGCTTCCTCGGCCTGGAGCGCATCGAGCAGGACACCGCCGAGGCCGGCGACATCGTCGCCATCTCCGGCGTGGCCGAGCTGACCATTTCCGACACCGTGTGTGCGCTCGACGCCCCGGAAGCGCTGCCCGCGCTGACCGTGGACGAGCCCACCATCTCGATGACCTTCCAGGTCAACAACTCGCCGTTCGCCGGCAACAAGGACCTGTCCGGCGGCAAGTTCCTGACCAGCCGCCAGCTGCGCGACCGTCTGGACCGCGAGAAGGTGCACAACGTGGCACTGAAGGTCGAGGAAGGCTCCGACGCCGACAAGTTCCTGGTTTCCGGCCGTGGCGAACTGCACCTGTCGGTACTGATCGAGAACATGCGTCGTGAAGGCTACGAGCTGGCCGTGTCGCGCCCGGAAGTCATCATCAAGGAAATCGACGGCAAGCAGATGGAGCCGATCGAACAGCTGGTGGTGGACATCGAAGAACAGCACCAGGGCGGCGTGATGGAAAAGCTGGGCACCCGCAAGGGCCAGCTGAAGAACATGGAGCCGGACGGCAAGGGCCGCGTGCGCCTGGATTACATGATCCCGGCGCGTGGCCTGATCGGCTTCCAGAACGAGTTCCGCACCCTGACCCAGGGCTCGGGCCTGCTGTTCCATGTGTTCGACCATTACGGTCCGAAGGAACAGGGCGCGATCGCCAAGCGCCAGAACGGCGTGATGATTGCCAACGCTGCGGGCGCCACCCCGGCCTATGCACTGGGGCCGTTGGAAGAGCGTGGCCGTCTGTTCGCTGCCGAAGGCGACAACGTGTATGAAGGTCAGCTGGTCGGTATCCACTCCAAGGACAACGACCTGACCGTCAACGCGATCAAGACCAAGCCGCTGACCAACATGCGTGCTTCGGGCAAGGACGATGCGATCAAGCTGACCCCGGCGATCAAGTACACGCTGGAGCAGGCACTGGACTTCATCGAGGACGACGAGCTGGTGGAAGTCACCCCGAAGGAAATCCGCCTGCGCAAGAAGTTCCTCACCGAAAGCGACCGCAAGCGCGCTGGCCGTTCCGGCTAAACACGGGACGTCCATCTTCGTGAGCAACACGCCCTACAGCCCGGATCCGCGTGCGCATCCGGGGCTGCATGTGATCGCCTTGCTAGAGGCGGTCAAGGGGACGCTTGCGCTGTTGGCGGCGACGGGCCTGGAAATTCTGGGCCCGCTCCCGCTGCAGAACGCGGTCAGCACACTGATCCGCCGCTTCAACCTGGATCCCGACCACGGCGCACTGCCGTCGTTGCTCAAGACCATCAGTCCCGACGCCGTCCATCTGGCTGCTGCCGCAATGCTGGCCTATGGCCTGCTGCACGTGGTGGAGGCCTGGGGTCTGTGGCGCGCCAAGGCCTGGGCGTCACTGCTGGGCTGCCTGTCGGCGGCCATCTATCTGCCGTTCGATATCTACGCCATCGTCCGCCATCCCGGCTGGACCGCCTGGGGCGTGCTGGTGATCAATCTGATCGTGGTCGGCGTGCTGGCACGCGATCTGATCAAGCGCCGGCGCCGCTGAGGCCCCCTGCCCGTCTGCGGGCATGTCATACACATTGTCACCCCGCCGCAGCGCCGTTAGCCTGCGAACAGTCCCCCGGGGAACACCGCCAATGCGATCCACCACCTTGTCCTTCGCGCTGCTGCTTGCGCTGTGCGGCTGTGCGCATACCGAAAGCCTGACCCCGGCCGGTGCCAACGCAGCCACTGCCAGGCAAGACGATCTGATCGACGCCGACATCGTCGGCCTGCAGGCACGCATGGCGTCTGGCACGACCAGCAGCCTGGACCTGACCCGCGCATACCTGCAGCGTATCGCCACCATCGATCGCGCCGGGCCCACTCTCAATTCGGTGATCGAACTCAACCCGCAGGCCGAAGCCGACGCACGTGCATTGGACGCCGAACGCCACGCTGGCCATGTGCGCGGGCCCCTGCATGGCATTCCGGTACTGCTTAAGGACAACATCGATGCGCTGCCGATGGTCAACAGCGCCGGCTCGCTGGCATTGGCCGATTTCAGGCCCGGCCGCGATGCGTTTCTGGTGCAGCGCCTGCGCGCCGCTGGCGCGGTGATCCTGGGCAAGACCAACCTGAGCGAGTGGGCCAACTTCCGCTCCACCAAGTCCAGCTCCGGCTGGAGCGCACGCGGCGGGCTGACCCGCAATCCGTACGCGCTGGATCGTAATCCCTGCGGCTCCAGTGCCGGCACCGGCGCGGCGATCGCCGCCAGCCTGGCCACGGTCGGCATCGGCACCGAAACCGACGGCAGCATCACCTGCCCGGCCTCGGTGAACGGCCTGGTCGGGCTCAAGCCGACTGTGGGCCTGGTCAGCCGCGACGGCATCATTCCGATCTCGGCCAGCCAGGACACCGCCGGCCCGATGTCGCGCAGCGTCGCCGATGCGGCCGCGGTGCTGCAGGCGATTGCCGCGCCCGACCCGCAGGATCCGGCGGCGCGCACTGCACCGACGTCCGCGCCGGATTATCTGGCGCATCTCAGACCCGATGGCCTGCGCGGCGCCCGCCTGGGCCTGCTGCGCAATCCCTTGCGCGAAGATCCGGCCATTGCCGCCACGCTGGAGCGCGCCGTGCAGACGCTGCGCGCCGCTGGCGCCACCGTGATCGAAACCAGCCTGGCGACCGAGGGCCAGTGGGACGCCGCCGAGCAAACGGTCTTGTTGGTCGAATTCAAGGCCGGCCTGAACGCGTATCTGCGCAGCCACGCCGCGCCGGTGTCGAGCCTGGAGCAGCTGATCGCCTTCAATCGCAGCCACGCGCAGCGTGAGATGCCCTACTTCGGGCAGGAGCTGTTCGAGCAGGCGCAGGCCGAGGCCGGACTGGACGATGCCGCCTATCTCACGGCCCGCGCTACTGCCAAACGGCTGGCCGGGCCGGACGGCATCGACGCCGCGCTGCAGGCCGATCGCCTGGATGCGCTGATCGTGCCGACCACCGGTGCTGCCTGGGTCACCGACCTGGTCAAGGGCGACACCTTTCCCGGAGCCGGCTATGGTGCGGCTGCGGTAGCCGGCTATCCCAGCCTGAGCGTGCCGATGGGACAGACCCAGGGCCTGCCGCTGGGCCTATTGTTCATGGGCAGCGCCTGGAGCGAGCCGCGCCTGATCGAACTGGCCTACGCCTACGAACAACGCAGCAAGGCGCGTATTGCGCCCCGCTATGCGCCGACTGCGCCCAGCGCGCCGGCGGCCGCGCCTGCAGCTACACCGTAGTCGCAGGCTCGCCGTCTTCGGCACCAGGCGAGCGCACGCTCTCCTGGGCGATCGGTGCGGCAGCACGCAGGGGTGGCTTTTCCTGCGCGGCGATTTCGGCGCGAATCCTGGGCAGTGCGTAAGGGTGCTCGCGGGTCAGGAAGTCGATCATGCGCTCGCGGCTGATGCAGCGCAGATCGAACGCATCGCCGGAATTGCGCGCGCTCACCAGCAGGCGTACCTGGATCGTGCTCTCGCTGGTTTCGGTCACCTGGGTCACGCACACGCGTCCATCCCACAGCGGCTCGCTCTTGCAAATGCGCTCCAGCTCGGCGCGCACCGCCGCGATCGGGGTGCGGTAATCCAGCCACAGGAATGCGGTACCGAGCAGGTCGGCGCTACTGCGCGTCCAGTTCTGGAACGGGTGCTCGATCCACCAGGTCAACGGCACCACCATCCGCCGCTCGTCCCAGATCCGCACCACCACATACGAGCTACCGATCTCCTCGATGCGGCCCCATTCGCCTTCCACGATCACCACATCGTCCAGCCGGATCGGCTGGGTCAGGGCGATCTGCAGACCGGCGATCAGGTTGCCGAACACCGGCTTGGCCGCGATACCGGCCACCAGGCCGATGATGCCGGCCGATGCCAGCAGCGTCTTGCCGATCTGGCGTACCTGCTCGAAGCCAAGCAGTACCACCGAGATGCCGAGCAGGATCACCGCGCCCATCACCACCCGGCTCAGCACGCGTGTCTGGGTCTGGATGCGCCGTGCGGTCAGGTTGTCGGACACCTCGATCGGGTTGCTGCGCAGGATCGCCATCTCGCCGGCGGCGACCGCGCGCACCAACAGCCAGGTCACGCAGCCAACGATGCCGACGTGCAGCAGATGCTGCATCGCCGCCAGCCCCTTGCCGGATAGCGGCGTCGCTTCGGTGGCGACGCCCAGAAACAGCAGCGGCAGGATGAAGGCAGCCGGCAGCGTGACCACGCGAATGATGCGTGCACGGCGATAGTCGCGGCCCTGCATGCGGCGAAACAGCCACAGCATCAACGACCAGGTGACGATGCCCGCCAGCAGCGCGGCACCAAGCGGGATTGCGTATTCGCGGATGACGTTCCAATCGGCAGTCAAACCGTTCCTCCTGTGGGGGGGAAAGAGGGATGGCTGCAGCATCATGCCGCACGCGGCATGAGCATCACGTCATGCGTACGGTGACATCACGCGCCCAGCGGTTGCGACGCCACCTGCTGTTGCTTGCGCACGATCGCCATTGCGATTTCCAGCGACTGCTCGTAGTTCAGCCGCGGATCCACGCTGGAGCGGTAGGCGCGCTCCAGATCGCGCTCGGTCAACTCGCGCGCGCCACCGGTGCATTCGGTGACGTCTTCGCCGGTCAGTTCCAGATGCACCCCGCCCAGCCGCGTCCCGGCGGCCGCATGCAGATCGAAGGACAACTCGACCTCGCTGCGGATATTGTCGAAACGCCGTGTCTTATAGCCATTTCCGGTGCTTTCGGTATTGCCGTGCATCGCATCGCACACCCACAACACCCGACGTCCATCGCGCTTGACCGCCTCCAGCAGCGGCGGCAACTTCTCGGCGATCTGCGCCGCACCCATGCGATGGATGAAGCTCAGGCGGCCGGGTTCGTCTTCGGGATTGAGCACGTCGATCAGACGCAACAGCTGATCCGGCTGCACCGATGGCCCCACCTTGATCGCGATCGGGTTACGCACGCCACGCAGGTATTCCACATGCGCGCCATCCAGCGCAGCAGTACGCATGCCGATCCACGGGTAATGCGTGCTCAGGTTGAACCAGCCCCACTGGCGCGGCACCTGCCGGGTCAGGCCTTCCTCGTACGGCAGCAACAGCGCCTCGTGCGAGGTGTAGAAGTCGATGCGATTGAGGTTGTAGACCTCCGCGCCGGACAGGGTCTCCATAAAGCGCACCGCATCGCCGATCGATGCCACCATCTTCTGGTAGTCCGCCGCCAGCGGCGAATACCCCACCCAGTCCAGATTCCAGTATTCGGGATGGTGCAGGTCGGCAAAGCCGCCGTCGATCAGAGCGCGCACGAAATTCATCGTCATCGCCGAGCGCGAATGCGCGGTGATCATGCGCTGCGGATCCGGCACGCGCGCCGCTTCGGTGAAGGCTGGCGCGTTGATCACATCGCCGCGGTAGCTCGGCAAGGTCACCCCGTCGCGGGTTTCGGTGTCGGCCGAACGCGGCTTGGCGTACTGCCCCGCAAAGCGCCCTACCCGCACCACCGGCAGGTGCAGGCCATGCACCAGCACCAGGCTCATTTGCAGCAGCACCTTCAGGCGATTGGAGATCGTGCCCGATTCGCAATCGCTGAAGTTCTCGGCGCAATCGCCGCCCTGCAGCAGGAAGCGCTTGCCTTCCTGCGCCTCCGCCAGCTGGCGCTTGAGCGCAAAGATTTCCCAGGAGGTCACCAGCGGCGGCAGCTGCCGCAACTCGCCCAGCGTGTGTTCCAACGCAACGGCGTCCGGGTAGACCGGCATCTGCAACGCCGGACGCTGCCGCCAGCTCTGCGGCGACCACTGCTCTGCCTGGTTGACGGACGAATGAGGGGAAGCGGACATCGTGAACTCCAGAAATCTCGGGCGCCGGCCAGCGCCGGAACGAAACGATCAGAACAGTTTGCGCGGACCACGCTGCCTGAAGCCGGCGTACAGCGCCCACAGCGCCAGGCCCACGAACCACAGCATGCTCCACATCGGCATGCTCAGGCCCAGAAAGCGCCAATCGATATTGCCGCAGTCGCCGGTGCCGGTCAGCACGGTGCGGAACACTTCGAACGGTCCCATCGTCTCGCTCAGGAAGCTCAACGGCGGCCCGCACGAGGACATCATGTCCTTGGGCCGGATCTGCACCCAGACATGCCGCGCCGCGATGCCCATGCCGACGCCGGCAGCGATGAAGCTCAGCACGCCATAGAGCTTGCGCGTGCCCGCTGTGCGCGGCCCATGCAACGCGCCCAGCAGAAACAACAGCGCCAGCGCCGCAAACGCGATCCGCTGGAAGATGCATAGCGGGCATGGCTCCAGCCCAAGATGCAGCTGTACGTAGATCGCATAGGCAAGCAATCCTGCGCAGGCAAGAAAGCCCAGCAAGAACTGCGCCCGGAAACCCCAACGAAATGGATTCATCGCTACCGCTTGCCTAGGATCGAATGCCCGATTATCAGCCATCGCTGCCGCGGTGACCACGGATGCCTGCATCGGGCAGGTCGCCCGGCAGCAGGCCCGGTGCAGCCATGCATGTCGCCAGTCATGTGTCGGCCTGCAGACCCTCGACACCGCCCGTAGACGGCCGCCTTTGCGGCGGTGAGCTTGATCCTGGTTGAGGCATGCACATCGCTGCGCTGTTGCCGAAACACCCATACCAAGACCGACCGCCATGGTCCGGCACAGGCAATAAAAAAGCCCGGCGCTAGCCGGGCTTTTCGAGAATCTTTGCGAAGGGCGAACCGATTACTCGGCCACTTCCTCGGCGACGACCGGACGGTCGACCAGCTCGACATACGCCATCGGCGCATTGTCACCGGCACGGAAGCCGGCCTTCAGGATGCGCAGGTAGCCGCCGGGACGGGTCGCGTAACGCGGGCCCAGTTCGACGAACAGCTTGCCCACTGCTTCCTTGTCGCGCAGGCGAGCGAACGCCAGACGACGATTGGCAACGCCATCGACCTTGCCGATGGTGATCAGCGGCTCGGCGACGCGACGCAGTTCCTTGGCCTTCGGCAAGGTGGTCTTGATCAGCTCGTGCTTGAACAGCGACGCGG
This sequence comes from Xanthomonas sp. F14, assembly GCF_014199865.1. Classification (NCBI taxonomy): domain Bacteria; kingdom Pseudomonadati; phylum Pseudomonadota; class Gammaproteobacteria; order Lysobacterales; family Lysobacteraceae; genus Xanthomonas; species Xanthomonas sp. F14. Next base: position 14,733 of record NZ_JACHOM010000001.1, on the reverse strand, counting down.
CCATATTGCGGAACATGGCTTCGCGGTGCGCGCTGGTGCGGTTGAATTTACGACCGGATTTCTGGTGACGCATGAGTGTGATTTCCTGAGGAATGTTGAGACTGCTTGAGAGACGCTGTCGCCATCCTGGCGCTGTTGAATGGACTGCGGTTGGTCCGAGCCGGCCGTCCTTTGACCGGATGTCACCGCGGGCTTTGGCCCGTCGATGTAAAAAAACAGCATGGGCGCCCGAAGACGCCCATGCGGTGATGCATTAACCAAGCATGCCGTGCTGGGCGACACCGGCCGGCGGCCAGTTCTCCAGCTTCATGCCCAGTGCAAGGCCGCGCTGTGCCAGCACTTCCTTGATTTCGGTCAGCGACTTCTTGCCGAGGTTCGGGGTCTTGAGCAGCTCCACTTCGGTCTTCTGGATCAGATCACCGATGTAGTAGATGCTCTCGGCCTTCAGGCAGTTGGCCGAACGCACGGTCAGCTCGAGGTCGTCGATCGGGCGCAGCAGCACCGGATCCACGCCGCTGGCAGCCGGCTTGGCCGCACCGCGATCGCGGTGGGTGAAATCGCCGAACACCGACAGCTGATCGCTGAGGATGTCGGCGGCGGTGCGCACGGCTTCCTCGGCATCGATCGTGCCGTTGGTTTCGATATCGATCACCAGCTTGTCGAGGTCGGTGCGCTGTTCAACGCGCGCAGCTTCCACGGCATAGGCAACGCGACGCACCGGCGAGAACGACGCATCCAGCATCAGACGACCGATGGTGCGGGTCTCTTCGTCCGGACGACGACGCGCGGCAGCCGGCTGATAGCCGAAACCACGCTCGATCTTCAGGCGCATGTTCAGCGCCGTGTCCTTGGTCAGGTGGCAGATCACGTGGTCGCCGTTGATGATCTCGACGTTGTGATCGGTCCTGATGTCGGCCGCAGTGACCGTGCCCGGACCCTGCTTGGACAACGACAGCGTCGCGCTGTCGCCACTATGCATACGAATCGCCACGTCTTTCAGGTTGAGCAGGACGTCAAGCACGTCTTCCTGCAGCCCTTCGACCGTGGTGTACTCGTGCAGCACGCCGTCGATCTCGACCTCGGTGATCGCAAAACCCGGGATCGACGACAACAGCACACGACGCAGGGCATTGCCCAGCGTGTGCCCGTAACCGCGCTCCAAGGGCTCGATCACGACCTTTGCGCGATTGTCGGTAAGACGTTCGATCTGCGGACCACGGGGGCGCAGAACCTGGTTGGCGGTAACCGTCATGTTGCGGGGTCTCCTGCGAACCTCCGGCGGTGCCGGAGGCTCTCCAATGTGAATTACTTCGAATACAACTCGACGATCAGCGCTTCGTTGATATCCGAAGGCAGGTCAGCGCGATCCGGAACGGCCTTGAACACGCCGCTGAACTTCTTCGAATCGACTTCGACCCACGACGGCGTCATGTCGTGCTGCTCAGCCACGGTCAGGGCTTCCTGCACGCGAAGCTGCTTCTGTGCCTTTTCCGACAGCGTGATCGCATCGCCAGCCTTGATCTGGTACGAAGCCAGATTCACCGACTTGCCATTGACCAGCACGCCACGGTGCGACACCAGCTGGCGCGCGGCCGGACGGGTGACGGCAAAGCCCATGCGGTAGCAGACGTTGTCCAGACGGGTTTCCAGCAACTGCAGCAGGTTCTCGCCGGTGTTGCCCTTCTTGGTCGAGGCCTTCTTGTAGTAGTTGCGGAACTGACGCTCCAGCAAACCGTAGATGCGCTTGACCTTCTGCTTTTCGCGCAGCTGGGTGGCATAGTCGGAGAGCTTGCCTTTGCGAGCCGCGCCGTGTTGGCCGGGCTTCTGCTCAAGCTTGCACTTGGAGTCCAGCGCGCGCGCCGGGCTCTTGAGGGAAAGATCGACGCCTTCGCGGCGGGCGAGCTTACAGGTAGGACCGATATAACGAGCCATTTCTTATCGCTCCCTTTAGACGCGACGCTTCTTCGGCGGACGGCACCCGTTGTGCGGGATTGGCGTCACGTCGATGATGTTGGTGATCTTGTAGCCCACGTTGTTCAACGAACGCACGGCCGACTCACGGCCCGGACCCGGACCCTTGATACGCACTTCCAGCGACTTCACGCCGTAGTCGAGCGCAGCGCGGCCAGCCTTTTCGGCGGCAACCTGAGCAGCGAACGGGGTCGACTTGCGCGAACCACGGAAACCGGCGCCGCCGGACGTGGCCCACGACAGTGCATTGCCCTGGCGATCGGTGATGGTGACGATGGTGTTGTTGAACGAAGCGTGGACGTGAGCGACGCCGTCAGTGATGACGCGCTTGATCTTCTTCTTCGTTTTCTTTTCTGCTGGCTTTGCCATGATCTATCCCTTACTTCCTGATCGCCTTGCGCGGACCCTTACGGGTGCGGGCGTTGGTACGGGTGCGCTGACCACGCAGCGGGAGACCACGGCGATGACGCAGACCGCGATAGCAGCCCAGGTCCATCAGTCGCTTGATCGCGATACCGATTTCGCGGCGCAGGTCGCCTTCGACGACATACTTGCCGACCTCGGCGCGCAGGCGCTCGATTTCGGGTTCGGACAGATCACGAATCTTCGTGGTAGAGGTAACGCCTGCGGATTCGCAGAGCTTCTTCGAACGGGTACGGCCGATGCCGTAGATGCTTTGCAACCCGACCCAGACGTGCTTCTGGGCTGGCAGGTTGACGCCTGCAATACGCGCCATGACGCGATTCTCCAACTGAGTGATGGCCCGACAGCGCCCAGGCGCCATCCGGCAGGATGGATCAAAAGTGAACTCGGAATTGTAGCAAGGCCTCGGATTGCTTTGAAGCCCGTGGAACCAAAAGTTCCATGGACCCGGCGTGGGGAGTGTGCCCTCGCTCCGGCGCCGGACGATGTTGATCCAGAAAACTTCTCCGAATCGCCTGTACTACTCCCGCACAGGACCACCTCGTCACACCCGCGCGCGAGACGTCGCGCGAGCCGCCCTTCTGATCGGAAGATCGTGGCCCGGGAACCAGGCCGTCTTCACGCAATGAAGATCTAGTGTACCACTTAACTGCGCGCCAGACCGCCGCGCGAGCCACCCTTGAGGTTGGCCTTCTTCAGCAGGCTCTCATACTGATGCGACATCAGATGGGCCTGGATCTGCGCGATGAAGTCCATCACCACCACCACGGCAATCAACAACGACGTGCCACCGAAGTGGAACGAGGTGCCCAGCTGGGTACGCATGATTTCCGGCAGCAGGCAGACGATCACCAGGTACAACGAACCCGCTGCGGTCAGCCGGGTCAGCACGCCGTCCACATAGTCAGCTGTCGCCTTTCCCGGACGGATACCCGGAATCAGTGCGCCAGACTTCTTGAGGTTGTCGGCGGTTTCCTGCGAGTTGAACACCAGCGCGGTATAGAAGAACGCGAAGCCGATGATCAGCGCAGCGAACACCAGCATGTGCACCGGTTCGCCAGGCCCAAGCGCATTGGCAATCTTCTGCAGCCACGAACCCACGCCACTGCCCGACGCCGCCTGACCCGACCACATCGACAGCGTGGCCGGGAAGGCCAGGATGCTGGACGCGAAGATCGGCGGAATCACGCCTGCCATGTTGAGCTTCAGCGGCAGGAACGAGGTCTGGTTCATGTACGCATTGCGGCCGCCCTGGCGGCGCGCGTAATTGACCGTGATACGTCGCTGCCCGCGCTCGACAAACACCACGAACAACGTGAACGCCAGAATGGTGATGACGATCAACAGCAGCGAAATGAAGCTCAGATTGCCTTCGCGGAAGGCCTCGACGGTCTGGATTGCCGCCGACGGAAGGCCTGCAACGATGCCGGCAAAGATGATCAGCGACACGCCGTTACCGATGCCACGCTCGGTGACCTGCTCGCCCACCCACATCAGGAAGATGGTGCCGGCGGTCAGTGCAATCACTGCGGTGAGCACGAAACCCATGCCCGGCGCGTACACCACCGGAGCGCCACCAGGCGCGGTCTGGTTCTGTAGTGCCAGCGCGATACTGCCGCCCTGCACCACCGCCAGCAGCACCGCACCGATGCGCGAATACTGGGTGATCTTGCGTCGGCCGGATTCGCCTTCCTTCTGCATCGCCTTGAGGGCGGGAAAGATGTGCGTGGCCAACTGGATCACGATCGATGCCGAGATATACGGCATCACGTTCAACGCAAAAATACTGAAACGGTGCAGGGCGCCGCCCGAGAACATGTTGAACATGTCCACGATGCCGCCGCCCTGCGCCTGCATCAACGAAAGCATGGCATCGGGATTCACGCCCGGCACCGGCACATAGCAGCCGATGCGATAGACGATCAATGCCCCGAGGACGAACAGTAGCCGCTGGCGAAGTTCCGTGAACTTGCCGAGCCCGCCACCGAGGTTACCAATGCCAGCCTGCGCCATCTGCCGATTACTCCTCTACGCTGCCGCCGGCAGCTTCGATTGCTGCCTTGGCGCCCGCACTTGCGGCGACACCCTTCAGCACGAACTTCTTGCTCAGCTCGCCCTTCAGCACGATCTTCGCCTTCTTGGCGCGGCTCGGGACCAGATTGGCCGCACGCAGCGCTGCAAAGTCGATCTCACCGGCTTCCAGCTTGTCCAGCTGGTAGGACAACACTTCGGCACTGTCACGCGCCATCTTGGAACGGAAGCCGATCTTCGGCAGACGGCGCTGCATCGGCGTCTGGCCGCCTTCGAAGCCGGCCTTGATCTTGCCGCCGCCCTTGCGAGCGAACGAACCCTTGTGGCCGCGGCCGCAGGTCTTGCCGAGGCCGGAGCCGATGCCACGACCGACGCGGGTGCGCTCGGTACGGGCGCCGTCGGCGGGCTTGAGGTCATTGAGATGCAAAGTCATGGGATTAGTCCTCAACCTTGACGAGGTAGTGAACGGTATTGATCAGACCGCGAACCTGCGGGCTGTCCTTCAGTTCACGCACATCGTTGAGCTTATTCAGGCCCAACGCACGCACCGACAGGCGGTGACGCGACTGGGTTCCACGCAGGCCACGCACCAGGCGCACCTTCACGGTCTTGTTGGTGTCCTTAGCCATGGTTGAGCTCCTCCACCTTCTTGCCGCGCTTGGCCGCAACACGGGCCGGCGACTGCACTTCCGACAGACCCTTCAGGGTTGCACGGACCAGGTTGATCGGATTACGCGAACCAACCGCCTTGGCCAGCACGTTCTTGACGCCGACCGCTTCCAGCACGGCGCGCATGGCACCGCCGGCGATGACGCCCGTACCTTCCGACGCCGGCTGCATGTAGACGCGTGCTGCGCCATGGCCGGACTTGACGGCATGCCACAAGGTACCGTTGTTCAGATCGACAGTCGCCAGGTTCTTGCGCGCCTGCTCCATCGACTTCTGGATGGCGACCGGCACTTCGCGCGCCTTGCCATAACCGAAACCGACCTTGCCCAGACCATCGCCGACCACGGTCAACGCGGTGAAGGTGAACTGGCGACCGCCCTTGACCGTCTTGCTGACGCGATTGACCGCGACCAGCTTTTCGATCATGCCATCGTCGACTTTCTCTTCGCGGTTACGGTCGCGATCACGACCCCGCGGTGCACGTTCTTCTGCCATCTTGATTCCTTGATTGATTGGGTATGTACGGCTCGAAGCCGCTTATGGTTGTGAAGTCACGCTGTGTTCCCGGCACCGTTGCAAAAGAACGGGACGGTCCGGCATCTCCCCTGCCGGCGGTAACGCGGATGTGGCCGATGGCCACATCCGCAGCAGTGCTTAGAACTGCAGGCCGCCTTCGCGAGCTGCGTCGGCCAGCGCCTTGATACGGCCATGGTAGCGATAGCCCGAGCGGTCGAATGCGACCTTCTCGATGCCCGCAGCCTTGGCGCGCTCGGCGATCAGCTTGCCAACCTTGACGGCCGCATCGCTGTTCTTGCCGTTCTTGAGGCCTTCCTTGACGTCGGCCTGCAGGGTGTTCGCCGCCGCGATCACCTTGGAGCCGTCGGCGGTGAAGACCTGCGCATACAGATGCTGGCCGGTGCGCAGCACCGACAGGCGAGCGACGCCCAGTTCACGGATGTGCGAACGGGTGGACTTGGCGCGACGCAGACGGGCGATGTTCTTGTTGATGCTCATGATATTTATCCTACGGAAGCTGAAGGAAGCAGGCTTTTGCATCGAAAAGTCCGGCCATGGATGGCCGGGCTCCTAGCAGAGGGACCTGCATTACGCCTTCTTGGCTTCCTTGCGAATGATGACTTCACCGGCGTACTTCACACCCTTGCCCTTGTAGGGCTCCGGCGGACGGAAACCGCGAATCTTGGCGGCAACTTCGCCGACGCGCTGCTTGTCGGCGCCCTGGACCACGATTTCGGTCTGGGTCGGGGTCGACAGCGTGATGCCTTCCGGCGCCACGAACACCAGCGGGTGCGAGAAGCCGAGCGCCAGGCTCAGGTCCTTGCCCTGCATGGCGGCACGGTAACCGACGCCCACCAGCTCGAGCTTGCGCTCGAAGCCTTCGGACACGCCCTTGACCATATTGGCAAGGATGGCGCGCACGGTGCCGGTGATGGCGATCTGCGACGGCTCGTTGGCCGACAGCGTGGCAACGTCGCCGTCAACGGCGATTTCGACGCCAACCGGCTTCGGCAGGGTCAGGGTGCCCTTCGGGCCCTTGACGCTGACCAGCTCGGGCTGGACCTTGAGTTCAACACCCTTCGGAAGGGAGACAGGCTTCTTGGCTACACGGGACATGATCGATTCCTTCCCTTAGGCCACGAAGCACAGGACTTCACCACCAACGCCGGCTTCGCGAGCCTGCGCATCGGTCATGATGCCCTTCGACGTGGAAATGATGGCGATACCCAGGCCACCCAGGACCTTGGGCAGCTCGGTCTTGCCGCGGTACTGGCGCAGACCCGAGCGCGAGAAACGCTTCAGGGTCTCGATGACCGGACGGCCTTCGAAATACTTCAGCACGATTTCCAGCTCCGACTTGTTGTTCTCGGTCGCTGTCACGCGCAGGTCGGTGATGTAACCCTCGTCCTTCAGGACCTGGGCGATCGCGACCTTGATCTTGGACGACGGCAATTTCACCGTCTGCTTACCAACCGCGGCCGCATTCTTGATGCGTACCAGCAGGTCGGCGATGGGATCAGTCATGCTCATATGAGTACCTTTGAGTGCACCGATATCCGCTTTCGCGAAAATCTTGTGTTTTCCTGGGGATGGGCCAGGACCCTTTACGCCATGCCAGGCCCGTGCGGGCAAGACAGAAGCGGAAGTATACGACAAAAGAGCCCGACCTGCGTCGGACTCCCATGTTGAACAGAACCATCCTGCTCAAGCCGGCCGCGAGCGACCGGCAATGCTGTTACCAGCTTGCCTTGCGCAGGCCCGGAACGTCGCCGTTCATGGTGGCTTTGCGCAGCATGTTGCGACCCAGACCGAACTTGCGGTAGACACCGCGCGGACGACCGGACAACTCGCAACGGTTGCGGTGGCGGCTCGGCGACGAATCGCGCGGCAGCTTCTGCAACTTGGTCGACGCGTCGATCTTCTCTTCGTAGGACGCATCCTGGCTGGAGAGGATCTTCTTCAGCGCATCACGCTTGCCGGCGAATTTCTTCGCCAGCTTTGCACGCTTGATGTCGCGGTGGATCATGGAGGTCTTTGCCATTTCGGATGTCCTCGACGGTCAGTTACGGAACGGGAACTTGAACGCTGCCAGCAGCGCCTTCGCTTCCGCATCCGTCTTGGCGGTGGTGGTGATGGCGATATCCATACCGCGGATCGCGTCGACGGCGTCGAAGTCGATTTCCGGGAAGATGATCTGTTCCTTCACACCCATGTTGAAGTTGCCACGACCGTCAAAGGAGCGACCCGAAACACCACGGAAGTCGCGCACGCGCGGCAGCGAGATGTTGATCAGACGATCCAGAAACTCGTACATCTTGGCGCGACGCAACGTGGTCTTGCAGCCGATCGGCCAACCGTCACGAATCTTGAACGATGCGACCGAAACGCGCGACTTGGTGACCACCGGCTTCTGACCGGAGATCTTGGACATGTCGGCGACCGCATTTTCCAGAATCTTCTTGTTGGTAGCCGCCTCGCCCACGCCCATGTTGAGCGTGACCTTGACCAGCTTCGGCACTTCCATCGGATTGGTGTAGCCGAATTCCTTCATCAGGGCCGGCACCACGTTTTCCTTGTAAAACTTTTCGAGACGAGTGTTCATGATCGCATTCCTCAGGCGTCGAGCGCCTCACCGCTGGAGCGGAACACACGCAATTTGCGTCCATCCTCCAGCACCTTGAAGCCAACGCGCTCGCCCTTGCCCGTTGCCGGGTTGACGATATTGACGTTGGAGATATGGATCGACGCTTCACGCTCGACCACGCCGCCGGCGACACCCGCCTGCGGGTTCGGCTTGGTGTGGCGCTTGATGACGTTGGCATTGGAGACGATCACGCGATCGCCATCCACACGCACAACTTCACCCTGCTTACCCTTGTCCTTGCCGGTGTTGATGACGACCTGGTCGCCCTTCTTGATACGGTTAGCCATGTATATGTCCTCCGCTCACAGCACTTCGGGAGCGAGCGAGACGATCTTCATGAACTTCTCGGAACGCAGCTCGCGCGTCACCGGCCCGAAGATGCGGGTCCCGATCGGCTCCTGCTTATTGTTCAACAGCACAGCGGCGTTGCCATCGAAGCGGATCAGCGAACCGTCGGGACGGCGCACACCCTTGCGGGTACGCACCACGACGGCGTCGTAGACTTCGCCCTTCTTGACCTTACCGCGCGGAATGGCGTCCTTGACGGTCACCTTGATGATGTCGCCAATGTGTGCGTAACGGCGCTTGGAGCCGCCCAGCACCTTGATGCACATCACTTCCTTGGCACCCGAATTGTCGGCGACATCGAGGTAGCTCTGCATCTGGATCATGATTCAGATCTCCCTTATTCGGCCGAACGGGTGACGATTTCGACCACCCGCCAGTTCTTGGTCTTGGACATTGGAGCAATCTCGGTCACACGCACGACATCGCCTTCGTTGCAGGCATTGTCGGCGTCGTGTGCGTGGAGCTTGGACGAGCGCTTGATGTACTTACCGTACAACGGGTGCTTGACCTGGCGCTCCACCAACACGGTGACCGTCTTGTCCATCTTGTTGCTGACGACACGGCCTTCGACCGTGCGCAGCGCTTGCTTTTCGTTGTTGTCGCTCATCGCGGCCGTCCTTACTTGGTGCTGCCGAGCAGGTACTTGACGCGAGCAATCTCGCGGCGCACCCGGCGGGTATCGTGGGTCTTCGGCAGCTGGCCGGTGACCTGCTGCATACGGAGCGAGAACTGCTCCTTACGCAGATCGGTCAGGTGGGCCTTCAGTTCGTCAGCCGACTTCTCGCGGAGTTGTTTGATATCCATCAGCGCACCGTCCGGGTCACGAAAGTGGTGGTCACCGACAATTTCGCGGCGGCAAGGCGGAACGCCTCACGTGCGATATCCTCGGGAATACCCTCGATTTCATAGATCATGCGGCCCGGCTGAATCTGCGCGACCCAGTACTCCACGTTGCCCTTACCGGAGCCCATGCGGACTTCGATCGGCTTCTTGGTGATCGGCTTGTCGGGGAACACACGAATCCACATCTTGCCGCCCTTCTTGACGTGGCGGCTGATCGTACGACGTGCTGCTTCAATCTGACGCGCGGTCAGCTGACCGTGCGCGGTTGCCTTGAGGCCGTACTCGCCGAAGCTGACGGCGTTTCCGCTCCATGCCAGGCCGTCGTTACGGCCCTTGTGCATCTTGCGATATTTGGTTCGCTTGGGTTGCAACATTGCCGTTACCTCGCTTCACGAGCCGGGCGCGAAGGACGGTCACCACGGTCGCCGCGATCGTTACGATCGTTGCGCGGGCTGTCGTCCTGCTTCTCCTGGCCAACCTGGGAGAAGTCGAAGACCTCACCCTTATAGATCCAGACCTTGATGCCGATGATGCCGTACGTCGTGGACGCCTCGGCAAAACCGTAATCGATGTCGGCACGTAGCGTGTGCAGCGGCACGCGGCCTTCGCGGTACCACTCCGAACGGGCGATTTCTGCACCGTTGAGGCGGCCAGCCACATTGACCTTGATGCCCAGGGCACCCAAGCGCATCGCGTTGCCGACCGAGCGCTTCATTGCGCGGCGGAACATGATGCGACGCTCAAGCTGCTGCGCGATCGACTCGGCGACCAGCTGCGCATCCAGCTCCGGCTTGCGCACTTCGGTGACGTTGATGTGGGCAGGAACACCCATCATCGCGCTCACTTCCTTACGCAGCTTTTCGATGTCCTCGCCACGCTTGCCGATCACCACGCCCGGACGGGCGGTGTGAATCGTCACGCGGGCGGTTTTGGCAGGGCGCTCGATCAAGATCTTGCTGATACCTGCCTGCGCGAGCTTCTTGCGCAGCATTTCACGCACTTTCAGGTCGGCTGCCAGGTAGGCGGCGAAGTCGGCCTTGCTTGCGTACCACTTGGAATTCCAGTCCTTGGCGATGCCAAGGCGAATTCCAGTCGGATGAACTTTATGACCCATGGTCTTTTCCTTTCCGCTTACTTGGCGGCGCCGACAATCACAGTGATGTGACTGGTGCGCTTGAGGATGCGGGTACCGCGGCCTTTCGCCCGCGCCATGAAACGCTTCAGGGAGGGACCTTCATCAACCATGATGGTCTTGACCTTCAGCTCGTCGACATCCGCGCCCTGATTGTTCTCGGCATTGGCAATAGCCGACTCCACAACCTTCTTGATCAGGTGCGCAGCCTTCTTGTCCGAGAACTTCAGCAGATTGACCGCACGTTCGGCGGACAGTCCACGCACCTGGTCAGCGACCAGGCGGGCCTTCTGCGGGGAGATGCGCGCGGTGCGCAGGATTGCTTTCGCTTCCATCGTCATCTCTCCTTACCTGCTCGACTTCTTGTCGCCACCGTGACCCTTGAAGGTCCGGGTGACGGCAAATTCGCCGAGCTTGTGGCCGACCATATTCTCGTTGACGAGCACCGGAATGTGGTTCTTGCCGTTATGCACGGCGATGGTGATGCCTACCATTTCCGGCAGGATCATCGAACGGCGCGACCAGGTCTTGATCGGCTTCTTGCTACCCGCAGCGGACTCCACCTTCTTTGCAAGGTGGTGATCGACGAACGGGCCCTTCTTAAGTGAACGTGCCATGGTCGATTAGCCCCTACGATCGCGGACGATGAATTGCTGGGTGCGCTTGTTCTTGCGCGTCTTGTAACCCTTGGTCGGAACACCCCACGGGGTGACCGGATGCGGATTACCCTGGCCAGCCTTGGCCTCACCACCACCGTGCGGGTGATCGACCGGGTTCATGGCCGCACCGCGAACGGTCGGACGAACACCGCGCCAGCGCTTGGCGCCAGCCTTGCCCAGCTTCTCGAGGTTGTGCTCGTCGTTGCCGACTTCGCCGATGGTGGCGCGGCACTCGACCGGCACCTTGCGCATTTCGCCCGAGCGCAGACGCAGCGTGGCATAGATGCCTTCGCGAGCGACCAGCTGGACGGCTGCACCGGCAGCACGTGCGATCTGAGCGCCCTTACCCGGCTTCAGCTCGATACCGTGGACCGTCGTACCGACCGGGATGTTGCGCAGCGGCAGCGTGTTGCCGGTCTTGATCGGTGCATTGGCACCGGCAATGACCTGGTCGCCAGCCTTCAGGCCCTTGGGGGCGATGATGTAGCGGCGCTCGCCGTCGACGTAGCACAGCAGGGCGATATGAGCGGTACGGTTCGGATCGTATTCGATCCGCTCCACACGCGCCGGAATACCTTCCTTGTTGCGCTTGAAGTCGATGATGCGGTAGTGCTGCTTGTGACCACCACCGACGTGACGCACGGTGATGCGGCCATGGTGGTTACGACCACCGGACTTGCTCTGCGAGTCGAGCAGCGCCGCGTGCGGTGCGCCCTTGTGCAGATCGGGGGTGACCACGCGCACGGCGGAACGACGGCCGGGAGAGGTGGGTTTGAACTTCATCAATGGCATGGGATGGACCTCAGGCCTTGGCCGTTACGTCGATGGACTGACCATCAACCAGGCGGACGTACGCCTTGCGCCAATTGCCACGGCTGCCAGCACGGTTACGGAAGGACTTGCTCTTGCCCTTGACGTTGACCACGTTGACTGCTTTGACCTTGACGTCGAACAGCTGCTCAACCGCGGCCTTTACATCGGCCTTGGTGGCTTCGTTCGAAACTTCGAAGACATACTGGTTGGAGATTTCCTGCAGGCGCGCGGTCTTTTCGGAGACTCGCGGAGCACGCAGCACGCTGAAGATTTTTTCGTTGCTGCTCATGCCAGCCACTCCTCGACCTTCTTGACCGCATCGGCGGTGATCACGACCGTATCGGCCCCGACCAGAGCGACCGGATCCAGACCCTGCACATCACGCACCTGCACATACGGCAGATTGCGGGCGGACAGATACAGGTGCTCGGACGCTTCCTCGGTGACGATCAGCGGGCGCTTGCCCACGTCCAGTCCCTTCAGCTTCTCGATCAGACCCTGGGTCTTGGTGGTTTCGACGTCGAACGCATCGACGATCATCAGGCGACCCTGGCGATTAAGCTCAGAGAAGATCGCGCAGATGGCCGCACGGTACATCTTGCGGTTGACTTTCTGTTCGAAGCTGCGCGGCTTGGCCGCAAAGGTCACGCCGCCGCCGATGAAGATCGGAGCCGTCAGCGCGCCATGACGCGCACCGCCGCCCTTCTGCTTCTTCGACTTCTTGGTCGTGCCCGCAACTTCCGAACGCGTCTTCTGAGCCTTGGTACCAGCGCGGCCGGCATTGCGATAAGCGACGACGACCTGGTGAACCAGATCTTCGCTGAATTCGCGACCGAACACGGCATCGGAGACCGAGACCTTGTTGTTGCTACCCGTGATAACGAGTTCCATCGTCATCTCTCCTTATGCCTTGCTCGCCGGACGGACGATCACGTCGCCACCAGCTGCGCCAGGCACGGCGCCGCGGATAGCAATCAGACCACGCTCGACGTCGACCTTGACCACTTCCAGGTTCTGCGTGCTTTGCTGCACGGCGCCCATGTGGCCCGACATCTTCTTACCCGGGAAAACGCGACCCGGGGTCTGGCGCTGACCCAACGAACCCGGCGCGCGATGCGACAGCGAGTTACCGTGAGTTGCATCGCCCATACGGAAGTTGTAGCGCTTGATGGTGCCCTGGAAACCCTTACCCTTGGTGACGCCCTGGACGTCGACCTTCTGGCCGACCTCGAAGATGTCCGCCTTGATTTCGCCGCCGACGGCGAAATCGCCGAGCTGCGCATCGTCAACGCGGAATTCCCACAAGCCGCGACCCGCTTCCACCTTCGCCTTGGCGAAGTGACCAGCGGCCGGCTTGTTGACCAGTGCGGCGCGACGCGCGCCAACGGTAATCTGCACTGCGCTGTAACCGTCGGTTTCAACGGTCTTGATCTGCGCGATGCGGTTCGGAGTTGCTTCGATCAGCGTAACCGGCACCGAGCGGCCGTCTTCAGTGAAGACGCGGCTCATGCCAGCCTTGCGGCCCACGAAGCCCAACGAATATTTCTTCGTCATGGTCGTAGTCCTCAGGTCAACTTGATCTGTACGTCGACGCCAGCCGCGAGTTCGAGCTTCATCAGCGCGTCCACGGTCTTGTCGTTCGGGTCGACGATATCGAGCACACGCTTGTGCGTGCGGGTTTCGTACTGGTCACGCGCATCCTTGTCGGCATGCGGGGATACGAGGATGGTGTAACGTTCGATCTTGGTCGGCAACGGGATCGGGCCACGCACTTGCGCGCCGGTCCGCTTAGCCGTTTCGACGATCTCGCTGGCCGAACGGTCGATCAAACGATGATCGAACGCCTTCAACCGAATCCGGATCTTTTGTTCCGACATGACGGAAGCTTCCTTCGTTAAAAGAGCGACGGGCAAGGCCTCTGGGATACCTGCCCCGATATTCCTGACGTAGATGAAATCGCCGCGCATCCTGCTGGCGAGGGCATTTCCTCCGCCCAAAAACTGAGGCAGACCGGTAAACCGGCCTGCCCAGACGGAAAAGTATAGTGCGCAACAAGAGCACGGTCAACAACATGTGAGTTGTTGAGTGCTCCATGCGACGCGACCTTCCCGGTCTGGCGAACACGAGCGGCATCCTGCCGTTCTTTTCGCTGTAACTCAGCGCCCTACCCAGGGACACCGAGCCGCGCATTATAGCGGCGTGATTGTGGTCGCGCAAGCACCCTGCCCTATGAGGACGTTTGCGAACCCTGACCCCGGACCAAAAAAAGGGCCGGCTTGCGCCGACCCTCCTTCTTGCAGATCCAGCGACTAATGCCGCTGGATTGCAGGCACTTACTTGATGATCTTGGCAACCACACCGGCGCCGACGGTACGACCGCCTTCACGGATGGCGAAGCGCAGACCTTCGTCCATCGCGACCGGGTTGATCAGGGTCACGACCATCTTCACGTTGTCGCCCGGCATCACCATCTCCACGCCTTCCGGCAGCTGGCAGGCGCCAGTGATGTCGGTGGTGCGGAAGTAGAACTGCGGACGGTAGCCCTTGAAGAACGGGGTATGACGACCACCCTCATCCTTGGACAGCACATAGACTTCGGCTTCGAACTCGGTGTGCGGCTTGATCGAACCCGGCTTGCACAGCACCTGGCCGCGCTCGACGTCGTCACGCTTGGTGCCGCGCAG